>NZ_UWPE01000001.1 GCF_900604955.1 Neoactinobaculum massilliense
ACCCCCTTCGACACCATCTACCAAGGCGCCTACACCGAAGGCACCCCCGCCCCCACCACCACCGAAACACTGAGCTAACCACAGTTGTATTGACGGCCTGAGAATTCTTGGTGGACTTTGTCCACCAAGAATTCTCACCTTGAGTTAGATATTGATCCTATAATTAAAGCTGCTAATGAGATCACGGCCATTATGGTGTAGGAAGCCTGGAAATTTCTGCTGTTATGGCCAAAGACAATCCGAGTAGTCCCACGCAAAGGGTACTTCCAAAACCGTCAGCAATTTGAAGAGCGCCTGATACTATCCCCTTCGCGTTAAACGGAGCATGCGCAAGGGCATCGACGGCAAGAGTAGGGTATGCGATCCCAACGCCTAGTCCAACAACGGACCACAGAACGAGGATGAATAGTGGCGATGAGTTAGCGGTAGCGGAGGCTGAAACGCATAAGACTGAAACGAACGTAATCACACCGCCTGAGGGGATGAGATGCTTTCGTGCTTTCGGCTCTTTTGGGACCGTTGATAGCCAACTACCGATGGCCCATGTGATAGATCCGATAGACATTAACAAACCAGACTGTTGTACGGACCATTTATGACAGATTTGAAAGAAAAGCGGAAGTGATGTTTCAATGGCTACGTACGCTCCGTTGAGGAGCAGGCGTGCCGTTATATCGTATCGTGGTCGATGACTAGAGACTATGCCACGAAGAGCTAAGAGCGGGATCACGGCGAAGATAGCGATGGCAGCGGCAACGATTCGAGGCCATATGATGGCCACGCTATGGCTAGAGGATATAGGCAATTGCCAGATTAGTAGCGTAGATCCGCTGACGAGCGCAAGAAAAGTAGTGCGAGTCAGTGTTCTGATACTTTGTTTCTTCTTGAGAGTCTGTGAGTCCAAGAATGAATAGGATTTGGCAGTTGTATGCAGACTTGGCATCGCTAGTATGAGGCATATTGGTACAAGAAAGAAAACGTATCGCCATGAGAATTGCGTAGTTATATACCCGGCGAGCCCTGGTGCAATTAGCGAAGGAAGTACCCATGCTGTCGCAAAGCTGGTGAAAAAATGGGGCTGATGCTCGACTGGCACGATAGTTCCAACGAGAGCGTAGCAACCTACAACTACAGCGCCTCCACCAAATCCTTGAATTAGGCGACCAATAATAAAGACGGTCATATTCGGGGCGCATCCGCAAATTAGTAGCCCGATCCCGAAGGTACATGAGCCGATTACGGTTGGGCGAATAGCGCCGAATGCGTCGATAATAATACCCGATAGTGCATTTGAGATAAGCTGTGCTAGTAGTACGGAGCCTACTACTAATGTGTATGCACTAGAGTTTCCGAGGTCATTCACAATTGGAGTAACGATAGGGGTAACTGCGAGGTATTCGAAGGCTACCATGGTAATCAATAAGTTGGAAGCCAACATAAATCTTTTTAGATTGCCGTTTGATAAAGGAACGTGGCGGCTCACGATCTCACCCTATTCAAGGAAATTTTCTGCCGCGACCTTGAGCTTGTGTCCAGCAGTTCACTTGCGTTAATTCAATGTCTATTGCAGGTCATTTTATCAGTTCTCTCTTCTGCCCTAAAACAGGTCTTATCAGTTCTATTCCTCTATGGGTGTTTGAAGGTAGTGAGTCGACTATGTATGACGAGCGACGGTAAGTGCGGTTAAGGAGAGCGTTCTAATTTAGTATTTAAATATTCTGGAATCTCGAATAAAGACTTACCGGCCATCTTGAAAGAGGGCAGAAGAAGTGTGGATGTGTCGGGGTTTAGTCCAGTGTGCCTGCCTGTCGGCTCGTTTGTCCGCCTCGTAAGTCGTTGTTGTCCGCTTACTTGTCGGTGGGTTTGATGAAGGGGAAGAGGATGGTGTCGCGGATGCCGAGGCCGGTCATGGCGGTGAGGAGTCGGTCGATGCCCATGCCCATGCCGCCGGTGGGTGGGAAGCCTTGTTCCATGGCCTGGAGGAAGCCCTCATCCAGCTGCATGGCTTCCGGATCCCCGTTTGCTGCTTCCAGGGATTGGGCCTCGAAACGCTGCCGCTGGATTACGGGGTCAGCCAGCTCCGAATAGGCGGTAGCCAGTTCCATGCCCCGCACGTACAGGTCCCACTTCTCCGTGAGCCCCGGCTTGGACCGGTGCGGGCGAGTAAGCGGGGAAGTATCCTCCGGGAAATCAAACACGAAGGTGGGCTCCCACAGGTCATCCCCGGCCAGTTCCTCGAATAATTCCTCCACGATCTTGCCGGGCACCCAGTAGTCCGCCACCGTAATACCATGCGCCTCGGCGGCTGCTACTAGTTTCTCCCTAGGGGTGTCCACGGTGATCTCCTCACCCAGCTTCTCCGACACGGTCGTGTACAGGTCAATCCGCTTCCACTCGCCGCCCAGCTCGTAGTCGGTCCCGTCGGCCAGCGTCACATGGGTGGTACCCAGCGCGTCCAGGGTGGCCTGCTGCACCAGGTTACGAGTCAGGTCCGCCATCGCGTAGTAATCCGCATACGCCTCATACGACTCCAGGGAGGTGAACTCAGGCGAATGCGTGGAATCCGCCCCCTCGTTACGGAACTCACGGCCAATCTCAAACACGCGGTCAATACCACCCACCACCGCACGCTTCAAATACAGTTCAGTGGCAATACGGAGATACAGATCCTCGTCATACGCGTTCGAATGCGTCACAAACGGACGCGCCTGCGCCCCACCATGAATCAACTGCAGGATCGGCGTCTCAATCTCCGTATAGCCACGCCCCTCATAATTATCCCGCAGCGACTTCATCACCGCGCTCCGGACCCGCACCATCTCCCGGGCCGCCGGCCGGGTAATCAAATCCAGGTGCCGCAGCCGCACCCGCGACTCCTCCGAGAGAGATACATCCTCCCCCGCCTCATTCGTATACGTCTTGGGCAGCGGACGAATCGCCTTCGACGCCATCCGCCACTCCCGCGCAAACACGGACAACTCCCCGCGCTTGGAAGCACCCACATAGCCGCGCACGAACACGAAATCACCCAGGTCCACGTCCGTCTTAAAACGGTCGAGTTCCTCCCGACCCACATTCGCCAGGGAGAGAAGCACCTGGAGCCGGCACCCGTCCCCCGCCTGCAACGTGGCAAACGCGATCTTCCCGCCCGTGCGATACAGCATCACACGGCCAGCCAGCGCCACCTCCGTGTCCGTGAGTTCCACACCGGCCTCAATACCCGCGTACTCCTCACGCACCGCACCAATCGTCGTCGTCACCGGCACGCTCACCGGATACGGCTCACGCCCCTCACCCAACAACCGCGCCCGCTTCTCCAAACGCACCCGAACCTGTTCCGGAACATCCCCACCCAAAGTCATCACCCATAAAGAATAAGCGCGTGATTCTGTCAAAATATGGGGCGATTGAGCTAATTGTGATTAGTTCTTGCTGGAGGCGCATGTTTGGTTTGCGCTGTAGGTCAGATCGGCGATAACGGATGCTGAATTATTGGATTATTGGCGTGCTTTTGTGATAGTAGCTGGATCAATGAACTACTTGCTAGTCGGTGGTCCACCATCTGGCCATTTTTGACCCGCGGACTGGATGAACAACGCCCCGTGGCGCCGTCCGGGGTACAGTTAGAAAGTAAAGCGGTGGGCTTTACAACGAGGTAACTAGCAGACGCGCCGCAACAAGTGTGAAGCGCGAAGAGGAGTCATTGTGCCCGCAATCGTAGTAGTCGGCGCCCAGTGGGGCGACGAAGGCAAGGGCAAAGCAGCGGACCAACTTGGCCAGCGTGCCAACATGGTGGTCAAGTTCAACGGCGGTAACAATGCCGGGCATACGGTGAAGGTGGGCGGGGATACGTTTGCGCTTCACCTAGTGCCTACGGGCATCCTGGCCAAGGATTGCATCGCCCTCATTGGCAACGGCGTGGTGGTGGATCCGGAGGCGCTGTTCTCCGAGCTGGATACGCTCCAGTCTCGCGGCGTGGACACTTCGAACCTGCGGGTGGCTGCCACGGCGCACGTCATCACCTCCTATCACCGTCTGTTCGACGGCATCGTGGAGAAAGCGCTGGGCGACAAGCGGATTGGCACCACTGGCCGCGGCATCGGCCCCACATATGAGGCCAAAGTGGCTCGCAATTCCGTGCGGATCCAGGATATTTTCCACCCCGACGTACTGCGTGAGCGCGTGGAAGCTGGCGTATTCCAGAAGAACCTGGTGCTTCGCGGTCTTGGGCTTGACGAAATCTCCGTGGACGAGGTTGTCGCGGAGCTCAGCTCCTACGCGGATCGGCTCCGCCCCATGGTCGTGGATGGCCCGCTGCTGGTGAACCAGGCGCTGGATGCTGGGAAGACGGTGGTGTTTGAAGGCGGCCAGGCCACCATGCTCGATATTGACCACGGCACCTACCCGTACGTAACCTCCTCAAATGGCACGGCCGGCGGTGCGTGCACGGGTGCGGGTGTTGGGCCCACCCGAATTGATCGCGTGGTGGCGGTTATCAAGGCGTACACCACCCGTGTGGGTGAGGGGCCATTCCCCACGGAATTGGACGGCGAGGAAGGGGAGTGGCTCCGCAAGGCTGGTGGCGAATACGGCGTCACCACGGGACGTCCCCGTCGCACCGGCTGGTACGACGCCGTTGTGGCCCGGTACGCCGCACGCGTCAACGGGGTGACGGACTTCGTGATGACTAAGCTGGACGTGCTCACTGGGCTGGAGAAGATTCCGGTGTGCGTGGCGTATGACGTGAATGGCACGCGCGTTGATGAGGTCCCGGCAGATGCCGCAGACTTCGCGGTGGCTAAGCCGATCTACGAGTATGCAAATGGGTGGACCGAGGATATTTCTGGGGCGCGCACCTTCGCGGATCTGCCGAAGAACGCACAGAAGTATGTGCGTTGGTTGGAAGAGATCAGCGGGGCACGGTTCTCCATCATTGGCGTGGGTGCGGACCGCGACGCGGTCATCGTGATCCACGATCTGGTAGAGGAGTAGCAAGTAGCGCTTGTGGAAACATTGGGGGCCACGGTAAAAGTCGTGGCCCCCAATGTTTCCACCGGTACCGGGTGGCCGGAAACCCGCAGAACCTGTGCTAGGAATCCCTAGGCGACGTCGCCGGGGAGATCCTCAACCGGGATCAAATCCGGCACCGCGTTACGGATACTTGCGGATTCTGCATCCGTGGCCGTCTTCATGGCGTCCAGTTCCGCCTGCGCATCCTTGGTGTAGGCCTCGATCTCATGCTTCTTCGTGGCTTCGTCCCAGCCGAGAAGCGGTGCCACGATGTTGGCCAACTCCGGCAGTGCAGAAATACCGCGGTCCGGAGTCTCCAGCGCGAGGCGCACGCGATGGTTGACGATGTCCTCCAGGTGGAGGGCGCCCTCATGCGTTACCGCGTACACAACCTCGGCCGGAATATACCAATCATTGGACTTGAGCGGTTCGCCCATAGCCGGGTCCTCATCCACGATCTCCAGAATGTCGGAGATCATGGAGCCGTAACGATCCAGAAGATGCTGCACGCGATCTAGAGTCCAGCCGTACTTGGTGGCGATCCGGCCGGCGCTGGCCTGGGCGGCCTCGTAACCCTCTGCGCCCGCCAGGAGCGTGTTGTCCGTGACGGACGGGTTCGCCTTCGCGAACACGGTGCCCATCGTAAAGTCCACGGCATCCTCAGCCATCTTGCGGTAGGAGGTGAGCTTGCCGCCGGCGATTGCGGTGAGACCCGGAACTACCTCGGCCACCGTGTGCTCACGGGACACCTTGGTGGAGGCGGTACCTTCCTTCACCTTCGGCTGCAGCAGCGGGCGCAGGCCCGTGTACACGCCGATGATGTCCTCATGCGTGAGAGGCTTCGACAGGTAGGGGTTAGCTTCCTTCAGGATGTAGTTGACATCTTTCTTAGTGGCCGTCGGATGCTGCACCGGTTCCTTCCACGGGGTGTCGGTGGTGCCGATGATCCAGTAGTGCTGCCACGGAATGATGAACAGTACGGACTTCTCGGTGCGGATGAACAGGCCAGCCTGGCCATTCAGACGCTCGCGCGGCACAACAATGTGGACGCCCTTGGAAGCCAGCACCTCGAGCCCGCCGCCGGTCTCCGAGAGCGCATCATTCGCCTCGGTCCACACACCGGTGGCGTTGATGACGTGCTTGGCCTTGACCTCAAGCTTCTTGCCGGACTCCAGGTCCTTCACGGTGGCACCCACCACGCGGCCTGTGCCGTCCTTGGTGAGGCCCACCACCTGGGTGCGGGAGGCTGGCAGTGCACCATAACCCTGCGCCGTGCGAACGAGCGTCATTACCAGACGGGCATCATCTACGCGGGCGTCATAGAACTCAATGGAGCCCACCAGCTTATGGTCATTGATGTCCGGGAAGATTTCCTTCGTGCCCTTACGGGTGTGGTGATGCTGCACGGGCACAGAGCCGGGGAACGCGGCCTGGGCCATGGCGTCATACATGCCAATGCCCGTGGCGGAGTAGGCGCGCTCAATAACCGGCATCTTCAGCGGCCACAGGAATGGCTGCGCTTTGACCAGGTGCGGGGCGGTCTTCGTGAGCAGCAGGCCACGTTCACGAAGGGACTCTGCTACCAGGTGGAAGTTGAGCTGATAGAGGTAGCGCAGGCCACCGTGCACCAGCTTCGATGACCGGGAGGACGTGCCCTGAGCCCAGTCCTGCATTTCAACGATTGCCGTGCGCAGCCCGCGCGTGGCGGCATCAAGAGCGATGCCGGCGCCGGTGACGCCGCCGCCGATAACAAGAACGTCTACGCCCTCGTCGTCGGACATTTCCTTGAGAGCCTTAGCACGGGACTCCCGTGTAAGCGCTGTGTCTAGCATCTGAACCTCCATTGGTTACCAACTAGGGCGCATAGTGCGCCGCTCGTTCTCCGCTCCCGCTCGGCACCGCGTTCGCGCCACGGCTCCGAACTTGA
This sequence comes from Neoactinobaculum massilliense, assembly GCF_900604955.1. GTDB lineage: Bacteria > Actinomycetota > Actinomycetes > Actinomycetales > Actinomycetaceae > Neoactinobaculum > Neoactinobaculum massilliense. The sequence goes on from NZ_UWPE01000001.1 coordinate 6,938, forward strand.
CTACCTTTCTATTATGGATGGCGGGTGAACCTTCGTGCAATGGCTGGAAACCCGCTTGCACAGACGTGCCTGGAGGCGGTGAGAAAGGGCATGCACCAGCAGAACTAGCAGAATACGCGGGGGCAGGTGCGTGAGTAGGGGTTCCACGGTCGGTAACCGACGTGAGTAGAGGTTCCATCCTAGGTAACCGAGGGCGTGCGTATAACGACGTCGTCCACACGGGCCCGCTAATAATTCGCGAGAGCGATTTACAGCGGGCCCATGCCAGGTGGTTCAGGCTAGATCGCGGATACCCGTCCCCTACGCGGGGACGTGGCGAAAGCGCGAAGTGACCCCTCGATATCCTCGAGCGAACGATTATGGGTTTCAAACACGCAGTACCGCACGAACAGCACAGCCAGTACACACATAACGGCATAGCCAATAAATAGCGATCCGGTACCGAATGCATTAAGGAGCGCCGGGAAAGTGAGCGAAACGGCTGCGTTTGCCGCCCAATTGATGGTGGACCCGAAGGAATTTCCCAGGCCGCGAATATTGAGTGGGAACATCTCACCGATCATGGTCCACATGACTGGACCCCAGGTGGCGGAGAAGAACGCAATGTACACGGTTAGCGCAATAACACAGATGATTGCGGCTGCCTGCGATTCCCCTGAAAAGCGCATCCCGAAGCTCATCACAAAAAGGGATGCGGCCATGCCGATACCGCCGAAAATAAGCATTGTCTTGCGGCCAACGTGATCCATAACCTTAATGCCGATCGCTGTCACGATCACGTTGAAAATTCCGATACCAATATGCGCGATGAGAGCAGCGGAAACACCGAAGCCAACGTCGGTGAAAATGGTGGGGGCGTAGTAAAGAACCGTATTACAACCCATGACCTGCTGGAAGACCGCGAGCCCGATAGCGGCGATTAGCGCGGGACGCGATACGTTCCCGAACAGCTCACTCCAACCGCCATTCTCTTCGGCTGCCTGCTCCTTGATTGCGGCGAGCTGGGCCTGTGCCTCGGAAGCATCCTCTTGATAAATGCTGAGAAGGCCTTCATAGGCGGCAGCATCATGGCCACAGCGAACAAGGAAACGGGGACTTTCCGGAAGGAACAGCGCACCGGCGAACAAGATCGCAGCCGGAATTGCCGCACCACCCAGCATCCAGCGCCAGCCGGTATAGAGATTAGAGAGTGCATAGTTACTGATGTAGGCCAGGAGAATGCCCGTCATCACCATCAATTGGAAGAGTCCCGTCAGGGAACCGCGTTTGGCGGCGGGCGATAACTCGGATAGGTAGGTGGGGATAAGCGATGAAGCGATGCCAACACCGGCGCCTAATAATATGCGGAATAGTACAAGAGAGACGAATCCGGACGCGAAGCCGGATCCCAGGGCACCCACGAGAAATACCACCGACGCAAGGAGAATCAGTTTCCGGCGCCCATAGCGGTCAGACAATGGGCCAATCACCAATGAGGCGATGACGGCGCCAAGGAGCACCGAACTCACCACCCAGCCTTGACCCCAGCTTCCAAGATGAAGCTGGTCTTGAATAAATAGGATGGCTCCTGAAATAACACCGGTGTCATATCCAAACAGAAGTCCACCAAGTGAGCCGAAGAAGTAGATCAATCCCATGCTTATTCGGCGGGGGTTCTTCGACCCCCTGTTTACCTGTGTGCTCATACTGGCCCCTTTGCCATCATGGGCAGCTCGAAATGGTCATCTCGGCGTCACCCATGTCATCTATGTGCAGCATTAGTGGCGTCTATGCCACTAGTTTGTTGATGTGAAAAACAATATAGCGCCGAGGAATGCGAATCAAGCGGAATCGAGGTGGCTCCGGCTATCCGCATGCGCTCATTGCTTGAAGAGGCGCGAGGATGGCGAATGTACGTTTTCACGCAACGGAAGCAGAGTCTGAGAATATGTAGACTTGGGCGCGTAAGGGCGCTTTGGTCCGGTGACTGCTGAGCCGGTACCGTTGATGGGAATCGTGGCGGGGTGCGCAGGTGGGAGAGCGGGGCGCTCCTTGCGGTCATCGTGGCCCGAGTACTCCGCTGCCTACGATGTTAGAAAGCGAGTGTGAGGGGCGCGGTGAAAGCAAGCGATTTACGGGTGCGAAACCTGGCGAGAATTCTGCAGACTGTCGCCCACAGTCGGCACGGTATTTCACGCGCGTCGATTGCGCGCCATATCGGTGTCACGCGCTCAACCGTCTCCAAGCTGGTCGATGAGCTAGTAGCTGCACACCTGCTGGAGGAGCGTGAACCGGTACAGGGAAAGATGGGCCGTCCGAGCATTCCGCTCACCCTGGGTACCCATAGCCTGTTGGGTATAGGTATTGAATTTCGTGCTGACTGCATCGTGGGTGTGGGACGCGACCTGGTGGGCTCCCTGACATCGGAGTTTGTGTACGCCATTGATGCGCGTCAAGCTACGGCCGACCGTATTGCGGCGGGTGTGGCAGAACTGGTCAACGACGTGTGCCTTGATGCGGCTGTGCGCTGGGATGTTGATGATGATTGGCTGCGTAGCTCACGAGTGGTGGATGTGCATTTGGCGATTCCCGGCAGGATGTCCTCCGATGGTTCCACGGTGCTTTCGGCTCCTGCGCTGGGGTGGACGCGATTTCCACTCATGCCCGCCCTGCGTTCAGTACTCCCGGGAATTTCTTTGACACCGCAAAACGATTCGCAGCTTCATGCCCTTGCGGAGTTGGACGGGCGGCAACACGAATCGTTTATCTATGTACGTGGAGGCACGGGTATTGGTGGTGCCCTGGTATTAGATGGGCGGCTGTATACGGGAATTCGAGACTGGGCTGGGGAAATCGGACATACAAGCGTGTATCCGGGCGGTGCGCTGTGCGCCTGTGGCCGGCATGGGTGCATGGAGGCTTATTTATCCCAGGCCGCCCTTAGGGCGCGGACGTTTACGCCGGGAAATCGGCCATTTCCTGAGGTGATTGACCGGCTTAATGCGGATCCGAGTGTTTACCTGGAAGACGTATGCGTGCCACTTGGTGTGGCAATTTCCAATGCCCTCAATCTGGTGGATGTGTCCACAGTAATTCTGAGCGGATACCTGGGACTGCTGGATTCGCGGTACCTCAAGCGGCTCGGAGAAGTGGTGAGTGTGGGAGCTTTGGGTGCTGAGGAAACTCCGCCAACCATCGCAATTGCGCGTGATCTAGACATTTACTCGGTGCAGGGTGCCGCACGCGCCGCCATTGATTCTGTGCTCCAAAAACCGGGAGAGTGGGTGGCCGCTGTACCGCTGCGCTGATTTCAGCGCGGTAGCTTGAGCAATAAATATGACCGGGTTACTATGTTCGTGTTGGTGACAAACTAATGTGCGTGTAAGCACGCGTGACACAAGGAAGTGTACGAATGAGCAAGAACCTGTGGGGCATTGACCCAATTCCGTTTGTTGGTACCGACGACGTACGTGAGGGCCTCGGTTTTCACTACTACCAGGCTGATCGCCAAGTAGCCGGAAAATCGATGAAGGACTGGCTCCGGTTCGCGGTGGCCTACTGGCACTCCTTCGATCAGCGCCTGGTGGACCCCTTCGGGGACGGCACCGCTCAGCGTCCATATGATGCGATTACCGATCCCATGGAACTGGCCCTCGCCAAGGTGGACTACGCGTTTGACTTCTACCAGACCCTTGGCGCGCCGTTCTTCTGCTTCCATGACCGCGATATTGCGCCCGAGGGCGATACGCTTCGCGAGTCCAACGCCAACCTCGACCGGGTGGTGGACCGGATTGAGCAGCGCCAGCACGAAACCGGCATGAAGCTGCTCTGGAACACCTCCAATCTCTTCAACTCCCCGCGCTTCCTCAAGGGCGCGGCCACCTCGCCGTCGGCGAAGGTTTTTGCCTACGCAGCGGGCCAGCTGAAGCACAGCCTGGAGATCGCCAAGCGGCTCGGTGCCGAGAACTACGTATTCTGGGGCGGACGCGAGGGCTACGAGAACCTGTGGAACACGGATCTCAAGCGTGAACGTGACCATCAGGCGCGTTTCTTCCACATGGCCGTGGATTATGCCCACGAAATTGGCCTTGACGCGCAGTTCCTCATCGAACCGAAGCCGAAGGAACCCACCACCCACCAGTATGATTTCGACGCCGCCACGGCCATGGAATTCCTCCGCGCCTATGACCTGGACAAGGACTTCAAACTGAACCTGGAGGGCAACCATGCCAACCTCGCGGGCCACACATTCCAGCACGAGGTTCGCAGCGCGCGTATCGCCGGCATGCTCGGTTCCCTGGACGCGAACCAGGGCGACAAGCTGATCGGCTGGGATATCGATGAATTTCCGTCTGACCTGTATGAGACGACGGCGGTCATGTGGGAGGTATTGGCGGCCGGCGGTATCGGCCCGCGCGGTGGCCTCAACTTCGACGCCAAGCCGCGCCGCAGCTCCTTCACGGCTGAGGATCTGTTCCGCGCTCACATCGTCGGCATGGATGCGTACGCGGCCGGCCTCATGGTGGCCGCCAAGATGCACGAGGACGGCTTCATCGAGGGCATTCTTAAGGATCGCTACGCTTCGTTCGACGCCGGTTTTGGTGCCGAGGTAGATAGGGGCGCCGGTACGCTTGCCTCACTGGAAGCCGAGGTGCTGGACACGCCGGCACAGGAACTGGTGAATTCGCTCGGTTCGGATCACCTGGAATCCCTCAAGGCCACAATCAACAACTACATGATCAAGGCTCTGGCAGAGTAGTAGTGCGTGAACCCGGGTAAACCCGCGCACCACAGGGTGTGCGGCCCGGGCTCAAAAGGCGGCATTGGTGCCGCCGGTCGGGAGGAACACGTGTCCGAAAAGCACTCATTCATCACCATTGCCGCCGCGGGATTCGCGGCAACCGTTGCGCTTCACGGCGCTCGGCTCTGCTCGCTCACTCATGATGGGGAGGACCTCATTGTGGATGCGGTGACCCGGCTGGGTGAAACCGTGGTGAGCGGCGCCCAGCCACGCCCGGACCTCGACCGGTGCGAAGGACAGGTGCTATTGCCCTGGCCAAATCGCGTGCGTGATGGACAGTTTGCCTTCCGCGATCACGAGTACCGGTTGCCCCTCAATGAAGCAGAACTGGGCAACGCCATCCATGGATTTGTGCGGGATGCGGATTGGGCGGTCAGCCAGCAGGACGGCGCGAGCGTTACGCTCACGCTGGTCACCTCCCAGCGTCCCGATTGGCCCGGGCGTTTCCGTGCGCGCGTCACCTACGCGTTGAGTGAGACGGGCCTGACGGTCACAGTGAGTGTAGAAAATGTGGGGGAGAAGGCCTTCCCCGTAGGGTTCGGTGCCCATCCCTATGTCACGTTCAATGCGCCCATTGATGGTGCACGGGTATCACTGCGCGCCGGTGTCATGGTGGAGACCGATGAGCGGAATCTGCCGGTGCGCACTGCGCCAGTGGCAGGAACAAAATTCGATTTTTCTAGCGGCCGCACAATTGGCACGCTCACCGTGGACAACGCATTCCGACTGGAGCCGGCGGGCCAGCCCTGGAAGGTACAGGTAGAACTGGATCGCGCAGGAGACACTGCGCGCCGCACGGTGTGGGGCAGTGAAAATCTACCGTGGTGCCAACTCTTTGTGCCGCCCGCGCGCGACGCACTCGCGGTGGAACCCAATTCGTGCGCTGCGGATGCGTTGAATTCGCCGGTGACCCATGCGGATCTGGTGGCGCTGGAGCCAAACACGGATATCACCTGGCAGTGGGGTATGTATTAGGCGCGGGGCGCGTTCTGAAAGGAGAAACGATGGCCGAGGATGAGTATCCGTACGTGGCGGGTGTGGACACGTCCACGCAATCCTGCAAAGTGGTGATCGTTGATCCTGCCACCGGGACAGTGGTGCGGCAGGGGCGTGCCGCCCATCCGGGTGGTACCGAGGTAGATCCAGAAGCGTGGTGGTCCGCGTTCCTCACTGCCGTCGGCCAAGCTGGCGGCCTGGCGGATGTCCACGCGCTAGCCGTCGGCGGCCAGCAGCACGGCATGGTGTGCCTGGACGCTGCCGGCCGCGTTATTAGACCCGCGCTACTGTGGAACGATACGCGTTCGGGTGGCGCAGCCCGGGATTTAATTGCGGAGCATGACGACGCCGGTGGCACCGCCTGGTGGGTAGATGCGACGGGTTCGGCTCCGGTTGCGTCACTGACGGTGACGAAACTGCGCTGGCTCGCGGAGCACGAGCGGGATAATGCTGCCCGTATTGCCGCCGTGGCGCTGCCGCATGATTGGTTATCCTGGAGAATATCCGGCAGCACGGATATTCGTGATCTCTGGACTGACCGGTCCGAGGCCTCCGGCACCGGATATTTGGCGCGTGAAGGAAATAAGGACCCGCGGCGCCCCGAATATCGGCGCGATATTCTCGCCTCGGCACTCTACATTAGACAGTCCGACGCCGAAAAAATCATTTTGCCGCGCGTGGCGGAGCCATGGGAAATCTGCAGTCACGGTGACCCGGCGCGCGGTTGGGCACACGTGGCGCTGGGACCTGGAGCGGGTGACAATGCGGCGTCGGCGCTAGGAATGAACCTCACGCCGGGCGAGGCCATGCTCTCCCTGGGTACATCGGGGGTGGTGGCCGCGGTATCCGCGCACTCCGTCATGGATCCCACGGGTGCGGTGACCGGCTTTGCCGATGCCAGCGGAAACTGGTTGCCCATGGCCACCACGCTGAACGCCTCGCGTATTACGGATGCGATGCGAAACATTCTGGGCGTGAGCTATGAAGAATATTCGAATTTAGCTCTCTCTGTGCCCGATGCCGGTGGACTCACGCTGCTGCCGTATTTTGAGGGCGAACGAACGCCGAATCTCCCGGACGCCACGGCCAGCATGTCCGGTATGACGCTGTCAAATTCCGATCCTGCCCACGTGGCACGGGCGGGGGTGGAGGGCCTCCTTACGCTCATGGCCGGTGCACTGGCGGCCGTGGAGCGGGTAACCGGCCCCATTGACCGCGTGAGTCTGCTCGGTGGCGGGGCAAAGTTGGAGGCCGTGCGGCGTCTTGCACCGAACATGCTGCACCACCGCGTCGAGATAGCGCCGGATGGTGAATATGTGGCACTGGGCGCGGCGCGGCAGGCCGAGCGTGCCTGGCAAGCGCGTGCATAACGCCGCCCACGCACTACCCGCACCGTCGTACAAGCCGTCTGCGCACTACGCGCGCCGGCGTCGTACGCGGCAGAACGGCGTCGGCGCCGCGCGCACTCGCGTCACATTCCCAAGAAATCTCCAGAAAATACGGAGGAATACTCGAGTTTTCCCCGGGGAAACCTACAGCACGGGCTCCTAATTTCAGGATTGTTGGTTCGCCGTCTCGGCGGGCACCCATTTCTGAGCAGGAGTCATATGTATTGGACGTATCTCCGTCGCGAATTAAGCGGGCGGAAGAAGCAAACGGTCATTGTGAGCATTGGGCTCGCCATCGCGGTGGCGCTGGTCATCGTGATGAGTTCGCTGGCGTCGGGGGTACGAGCGGCGCAGGCAACGTCGCTTGAATCCGTGTACGGTGTTGGCACTGATCTCACAGTGACGGGGGAACAATCCGGACCGCCTTCTGAAGGTGGGCAAAAATTCGATTTTGGATCGGGCGACGCCGAGCAGGGCTCGGACGGTAGTACGGACCTCAACCAATCGCGCCTCGAAGCCGAGGGAATGAGGGACCAGTTGGATGCGTCCACCGTGAGTACGGTCAGCAAGGTGTCCGGCGTATCCGAGGTAACCGGCGCGCTGAGCCTGCGTTCCATGACATTCTCCGGCACGATTCCGGGGGACAGTTCGACGCCGAGCGCCTCGGCTAGTGACAGCTCCACTACTGGTACCGATTCGAGTGATTCGACCGCGCAAAACGGCGGCCAGGGCAATATGCCACCGGGAGGCTTTGGCGGCGGCCAGTTCGGTATTGACTCCTTCACCGTGCTGGGCATCGAACCCGGCACCACGGATATCGGGCCCATGAGCTCCGTATCCGTTTCCAGTGGGCGCGTGCTGAAGGCCAGCGACGCGGGCAAGGACGTGGCTGTCATTGACTCCGCCTACGCGTCCAGTGCCAGCCTCTCCGTAGGTGACACGCTGAGCGTCGCGGACACCGATTTCACGGTGGTGGGTATCGTGGCGTCCAGTGATTCCAGTGCGGACACCGCGGCCAACGTGTACATCCCGCTGGATGTGGCCCAGGATCTCTCCGGTCTGGGTGACGTGGTATCCACCGTGTACGTCAAGGCGGATTCGGCCAGCTCCATCTCCACCGTGCAATCCGCCATTGAGAAGGCGGTACCGAGCGCCACCGTAAGTTCGCAGGCGGACCTCGCCTCCTCCGTGTCCGGCGCACTCAGCCAGGCCTCCTCCATGATTACGGGACTGGGCAAGTGGCTGGCGATCCTTGGATTGGTGGTGGCGGTTGGGCTCACCATTCTGTTCACGGTATCCGGTATCACCCGGCGTACACGTGAACTCGGCACCCTCAAGTCCATCGGTTGGTCCAACAGGCGCCTGGTGGGGCAGATCGCTGGAGAATCCATGGTGCGTTCGCTCATCGGTGGCGTCTGCGGCATCGTGCTGGGCCTTGCCATCATCCTCATTATCAATCTTGTTTCACCGACAATTGGCGGCGGCATGGCCGCTGCTGGTGGAGCTGCCGCTGCTGGCGGTGCCATGCCCACGGCCGGTGCGGGCGGAGGCATGCCGGGCGGCGCCGGTGGCCCCGGTGGATCCGCGGTAGCAAGCGCGGCCAGCGTGGTGCTTAACGCCCCGGTCAGCCTCAGCCTGATAGGCATTGCCCTTGGCCTTGCCGTGCTCTCGGGCCTGCTGGCCGGCGTTGTGGGAGGCTGGCGTGTCTCCCACCTCAGCCCCGCCTCCTCCCTCCGGTCCGTTAACTAGCGAATGGAAGCAACGATGAAGAACACAACGAATACCGCGGCCGGAACGCAAGCGGCAGGCGCTACGGGCGCACAGACGGCCGGCGCCCCGAATGAAACCCAACCGGCCACCGGAGTCCCGGCGGCGGGGAACCCCACCCCCGGAAGCCAAAACCAAGTGGGCGCTACGGCGTCGTCCCAAAACGGCGTGGCACCGCAGAACGGACCGGGCGCTACGGCGTCGCCGGTAACGTACCGGCTGGAACACGTGGTCAAGGAGTTCCGGCTCAAGCGCCGCGTGGTGCGTCCGCTGCGTGACGTCAACGTGACCGTGCGCCCCGGCGAATTCGTCACTATTCAGGGCGTGACGGGTGGGGGCAAGTCCACCCTGCTCCAGCTGCTCGGAGCCCTGGAACGGCCAACCTCCGGTGTGCTGGAATTCGGTGGCGTCAATCTGGCGTCGGCGCCGGATAGCCAGTTGCAGGCCATACGCGCCCGCGAAATTGGCTTCGTATTCCAGAACTTCAACCTCATCCCCACACTCACCGCGGCAGAAAATGTGGACATGGGGCTGGAGCCACTCGGTCTACCCGCTGAGGAGCGCAGGGCCCGCGTGAGTCAGGTGCTTGCCGAGCTAGGGCTGGGCGATCGCGCCGATCATCGTCCCAACGAGCTCTCCGGCGGCCAGCAGCAGCGCGTGGCCATTGCGCGCGCCATCGTTAAGCACCCGCGCGTGCTCCTCGCCGATGAGCCCACGGGCAATCTTGATGAGCGGATGCGCGACGACATCCTGGCCATCCTGCAGCACCTCAACGCGGCCGGCCTCACCCTCGTGGTGGTTACGCACGATTCGGCGGTTGCCCACCGGGCCGGCCGTCCGCTGATGCTCGTCAACGGCATGCTGCATTCGCGCGAATAGGAACAACGTCCGCGCGAATAGGAACGACGTCGTACGTGGTGCGTGAGTACTGACCCACGCACCACGTACGGGAATGCGGTGGCTAACCGGCGTCGTCCCTAGGCGCGTCCCGGCGCCAGACGCGAGGCCGCCCATGCGAGCACGGCGGCCATAAGGATCCCGTTCAGCGGGGCGATACCCCAGCCGAACTGATCAGAACACCACGCGAGTGCGGCACCCGCAAGGTACGGTACGAAGCCCTGCCAGCGCACGGCGGCGGTGAGGGTGGTGACAGGCGGCTGACCGCCGCGCCACCGTGCCAGCCAGTCCCCAATAATCACGCCGCCCAGTGGCGGGATGAAGGTGCCGAGCAGGCCAAGGTAGCCGACAATATGGTTCTGCACGCCAGTGAGCGCCAGCACCGTGCCGATTGCCGCGCCCACCACGATGAACGGGGCTTTGGACTTGTGGTTGAACATTTCGGCGCCGGCCACGCCGAACGCGTAGGCCGCATCCGCATTGGACTTCCAGAAGTTTCCGAGCAGGAAGAACAGGCCCCATCCGGCCATACCCATGGAGATGAGCAGCAGGGTGAAATCACCCTGACCGAAAGCCAGCGCAGCCACGGCGCCGAAGAACACCATGGCCCCGTTGCCCACCAGGAACCCCGCCACGCAGCCCCACGCCGCCTGCCCGCCCGTGCGCGCGAAGCGGGTCCAGTTTGCGGCCTGGCTGCCGGCGGAGGCGAACGTCCCCACAATCGCGGTGACGGCCGCGCCCCACGTCATAGAGCTCGTGGGGCTAATCCGCATCATGCCGCTCCAGCCGCCCACCTCCGCGAAGCCACGCGCGGTCAGCCACACGGCCAGGATGAGAATGAGCGGCGTGGACACCAGCGACACCCAGAACATGCCCTCGTATCCGTAAAGTGCGGTGAGCGTCATCAGCACGGAAACGATCACCATGACCGTGGCGGGCGCCCACCATCCTTTCCAACCGAACGCCTGTGCGGTCATGGTGCCCACCGTGCCCACAGCCACCCCGTACCAGCCCACCTGGGTGCCGCCCAGGAGGAGCGAGGCGAACTTGGAACCGTGCGTGCCCAGCGCGAAGCGAGACATCACCACGGTGGTAAGGCCCGTGCGTGCGCCGAGATAGCCGATGGCGGCCACGTAGGCGCCCAGCACCGCACTGCCCACGGCGAGCACAATGAGGAAATCGCGGAACGGGAACGCGGCGCCCACGGCGGCACCGGCCATGAGCGTGGGGGCGAAGATGGTGAATCCCACCAGCACCACCACAATGGAGAAACAGGACTTTCGGTAGTCCCGCGGTACCGGTGTCAGCGGGAAATCGCGGTCCAGTGGCTCGTCGTGTACCTGCCGCTTAACGCCGCGTCGCGTACGCAACTCCGCGCAGTCCTGCGTGTCCAGTTTGGCACCGCTTTGCCCGTCCAGTTCGACGTCGTCCTGCGCGGCCGGCTTCGCATCAGCCGGCGTGAGTGTGTGCTCCAGCGGGGTGGCTGTCACAGCTCGTTCTCCTCAACCCCGATGTCCTCGCTCCACAGCTGGGGCTTCTCCCGGATCATGCGCTCCATGAGAGCGATGCAGCGCGGATCCTGGCGTACGTCCAACGCCACGCCGCGCTCGCGCAGCAGATCTTCGGCCATGGAGAACGTTTTGTTCTCACCAATGACGATGCGCGGAATCTCGTAGAGCAGCACGGTTCCCGTGCACATGATGCAGGGGGAGAGTGTGGTGTAGAGCACGCTCTCCCGGTAGGTGCTGGCGCGGAGCCGGCCCGCGTTCTGGATGGCGGACGTTTCTCCGTGAAGGATGGGAGAGCCTGTTTGCACCCGGCAGTTATGGCCGGCCCCAAGGATCTTCCCATATGAAACGAGGACGGCTCCAATAGGAATGCCGCCCTCGTCCCAGCTCTGCTGGGCTTGTTCAATTGCCGCGTTGAGGAATCTCTCGTCCTCTTCTGGCGTTGGCTGCCAGGCCATCGCTGTCCTTTCTCGGGATCAATTTTGGAACGGGTCATGCGCCTTCGGCGCTTCACCCGCGCCGAACAGCGTTGGGCCGCAGAAGAGAATACGCATTCTGGACAACTTGCGTCCGGAATGTGGCGCATCACTCGTGCTGGGCCCGAGGACGTAAAATAAAGGCATGCTTATGGCGCACGCGGGGCGCGGCCCTCACCGTCGCGGCCCCGGCGCATCCAAATGCCCAGCGATGGGGCTAGGCCGAGTGGTTGGAGGAAAACCATGAGGGAGGCATGGCGTGCCGGGCTGTCCGGATGGGCCATGGTGCGCGTGGGAAAAACATGGGAAATCTACCGGCCCGTGGGCCTGGGACGTACCGGCGATCATCTGCTCATGGTGAGTACGGACCGCCTGGCGGTTTTTGATCGGGTGGTGCCCTCGCTCATCCTGGATAAGGGCGAAATCACCACGCAAATTTCGCTGTGGTGGCTGAAGCAGTTATCCGGGCTGGTCACCACGCACCTGGCCTCAATGGACGTGCCGGAGGCCGTGGCCGGGCGGGCGATCATGGCGCGTGCCCTTCGCATGATCCCGTTCCAATGCCAGGTAATGGGATACATGAACCAGGGCGCCATGTGGGAGTACCGGGAGGCCGGCACCGTGGGCGGTCAGGCACTACCCGGCGGCCTGCATCCCTCGGAACGCCTGCCTGAGCCCCTGTTCATCCCCGCCCGTAAGGGCCGGCCGGGCACACCGGACGTGCCGGTGAGTGAACGGACGTTCGCGGACGCCGTCGGAGAGGGAACCGCGGCTGCACTTCGAGACTCCTCCCTTCGTCTCTACCGCCGCGCACATGAGATTGCCGCATCCCACGGCCTGGTACTGGCGGACACCAAATTTGAGTTTGGTGTCAACGAGGAGGTGGGGGACATCGAACTGGGCGACGAGGTCATGACCCCGGATTCCTCCCACTTTTGGCTCGCCTCCGAATACCGGCCGGGCACTTCCCAGCGCTCCTTCGATAAGGAACTGGTGGGAAACTGGCTCATGGAGCAGCCCGAATGGGACGCCGGCTCCTTCACACAACCGCCGCCTTTGCCCGCCTCCGTCGTGGCCCTCACCCGTGAACGCTACGTCACCGTGTATCACATGCTGACGGGATGCCCGTGGCAACCCAGACGCGCGCGGTAACCTTTCACGCAAGTGTCAGTCATGCGAGTAATGTGCCCGCGGGCCACTGAGGAGAAATTATGGCGTATAACGTTGCAGAGCAGATTGAACGAATGAAGGCCAAGAACCCCGCCGAGCCGGAGTTTATTCAGGCCGTCAGCGAGGTGCTGGAATCCGTGGCGCCCGTGCTGGCACAGCGCCCCGATTACGAAGAGGCGGCCATTCTGGAGCGCATCACCGAGCCGGAGCGCATCATCTCCTTCCGCGTGCCGTGGGCGGATGATGCCGGGCGCATCCACGTCAACCGGGGCTACCGCGTGGAATTCAGCTCCACACTGGGGCCCTACAAGGGCGGACTGCGCTTCCATCCGGCCGTCACTCAGGGGATGCTCAAGTTCCTCGGCTTCGAACAGATCTTCAAGAACGCACTGACCGGCCAGGGTATCGGCGGCGGTAAGGGCGGGGCGGACTTCAATCCGAAGGGCCGTAGCGACGCCGAAGTGATGCGCTTCTGCCAGTCCTTCATGACGGAGCTATTCCGCCACATCGGCCCAAACACGGACGTGCCCGCGGGCGACATGGGGGTGGGTGGCCGCGAAATCGGTTACCTCTTTGGCGCCTACAAGCGCCTCGCGAATCGGTTCGACGCCGGTGTACTCACGGGGAAGCCGCTCTCGTTTGGGGGTTCCCTGGCGCGCACGCAGGCGACGGGCTACGGCGTGGTGTACTTCGCGCAGCGGATACTCGAGGAGCGTGGGGAGGCGCTGGACGGCAAGCGAGTGCTGGTGTCCGGTTCCGGCAACGTGGCGCTCTACGCGGTGGAAAAGGCCGAGCAGCTGGGCGCCACCGTGGTATCCGTCTCCGATTCCAGCGGCGCTGTGTATGACCCGGCCGGCATCGACTTCGAGTTGATCCGCCACATCAAGGAGGATCTGCGCGGGCGCGTGAGCGATTACGCGGAGCAGCGCTCCAGCGCGGAGTATTACGACGGCGCACGCCCCTGGGGCTTCGGCGGCGAAGTGGCGCTACCCTGCGCCACCCAGAACGAATTGGAAGCGGCAGACGCTCGGGCGCTCCTCAACGGCGGTGTGCAGGTGCTGGCCGAAGGTGCCAATATGCCCACCACCATCGAGGCCACCGAAATGTTGCAGGGGGCCGGCGTGGTATTCGCACCCGGCAAGGCGGCCAACGCCGGTGGTGTGGCCACCTCGGCGCTCGAGATGTCCCAGAATGCGGCGCGTAGCCGGTGGGCCTTCGAGGAGGTGGACGCCAAGCTGCACGGCATCATGGAGGATATTTATGAGCGCTGCGTAGCGGCCGCGGACACCTACGGCCACCCCGGCAACCTGGTAGTGGGCGCCAATTGCGCCGCGTTCACCGAGGTGGCCGACGCCATGATCGCCCAGGGGCTGGTGTAGGTGGCCTCCCGCAAAATCGACAGCTGGGAAGGCATGCGGCTGCTGGCGCTCGCGGCCGATGGGGCTGCGCTTGACCGCCGTCAGCTGCGCACCGCCGCCCGGTTCGGGCTGGAAGAAATTGCCGAGCGGCATCCCGGCCATTCGGTGGAGGTGCGTGTGCCCTACGCCGGTGCGGTGCAGGCCGTAGAGGGACTTTCCCACCGACGCGGTACCCCGCCGAACGTGGTGGAGCTCGATGCGGCCACGTTTGTGGCGCTCGCCGCCGGCACCACCGATTGGGCGACGGCGCGGGCCGCGGGCAAAATTGATGCCTCCGGTACCCGCGCGGATATTGGCCGTTTCTTCCCGCTGTTCGGGGCGGATGCGCTGGCCCGGTACCGGTAGCGGGCCGCCAAGTTCCTGCCGGCGGGGCGACGACGCGGTACCTACTACGGGCCGGCGCCGCGACGTCGTCGCCCCTCCCATAACTCCTTCAGGCCTGCAATAATGAGCCGGCCACGCGGCGTTGCGTGGCGCGAAGGAGGATCATGGCAGGCACGCATATCGTGCTGATGGGGGTGGCCGGCTCGGGCAAAACGACCGTGGCCGAGGCGCTCGACCGCAAGCTGGGCTGGCCCAGCGGCGAGGCGGACGCGTTTCACCCGGAGGCAAACATCGAAAAAATGAGCCGCGGCGTCGCGCTAACGGACCAGGACCGCTGGCCGTGGCTGGATCGCATCGTGGCGTGGACGGCGGAACATGATGCAGCCGGGCACTCGACAGTGGTGACCTGTTCCGCGCTCAAGCGAATCTATCGGGATCGGCTTCGCACCGCGCCCGGTACCACCGTGTTCGTGCACCTGTCCGGATCCGAAGCGCTGCTCGCGGATCGCATGGCCCACCGCGCCGGGCACTTCATGCCCACCTCGCTACTGCCCTCGCAGTTCGCCACGCTCGAACCGCTTGAGGCGGACGAGCTGGGATTCGCCGTGGACGTGACCCCCGGCGTCGATGAGATTGTGCGGCAGATCCTTGATGGGCTCGCCGCTCGTGGCATTGCTGTGGGGACGAATGCAACCGAGGCGGCAACTACGGCGTTGGAGGCGAACGGCGTCGAGCGCAACGGCGCCGGACGAAACGGCACTGAGCTCAACGGCGTCGAACTCAACAACACCATAAAGCCCGGGGAGGACGCCTAATGGCACAGCTGATTATTGCCGCCATCCTGGGCATCGCGGCCATCATCGCGCTGATCGTGTGGGCTAAAGTGCACCCGTTCATCGCCCTCATGCTGGGTTCGGCGCTCATGGCCACGGTGGCGGGCATGGGCTACAAGAACATGTTCGCCTCCTTCACCACCGGGTTTGGCAGCACCATGGCGGGCGTGGGCCTGCTGGTGGTATTCGGCGCAGTCACCGGCCGGTTCCTGGTGAGTTCCGGCGGAGCAGAAGTGATTGTCGATACCATCCTCGATCGCACCTCTCACCGTGCACTTCCGTGGGCTATCGCCGGGGCAGCGTTCATTGTGGGCATTCCGCTGTTCTTCGAGGTGGGCGTGGTGATCCTCATCCCGATCGTCATGTATGCGGCAAAACGCGCGAAGATGCCCGTCATGCTGCTGGGCATTCCCGCACTGGCGGGCCTGTCTACCCTGCATGCGTTCGTGCCGCCACACCCCGGACCGCTCGTGGCGATTCAGTCGCTGGGTGCCAATCTGGGCCTCACGCTGGGGCTCGGCCTGCTGGTAGCCATTCCCACCGTGATTGTTTCCGGGCCGCTACTGGGGCGGATCATGGCGCGGTGGGTGCCGGTCGAAGCGCACACCGACATGCTGGGCGATAGCGGCGCGGTGGTGACAACATCGAAGCCGCGGTTCGGTACGGCACTCTCCGTGGTGCTGCTTCCCGTGGTGCTCATGCTGCTGGCCACGGTGGTGGAACTCAGCGGTGCTGGGAAGAACCCGGTGGGAGCCATTCTCGTGTTCCTCGGCGAACCGCTGGTGGCCCTGCTGGTCACCACACTGGTGGCCATGTGGGTGCTGGGCTTGCGGCGCGGACTCAGCCTCAAGCACGTGTCCGACCAGGTGGGCCAGGGCATTTCCTCCATCGCCGGCGTCATCCTCATTGTGGGTGCCGGAGGCGGTTTCAAGCAGACCCTGGTGGATTCGGGGATCGCGGACACCGTGGCGCAGGGGATCGTCGGGTCGGGTATTCCCATCCTGCTGGCCGGGTGGCTGGTGGCCATGCTGGTGCGTGTATCCACGGGTTCCGCCACCGTTGCCACCATCACGGCTGCGGGCATCATGCAGCCGGTGATGACCGGGTTGCCCGCCGTGGACGTGGCCCTCGTGGTACTGGCCATCGGTGCCGGCTCGGTGTTCCTTTCCCACGTGAACGACGCCGGGTTCTGGCTCATCAAGGAGTATTTCGGACTCACCGTGGGGCAGACGTTCAAAACCTGGTCGCTTATGGAGAGCGTGCTTTCCGTCGTGGGCCTGGCCGCTGTATCGCTGGTGGGCGTGCTGGTGTAGGGCGGACGGTGCCGCGGCCACTGGGTTTGCTGAGTTGACGGTTTCCTCTTGAGTTGATGGCTAGCTTGCGGTTTGGGCCTCGATTTGGCCCCGTAGCCGGAAGTTTTGCGTCAGGTGAAGAGTTTTCCGTCAACTCAGCGGCCGGGCGGCGGGCAGGTAGTCGTGTGGCGGGCAGGTAGCGGGGACGACGACGCGGCGCGCAGGTACTAGGCGAGTGCGGCGTCGTTCGGGGCGGGGCGGTAAACCTAGGCGTGCCAACCGGACCGTAGCAAGTAACAAGTAATAAGTACCAACGGAGCAGTAGCAAGTAGGGCGCCCACTTTGGCGTCGTACTAAACCTGTGGGCGCACAAAAGAGGGGCGCATTCTGCACCCCTCTCAGCGTTGACGAACGAATCAGCTTCCGCTATTCATCCGTGGCAGGCGGAACCTCATCAGGATCGTACGTATATTCGTCATCCTCGGAATAATCCACACTATCGGAATAATCCGCGCCTTCGGAGTAGTCCGCATCGTCTTCGTGCTTGTGCTCCGAGGCGGCCTTCCGAAGTTCTCGCTCCAGTGCCTCATAGTCAGTTTCAGGTGCGTAATACTTGAGGTTACGCGCAACCTTGCGTTGCTTTGCCTTCTGACGGCCGCGGCCCATCGCCTGACCCCCTTCGTCGCGCACGGGTATTTCCCGCTCCAACAGTATAGTGTGCACCATCTTAGCCTCACGCCGGAATCGCGGCGTGAGAGCAAGCTTATGACTGTGGACACGCACGCGCGTCCACAGGCGTCAAAACGCAGCGGGACTGCGCTGTTAAAAGTATGCCCGCCGGGTCTATGAACGCAGCTTGGAAATCCCCCAGATGGCCAATCCCACAACGGCGGCCCCGGCGCCCACCAGAATGCCGCGCGCGGCTGTGTCTCCATCCTGCGCATCGGTCAGAATGTCGGAAAACTCTGCGCTGGCGGGCATGCGGGCGCCGGCCCACGTATTCTCCTGGGCACCGGCATCCTCGACGCCGCGGGCATCTTCAGCCAGATGACGGGCCTGTTCGGCTACGCTTTCGGCGCGATCGCGAGCCTGCTCAGCCTTTTCGCGGGCCTGCTCCATCATGCTTGTGGCCGCCTCGCTCGCATTGCCCATGGCCTCGCGGGCACGGTCCGTGGCCGCAGAGAACGAGGAGGCCGCCGAATCGCGCAACTTTGCGGTCGCGGACTTGACCCCGTTCGCCGCCGCCTTCACCGACGAGCGAGGATCCACGCGGTTGACCAGTTCGTTGACGGTGACCGTGAGCTCTTCACGCATGGCCTGCAGATCCCGCTCGATCTGTTCCGGTGTGCGCGTGTCCTTCTGATCGCTCAACTCTCCATTCCCTTCTTCATGGCCGCGACGTCCTCGGAGAGATGATCGCCGGGCTCTACCTTGACCGTGTTCGCCTTCTTCAACTGGGCAACGCCAATGCCGCCCAGGACGGCCATAATCACCAGCACAATCGCTGCGGTGATGAGGAAGCCCCACGCCCAGCTCCCGGTGAGGGAGGCAAAAGCAGCGGACACCGCCAGGAGCAGCAGCGTGAGCAGGTTGAAGGCCAGCACCGCAACCACGGCAAGCAGCGCACCGCCTACACCAAGCCTCTTCACCTTGATGATGATGGACGCCTTCACATAGTTCAATTCATCGCGCAGGATCGCGGAGAACTGCGCACTGACGGCCGAGATAAGCTCGCCCACCGTGCGTTTGCGGGGCGCCGTCTCACGGGCGAGGCGCTCCTCCTCGGAATTCGAGGTGGTGTATTTCGACCCCTCGTACGTGTGGCCGTCAAAGGCCGCGTGTGTGGATTCAGACATGCAATTCTTCCTTCTGCCGCAGCGGGCACCTACTATGCCATTTTGGCCGATTACGGCCAACAATGCGAACTTTTTGTTGAAACGGCTCGGTGGCCGGCCGGGTTCGCGGTGGCGTGTTGGCCGCTACGACGCCGGTCGTGGCGCAGCATGCAACTCACGGTGTGAAACCATGGGGTCATGGTGACCATGAGCGCGGAAGAGTTTGAAGATGCGGTGGGCGACGCCCTCGATCGGATCCCCGAGTACCTGACGCGGCTTATGACCAATGTGGCCATCATCGTGCAGGACGAACCCGATCCGGACATGTTGGCGGATGCGGAGGGCACCGGTGCCGTGAGCAATGAGACGGAGCCGCTTGACGGGGGCGATGCTGCAACCGGGGGTGAGGCGGACGCGCGTGGCGACGTCGTCGCTAGAGGTAGGGCGACTACGGGCGGCGGCGCGGCAACCGGAAGCAACGCGGTAACGGAGAGTGGCCCGGCAACTGAGAGCGACGCGGTAACTGAGAGCGACGCGGCAACCGAAGGCGGAACGCCGAATCCGCGCGGGCAGGTGGCGCCGGCCCGCGAACTCCTCGGTCTCTACGACGGCACCCCGCTCTCGGAGCGTGCAGACTACTCATTCACGTTCCCGGATCGTCTCTACATTTTCCAGGGGCCGCTACAGCGTTACGCGCGGGATCGCGACGACCTGGTGCACCAGATCGGCATCACCGTGGTGCATGAGGTGGGGCACTTCTTCGGTTTGGACGACGCCGAACTGCATCGGCTCGGTTGGGGGTAGCGGGGCTGGGGCGGTAGGCGCGCAAAGTGGGCGATTCGAGACGCCCGCTTTGCGCGGCAACGTGAGCTGGCTACTGGGCGCGGTATCTACCTGGTGTGGCGACGCGTGCCGGTTACCGGGCGGCATTTACCTGGCGCGGCAACGCGAGCTGGCTACTGGGCGGCGACGTGGGCAGGCTACCGAAGGTGGCGTTCGGTGCGCTCGGCGAGGGTGGGCCGATGGTGCGCGCGGCTGCGGAGGACGGATGGCGTTGCGCTGAGATGCGCTGCCAGATAAGGGAGCGCCCGCGAGGTGGACACGTTGGCGACCACCTGCGCGATGCTGTCAGCGCGGGTGGGGCCCAGGTTAATGATGACGAGTGGCTTGCCCGCCTTGTAGGCACTGCGAGCCAGTCGGTATGTGCCGCCGATGGCGAGGGAGGAGCCGGCAACCAACACGGCGTCGGCCACGTCGATCATGTGGCGGGCGGAGGCGCGATCCTCCGGTTTGACCGAACCGCCAAAGAACACCACGTCCGTGCGGAGGATGCCGCCGCAGGCCGGGCAGTCCACCACGCGGAAGCGGGCATCCGCAGCTACATCCAGATCCGCGTCCGGGGCTACCTGTCCGCGGGCCGGATTAACGTCCGCATGCGGATTAGCCGCCACTAAAAGGCGATGAATAAAGGCGCGGTCATAGTGAATGCCGCAGTTTGTGCACACCACGCGGTCAAACCGGCCGTGCAGATCCACCACGTAGTGGGAGCCGGCGCGCTCGTGGAGCCGATCCACGTTCTGGGTAATGATACCCACGGCTGCGCCCGCCTCCTCGAGTGCAGCCAGCGCGCGATGGCCGGCATTGGGTTGAGCGCGCAGCGGGGCAAGCCAGCCGCCGTGATTGCGGAGCCAGTAGTGGCGCCGGTATTCCTCGGACGCCATGAACTGCTGGAGCGTGATTTGGTGACGTGGCCGCGAACCAGGGGAACGATAGTCCGGCAGGCCGGAGTCCGTGGAGAGGCCGGCACCCGTGAGGACGGCGAACCGCTTTCCGCGCAGAAGCTGGACTACAGGATCCAGCACCGGGGCGATATCCGCCGGCTCTGGGCGCGCGGCCGATAGCGGCGGTGCGTCCACCTCTCGCAAGGTGATGCGCGGTGCTCCGCCGCCGGGAAAGTAGTCCTCGATATCGTGTGCCACGCTGCCAGCCTAATCGCGACCTCCGACATCTAACGATCCGCACGGTTTCGCCCGCGGAGGAGGGCTAGCCCAGCACCGGAGCTAACCAGGACCAGAAGCATGAGCGCGGTGGCGTCGATACCGGTGTGGGCAAGGGACTGATGCGCTTCGCTCCCAGCCGACGACGAATACGGAGCGGAGTAGTTCGGTTCCGGGACAGCAGGGGAAGCCGATGCGCCTGAGGATGCTTGAGAAGAGGGTGCGGCTGTGGACGTTGCGGTGGGCGACGACGTCGGCGCGGGAGAAGGCTGCGCAATGTGTTGCAGGTAGGCGACCAGCGCGTCAACGTCGGCACCGCCTGATCCCGCCTCAATGAGGATCGGATCGCCATAAAACGCTGTGACACCGTTGCCGCCGTTGTACACGTAATTTGTGAGCGCAAGCGTGAACGTGTCCGTATCAGTAATTGGTGTGCCGTCATCTCGGGTCAGCGAGGAGATCTTCATCCCCGGTGCGGCGTCGTGGTTATAGACAAATTTCAGGCCTGCCACCAGCGGGTAGCCGCCCGACGATCCCTTCGGATTAGAGTCCGCCGCCTGCTCGAGTGCCAACCGCAGGTGTGCACCGGTAGTACTGATCTTCATGAGCTGGTTACCGAACGGGAGCACCGCCAAGGCTTCGCGCATCGTGATGTGGCCGGCTGGCAGATCCGCGCGAAGGCCACCCGCATTGATCCAGCCGAAGTCTGCTTTGCCCTGAAGACGCAGGGCATTGGCCACGGTGGACCCCAGTGGCTGGGGGCGGCCCTGCGCCCTATCCAATACGGTGAGTCGAGTGGCAAGGCGGTTCTCCAGCTCCGTCATCCGAGAGTCCTGGAACGTGAGGAGCTTGGCGTTCGCCGGTACGGATTCATTGACGGGAAGGCTATTGACCTCAAACCGGTAGCCGGCTTCGTCGCGGTAAATAAGGACCTGCTGGACGGTTCCATAATTGCCAGCTCCGGAACTGATGATGCGGCCATCGGCGAGTTTGTTAGTGACGGCCGGTGCTCCATAGGAGTCCTCTTCTCGAAGCAGTACGTCGATACTTGAAACCTCGCTCATGACTGATTCGTATCCGGCGCGATCAATTTGAGCGAGGGCAACAATGATGTCGGCGCCCTGAGCTCTGAGACGATCTGAGGCGGCCTTCGCCGAAGATACATAGTCCTCCTGGGTCACGTCCCGCATCGCCGTGCTATTGCTGAGACTTCCTGTGAGTCCGAGGAAACCAATCCTCACGTCACCCGCATTAAGCAGTACGGCTTGGTTTTCAGTGCCATTGAATGGTTTTCCATTCGAGGTATTCGAAATGTTCGAGGCAACCCACGGGAAAGTGGAGAGGGAGACCAGCTTGTGAGTCTGATCTACGCCGTAATCGAAATCGTGGTTGCCGAAGCCGGCCACATCGGTACCTACGCGGTTGAGCGCCTTCACCATCGCCTCGCCGCGGAAGACGGCGCCGAACAGGGTGCCGCCACCCAGATCGCCACCCGAGATGGTGAGATCTGGCGTGCCCGTTGCCCGTGCCTCATTGAGGACGGTGGCGAGCCTTGCTATTCCGCCATGCTCCCCATCTTCCTGCGGCACAGGAGCAATGTCATGGACGTCCTGGAAGTAGAGCAATTGCGCCACCGGGGATTCGGTGACGGGTTCGGTGCCGTCGCCTTCGCCTGGCGGCGTGGCTGCGGTAGACGTGGCTGCGGCAGGCGTAGTCGTGGTAGACGTGGCCGTGGTAGACGTGGCTTTGGCCGACGACGAAAATCCAGTAGCGAGAATAAGCGCCGCGACGATTGCGGCGCCGGTACGTCTGATGTGCGAAAGCGGTGAATGCACGGGATCCTCCGATACATGGATAAACATAATTACGGTACGAAACCCGGGTATCTGGTGCGTAAATTCAAGGTAACCGTGAGGTATCTTCTTCCGCGTGGGTAGGGCAGAAGGCCTTGCGAGTAGATCTTTATCCCTGGCGCAGCGTAGTTACGTGCCGTACTACTGTTCCGCCAGGTTCGTTGTATGCGGTTTCGTTCTGCCTGAGTCTCTCTGGCATCTACCGGACCCTGCGACAGCGGAACGCGAGGTGGCTGGCGACGTCGTCGGCCACGTATCTAGGAAATGGCATGAATGCAGGGAATCAGATGTCTTAGCGGCGTATCGGGGCAAGCCTTAGCCTGCCGTGAGGCAGATTGAGCGGGGCTTTTTCCGGCATGCGCGGGGTCGCGGACCGGTAACCTGAAGATGTGCGGGACGGTGCAATGGGGCTCCGTCTCGTCGCCGACCAGATTCTCCTCACCGTTAGCTGGATTGTGTGCTGCGGGCGGATATCTTGTGCGCGATGGTCTGACCTATTCGCTGGAAATTGCACGTTGGTTCGGCGGAGGGACGGCGCACGCTAGTTTGACTGCTTTCCTTGCCTGCACTCGGCCATGCTGGTTTGGTGATCCATGTGGCACCGGGGCTCCGGACAATGGGGTCCGGAGTATCCCGGCTTGCCAGTGACGATTCGCAGGTGGCTAGTGCACTTCAAAGGTGACTTAAACACCCGCAAACAACACCAACCACCTACCAACCGGCAGAGCTTGGGGCCGCGACGGCCATTCACAGGTGGTTAATGCACTTCAAAGGTGACTCAAACACCTACAAACGGCACCAACCACCTACAACCGATGGGCCGGATCCTGCCGATGCCGCTTGTCCGGTCTGGATGGCCGAATATCTCCGATCGCTTGAGCAGTTGGGAAGCGCCATCTTCACTAGTCAGTGATGCGCAACGGGAGGTGCTCGGATGAAAACAACAACGCAAATCGACCTGACGGCCGAGGAAACGGAGGTGACCATACGTGCGCGAGCGGTCTCCTCGGAGGTCCGCCGTATTCAAGATGCGCTCGGGCAGATTGCCGCCGGACATAATCCATGGGAACTCATCGGTATGCGCGGGGATCGTGCGACCGGCCTTCAACTAGGTCAAGTGATGAGGTTCCACACCGCGGGCAAAAGAGTGATGGCCCAGACCGTCGATGGTGACTGGAACGTGCGGCGCCGGATCCGAGACCTGGCTGAGGCCTTGGACCCTCACGCATTTGTGCAGATCAACCGGGGCGAGATTATCGCACTCAGATACGTGCAACAGATGGACTTCTCGGTGGCCGGCACTATCGGCATCACGCTTGTAGATGGGACGCGGTCATTCGTATCGCGGCGCTCGCTACGAGCATTCAAGCAGGCGCTTGGGTTGTAGGGGGTTGATGATGGACTGGAAGAACATCCGCAGAAGAGCAGCAATCGGCGGTGTCGTTGGTATTGTCGTTGGCGTTTTAATTGAGCTCGCCTTCTCGGCACACTATGGATCCGCGTATGTGCCGGGGAGCTCCGCGTTTCTTGCCATGTTCTCAAACGAGAACGCGGCGGTGCTAGTTGAGCGGTGTGTATATGCGCTCCTGGGAGTGATACAGGGGGCGGCAGGCGCTATTTTTGCCGTTGATCGCTTCTCCTTAGCGAAGGCGACGATGCTTCATATGAGCGTGATCGTGGTGTCGCTGATCCCGGCGGCAGTGTACCTGAGGTGGATCCCTGGCGGCTGGGCGATCGTCGGGTTCGTGGGGATTACGGCTGGCATCTATGGGGTGATCTGGGTGGTTATGTGGCTTTGCATCCGCTCACAGGTGCGGCGACTGAACGGGCGGTTGAGTGGGGCACAACGGTAGAGCGACAAGACGTGCGACAGGTGGGCTTCGAGTGCTCACCGGCCGCTTCAGTTGGCAGATCACCCGCGAGGTTCGCCTTGCGGGTATCCCGCGTGCATTGGCCGCTTCCGAAGTGGTGCCCCTGCTGATTGGACAGATTAGAAGGATTGGGCGGATTGGGCTAATTGGCCGGCCGGGCGTGCCCGCAACGATTCGTAGGTGGTTAGTGCACTTCAAAGGTGACTTAAACACCTACAAACGGCACCAACCACCCGCCAACCGACGGGTTGGGTCACCGCAGGTTGGCAGGATCACCCCGGTATGGGTCACCGCCTGCGCCACCTGCTTACCGAGAGTGCCTACCGCACGTTCCGGTTGTGCGGCCCTACATAGAAGCTGATGAGCAGCATGGCTACGAGGATGCCTGCGATGAAGGAAATAATGCCGTGGCCGGGGCCAATGAAGTGGTTGGTCAGCCAGCCGCCAATGCCCGAACCAGCTGCGCCCAGAATTATGGTCCACAGCATGCCGATGTTGTGATCGCCCTTGAGGAAGAAACGAGCCAGCAGTCCAACGACGATACCGGTGATGATGTACCCGAAGATTGTTCCGATCATGTGCTGTCCTTTCGTTGCTGCGGTGAATGCGCATTGCTGCGGTGAATGTGGCGGCGCGTGGTGCGCGCTGGTAAACGGCAAGCCTACCGTGCTTCCTAGCGAAGGAACTGTGGGACGGTGGCCGTGAGCTCGACTGGTTGCCATAAGGATGATCGGGTGAGACAACTAGCCGTGTCAGGAACGACGTGCGGCTACTGAGCGTCTCGGAGTTGATGAGGTGAGACAATCGATAGGAACGGCGCCGTACAGGAAATCCGGGAATCGCGGATAATGTGAGCCAAATCTATCCAGACTGCATTTCAAATTTGTACTAGCAGCTGTAAGGATGAGTAGCGCAAGCAGCGCTATATGAGAGTGGCTCCGACCGGCGTCGATCCGGTGACCTTTCGATTTTCAGTCGAACGCTCTTCCAACTGAGCTACAGAGCCGAGACAAACAAAATCCCGGACCGCTCCGGGATTTGCTCGCGACCCCGACGGGACTTGAACCCGTGACCTCCGCCGTGACAGGGCGGCGCGCTAACCAACTGCGCTACGGGGCCAACTTACGCGGCGAACCGCGGCAAGTGACCTTGCGTACCCCCAACGGGATTCGAACCCATGTTACCGGAGTGAAAGTCCAGCGTCCTAGGCCTCTAGACGATAGGGGCGAAATTCCTCAGTGGGGAACTCGATAAGCATATACGGAATGCTCGCAACGAAGCAAACCCCGATTAGCGTGTCCTTCGTCACTAGAGAATCTGGGGGTGTTGTCCTGGGCCCGGGTGGGTCCTGGGCCCAGGTGGTGGAGTGAGGCTGCCTGGGCGCGAAGCGCTCTCAGTGAACGCTCAGTGGGCGCCCGGCGAATCTGTCGGAACCCTTCAGTACCCTGGAACCATGCAAATATCCGATGTACTTCAGGCGTTCACGCACGCTGCCTCTGCAGGTGCCACCGCTACGCCAAGCGGTGGCAATTCCACGGCGGAGGTGGCTGCGGAGGTCACCGTTGATGTGGTGCAGGTACTCGGTGCCGGTGCGGCCGGGCTGGTGGTTGGCTTCCTGATAGCCGTGGTGGGCATGGCCATCCTCAGATACGGGTTCCGCCGCGCGAAGCATGTGCAGGCCATCATTCAGCCGCTGGAGCGCGCCGTGCCATTTACCGTGGCCATTCTGGGCGTCATGGTGTCCATGAACATGCTTTACAGCGGGCTGTCGGATTCGCAGAAACCGTCGTTCGCCTCAGGCGTACAGCACATCATTCTTATCCTGCTGTTTGTCGGCATCACGTGGATGGCGCTGGGAGTGGCGCGGGGTTTGTTCGACGTCGTCCTGGCACGTACGAAGGTACGGGAACCGTCGCGCGTGCGGCGCGTGGAGACACAGGTGCAGATCCTGCGGCGCGTGGTGGCGGCGGTCATTGTGGTACTGGGTATTGCGGCCATTCTGCTGACATTCCCCTCTATGAGGGCGGCCGGTGCATCGATCTTTGCTTCTGCCGGGTTGATATCTGTGGTGGCCGGCATTGCTGCCCAGTCAACGCTGGGAAATGTATTTGCGGGGCTGCAGTTAGCTTTTTCAGATTCCATTCGTGTGGGTGATGTGGTCAATTGGAAGGGTGAGTTCACCTACGTTGAGGAGATCACACTCACGTACGTGGTGCTGGCCGTGTGGGATGGGCGGCGGCTTATCGTGCCGTCTTCCGAGCTCACCACCCAGACATTTGAGAACTGGACCCGCAAGAATCCCGGCATGCAGGGTGTGGTGTCCGTCCATGTGGACTGGAATGCGCCCCTCGGTGCGATGCGGGCGGAACTGGCGCGAATCCTTGCTTCCACGGACCTGTGGGACGGCAAACCGGGCACGCTGGTGGTGGCGGACGCGGGGGAGGATAGCCTGCGCGTCGATATCTTTGTATCCTCCGCCAATCCCTCCACCATCGCGGATCTTAAGAACTATGTGCGCGAGGGCATGGTGGTGTGGCTGCGTGAGCACTCGCCCATTTCTGTGCCGCACAAGCGGATAGTGGAGTACACGGGGAGCCAGTCGGACCTGGATGCACTGTCTGAGGCAAATGACGAATCCGCTCATATTGAAGGCACAAGTGGCGATGCTGCGGCGGTGGATGGAGATGCCGGGAAAGGCGGCGGTACGGCGCGTGGTGGCAAGGCCGGAAGATCGGCGGCGCGAGCACAGGGCCGTAGTAGCCGCACTACTGAAACAGGTGCTCGCGCGGGACAGCGAATGCCCGGCGTGAAAGCGGGTGGCACGGGCGTTACCGTGTCCGCTGCCGACGCCACCGAGACCACCGTGCTGAACGCCACGGAAATTCTTGGTGCGCTGCCGCGGCGAATCCCCGTGGAACAGCGCATGGAGAAGGCTTCTACGCCGGCAATTGACCATGAGACTACCGCTGGTGAGTCATCTCGTTTTTCCACCTCGGAGCTGGCAAAGAACTTTTCCGGTCCCGGGGAAGACGTGCAGCGCGAACGCACCCGTAGCTTCCTTATACGTACGGGGCAGATCAGTGATCAGCTCAGTGATGCGGAGATTGAGGCCGCTGTTGATGAAGAAATGGCGCGAGAGAAGGCAGAGAACGGGCCACGAGTGGAGGGCAACACGAATGTGTCCGGAATAGAGGGCGCTGACGGCGAAGGCGGGGATCCGAACGATTCGGCAGGCGATGTTGCCGCGGACGGCGAGTGAGTAGCGGTTGGCAGAAAACACGACTGGAGTGAAGCGACCCGTGGCGAAGCGGTCCGGGATGAAGTGATCTGGGGTCAAGCGTGGCTAGGGGAGAGGTGATCCGGGGTGAGGCGTTGCTGGGGGGGATCCGGGGTGAAGCGGTCCGGGCAAACCAGCCGGACTATCAGTGAGCGATATAAGGGCCGGCAGTGCGAGTAGCGAGATAGCGATTGAGCGGATTCACCTGCGAGCGGGCTAGAAAGGGGCCCGCGCGCAGGCCTGAGACAGAGAGAAGAGACGGAAATGACGGAGATTTCAAAGACCATCGCTGAGTGGAAAGAGCTACTTACCCCCATCGAGTTTGACGTGATGCGGAATGCTGGTACAGAGCGGCCGTGGACGGGCGAACTGCTGGAGGAAAACCGTGAGGGCGTTTACTGCTGTAAGGCATGCGGAGCCGAGTTGTTCCACTCGGACACCAAGTTCGATGCGGGCTGTGGCTGGCCCTCCTTTTATGATCCAGCAGACTCTGACGCTGTCACCACGGATATCGATTACCGGCTTGGCTACGCGCGCGTGGAAGTGCGCTGCGCTAAATGCGGGTCGCATCTAGGCCACGTGTTCCCTGATGCGCCGCAAACACCTACCGGTCAGCGGTACTGCATGAATTCCGTGGCCCTCACCTTTACGCCAAAGAATGCGGACTGACCACGGCGTCGCCGGTAATCATTGGCACCGGGGTCTCGGTAGCGCGGGAGACTGGCTCCGGCGTCGCCGGTAAACCGGTAAAACCTGCCGCCTGAGGTAAAACGCGGCCGCCTCCGATAGAACCTGCCATCTCGGGTGAAACTGCCGCCTCCCGTTGAACCTTCTTGCCCCCGGTAAAACCCTGCCACCTCCGGTAAGATAATCAGAGATTGTTCAGGAGGACACAGATGAGCCAGTTGCATGCGGTGAGCTTCCACGTTGGTGAAGGCAAAGCCAACCATCCCGTCAAGCCGGGCACCAGCGCGCTCGATTGGGAAGCGGAATCCATCCGGAAGGCCGCGGTGAGCATTGCTCATATGGGGCCGGACCTGCTGGCGCTTCAGGGTGTGCGTGACCGCGTCAAGTCGGGTCCGCTGCTCAGTGAATTCGTGGCGGCGGGGAACTTTGAGGATGTTCTCTTCCTGCCGCAGCGGTCGGTCCTGGCGGCCAAGTGTGCGGAGCGGCGTGGTAAGCATCTGACTGGCGTTGGGGTGGCACTCGCCTCGCGCTACCGGATTCGCCGTGCGCGCCTCCTTTCTCTCCCCGAATCGGATGACGAAGGCACGCTTGATGCCGTGCTAGCCATCTTTGCACCTGCCTCCCGCGTGCACGTGGCCATTCTTGCCCAGGTCGAAGCGCCCGGGCGGGATATCTTTGTTGCCACCACGTGCCTTTCTCGGCAGAAGGCCCTCCGCGCTTTACAGCTCACGTTCGTGCGGCAGCAACTGGATGATTTTGCGGTTGCCTACGGCGGACCCGGTGCGCCGCGCGCCATCCTTGGAAGTCTCGGTATGCCGGTGGCGGAACTGCGTGGTGCGCTCTCTACCCCAAACGTTACGGAGCTTCCTACTACACCCATTGAACATCCAACGCTTGTCACGGATTACTTTGTCGGTTCGGCCGTTCGCTTCTCTAGCCTTGAAACTCAGGTACTGCCGGTCTCGGATCACCGGGCGCTCCGCGGCAACCTCATCTTCTAATTCGCGCCGGCGCTACGGCGCGTGGTGCGCCTATCTTTGTGCGTGGCGCGGCCGTCTTTGCGTGTGCTACGTCCGTCCTTGCGCACCGCGTGTCCGTCCTTCCGCGCGGCCCGCGCTGGCGCGCCTCGGAATTGCACGTTCTGGTGCGCCACCGGCTCCGGCGCACTCTCGCACCCGGTGCACTGACGCCTTCGGGGCTATTTGTTCTAGCATTTCATCCGCTCTAGTACGCCTTCCTGGCGTGGGCTACACATCACTTCCGCCCCGGCGAACCGGGGAGAATCGCGGCTATCTGTGTCCGGCGTAATCGCATCTTTCGCGGCCATTCTGTTGGCGATGTTCGGCGGATACTATCTGGCGGCACGCGGCATTACTCCGCCGGGCACCGAGGGCGTTCTTATGCGCATCGTGTTTAATGTGGTGCTTCCGTGCATGCTGTTCGGCACGATGGTGCGGGCAAACCTCAAGGCGGTGTTCTCCGCCAGCGGCCTGGTCAATATTCTCACCACGCTGATAGCCACTCTGCTTACCTTCCTCATCATGCGGTTTATCCTGCGCTGGCGCGGTGCAGAGCTGAGTATTGCCACGATCGCCGTGGGTATTACAAACGCGGGCAATCTGGGTACGGCCTTCCTTGCCGCCATTACCCACGACGCCTCCCAGGCCGCCCCCATCATTATTTTTCAGATTGCCATCATTACGCCGATTGCCTTCTGGATTCTTGACGGGCAGACGGGCCGCGAGTCCGGCGGTATTTGGCGCTCCATCCTCCGCCAACTAGAGAATCCGGTACTGCTCTCCGTTCTCATCGGCCTGGCGGCGGCGCTGTGCCACTGGGAGCCGCCGGCGTGGATCATGCGTCCGGCGGATTTTGTGGGTGCCGCCTCCGCTCCGCTGGTTTTGCTTGGCATCGGCATGTCGATGCGGGGTGCGCGTCTGCCCAAGTTCGGTGGCGGGCTGGCACCCGTGTGTGTGGTCACGTTTATGCGCACGGTAGCGGCGCCGCTCATCGCCACCGGACTCGGCTGGGCGTTCGGTCTACACGCGGCCGCGCTGCTCCCCGTGGTGGTGGTCAGCGCATTCCCCACCGCAAACAATGTTTTTGTCTACGCGCATCGCTACCAGACGGCCATTCCACTCGCGCGCGACGCCAATATCATCACCACATTCGCCTCGTTGATCTCCATCTTCGTAATCTCCGCGCTTTTCCTCTAACGACGCCGTCTGCGCGGCCAAGCTGCTGTGGGAACCGGTGCGTACCCGATTGTCGCCTGGACAAGGTGGGGCCTGAGGCGAGCCGCTCACCCGTAGTAAGTGCGTGCCCCTAACGTGGCGTCGCACGAACGACGGCGTGGCGCTTCGTCGCGCGGTGACCACGGCGGCGTCGAACCTACGTGAGAAGGCCTGGAGTAAACAAAACGGCGCCGTTAAACAACGACGCCGTTTGAGAACGTGGACCCTACTCCGAAAGGACGCGGGTGTCCTCGTCCACCCAGTTGAGGGTGCGATCCACGGCCTTGTGCCACAGGCGCATGCGACGGTCACGCTCGGCTGTGTCCATGCGCGGGCTCCAGCGCTTGTCCTCGGCCCAGTTGTCAATGACGTCCTGGGTGGAATCCCAGAAACCAA
This sequence comes from Neoactinobaculum massilliense, assembly GCF_900604955.1. GTDB lineage: Bacteria > Actinomycetota > Actinomycetes > Actinomycetales > Actinomycetaceae > Neoactinobaculum > Neoactinobaculum massilliense. The sequence goes on from NZ_UWPE01000001.1 coordinate 37,937, forward strand.
CGGCCAGGCCGGCGGCATACGCGGCGCCGAGGGCGGTGGTCTCGGTGACCTTGGGGCGCACCACGTCCACACCCAGCAGGTCCGCCTGGAACTGCATGAGGATCTCATCCACCGTCATGCCACCGTCCACGCGCAACTCCTGGAGGGTCACGCCGGAATCCTTGTTCATGGCGTCCAGCAGGTCGGCGCTCTGGAACGCGGTGGATTCGAGAACGGCGCGGGCGATGTGGTTCCGGTTGATGTAGCGGGTGAGACCCACGATCACGCCGCGCGCATCGGTACGCCAGTAGGGGGCGTACAGGCCGGAGAAGGCCGGCACGATGTAGGTGCCGCCGGCATCCTCCACCTGGCTGGCCAGCTCCTCAACCTCGGAGGAACTGGAAATGATGCCCAGGTTGTCGCGCAGCCACTGCACCAGGGAGCCGGTCACGGCCACGGAACCCTCAAGCGCGTACACCGGCTTCTGACCGCCCAGCTGGTAGAGCACGGTGGTGATGAGGCCATTGCTCGAACGCATCGGCTCCTCACCGGTATTCATGAGCATGAAGTTACCGGTGCCGTACGTGTTCTTCGCCTGGCCCTTGTTGAAGCATGCCTGCCCGAAGGTGGCCGCCTGCTGGTCACCGAGGATGCCGGCGATCGGCGTATCGATGAGCAGGCTGTTCTTGGCGCCGTAGCCGTATACCTCGGAGGAAGAGCGGATCTCGGGCAGCACGGACATGGGGATGTCCAGGTCCTTGCACACGCCCTCATCCCACTGCAGGGTGCGGATGTTCATGAGCATGGTGCGGGAGGCGTTGGTGACGTCCGTGATGTGTACGCCGCCATTGATGCCGCCGGTCAGGTTCCACAGCACCCACGTGTTCATGTTGCCGAAGTAGAGATCCCCGGCTTCCGCGCGCTCGCGCACGCCTGGCACATTGTCCAGGATCCACTTGATACGGAAGGCGGAGAAGTACGTGCTGATTGGCACGCCCACGCGGTCGATGTACTTGTTGGCGCCCTCCTTGGCGATGAGATCAGAGACGATCTCCTCGGTGCGGGCGTCCTGCCACACGATGGCGTTGTAGACGGGCTCGCCGGTGTGCCGATCCCATACCACCGTGGTTTCACGCTGGTTGGTGATGCCTACCGCGGCCAGCTGGTGGCGGTTAATCTGGGCCCGAGCCAGCGTGTCACCAACGGTGATACGGATGGCACTCCAGATTTCCTTGGGGTTATGCTCCACCCAGCCGGCCTTCGGGAGGATCTGAGTGAACTCCTCCTGGGCGGTAGTGACGATCTGACCTGCGTGATCAAAAATGATGCAGCGCGTGGAGGTGGTGCCCTCATCAATTGCCATCACGTACTGCGGTTTTTCTTCGTTAGCCATTTTCTCCCCATTGAGTGGTCGATACGTCCTAGAGGCGTTCGCCCTATAGCCGAAACGTCCTAGTAACGTAAAAGTATTTGCATCTTCCAATAGTACCGTTTGCGTGACATTACCCAAAAGGTTGCACGTTCGTGCAATAATGGACCTGTGAATGGGGACCTTAGACTTAGAGATGCCTACCAGGTAGCACGTTTGTACTACGACAAGCATCACACGATGGAATCGATCGCATCGCGCATGGGCGTGTCGCGTTCGACCGTGTCCAGACTACTAAAAATTGCGCGCGACGAGGGCGTAGTAGAAATCAGCCTGCGCCCGCCCGGGGCTAGCCGCCTGGTAGAGACGCAGGAGGAGCTGGCGCGTCTGTATGGCGTACAGGTGACCGTGGTGCCCACGCGGCGCGCCGGTACGGAGCAGGAACGGCTTCGGCTGGTAGCGCAGGCGGGCGCGCGTGTGCTGAACGACATGATGGAGCCGGATATTACGGTGGCATTTTCCTGGGGCACCACGCTCGCTGCGCTGGCCAGTGAATTGGAACCTCGCGCGCTACCCGGCATCAAGCTGGTACAACTCAATGGTGCCATTGATTCGCGGGGCATGGGCCTCACCTACGCCAATGAGGTACTCGGCGCCGTTGAGCGTGCCTGGGCCACCCACGCTCGTCATCTGGCCATTCCCACCTTCTTCGATCACCCGGAGGCAAAAGAGGCCGTCAGCCGAGAGAGCTTCGTGCGTTCCGTGGTGGAGGCACGCAATCGCGCCACTCTGTCCGTATTTGGTGTGGGCTCCTTTGAGACCGCCATCCCGTCTCACGCGTATACCACCAGCTATCTCACCGCCGAGGACCGCAGGTACCTGCTGGAGGACGGCGCGGTGGGGGATGTGTGCACCGTGTTCATGCGGGCGGATGGTTCTCAGGATGGCATCCGGATGAACCGACGAGCATCGGGTCCCACGATCGCTGAATTGCAGCGGGTGCCGCGCCGGTTGATGATGGCAGCCGGGCCGCAGAAGGCCGCTGCCGTACGTGCCGCCCTGCGCGGTGGCGCCGCCACCGATGTTGTCTTGGACGACGCCGTAGCGGCCGCCATTATCGGGTAGGTTCCGGGGCATCTACCGGCGTATGCGGCGCTGCCCCGGTGGGCGGCCTGAGGCCCGACCTAATGCTGGTCGCTTTCGGGCGTGGTTGTCTTATCGGCCACCAGGTCCGCGGGCAGCGGCGAGTCCGATTGACGGCCGGCCGGGCGAGCCACGATCGGCGCGCCCCCGCGTGCACACGTGTTCATCACCCGATCAGCCTGCGCGTGGAGCGCATTACCAACGGCTGTGCCCTCCAGATTCTCCATATTGGGGAGCGGAATACGGCTCAGAGGCGGATCGGGTTTACGCCGGAGTACCTTGTACACCTCCCAGCAGATGGACATGAACGGCACCGCGACAATGGCGCCCAGTAGGCCGCCGATGAACGTGCCGGCCGTGACACCAAGCGCGATGGTGACGGGGTGGAGGGATACCTGGTGCCCCATGATAAGCGGCTGCAGAATGTGTCCCTCGATCTGGCCGATCAACGCAATGCCAAGCAGCACGATGATGCCCACCACCACGCCGCGGGTGGCCAGCGCAATAATGGCGGCCACGATCATCGCCAGCGGTGCACCGATGAGCGGGATAAAGGCGCCGATCATTACCAGCGCGGCCAGCGGCGCCGCGAGCGGTACGCGGCACAGAAGCAGCAGGGTGGCGGCCATGAGGCCGTCGATGAACGCAACAATAATGGTGCCGCGCGCGTAACCGGAGAACGAATGCCAGCCGGCCAGTGCGGCGTCGTTGGTACGCTGGCGGGCACTCGCGGGAAGTATGTTCAAGAACCAGAGCCACATGGTGCGGCCCTGAAGCATAAAGAAGATGGCGCAAAAGACGCCGAGAAACAGAATGGTGATCCCCAGGGCCACGGTGCTGGCCTGGGAGACGGCCTGCTGGGCCAGGTTCGCCGCGTTGCGCTGCACGTAGCGGGTAGCCTGGCTAATAAGGGTCTGCAGGCCCTGGTTCATCTGTTCCGGCGTGGTCTGGACGGGTGATACCTCACTCACCCACTGGAAAATCCCATTGATGCCGGCGGAGAGTTGAGCACCCAGGCTGGTCCACTGGGACACCACCGAATCGACTATCCACGTGACCAGTCCGGCGAAAATGAGGAAGAAGCCGAGAATTGCGATGAGCACGCTCCAGCCGCGCGCCAGCACTCGGTTCAGGGTATCCACCGCCGGGAGGAGCAGAGAGGTGAGCACAAAGCCGAAAAATACGGCTACCAGCACCCACTGAACGGCGGCGGCCATGTGGAAAATACCCCACACGGCAAGCCCAAGCCCGAGAAGCAGCCATGCCGAGACACCCCAGCCCGCCAACCACGGCTGCACGCCCACCGGATGGACGGTGACGTGGCGTGTGGGCGCCTTGGGGGCGGGCCGATAGTGCGTGTCGTTTCGTTCGCTGGATTGCCTGGATTGCTTCGGGGAAAGCGGAGCCGAAAGAGGCCGGGCAGGCTGCTGTGCTGTGTTTCCCAGTGCGGGTAGCTCAATGCACTCAGGGCCGACGGGTGCCTGCGGGTGCACCGAGGCAATCCACTCGCGGAACCGGTTGAGGAAGGACATGGCTCTCCTTTGTTCGTTCGCAAGTCTATGCGCCAGCGCGTCGTACGACGACGTCGTGACCGGTACGTGGTGACGGTGTAGTTACGTGGTGACGGTGTAGTAAAGAAGGCGTTTACAAAAAACGCGCGGACAGGCCGCGCGTTTGTATCCGCCTGCCGGTGCGAGCTCGGGCCCACATCGGCAGGCGTGACCGGTGGAGTTGTCCCACCGGTGGGCTATTAGTGCGAGGCCTCCTCGTCCAGATCGATGGCGGCTCCCGTGAACTGCGAGTTATAGAGCCGGTAGTAGGCACCCTTCCGGGCCAGCAGCTCCTCATGGTTGCCCTGCTCCACGATGGATCCGTGCTCCATCACCAGGATGAGGTTCGCATCCCGAATGGTGGACAGACGGTGGGCAATCACAAAGCTGGTGCGTCCCTCGCGGAGCGCAGCCATGGCCTTCTGCAGCAGCGATTCGGTGCGGGTGTCCACGGAGGAGGTGGCCTCATCAAGGATGAGAATGGCCGGATCCGAGACGAAGGCGCGGGCGATGGTGATGAGCTGACGTTCGCCGGCAGACACGTTCGCCGCGTCCTCCTCCAGCACCGTGTCATATCCGTCGGGGAGTGTGGAGACGAACCGATCCACGTAGGTGGCCTTCGCGGCGGCGATAATCTCCTCATCCGTGGCGTCCTCGCGGCCGTACCGGATGTTCTCCTTGATGGTCCCCTTGAACAGCCAGGGATCCTGCAGCACCATGCCCACTCGTGCGCGCACATCGTGCCGGTGCAGGTCCGCGGTGGGCTGGCCATCCAGCAGAATGTGGCCACCCTGGATGTCGTAGAACCGCATGATGAGGTTGACCAGCGTGGTCTTTCCGGCGCCCGTGGGGCCCACGATGGCGATGGTGTGCCCGGGCCGCGCGTCCAAATTGAGATCCTCAATCAGCGGATGCGCGGGATCATAGGAGAAGTCCACGTGCTGGAATTCGATCCGGCCGGGGCCGGGGTTCAACGCGGGTGCCGCCGGATCCTCCGGTTCCTCCTCGGCGGCATCGAGGAACTCGAACACGCGCTCGGCGGAAGCGGAGGCACTCTGCAGCTGGGCAAAGGACTGCGCCAGCTGTCCCAGTGGCTGGTTGAACTGCTGGGAATACTGAATGAACGCCTGCACGCTCCCCAGCCGCATCTGCCCGGTGGCCACCTGGAAGCCGCCCACCACGGCCACGCCCACGTAGGTGAGCAGGGAGGAGAAGGTCATGAGCGGCATGATGGAGCCGGCCAGGAACTGGGCGCGGAAGGAGGCGTGATACAGCGCCTCATTGCTTTCGGAGAACCGCTGCTGCACGGATTCCTCGCGGCCGAAGGCGCGCACCAGTGCGTGAGCGGAGAATGTTTCCTCTACCGCCGCGTTGAGCCGCCCGGTTTCCTTCCACTGCTTCTGGAAGGCCACCTGGGAGCGGGGACTGATGATGCCCATGATGACGAACATGATGGGGATGATGATGAGCGCGATGAGCGCCAGCTTCCAGGAGGTCACGAACATCATGATGAGCAGTCCCGCCACCCACATGATGTTGTTGATGAAGCCCGCAAGCGTTTGCTGGAGCACGTTGGCGATATTGTCCATGTCGTTCGTGACGCGGGAAATGATCTCACCGCGTCGCGTCCGATCAAAGAAGGAGAGCGGGAGGCGGTGGATTTTCGCCTCCACGTCCCGGCGCAGCTTATAGATGGATGCCATCACCGCGCGGTTCCAGATGTAGCCGGAAAGGAAGTCCAGCAGGTTCGCGCCAATGTACATGAACAGCGTGGTGACCAGCACAATGGACAGCTTCGTGAAGTCCACGCCCGCACCCGGCGTGAGGTTCATGGCCGCGATCATGTCCGCCTGGGAGCTATGCCCGGCGGCGCGGAGTCCCTCCACGGCCTGCTGCTGAGTGACGCCGGCGGGGAGCAGGCGCGAAATCGCCCCCTCGAACAGGATGTTGACGGCCTGTCCCAAGATTTGCGGGGTCCACACGGTGAGGATGACCCACCCGAGGCCGAAAACGGCGGCGAGTACCACCCACCACTTCCACGGCCCCAGCAGGCTCACCAGCCGCTTCACGGTGCCGCGGAAATCCTTGGCGCGCTTGGTGTTGGCCCGCCCCGTGGGGGCGGCACCGTTGCGGTCAAAGTCCTTGCTTGCCTCTTCGATGGCGCGGGTGGCTGCGGCTGCGCGCTCGCGCTGGCTCAGTTCTTCGTTCTTGCTCACTTGGCTTCAGCTCCCAGCTGGGATTCCACAATTTCGCGGTATTCCGGGGTCGATTCCAGTAGTTGTGCGTGGGTGCCCATGCCCACTACGCGGCCGGCGTCCAGCACCACAATGAGGTCCGCGTCCGTAATAGTGGACACGCGCTGTGCGACGACGATTTTGGTCACGTCCGGTTGACGCTCCCACAACTGCGCTCGCAGCCGAGCGTCCGTGGCCAGATCTAGCGCGGAGAAGGCGTCGTCAAATAGGTAGATGTGCGGGCGATGGATAATCGCGCGCGCGATGGCCAAACGCTGGCGCTGTCCGCCGGATACGTTCGTGCCGGCCTGCGAGATCGGGGCGTCCAGGCCGCCGGGCATTTCTTCTACGAAATCCTTGGCCTGCGCGATTTCAAGCGCCTCCCACATGTCCGCCTCGGTGGCGTCCTCGCGCCCAAAGCGCAGGTTAGAGGCGACGGTGCCGGAGAACAGGTACGGCTTCTGCGGGACGTAGCCGATGGCGCTGGCCAGTGCGGCGGATGAAAGATCCCGCACATTCACCCCGCCAACCAGCACCTGGCCGGCCGTCGCATCATAGAGCCGTGGAATGAGGTTAGCCACGGTGGTTTTTCCGGAACCGGTGGAGCCGATGAATGCAATGGTGCTGCCCGGCTCCGCCACAAACGAAACGTCGCTGACCACGGCCTCTTCGGCGCCGGGGTAGGAAAACTCCACGTGACGAAACTCAACGCGCCCCGGGGTGGGGAGCGAGGTAACGGCGTCGTCCCGGAACGTCACGGAGGTTTCGGAACGCAGGACCTCATTGATACGTTCTGCGGACACGCTTGCGCGCGGAATCATCATGGACATGAACGCCGCCATGAGAATGCCGGAGAGGATTTGCATGAGGTAGGTCATGTAGGCCACGAGGGTTCCCACCTGCGTGGTGCCCTCATCTACCTGATGCCCACCAAACCAGTACACGCCCACCAGGGCCACGTTCATAATGACCATCGCCATCGGAAATACGATGACGAACAGCGTGCCGATGCGCGTGGCCACGCGGGTCATGTCGCGGTTGGCGGTGCTGAAACGGGCACGCTCCGTATCCTCCCGGACAAAGGCGCGTAGCACGCGGATGCCGGTGAGCTGCTCGCGCAGAATGCGGTTGAGGTTATCCAGGCGGGACTGATAGGTGCGGAACGCGGGCAACATGGCCATGGTGACATAGCCGGCCACGGCCAGCAGCGCCACAATGGCCACGGCCATGAGCCAGGACAGGCCCACATCCTGCCGCAGCGCCATGATTACCCCACCGATCGCCAGGCACGGCGCGGATACCAGAATGACCGAGCCGAAGTGCGTCATAATCTGCACCTGCTGGACGTCGTTGGTGGAGCGGGTGATGAGGGAGCCGGTGCCAAACTGGGAAAGCTCCTGCTCGGAGAATTCGGATACGTGGCCATAAATATCGCGGCGCAGATCGCGGCCTACGCTCATAGCCATTCGCGCACCGCAGTACAGGCCGGCGATCGCCAGCACCACCTGGAGAAGGGCCACTAGCAGCATGCGCACGCCCGTGCCCCAGATATAACCCGTATCGCCCGTGGCCACACCATTATCGATGATGGCCGCGTTCAGTGAGGGCAGATAAAGCTGGGCGAATGTTTGGCACAGCTGAAAAACAAGGACGCCGGCGAAGTAGGGCCAGTAGGGCCGTATATACCGGGTGAGAAGACGAAGAAGCATGGTTCTCCCGGGGCTAGAAAAGGGTGAAAAGCGCGATGTTCGCGCATATGCGCCTCACCCTACTCCGGGGGTGGGCGAATGGTTGATATTTCGCCGCGGGCGGGACGTGAAAATATTCACTGGGTGCGGGTGCGGGCGTGGGTGCGCTGGTGTGGGTGCGGTTGCGCCGGTGAGGTACGACGCCGGCGGCGCGGCATGCACCGCAGACGTTGGTGAACAAGCGGAGTTACGCCGTTCACATGTGGCGCTGTCACAAGAAAATATGGCGAAATTGTCACGCATTGTTTACCTGTTGGTTAAACTTCGCACTTATTCTCGTTGGCACATAAGCTCGTTTGGCCGTGTACGAAAAGTAGAAATACGTACCGCGGCGGGCCAACGAGCAGCCGGAATGGAAAGGAGGCCGCAATGTTTGGAGTAGGACGCAAGGCGAAGCGCTCGCTACGCACCAGTGAACGGTGGATCAATGACGAACATCTGCGCGCCATTGTTTCCATTTACGCCCAGGAAGTGGCGCGTTACGCGTGGGATTCACTGGTGGGGTACTGCATGGTGCAGGATTCCCGCATCCTCACGGATGAGCGCCTGACCCTCAGCATGGCGCCGGTGGAACATACCATTCGTACGGAGCCGGCTCGCCGGGTGCTTCTCACCTATACGAACTGGCGCCGAAGCCTCCGTTCCGCCGGGTATCGGCCGTGGGACGTGGTGGTACTCGGCATGGATGCGGTGAGTGGTGCGGTCACCGTGCGCTACCTGGATGCGGGCGATGCTTCCGCGTTTCGGGCGGAAAAGGACCCGGAGAAGCTGCTGGATCTCGCGGCTCATGTGCTTGACGAATCCGCACATATCCCGGCGTGATGATGGTTCACGGGTGCCTCCGAGCGGTGTATACGGGACAGGCGGTAGCCGCTCGGGCCATCATGCGCGCACTACTCGTGCCGCCAGAAGGTACGGGTGCCGCGCTTAGAGTCCATGTTGAATGCGATAACGTCCCGCAAAATATCCGTGGGCACCGGTGCATCCCAATCAATGTGTGCGAGCATCTTCGTGGGGGTCAGGCCGGCGGCCTCGAAGCGCTCGCGGAAAAGGTCCATGGTGAATTTTTCCGCGGAGAAGCTCACATGCTTGCTAGCCACAGAAAATCCGATAATGAACGTGCCGTCCATGGTGAACATGGGCTGATTCCACTTATAGACGGGTTCCAATTCCGGGAACGTGGTGGCCACCCACTCGAGTATTTCAAGTACGCGGGCGCGGTGTGCGGCGTCGGGGACTTTCTCCAGAAACGGAGCGCACATGGTGGCCAACTGCATAGGAACCCTCCGGGAATTGTGGCCCGTGCGGGCCATTTTTTATCGCGTACTCGGTATGGATGCTGCGGGATGCGCGTACCACGCGTAACACCTCCACGAGGTACTGCATCGCCGCATTTGGTGCCCCCCGTGGGATTCGAACCCACAACCCATGGATTAAAAGTCCAGTGCTCTAACCGTTGGAGCTAGAGGGGCAGACATGCATAGTTTAGCGACTGAGTGCGAAAGTGGAAGCCCAAATTTATGGGCCGTGTGTGGACGTTCGCGCAGGCAGAAACGTACGTGCGGATACCGACGTCGGCGGAGGCTTGCCGGGGAAATACCGCGCGAACAGAAGCTTGCGGGTACGGAATAACTCTGCGGGCAGGGAAAATGAGCGATGTCGGAACAGCATGAGAGAATAACGGTGGAAAGGACAACCGATGGCCAACAATTTTCGGCGCCCGGCACAGATTACGGACGCGCAGCTTGAGGATATCTCCGCCCGTCAGAGCATTCCCGAGGATTCGGAACTGGCGCACGTCACCGCCCAGGCGCTGTTTCCCACCCGCTCCGTGTGGGCGCCGGATGATCCGGCCGTTCGCGATCGCATTCTTGAGTTAATCCGCACGGAAGGTGTGGATCCGGTGGCGGAAAGCTGGGCGAATTCGCCGGAGAACAGCCTGCCGGGGATTTTCTGGCGTGGGTATTTGCTGCGGGAGTGGATCCGCCGCTTCCCTGAGGATGTAGCCGGGCGGCTGCACTCGGCGGCCACGGTGCTGCGGGAGCAGGGCGCGGCCGGCGTGGCACGGATAGAAAAAACGCCGGAGCCGGACGCGCTGCGCGCGGTGTGGGATCGCATACTGGCCGGCACATTCCAGGACAGTTTGGCCGAGGTGCTGGCGGCATCGGCGTACTTTACGCAGACCATTGGGGAGGTAGATCCGGCATGGATCGGCTCGCCTTCGCACCCGCTTGCCACCCGCGTGACTCGGCGTGATCGCGCAATGCTTGCTACATCGAAAGAGTTCAGGGAGGCAGCTGAATTGGCTAGAAAGGGAGCACTTCAGTGAGCACGGGTATGACCACGGAACTGGCCACCATGCTTCGCACTATCGGTGCGGAGGCTACGGCTGAGGACGGCGTGGAGCCATTTGATGAGCAGACACTGCTGGATGTTTCGGGTGCCGCCCCGAAGGGGCAGGCGTGGACCATCGGTGAGCCGGTAGCAGGTATCGCTTACCGAGGGCGCAGCGGCAACGTGGAGTTGGCAGTGCGGCCGGATGCTCGCGGTATGGGGCTAGGCCGACAGCTCGTTGCCGCCGTGCGCGGCGACGCCGAGGCGGCATTCTGGGCGCACGGTGATCTACCGGCAGCTCGCGCACTGGCCAAGGCGGCCGGACTGGTGTCGGAGCGCGTGCTTCTCCTGCTGGGCCGCACGCTGGAGGCGGGTGAGGGCTTACCCGAGGGGCGCATCCCGGAGGGGATTACCGTACGCAACTTTGATCGCGCTGTGGATATGCCCGGTCTGGTTGTGTTAAATGCGCGGGCTTTCAAAGATTTGCCGGATCAGGGGCTCCTCACGGAGGACGATTTTGCCGCGCGGATGGACCAGCCTTGGTTTGACGCGTCGCTCCTCTTCATCGCTGAGCGTTCCGGGGAACCGGTGGGGATGCTATGGCTGAAGCCTGAGCAGGATTCCCTTGAGGTTTACGCGGTAGGAGTGGTGTCGGCGGAACGCGGTGTGGGTCTGGGCTCCTATCTGGTGGCGCTTGCGCTGCATACGGCGTCGGAGCGGGGTTATCGGCGTGTCTCCCTGTACGTGGATGCCTCAAACAGCGCGGCCGTGCACGTGTACGGCAAAATGGGTTTCGGCGAGGTCGAGCGCCACGTGCTCTACGGGGTGGTGGAGGGTGCCTCCCTACCACGGGATTTCACCCAGAATGACATCCTGCGTCAGGCTCGGCTGGGTTCGGCGGTGTCCTCAAAGTCCCTGCGCGAGCTCGCGCGTGAGGCGCGTCACGAGGTGGACAAGGAGGGTTCTTCTCGCCTCCCGAAGGGACGCTTCGCTGATCGCGAACTCTCCTGGTTGGCTTTCAACGAGCGCGTGCTGGAACAGGCTGAGGATCAGGACCTGCAGCTTCTAGAACGAGCCTGGTTCCTATCGATCTTCACCTCTAATCTGGACGAGTTCTTCATGGTTCGCGTTGCCGGCCTCAAGCGGCGTATTGACGCGGGCATGGCCGTCACGGCTGCCTCGGGACTTCGTCCCACCCAGGTGATGGATGGTATTTCCAAGCGCACCCACGAACTCGCGGAACGTCAAGCTCGCGTATTCCGTGACGACGTCGTCCCCAAGCTTGCAAAAGAAGGCATCATTCTTCGGCACTGGAACGAGCTGAAGAAGAAGGAGCGTACGCGCCTCTCCCGCTACTTCAAGTCCTCCGTATTCCCGGTGCTTACTCCGCTGAGCGTGGACCCGTCCCATCCTTTCCCCTATATTTCGGGGCTCTCGCTTAATATTGCCGTCACCTTACGTCGGGGTGGGAATCCCGTGTTCGCCCGGGTCAAGGTGCCGGGTGTGCTGCCGCGCTGGGTGAGTATCGCCAGGGCCGGCCGCGATGCGGATGATCCGGACATTGGAGATAACCCGAATGAGTTCATTGCGCTGGAGGAGCTCATTGGGGAGCACCTGGACCAACTCTTCCCGGGCATGAAGATTGAAAGCCATTCCTGCTTCCGCGTAACGCGTAATGAGGACGTGGAGGTGGAGGAGGACGACGCCGAAAACCTGCTTACTGCGTTAGAAAAGGAGCTGCGGCGCCGTCGCTTTGGACCGGTGGTGCGGCTCGAGGTAGAGGAGGACATGCCGGACCGGACGCTCCGGTATCTCAAGAAGGAACTTGGCTTGCGTTCCTCGGATGTGTATCGGCTGCCCGCGCCGCTGGATCTCGGCTCCCTTGATGAGCTGCATGACGTGGACCGGCCGGACCTCAAGTACCCGAAGTACGTGCCCGTAACACCGCCGGGCCTGACAGACGGGGAATCGGCGAAGCCCGCGGACATGTTTGAAAAGATCCGCGAGCATGAGGTGCTGGTGCACCACCCCTATGAGTCCTTCTCCACCTCCGTGCAGCAGCTGTTGGCGCAGGCGGCTATGGATCCCAAGGTGCTGGCCATCAAGCAGACGCTCTACCGCACCTCCGGCGATTCCCCCATTGTGGATTCACTAATTCGGGCGGCGCAGGCGGGCAAGCAGGTGCTGGCCGTGGTGGAAATCAAGGCGCGGTTTGACGAACAGCGCAACATTGAATGGGCGCGCAAACTGGAGCGTGCGGGCGTGCACGTGGTGTACGGCATGATCGGGCTAAAAACCCACTGCAAGCTGGCCATGGTGGTGCGGCAGGAGGATGAGGGGCTGGTGCGCTACTGCCACGTGGGCACCGGCAATTACAACCCCAAGACGGCGCGCGGCTACGAGGATCTGGGACTGTTCACGTGTGATCACGATGTGGGGCAGGATCTTACGCGCCTGTTCAACCGTCTTTCCGGTTTCGGCGCCAGTCAGAGCTACCACCGCCTGCTGGTGGCGCCGGAGGGTATTCGTGCCGGCATCATGAAGCGGATTGAGCGGGAGGTCCGTAACAAGCAGGCCGGTAAGCCCGCCTGGATCAAGTTCAAGGCCAACGCCGTGCTTGATGAGCCGGTGATTGATGCGCTGTACCGCGCTAGCCAGGCCGGCGTACCCATCTCCATTCAGGTGCGCGGCATCTGTGCGTTGCGTGCCGGTATTCCAGGGCTGTCCGGGAATATTCGGGTCCGGTCCATTCTGGGGCGTTTCCTTGAGCACTCGCGCATTTACGCGTTCTGCAATGACGGTGATACGGATGTGTATATTGGCTCGGCCGATCTTATGCATCGCAATCTATCGCGCCGCATCGAGGCACTCATCAAGATTGTGGAGCCGGATCAGATCGCACAGCTGGTGGAACTCATCGACGTCGCCTGTGCCAACACCACCAGCTCGTGGCGGATGGGCACGGATGGCTGGACGCGGGTCACCAAGTCCCCGAAAGGAAAGAAGCTGGTGGATATCCAGGAGCTGCTCATGAAGCAGGCACGCTCCTCGGTGGCAAGCCGATGAGCGCCGAGGTTGAGGCCGCCGGGGCGATCGTGTGGCGTCCAGCTGGAAAGGGGACCGTGCAGCCCGGGCAGTGTGAGGAGCCCGGGCTGCGTGAACCCGGGCGAACTAATCCCGAGCAACCCGAGCTGGATATCTATCTCATTCATCGGCCTCGATACGATGACTGGTCCTTCCCCAAGGGAAAGCGCAAGCACGGCGAGGAAATCCGTACCACCGCCATTCGTGAGGTGTATGAGGAAACTGGCCTGCACGTGGCACTTGGGTGTCCGCTGCCGGATTCGCGCTATCGGCTGTCCTCTGGCCGGCCCAAGGTGGTGCATTTCTGGTGCGGACGCGTCCTTTCACCGGACGCTCCCGCGGTGCGCGCCAGGCCCGCCTTTCATCGCGCCAAGCACGCGGAAGTGGACTCGGGAGAGTGGATGCCGGCGGCGGAGGCCATGCGGCGCCTCACCTCGGCCGCGAATCGCAAGGAATTGGCAGCCTTTCTCAAACTATGGCGCAAACATGGCGGATGCGCTGAAACCGCCGTGCTGGTGCGGCATGCGCGCGCCAAGAAACGCAGTGCCTGGAAAGGCGCCGAGGCGGAGCGGCCACTCACCCGGCAGGGAGCGGCTCGATCCGTGCGCATTGGCGGCCTACTTTCCGCATACGGCGTGGCTGAGCTGCACACCTCGCCGTGGCGGCGATGCGCGCAAACTCTTGAGCCCTATGCTGCGGCGGCTGTGCTCACGCCCATCACTCACGGTGAGGTGACCGAGGATGCCTTCGCGGCGAACCCGGATCTCACTGCCGAGGTAGCCGTGGAATTGCTAGCCCGTCCGCAGGTGGCCCGCGCCCTGTGCGTTCATCGGCCCACGCTCGGCGCCATCCTGAAGAGTCTCGCTGCTCACGCGGTACCAAAGGTACGCAAAGCGCTTCCCGCGGCAAACCCGTGGCTAAAAACGGGGGAGTGCATGGTGCTTCACGTGAAGGGCGGCCGCGTGGTGGCTATGGAGCGAGTGCGACCGCTTGCCTCCGTGTAGTGTGCGGCGCCGTTCACGGGGACGGCGACGCCACATTCTCCAGTGCGGTGCGGGCGTCCCGACGCCGGTTCGACGTCGGGACGGGCCGGCTATGTGAAGGATGTGACTGGTGAAACGTCACTGTTTACCAATTGTTAACCTAGCGTGCGCTTGTATGTAACCAGGATTTCCTAGCGTCATCCATAGCGGGGCGCGAAAAGACGTCCCCCTCACGCTAAGGATCAATAACTGTGAAGAACATCAAGAAGTCTGCGTTCGCGCTCGCGGGCGCTCTTGCACTTACCCTGACGGCTTGCTCTTCGAACGGCGCTTCCACGGGCGCTTCGTCGAGCGCCGCCGAAGGTGCCGCTTCTGGGTCTGCGGCTTCGTCTCTGTCCGGCACGCTGAATGGCGCTGGTGCTTCCACGCAGCAGAACGCCCAGCAGGCCTGGCGTGATGGTTTCACGGCCACCAACTCCGGTGTTCAGGTGAACTACGATCCGACCGGTTCGGGCACGGGTCGTGAAAAGTTCCTCGGCGGTTCCGTCCAGTACGCCGGCTCCGATGATCCGCTCAAGGATGATGAGCTTGCCAAGGTGTCCAATGCCTGCGCCACGGACAAGATTGTTGAGCTCCCGGTATATATCTCCCCGATCGCGGTTGCCTACAACCTCCCGGGCGTGGATGATCTGAACCTCGATGCGGATACCATCGCCAAGATCTTCTCCGGCAAGATCACCAAGTGGAATGATCCGGCCATCGCCGCCACCAACAAGGGCGTGGATCTGCCGGATACGGACATCATTCCGGTGAACCGCGCCGATAAGTCCGGCACCACCGGCAACTTCACCGGTTATCTCTCCGAAGCCGCCCCGGATGCCTGGAGCTACGGCTCCGTTGAGGTGTGGCCCGAGAGCGGCACGCAGTCCGCTGAGGGTACCTCCGGCGTGGTCAACCTGGCCGCGGGCACCGAAGGTGCTATCACCTACGCGGACTACTCCCAGATCGGTGATCTCAAGGCCGCCAAGGTGAAGGCCGGGGATGAATTCCTCGCCCCGACCGCTGACGCCGCCGCCAAGATCGTTGATTCCTCCGATGATGCGGCCGGCGCCTCTGACACGATCCTCACGAAGGATCTCAAGCGCGACGGCTCCATCGCCGGTGCTTACCCCGTGGTGCTGGTCTCCTATGAGATCGGCTGCCAGCAGTACAAGAACGCTTCTGATGGTGAACTGGTGAAGTCCTACTTCACCTACGTTGTGTCCCAGGAAGGCCAGAAGGCCGCCACGGACGCCGGCGCCGGTAATGCTCCCATCTCCGACGCGCTGCGCGAGAAGGCCATGGCCGCGATCAACACCATTAAGTAGTGAGTGAGGAATAATCCTTCTCATGAGTCAGCTCGATAGCAATTCCGGGGAGGCGGGCGGCCACTGCGGCCGCCCCCGCCTACGCCCCCCGAACCTAAAAAACGAAACAAGCCGGTGGTCTCGGCAGGGGATCGGTGGTTCTCTGGCATCTCCATGACGGCCGGCATCATTATCATCGTGGTACTCGGCGCTGTCGCGCTGTTCCTGCTGTATGAATCCTGGCCCGCATTTGTAGCCTCCCGTAAGGCAATTGAGGAAAACGTTTCCTTCGCGAACGGGCAGTCCTTCTGGCAGTTCGCAGGCGCCACGATGTTTGGAACCATTCTTTCTTCCATCATTGCTCTGGCCATTGCGGTGCCATTCTCGATCGCCATTGCCCTCTTCATTTCCCATTACGCGCCGCGCAAGTTCGCTTCCGCATTGGGATACATCATTGATCTGCTGGCGGCCATCCCCTCCGTGGTATTTGGTCTGTGGGGCATGCGTTCCCTTGAACCCGCTATGCGTCCCATTTTCGAGTGGTTCGATAGCTTCTTCACGCCGATCCTGACCTGGCTGTGCAAGTTCCCGCCGCTTGGGTACATGGCGAACCGGTTTGATTGGTGGCCCATTACGCCGCAGCTGGTGCATTTCAGCCCGCCGGCGCGAAACATTCTTATGGGCGGCCTTATTTTGGCCATTATGGTGCTGCCGATCATTACGTCCCTGTGCCGCGAGGTATTCCTACAAACCCCGTCACTGCTCGAGGAAGCAGCCATGGGTCTGGGCGCCACGCGCTGGGAAATGATCAAGATGACCGTGCTACCGGTGGGACGTTCCGGCATCGTGTCGGCCTCCATGCTTGGCCTGGGGCGTGCACTCGGTGAAACGATGGCGCTACTCATGGTGCTGTCGGCCGGGACCAGCGTGAACTTCTGGATTATGTCGCCAGGTCAGCACTCCACGATTGCATCGCAGATTGCTCTGAAGTTCCCCGAGGCGCAGTCCGGACTGGAGCGTCAGTTCCTCATTGGTTTGGGCCTGCTGCTGTTTGTACTTACCTTCGTGGTGAACTTTATTGCGCGGCGAATCGTGGCGCACTACTCGGTGGAGGGCGGTAAGAAGTGAGTAACCAACTTTCAGCCAACGCCTCGCGTAGCGAAGCAGAAGTGGGCGATACGCTGGCGATTCACGGCTCGCTGCCGCACTGGGTGAGCTGGGTTGTTCTCCTGGTGTGCATGGTGGCCACCATGGTGGTATTCCACCTGGCGGCGCCGGATGCGGGCCTTGTGGGCCCGGTACTGGTGGGCCTCATCATTTTCTTCATCGTCAATACCATCATCCTTCAGCAGGCCGTTGGTACACGGCAGCGCAAGGACCGGATGGCCACCGTGTATATCACCACGGCGTTCGTGCTCGCGGTTATTCCGCTGATCGCCCTACTGGTGGGCGTGTTGGTGAGCGGCGCTGGCGCGATGTCCTGGAACTTCCTTTCCCATGACGGTCAGGGTGCGGCTATGGCCAACTCGACGGCCGGTCTGGGGCACGCGATTGTTGGCACACTTGAGGTCACGCTGTGCACGGCCGTTATCTCGATTCCGCTGGGCATTTTCACCGCTATTTATCTAGTGGAGTACGGACGCGGAGCGTTTGCCCGTGCGATCACTTTCCTAGTGGACATCATGACGGGCATCCCCTCCATCGTCGCCGGTCTATTTGCGGCCGCCGTGTTCCCCTTTATTGCGGGGAACCCCGGCTATGCGTCCGGCATTGAGGGGTCCGTGGCGTTGGTAGTGCTGATGACGCCAATCGTGGTGAGAAATACGGAGGAAATGTTGCGGCTGGTGCCCAATGAACTCCGTGAGGCTTCCTACGCACTGGGCGTGACCAAGGCACGCACTATTCTGCATGTTGTGCTTCGTACGGCCGCATCCGGCATTGTGTCCGGCTGCGTGATTGCTGTTGCGCGAGTTATTGGCGAGTCCGCCCCGCTGCTCATTACGGCGGGCACCACGGACTACTACAACTTCTCGCTGCTTAACAACCGCATGATGACCCTTCCGGTGTACGTGTATAACCGGTACAAGGGCGGCTTCTACGATCAGGCCTGGGGCGGCGCACTGATTCTGGTGCTCATCGTCCTCGTCCTTAATCTGATCGCCCGGCTAATCGCCAGGGCATACGCGCCGAAGTCCCGCTAGGCTCCGAGCTTGCCCGAAAGGAAAAAATGACTCAGGGAATTCAAGTCACAGGCGAGAACATTTACTACGGCGATTTCCTGGCCGTGCGTAATGTGAACGTCACTATTCAGCCCCATGCCATCACGGCGCTCATTGGCCCGTCCGGCTGCGGCAAATCTACCTTCCTCCGCACGCTCAACCGCATGCACGAGGTCATCCCCGGCGCCCACGTGGAGGGCTCGGTGAAGATCGACGGCGAGGACATCTACGCGCCCGGTGTGGATCCGGTGAAGGTCCGCGGCCACGTGGGCATGGTGTTCCAGCGGCCGAATCCGTTCCCCACCATGACCATCCGCGACAATGTGCTGGCTGGCCTCCGGCTCAACAAGAAGCGCATCTCCAAGTCCGAAGAGGATGAGGTGGTGGAGCGTTCGCTCTCCGGCGCCAACCTTTGGAATGAGGTCAAGGATCGCCTGGATGCCCCCGGCGCGTCTCTGTCTGGTGGTCAGCAGCAGCGCCTCTGCATCGCTCGTGCCATCGCCGTGCGCCCGGCCGTGCTCCTCATGGATGAGCCGGCCTCCGCACTGGATCCGATCTCCACGCTGGCGATCGAGGACCTCATGAATGACCTCAAGGATGAGTACACGATCGTGATCGTGACTCACAATATGCAGCAGGCCGCCCGCGTGTCCTCCCAGACGGGATTCTTTAACCTGGAGGGCGCTGGTAAGCCGGGCCACCTGGTTGAGTTCGACGATACGGAGAAGATCTTCTCCAACCCGTCCCAGAAGGAGACGGAAGATTACGTATCTGGGCGCTTCGGGTAAACCGCGGCATGCAAAATCCCCGGTGGGTTTCCGCCGGGGATTTTTTATGCCCGCCGCGCCGTCCAGTACGACGCCGTCTGGTTCCGCGTGTACTGCCGGCATAGGTTCGGTGAGGGCACGCGGTGGGTGGGGTGCGGGCGGGGTGACCCGCCCAGCCGCAGCTCCTATTTGGTGGGCAGTGCGGCCAGGATGGCGTCAACGGACGCCTTTGCGTCCCCCAGCAGCATGTCTGTGTTTTCCTTGAAGAACAGCGGATTCTGCACGCCCGCGTAGCCGGCGTGGCTCATCGAGCGTTTGAACACCACGCATGTGGCGGCTTCCCACACCTTGAGTACGGGCATGCCGGCGATCGGGCTGCCCGGGTCCTCGGCGGAGGGGTTCACCGTGTCATTGGCGCCGATCACCAGGGCCACGTCCGCGTCCTTGAACTGGTCATTGATCTCGTCCAGGTCCAGCACGATGTTATAGGGCACCTTGGCCTCGGCCAGCAGCACGTTCATGTGGCCGGGGAGGCGGCCGGCCACGGGGTGAATGCCAAACTTGACGTCCACGCCGTGTGCACGGAGCCGCTCGGCCAGGGTGGCCACCGGGAACTGGGCCTTCGCCACGGCCATGCCGTATCCGGGCGCAATAATCACTCGCTTCGCCTGCCACAGCGCAGCGGCTACCGCGTCCGGCGTCGTCTCGGTGTGCTCTCCCGCAACCCCGGAACCACCCGCGGCCGGTGCGCCGCCACCGGAACCTAAGCCGCCCAGCACCACGGACACGAAGGAGCGGTTCATGGCCTGGCACATGACGTAGGAGAGGTAGGCGCCCGAGGAGCCCACCAGCGCGCCGGTAATAATGAGCAGGTCATTGCCGAGCGTGAAACCGGCCATCGCGGCCGCCCAGCCGGAGTACGAGTTAAGCATGGAGACCACCACCGGCATGTCGCCGCCGCCGATTGCCATGATGTGATTGATGCCCAGCGCCAGGGCCGCCACGGCCACGATCACGAGGTAGCCGATGCCGCCGCGCACGCCGGTGGTATGCCCGAACACCACAATGAACGCGATGGCCAGCACCGCCAGGCCGAGGTTCACCCAGTTGTGTCCGGGGAGTGCCCGCGGTTTGCCACTGATACGCCCGGAGAGCTTGAGGTAGGCCACGATGGATCCGGTGAACGTGTAGGCGCCGATGAGCACGGCCAGGCCCACCTCACCCATGTGGAACGCGTTCGTCTCCGTGGCGGCGCCCGGCGTGGTGAGGAAGGAATTGAATCCCACCAGCACCGCGGCCAGCCCCACGAAGGAGTGGAGCATCGCAATGAGTTCCGGCATGCCGGTCATTTCCACCCGTCGCGCCCAGGTAATACCGATCGCGGCGCCAATGATGAGCGCGAGGGCGATGAGCGCGGCCGAAAGCACGCGGTTACCGGAGTCCAATGTGAGGGCCAGGAAAATAGTGCCGATCAGCGCCGCCGTCATGCCGACAATGCCCAGCGTGTTGCCGCGGAGGGCGGTGGTCTGCTTGGAGAGTCCGGCCAGTGCAAGGATAAAGAGGAGCGCGGCGGCAATGAGAACCAGCGTGTCAATGCGGGTGGCGGCGCTCGCGAGGCCCGTTGACGCGGCCGCGGTTCTGGTTGACACGCCGGCTGTTCGAACCAGGGCCCCTGGGCCGGCCGCTGCGCCTACCGCCCGGACCGGACCGGTAGCGAGAGCGGCGCCCGCACTTCCGATCGCCGTCGCCCCAAGAATAATGAGTGGCATATCAACTCCTCTTGAACATTTCGAGCATCCGGCGCGTCACCGTGAACCCGCCGAAAATGTTGATGGCAGCTACCGTGAGGGCGATAAACGCGAGGATACGCACGGCCAAGTTGCCGGAGGTGATCTGCATGATCGCGCCCACCACGATGATGGCCGAGATCGCGTTGGTCTCGCTCATGAGCGGGGTGTGGAGCGCGTGCGTGACCGCGGTAATCACGTAGAAGCCCACCACGCAGGCCAGCATGAACACCACAAAGTGGCTGGCCATGGAGGGTGGCGCCAGCAGGATGAGTAGCACAAAGAGGGCCACCGCCAGTGTTTTCCACAGGTACGACGTCGTCCGCTTCCGCGCGGCTACCTGCGCCGCCCGCTTTTCATCGGCGGGACCGACGGGGCGGCTACAGGGGCCGGGGCCGGGGCTGGCGCCGCGGAGACCTTGATCGCGGGTGGGGGCCAGGTGATGTCGCCGCTATGCGTGGTGAGGATGCCGCGCACAATCGGGTCCTCTTGATCGAGGACCAATTGGCCATCCTTGGCCGGAGTAGCAAGGCGCAGGAAATTCACCACGTTCTGCCCGTAGAGCTGGGAGGCCTGCGCGGGCAGCCGGGCGGGAAGATCCTCGTAGCCGATAATGCGGACACCGTTATCGGTGGTCACCGCTTTACCCGGCACGGTGCCCTCCACATTGCCGCCCGCGCTCGCACCCATGTCCACGATCACGGAACCGGGAACCATCCCGGCCACGGCGTCGCGGGTAAGCAGAATCGGCGCGGCTTTCCCCGGGATCAGGGCCGTGGTGATGACAATGTCCGCGCTCGCCGCCTGCGCGGCGTAGACGGCCTGGGCACGCAGGGTGTCGTCGTCGGACATTGCTTTCGCGTAGCCGTCCGCGGATTCCTGCGTGACGGGGATGGCCACGAACTCGCCGCCCATGGATTCCACCTGCTCGGCGGTTTCGGGGCGCACGTCCGTCGCTTTGACGACGGCGCCGAGGGCATGCGCGGTCCCGATGGCCGCCAGGCCCGCCACTCCGGCACCGATCACGTAGACGGTGGCGGGCGGCATTTTCCCGGCCGCCGTCACCTGGCCGGTAAATACGCGACCGAACGCCGCGGCCGCCTCAATAACCGCCCGGTAGCCGGCAATATTGGACATCGATGAGCGCACATCCATGGACTGCGCGCGGGAAATACGCGGGATGGCGTCCAGCGCGAGGCCGGTGATGCGGCGGGCGGTCAGCGCCTCCGTCAAGTCCTTACGCTCGGCTGGGTGAAGCCGCGAGATGAGCGTGGCGCCCGGATGCATGAGGGCAAGCTGAGCATCCGTGGGTGCGCCGAGCGCGGTGACAATGTCCGCGCCCCATGCCTCCGCGGCGGTGCCGATCGTGGCGCCCGCATCTTCATAGTGGGCGTCCGGCATACTGGCGCCCGCCCCGGCGCCGGCTTCCACCACCACCTGGTAGCCAAGTTTGATGAGCGCGGTCACCGATCGCGGCGTGGCAGATACCAGCGGTTGGCCGGGCCCCGATTCATTGGGTATTCCTATCAGCAACGTGTGCTCCCTTGCATCCGTAGTATTCGCTGACAGCTCCAACGTAGCGCGAATTGAGGCGGGGATGCGAATGATGGGCGCACACGGGCATGCAAAGAAAATGCGTGATGAAGTAGGGACGCCGGACCCGAGAGCGCCTGTCGGCGCGAAGGCCGCTCGAAGCGGCAATAATTGGAGCCCGGGGCTTTCTAGGCCCGGCGTCGGCCCCAGTGTATCGGGTAAATGGGATACTTGAAAACATGACAGCACGCATCGCCCACACTCCCGCGCATCTTAAACCGCACGTTTCCGCGGGTATCCCCCTGTTTGACGCGGCGGATTTGGTGCCGGTGGTGCTGGCCGGACTGCTGGTAGCGGGTGCGCTCCTGGCGCCGAACTTTCTGCTCGGCGGTGTAGCCGTGGCGGGAATAGGGGTGTGCCTGGCGGTGGATGGTGGGCCGGCGCTAAGACTCCCGCACCATGAAATGGCGGGCGGCATGGCGGCTCTAGTGCTGGCCGCCGGTATTCTGGCCGGCTTCTACGGAACCGCTATCACCCTCGCCTGCGTGGCAGGGATCGGGGTAGCGCTGGTGTTTGTGGCCGAGATGCTCCGGGCGGACGGGCGCCTGGACCTGCTCCGTCAGTTGACGGGCACCTTTGGCATCATGATGGCAATTCTGGCCGGATGCCTGTGGGTGCTGGCCTTTCGCGTGCTGGGAGATGGGGCCGCGGTGACAACCACGGCGTGCGCGCTCGCGGGTGCCACCGTAATCCGCGCGCTACTGGGTGGACGCCTGGGGGCCCGGTTGGGGGCCGAGTGGACAGGGGCGATAGTTGGTATGCTGGCATGCGTCGCGGGTGCGGCGGGCGCCGTGTATGCGGGAGCGCCGCTGTGGATGGGTGCGGCCGGTCTGCTCGCCGGACTTCTCTCCTGGGTGGGGGACGTGCGTCGGAATGGTGCGCCGGCAAATTTCGCCACACGCACCGCGCCACTGGCGATATACGGCGCGCTCGCCTACGCGCTCGCGGCCGCCATCGCGTAGGACGGCACACGGGACGTATGTGGGCAGAAATGTGCGCGAACGGCGTCGTCGGAACCGTGGCCCGCACCGGCGCGATGCCTTAGCCTGGACGCATGACATTTGCGATTCCCGCTGATCTAGCACCGGAAAACTACCCGATGGCGTGGCTGGTGGGCGCCTGGCGCGGCGCTGGTGTGCTCGAGTATGAGGGCATCGAGGCTACCGGATACGTTCATGAACTCCATATTGATAACGACGCCGCTGGCCCCTACCTGCGTCTGCGCTCCGATATTTGGCTCACCACCGAGCCGCCGGAACAGGTGGATAACGAGGTGGCCGGCGGGCGCATGTACGCCGCGCTCACCAAAGGGCAGCTGTGGAGCTCCACCACCGGATACCTGCGTACCTCGCCCGGCAAGAAGCCAAGCGATGGCCAGTACCCGCTGGAGGGGATGACGGCCTCGGGCGCCGGGCATGCCATCACCTGGGCCGGCGTGATTCGCGGCCCCCAGTTGCGTTTCGTTACGGATCTCATCGCTACCACCCCCACGGCCACCGGTATCGACGGTGAGCAGATCATTGCAGGCCTGGTGGATTCGGACCTGTTCTACCGCGTGGATATGGCTGCCTTCGGTCAGGAGATGCGCTCCTACTTCGCCGGCCGGCTCTCCCGCATCGAGACGTCGAGTGAGTAGTTTCCTTCAATTACCGGGTGCCGTTCCCGGGCTCGACGCCGATGTTCCCGCCCACTTTGGGCGGCCCGGTGCGGAGCAGCGGAACCTTGGAGAGGGCCGCGCGGTCGTGGACCTGGGGATTGCGGGGGAGCGGGTGCAGGCAATCGTCGGCGCGGGCGGAATCGGGCTGCGCATGCTGGGTATGCGTGCGGACGCCGCCGCTCGAATTCCTGGGACCCGGGTGGAGTTACCCGGCACGCTGGGGGAGGGCACCTCGCGGTACTGCGTGGTGCTGGTGGACGACGCCGCTGCGCCGGCCGCGCTTGAGGCGGGACTGGAGCCAGCCGGGATGCTGGCCTGGGAGGCGGAGCGAGTCCGTGAGGTCCGTCCACGTCTCCTGCGGCCCGCGCCGGCGGTCGACGTCGCGCATCACGCGGTGCGGCGCCTCTACCTTGAAGGGCACGAGGCCGATCTGCCCGCCACCGGCACACCTGTGACCGTTGAAGCCACGGCGACGCGTGTGGGCACGGTGACCACCGCTGTGCGGGACTGGGAGGACGGCCCGGTGGCGCTCGCCGTCGTCAGAACTGACGTGCCGCTAACCGCTATCCTTACCGTTGGCGAATTCCGCGCCGCTCAAGAGGAGGTGGACCGTGGTCTATAACATTATTTCCGGAGTGTTCCTGGCGATTCGGGCGGCCATTTTCCTATTCAGTACGTGGGCGCTGGTGAGCATGTTGCGGCGGGACGCGATGGATTTTTCAGCCACGGTGCGTGGGCGCGGATTTTGGCTGGCCGTACTGATTGGCTGCGCGGCGGTGTCACTGATCGGGCTGCTGCGCGGCGGTGTGCCAGGGCTGCTCGAGTGGCTGGTGCTTTACGGACTGGTGTATTACATGGGCCCCGAGGAGCAGCGCATGGGGCCGCCGCGGGAGCAATGGGGGCATCATGCGTAGCATTATTCAGCGCGTCACGCGTGCCAGCGTGAGCATCGACGGACAAAAGACGGCGGAGATTGGCCCAGGCCTGCTGGTGCTGCTCGGCGTGACGCACACGGACGGGCCGGCGCAGGTGGAAAAGACCGCGCGGAAAATTGCCCAGTTACGGATTCTTCGGGCCGGCGACGGCGGTGACTCGCCCAAGGAACGCCGCAGTGCGGAGGAGGCCGGCGCGCCCGTGCTGGTGGTTTCCCAATTCACGCTGTATGCGGATGTGCGCAAGGGACGCAGCCCCTCGTGGTCTCATGCGGCACCCGGGGACGTGGCCGAACCCATCTATGAGCAGGTGGTCGCCGCGCTGCGGGACACCCACGGTCTGGAGGTATCCACCGGCCAATTCGGCGCGGACATGGCAGTGGAACTGGTGAACGACGGCCCCTTCACGCTGCTCGTCGAGGTGTAGCGGAGCGGGCGAACGGGCTGGATGGCGGGGCGGGGGGGCCCCCCCGGGGGGGCAAGCCTGACCGCCCGAAGCGGGGGCACACCCGCCCGCCTAAGGCCAGATATACGCGCCTCGCTGTTGTACACGCAGCCGCGCGCGAACGTCGTCGTACTCGCGTCCGCACCTCGGCGTCGTTGTGCATCCCACCCACGCCGGTGGCGAACAGTGGCCTAGAACCGGCCGTGTTCTGGTTACTGTTGGTGATAATCCATGAGAAGGAGTACCCATGTTTGAACGGTTTACCGACCGCGCCCGGCGAGTCATTGTGCTCGCCCAGGAGGAGGCTCGGGGCCTGAAGCACAACTACTTGGGTACGGAGCATATCCTCCTTGGCCTCATTCGCGAGGGGGAGGGCGTGGCAGCCAAGGCGCTGGAATCGCTGGGCATCACGCTGGACGCCGTACGTGCCCAGGTTATTGACATCATCGGGGAGGGGCAGGAGTCCCCTACGGGCCACATCCCGTTCACCCCGCGAGCCAAGAAGGTCATGGAATACGCCATGCGAGAGGGCCTTCAGCTCGGACATTCGTATATTGGTACGGAGCATCTGCTGCTCGGCCTCACCCGTGAGCCTGACGGCGTTGCGGCGCAGGTACTGGTGAAGCTCGGCGCGGATATGCCCACCGTGCGCAACCAGGTGAACCAGCTGATCTCCGGATACCAGGGCAAGGAAACGGCGGGCGTTGGCGCCGGGCCGGCGCAGCGCGAGGGCCGCAAGTCCGGCTCCACGGTGCTCGATCAGTTCGGACGCAACCTCACCCAGGCTGCGCGGGACCACAAACTGGACCCTGTGATCGGGCGGCATCGGGAAACCGAGCGCGTCATGCAGGTGCTCTCTCGGCGCACCAAGAACAATCCGGTGCTCATCGGCGAACCCGGTGTGGGCAAGACAGCCGTGGTGGAAGGCTTGGCGCAGCTGATCGTGGCCGGCAATGTGCCCGAAACGCTCAAGGATAAGCAGCTCTACTCCCTCGATATGGGGTCCCTGGTGGCCGGGTCGCGCTACCGCGGTGATTTCGAGGAGCGGATGAAGAAGATCCTCAAGGAGATCACCACCCGCGGGGACATCGTGCTGTTTATCGATGAGATTCACACACTGGTGGGTGCCGGTGCGGCGGAGGGTGCACTCGATGCGGCCTCCCTCCTCAAGCCCATGCTGGCGCGTGGCGAAATTCAGGTGATTGGCGCTACCACACTTGATGAGTACCGCAAGTACATCGAGAAGGATGCGGCCCTGGAGCGTCGTTTCCAGCCCATCCAGGTGGATGAGCCCTCCACGGAAGAAACCGTGGAGATCCTCAAGGGTCTGCGTGACCGCTATGAGAACTTCCACCGCGTGACCATTACGGATGGCGCTCTCGAGGCGGCGGCTCGCCTTTCGTCCCGCTATATCAACGATCGCTTCCTGCCGGACAAGGCCATTGATCTCATTGACGAGGCCGGGGCGCGCCTGGCCATTCGTAAGATGACGGCACCGCCGGAATTGCGTGAACTCGATGAGAAGATCGCGGAGGTGCGCCGCGCCAAGGAAGCGGCCATTGACGCGCAGGACTTTGAGAAGGCGGCCTCCCTCCGCGACGAGGAACAGAACCTCGGCAAGGAGCGGGACGCCAAGGAAAAGGCCTGGAAGGACGGGGACATGGATACCGTCTCCGTGGTGGATGAGAATCTCATCGCGGAAGTGCTGGCCATGTCCACGGGTATCCCGGTGTTCAAGCTCACCGAGTCCGAATCCGAGCGTCTTCTCCACATGGAGGATGAGCTGCACAAGCGTGTGATCGGCCAGGACGACGCCGTCAAGGTGCTCGCCCAGGCAATTCGCCGTGGCCGTGCCGGTCTCAAGGATCCCAACCGTCCCGGTGGCTCCTTCATCTTTGCCGGCCCCACCGGCGTCGGAAAAACGGAGTTGGCCAAGGCCGTAGCGCAGTTCCTGTTCGGGGACGAGTCCGCGCTCATCACGCTGGACATGTCCGAATACGCGGAGAAGCATACGGTCTCCCGCCTGTTTGGTGCCCCTCCGGGGTACGTGGGATATGAGGAGGGTGGCCAGCTCACCGAAAAGGTGCGCCGCAAGCCGTTCTCCGTGATCCTGTTCGATGAGATTGAGAAGGCCCACCCGGACCTGTTCAACTCGCTTCTCCAGATCCTGGAGGAGGGACGCCTCACGGACTCGCAGGGCCGCATGGTGGACTTCAAGAACACGATCATCATCATGACCACGAACCTGGGCACGAAGGACATTGCCAAGGGCGTGCAGACGGGCTTCCAGTTCGATCAGGACACGAAGACCAGCTACGAGCGGATGAAGACGAAGGTTTCCGAGGAGCTCAAGCAGAACTTCCGCCCCGAGTTCTTGAACCGTGTGGATGAGATCATCGTGTTCCCGCAGCTTGGGCGCGATGAGATCCTTCAGATCGTGGATCTCATGGTGGGCCGGTTGGACAAGCGTCTCGAGGACCAGGGCATGGCGCTGGGTATCACCCAGGATGCAAAGGAGCTGTTGGCGGACCGCGGTTTTGATCCGGTGCTGGGTGCCCGGCCGCTGCGTCGCGCCATTCAGCGAGACATTGAGGATGAGCTGTCCGAGAAGCTGCTGTTCGGTGAGTTCAAGCCGGGTGAGCGGATCATTGTGGGTGTGGACAAGGAAAACATCCCGATGAGCTTCACGTTTACCGCGCAGCCGAAGGATGACCCGCTGCCCGAGGGCGTGCAGGCCGTTGAGGCGGCGCCGGAGATGAACGGTATGGTTCATTCCGTTGCGACGACGCCGGGTGGTTCCGGTGATTCGCCGCAGCCGGAGGGCGGACTCCGGGCTGCTGTGGAGTAGGTGATGGCTGATGGGGGCAGCTCACGCGCGTGAGCTGCCCCCATTGCTATGTCCGGGTGCCTGACCGGGCTCTTCTGCGTTTCAGGATTTGAGTTCCCGAGGTGAGAAGAGCTCGCGGTAGAGGAGTCCGCGGTAACCGGGACCTTACTTATAGCTGTAGAAGCCCTCACCCGTCTTCCGGCCGAGCTTACCGGCGTCGATGTACTGACGGAGAAGCTTGCGCGGTCCCTCCGGCAGGTGTGGGTTCTCGGCGGCATAGTGCTCTTCGATGTCAAGCACAACATCGAGGCCCACCTGATCCATGAGCTTGAATGGGCCGAAATCAGACCCCACAAGGTTACCCAGCATGGCGTCAATGTCCGCCGGAGTGCTCACGCCTTCGTAGACCACCTCGAGGCTTTCCCGCTTGATAGCAGCCCAAATGCGGTTTGCGATGAAGCCGGTTGATTCCTTCATGGCTTCGTGCGGATCGAGTCCGTATTCGGGCAGAACCTTCTTCAGCGTGTCCATGACCTCCGGAGCCGTCTCCCCATCGGACATGAGATCCATGACGGTGACCGTTGGTGGCATGTAGAAGTGCGTGTTCAGGAAGCGTCCCTTATCGGTGATGGGACCGGAGAGAAGGCGGGAGGCATAGGACGAGGAGTTGGTGGCGAAAATCGTGTCCGCGTCCGCGGCGGCGTTGATCTGCGTCCACACTTCCTTCTTGAGGTTGGGGATCTCCGGTACCGCCTCGATGACCAACCATGTCCCCTTGAGCGCATCCTCGAGCGACGTGTAAGCGACGGCACGCCCAGCCTCGCCGCTGCCCCGCTGCTCAATAACGCTGGGGAGAGTCTCCTTGACATACTCCACGGCGGCAGTTCCAGCCTTGGGGTTCGTATCGTAAATACGCACTTCGCCGCCGCGCGTGGCGAACATGAGGGCAATGCGGCGCCCGAGCGTGCCTGATCCGACCACCGTGACCGGGCGATCCTTTACCTCTTCAAAAGTGTGCGAGTAGTTCACGTTTCCTCCTTGAATCTGAACTATGTGTATGAGAGATCATATGAATTCTTGGCAATTAGCACAACAGGCATATTTAAATTAGGGACTTACGCCCCGACGTGTGGTCCTGGGTGCCGGCGTAACGGCCAATCGTGAAGAAGCGGCGCGCATTGCATGCGGGGCTTCGCGCCGTACCGAGCCCGTGTTGTCATTAGGGGTCTACGGTTTTGTTTGTCCTCGACGCCTGTTACCGGCACCTGTGTTGCGGGATGGATACCGCCGGAGAGCGATACAACGCGGCGGCCCCATTGCTATGCCGCGCGAGAATTTGACACGATAACTGGTTGCGAATGACTAGTTGTGGATAAGGGGACTCACATGGCAATGAGCACGTGGGATGCAATGGTGGCGGGTAAGCCGTACGTGGCGGAATCACCGGATTTGGCGGCCGTGCGCGCTGAGCACCTGGCCGTGCAGGATCGGCTCAACGCGCTAGGCGCCGCGGACTTGGACCGGGTGCGTGAACTTGCCCCGCAACTGTTCGGCAGCTTCGGTGCGGGCTCCACGCTGGTCCCGCCCATCTACTTTGACTACGGCGCAAACACGACGGTGGGTGAGAACGTGTTCATCAACACCGGCACGATCATTTTGGATTGCGCGCCCGTTCATATTGGCAACGAGGTGATGATCGGCCCGCGCGTCACCATCACGGCCGCCTCGCACCCGGTTCATCCCGGCACGCGCCGCTCGCTCATCGAGTACGCGAAGCCCATCACCATTGAGGACGGTGTGTGGATCGGTGCATCGGCCACCATCGGTCCCGGCGTAACAATCGGTGAAAACTCCGTGGTGGGCGCCGGTGCCGTGGTGCTCCATGACGTGCCCGCAAACGTCGTGGTGGGCGGCGTGCCCGCCCGCGTGCTGCATGAGATCGGGGAGCGCGACGCCGAACGCGGACGCGAGTTCGTGGCCGGCTACCGGGAGTGGTCCGGCATCGACAAGTCTGAGGAAGCGGGCTTTTAGGGCCGGCGAACGCGGTGGGCCTCGGGGATGCGCTGCGTGCGCTCCGGGGCGGGGGACGACGACGTCGTGCGCCGTCCAGTAGGTAGACAGCTCGCGTTCGCTATGTGAAAGTGTGGAGGACTTCTCTCCACCGGGCCGTTTTATGTCGGAGCGACGTGCCAGAATCGAAGCATGATCGACTTCTCCCAGGATCCTTCGATTACGCTCGGCCCACTGGATGGCCGTTACCGTGCTACCGCTGCGCCGCTCGTCAACTATCTCTCGGAGGCGGCGCTCCACCGCAACCGCGTGCGCGTAGAGGTGGAGTGGCTCATCTTCCTTTCCACCTACACGCGTGTGCTCACCCGGCCCGCTGGGCTTCCGGCGGCCTGCGAGGCGGATATTGCCGCGGCGCAGGCCGTCCCAGAGGGTGATACGGATGCTGTACGCGAGAACGGGGCCGAGCACCTCGACGTCGTCGAACCGGCGCTGGATAGGGAAGAAATCGCCTATCTGCGCGCCATCCCCGCGGCCATGGGAGATGCGGAGCTGGCGGAAATCGCGGAGATCGAGCGCACCACCCGGCATGATGTTAAGGCCGTCGAGTACTTCATTAAGCGTCGGCTGGATGAGGCGGAGGAGAAATTGGGGCGGGCCACGGCGCTCTCTCATTTCCACGAGGCCGTGCACATTTTCGCCACCTCAGAGGACATAAATAACGTGGCCTACGCACTGGGAGTGCGTGAGGCGCTCGCCGGCGTGTGGCTGCCCGCCGCGCGGGAACTGGAAAACCGGCTGCGCCAGGCGGCGGCCAAGTATGCCGACATTCCGATGATGGCGCACACCCACGGACAGCCGGCCACGCCCACCACCGTGGGGAAGGAAATGGCCGTGTTCGCCAGGCGTTTCGCGCGGGCGCTGGCGCGGGTGGCCGCGGACCCGATTCTGGCCAAGTTTAACGGTGCCACCGGCACGTACGGCGCGCATGTGGTCTCCGCACCTGGCGAGGATTGGATTGCGCTTTCGCGGGCTTTTATTGAGGGGCTGGGACTCGAGTGGAATCCGCTCACCACGCAGATTGAACCCTCCGATTGGTTTGCGGACATTGCGGCGGATATGGCGCACGCAAACCGCATCGCGCACAACCTGGCCACGGACATGTGGACCTACATTTCGCTGGACTACTTCCACCAGAACCTGGCGTTCCAGGGCTCCACCGGTTCCTCCACTATGCCGCACAAGGTCAATCCCATTCGCTTCGAAAACGCGGAGGCGAATCTGGAAATCTCGAGTGCGCTGCTGGAAACGCTGGCGCAAACGCTGGTCACCACGCGCATGCAGCGGGACCTGACGGATTCCACGACCAAGCGGAATATCGGCAACGCGCTGGGCCACTCCGTGCTGGCTTTCCATAATCTGTGCGGCGGCCTGGATGGCGTGGATCCCAACCGGGTGCGGCTGGCTGAGGATCTGGATCACGAATGGGAGCTGCTAGCCGAGCCGATTCAGCAGGCCATGCGTGCGGCTTCGCTGCGTGGTGCCACCGGTATGGAGGACCCGTATGAGCGGCTCAAGGCACTGACGCGCGGCCGCAAGGTGGGGGAGCAGGAGATGCGCGAATTCATTTCCGGGCTCGGGATGCCCAAGGATGTGGAGGCCCGCCTGCTTGCACTCACCCCCGCGGATTACGTGGGCCTGGCCGGAAAACTGGCCGGCATGATTGACGCGTAATGAAGTGGCCTTCACGTCGAGATCGGCGTGAAGGCCACTTATGTCTTGGTATCTCCTGCGCTAGCTACGCCTTGTTACGCCCTGCCTGGATGAGGCGAAAAAGAATGCACGCGACAGCGGCCATGACGGTCAGCATGAGAAACGTGGGGATCCAGTTGTTGCGAATCGAGGTGATCCCAACGCCGAGTGCATGCTGCCAGGTTTCGCCGGCGCTCAGGGCATCCCCGAAAGGGAAGAGAAAGAATCCTGCGAGTGTTCCGAATATAACGGCTACCCACGCGGTGACGAATTTCTTTGCGGTTAGCTTCATTGCAGCCCCTGACTGACTATTTGTTTAGTAGTAGCAGGTTCAACGGAGCCGCCGTTTGCAATTACTGTACGTTTGTCAGCTCGGGTCCGTTGAGATCCTTTGAATCGATATAGACATGCATGACGATACATGGCCGAGGGCTCCCGTGGGTCTTTTTGCTTGAGTAATACGACCGGGTTGGAGAACGGTTAACAATCATTGGTATTAAATCTTCAGAGCACACGCTAGGCTGCCCTAGAGCGCGCGGGCGGCGATGTCCCGGTGATAGAACACGTGCTCCAGCTTGAGCCCGTCCAGATAGCCGAGTGCCCGGTCGCGGGCCGCGCGCAGATCGGCGCTGTGGCACACGGCCATGAACAGCCGTCCGCCATCGGCCGTATATCCATCCGGCCCCGCGGCCACACCGGAGAAGTACACGTGCACTCCGCCGGTGGGTGCGCCCGCGGCCGGCGCCTCGAGATTTGGCAGATCGCCCAGTGGGAATCCCCTGAGCGGCGTGCCCGGGTAGCCGTCAGCGGCGGCCATAATCCCCACCGTAAATCCGTTCCGCCAGCGAATCTCCGGCGTTTCCTCGGCGGCCACGCGCTCCACCACCTCGGCCAGATCCGAATCCATCTGCTCCAGGAGCACCTGTGTTTCCGGGTCCCCGAAGCGGCAGTTGAACTCAATGACCTTGGGGCCCTGGGCGGTGAGCATAAGGCCCGAGTAGAGCATGCCCGTGAACGGGCACCCCTGTGCCCGCATCTCCGCGAGCACGGGTGCCACAATCTCGCGCTCCGCCCGCGCGATCACGGCCTCGGAAATTTGCGGCACCGGCGTGTAGGCGCCCATCCCGCCTGTATTTGGACCGCGGTCCCCGGTAAAGGCGCGCTTGTGGTCCTGTGACACGCCCAATCGCACCATCGAGCGTGGCCCCACCAGGTGGAACAGGGAGAACTCCTGGCCCTCCAGGTATTCTTCGACGACGACGCGCGTGCTCGCCTCCGCCTCTGTGCCATCCTCTGCCCCGGCGCTCGCGGTGGCCTGATCCGCGGCCTCTGCCAACCCGGCGCTATCGGCGCAGTGCTCCGCAACCACACGGGACGTGGATGAGACGGGGGATGTGGCGGTCGGCGTCGTCGAAAAAATGGCCGCCAGCGCATTCTGTGCGGTAGTCGCATCCGCGGCGATCGTGACGCCCTTGCCCGCGGCGAGGCCATCCGCCTTCACCACGAACGGCGTGGAGAAATCATGGGCGCGGGCGAAGGCGAGGGCTGCGTCGAAGGAAGAAAACGTGCGGGAACGGGCCGTGGGCACGCGGCGGGCGGCCATGATGCGCTTGGCGAAGCTCTTGGACGCCTCAATGCGCGCAGCTGCGGCGGTGGGTCCGACGGCCGGGATACGCGCCTCGCGCAGGTAATCCACAATTCCGGCCGCCAGCGGATCCTCGCTTCCCACGAACACCCAGGCCACGTCGTGCTCGCGGCAGAAGCGCGCGATAGCGGGGAAATCCATGATGTCCAGTGGGGCCAGCTCGATGCCGTCCCGCACCATGCCCGCGTTTCCAGGCGCGCAATACACGCGCGCCACCCGCGGCGAGGCGAGTAGTTTCCGGGCAATGGCGTGCTCGCGGCCGCCGTGGCCCACCACCAGTAGCGTTTCCATGTGTTCTCCTTCGCAGCGCACCATAGCCCGGGGCGCCTCACTCTGGTCCCTAGTGCTTGAAGTGGCGCATCTTCGTGCCCACCATGGCCATGCCGTATTTATCGGCCACATCCACGGAGTCCTGATCGCGAATGGAGCCGGAGGGCTGGATTACGGCCTTGATACCGTGCTCTCCGGCCAGCTCCAGCGTGTCCGGCATGGGGAAGTAGGCGTCAGAGGCGAGTACGGCCTCGGAAAGGTCAAAACCGTTGGCCATGGCCTCCTCGATGGCCAGCTTGGCCGAGCCGACGCGGTTCATTTGCCCCGCGCCAATACCCACGGTTTGCACCCCATTCACCAGCACGATTGCGTTGGAGCGCGTGTGCTTGACCACCCGGAAACCGAACTTCAGCCGCTTCATTTCCTCCGCGGTGGGCTCGCGCCGAGTCATGACGAACAGGTCCCGTGGCTCCCACAGCTCGGTGTCGCGATCCTCCACCAGCGCGCCGCCAGTCACGGAGAACAGTTCAAGGCCCTTCTCGGCCATGGCGGAGGTGGAGAGTTCCAGCAGCCGTACATTCTTCTTGCCCTCCAGCACTTCGCGCGCATCGGCGTCAAAGGCCGGGGCAATGATCACCTCGAGGAACATCTCGTGGAGCCGCTGGGCCAGATCCAGCGTCACCGGGCGATTGAAGGCCACGATGCCGCCAAAAATAGAGACGGGGTCTCCGGCGAAGCAGCGCGCAAACGCCTCCGCCGGCGTCGTGCCCAGGCCTACCCCGCAGGGCGTCTGGTGCTTGATGGCCACGGCCGCGCACTCCTCGAACTCATTGAGGAGGGAGGCGGCAGCGTTTACATCCTTGATGTTGTTGAAGGAGAGCTCCTTGCCGTGCAATTGCTTGGCGGCCGTGATGGAGCCCGGGGCCGGCAGCGGATCGGCGTAGTAGGCGGCCTTCTGGTGCGAGTTCTCGCCGTAGCGCAGCGGCTGTTTCTTCTCGAAGGTGACCGTGAGGGTTTCGGGGAACTTCGTCCCCTCCCGTGCGGTGAGATACTGGGCGATGAGGGCATCATAGGCGGCCGTGTGCCGGAAGGCCTTGGCCTGGAGGCGCGTGCGCGTGGCCGCCGAGAGCCTGCCACGGTCCCGCAGCTCCGCCGCCACCATCTGGTAATCGGCGGGATCCACCACCACGCCCACGCTCGCAGCATTCTTCGCCGCCGCACGAATCATGGACGGGCCGCCGATGTCGATGTTCTCGATGGCGTCCTCAAAAGCCACGTCCGGCTTCGCAATCGTCTCCTTGAACGGGTAGAGGTTGACCACCACCAGGTCAATGGGCGTGATACCCAGCTGCGTGAGTGTTGCCATGTGCTCCGGGTTGGAGCGCACGGCCAGGAGGCCGGCATGAATGGCCGGATGGAGCGTTTTTACGCGGCCGTCCAGTACCTCGGGGAAGCCGGTCACGTCACTGACCTCGGTGACGGGAATGCCGGCGGCGGCGAGGGCGGCGTGCGTGCCACCAGTAGAGATAATCTCCACCCCGAGTTCTGTGAGATCCTGGGCGAACTCAACCAGCCCGCTCTTGTCGGACACACTTATCAGTGCGCGCATTTACTGTCCTTCCGATTCGATGGCATTGAGGAACGATTCAATAACCGCTGGGTAAAGCTCATGTTCGACGCCGTGGATGCGGGCTTCCAGTGTGTCGAGCGTGTCCTCCGGGTAGCGCGGTACGCGTACCTGGCGGAGGATGGGCCCGGAATCCACCCCCTCATCAATGAGGTGGACCGTGACGCCCGTTTGCGCCACGCCCGCGTGAAAGGCATCCAGGATGCCCTGCTTGCCGGGGAACTCCGGCAGGTAGGCCGGATGAATGTTGAGAATCCGGTTCGGGTAGGCGGCCATGAGCAGCGGTGTCACAATCCGCATGTACCCGGCCAGCACCACCACGTCCACCCGGTAGAGGCGCAGGCGATCGAGCACGGTCTGCTCGTAGTCCGCCTTGGAGGCGAAGCGCCGGGGTGCGAGTTCCAGCACCGGCACACCGGCCCCGCGGGCTCGCTCCACCACGGGCGCCCCCGGCCTGTCACATACCAGTAGCACCACGTCCGCGTGCAGGCTTCCCGCGCGCACATGATCCACGATGGCGGAAAAATTGGTGCCCGTCCCGGAGGCGAACACGGCAAGCCGTCTACTCATGGACCACCTCGCCGACCACCTGGGCGTGCTGCCCGGACGCGGCTACCGCGTCCACCACGGCGTCGACGGCATCGGGAGCCACCGCAAACACCATGCCGAGACCCATATTGAACACGCCGGACATGTCCTCCCAGCTGAGATCACCCGCTTCGCCGAGCACGTCAAAAATGCCGGGCACGTGCCAGGCACCCCAGTCCAGCCGATAGGTGAGGCCCGCCGGGAGCATGCGCGGCAGATTCTCGGGGAAGCCGCCGCCGGTTATGTGGGCCACGCCGTGGAGCCCGCCCGTTGCCTTGGCGGCCAGCGCCGCACGCACGTAAATGATGGTGGGGGCGAGGAGCATCTCGCCGAGCGTGCGTCCGCCCAGCCGCTCATCCCGGTAGTCAAGGGAAAACGCGTGGTCCTTGAAAAGAATCTGGCGCACCAGGGAGAAACCATTGGAGTGCACCCCGGAGGAATCCAGCCCCACCAGCACGTCCCCGGCGTGCACCAGCGCCGGACTTATCCGCTCGTCCGCTTCCACCGCACCCACGCAGAATCCGGCCAGATCGAACTCGTCGGGTGCGTACATGTCCGGCATTTCGGCGGTTTCCCCGCCGATGAGCGCCGCGCCCGCCTGGACGCAGCCCTCCGCCACGCCGGCCACAATGGCCTCCACGCGGGCCGGATCATTGTGCCCCACGGCCACGTAATCGAGGAAGAACAGGGGAGCCGCGCCCTCGGCCACGACGTCGTTCACGCACATGGCCACGGCGTCGATCCCGATGGTGTTCAACTTCCCCAGGCGCTGGGCAATGAGCAGCTTCGTGCCCACCCCATCGGTGCCGGAAATGAGCACGGGATGGCGCAAACCAAGCTGCGCCACATCAAACATGCCGCCAAAACCTCCCAGCGGGTCCGTGGCTTCGGGACGCGCTGTTCGCGCCACATGCTTCTTCATCCGCTCCACGGCCTCGTAGCCGGCCGTGACGTCCACGCCGGAACGTCGATATGCCTCGCGCACTACTCCTCCTCGCTGTGCGCCCCAGCAAGTGCCGCTGCGGCGTCGTATGAACTCCAACCGAAACGCTCTGCGCACTCGCGCTGGATGGCGGCCTGCACGGGCGTGTAATGATCTCGCAACTCGGCTTCGTAGTCATAGAGCGGGATCGGGTAGTAGCCGGTGAAGGACTCCATGCATAGGCCTCCGTAGGGGGCGTCGAATGGGAGCCCGATGGCCTCCACCAGGCCCGTAACAGACAGGTAGGCCAGTGAATCCGCCCCGATGTACTCGCAGATTTCCGGCACCGTCCTGTGGGCGCCGATGAGTTCCGCCGTGGTGGACACGTCGATCCCGTAGAAGGAGGGGAAGGCGAACACGGGGGAGGCGATGCGGACGTGCACCTCCGCGGCGCCGGCATCCCTTAGCAGGCGCACGATGCGGCGCGAGGTGGTGCCGCGCACAATCGAATCATCGATGAGCGCCACCTTCTTGCCCGCCACTACGCCGCGCACAGCCGACAGCTTCATGCGTACGGCCCGCTCCCGCAGGTCCTGGGTGGGTTGGATGAATGTGCGCGCCACGTACTGGTTTTTAATCAGCCCCATCTCATAGGGAAGACCGGAGGCCTCGGCAAAACCGGAGGCGGCGGACAGCGAAGAATTCGGCACGCCCACCACGATGCAGTCATCAGGCACCGGCGCCTCCTCGGCGAGCCTGCGCCCGCTGCGCTTCCGTGCCGTGTGCACCGTGACACCGCAAATTTCCGAATCGGGCCGCGCGAAGTACACGTACTCCATGGCGGCCACGGCGATCGGCTCCTCATGGGTGTAACGGAATACGCGCATGCCCTGCTCGTCAATCTGCAGGTACTCGCCCGGCTTCATCGAGTAGACGAACCGGGCCCCCACGGCGTCCAGTGCGCATGTTTCACTCGCCACCACGTAACCGCCGTCCTCCATTTTCCCGACGACGAGCGGGCGCAGCGCGTGCTGGTCCACCGCCGCGTAGAGAGTGGTTTCTTTGAGGAGTACGAAGGAGAAGCCGCCGCGCAACTGCCGCAGCGCCTCCTCCAGGCGCTCGTTGAAGGTGAGTTGCGGGGAGTGGCGGATGAGATGGATGAGGATTTCCGTGTCCGAGGTGGAGCGGAATACGGCGCCCCGGGATTCGAGGGTGCGGCGCAGGGAGCCCGCGTTCACGATGTTGCCGTTGTGAGCGAAAGCGATCTGCATGTCATAGAACGTGAACACGAAGGGCTGCACGTTATTCATGAGATTATTGCCGGCCGTGGCGTAGCGGACGTGGCCGAGCGCGAAATCGCCGCTCAGGTGGGCGAGGTGGGATGCCTTCTGGAATACGCGGGACAGCAGGCCGAGCCCCAGGTGCTGATGGAAGCGGTACGCCTCCGTGTCAAAGGAGACGATGCCCGCCGCCTCCTGGCCGCGATGCTGCAGCGAATGCAGGCCCAGGTAGGTGAGCTGGGCGGCGTCCTGCGCGTTCCACACGCCGAACACGCCGCATTCCTCGTTGAGGCCGGTGGGGGTGGCTGGCATGCCTACTTGTTCATCAAGCACGGAATGGCCTCCTCCCACAGCTGTTCGAGTTCGGATACGCGGGCGCTGGCGCGCTGATCGCTGGCCGTGATGGCCAGTGTGCCGGTGTCCGTCACGGTGCCGATGCGGACGGCCTCGGGGACCGCCGCGCAGAACGCGGCTCCGTTGGCGGCTGTCACCGAGCACACGAAACGCGAGGGCGTTTCGGCAAAGAGCAGCGCGGCGGGCATATCCATGGTCACCTCGGCGCCCAACCCGGTGCCGAACAGGGATTCGGCCAGGTTGATGGCCAGGCCGCCCTCTGACACGTCGTGGCAGGAGGCGAGGAGGCCGGCGCGGATGGCGCCGAGGATGCGCGCCAGCCGCGCCCGGTGGGCCGGCAGATCAAAGTCCCGCAGAGTCCCGAAAATCCGGCCGGCCTGCATGCGCTGCAGTTCCGAGCCCGCGAAATCTGCCTCGGTATCACCCACCAGGTAAATCCCGTCACCGGCATGCTTGAACCCAATGGTGGTGACGTCCGTGAGGGAGGCAACCTTGCCCACCATGCCAATGGACGGGGTGGGGTAGATAGCTTCGCCGTTGTACTCGTTGTGGAGGGACACATTGCCGGAAATTACCGGGGTATCCAGCACCCTGCAGGCCTCCGCGATGCCGACGGCCGCGTGGTACATCTGGTAGAACACCTCGGGCCGCTTGGGGTTACCAAAGTTGAGGCAGTCCGTGATGGCCAGCGGTTCACCGCCGGCGGCCACAATGTTGGCGGCCGCCTCGGCCACGGCCAACTTCCCGCCTGTTTCCTGGTCCAGGTACATGTAGAACGCGTTGCAATCCATGGTCATGGCCACGGCCTTGTCATAGCCGCGCACGCGCACCACGGCCGCATCGGCGCCCGGGCCCTCCACGGTGTTCGTCTGAACCTGAGAATCATAGGTGCGGAACACGGACCGCTTGGAGGCCAGGTTCGGGCGCTGCAGCATGGCGCGCAGCGTCTCACCCAGTTCCACCCGGGGGTTAAAGGGTGCCGCCGCTGCCGTCTCATCCAGGTAGGCGGGCCGCACCATCGGATTGTCCGGCTCCGGCACATCGTCCACCAGCGAGTGGACGGGCAGATCCGCCACCAGGGCGCCGCGATGGTGCAGCTGGTACCGCGTCCCCTCCACCACGTGACCGATCACTACGGCGTCGAGCTCATAGCGCCCGAACAGATCAATAATCTCCTGCTCATGGCCGGCCTTAATACACAGCACCATGCGTTCCTGAGATTCGGAGAGCATCATCTCATAGGCGCTCATCCCAGTTTCGCGCTGCGGTACCAGATCCAGATTGAGCGAGAGTCCCGAATCCGCCTTGGCCGCCATCTCCGCGGTGGAGGAGACCAGCCCGGCTGCGCCCATATCCTGGATGCCCACCAGCGCATCCGCGTGCTGCTCAATCACCTCGAGGCACGCCTCGAGCAGCAGCTTCTCCATGAACGGATCGCCCACCTGTACGGCAGAGCGCTGCGCCTCCTTCTCGGAGAAGAAATCCTTGGATGCGAACGAGGCTCCGTGGATGCCGTCCCGCCCCGTCTTAGCGCCCACGTAGATGATTGAGTTTCCCACGCCGGCGGCGCGCCCGGCCTGCAGGTTCTTCTGGTCAATGAGACCCAGATTGAACGCGTTGACCAGCGGGTTGCCGGCATACGAATCGTCAAATACCGTTTCGCCGCCCACGGTGGGCACGCCGATGCAATTGCCGTAGTGGCCAATACCGTGCACCGTTTCCGTGAAGATGTACTTGACGTGGGAGCTGGTGAGTTCGCCGAAACGAATGGAATCCATGGACGCGATGGGGCGGGCACCCATGGAGAAAATGTCGCGGAGGATGCCGCCCACACCCGTGGCGGCGCCCTGGAACGGTTCAAGAGCGGAGGGGTGGTTGTGGGATTCGGTCTTGAATACCACGGCCTGTCCGTCCCCAATATCGACGACGCCGGCGCCCTCGCCCGGTCCCGTCACCACCTGGCCGCGCGCTCCACGGTTGGGGAAGAGACGGAGGATCTTCTTCGAGTTCTTGTAGGAGCAATGCTCAGACCACATGACGCCGTAGAGTCCGGCCTCCGTGTAGTTGGGGAGGCGTCCGATCTGCTCGCAAATCAGGTTGTATTCGGCCTCCGTGAGCCCCATTCCTCATACAGGTGGGTGTCACGAATTTCTTCCGGCGTCGGCTCTGCTACCGCCGATGCATTAGGCATGACGTGTTCCTTCCTCAATCATGGAGGTGAAGACTCCGCGCCCGTCTGTCCCACCCAGGATGGCTTCGACGGCGCGCTCCGGATGCGGCATGAGTGCCATGACGTTGCCGGCCCGGTTGCAGATCCCGGCAATGTTATGGACGGAGCCGTTGGGGTTTGCCGCGTAGGAGAACACCACCTGGTGGTGTGCCTGGAGTTCGCGGTAGGTGGCGGCGTCGCAGAAATAGTTGCCCTCGCCGTGGGCAATGGGGAACGTGACCTCCTGGCCCTGTTCGTAGGAGCGGGTGAACGGCGTGTCCGCGTTCTCCACCACCAGGCGCTCCGGTTCACAAATAAAGGAGAGCCCCGCGTTCTGGTGGAGCGCGCCGGGTAGCAGGCCCGCCTCCGTGAGGATCTGGAAGCCATTGCAGATGCCCAGCACCAGGCCGCCGGCCCGGGCGAATTCGGCGACGGCCGTCATAACCGGCGCAAAACGGGCGATCACCCCGGCGCGCAGATAGTCGCCGTAGGAAAAACCGCCCGGCACCAGGACGGCGTCGAACCCGGTGAGGGTGGTTTCGCGATAATCCACGAACGCGGCATCCTGCCCCATCACGGCCGTCACCGCATGGCAGAGGTCCCGGTCGCAATTTGAGCCGGGAAACACCAGGACGGCGAAACGCATTGTGCTCACTTGGCGGCCCCGGCGGGATCAAAGCGGACCGTGAAGGTTTCCATGACGGGGTTGGCCAGCAGGCGGGTGGCGATCGCCTCCACATCTTCGCGCGGGGTGCCATCGGCCAGGGTGAGCTCAAAGTAGCGGCCCATGCGAATGTCCTCCACGCCCGTGTAGCCCATCTGGTGGACGGCCTTCTTAATCGCCTCACCCTGCGGATCGAGGATCGAGGGCTTGTAGGTGACGTGAACCGTTGCCTTCATTAGTGAACCTCCTTGATGCGGCGCAGTACCTCGCGGTAGGTGGCGAGGAGATCTCCGGTGTCCTTGCGATAGACGTCCTTATCGAGCGAGGCCATGGTGGATGCGTCCCACAGGCGGCAGGTGTCCGGGGAGACCTCGTCGCCCAGCGTGATGGCGCCCGCCGCGTCGAAGCCGTACTCCAGTTTGAAATCGGCCAGGATGAGGCCGGCGGCGGCGAAGAATTCAAGCAGTGCCGCGTTGACCTCCAGCATGTGCGCCTTGAGGGTTACAACCTGTTCCGGGGTCAATATATGAAGAACGCCGGTCACCTCATCATCGGTGACCAGCGGATCATGGAGCGCGTCATTCTTGAAGAAGAACTGCGTGAGCGGGGAGGCGAGCTTCGTGCCCTGCTCCAGGCCCAGGCGCCGGCATTCGGAGCCGGCCGTATAATTGCGCACCACGCATTCCAGCGGGATCATGCGCATTTTCTTGATGACCTGGTGGGTGGCATCCGTGCGGGCCACGAAGTGGTTGGGGATGCCGCGCGCGGTGAGGTACTCGAAGATGATCGAGGTGATCTCATTGTTGAGTGCGCCCTTGCCGCTGAAGTGATCCTTCTTGGCGCCATCGCCGGCGGTTGCCTGGTCAAGGTATTCAACATCGAACGTGCCCGGTTCGGTGCCTTCGTAGAGCTTCTTGGCCTTGCCCTCGTAGAGAGGTTCCTGGCTCGTCACTGCCTGCTCCTCTGCATCTCGGATAGCAGTGACGGTAGAGCTCAACGCGCGCCGCGGTCATGTGATCTCACATAGCGAAAGAAAAAAGGCAAATAACGTCCATATTGTGGAATTAGTCGAGGTGTGACGGTGGGACGGCTACGCTGCCAGCCGAAGGGACCGCGGTTATCGATTTCGACGACGCCGGCACCTCGAGCCCGTTTGGCCGCCGAGTGACCGGAGCGGCCCGGAGTACCAGTGCGCCAGGGAAGCGAGGAACCGTGAAGGTTGCCGTAGTAATGGGAAGTGCCTCGGACTGGGACACGATGAAGAACGCCTGCATCATGTTGGAAAAACTGGGCGTTGCGTATGAAAAGCAGGTGATCTCCGCTCACCGCACCCCGGACCTCATGTTCGAGTTTGCCAAGGGGGCCCGGGCGGCCGGCTTTGGTGCGATCATCGCGGGCGCCGGCGGGGCGGCGCACCTGCCCGGCATGATCGCCGCGCAAACCACTCTCCCGGTGATCGGGGTGCCCGTACAATCCCACGCTCTCTCTGGGCTGGACTCCCTGCTTTCCATCGTGCAGATGCCCGGCGGCGTGCCCGTGGCCACCGTCGCCATCGGCAACTCCGGGGCCAAAAACGCGGGCATTCTGGCCGCCCAGATTCTAGCCGTGGGGGACCCGGCGCTCGCGGAGCGGCTGGCCGCCTACAAGCGCGAGATCCGGGACGAAGCGCTGGGTATGACGGCGCGGCTGGATTAGTGGCGGGTACCGGCGCGCGAACGTGACGCGGGTGCGGCGTAGTGAGGCCGCCCGCCGCGATAGGCGGGCGGCCACGGAAAGGGGAACATGGAGCATCGGCTCGCAACAATTGGCATTATTGGTGGCGGTCAGCTGGGCAAAATGATGGCGCAGGCCGCCGGACGCATGGGGCACCGGGTGGTGGTGCTGGATCCCACGCCGGATTGCCCGGCCGCACAGGTTTCCGAGGCGCAGATCGTGGCGGCCTACAACGATCACGCGGCCCTCGCAGAACTGGGACGCCGCGTGGATCGGGTGACCTACGAATTTGAGAACGTGGATGCGGCCACTATTAAGGCCACGCTGCCGCGTGAAAAAATGCCGCAGTGGACCAGGGCACTGGAGCTTACGCAGGATCGCGTCACTGAGAAGCAAACGGTTAACGCCGCCGGTCTGGACACGGTGGAATGGCGCGACGTCGAAACGCTCCCCGATTTACTCAGCGCGATCG
Organism: Neoactinobaculum massilliense; assembly: GCF_900604955.1. Taxonomy (GTDB): domain Bacteria; phylum Actinomycetota; class Actinomycetes; order Actinomycetales; family Actinomycetaceae; genus Neoactinobaculum; species Neoactinobaculum massilliense. The sequence continues at coordinate 81,437 of NZ_UWPE01000001.1, forward strand.
ATGCTCTCGGCTACCCAGCCGTGCTCAAAACCCGCCGTTTCGGCTACGACGGCCACGGTCAGCAGGTGCTACATTCCGCGGCGGATTTGCCGGCCGTGCGCGAACTCGTGGCGGCCGCGCCCTGCATTCTGGAGGCACTCTCGCCGTTCGAGTACGAGGCCTCCATCATGGTGGCACGTAACCCACGCGGGCAGGTGGTGACCATGCCACCTTCGCGTAATGAACACCGCAACGGGATCCTGCACACCTCCACCGTGTCATCCCGGTTCGACGCCGAGGTGGCCGCCGCCATGCGCCGCGGAGCGGAGAAGCTCGCTGACGTGCTGGAACTGGTGGGCGTGATGGGGATTGAGTTCTTCGTGGAAAAGGACCGGCTCCTTATCAACGAGATTGCCCCGCGCCCCCACAATTCTGGGCACTACTCCATTGAGGCCTGTGACTTTTCCCAGTATGACCTCCATGTGCGTGGCATTCTGGACCTGCCGCTTCCGCCGCGGGTGCACCTGCTCCGCCCGGCGGTTATGGTCAATGTACTGGGACAGCACCTGGCGGGTACGGAGGAGCTCAAGGAAACCAAGTTCGCGTGGCACTTTCATGATTACGGGAAGACGGAGGTCAAGGAGAATCGGAAGATGGGGCACATCACCATCCTCACGGATGATACGGATGCCACCCTCGCGGAGATCGCTGCCACCGGCTTGTGGGACTAGGTGGGCCTGAGGCCCTCGCGGGGTCTGATGCCCGGGCGGGGTAACGGCCGTGTAGGGCCGAAACTGAACCATCCGACGGCCACCCTACGCACCACCGTCACGTGTCCACATGGAATCAGGCTTTAGTAAATAGTAAGGAGCGTGCATATGTCTCTTCGCCCAATTTCAGAGGTGGCCCGGGCGGCCGGAATTCCGGACGCCGCCTTCATCCCCTACGGCCGTGAGATGGCCAAGGTGGACCGGTCCGCCTACGAGGGTAAGCCGGTAACGGGCAAGCTGGTGCTGGTTACCGCGCTCACGCCCACGCCCCCGGGGGAGGGAAAGACCACCACATCCATCGGCCTCGCCGACGGCCTGCGCCGCATCGGCAAGAAGGCGGTGCTGGCGCTGCGGGAACCATCCATGGGTCCGGTGTTCGGAATGAAGGGCGGGGCGGTTGGCGGGGGCCGCGCCCAGGTTATTCCCGGCACCAAGATTAATCTGCACTTCACTGGAGATTTCGCGGCGATCGCCGCCGCCCAGAATCTGCTTGCGGCCATGGCCGATAATGCGCTCCATTTCAGCACGGTGGACCTCGATCCTCGCTGGGTGACCGTGCGCCGGGTCCTCGACTCCAATGATCGTCCGCTTCGCAACACGGTGATTGGCCTGGGTGGGCATGGCGGCGGCGTGCCCCGCGAGTCCGGTTTTGACATCACGGCCGCCTCCGAGGTCATGGCCGCCTTCTGCCTGGCAGAAAACCTTGGTGACCTGCGGACGCGCCTGGGCCGCATCGTCGTCGGACAATCCCGCGAGGGCACCCCCGTGACCGCGGATGATCTCCAGGTCACCGAGGCCATGCTTGCCCTCCTCGTGGACGCGTTCAACCCGAACCTGGTGCAAACGTTGGAGGGCACCCCCGCGTTCGTCCACGGCGGACCGTTCGCCAATATCGCACACGGGTGCAACTCCGTGCAGGCCACCCGGGCCGCGCTCGCATTCGGGAATATTGCCATTACGGAGGCGGGCTTCGGGGCGGATCTGGGGGCCGAAAAGTTCATCGACATTAAGTGCCGCCAATCTGGTTTGCGCCCGGACCTCTCCGTGTGCGTGGCCACCGTGCGCGCGCTCAAGTACCACGGCGGTGTGGCGCCGCGGGATCTCGAAACGGAGAACGTTGCGGCCGTTCGCAAGGGTGGCGCGAACCTGCTCCGGCACGTGGCGAACCTGCGGGACGTGTGGGGGCAGAACGTCGTCGTGGCGATTAACCAGTTCACCTCGGATACGCCGGCGGAACTGGAGGCGGTCAAGGAACTGTGCGCCGCCGAGGGTGTGCGTGCCGAGGCCAGCAACCATTTCGCCTTTGGCGGCGAGGGGGCCGAGGCGCTGGCGTGCGCGGTTGTGGAGGAGCTCGCGAAGCCGCACACCACCACGTTCACGTATCCGAGTGGCGCGACGCTCCGCGAAAAGGCCGACGCCGTGGTGCAGCGTGTATACGGGGGCACCGGTGTTTCCTACACGAAGGCGGCTGCCAAGGAGATTGATCGGCTGCAGGATGCGGGACTGGGCGCGTTACCGGTGTGCATCGCCAAGACCCAGTACTCCTTCTCTACCGATCCGAAGCTACTGGGTGCGCCGAGCGGATTTGAGGTGCCTGTGCGGGAGGTACGGCTCTCCGCCGGTGGCGGTTTTGTGGTGCTCGTATCCGGCACCATCTACCTCATGCCCGGCTTGCCTCGCGTCCCAGCGGCCGTCAACATGCACGTGGCTGAGGACGGCACCATCTCCGGGATCCACTAGGGAGACCGGGGCGCGTTTGCCGGTGCGCGCTGGACGGTGCGCGCGTGCCGGCGCATGCGGGACGGCGTGAATGCGCCGTGATGCGGGGCGGCAGCGATGGTGACTGCCCCGCAGTGCCGCCCCGCCTCGCGGGAACGTGGGGACTACGGGCGGCGTCGTCGGTGAACGAACGTGCATGCCCGTCCGGGTACGGGGTCCCGTATTACTCATCTGAACTGCGCGGTAGGGTTAAGAAAAAATCGCAAACGGAGGCTTCGATGACGAAGTTCGTGTACGCATTCGCTGAAGGCAATAAGGATATGCGGGACTTGCTAGGTGGCAAGGGCGCTAACCTGGCCGAAATGACCAATATGAACATGCCGGTGCCCCCGGGATTCACCGTCACCACCGATGTGTGCCGGCAGTACCTGGGCAACGGCTCTCTGCCAGATGAGCTGGCGGATCAGGTATCCGCAAACCTCGCTGAGGTAGAGAAGGCCATGGGCCGCAAGTTCGGTGCCACGCAGTCCCCGCTCCTCGTGTCCGTGCGAAGCGGTGCACCCTTCTCCATGCCCGGCATGATGGAAACCGTGCTCAACGTTGGTCTCAACGACGAAACGGTGAAGGGCCTGGCCGCCATGGCCGGCAGTGACCGCTTCGCCTGGGATTCCTACCGCCGTCTGCTCCAGATGTTTGGCAAGACGGTACTTGATATTGATGGTGATCTTTTCGCCAACCCCCTCCACGAGCTGCAGGCAGCCAAGGGCTACAAGGGCGATCTGGACATGACCGCGGAGGATCTGCGCGGCCTCGCGGATCAGTTCAAGCAGGTGATCCTGGAGCAGACGGGCAAGCCCTTCCCGCAGGATCCGCGCGAGCAGCTGAACATGGCCATTGAAGCCGTGTTCCGGTCCTGGAACACCGAGCGCGCGCAGGTCTACCGGCGTCGTGAGCACATTTCCGAAACCCTGGGCACCGCGGTCAACGTGCAGACCATGGTGTTCGGCAACATGGGCGAGAATTCCGGTACCGGCGTGGCATTCACGCGTGACCCGTCCACCGGCCGCTCCGGCGTGTACGGCGATTACCTCCCCGACGCGCAGGGCGAGGACGTGGTGTCCGGAATCCGCAACACCCTGACGCTCGACGATCTTGCCGGCATCAACAAGCCCGCCTACACGGAGCTGGTGGACATCATGCACCGGCTCGAGGAGCACTACCGGGACCTGTGCGATATCGAGTACACGGTGGAGAACGGCAAGCTGTGGATGCTGCAGACCCGCGTGGGTAAGCGCACCCCGGCCGCCGCATTCCGCGTAGCCACCCAGCTTGCCGATGAGGGCCTCATTACCGAGGATGAAGCCGTCACCCGCGTGACCGGCGAACAGCTCACGTCGCTGCTGTTCCCGCAGTTCGATCAGGCCTCCCATCCGGAGCCCATCACCGTCGCCACGCCGGCCTCCCCGGGTGCCGCCTCCGGTGAAATCGTGTTTTCCGACGCCGAAGCGGTGCGTCGCGCCGGTGAGGGCGCCAAGGTAATCCTGGTGCGTCGCGAAACCAACGCTGAGGATCTGCCGGGCATGGTGGCCGCTGTTGGTGTACTCACCGCTCGCGGTGGCAAGACTTCGCACGCCGCTGTGGTGGCCCGCGGCATGGGCCGTACCGCCGTGGTGGGCGCCGATGAGCTCATCGTGGACGAGGCCGCCCAGACGCTCAAGGTATGTGGCGGCAAGGAATTCCACGCCGGGGACATCATTTCTATTGATGGCACCTCCGGTGAGGTATTCGCGGGTGCTGTGGATGTGGTGGATTCACCGGCCATGGTGTACGTGGAGTCCGGCCTGGAGGCCGGCCTCGCGGCCGCTCGGAGCGACGATGATAAGGCGCTGGTGCGCTCGCTGGATCGCATCCTCACGCGTGCGGACAAGGCCGCCCGTATGAAGGTGCGCGCAAACGCCGATAACCCGGAGGACGCCCAGCGCGCCCGCGAGTTTGGCGCCACCGGCGTGGGCCTGTGCCGCACCGAGCACATGTTCCTCGGCGAGCGCCGTCCGCTGGTGGAGCACGTGATTCTGGCTCGTACCCCCGAAGAACAGGCCGAGGCGCTCTCCAAGCTGGGGCCGCTCCAGAAGTCTGATTTTGAGGGCATTTTCAAGGCTATGGACGGCCTGCCCGTGGTGGTCCGCCTCATCGACCCGCCGCTGCATGAGTTCCTGCCGGATCTCACCCAGCTGACCGTGGAGATCGCGGTCAAGGAGGCCAAGGGTGAAGAGGTCACGGAGCATGAGCGCGCCGTGTTCGAGGCGGCCAAGTCCCGCCACGAAGAGAACCCGATGCTGGGCCTGCGCGGTGTCCGCCTCTCCATTGAGATCCCGGGCTTCGTGGACATGCAGGTGCGTGCGGTAGCCGAGGCAGCGGTTGCCCGCATCCAGGCCGGTGGCGATCCGCATCCGGAAATCATGATTCCGCTCATTGGCTCCGGCCGCGAGATGGAGATTGTAAAGACACACGCGGAGCGCGTGATCGCGGACGTGGAGAAGGAATCCGGCATCAAGCTGGAGATTCCGGTGGGCAACATGATCGAGCTGCCTCGCGCTGCTCTGGTAGCAGACGAGATTGCCGAGCAGTCCCAGTTCTTCTCCTTCGGCACCAACGATCTCACACAGACCACGTGGGGCTTCTCGCGCGACGACGTGGAGGGCGAGTTCATTCCCACCTACATCGCCGACGGCGTGTTCGATACCTCTCCGTTCGAGTCGATCGACGAGCACGGTGTGGGCCAGCTGGTGGAAACGGCCGTGGCGCGTGGCCGGAAGGCCAACCCGGATCTGCTGTGCGGCATCTGCGGTGAGCACGGTGGGGATCCGCGGTCCATCCACTTCTTCAACCGGGTGGGCCTGGACTACGTGTCCTGCTCGCCGTTCCGGGTGCCGATCGCTCGGCTCGAGGCTGGCCGCGCCACCCTCATGGAGAGCCTGGAAGCCTCGGAAACGAAGTAGCGGTACGCGGCTGTTCGTTATCGGGGTGAAACTCGGGTAGCTGACAGCTGATGGACGGGCGCCGGCCGGTGGGTCGGCGCCCTTTTGCGTGCGGTGTGCGCATGGGCGGTTAGTGCGTGCGGGCAGCGGGGCTCGGGCCCGTGGGTCCGGCGCATAAATCCACGCGTGCGGATATACGTTGGTGACCTGCGGGGTACGTGTACGTCGTCGTCCACACTTTTCCTATGAAGCTTCCAGGACGTGGCCGTACAATGAGGGCCGGCGTGCGGCGAAAGGGGAACAGTGGCGGTTTTCTCGATTCGAAATGGGGATATCGGGCCTGCTCCGTGGCGCTCGAATGTGGCCGACGATGTGGCCGAATCGGTGCTTACCACGCTGCATTCGCGTGCGGTTGACCTCATTTCCACGCCGCTCTTTGCCGTGGCATACGTGGATGATGCGCCCGGTGAACGCGCGCCGCTGGTGGCGTTGGACGGCTCCGGGCAGGTGGTGACCGTCGAGGTGGTGCGCAATCTCACGTCCACGGGTCTGCTGGCCGGGCTGACGCGCGCCGGTTCCCACGTGCGCTATAGCCGGGACCGGGTAGAGAAGCTCTATGCCGGGGATTTCGAGGCCAATTGGAAACGGTTCTCGGCTCAGAATTCGCCCGTGGCGCGGGCGGGGGCGCGGTTGTATGTGATGACGCTGGCCGTGGCGCCCGACGCCGTGCCCGTGGTGGAGGCGCTGGCCGGGGCCGGGGTGGAGGTTCGCGTGGCGCGGCTGATCGATGGCGTCGGCGAAACCATTGTGTCCCTGGAGAACGTGGGGGTGCAGGTGGCCCCCGCCGTGCGTGGTGGTGTGAGTCTCCCCGTTATTTCCGACGACGCCGCCCGCCCGGCCGTCGCGTCTCTTGCTCAGACGGAGGAACCTGCGCCGGTGGCGGGTAGCGTGGTTGGCGAAAATACGGACCGGCAGGCGGAAGAGTTCGCGCCGGTGGCGGGCCCCGGTGACGAGGTGACTCCCGAGGAGGCCGGCGTGACGGCTGTGCTCCCGGCGGATACCGATGCGGTGGCCTCGGCCCGTGGGGAGGATACAGCCGATGCGGCGTCCGGCCGCACCGCCGCGTTGGGCCACACCGCCGTGGCGGACGATGCTGATGTTGACGTGCCCGCTCTCCGTGATAGCTCTCTGCGGCGTCGTGTTCACGGAGCCGATGAACTCGCATCAGATGCACTTCATACGGTGGCGGAAACCGCCGAGCATGAGGCGGTAGCGGCTGAAAAAGCGGAGGTGGGTAAAGAGGTGGCTGACACTTCAGAGTCACCCGCCGCCGGTGCGCCGCGAGAGGGTGCGGCGCATGCGGGTGAGTTTGTGCCCGCCTGGCTACCGGTTGATTCTGCTGCGGTCAGTGGACGCCACCACGCCGGTGGCATTCGGCGCTTTCTTGACACCATGCAGCGATCGGCTCGCGGCCGGCACGGTACGGCGCCCGTGTTGAGTCTTGGCGCCACGGCCGCTCGTGCTGGTGCGCCCGTCCAGATTCGGTTGCGATTCCGCAGGCGCGGTGTGGATGAAACGGCCACGCTCACCGTGGACGGCCGCATCCTGCTGCCGGATGGGCGTGAGTTTACTGACCCCTCTCAGGCCGTAGAGGCTATTACCGGCGTTAAGAACGTGGACGGCTGGCGGGCCTGGCGCACCGTGGATGGCCGCGCGCTTCGCGATCTTTAATGCGGCGCCGCTGGGCCTGTACCTGTCGTTTGGTCCTGTGTCCGGTGGTCGGGCCTGCACCCATTGCTCCGGCCTACCCCGCCGTTTGGGACTGCACCCCTTGCTCAAACTCCCATCGCCGGGCCTTCTATTGCCCGGCTCTATAGCGCCCGGCTCATGCCCACACGCGCACGCTCCGTTGTGCTCTGGGGAGTGCCATATGGCCGATTTTGGCGGGGTGCGGCGTGTTGCGTGGTGCATGCGCGGGCCCGCTGGAAACGTCCACCCCGCCGGTGTAAGCGATGTGACAACTGAGCAGTATGAGCACAGAATTACAGGTGGGAAATTTATCTAATAGTGTTCCAATTGTTGCAATTTTGTTATAGATTCGGGACATTGAGGTTCGGCGGGTCAAGCCGACACGCCGAGACGCATTAATATCCCAAGGAGTGAAGTGAGCGTGCGATCTCACACAACGCGCTGGATAGCGACACTCGCGGCGGGAGCGCTGGGTGTGTCGCTGGTGCCCGCGAGCTTTGCAGATGACGTAACGGATCAGGACGTGGCGAACGCGAAGAACGCGGAGCAGTCCACACAGAATTCGATCGCGGGCATGGAGGCGCAGCTCACCTCGCTCGGTGCCCAGATGGATCAGGCCCGCATGGACGCCACGCTCAAGCAGACGGCTAACACGGCCGCGCAGCAGGACCTTGCGGATTCTATTTCTGACGCAATGAATGCGCAGGATGCGGCCAACCGTGCGGATGAGGCGGCGAAGGAGGCTCTCTCCGCACTGGGGCAGGTAGCTTCGGCGGATTATCGTGAGGGTTCCACGGCGCTCGGTGCTGCGGCCTTCGTAACCGGCGCTACCAGCCTTCGTGAGGCCTCCGATCGCGCCCAGGCCTACCGAGTGCTCGGCGATACCACGGATTCCCAGCTTCAGCACTACCAGGCCCTCAGTGACGTGGCGAAGTCCATGAAGCAAACGGCCACAGAAAAGGCCAACGAGCAGGCAAAGGTTGCGGACAAGGCGCAGAAGGCGCAAGAAGCGGCGGATGGCGCCGCGGCCGTGCTAGAGGGTCAGCTGGCGGATATCGAATCCCAGCGTGATGCACTCTTCACCAAGCTGGCCGCCCAGAAGGGCACCACGGCGGCGCTCGAGCGGCAGCAGCAGGAGCAAAAGGAAGCAAAGGCAGCGCAGGCCGCGGCCCAGGCCCGCCAGGCCGAACTTGACCGCGCGGCTAAGGAGGAAGCGGAGCGCACCGCCAAGGAACGCAAGGCGGCCGAGGCGGCGGAGGCCGCTCAGGCTAAGCAGGCGGCAGCCGAGCAGCAGGCCAAGGCGCAGCAGGCTGCTGCGCAGAAGCAAGCGGCAGCGAAGGCAGCGGCCCAGCAGCAGGCGGCCGCGAAGAAGCAGGCCTCCCAGTCCGCGCAGAAGGCTGCCCAGCAGAAGGCCTATGAAGCCGCACAGGCCGCCGCGGCAAAGCAAGCGGCCGCGCAAAAGGCCGCGGCTCAGAAGGCTGCCGCGCAAAAGGCAGCGGCCCAGAAGGCAGCTGCACAGAAGGCTGCCGCGCAAAAGGCAGCGGCCCAGAAGGCAGCTGCACAGAAGGCTGCCGCGCAAAAGGCTGCCGCGCAAAAGGCGGCCTCGCAGAAGGCCGCGAGCTCTAAGTCCTCCAGCACCAGCAGCTCCAAGTCCTCGAGTTCCTCGGCGTCCGGCGCCGCTCTCGGCAACGCGGTGGTGGCCTACGCACGTCAGTTCGTTGGCGTTCCCTACGTGTGGGGCAAGTACAGCCCGCTCACGGGGTGGGATTGCTGCGGTTTCACCTACTACGTTTACAAGCACTTTGGCATTAACACGCCGCGTGCTACCGGCCGGTCGGTGAGCACATACTGGGGCGCCTACAAGCAGGTATCGGCCTCGCAGGCCCGCCCGGGTGATCTGCTCTGGTGGCCCGGCCACGTGGGTATCTACACCGGCAATGGCATGCACATCGCGGCCTGGAACCCGGCTATGGGCACTCAGGAGCGCGCCGTGTGGGGTAGCCCACTCTACCTCCGTGTGATCCAGTAGGTGTCCGGGCGACGTCGCCCGCAGCGTACGTAGCGCCCGCGGTTAGGGCGTGGTTGCCGCGTACCACGGGCACAACGAAGGCAAATGAAAGGTCCCGCAGGCTCAATCCTGCGGGACCTTTCATTTGCGGGGTTAGTCCCCGGTGCTAATCCTCGTAGAAATGCTGGTCCTTGGCGCGCTGGATAGACACCTTGATTTCTTCCTCGGCGGCCTCGCGCCCCACCCAGTGGGCACCCTCCACGGATTTGCCGGGTTCGAGGTCCTTGTACACCTCGAAGAAGTGCTGAATCTCAAGGCGGTGGAATTCGGAGACGTCCTCGATCTCCGTGCGCCAGGATGCGCGCTGGTCGGAGGCCGGCACGCACAGCACCTTGTCGTCGCCGCCGTTTTCGTCACGCATACGGAACATACCGAGCGCGCGGCAGTGAATGAGGCAGCCGGGGAACGTGGGCTCCTCAAGCAGTACCAGGGCGTCCAGCGGATCCCCGTCTTCCCCTAGCGTGCCCTCGATGAAGCCGTAGTCGTCGGGGTACTGGGTGGAAGTGAAGAGGAGCCGATCCAGGCGGATACGTCCCGTTTTATGATCCAGCTCATATTTGTTGCGGTTGCCCTTGGGAATTTCGACGGTGACGTCAAACTCCAACATTGCGGTACTCCTTCGTTCTGGGCGCCGTGCCACAATTGCATGCGTGAAAGGCAAATCCCAGCTTGTAATCTCCGTCTGCATAGCGCTTGGCGGAGCGTATGCGTTCGCCGATGCGCTGAATTTTGTTCCGGGGCCCCTCACGGTAGCTCCGCTACAGGGTGAGCCTATCGCCTATCCGAGCGTTGTGCCCGCGACACCGGCTACGGTTCCGACGGTGTCGAGCGGGGCGGAAACGGAGAAAGGGACGACGCCGGCGGCGTCGGCGAGTAGTAGCGCCGGTAGCGCGTCCCCAAGTAGTACCGGTGCTAGCGACAGGCGGGTGAGCGCCGCGGCGGTGGCGAACGCGGTGAAAGAATTGGAATCGGACCCGCGGCGCAGCGGTGAACTGTCGCTTGAGGTGCGGGACGCGGCAACCGGCACGGTGCTGGCTGAGAAGGCGCCGGAGAAGGGACGCACCCCGGCGTCCTCGATGAAGCTGGTGACGGCCGCCGCTGCCTTGACCCAGTTCGGCGCTGACCGTCAGTTCAGCACGACGGCGGCGCGCGAGGGCTCCACGGTGTACCTCATTGGCGGCGGCGACACCATGCTTGCCGCGGGCGCGGGGAACCCGGCCGTGGCCGAGGGGCATGCGGGGCTTGGTGATCTCGCCAAGGCCACGGCGGCCAAGCTCAAGGCGGCCGGTGTCACAACGGTGAGCCTCCGCGTGGACACATCTCTATTCGGTGGGGATGCCTACCATCCGCGTGTGGAGGGGGCGGATCGCAGCTTCATTATGGCGATGTCGCCGGTGGCTGTGAATGAATCGCGGGATGCGACCGGTGCCTTCACCGCGGATCCAGGGCTGGGGGCAGGCAATGTTTTTGCCCAGCGGCTTAAGGAGAACGGCATCGCGGTGACGAATGTGAGCGGTGGAAAAGCGGGTGCGGGTGCAACCAAACTTGCCTCCGTCCAGTCCGCCACCCTGCGCCGTATCGTGGATCAGATGCTCACGGAATCGGATAACACGCTGGCCGAAACTCTGGGGCACCTGGTGGCCGTTGACCGTGGGCTTTCCGCTGATTTTCCGGGTGGGGCCAAGGCGGTCACGCAGGTGCTCAAGGAACTGGACTATCCGCTTGAGGGCGTACGCATTTCGGATAATTCTGGGCTCTCCACGGATAACCGCGTGACCACCGGCCTGGAGCTGGCCATTCTTGATGATGTGCTGGCGGGGAAGTATCCGGCCATCGCGGCGGGGGTGCCCGTGTCCGGCTATTCCGGCACGCTGGCGAACCGCATGGGCGGGGATATGGGCGGGCACGTGCGGGCCAAGACGGGCACGCTGGTGCGCTCCATTTCCCTGTGCGGCCTGCTCCGCACGGATAACGGGCAACTGCTGGAGTTCGCGCTGTTTGCCGATGAACTGGACGAGGGCACCGCCCTCCAGGCCCGCGAATCGCTGGACACGTTCCTCACGAATCTGGCGGGCGCATAGTGGGCGGACCAACACGCGAGGTGGCGGCGGCACGCGGAGCCGTACGCACGGCACTCTCGCACTATTCGGCGGGTGCACCGGTGCTGGTGGCGCTCTCCGGTGGCTCGGATTCGACGGCGCTCGCCGCGGCCACCCTGTTCGTGGCGCGGCACGCCGGCCTGGTGCCCGTGTGCCTGACGGTGGATCATGGCCTGCGCCCGGAATCGGCTCGGGAGGCAGCGGCGGTGGCCGCATGGGCGCGGCAAGCCGGCTTTGAGGCGCGGGTGACGCGCGTGGACGCCAGCGGAACGGGCGAGGGGCCGGAGGCGGCTGCACGCCGGGCCCGGTACGCGGCGTTGGCTACGGCGGCACGCTCGCTTCCTTTCCGCGGCGTACCGGCACCCGTGCTTCTGGCCCACACGGCCGATGATCAGGCCGAAACGGTGCTGCTTGGCCTTGGGCGGGGGAGTGGTGCGCGCTCACTGGCCGGCATGGCGCCCACCGGCCCGCTCCCGTATGCGCCGGATGTGACGGCTCTCCGCCCCTTCCTGAGCATAAGAAAGGCGGACCTGCGCGCCGCCCTGCGGGCCAAGCGCATCCCCTGGGTGGAGGATCCCACGAATTCCCCCGATTCCGAGTGGCGCGCGAAGGATGGCTCTTTGCTCACCCGCTCGGCTATTCGTCATGGCGCCCTGCCCGCCCTCGAACGGGCGCTTGGTCCCGGCACGGTGCCGGCCCTGGTCCGTACCGCACGCCTGCTACGCCGTGATGCTGATGCGTTGGATGCTCGCGCGGAGGAACTGGCCGCGCGCTTCGAACGCGAGGTGCCCGTCAGCGACGTCGTCACCCTTCCGGAGGCCCTTCGTACCCGTGTTTTTCGTCGCTTGGCGATACGATACGGCGTTCGCGCCGGGGAGCTAGGTAGTGTACACCTGGAAGCATTAGACACCCTCGCATGCGGGGCGAACGGGCGGGCCCGTGTGGACCTGCCCGGACTTGCCGTGTATCGCGAGGGAGGCACCCTCCGTTTTGGGGAGGGCAACTGACGGAAGGATCGCGGTGGACGCGAAGGATATGGGAGCTGACCTGGATCGCATCCTGGTTACCGAGGAGCAGATGCATACGCGGCTGCGCGAGATTGCGGCGCAGATTGACGCGGATGTGGATAACACGGCGGATTCGCCGCTCCTCGCCGTGGGGGTGCTGCGCGGCGCTGTCATGGTGATGGCGGACCTGACGCGCTACATTCACACGCCCCTTGAAATGGACTGGATGGCGGTTTCCTCGTATGGGAACTCCACGAAGTCCTCCGGCGTGGTGCGAATCCTGAAGGACCTGGATACCGAGGTGGCCGGACGTGACGTGCTGGTGGTTGAGGACGTGGTGGATACCGGCCTCACCCTCGATTGGCTCACGAAGAACCTGGCGTCTCGGGGTGCGCGGAGCGTGCGGATTGCGGCCGCACTGCGCAAGCCCGAATGCCTCAAAGTGAACGTCCAGGTGGATTACGTAGGCTTTGATATTCCAGACGAGTTCGTGGTTGGGTACGGGCTCGATTACCAGCAGCGCTACCGGAATCTCCCGTTCGTGGGAACGCTGGCGCCGCACGTGTATGGAGCAGAATGAACGACGACGAAGTGAAGAACCCCGGTTCGGCCTGGCCTCGGCATGGGGCCATGCTGCCCGGATACGGTCAGCCCGGGTGGGGCGGTAGTGACGACGCCGGTGGCGGTGCGCCCGACGCCGGTGGGTCCGGTCCGTCCGACGGCGGCGTCCCTGCGGGCGCACCTGTCCCCGCCGGTCCGTGGCCTGCGCCTGATAATGAGCAGCGCAGTGCCTACGAGCGTGAGCGGCAAGCGCGCCGTGTGCCGACGAATCATCCCGCGCACCGTCCGGCGCCTGGGAATAACAATGAGGACCATCAAAAGCGCGTGCGGCGGATTTCGCTGTGGGGGCTGGTGGCGCTCGTGATCCTCGCCGTCGTGAGCTGGAATATGGTGAGCTCCAGCCAGTGGCACCCCATCTCCACCTCCGAGGGCATTGCGCTCCTCAAGGGGGACACGGTGGAGCGCGCCGAGGTGACGGATGGCTCCAACACGGTGAAACTGTGGCTGTCTAAGTCCACGAAGACGGTGGTGCCCAAGGGCGATGACACCGAGTCCGTTGATGCGGGCAAGCAGGTCACTTTCCAGTACGTGGATCCGCAGGGAGAATCCGTACTCAAGCTGGTGGGTGACGCCAATATCAAGAACGGCTATGACTCGGTGGTGCCGCAGACCTCCATCTGGACCAGTCTGCTGCTCACGTTCCTGCCGATGATCCTCATCTTTGCCCTGTTCTTCTGGCTGATCCGTAATCAGGCCAGCCTCATGAACCCGAGCCGAGATAATCAGAACGCTGAGGCGGAGATGCCGGACGTCACGTTTGCGGACGTGGCCGGCGAGGATGAAGCGGTCCAGGAGGTGGCCGAGGTGGTGGACTTCCTCAAGCACCCGGCCAAGTATGAGGCGCTCGGCGCCCGTATTCCCCGCGGCGTGCTCCTCTACGGCCCTCCCGGCACCGGTAAAACACTGCTGGCCCGCGCGGTGGCCGGCGAGGCAGGGGTGCCTTTCTACTCGGCGTCGGCATCAGAGTTCGTGGAGATGTTCGTGGGTATGGGTGCCTCCCGCGTGCGTGATCTGTTCAAGAAGGCCAAGAAGAAGGCGCCGGCCATTATCTTTATTGATGAGCTGGACGCCGTTGGGCGCGGGCGGGGTTCGTCCGCGCTTGGATCCAATGATGAACGGGAGCAGACGCTCAACCAGCTTCTCGTGGAGCTGGACGGTTTCGATGAGCGCGACGCCGTTGTACTCATCGCGGCCACGAATCGGCCGGATGTGCTGGATGAGGCGCTGCTGCGTCCCGGGCGTTTTGACCGGCAGATTGCCGTCGATGCCCCGGACATGAACGGCCGTTACGAGATCCTCAAGGTGCACGCGAAGGGGAAGCCACTGGGGAAGGACGTGGATCTCCGCGGCCTGGCCAAGCGCACGCCCGGCTACTCCGGTGCGGACCTGGCCAACGTGCTGAACGAGGCCGCCCTGCTGGCGGCCCGGCGTAATGCGTCTGAGATTTCGAATGCGGACATGGATGAGGCCTCGGACCGCGTGATGGCCGGTCCGCAGCGGCGCTCTCGGCCGATGACCCCGGAGGACCGGCGCATGACGGCCTATCACGAGGGCGGCCACGCGATTGCCGCCGCCGCACTCCACTACACGGATCCGGTCACCAAGGTGACTATCCTGCCGCGTGGCAAGGCGCTGGGCTACACGATGGTGATGCCCACCGAGGATAAATATTCGGTGACGCGCAACGAGCTGCTGGACCAACTGGTGTATGCGCTGGGCGGGCGCGTGGCCGAGGAAGTGGTGTTCCACGATCCCTCCACGGGCGCCTCGAACGACATTGAGAAGGCCACGGAAACCGCCCGCAAGATGGTGACCGAGTACGGTATGAGTGCCAAGATCGGTGCCGTGAAGGTGGGCTCCTCGGAGAAGGATGCGCTGGGGCGCAGCGCGGACGGGGAGCATTCCGATCAGCTTGCCCACACGGTGGACGCGGAGGTGCGCGCGCTGATGGAGCAGGCCCACCAGGACGCCTGGCGGATTATCACGGAGAACCGGGATGTGCTCGATGAGCTGGCCACGCGGCTGCTGGATGAGGAAACCGTGCTGGAGGCCGAACTCACGGAAATCTTCAAGAACGTGGTGAAGGCGCCGGAGCGGCCCGTGTGGCTGTCGGCACCGGATCGGACCGTCTCCGCCAAGCCGCCCGTCCCGCTGCCGGCGGAGCCGCGCGGTGCGCACGGGGATACGCCGGATAGCACGCGCGGGGATACGCCCGGTAGCGCGAACGGGGAAGCCCCGGGCACGCAGAACGGCGGCACGAACGGCGGGCACGCATCCACGTGGTAAACGGGGTGATGCGCCCTTCCGATGAGCGGGGTGCGGCGAAAACCTCGGTGGGGAAAGGACCGATGAGAACATACGATGCGGCGGGCGTGGCGAAAGCGGCGCGCGATTTTCTTGAGGCCGTAGGTGAGGACACGAACCGTGAGGGGCTTCGAGAAACCCCGGATCGGATTGCGCGCGCCTACACGGAGATTTTCTCCGGGCTGGGTGAGGACCCGGGTGCGGCGCTGGATACTCAGTTTGATATTGGCTACCGGGACCTGGTGACCGTCCGCGACATCACGTTCTACTCCATGTGTGAGCATCACCTGCTGCCGTTCTACGGCCGGGCGCACGTGGCCTACCTGCCGGGCGCCGAGGGGCGCGTTACCGGCCTGTCCAAAATGGCGCGACTGGTGGAGGGCTTCGCGCGCCGCCCCCAGGTGCAGGAGCGCCTCACCACGCAGGTGGCGGACGCCCTCGTGGAGCACCTCCACGTGGCCGGCTGCCTGGTGGTGATTGAGGCGGAGCACATGTGCATGACCATGCGCGGCATTAAGAAGCCGGGTAGCTCCACGGTCGCCGCGGTGGCGCGCGGAGTATTAACCGATCCGGTCCGTAGGGCAGAAGCCATGGCGCTCATTCGCGGGTAACCTCGGTGGCATAGCGCGCCGGTGTGGCGCTCGGCGGGAGGAGAAGCGATGGCACGCACGCTAGTAATGGGGATTGTCAATGTCACCCCTGATTCGTTTTCGGATGGTGGGCGCTGGCTCGGGGCCGACGCCGCCATCGCCCATGGCCGCGCACTTATTGCGGCGGGCGCGGATATCTTGGATATTGGTGGCGAATCCACTCGCCCGGACGCCACACCAGTGAGTCCCGCGGAGGAATGGCACCGTATTGGCCCGGTTATCGCCGAGCTGGCAGGCGAGATTCCCCTCTCCGTGGATACATACCACGCTGAAACGGCGCGGCGAGCGGTGGCGGCCGGCGCCAGCATCATTAATGACGTCACCACCGGCGCCGGGGATCCGGACATGTTCGCCACAGTGGCGGCGGCCGGGGTCACCTACATTCTCCAGCATGGGCGCGGAAACGCACGTACCATGACCAGCCTGGCCACCTACCACGACGTCGCCGCGGAGGTACGGAGCGAGGTGGCCGACGCCGTTGCACGCGCGGTGGCAGCCGGCGTGGCGCGGGAGAAAATCATCGTGGATCCCGGGTTTGGGTTTGCCAAAATGGCGCCGCAAGACTGGGAACTCGCGGCGCGAATTGACGAGTTCTTGTCGCTTGGGCGCACGCTCGTCGGGGTGTCCCGGAAGGGCTTCCTGAGTGAGGTGAGTAATGGGGCGCCGGCGCCGCAGCGCGACGCCGCCACGGCTGCGTTCTCCACCTACTTCGCCGAGCACGGGGTGTGGGGTGTGCGCGTCCATAACGTGGCTGCCTCCCGCGCGGCCGTGGAAACGGTGGCGCGCCTCGAGCAGGAGCGCATCAGGCGAGCCGGTAATGAAGAAGCCGGTACCGTCAAGGAGGAGAGCTAGTGGCGTGTTTCGACCGCACCGAACTGGACCGCATCACCGTACGCGGGGTGAGGGCGGCGGCTAGCCATGGCGTCCACCCGCAGGAAAAGCATGAAACCCACCCCTTTGTCGCGGACGTTACCGCGCTCACGGATACGCGGCTGGCCGCCGCTACCGACGCCCTGAGTGCCACCGTCTCCTACTCGGACGTGGCACGGGACGCCCGGGCCGTGCTCGCCGAGCGTCCGCGGAATCTCATTGAAACGCTCGCGGAAGAAATCGCTACGCGTGTGCTTCGGCGCGGCGCCCTCGGGGTGGAGGTGAGTGTCCACAAACCGGAGGCGCCCCTGGGGCTGCCGTTTGACGACGTCGTCGTCCACATTAAACGCTGGTCACCGCTCCTGGAGGCCGGCACAATTCGGCGCGTGGTAGTGGGCCTGGGGGCGAATCTGGGGGATGCGCCCGGCGCGCTCGCGTGGGCGACGCGGCAGATCGCTGCTCTCGATGTTGCCGTGACCGGCGTCTCCCACCTTTATCGTTCGGCGCCGGTACTTGCGCCCGGGCAGGCGCCGCAACCTGACTACGCAAATGCGGTACTCACGCTTGAAACGGCGCTGGCGCCGCTGGATCTACTGGCGGAGCTCGGGGCCATTGAGGTGCGCGGCGGCCGTGTGCGGCGGGAGCACTGGGGTGCGCGGCTGCTGGATCTGGATATTGAGGACGTGGAGGGCGTCACCTCGGATTTCCGGCGCCTGGTGCTGCCGCATCCGCGCGCCTCGGAGCGTCTGTTCGTGCTTGAACCGTGGGCGGAGCTGGAACCGGGCGCCGTTGTTGGTGGCGTGCCGATCGCGGAGCGAATCGCCGCGCTGCGGGCAGATGGGGAGCAGCGCATTGAACGCGTGGGCGTGCTGGACGTGGCCGACACCGTGCGAACAGCTACGGGTGCACCGACGGTCAATGGCGGTGCGCGATGAAAGCATGGGCGCGGAGGGGGCTGTGGGCGCTGGCCGGCGTCGTGCTGGCACTGGTTACCATGGGGCCGCTGGTGCGCCACCCCGTGCCGCTGCCCGCATTCATGTGGCTTCCCATCGTGTTAGTGGCGATCGGCCTGGTGGCGGCGGGCTGGCGCGTGAAAAAGCGGAAATCGGGGAGCCGGGCCGCGATTACGCCGCTGGGCGCCGCGCGGGTGGCGCTTTTTGCCGTGGCGTGTGATCGCATCAGCGCGTTCCTCATCCCGCTCGCTGGGATCTGGACGGTGGCGTATCTGGTGGCGCTGGTCACTACTTTTAATCGCAGTCAGTCCCTGGCGCTCGGCTTACTCACGCTCGCGGCTGCGGCGCTATTCGCGGTGGCCCTCCTGGTGGAGCACTGGTGCGAAATTGACGACGACGCCGCGCCCGTCACCCCGCCCAGCCCCCGCGGTGTGGCCGCTTAGTAGTCCGGCGGCAGAGAGGGGAAGCCGCGGAGCCAAACGGGCAGCGGTGACTAGCTGTTCGGTGGCGGAGCCGGGTACGCTCACGCATACTTGAACGGTGATCACCTCACCGCTTGCTCCGGACACGGCTTTCACGCGCGTTGACCCGAAACTAGTGACCATCCGCCGTATTCACTGGCTCATTAATCTCGCGTTTCTGCTTGCGGCCGCCCTGCTGGCGATTGGACTGGGCGATTCTGGCTGGCGGATTACCGGTTATATCGGCCTCGCCGCCACCGTGGCGCTCGGCGCATGGGCGATGTGGCTGGTGGGCCGACAGGTGTCCGCCTACGGGTACGCCATGACCGATCGCGAATTCCTCGTGTGCCGCGGCATCATGTTTCGGCGGGTGGACATTGTGCCCCTCGGCCGCATCCAGTCCGTCAACATTGACGCCGGTCCGCTCTATGCCCACTATGGGCTCGTCAAACTCTCGGCGGATACGGCGGCGATGGGGGATAAAGGGGCGGTGGCCGGCCTCAAGCGTGAGGATGCCGAACGCATGCGCGAGGCCATTCTGGCCCGCGGCGTGGCCCACATGGAGGGTGTGTAATGTCCTCCGGTGCGCTATCGTCCCGGGACATCCCAGCCAAGGAATGGCGGCGTGTCAGCCGCGCGACGCCGTGGTTCACCGTGGGCAGCTGGGCGTGGGCGGTGGTGGCGCTTATTGTTAGCGAAATTCTTCAAAACGATCGCCTGATGGGCTCCCTCGGGACCTTGTGGGCCGCCGTTTCGCGCGTATCCGGCCTCATGCTCCTCACGGTGGCGGGAATCCTGCTTGTGGTCGGTGTGGTGTCATTCGGCGGCGCCTGGCTGATCTGGAGCCAGATGCGGTTCGCGCTCGCGGATTCCGGCGTCCATTTTCGCTCCGGCGTGATCATCAAGAAGCACCGTTCACTGGCATGGAATCGTGTGCACGGCGTGGAGATCCAGGAGCCGCTCCTCCCTCGCCTATTTGGCCTGGCACGTGTGAGCGTTTCGGGTGCCGGCGGTAAAGAATCAAGCGTCACCATCGGCCTGCTACGGGAGAATGAATGCCGGCAGCTCCGCGCGGAAATCCTCGCGCGCCTTGCCGCCAAAGGTTCCGCGGGAAGGTGGACCGGTGCTCCTGGCGACGACGCCGCCCGCAGCGCCCGTCCGGTACCCGCCCCGAGTGGCGCTACTGCTGCCACAATGCACTCCGGTGCCGGCGACCCCGCCGGCACGGAAGCTGGCAGTCAGGTGCTGAGCACACAGGCTGCGGGCGCGGCGGGGGACCGTGCCACCGACGTGGCTACAGGTATCGGCGTGCTGAATACTCCGGCACCGGCTGCGGGCGAGGTGTCCAGCGCCGTTGCACCCGCCACCGGGGCACTCCCGCCTCAAACCCCGGAACCCGAACCCTTCTACCGCCTCTCCCCGGGACGGCTGGCGGCGTCGTCGTTCTTCCACCCGCATACCATCCTGCTCGCGTTGACGGGGGCTTGCGCTGTGCATCGGAAGCGTGGTGAGCGGACAGACCGTGCTGGCCATCGTGCTGCTGGTGGGGCCGATGCTGCTGCGCGTCCTGAAGAACCTGTCGATTTCGTGGGGAACCGTCATGAGCGTGAGCGGGCGCAACGTGCGGCTCACGCGCGGACTGCTGGACCGGACCACGGTGACCGTTCCGCTGGGTGCCGTTCACGCCGTCATCGTGGAGCAGCCGAATTTCTGGCGGCCGTTTGGGTGGTGGAGCGCCACCGTGCTGGTAGCGAGCACGATTCAGGAGAAAAAGGCGCCGTCCCACGTGATCGAGATGCCGGCCGGGAAACTGGAGGATGTGCTCCGGCTGTTGCACGTGGTGCTGGGCGATATCGGGGTGGCCGATCCACGCGGATTCCTGGTGGAGGCGCTGGAGGGGACCACGTCAATGGGCGGGTTCCGGCCTAATCCGCGCTCCTCGCGGTGGCTGGACCCGATCGGGTGGCGGCGCTCCGGTGTGGCGCTCACACCCACCGCGGTGGTGACGCGGCACGGCTGGCTGTGGTCGCGGACGCTGGGCATTGTGCTGCATAGACACGTGCAGTCGATGTATCTCACCCAGGGGCCGCTGGAGCGGATGTGCGGCGTAGACACGGTGAACTTCGGGACCATTTTCGGGCTGCCCACGAACGTGCGGGTCCGGCACATGGGTGTGGCCGACTCGCTGCCGATGGCGGCCGAGGAGCGCCGGCTGGCGGAAATGAGCTCGAGCGTGATGGAGCTGAAGGGATAGGGCGGCCGTCGTGGCGCAGTACCGGTGGGTCGCGGGCTAGCGCGGGTTGGGCTGGGCCGCCGGGCCGGGCCGCGAGGTCAGGACGCGCGGCGCCAGCTAGGCTGGACGCATGCTCAATATCTATGGTCCCGGTGGCGTTGGCGGTGTACTGGCGGGCGCGCTCGCGCATGCGGGGGTAGATGTAGCCGTGGTGGCCCGCCCATCCACGGCGGCGGTGATCAATCGCGCCGGCCTCCGGCTTGATTCGGCGCAATTCGGACACTTCACGGTGGAGGTACCGGCCGTAACCGCGCCGATGAAGGGTGCCCCCACACTCATCTGCACGAAGTCCTATGCGCTTGACGCCATTGCAGACGCAATCCGAGCGGCCCATCCCGCCGAGGTGGGTGCCCTCTGCAACGGCGCCTCCCACGCGGAAAAGGTGCGTGCACTCGCGGAGGTCGCCTGGTCCGGGTCCATCCGAGTGATCTCCGAGCGGGTGGCGCCGGGCGTTATCAAGCAATCATCTACGTTTTCGGATATCCGGGTGCCGGACGCGTTTGCGGATGGGGAGATTGCCGCGGCGCTGCGGGCCGGCGGCGTGAAGGTGGACGCGGGCGGTACGGAGCCGCAGGTGCTCTGGAACAAGCTAGCATTCCTTTCACCGATGGCGCTCCTGACCGCCGCTACCGGTGTGGGTGTTGGTGTGGCAATTGAACAGCAACCGGAGCTGGCCGAGGCGTTGACGCGGGAGATGGCTACGGTGGCTCAGGCCGAAGGCACTGCGATCACGGCGGGGGACATTATGGCGAATCTCCGCTCGCTGGGGCGCGATTCGCTTTCCTCGCTGGCACGAGATGTACGGGACGGAAAGCCGCACACGGAATTTGATGCCCTTGGCCCGGCTGTACTGGATGCTGCCAGCGCCCGCGGAATCGCGACGCCCGCCCTGGCCGCACTGGTTAGTGCGGTTGACGACCGCCTGCATCCCGAACGGTAGGTGGCGGTCGGGCGGGGCCCGAGCGGTAGGACTCGGGGCAGGGGTGCCTGTGAACGGTAAGAAAACTCTTCAAACCGCGCTGGATGCCCGGTTTAGGGCCCGATTCGGTCCGAAAACCGGCAGTTTTCCGT
Source organism: Neoactinobaculum massilliense (assembly GCF_900604955.1). Lineage (GTDB taxonomy): Bacteria > Actinomycetota > Actinomycetes > Actinomycetales > Actinomycetaceae > Neoactinobaculum > Neoactinobaculum massilliense. The sequence continues at coordinate 103,029 of NZ_UWPE01000001.1, forward strand.
CAACTCGGGAGTTTTCATACGGTTCAGCCCGCCTGAGCGGAGCGATCCCGCCATGGTGCCGCCACCGGTTGGCCGAACGCTGCCCATGCTTCGGCGTCGTCGAGACGCCTCCCTTCTCACACTCCCTCAATTGGGCCTTTGGTCCCCCTCTCACTACACTTATTAGGGTTTGCGCCGGATAAGACGCATAAAGGTCGCATAACAGGCGGATGCGGGACGAGGCACATGGTGCGCGCGTGACCGGCACGCGGCGGGCTGTGCGGGACGTCCGGCGGCGTCAACAGAGAGGGACATAGATGGCAAACGTTGCCGAAAATATGGTGGAGACGCTCGCAAAGAGCGGTGTCAAGCGCGTATACGGGGTTGTGGGCGATTCGCTCAACGGCTTCACGGAGGCGATTCGCCAGCAGGATGGCATCGACTGGTTTGCCGTGCGCCATGAGGAAGCGGCGGCGTTTGCGGCGGGCGCGGAAGCGGCGCTCACGGATCACATTGCCGTATGCGCCGGATCCTGCGGGCCGGGGAACCTGCACCTCATCAATGGTCTCTATGACGCGAACCGGTCCGGCGTGCCCGTGCTGGCCATCGCGGCCCACATCCCGCACGCGGAGATTGGCGGCGGCTACTTCCAGGAGACGCACCCGGAAAACCTGTTCCAGGAGTGCTCCGTGTACTGCGAGATGGTATCCACCCCCGAGCAGATGCCGCGCCTCATGCGCCTCGCCATGCGCGCGGCCATTGAGCGCCACGGTGTGGCCGTCCTGGTGGTGCCGGGTGAGCTGTTCCTCGACGATGTTCACGGTGACAGCGAGGCCATTCGCCCCGCCGGCTACCACGTAATTCCGGATGATGCGGATCTGGAGCGCGCGGCGCGTGCGCTGTCCGGCGCGAAGAACATCACCATGCTGGTGGGCGCGGGCGCCCAGGGTGCGCACGATGAAGTGGTGGCCATGGCTCGCCACCTCCAGGCCCCGATTGTGCACACCATGCGCGGCAAGCAGTGGATCGCCTACGATAACCCGTTCGACGTGGGCATGACGGGCCTGCTTGGCTTCACGTCCGGCTACACGGCGCTGGTGAACGCCCAGACGCTGCTCATTGTGGGCGCGGATCTACCCTATCGGCAGTTCTATCCGAAGAACGCCACCGTGATCCAGATTGACGTGAACGGTGATCACTTCGGGCGCCGCACCCACGTCGACGTCGCCCTGCGCGGCACGGTAAAGGACACGCTCCCGCTGCTCCAGGCGAAGACGGTGGCCAACAGTTCGGATCGGTTCCTCAAGCGCATGCTGAATGAGTACAGCGCGGCCACGAAGGACCTGGATGATCTAGCCAAGCCGTCCCGGAGCGTCATCCACCCGCAGTACATTTCTCGCCTTCTTGATACCTACGCGGACGACGACGCCGTCCTTATTCCCGATGTGGGTACCCCGGTGATCTGGGCCGCGCGGTACATGAATGCGAATGGCAAGCGGTCCATTATCGGTTCCTTCGTACACGGGTCTATGGCTAACGCGCTGCCGCAGGCCATCGGCGCTGCTGCCTCTCAGCCGGGCCGTCAGGTGATCGCCATGTGCGGCGATGGCGGGCTATCGATGCTCATGGGTGAATTGGTGACCGTCAATCAGCACCAGCTGCCGATCAAGGTGGTGGTGTATGACAACGCGTCGCTGAATTTCGTGGCACTCGAGATGAAGCAGGGCGGCTACGTTGACTACGGCACCCAGCTCAACAACCCGAATTTCGCGGCGGTGGCGAACGCCGTGGGTATTAAGGGATTCCGGGTGGAGAAGTCCTCCGAACTGGAGCAAACCATGAAGGAGTTCCTGGCCTGGGACGGCCCGGCGGTGCTGGACGTACGCACGGCCACGCAGGAACTGACGATTCCGCCCACCATCAACGTGCAGCAGATGAAGGGCTTCACGCTCTACGCTCTGCGCACGGTGCTTTCCGGGCGCGGTTCGGACCTCATCGACATGGCGCGCGTGAACATGCGCCAGGCCGGCAAGGTGTTTAAGAGCCTGTAAACTCGCGGGTTTCTGAGCAGAGCCGTCCATCGCACGACGCCGGTGGGCGGCTTTTTATGACGGGCGGGTTTTTATTCAGTTCCAGTGGTGGATGGTGGCCGGCGGATGATGGATGACGGCCGGCGGGGTACGTGACTTGCGGTCCGGCCGGGCGTCCCGCGGCCGTAGACTGGACGTCATGGCGCAACCGGGACGGCTCAAAATCGGCATTATCTCCGCAGGAAAGGTGGGCACCGCTCTCGGCGGCGCACTCCGGAACGCGGGGCACACCATCATTGGCGCGTACGCGGCGTCGGAGGATAGTCGGGATCGGCTTGATGCGATGTTGCCCGGAGTGCCGGCGCGGGAGCCGGAGGAGATTGTGGGCGCGGCGGACGCCGTGATCCTTGCGGTACCCGATTCTGAACTGGCCGGGCTGGTGGGCGGACTCGCCAAACTGGACGCGTGGCGGCAGGGCCAGGTGGTGGTGCACACGGCGGCGCGATTCGGTACCGGCGTGCTGGACCCCGCCGCCCGGGCCGGGGCGATCCCGCTGGCGCTTCATCCGGCCATGACATTCACCGGCACCTCCCTGGATATTGCCCGCCTACAGGGCTGCCCGATGGCCGTGACGGGCGCGTCTCTCTACCTGCCGATCGCCCAGGCAATGGCGGCGGAGATGGGCGGTGAGCCAGTGGTGATCGAGGAGGAGGATCGCCCGCTCTACCACGCCGCGCTCACGCACGCGTCCTCTCACCTGGCCACCGTGCTCACACAGGCGCAGCGCATGCTGGCTGCGGCGGGTGTGACAGATCCGGCCGGGATGCTGGCCACGCTGATAGATAGTGCGGTGGAGGGCGCGCGGCGCGGTGGCGAGGCACGCCTCACCGGCCCAGCCGCTCTCGGCGACACGGCGGCAATCCGTGACGACCTCCTCTCGCTGCGCGGGCTTGCCGCCACCGGGGATGACGGCGACATTCTGCCCAGTTACCGCGCGCTGTCCCGCGCTACCGCGGAACGGGCGAACCGCCGGCGCCTGCTCGGCGACCACGCGGCCGAGGCCGTGCGCCAGGCGCTGGAGGACTAGTAGGGGAGGGCGGCGTCGTCGCAACCAATCCCACACCCACTCCCGGGGCTCCGCGTGGCGGCCGTGATCACGCGGCGCCGGCGTAACCGTTATTCTTTATGGGTGATGACTTTGGGTGGGGATGTTCCGGAACAGGTTCGGGTGCGTTTGGAGAAGCGGGCGCGGTTGTTGGGTGAGGGGCGTGAGCCGTATCCGGTGAGCGTGCCGGTGACGACGACGATTGGTGCGGTGCGTGAGGAGTACGCGGGTATTGAGGCCGGTGTGGAACTCACGGACACGGAGGTGGCGCTGGCTGGCCGTGTGATGCTGTATCGCACGGGCGGGAAGATCGCGTTTGCCACGTTGCAGGCGGGGGACGGGTGCCGGCTCCAGGTGCTTCTCTCCCTGGCGAATGTGGGTCGGGAGGAACTCGACCGTTTTAAGACGGACGTGGACCTGGGTGATTTCGTGTTCGTGCGCGGCTATGTGGGTGCTTCCAAGCGCGGGGAGTTGTCCGTGTTTGCGCGGGAGTGGCGGATGGCGTCGAAGGCGATTCGTCCGCTGCCCAAGACGTATACGAATGAGGCGGGGGAGGATGTATCTCTCTCGGAGGAGTCGCGGGTGCGGCTGCGGCACCTGGATTTGATTACCCGGCCGGCGGCCCGGGAGATGGTGCGGGTCCGGAGCGCGGTGATGAAGTCGCTGCGGGATAATTATGAGGGGCGTGGCTATACGGAGATTGAGACGCCGATCCTGCAGTTGATTCATGGTGGGGCGCAGGCGCGTCCGTTTGTGACGCATTCGAACGCGTATGACGAGGATCTGTATCTCCGTATTGCCACTGAACTGTATTTGAAGCGTGCGGTGGTGGGTGGTATTGACCGCGTGTTTGAGATTGGCCGTGAGTTCCGTAACGAGGGGGCGGATTCCACGCATTCGCCTGAGTTCACCTCCCTGGAGTCGTATGAGGCGTATGCGGATTACTACGCGATGGCGGACCTGACTCGTAACCTGGTGCAGCAGGCCACCCTGGACGCGCTGGGTACCACCCATGTGACGCTGGCCGACGGGACCGACTACGAGCTGGGCGGCGAGTGGAAGCGGATTGACCTGTACACGACCGTGTCGGAGAAGCTGGGTGAGGAGATCACCGTGGACACCCCTAGGGAGAAACTAGTAGCAGCCGCCGAGGCGCATGGTATTACGGTGGCGGACTACTGGGTGCCCGGCAAGATCGTGGAGGAATTATTCGAGGAACTGGCCGGGGATGACCTGTGGGAGCCCACCTTCGTGTTTGATTTCCCGGAGGATACTTCCCCGCTTACTCGCCCGCACCGGTCCAAGCCGGGGCTCACGGAGAAGTGGGACCTGTACGTGCGGGGCATGGAACTGGCTACCGCCTATTCGGAGCTGGCTGACCCCGTAATCCAGCGGCAGCGTTTCGAGGCCCAATCCCTGGAAGCAGCAAACGGGGATCCGGAAGCCATGCAGCTGGATGAGGGCTTCCTCCAGGCCATGGAACAAGGCTTCCCACCCACCGGCGGCATGGGCATGGGCATCGACCGACTCCTCACCGCCATGACCGGCCTCGGCATCCGCGACACCATCCTCTTCCCCTTCATCAAACCCACCGACAAGTAAGCGGCGCCATGAAGGTACTCATTCCGAACAGCCTGGACCTGGACATGCCGCCCACGCCGGGCCTGGATTTCGTTACGTACGATGTTGCGGCGCCCATCCCCGCTGAGCATCACGATGCCGAGGTCCTTGTTGCCTGGGGTAACCCGGCCGAGATGATGCCGGTGCAGGCCGGCTCCCTGCCCCGGTTGAAACTGGTGCAGTCACTGGCAGCCGGCGGGGATCATGCTCGCCAGGCGGCCGCCGGCCCGAACGTGGCCTTGGCCGCGGGGAACGGTCTCCATGACGCCACCGTGACCGAGCACGCGCTGGCCCTCACGCTGGCGCTGCTCCGCCGAGTTCCCGCGTTGCTGGAGGCGCAGCGTGCCCACCGCTGGGACAAGGAGGGGACCGTTGGGCCGCAGGTGCTCCACCCGAAGGGCATGGTTAATACGCTCATCGATGCCTCGGTGACCATCTGGGGGTACGGGCACATTGGGCGGCGTTTGGCGCCGGTGCTTGAGGCGCTCGGTGCCCATGTGGCGGGCCTGGCGCATTCTCGCCGCACGGAGGGCAGCGTGGAGGTATTCCCGGCCGGCACGCCGGGGCACCTCACGGACGAGGCAGCGGACGTACTGCGTGGCACGGACGTGCTCATCATGATCCTGCCCTCCCAGCCGGACACGGAGCACTTCCTTGATGCGGCCGCGCTGGATTTGCTTCCGCGGCGCGCGTTCGTGGTCAACGTGGGGCGCGGCTCCACGGTGGATCAGGAGGCGCTGGCGGCGGCCCTGTGTGCCGGCTCCATTGCCGGCGCCGCGCTGGATGTCACCTCGCCCGAGCCGCTTCCGGCAGACTCCCCGCTGTGGGATGCGGCCACGATCATCAGCCCGCACGTGGCGGGTGGCCGGCCGGTGGACGCGGAGGCGCTGATTGTGCGTAACGCTCTGGCCGTGCTCAACGGCACCCCGGTGGAAAACCGGCTGAACTAGGGCCGCAGCCCGCGCCGGTGTTCGGATCGCGGCGAACGCCTATGTGGCCCATACGTCGGACCCGCGCGGCCCCGTTCAGCGCGTGCCGGCCGGGCCGCCACGTCGCTCGCCCGGCAGGTCCGCCTTTTACCCCGCGAACGCGGCGGTTTCCTGCCCTGGAACATCCACCCGGCCGTGCCACACGGCGCCGGCGCCAGCGACGTCGTCGGTTTCCCGCGACACCGTCACAAACAAATCGCGCCCATCCTCACCGCCGAGCGTCACCGCTGTACTGCCCGGAGCGCCCGTCTCCTGGACGTCCAGCACCTCGCCCTCCGGCGAATACAGCACCGCGCGGCCCAGATGATTGAGCGCCACCCACACGTTGCCGGCACTGTCCACCGTGAGGCCATCCGGGCTGCCGCCCATGCCGTCGTGGAAGTGGCGCCGGTTCGTGAGCATGCCGTCCCCGGTCACGTCAAATACGTCCGTGTAGCGCGTGGTGGTGTCGTTGTAGTAGGCGCGGGTGCGGTCCGGGGAGAAAGCGATCCCGTTCGACGTCGTTACGTGCGGTAGTGTCACGCTCACCTCGAGGGTGGGGGAGATACGGTAGAGCTTGGCGCTACCGGCGGTTTGCTCATTGCGCACGTACGGCATGGAACCGGCGTAGAGGTACCCCCACGGGTCCACGCCGCCCTCGTTCATGCGGATGCCCTCATCATCCCAGAGCGTGAGGGCCGGCGTGGGGAGGGCGTCCGGGGTGTCCGCGAGTGCGATGCCGCGGTCCGTGCCCACCACGTAGCCGCCGTTGGTGCGTGGGCGGACAAAAGCCGCCACGTGGGCGCCGGTTTCTAGGCGGGTGACGCTGCCGTCGGCGTGCAGGGTGAGAATTGCGCCGGCCAGCATGTCCACGAAGCGTAGTCCGCCCCACGTGCTGCTCCACACCGGGCCCTCCGCGTGGAATGCCACCCGGTCCGTGATCTGTTCAAGCATGTTGCCTCCTCGGGGTTTAAGTGTAGGGGGATGCGCCGATCCAGACGGCAACTGGACTCGGTGGAGCAGCTGTGGGCCTATACGGCTGACAGCATGTATGCAAGCTCGCGCCGTCCGGGCGCGAAAAAGGCGGTGCCGCTCGGCACCGCCCTCTTCGTTTCAACCGCTAGTTAACGGTGGATTCCACCAGCTTCACCTTGATCGTTTCGGTGGCGCCGGTGGTCTGCTTCTCAACGGTGAGGGTTACTTCGTCGCCGATATTGAAGCCACGGATACTACGTGCCAGATCGGAAGCCGCGTTGACGCTCTCACCGTTCAGTGCGGTGATAACGTCGCCGCGCTCCAGCCCCGCCGTTGAGGCGTTAGAGCTCGGATCGATGGCCATGACACTGACGCCATTACCCGACTGGCTGGTGCCCACCGTGATGCCCAGGGCCGCATTCGGTCCCACCACGACATCCCCGGTGGACTTGCCGGCGCGGATGGTTTTCACGATCTCCATGGCGGACTCGATCGGGATGGCGTATCCGTTCACGGCGGATGAGGTTTCGCCCACGGAGGCCGCGGAGTTCATGCCCACCACTTCGCCGTCCGAATTAAACATGGGGCCGCCGGAGTAGCCGGGCACCACGTCCGCATCTGTCTCGATGAGGCCCCGCAGCCAGGTGGGATCTCCACCGGTTTCATCACTGATAAGGATGCTTTCATTCGTGGCGGTGACGGTGCCGGTCAGCTTGGAGAGGTAGCCCTGGCCCTCGGAGTTACCGAGCACCGAGATTTTGTCACCCTTGGAGGCGGCGGACGAGGCAATACTCACGGTTTCAAGGCCGGACGCGTTCTGCAGCTGCAGCAGCGCAATATCGTGCGTTTCATCGTGGCCCACCACCGTGGCCGTGTACTGCTTGCCGGTGGAGGCTACCGTGACCGTGACCTCCGAGGAGCCCTGCACCACGTGATAGTTGGTGAGCACCTGTCCGTCCGAGGTGAGCACCATGCCGGTGCCTGCGCCCACGCCGGCCAGTTCGGACACGTTGATGAGTACCACGCCCGGTGCATTGTCCACGCGCGTGCCCTCGTTGACCGGATCGGAGCTGGCGTTCCCCGAGGAATCCGGCGTTTCGCTCTGCTGCGGCGAGGGCATGTACGGGTTGGTGAGGCCGTTACCCGAGTTGTTCTGACTCTGGTTTTCCAGCTGGGTGATCTGGTTCTGGAGGGACTGCACCTGGGAGCGATGGTCCAGTGCGGATACGCCGGCGCCACCCAGCGCACCGAGGATAAGCGCCAGCACGATGAAAACGGAGGCCCATCCCAACCCGAGGGAGTGCTTCTTGCGCTGCTTGACCGCGGGACTGGCCGGATAACTGTAGTAGTTCGACGACGGGTACCCGCCCGCTGCCGAGCCGTTGGTGCCGGGAGTCTGCTGATAGTACCCGCTGCCATAGTAGGTGCCGTAGCCGTTCGTGGACCCGCCGTAGGTAGTGCCGCTCGTGCCGTTGGCGCTGGCCCCACCCGTGCCGTACGTGGTGCTGTTGTAATACGGGCTTGAGCCTGCGGCGGAGTAGGCGCCGGTGGTTGAGCCGTACGCGGTGCCGTTGCCGTACCCGCTGCCGTAGTAGGTGCCGCTTCCATTACCCGGTGTGGTACTGGCGGAGGAGGCGCTACCGGAAGTACTGGCGCCGCCGGGAGCGCCGCTCGCACCGGTCCCTGCATCTGACGTGCCGTTGCCGTACCGATACCCGGCCGGCGGGTAGGCGGCCGTATCCCCGGCGGCATGGTCAGTGGCGCCAGGATTGGTGCCGTTGTGGTTGCGATCCTCGTTCGCGCCGTCCACGCTCATCTGTAGTCCTTTCATACGCCCAGCGGCTGCCGGCCGCTCGCTGTAAACGGTGTCAGTATGTTAGCGATGTCTGGAAAGTCTCTGGACGTTTCGTGGGGGTTTGACGAGTGCGATATGCACCCGCAACGGCCTAAATCCAGGACTTCAGCCACATGTGTATGTGCCAGAAATTGTAGGAGACGGTTTGGCCCGTCCAGATGGGATACCAAAATGCGGTAAACACCAGGATGACGCCCGCGAACACGTAGATAGGAAGCCGGGCGCCGGCCTTCGGATCCACATTCCACCACTCGTCCACTGCCGCGAAGTCCAGCAGCGCTTCCCGTGGCGCGTTCTGCTCGGGTTCCGGCGGCATGGAACCGTTCTCATCCGCCTCTGGGACGGCAGGAATAGTGGTAGCGGCGGGCACCGGCATCGCGACGTCGGAGGGGGCGGGTGCTTCGGCGTCGGAATGAACCTCAACCCACGTGAGGCGCCCCGGGGCGGCACCATCTGCGGGAGCATCCTCCACCGGGCGGGCAATTGTGCTGAACGGTTGCGGCGTACTTCGACCCGGAGCCAATTGGCGGCACAGCAGGCCCACGCCGTAGGTGAGTGCCAGCACCACAAACGGGAGAATGGCCACCGCGTAGAACTGGAAAATGGTGCGATCAACGTACATGAGCCACGGCGCCCACAGCGCCACATATCCGGCGATGATGGACCAGGCGCGCCAATCACGCTTGGCAAAGGCGGCCCAGATCACCAGAATCAGGCCCACCACGGCGGGCCACCAGATGGCCACATTGCCCACCGAGGTAATGGCCTGAACGCACTGTGAACCCGGTGCGCACTGCTTGGCCATCTCATCTGTGCCCTCCCAGTAGAAGGAGACGGGCCGAATCTGGAACAACCATTCCCATGCCTGCGACTGGTAGGTATGCGGGGTGGAAAGACCGGTGTGGAACTGATAGGTCTCCTCGTGATAGTGCAGGAAATCATTGAGCCAGTTCGGGGCGCTCGGAATGGGAATGCCCGCGCCGGCACCCGCCAGCTGCGTGGCCGTCCAGCCGTGGCCGTACTCCTTGCTGTTAGCGAACCAGGGAATCCAGCACAGCAGGTAGGTGACCACCCAGGTGACCACCAGGTTGACAAACGCCGGCACACCTTCCGCAGCGATACCGGCATCCACCCAGAGCCGGACACCCACTGCCTTCCGAGCCGCGACACCCCAGGCGAACACCAGAATGCCCATGACCGCCACCAGATAAATGCCGGACCACTTGACGCCCGTGGTGCACCCGGCGAACACGCCGGCAAGTACCAACCAGGGCCGCCACCAGATCACCGGGCCCCAGGCGGTAGCCGGGGAACCGTCAGCGCGCAGAGAACCGTGGGCCACCCGCCGCGCCAGCCGGGCCCGCGTCCAATCGCGATCCTTAAGGATCGCCCAGAACGTAAGCAGCGCGAACAGCGCCACCAGATTGTCCAGAATGCCGGTGCGGGAGAGCACAATGCCCATCCCGTCCAGAGCCACGGCAAAACCAGCGAAGGCTGCCAGCAGAGAATTATGGAACAGACGCTGCGCCACAAACACGGTGAGCATAACGATGATGATGCCGGCTATGGCCGTGGTGAAGCGCCATCCGAAGCTGGACTCCGGGCCGAACAACCATTCGCCGGCGGCCATAAGCCATTTGCCCAGCGGTGGATGCACCACGCGCTCCGCCTCCGTGGCCGAAAGCCCCGAAAAATCGCCCTTCACAAAGAGGTCATTCGCATTATCTGACCATTTGCCCTCGTAGCCCTGAAGCAGGATGGAGGTGGCCTCCTTGACGTAATACGTTTCGTCAAACACCAGCTGGTGGGGATGCGCGAGGCCCACCAGCCGCGCCACGGCGCCCAGCGCGCCCATAATGCCGGCAATAATCCACGCGCGGCGGGCTTCCGCACGGCTAAGCCAGTTACTAACCGGCATGAGCCCCAGGCGCCCGCGTAATTCGGCCTCGAGGCGTGCCGCGGCGGACGCGGGGAGAAGGGCGCTGGGGTGGACGGGTGCGATGGTGCGGGAGGCGCCGCGGCGCGGGAAGCGGCGGGCTGTGCTTACCGCGGGTGCCGGCCGGGTGGATTCTGGTGTGCTCACGGGTGGAGTCTATCCGGGGCCGCCGACAGAAGACTGTGGAACCGCCGGATGGCGGCTTCATGCCTCCGAAGGCTGTGCCCGCCGGTACTCGCCCGACTGCCGTTTCCACTTCCTACGTGGGATCATGGGCGCATGATCGTTCTTGCTGCCACCCCGATTGGTAATGATGCGGATGCCTCCGCGCGTCTGCGCACCGAGCTAGCCTCGGCTGACATCGTGGCCGCGGAAGATACTCGCCGGCTCCTGAATCTGGCCGGGCGACTGGGCGTGGAGGTGAGCGGTCAGGTGGTTTCCTATTACGAGCACAATGAGGCCGAGCGTGGCCCGTGGCTCATTGAGCGTGCTCGCGAAGGCGCCCACATTTTGCAGCTGAGCGACGCCGGTATGCCCTCCGTGTCCGATCCCGGTTTCCGGCTTGTCCAGCGAGCCATTGAAGCGGACATTCCCTTGACCGTGGCGCCCGGCCCCTCCGCCGCGCTCACGGCCCTCACCATTTCCGGCATCCCCACGGACCACTTCACCTTTGAGGGATTCCTGCCTCGCAAGGACGGTGAACAGGAGCGTGCGCTGGCCGAGCTGGCGGGGGAGGAGCACACCATGATCTTCTTTGAATCGCCGCGCCGCCTCGGCCATACGCTGGCGGCCATGGCCAACGTTTTTGGTGGGGAGCGGCGTGCCTGCGTGGCCCGCGAGCTGACGAAGGTGCACGAGGAGGTGGTGCGCGGCACTCTCGCGGATCTGGCTACTCGCTTCAGTGAGACGCGCGGTGAAATCGTCATCGTGGTGGAGGGCGGTAATCGCGCGGCCATCGCCCTGCAACGCGCGGTTGCGGACGTGAGTGAATTGGTGCGGCTCGGTGTGCGCACCAAGGATGCGGCCGGTTTCGTGGCGGCACGCACGGGCCTGCGTAAAAAGGATCTGTACGACGCCGCCTCGCGCGCGTAGTGCGGACTCACCTTTAGGCAGGGTGCTGCGGCGTCGTCAAACGGCGACGCCGTGGTTCTAGTGCTGTAGCTCGCCGGGATCGAAATCGATGTTCGAGAAGTCGAAGTCCGCTTCGCTGGCGTCGGCGGAGAAATCAGCGTCCTCGTCGAGTGCGTTTGCTACCTCGGCGTCGGCTGCGGCGTCCAGCTCATCACCATCGGTGACGTCCTCGTCCTCTCCCGATTCCACCTGGAATCCGGCATCCCGGATGCGCGCTAAATTCGCGGCGGCGGTATCGGAGGTGGGCTCGTTTTCGTCGTTCTGGTCACCGTCATTCAACTGGTCGGCCAGATCATCCGGATCTTCCTCGCTGAGCGAATCCTCGAGTTCGGCCTGGTTTGCCCCGTAGCCGGTACCGGCGCCGTCGTTGTAATCATCCACGTCATCCGTGTCGTAGAGGTCATACTCGTCGGCTGGCTCGTCCGCATCCGGACCATCAAACCTGTAGGAGCCGGACAGCTCGGTCTCTTCATCGGCGTCGTTCAGGAACGCGGTGGCGGATTCCACCTGGTCCACACCGGCGTCGTCCATCTCCTCGCGGGCAGCAATTCCCAGTTCCTCCGACGTGGGCGCCGTGAGGTCGGAGAACACGCGCGCGTTAAAGCCGTTACGCACCGCGTCGATAGCGGTTTCCTTGACGCAGTGCGATTCAGCGAGGCCCACCACGTCCACGTCCTTGATGTCGTGTTCGCGAAGCAGATCCTCCAGGAGCGTCCCGTCCTCGTCGGTCCCCTCAAAACCGGAGTAGGCGGCCGCAAACTGGCCCTTCTTCACGTGCGCGTCCGCGTCCAGTGCCTCAATGGCCGGGTGTAGCTCGGCCTCGTCGGTGCCTGCCACCCCGTGCGGCGGCCAGGTGTTCACAAAATCCGGGTGGTCGGAAAAATGCGCACCCGGGTCAATATGCCAATCCTGCGTGGTGACGATGAAGCTGTATTCGTCTTCGTGGTCGGTGACGAAGTCCGCAATCTTCTCCGCGACGGCGTTGCCGCCTTTCACCGGCAGGGCGCCACCCTCACAAAAGGTGGGCTGCACGTCAACAATGATGAGTGCCCGCGGTTCCATGGTTGCTCCATTCTGTTACGGGGATGCGACCAGTATGCCCCGATCCGCGCCCGAAAGGCGAACAATGCGTCCAGGCCGCCGCGGCGGTGTGTGGCTTACGACGGCGGGGCGGCCGGCGCGGACTTTGTCGGAGTGGATGGGTAGGCTGAACCCATGACCCATGTTCTATCTGCTGTTGCCTGGCCGTACGCGAACGGCCCGCGCCATATCGGCCACGTGGCCGGATTCGGTGTGCCCTCTGACGTGTTTTCTCGCTACATGCGAATGGCTGGCAATGAGGTGCTGATGGTGTCCGGTACCGATGAACATGGCACCCCCATTCTGGTGGCCGCGGATGAATCCGGCGTCACGCCGCAGGAGCTGGCGGATAAAAATAACCGCATCATCGCCGAGGATCTCACTGCTCTCGGCCTCTCCTATGACCTCTTTACCCGTACCACCACGCAGAACCACATCGACGTCGTACAAAGAATGTTCGAAGTGTGCCGGGACAACGGGTACATGGTGACCAAGCGGATGCCCGTAGCCATTGATCCGGACACCGGCAATACGCTCCCGGACCGCTACATCGAAGGCACCTGCCCCATCTGCGGGGCCGCCGGTGCGCGCGGTGACCAGTGCGATAACTGCGGGAACCAGCTGGATCCGAAGGACCTCATTGACCCGGTGTCCAAGGTGTCCGGCAAGGCGCCGATTTTCCGCGATTCGGAACACTACTTCCTGGACCTGCCCGCGCTCGCGGAGCGTCTCGGACAGTGGCTGGACCAGGTGGATCACACCGGGGAGTGGCGTCCCAACGTCATTTCCTTCGCCAAGCATCTGCTCAAAGACGTCCAGCCGCGCGCCATGAGCCGTGACATTTCCTGGGGCATTCCCGTGCCGGGATGGGAGGACAAGCCGGATAAGCGCCTCTACGTGTGGTTCGACGCCGTGATCGGCTACCTCTCCGCATCCATTGAGTGGGCGCGGCGCCGCGAGGCCGAAGGAAAGGGCTCAAAGGACGATTGGCGCGCCTGGTGGAATGACCCGGATGCGCTCACCTATTACTTCATGGGCAAGGACAACATCGTGTTCCACGCCGAAATCTGGCCGGCGGAAATCCTTGCCTACAACGGCGAGGGTGCCCGCGGAGGAAAGGCGGGGGCATTTGGCACGCTCAATCTGCCCACGCAGGTGGTGGCCTCCGAATTCCTCACCATGGAGGGGAAGAAGTTCTCCTCCTCCCACCACGTGGTGATCTACGTGCGTGACGTACTCTCCCGCTACCAGCCGGATGCGTTGCGCTACTTCATCTCCATTGCGGGGCCGGAAACCTCGGATGCTGATTTCACGTGGAGTGAGTTCGTGCGTCGCAATAACTCGGAACTGGTGGCCGGCTGGGGCAACCTGGTCAATCGCACGGCCTCCATGATCGCCAAGCGATTCGGGGAGATCCCGGCGCCCGGTGAACTCGAGGACGTGGATAAGCGGCTCCTGGAGCAGGTGCGTGCCGGCTTCGAGACGGTGGGGGAGAACATCGCCCACCACCATCAGCGCGCCGCACTCACGGAGATCATGCGGCTGGTGGGCGAGGCCAACGGTTACATCTCTGAAACCGAACCGTTCAAGATGAAGGATCCCTCCCAGCGCGAACGCCTGGCAACCGTACTCCATACGGCGGCGCAGGCCGTGTATGACCTCAACACCATGATGTGCGTGTTCCTTCCGCACTCCTCCAACGCCGTGGATCGCGTAATGGGTGGGGATGGCACCATCGCGCCGCTCCCGGAGCTACGTGACGTAGAGGACCTGGATACCTGTAAGCCCTACCCGATCATCACCGGGGACTACTCGAACGTGCGGGCGTGGGCATCCGCGGAGATCCCCGTGGGGCGTCCCATCGCCAAGCCGAAGCCCGTATTCGTCAAGCTGGACCCCAGCGTGGTGGATGAGGAGCTGGAGCGGCTGGGGCTCGGGGATTAGCCGGGTGTCCAAGTCATTCAAGCAGCGCAATAAGCGCCACATTTTTCCGGATGTGCCGGAGGCTCTACCGGCTCCGGTGGTGGATGCCCATACCCATGTGTATGTGCCCGGTGACCCCGAGTTTGTGGAGGGCGGTGATAACGCGGGCACCGGACTGGATGGACAACCGCTCACGGCGGCCGAACAGGCACGACGGATGGATGCGGCCGGAGTGCGCCACGCGATCACCTGCGCGTGCGAGATTCCCACCATCGATCCCATGATTGCGGTGGCTCACGCGGATCCCACGCACTTCTCCGCCGCCATCGGCATACATCCGAATGACGCGGCGCTGCTGTGTGGGTTCGCGGACCCCTCCCCGGATGGACTGACACCCGGCCAGGATCCATGGCACCGGGAGTACACCCTGGACAGCGCGATCGCCTTTGTTGCGGACCGTGCCCGCGACGCCGAGGTGGTGGCGATTGGGGAAACCGGGTTGGATTACTACCGCACGGCGGAAAGCGGACGCGCCGCCCAGAAGGCGGCCTTCCGTGCTCAGATCGCACTGGCGAAGGATCTGGACCTGCCGCTCCAAATCCACGACCGCGAGGCGCATGCCGATTGTATTGAGATTCTCAAGCACGACGGTGCCCCCGAGCGCGTGCTCTTCCACGCGTTCTCCGGTGGCCCGGAACTGGCGGAAGTATGCGCCCGCGAGGGGTGGTATGCCAGTTTCGGTGGCGCGCTGACGTTCCCCGCCAATGAAGCTATTCGCGAAGCGCTCGCGATGATGCCCGCGGAGCTGGTGCTGGCGGAAACGGATGCGCCCTATCTCACGCCGGTGCCATGGCGCGGACACCCGAATGCCCCCTACGTGGTGGCTTATACAGTGCGGGCGCAGGCGGCGGTGCGCGGCGTGGATCTGGCGGATTGGTGCGGTCAGATTGATGCGAATTCACGAGTGTTTTACGGCGTGTAGGTTCACGGCTCGCCAGACGGAACGGCGGTGGGCGGGTGGCGCGCCCGCTACAGGACGGCCGTGAATCCGCCGGCCGGGCCCGCTGTCGGTAGGGCGTCCGCGGTAGCAAATTCGCGGCTGGTAGTCACGCTCCCTACCCGGTCTGTTAGCTACGCCATAGCTGAGTGGTGACGTAGGGTGGTTGCCAAATATAACGGAATGGTTACACTCGATATAGTTTCGTTACAAACCCGGTGTGTGGGGTAGCTGCGCCACCGGGCCAGTCGATCTTGGAGGAAATATGGGACGTCATTCGAGCGCGCAAGGGCAGGAGCTGCGCATTGAGGACCTCATGCGGCGTTCGCCTGATTTTGGTGCTCGCCGTTCCGCCCTCATGGCAGAGCGTGCCGCGTTTGAGGCACTCCCGGCCACGGCGGCACCGGAGACGGCCCGCCTGGCGCGCACGCTCGACAATGCGAATGAGCGTGTGGTGACCGAGGATGTGCGCTCTCGTGGCGTCTCTCTAGCTTCCCTGCGCTCTGCGGTTTCCGCTTTCGGCCCGGCCAGTGCTGCCGTGACGCCGCAGAAGGCAGTGGCGGCGGGCGCCGTCGTCCTCGCGGTGGCCGCAGGCGTTGTGGGTTTCTCCACCACCTATTCCACCACCACCGAGGCGCACGCGGATACGAACCCGGCCTACGCGCGCCCAGCCAGCGCACAGCTGCACTCCGTCACCATTAACTTCGATGGCACCTCCAAAACCGTGTCCACGAACGCGGAAACAGTGGGTGGCGCGCTCCGTGACGCCGGCATCACTATTGACGGTGATGACAAGGTGTCCGCCGCTCTTTCCGCCTCCGTGACGGACGGCGCCACCATTAGCATCACGCGCGTGAATACGGCGCAGGAAACCACTCAGTCCGTGGATTCGCACGGCACCAAGGAAGTGCAGGATCCCAACCTCGCTGAGGGACAGAAGGTAGTCACCACCAAGGGCGTGGACGGTGTCACCCAGCAGACCTACGCGGTCACCTATGAGGATGGCAAAGCGGTATCCCGCTCGCTTACATTCTCTGTGCAAAAGCAGCGGAAAGTGGATGAGGTGGTGCACGTGGGTACGAAGACGGCCACGGCAACCACCACGGATACGGCGAGCACGGACACCGCCAGCACCACGCCGGTTACCACGGCCGGCGGCGTCAAGGGCATCGCCCAGGGAATGCTCTCCTCCTACGGCTGGAGCCAGAGCCAGTTCGCCTGTCTGGACAAGCTGTGGACACGCGAGTCCGGCTGGAATGCCTCGGCTCGTAATGCCTCCTCCGGGGCCTACGGTATTCCGCAGGCGCTGCCCGGCACCAAGATGGCGTCGGCCGGTGCGGACTGGGCCACGAACCCGGCCACGCAGATTCGCTGGGGACTCAGCTACATCCAGGGCCGTTACGGTTCGCCGTGCAACGCCTGGGCGCACTCCCAGTCCACCGGCTGGTACTAAAGCGCGGCTACCGGCTAGGCGTGGGCGGGGCTTCGGCTCCGCCCTTTTTGCTGCCATGCGGTGGCCACCTGGCGCCGGTGAACTTCGACGGTGAAGTTCGGAGTACCGGTGCGGGCGGCTAGGCTTGCCCCATGCGTCTACTAACTCCCACCGATATCCGCGAGATCGCTGCGGCTCTGGGCCTGCGCCCCACCAAGCAACGCGGGCAGAACTTTGTGGGCGACGCCGGGACGGTACGGCGCATTGTGGCGGAAGCCGGCGTCACCGGTGCGGACCGGGTGGTGGAGGTGGGCCCCGGCCTCGGATCCCTCACGCTGGCCCTACTGGAAACGGGCGCGAGCGTATCCGCCATCGAACTTGATCCGCTGCTCGCGGCGGCACTCCCGGCCACGGTGGCGGCCCGGGCGGATGAACCGGGCCGGCTGGCTGTGCGTCAGGCGGACGCGATGAGCATCACCGGACCGGAGGATCTAGCCGTGCCGGTGGCGCTGGCCGGGGCCGTGTTTGAGCCAACCAAACTGGTATCCAACCTGCCCTACAATGTGGCGGTTCCGGTGCTGCTCACGCTGCTGGAAGCTCTACCCTCGCTCGAATTGGCCGTGGTCATGGTGCAGCTGGAGGTAGCGGACCGGCTGGCCGCAACGCCCGGCTCTAAGGTGTACGGCGCCCCCTCGGTAAAAGCACAGTGGTATGCGAACGTGCGCCGCGGGCCGAAGGTGGGGCGCACGGTGTTCTGGCCGGTCCCCAACGTCGATTCTGCGCTGGTCGTGCTTGAGCGCCGCCAGCCTCCCGCGGGCCCCTCCCGCGAGGAGGTGTTTTCCGTTATCGACGCCGCATTTGCCCAGCGGCGTAAAACGCTCCGCTCGGCACTGGGACGCTGGGCCGGCAGCCCCGCCCGCGCCGAACACCTCCTTGAGGCGGCAGGAATTTCTCCGCAGGCGCGCGGCGAAACCCTCGCCATTGACGATTTTGTGCGTATTGCGGCAGCTGCCAACTCAGCCGCCGATTTGAATTGAAACCGGGCTGTTCTCAGCCCATTCCAGCCGGATGAAAGAAAGGATTAGCGTGGCACATCTCCTCGGCACACAGAACGTGGGCGTCACCCTGGGTGCGCGAAGCATCCTGGGTGACATCAACGTGAGCCTGCAGGATGGTGACCGTATCGGCGTCGTCGGACCTAACGGGGGCGGAAAATCAACGCTTCTCCGCATCCTCGATGGCACGCTGGAGCCGGATACCGGTGAGGTAACGCGGAACCGGGCTGTGCGCATCGCGGCGCTCACCCAGGCGGACACGCTGGATCCGAACACGGACGTGGAGCACGCAATTCATGGTGATTCGGCCACGTTTGAATGGGCCAGCGATTCGGCCGTGCGCGCGCTACATGACGGTCTACTCCCTGACATACCGCTCACCGCGCGGGTGGGGGAGCTCTCCGGCGGGCAGCGGCGCCGCGTGTCCCTTGCGCGTGTGCTCACCCAGGATGCGAACGTGGTGCTCCTCGATGAGCCCACCAACCACCTGGATATGGAGGGCATCGCCTTCCTGGCCTCCTACCTCAATGAGCGTTTCGGTGGACGAGGTGGCAGCGGCGGCCGGAACGGCGCTGGCGCCCTGGTGGCCGTCACCCATGATCGCTGGTTCCTGGACGCCGTGGCCACGCACCTGCGGGAGGTGGTCCCCGCCGCGGACAAGCCGGGGCGCCGGCAGGTGCCGGGGCACGTGGAGAGCTATACGGGCGGGTACTCGGATTACACGTTCCAGCGCGTGGAGCGCGCGCGGCAGGCCGCCGTGGTGGAGCAGAAGCGGCAGAATCTCATGCGCAAGGAGCTGGCCTGGCTGCGGCGTGGCGCACCCGCCCGAACGTCAAAGCCGCGCTTCCACGTGGAAGAGGCGGAGGCGCTCATCGCGGACGTACCGCCCATGCGCGACACCATGGAGCTCACCCGGATGGCCACGGCCCGGCTCGGCAAACAGGTGGTGGACCTGGAGGACGTGAGTTTTGCCTACCCGGACGGCCAGCCGGTGCTCGAGCACGTGACGCTCCGCCTGGCTCCGGGCCAGCGGCTGGGGATTCTTGGGCCAAACGGCGCGGGAAAGTCCACTCTGCTCAGCCTCATCGCCGGCCACCTGGAACCCACCTCTGGGCGCGTGCGCCGCGGGAAGACGGTGAAACTGGCGGAACTTTCCCAGAATGTGTCCGAACTGGACGCCGTGGCCCAGCGCCGCGTGGTCGAGGCCGTGAGTGATGTGGCCCAGTACATCGACATGGGCCGCGATTCCCTCTCCGCCATGCAGCTCACCGAACGCATGGGCTTCACCCGCGAGCGCGCCTGGACCCCGGTGGCCGACATTTCTGGCGGGGAGCGGCGCCGGCTCCAGCTCATGCGCCTGCTCATGGCCGAACCGAACGTGCTGCTCCTCGATGAGCCCACCAATGACCTGGATACGGATACGCTCGCCGCCATGGAGGATCTGCTGGACGGTTGGCCGGGCACGCTCGTGGTGGTCTCCCATGATCGCTACCTGCTGGACCGGATGACGGATGGGCAGGTGGCGGTGGTGGGGACCACGGTCCGTGATCTGCCCGGCGGGGTGGAGGAGTATCTGCGTCTCCGTCACGACGCCGCTGCCCGCGCGCGCGAAGCCGGCCCCGGCAGTGAGGGGTTGCGCGGTGACGGCACGGGTGAGAACCGTGCGGGTGGGCTTACGGGTGCCGAGGCACATGCCGCTCACAAGGAGCTCGGCGCCATCGAACGGAAGATCGAGAAGGCGAAGGCCGAGGTGGAGCAGATTAAGGCGTCCATGGCGGATACGGATCCCACGGACTACCAGACGCTCACGGAGCTGGGCCGGGACATGAACGCAGCCCAGGACCGCGCCGGCGAGCTCGAGGAACGGTGGCTCGAGCTCGCCGAAAAACTGGAAGGGTAGGGGCGCCGGGCGGACCGGGTTCAAACCGAGCCGGTCCGCCCGGCGGCTACTTTGCGCGGCGGAAAATCTGGCCCAGCTTCACCCGCTGCCCCATGAGCAGGATGGTGCGCTGGTAAATAGTGCCCGCCAGCACCGTGAGCGCCCATGCCGCCACGGCCGTGATGGCCAGTGAAATAAGCATCTCCCACCAACTCACCTGGCCGAGTGTCATGCGGACCGGCATGAAGTAGGGCGAGAAGAAGGGTACGTAGCTGAGTACGGAGGTGGCCGCAGAGTCCGGTGAGGCCGGAATCATGTAGATCGCCATGTAGAACGGGATGAATTGGAACATGACAAATGGCAGGTTGATCGTGTTGAGATCCTCCTGCCGTGACACGGTGGCGGCGAAACCTCCGGCTAGCGCCGCCACCGTAAAGTAGCCGGCCAGCATCCAGAGGAGGGCGAGCAGAATCAGTGCGGGAAGGTTCAGGCCCGCGGCGGTGACGTCCGGGAGGAACCCGGCAATTGCTACGCCTCCGGTGATACCCAACAGGTAGAACAGTGTGGTGATTATGCTGGCCGCGCCGATGCCCAGTACCTTCCCGGCCAGCAGGGTGCGCGGTTTAACGGTGGTGAGGAGGATCTCGACCACCCGGGAGGCCTTCTCCTCCACCACGCCGGTGCCGATAGACATCATCCCGCTAAGAATCACCATGAAAACAAAGACGGCAATGACCAGTCCGGCCATGTATCCGGAGAAGCTGTTATCAAGCTCCGGATGATCGCTCACCGTGGTGGGCGAAAGATTCCGCAATTCGGTGAGGGTTGCCTGCGTTTCGGGTGCTACGCGGGCGCCATCTAGCACATACTGCGTGCCCGCCTGCACTACGGCGGCCACCGCGTTCGATTGGCTGTCCGTGACGAATACCTGCGGATGCTCCGGGGTGCCGGTCACGACGGCGTCGGGACCGTCCTCTTGACGCAGGGCTGCCGCGGGGTCACCGGAGAAACCGGTGGTGTGAACACCCTGTTTGGTGAGGTAGGGCGCCAGTTTCTGCGTGCTTTCGGCAATGGCAATGGTGGATGTGGATGCCTGTGCGGCGGGTTCGGCGGATTCGTCGTCGTTCTGGATAACAAGACGCACTATCAGTCCGGCCACAAGGAAGAGCACCACAAAAATGGCGGTGGTGATGATGTTCAGGCGCGAGAGGCCGGCGTGGCGGAATTCGCGGCGAATAATAAGGCGAAGCATGATCCTCCTAGGCCTGGGTGGCGGGCGTGGACGTGGGGGCGGGCGAATCGGCGGCGGGGGTGGCAGGGGAGCCGGCCGTGGCCGACGCAGTGGCTGGGCTGGCCGCGTCCGCATCACCCGGCTGGTTGGTATCCGTCACGGCCTCTCGGAACAGTTCGGCCAGGTGCGGCCGCCGCCGAGCAAATTCGAAAACCGGGCCATGCGCAAGCGCAATGCGCAGCGCCTCTTGAGAGCGGTCCGGGCTGGCGTCGCCCGGCCTCGTCGCGGTGCTGTCCCGAAGCAGCAACCGCGTGGCACCCGGGATAACGGGCGCATCCGGCGTGCCGGCCTGCGGATCCGGTATGACCGTGAACTTTGCGGCCGTAAGGGCCGCGGTAATAACGGCCGGGTCCGCCCCGGTGGCCAGTGCCAGGGCCGTACCGCCCTGCGTACGCAACTCGTCAATGGTGCCGACGGCCTCCATGCGGCCCGAGCTAAGAATTCCCACGCGGTCGCACAGCCGCTCCACCAGGTCCAACTGGTGCGAGGAGAAAATGACAGGCACCCCGGTACCGGCGGCTTCGCGCAGTACCTCGCTCATCACGTCGACGGCGACCGGATCTAGCCCGGAGAAGGGTTCATCAAGAATGAGTAGCTTGGGGTTGGAGACCAGCGCGGCGGCCAGCTGGACGCGCTGCTGGTTACCGAGTGAGAGTTTCTGTACGGCATCCCCGCGCCGATTTCCCACGCCCAGCCGATCCGTCCAAAACTTCACTCGCTGTGCGGCTAATACGCGTGACAGCCCGTGGAGCCCAGCAAAGTAGAGGAGCTGGGTTTCCACTTTGGCCTTCGGATACAGCCCGCGTTCTTCGGGCATGTAGCCCACTTGTTTGCGTGCCTCGAAATCAATGGGGGCGCCGTTCCACGTGACCGTGCCGGCATCCTTGGAAAGTAGCCCGAGGATGATGCGCATGGTGGTGGTTTTTCCGGCACCATTTGCGCCCACGAATCCAAAGATTTCCCCGGGTGCTACGGAAAAGGAAAGGGAGGAGAGCACGGTGTGATCCCCGAACGATTTGGCGATGTTCTGGAGCTCCAGCATGGTGATCCTTACGGTTCTGTAGTTACACCGTCACACTATCAGCCGCTTCCACCGCGTTTGCTGCCAAGTATCCGGGGCTCAGCCTTCCGTGGTCACGCCGAGTGGCTGGAGCCCCCGCAGTCCCGCCCAGAGGAAGTTCATCACGTGATCCACCATGACGCCGCGGGGCACTTCGCGATGGTCGGCCCACCATGTACCCACCTGCACCAGTGCGCCGGCCAGGAGCTGGGCATAGATCGGGGCACTGTGGGGGTCAAGGGCGGTGGATTCGTCGAAGCGCTGCCGCAGTAGGTCGGAGAGTTCCTCCGCCACGTCCGTGATGACGGTGGAAAAGGTGCCGCCCTCCACCGCATGAAGCGACTGGTGGGAGAGAAGGCGGAAACCGGCCGCGTTCGAATCAATGTAATCGAAGGTGGCCTCCACGATGGTGTGAAGCAACTGATGCGGGCGGGTGGCGGGATCCTTGAATCCCGCGCGTAGCAGGCCGGATAAATGGGCCATCTCATGTTCGACGACGGCCTGGTACAGCCCGTCCTTTCCTCCGAAGTGTTCGTACACCACGGGTTTGGACACGCCGGCGGCCCCCGCCACTTCCTCCACAGCCACGCCGTCATACCCGCGCTGGGCGAACAGGTCCAGTGCCACGGCCATGAGTTGCTTGCGGCGCTCGTCGCGCTTCATCCGCATGATTACCTCCACCGCGATTATGCCAGGGGGCAGACGTGAAAAGAGCGGACGGTTGCGGGGTGGTCATCACGTTCAGGCGGTGCGACGCCGCGGGCATGCGTATCCGCAACGCGAGTCCTGGCTGAGCGCGCGATGAGCGGGCTAATCGGCGGTTTCCTTGCCGTACTTCTCAATGGTCATGTCTAAGCATGGGGAGCGCGCCGGCCCATAACGTGAGTCCGCCCGCACCCGGTTCGCGTGAGACGGCCTGAGCCGGTAGGATACTGGCGTGCCATCCGCCATGGTGTAACGGCAACACAGCGGTCTTTGGAACCGTTATTCCAGGTTCGAATCCTGGTGGCGGAACAAACGGAAGGGACACCGGTGAGCGCAGTAATTATCCTTGCGGCGGGCCAGGGTACCCGCATGAAATCCTCCACACCCAAGGTTCTACATAGCATATGCGGACGCACCCTGCTGGGCCATGCCATTCACGCGGCTCGCGGCACCGGTGCGGACCAGGTGGTTGTGGTGGTACGCCACGAGCGTGACAAGGTGGCGAAGGCTGCGCTCGCGGCGGATCCGGATGTCATCGTCGCGGATCAGGATGAGATCAAGGGTACGGGCCGCGCGGTCCAGTGCGGACTGGCTGCAATTCCGGATGCGAGTGGCACCGTCGTCGTCATGGCGGGGGATACCCCGCTACTGGACGCCGCAATTCTGCGCGCCCTCATGGCCACCCACGTGGAATCTGCTCTCCCGGCGGCGGAGGCCGCTGATCCGGATGAGGTCGATGCCGATGAGGTCCCCGCACCCGCCCCGACGGCCGTCACCGTTCTGACAGCCACGCTGCCCAACCCCTTCGGGTACGGACGTATCCTGCGGGACCACGAGGGGATCTACGGCGTCGTCGAAGAAAAGGACGCCACACCCACGCAGCGCACCATCACGGAGGTCAACACCTCCACCTACGCGTTCGACGCGGATTTTCTGCGTGCGGCTACGGCAAAACTGGGCTCCGATAACGCCCAGGGTGAGGTCTACCTGACGGACGTGGTCGCCGAAGCGCGGGCCGCCGGCCGAAAGGTGGCCTCTTTCACGGTGGCGGATTATCACAGCGTGGAGGGCGCCAACGATCTGGTGCAACTGGCTGCGCTCCGCGCCACCATGCGGCGGCGCATCAACGAATCGTGGATGCGCGAGGGAGTGGAGATAATAGACCCGGCCAGTACATATATCGACTGTACCGTGAGGCTTTCCCCAGATGTCAGAATTCTTCCCGGGACCATGCTCCTGGGCGATACAGTAGTTGAAAACGGAGCCATGGTTGGCCCCGGTGAGTTGACAGATATGCATGTCGGTGCGAACGCCGAGGTTAGCCATGCCGTGCTGCGGGGCGGAGTGGTTGCAGCGGGCGAGATCGTCCCGCCATTCTCGGCGCGCTGATGTGGGAGGGGAACGCCACCTTGACCGGACTGGAAATCGAAAACGAGAAGCACCTTGTGCTGGCAACCGGGCGTGCGTACCCGGAACTAGCGCAGGCCGTCGCGAAGGAGCTGGGAATTAAGCTCCTCACCACCACCGCCTATGACTTCGCGAATTCGGAGATCTACGTGCGCTATGACGAATCGGTGCGCGGGGCGGACGTATTTATTCTGCAGTCCTTCACGGATCCCATTAATAAGTGGATCATGGAGGCGCTCATTATGGTGGATGCGGCGAAGCGCGCCTCCGCTAAGCGCATTACCGTGGTGGCGCCCTACTACCCGTATGCGCGCCAGGACAAGAAGCACAAGGGCCGCGAGCCCATTTCCGCGCGTCTTATGGCGGATCTGTTCCAGGCCGCCGGCGCGGACCGCATCATGAGCGTGGATATTCACGCCGCCCAGTCCCAGGGCTTCTTCGATGGCCCGGTAGACCACCTGTGGGCCATGCCTACGCTGGTGCGCTACGTGAAGAGCACCATGGGTGATGATACGAACGCGGTCATGGTGTCCCCGGATGCCGGCCGCATTAAGGTGGCCGAGCAGTGGGCCAGCCGCCTGGGCGATCTGCCCCTCGCGTTCGTCCACAAGACGCGCTCTATTGAGAAGGCAAACGTGGCCGTTGCCAACCGTGTGGTGGGTGACGTGGAAGGCAAGACGGCCATCATTGTTGACGACATGATCGATACCGGTGGCACGCTGGCCGGTGCCATCAATGTGGTGAAGGAGGCCGGCGCCAAGGATGTGGTGGTGGCTGCCACGCACGCGCTGCTGTCGGGCCCCGCCGTTGAGCGGCTCCGTAACGCGCCCGTCAAGGAGATCGTGGTGACGGATACGGTGCCGGTGCCCGAGGAGAAGCGGTTCCCGAGCCTTACTGTGCTCTCCATCGCCCCGGTGCTGGCGCGCGCGATTTCCGAGGTGTTCAAGGACGGTTCGGTGACCTCTCTGTTCAATGGTGCCTATTAAAAGCGGGCGCACGCTTTAGTGACACTGTTTCTCGTATTTCTCATCGGATTGGCGGGCGGCCTCCTCGGATATCTCGCGGGGGTCGCCTCCCTTATTACCTACCCTGGGCTGCTGCTCCTGGGATTTCCGCCCGTCATTGCGAACACCACGAACGCGGTATCCAATCTCGGTAATTCCATCGGCGCCACGGTGACCGGCTGGCGCGGTATTCGCACCGTCACCAGCTACCCGCTGTGGCCGCAGGTTGTGGTGGGTGCCGTGGGTGGTACCGCGGGGGCGGCGCTGCTGCTCGCCTTTGATCCGGCCGTATTCGAGGGCGTGGTGCCCTGGCTGGTGCTCCTGGCCGTGGTATCCGTGCTGATCGGGCCCGAGGTCCGCAAGCGCGGGGTGAAGGCACGCGTCGGTTATGCACTATTTCTGGCGCTGCTTGCGCTGGTGGGCGTGTATGGCGGCTATTTCGGGGCGGCCTCGGCGGTGCTCTATGTGGGGCTCGCCGCGGTGGCCACGTCAATGACCACGCACGAGGCCCTCCTCTTCAAGGCACCGGTGATCGGCACGGCAAACCTCGCCGCCACCGTGTACTTCCTGCTGAGTGGCGCCGTGGACATCGTGGCCGCCCTGGTCATGGCGGCGGGCGGCTTCCTGGGCGGGGCGCTCGGTCCCTATCTGCAGCGCTTCCTCTCCGAACGTGCCTCGCGGGCCATCGTGGCCGTGGGTGGCTTCGCGCTGTTCTGCTGGCTGCTCTACCAGGATCTGGTGGGGTAGCGGTTCGACGCCGAGTGTGTGAGCCACGCGCCTGGCACGCACGTGGCCGAGCCCGTATAATAACGGGGTTGCTTCGGCGAGGGGAGAGGATCTCCCGTTATCGGCGCGGCAGGGCACTCCCGTGGCCTGCTCACTGAGGCCAACACCAGGGGCCGTCCGGCCCACCCGAACAGAAGGAGTTACCCATGGCAACGCGTGCTACTGAGATTAATGCAGAACTGCGCACCGAATTTGGTAAGGGCGCTTCCCGCCGCCTGCGCCGCGAGGGCCGTGTGCCCGCCGTCGTGTACGGCCAGGAGCGCGCCCCGCAGCACATTTCCTTTGACGCTCACGAAATCTTCATGGCCACGAAGGGCAATGCGAACGCTCTCCTGGACGTGACCGCTGGCGATGTCAAGCAGCTGACGCTGGTGCGCGAGCGCCAGATCAACCCGCTCTCCCGCAAGATCGATCACGTGGATCTCATCCGCGTGGATCGCGATCAGAAGGTGGAGGTGCAGGTGCCGGTGGAGATCACTGGCGAACCGCAGACGGGCTTCATTGCCACCGCCGAGCTCCTGGAGCTCGCTGTGCTGGCGCCTGTGACGGACATTCCGGAACTCATCACCGTGAACGTAGAGGGCCTGGATGATTCCGCTCGCATCACCGTGGCGGATCTGGATCTGCCTGCCGATGTGCAGCCGGATGTTGAGGCGGATGAGCTGGTTGTCTCCGTTGCGCGTCCGCAGGTGGACCGCGCGCTGGAGGAGGCGGACGCCGCGATGGCCGAAGCCCAGTCCGCAGAATCTCAGGAAGAGGCCAAGGAAGCGGCTGCTCCCGAGGCGTAACGATATTCGGAACAATGCGCGGCTACCCGGCCGCGCATTTTCTATGCCCGCACGGCGCAGCAGGTTTCGAGGTCCGACTGGACCGTGCGGACCGGTCCAGGGGCTCATTCGGGTCAGGGTCGGCCCGAGTGAGCTCGGCGCGGCCGGCCCGCCGGAATAGTATTCGCTCGGGTGCGCAGTACGCGAGTGGGCAGGAAAGGAAGCCATGTACGTCGTCGTCGGCCTGGGAAATCCGGGCAGAAAATACGAGGGAACCCGTCACAACGCGGGCCACATGGTGGTGGAGGAGCTGGCGCGGCGTTCGGGCGGGCGCCTGGCGAACCACCAGCAGACCCAAACGCATCACCTCTCCGCGCGCGTGGGTGCGGCGCCGGGGCGGGAGGGCGAGCGGATTATTCTCGCCGAATGCAATACGGAAATGAACGTGTCCGGCGGTCCCATCTCCCTGCTTCTCAAGTACTACGGGTGCCCGCCCGAACGGCTCATTGTGGTCCACGATGACATGGATCTGCCGTTCGGCACCATCCGGCTCAAGCGTGGTGGGGGCGACGGCGGCCACAATGGCCTCAAGTCCACTGCCGCGGCGCTGGGAACCAAGAACTACATGCGGGTGCGCTTCGGCATTGGCCATCCGGGTACACCGGAGCACCGCGGCAACGTGGTGAACTGGGTGCTCGGCCGGCCCACCGGCAAGGATGCGAAGGCACTCCCGCTCCTTATTTCCGACGCCGCCGACGCCGTGGAAGCGGTGCTCACGGACGGTTTTGATCGCGCGCAGAACACGGTGAACGCGCGCGGGTAGACGGGCGGTGTACCGGGCGGTTCGAGATTTATGGCCGACGAATGCCAGCGCGGGGAACGGCCGGCTAGAATAAACGGGCCTATGACTGAAGCCAATTTGCCGCGCCTTGCCGCCATCCTGCCGCTCATCAATCAAGATCCGGCCGTTGCCGCCGCGCTCACCTCCACCGCCAAGCGCGAAGAACTCTCCATGCCCCGCGGGCTGGTGCCGCCCGTGCTGGCCGCGCTTGTCGGGGCGGCGGGGCGCGCGAGCGAAGAAACCGAGGATACGCGCCCCGCCGGCACCGCGCCCGGCCCGTCCCTTACCGTGGCGGTCACCACCTCGGGTCGCGAAGCGGAAACCCTCCAGGGCGCACTGGCCGCCTACCTGGATCCGCAGCGCATAGCCATTTTCCCGTCCTGGGAAACACTGCCGCATGAGCGCCTCTCACCGCGCAGCGACACCGTAGCCCAGCGACTGCGCGTGCTGCGCCGGCTCGCTCACCCGGACGAGTTCCCGCCACTCGACGTGCTCATCGTGCCCGTACGCGCACTCATCCAGCCCATCGCCGCCGGTCTGGGCGACCTGCAGCCCGTGCGGCTCACGCGGGGCGAGCGAGCGGATATGGAAACCGTGGAACACCAGCTGGTGGCCGCCGCCTACTCGCGTGTGGACATGGTGGAGCGGCGCGGCGAATTTGCCGTGCGCGGCGGCATTCTTGACATCTTTCCGCCCACCGAGGACCACCCCTTCCGTGTGGAGTTTTTCGGAGATGAGGTGGATGACATCCGCACGTTCGCCGTGGCGGACCAGCGCTCCATCGAATCCCACGATTCCCTCTACGCCCCGCCCTGCCGCGAAATTCTCATTACAGACACGGTTAAGCAGCGGGCGAAGGAGTTGGTGTCCGCACTGCCCGGCGCGGTGGACATGCTGGACAAGATTGCCCAGGGCGAATTCCCCGAGGGTATGGAGGCCCTCACGCCTCTGCTGGTCACCCGCATGGAGCCGCTGCTCGATGAATTCCCGCGAGATGCCCGCATTGTTCTTGTGGAGCCGGAGCGCGTGCGCCAGCGCGTGGACTCCCTCATCGCCACCACGGATGAATTCCTGGCCGCCGCGTGGACCAGCGCCGCCGCCGGCGGGGACGTCCCGCTCCAGGTGGACCGGGCCTCCTTCACCTCGCTTGAGGACACCCGCAACCAGGCCCTCGAACGCGGTCAGGCCTGGTGGACCATGGGCGGTTTCGCGCAGGATCCGGATACCGCTGCCTTTTCGGCGGAGGTGGGTGCCCGCGAACCGCATCGCTTCCTTGGGAAGGTCGACGCCGCACTCTCCGCCACGGGAGAGCAGGCCAAGAACGGCTGGCGCCTGGTGCTGGCAGTGGACGGCGCAGGTACCGGACGGCACTTTGCTGACGAACTCGGGGACCTTAACGTACCCGCGCGCTTCACCGAAACCCTCCCCGGGGAGCTGGAACCCGGCGTCGTACTGGTGACCCAGGCGCCCATCGCCGAAGGTTTCGTCATGGAGGCGGAGCACTTCGCGCTCTACGCCGGCTCGGACATTACCGGCCGGGGCGGCTCCTCCACGCGCGACATGCGTGCGCTCCCCAAGCGGAGGCGACGGGCGGCGGTGGACCCGCTCTCCCTCAAGCCCGGGGACTACATCGTCCACGAGCGGCACGGTGTTGGCCGTTTTGTGCGGATGGCGAAGCGCTCCATCGGCGGCGGGGCAGGAACGCAACGCGAATACCTCGTCGTCGAATATAAGCCGTCCAAACGCGGTGCGCCTGCGGATCAACTCTGGGTGCCCACCGACCAGCTGGACCAGGTATCCAAGTACGCCGGCGGCGAGGCGCCCACCCTCAACAAGATGGGCGGCGCGGACTGGCAGAAAACCAAAGCGAAGGCGCGCGCGGCTACTCGGCAGATCGCCTCGGAACTGATTCGCCTCTACGCGGAGCGCATGGCCACCCCCGGCCACGCGTTTGCGCCGGATACTCCCTGGCAGCGCGAGCTTGAGGACGCCTTCCCCTATCAGGAAACCCCCGACCAGCTGCGTACCATCGATGAGGTGAAGGCGGACATGGAGAAGCCTGTGCCCATGGACCGGCTCATCTCCGGCGACGTGGGCTACGGAAAAACGGAAATTGCCGTGCGGGCCGCGTTTAAGGCGGTGCAGGACGGCAAACAGGTGGCCATTCTGGTGCCCACCACGCTACTGGTGGATCAGCACCGACAAACCTTTGAGGAGCGCTACGCCGGATTCCCCGTGCGGGTGGCCTCGCTCTCGCGTTTCCAATCGGAGAAGGAATCCGCGGAGGTGATCAGCGGGCTCAAGGACGGCACCATCGACGTGGTGGTGGGTACCCACCGGCTCCTTACCGGCAACGTGCGGTTCAAGGATCTTGGGCTGGTGGTCATTGATGAGGAACAGCGCTTCGGCGTGGAGCACAAGGAAACCCTCAAACAGATGTACCCGAGCGTGGACGTGCTCTCCATGTCCGCCACCCCGATTCCGCGCACTCTAGAGATGGCCGTAACCGGTGTGCGCGAAATGTCCACCCTGGCCACCCCGCCCGAGGAGCGTCACCCGATTCTCACCTACGTGGGTGCGCGCGAGGACAAGCAGGTGGTGGCGGCCGTACGGCGCGAGCTGCTGCGCGACGGCCAGGTGTTCTATGTGCATAACCGCATCCATGACATGGGGCGGATCACCTCCCGGCTCCAGGAACTGGTGCCTGAGGCGCGCGTGGCCGTGGCGCACGGCAAAATGAACGAGCGCCAGCTTGAGGAGATCATCAACGCGTTCTGGAACAAGGACATTGACGTGCTGGTGACCACCACGATTATTGAAACCGGCCTGGATATCTCCAACGCCAACACGCTCATCGTGGACAACGCGGACAAGATGGGCCTCTCCCAGCTCCATCAGCTGCGCGGGCGCGTGGGGCGCGGACGCGAGCGCGCCTATGCCTATTTCCTCTACGATCCGGATCACGCCCTTACCGAAACGGCGCTCGAGCGTCTTCGCACCATCGCGGCCAATACGGACCTTGGTGCCGGAATGCAGGTGGCCATGAAGGACCTGGAGATCCGCGGCGCCGGCAATATGCTGGGCGGGGAGCAGTCCGGGCATATCGAGGGCGTGGGCTTTGACCTTTACGTGCGCATGGTCTCCGAGGCCGTGGCGAAGATCCGGGGCGAGGCACCCGAGGAGGACGAGGATACGGAAATCCGTATCGAGCTCCCCGTGGAGGCCTACCTGCCGGAGGACTATGTTCCCTCCGAGCGGCTGCGCCTGGAGATCTACACGAAGATCGCAGGCGCAAAGGACGCGGGCGAGCGTGCGGCTGTGCGCGAGGAGCTGGAGGATCGCTACGGCGCCGTCCCGGAGGAGGCCGCCCGGCTATTCCGCATTGCGGAGCTGCGCGAGGTGGCCCGGCAGGCCGGCATCCGCGAAATCAATCAGATGGGACGCTCCATCCGCTTCGCACCGGTGGAACTGCCTGATTCTCGCCAGGCTCGCCTCAAGCGCCTCTATCCCCAGGCCCGCATCAAGCCGGCCATTCGCGCCGTGCTGGTGCCCGCCCCGCAAAGCGGTGGCCGCAAGCTGGGACAGTCCGCGCCGCTTGAGGGCGACGCGCTGCTGGACTGGGCCGAGGAATTCATAACGTCGGTGTGCCTGGCCACCATCGGCAGCGCGAGATAAGAGCCGGTTGTGTCTCCGTCCACCTGGCCACCATTGGCAGTGTGCGGTAGCGGGGCCGGCTAGTACGTAGAGCCCCATTGGTGCATACCGGCACGTGTAGTGTGTGCCACGGATATTTCTCTGGTTTGTGCCTGGCAAAGATCAAGCTGGATGCGGGCTGGAAGAACTATCGGAGCGATAGCAGCAGTCGGCCCGTCTACCGCGGGCCGGGAAAGCGAAGAACACATGAAAAAGCTCATCAATGATCCCGATGCTGTGGTTATCGAGTCGCTGCGCGGTATGGCAGCGGCGCATCCGGAGTTGCGGCTCGATGAGGAGCATCGTGTGATGTTCCGAGCCGATGCGCCGGTGTCCGGAAAGGTGGCCCTGGTGTCCGGCGGCGGGTCGGGCCACGAACCCCTTCATGCTGGTTATGTGGGTACGGGCATGCTGGATGCAGCGGTGGCCGGTGAAGTTTTCACGTCCCCCACACCCGATGCGGTGCGGGCGGCTATCGATCACGTCGACGCGGGCGCCGGCGTACTACTGATTATCAAGAATTACACGGGCGATGTACTCAACTTCCAGATGGCTGCGGACATGGCGCGTGAGGACGGCATCGCCGTGGAATACGTGGTGGTGAACGACGACGTTGCGGTGGAGGATTCGCTCTACACGGCCGGGCGTCGCGGCGTGGGACTCACCGTCCTGGTGGAGAAGATCGCCGGTGCCGCGGCCGCTGCGGGGAAGTCCCTGGCCGAGGTTAAGGCGCTCGCGGAGAAAGTGATTGCCCAGGGCCGCTCGATGGGGGTGGCTCTCACGGCGGTGACGCTCCCTGCCGTGGGCCATCCGGCCTTCGACCTCCCCGAGGATCAAATCGAAATGGGTGTGGGCATTCACGGTGAACCCGGCCGCGCCCGTGTGCCGATGGCGCCGGCCGCGGATATTGCCACGACGATGGTGGACGCGATCCTTGCGGATTACGCCTTTGCCGGCAACGATGCGATCGTCATGGTGAACGGTATGGGCGCCACCCCGCTCGTCGAGCTCTACCTGTTCTACGGGGAAGTGGAAAAGCTACTGGCCACTCGCGGCGTGGAGGTGCGTCGTTGCCTGGTGGGTAACTACATCACCTCCCTCGATATGGCCGGTGCGTCAATCACCATTCTCAAGTCCGACGACGAACTGCTCAGCTACTGGGACGCTCCCGTGAATACGCCCGCGCTGAAGAATGGCGTGGCGCCGGCCGCGACGGCTGCACCGGTGCCCGCACCGAGGGCGGCGCACGCCGCGCCGGCACCCGCGGAGGCCCCGACCCCGGCTGAAAGTGACGCCGCGGAGACGACGGACGCGGAAACGGCGTCGGCGGATGTAACGCCCGCTGATGACCACACGGTGACGCTGGGTCAGCTTGAAGAATGGGTGCGGCGCGTGGCGGCGGCCATGGACAAGCACAAGGACGAGCTCACGGAACTGGACGCCGCGATTGGCGATTCGGACCACGGGGCGAACATGGCGCGCGGCACGGCTGCGGCGGCGAAGCGGCTGGGTCATCCGGCCCCCACGAGCATTTCCGGCCTGGGTAAGAGCGTGGGGATGGCGCTCGTGTCCAGTGTGGGCGGCGCCTCCGGTCCGCTCTACGGCACCTTCTTCCTGCGCTTCGGTAAGCAGGCGGGAACCGGTTCCGCTCTCGGGGTGAAGGAACTTGCGGCGGCGTTCCGCTCCGGGACCGACGGCGTCGCCTTCCGCGGCAAGGCGGCACCCGGCGATAAGACGATGGTGGATGTGCTGGACGCTGCCACGGCGGCTCTCGAGAAGAGCACCGGGACCATGGCGGACGCCACCCGTGCGGCGGCGGACGCGGCGGCCACCGCACGCCAGGCAACGAAGGACATGATCGCCAAGCGTGGCCGCGCCTCCTACCTTGGGGAGCGCTCGATCGGTCACGTGGATCCGGGCGCCGCATCGGCCACGCTGCTGTTCGAGGCGCTGGCCGACGTGGTGAGCGGCAAGTAGTCAGACCCATACCGGCTAGGTGGCGGCGTCGCGCATTTGCGTGGCGCCGCTGCTGCGTTCGTAGGTTTTAACCCACCGGTACAGGCCGGTGGAACTGCAGCGCCGCTGCGTCGTCTTCGGGTGGGTTTCTTGCGCGCTGCGGTGGCGTCGTGCCCGCCGCTACTGCAATCCAATCGCACGGCATATCCACTGCCGCGCAACCCGGCTGACCTCTCATATCTCCTCACCACACGCCTTTGTTTCACAAATGTTCAGGCTGGGCCCAAGGCTGGGAAATGTTTCGAAGGCCGCTGGTACCCTCATCTACGGACCGGCAACAGGTGATCGAAAAGAGGAAAACATGACCGTGGGGATCGTTGCTGTTTCACATTCCAGAGCGCTGGCCGACGCCGCCGTCGAGCTTGCTTCCCAGATGGTCCAGGAGAAGCCGCCCGCCATCGAGGTTGCGGCCGGTACCGAGGATGGTGGGCTCGGTACCGATGCCACCGCCGTACTGACGGCGATTGAAAGCGCTGACTCCGGTGACGGTGTGGTAGTCATCACTGATCTCGGATCCGCGATTCTCTCCACCGACATGGCCCTTGAGCTCCTTGATTCGCCGGAGAACATACGGGTGGTGCCGGCGCCCTTCGTGGAGGGCATGGTGGCCGCGGTATTGGCCGCCGCTACGGGCGCGAGCCTGGATGCGGTGGCGCAGCAGGCGTCCACCGCGTTGGATGCCAAGTCCAGTCAGCTTAATGACGACGACGCGGCGGGCGCCGCAGCGCCCGCCGCGGGCGCGGATGGCGCCGCGGTGACCGTGACGCTGCGAAACCCGCACGGCCTGCACGCGCGGCCGGCCGCAACCTTGGCCGCCGCCGTTGCCAAGCTCGGTGTGGAGGTGACCGTGACCGCGAATGGCCGCACAGTGAGCGCGACCAGCCCGCTGCTCGTCACCAGCCTGGGCACCCGCGGCGGTGACACGGTCACCGTGGCAGCAACCGGGGAGAACGCAGAAGAAGCGGCGCAGCAAATAGGCGATCTTATCGCCGGTGGTTTTGGCGAGGCCGATGATGCGGCGCCTGCGGGCGAAGCGACGGATGCGGCGCCTACATCGAAGCATGCGAAAGATGCAGCGGAACCGGTGGCTACGGCGTCGTCCCAGAAAAAGACACCGGCCGGGGGAGCGTCGCTGGGGCTCTCCGGTGGGCGGGCCGTGGCGCCTGCTATCCGGATGGCCGCCCCGGTGGAGCAGCCGGATTCACGCCACGCGACCGACGCGGAGGCTGAACTGCGCTCGATTAAGGATGCGCTAGCTGCCGTGGATGCGGACCTCAAGCAGCGTGCCGCACATGCTACCGATGATGCCGCGCATATTCTTGAGGCCACGCGGACGCTCGCTGCGGACCCCACCATTCAGGGTGCCGCGGATGAGCGCGTGCGTGGAGGCGAGTGGGCACCGCGGGCCGTGTGGGATGCGCTCGGCGAGATTGCCACTCAATTCGAGGCGGCCGGCGGGTTCACGGCGGAGCGCGCGGTGGATGTCCGCGATATTCGGGCCCGACTGGTGGCAGCGCTGACGGATCGACCTGCCCCCGGCGTGCCGGATAGCGCGGATCCGTTCATTCTTGTTGCGGACACTCTGGCCCCCGCGGATGCGGCAGCCCTGTCCGCCAATTGTCTCGGACTTCTCCTGGCACAGGGCGGCCCCACCTCCCACACCGCCATTTTGGCCCGCGGGCTGGGTATTCCGGCGGTGGTTGACGCGGCCGCGGTGGCGCGTGTGTCCGATGGTGATCGCCTCCTCGTGGATGGAGACGCTGGGCGTGCCATTATCAACCCGAATAAGAAGGACGCGGCGGGCGCTCGCACCACGCCGGCTAAGCGTGACACGCGGCCGTTCGCCGGCCCGGGCGCCACGGCCGATGGCCACACGGTGACCATTGCCGCAAACGTGGGTAAGGGGCCGGATATTGACACGGCACTGCGTCGTGGGGCCGAGGGTATCGGTCTGCTTCGCACCGAGTTTGCGTTCCTGGGGCGCACGGAAGCGCCCGGTCTCAAGGAACAGGCGGCCCTGTATCAGCGCGCATTCGCGGCGTTCCCGGGCCGGAAGGTTACCGTACGGACGCTGGATGCTGGCGCGGATAAGCCCCTGCCATTCCTCACTCCGGACGATGAGCCGAATCCGGCGCTGGGCGTGCGCGGGTACCGCACGTCGGTGCCTCATCCGCAGGTGCTGGAAACGCAGTTGGAGGCCATCGCGCGGGCGGCGGCCGCCGTACCGGGGTCACAACCGTGGGTCATGGCGCCCATGATTGCCACGGCCGCGGAAGCACGCGAGTTTGCGGAGAGGGCTCATTCCCACGGGCTGGATCAGGTGGGTGTCATGGTCGAGGTGCCCGCCGCCGCCATTGAGGCGAAGGGCATTCTCGAAGTCGTCGATTTCGTCAGTATTGGCACGAACGACCTCACCCAGTACACGATGGCTGCCGATCGGCTGAACACCGGCCTGGCTGCGCTCGGTACGCACTGGCAGCCGGCGGTGTTGCGCCTTATCGGCATGGTGGGGGATGCAGCAGCAGAGCTGCGGGCGGCCGGCCTGCGGAAGTCGGTGGGCGTGTGCGGCGAGGCCGCCGGTGATCCGGTGCTGGCCGGTGTGCTCGTTGGCCTGGGCGTGGATTCGCTTTCCATGGTGCCCGCGCTGGTTCCCACCGTCGGCCGTGCCGTGGCCGGTTACACGCTGGCCCAGTGCAAGGCGGCCGCCGAGGCCGCGCTTGCCTCCGGTTCCGCCGAGGAGGCCAAGGCGGCTGCCGCGGCCGTGCTGAAGTAGCGCGTGTTCGTGCGGCTGTGAGTGGCACGCGGTAGCGGTTGGATTCTGGCCGGCCGTTGCTGTGGCAATGAACGGGCTGCCTGCGGACGGCGGCTACTGCTGAAGGGGCTCGCTCGCGAGGGATCGCGGGCGAGCCCCTTTGTGTGGGGCGAGGCCTGTGTACGCTGCCGGTGGTTTCCCGGGTGCGGGGCTACGGGGCTGGCTGGCTCACTGGGGCTTGTCTGCGGGGCCAGCCCGCGGGGTAGCTCCGCATGGCAGGTATCGGACTAATAGGCCTTTGCGCGGGGCCCGGTTCACTGGGACTGGGCTACGGGGACTGGCCTACGGGGACCGGCTGGTCCACGGCGACTGGTTTATTGGTGCGGCTGGCTCATGGGCCCGGCCCACCTGGTCAGGGCGCGCTGAAACCCCAATAAACTCTTGAGTTGACAGAAAACTTCCGGTTTCAGCCCCGATTCTGGCCCCAAACCGGAAGTTTTGCGTCAACTGAACAAATATCCGTCAACTCAGCGGGGTTTTCCGTCGGCCGTCCAGCTCACCCCGCAATCGGCCCGTAGTGGGTGGGGCCGGAGGTCCCCGAAAGGCGGTGCGCGGATGCTGCCAAGAGTGAAACCAGGCGGCAGCCGCGGAGGCGGAGTGACGCTGGCCGTGGGAATGGGGGACAATAGAAGTGCGAAACCACGAAACCGTGGTTGGCGACTAAAGAAGGAGTACCTGTGTCTCTTATTGAAGCCGTGATTGGCCGCGAGATTCTTGATTCCCGTGGAAATCCCACCGTTGAGGTGGAGATCCTGCTTGACGACGGCAGTTTTGCACGCGCCTCGGTGCCGTCCGGCGCGTCCACTGGTGCTTTTGAAGCTGTCGAGAAGCGTGATGGCGATCAGTCCCGTTTCCAGGGCAAGGGTGTGCTGGATGCGGTTGAGGCTGTGAAGGAGATTATCGCTCCTGAGGTTGTGGGCATGGACGTGTTTGACCAGCGCGGTGTGGATCAGCTCCTCATCGACCTGGATGGCACGGACAACAAGGGCAAGCTGGGCGCCAATGCAATTCTCGGTGTCTCCCTCGCCGTGGCGCACGCGGCCGCGGATGTGGCCGGCCTGCCGCTCTACCAGTACCTGGGCGGCCCGAACGCGCACCTGCTCCCCGTGCCGATGATGAACATCCTGAACGGCGGCTCGCATGCGGATTCCAACGTGGACATTCAGGAGTTCATGATTGGCGCCATCGGGGCCCCTACGTTCCGCGAGGCCATTCGCTGGAGCGCCGAGGTGTACCACACGCTGAAGTCCGTGCTTAAGGACCGTGGCCTGTCCACCGGTCTGGGCGACGAAGGCGGTTTCGCCCCGAACCTGGATTCGAACGCCGAGGCCCTTGATCTCATCCTTGAGGCTATCGAGAAGGCCGGTTTCAAGCCGGGCGAGGACTTCGGTCTGGCCCTCGATGTGGCCTCCTCGGAGTTCTACAACGAGGATGGCACCTACCAGTTCGAGGGCGCTGCCAAGTCCAGCGACGAGATGGTGACCTACTACGAGGACCTCATCAAGAAGTACCCGCTGGTGTCCATTGAGGATCCGCTCAACGAGGAAGCCTGGGAGGACTGGGCCAAGCTCACCGCGGCCGTCGGTGACAAGGTGCAGCTGGTGGGCGACGATCTCTTCGTCACCAACCCCGCCCGCCTGCGCAAGGGGATTGACCTGGGCGTGGCCAACGCGCTCCTGGTTAAGGTCAACCAGATTGGCTCCCTCTCCGAGACGTTCGACGCCGTGGAGCTCGCGCACCGCAACAACTACCACACGATGACGTCCCACCGTTCCGGCGAGACCGAGGACACCACGATCGCTGATCTCGCGGTTGCCACGGCGTCCGGCCAGATCAAGTCCGGCGCTCCGGCTCGCGGCGAGCGCATCAATAAGTACAACCAGCTCATGCGCATCGAGGAGGAGTTGGGCGATTCGGCCGAATACGCTGGCCGCGCTGCCTTCCCTCGTTTCACGAAGTAACTCGATAACCAACTAATGAACAGGTAGTAGGCGCCGTGACGCGGCTACGTGCCTGGGGGTCCCGTGGATTTTCCGCGGGACCTTTTTCATGCCCGGCTGCGCCACGGTTTCGTACGACGCCGTCCGGTCCCGTACCAGACGCACCGGCCCGGTGTCGCGTCGCCCGGCGCCACGGTGGTACGCCACGGTCCAGGTGATGCCGACCGTGATGCCGACCGTGATGCCGACCGTGATGCCGACCGTGATGCCGCCGTGGATGAGCCGCGGGCTTTACACTGGGACGCATGAGTGCTCGCCGTCCCCATGTCCCTTTCCGTTCGGATCGCCCCGATAGCGGGCATACACCGAGCGACGAAGAAACCGACGGGCAGGGGAGCGAAGGCCAGGCCAGCGCGAGTGACAGCCATGCGATGCGGAGACCTCGCAAGGGCATACGGCGTGGAGCGGTTCGGCGTGATACGCGCGGTACAGCTCGCGCTACGTCCCGCCAACGTGCCCGCAACGACGTCGTCGGAACGCGCGAGCGTGAAAAAACGGTGACCACTCGCGGGAATGCGCCGGGTACCGGCCCTACCGCTCGCAGGCGTCACCCAACGGGGCCACTCGGTGACGGCTCTGGCGCTTCACGGCGTACCGCGGCACGCCCCGGGAGTCCTCGTTCCACCCGTGAACAGGCCCGGCCCGGCACAATGCGGCGCGCGGTCCAAAAACTGGACAGGGACGTGGTGCTGAGTGAAAAGCCACCCCGGCGCCTCTCCATGCGGCTGCTCTGGGTCACGGTGTTCGCGGCGCTCGCGATCATCATCATCGCGCCCACGCTCACCCGCTACGCCTCGCAGCAAGAGCAGTTGCGTAGCCTGCGCAGCGAGCTGGGTACCGTGCAGCAGAGCACGGAGGAACTGCAGCACGAATTGCACCTTTGGCAGGACACGGACTATGTGAAATCGCAGGCACGGGCGCGGCTCGGATACGTGATGCCGGGCGAGCGCCTCTACGTGGTGCAGGATCCGAATAAGGGGACCGCGGAGGAGCAGCTCCAGGAACGGGTGAATAGCGTCAATCGGGAGCGGCGCGAAAATACGCCCTGGTACGTGACGCTGTGGGATTCGATCTCGCTGGCCGGCAAGGCGAGTGACGGCACGGTGGATACGCCGAACAACACGCCCTACATTCAGCCCGGGCAGGAGGGAACCATGACGCCCTCTCCGACGACGTCGCCAGCTGCCACTCCTTCCAGTGGCGGCGCGACACCGGCTGATGGCGCCTCGGCGGGCGCCACCGCGGCGGTCAGCCAGTAGCGTGACGGCTACTCCGGATCTGCACAACCATTACCATCGAAATCGCCGAGCACGTGAAACTTGCCGCGGGCCGGCCCCAACGATCGGCCACCAGAGGACACCATGGACATCACGCCTGAACTACTAACGCGCATCGCCCCGAACGCCACGCCCGTGGCAGGTGACGATGAACAGATTATTGCCGCCCAGATCGGGCGCACCCCACGCGGCCTGGTGGGGGTGGGGGCGCGGTGCGCGTGCGGCCGTCCGGCGGTGACGGTGTCACTGCCGCGCCTGCCTGACGGATCGCCGTTCCCCACGCTCTTCTACCTCTCCCTGCCGTGGCTGGTGAAGGCGGTCTCCCGCGTGGAGGCCACCGGGATCATGGCGGAGATGACGGCGCAGATCGCCGAGGATGAAGCACTTCACGCCGGCCACCGCCGCGCACACAAGGATTACCTCGCGCGGAGGGCACTGCTGGGCGAGGTCCCCGAGATCGCTGGTGTATCCGCCGGCGGAATGCCGGACCGGGTGAAGTGCCTGCACGCACTCGCGGCCTTTGCCCTGAGCGTGGGCCCGGGCGTGACGGAATTTGGTGACCGGGCGCTCCAGCTTGCCGGGTGGGGGCCGGACGTGTGCCACTGCGAGGATGACGAACGCTAGGTGACCGCCAGTCGGCCTATTCCATCGAAAGAAAGAAGAATCATGCGGGTTGCAGGAATCGATTGCGGAACCAACTCCATCCGCCTGTTGATCGCGGACGTGGAGGCAACGGGTGCTGTCCGCCTGCGGGACGTGGTGCGCACCATGACCATCGTCCGGCTCGGCCAGGGGGTGGACCGCACGCATCGCTTCGCCCCGGACGCGCTGGAGCGCACCCTCACTGCGGTTGACGATTTTGCGGCCCAGTGCCGCGCGGCCCACGTCGATTCCATCCGGTTCG
Source organism: Neoactinobaculum massilliense (assembly GCF_900604955.1). GTDB lineage: Bacteria > Actinomycetota > Actinomycetes > Actinomycetales > Actinomycetaceae > Neoactinobaculum > Neoactinobaculum massilliense. Next base: position 143,557 of record NZ_UWPE01000001.1, read on the forward strand.
CGGCCACCTCCGCTACGCGCGACGCCGAAAACCGCGACGAGTTCCTCGACGGTGTGGAGGAGCGGTTGGGCGTGCGCCCGCAGGTGCTTAGCGGCGCGGAGGAGGCAGCCACCAGTTTCGCGGGGGCGCTCTCAGCGATGCCAGCGGGCGTGGAATCGCCGGTGATCGCCGTCGATCTGGGCGGTGGCTCCACGGAGCTGGTGCTCGGGGACACGGCCACGGGCGAGGTGCTCGCCTCCCATTCCATGAACGTGGGGAGCGTGCGCATGCGGGAGCGCCACCTGCGCCACGACCCGCCCACGGAGGCGGAGGTGGCAGCGGCGCGCGCGGATATTAATGCGGCGCTCGACGAAGCCGAACAGCACGTGCCCTTTGGTGCGGCGCGCGGTGTGGTGGGCCTAGCCGGTACGGTCACCTCGGTGACCGCGCGGTTCCTGGGGCTCAGACAGTATGACGCGGAACGGATCCATGGCACGGCTCTCACGCCCGGGGAGATCGCCGCGCAGACGGCCTGGTTCGTGGCCGCCTCACGTCCTGCGCGCGCGGCCCTCGGTTTCCTCGCCCCCGGCCGCATCGACGTGATTGGTTCCGGCGCCCTCGTGTGGCAGGAAGTGGTGGCACGGCTCGCTTCCCGGATGCACGACGCCGGACACTCACTCGAGCACGTGGTCACCTCCGAGCATGACATTCTGGACGGCCTGGCGCTCTGGGCTGCGCGGGAGCCGCAGTCCCCGGCATGGTAGTGCACACGGGGACGCGGGCGGCGTCGTATCTGGCGGGTTGGACGCCGCGCTCACCTCACTGCGCTCAGTGACAAAAACTGGCCGGGCGCTCACATTACTCGTCAGGTTCGAGGCCGCGCCGCTGGTAGTGGACGCGCAGGCGCAACGCGATGCCGCCCACAATCGTCGAGAGCAGGGTACCCATGAGTACGCCGAGGCGAGCGTCGGCTTCGAGTGCGGTGCCGGCTGGGAACGAGAGCTGGGTGAGCAGGAGTGACACCGTGAAGCCGATACCGCCCACAATGCCGATGACGAAGATGTCGGCGAGGTTGAGCGTCCGGTCCAGCTTGAGGTGGAACACCTTGGTGAACAGGGCCGTACCGCCCCAGATACCCAGGCACTTACCCACCGGCAGGCCCAGGTAGATGCCCATGGTAACGGGGCTGACCAGGATCTCGCCGATGCCGCCTGAATCCACCACGGACACACCGGCCGCGAAGAACGCGAACACGGGGAGCACCACGCCGGCGTTCCAGAAACCGGTAGCCTGCGTGAGACGGTGAGATACGGACGTGGTCTCGCCTTTGCGTGGGCGTGTCGGTGCCGTGAGACCCAGCGCCACGGCGGCGATGGTGGCGTGGATGCCGGAGCGGAACATGAAGTACCACGCCAGGATGCCGAGCGGCCAGAGCACCCACCAGCGGTCTGCACGATAGCGGCAGGCAAGGTAGAACACGACGATCGCCAGAATTGCGGCGGCCAGCCATCCCCACTCCAGTCCGTTCGTAAACATGACGGCGATGACGATAATGCCACCCAGGTCGTCGGCCACCGCCAGAGTCATAAGAAATACGCGGGCTGCCGGCGGTAGCCCCTTACCGAAGATGCCCAGCACGCCAAGAGCGAAGGCAATATCCGTGGCCACCGGTACCGCGGCGCCGCCCATGTTTCCTGCCGGGCCGGCGTACAGCTGGGTCACCACGTAGACGAGTACCGGACCCGCCATGCCAGTGGCCGCCGCGAGAATGGGGAGTGCGGCTTTCTTCGGATCACGCAGAGAACCGATGGTGAACTCTTCCTTGAGCTCCAGACCCACGGTGAAGAAGAAAATCGCGAGCAGTGCGTCCGAGGCCCATTCCGCAACCGTTAGATTAAGGGCCAGCGCCCGAATCGGAAGCTCTGCCTGGGTGATGGTGAAATAGGTACCTCGCCAGGGCGAATTTGCCCAGAGAAGTGCGACGAGGGCGGCCACCATGAGTACCAGGCCGCCAAACGCATCGTCGTGCAATGCGCGGCGGTAGCGGGACAACAGGGACGTACGCTTTGCCATGAATCTCCTTCGACACTGCGATCGTATAGGTGGTCAGACGAGTTTGTGGGGGACGGTCGATACGTGGACAGGGGCTATAGTGACCCACGCGCGTGGCGCGTCCCACGCTGATCCGGACCCCGGTTTTGGTGCGCCGGTTCGGACGCATCGGTTCGCGTGCAGGGCATCGCGCCGCAGCCGGACGGTGACGCAGACGATCCACATTACTATGTCCGGGCACCGCGTGCCCGCGAGGCGATGGGGCTGGGCGCTCGGCGCTGGGAGGCCGTACACTTGTATCCTGGCCCCCGTAGCCCAACCGGCAGAGGCAACCGACTTAAAATCGGTTCAGTGCGAGTTCGAATCTCGCCGGGGGCACCGCGTTCCTAATACAACGCCCGCACCAGGTGCTACCGGGCGCGGGCGGGAATACGAATTACCTCGCGCTACACGTCCGTATGGTGGTATCGCACCAGGCCTATGACAGCCAGGCCCACGGACCACGCAGCCCAGATCGCGAAGGATCCGATAGTGGGCACCTGCGTCATCGTGCTCGGCACATCAAGCAGCGCCGTGGCATTCGTGAGCGCAATAGGCGGCACGGCCGGCAGAATATGATCCTGGAACCACTGCTGTGGAATGAACATGAGGAAGGCTCCAAGCGCCAGCACCAGTGCTTCGGTGACAATGGCACCCGCAGAGGACCGCATGAGGTATCCGAGTCCCAGGCCCGCCACTGCACCCAGTACCTGGCACAGCACGACGGACACGAAAATCCACCAGCGCCCGTCGGTGAAGCTGACCGGGAATCCGCCCAGCCACGCACCAATGCCGATCTGGCCGGCGAGGCAAACCACCGCCGCCAGCAGCGCAAAACAGGCCGTGGCCGTGAGTTTGACGCTAAACGTCAGCGGCCGAGAGGGCAGAGACATCGTGGTGACCCGCATTGTATGCGAGGAGTATTCAGAGGTGACGGCCAGCACGCCAACAGCGATGAGAATAATGATGATGTTGGCATTGAGACCGGCGCAAATGGTGGTGAGCGCAGATTTGGGATCCATGCCGGCCTTCTCGAGCCCCACCTGCCTCATCGCCCACGCGGAGAGTCCCATGAGCACCCAGGCGGCACAGAGGAAACCTACGGTGGTGCCGCGTACGGCCCGGTTCGTGACCAGTTTCAGCCATTCGGAGGAAAAACCTCGGACAAAGTTCACGTTTCTCATGCCTGTGCTCCATTCTCCGGGGTGGCGTGGCGCGGAGCGCTCGCGGCGTTGTTTTCCGGCTGCGGGGTACCGACCTGCAGTCCTGATTGGGCTGGCGCGCTGCCCTGTGCTGGATACTCAACGGACGCGTTCGTCAGCCCGATGAATACGTCCTCAAGCGAGCGGTGCGCCTCTGTGAGCTCGTGGATCTCCACACCTGCTACAAAGAGGGCGTGGCCAATTTCTGCCCGTGTTTTTCCGACGACGACGGCCACTCCCTGCGGGGCCGCTTCCGAGGGCGCCTCCCAGGTGAGCGTGGAAGCCAGTGGGCGGAGGGCGGCGTCGATCGCATGGGGATCGGGGCCCGTGACGCGAACGGTGGTGTTTTCAACCGTATTGATGAAGTTTTCCAGCGGACCCTCGGCGATGAGCTTGCCGCGGCCGATGACCACCAAGTTGTCAGCTGTTTGAGCCATTTCGCTCATCAGGTGGGAGGACACCAGAACCGTGCGGCCCTGTGCAGCGAGTGCGCGCATGAGCTCGCGCACCCAGCGCACTCCATCCGGATCCAGGCCATTGACCGGTTCATCAAAAATGAGTACTTCAGGATCGCCCAGCAGAGCCCGGGCAATGCCCACGCGCTGTCCCATACCGAGCGAGAAGCCCTTGGTGCGCTTGTCCGCCACGCTTTCTAGGCCGGTGAGTGCCAGCACCTCATCCACGCGCCTATTAGAAATGCCGTGGGTGCGAGCAATGGCGCGCAGCTCAGTGCGTGCTGTACGTCCGCCGTAGAACGCGTTGCCGTCAAGAAGTGCGCCCACCTTCGTGAGCGGGGAGCGCAACTTTCGGTATTCCACACCACCAATAGTGGTGCGACCGGATGTAGGCCGATCTAAGCCCATAATGCACCGCATGGTGGTGGATTTTCCGGAGCCGTTAGGGCCGAGGAAACCCGTTACCTTTCCCGGTGCAATAGAGAATGAGAGGTCTGATACGGCCGTGACGTGGCCGTACCTCTTGGTCAGGTGTTCAACAGTGATCATGGCGCCTCCTGGATATTGGTTCAGGGCCGTAGCCATTGAATCATGTCGAGGCACGCCGTGGTTGATATTTTTGTGCCGGTGGACCCGAAGAGCATCGGGTTATCTGTGGATAACCGGCCCATGTGTGGGTTCCACCGGCACCGGTGAGCGAGTTCCGTGCTCGGTGGCAGGTGGATATTCAGCCGATTCTCAGGCGTCTGTGGAATACTGCGAAGTAACTCTGGGGTGTTATGCCTCAGTTCATCGTTGTGAAGGAGTTACGGTGTCGAATCCTGTATTGGACCGCAATCCCTACTTTCGTGAGCGGGTAGCGGCCCCGAATAACCCTGGCGTATACCAGGCCAATGGTCAGCCCTACCAGCAGCCCACCGCGCAGGGCTACGCATACCCGAACTACATGCCGCAGGGACAGCCATACGCTTATGCACAGCCGGGACAGGCTCCCTACGGTAATCAGTACGTTCAGCAGCCCGGCTACGCTCAGCCGTTCGCCGTCGCCGCGCCGATGACGTGGAATGATGCGCTCTCCGCTACGGCCATTCTGCTGGCCGTGACCGTGGTGTCCGGCGCACTCACCATGGCATTTGTGCCGTTCACCGGACTCACCATGATGCTCATGATGGCGGCCGTTGTGGCCGTCATCGGTGTGGCAATCTGGGCGGGCACGCGCCCGATGGTGTCCCCGGGTACGGCTATTGCCTACACGGTGCTTGAGGGATTCCTACTCGGATTGGCCACCAAGGCTGTGGATGCCTACTATCCGGGTGCCGCATTCCAGGCCATCCTGGGGACACTCATCGTGGTAGCGGTGGCCGTGGGGCTCTATCGTTCCGGGAAGGTGCGTACCAGCCGGAAGGGCATGAAGGTGGCACTCACGCTGATGCTCGCGGCGATCGGGTACGGCATCGTCAACATGGTGCTGATGGCCCTGGGTGTGGGTGGTACGTTCGGTCTGGATTCCATGAACGTGGGCGTCACGAAGCTGGGCATTCTCCTCGGTATCATCATGATCGCCGTGGCCGGCTATACGCTCATCAATAACCTTGAGACCGTCCAGATCGCCGTAAATAACCGGGCGCCGCGTAAGTTCGCCTGGACGGTGGGCTTCGGCATCGCAGTAACCGTTATCTGGGTGTACTCCGAAGTGCTGCGCATTATCCGTCTCTTCGGGGATAACTAAAGTTTTAAACGGCGCGGAGAAGTAAATAGTGGTGGCCGGCAGGTTTTCCTGCCGGCCACCACTCTGTGTGAGAACGTACCGGGCTGACGATTCCTACGCCCGCTGAAGCGACACGAACCACGCCCACTACGGCGTCGTACTTAATTCATCGAAAGAATATCCACCACGAACACCAGCGTGTCCGTCCCGGAAATGCCAGCTTGCGGCACGCCGCGAGAACCGTAACCGAACTTCGGAGGCACGGAGATGAGGAGCCGGGAGCCCACATTCTTGCCGACAACCCCGCGATCCCACCCGGCGATCACAGAGCCCACTCCGATGGGGAACACGGAGGGTTCCCCGCGGTTGAAGGAGGAATCAAACTGCTTTCCGCCCCATAGCTGACCTTCGTAATGCACGGTGATCTGGCGGCCGGCCTGAACGGTGGGGCCGGTGCCCTCAATGATGGTTTCCACCACGAGTCCGGCCGAGGGCTCCACCTCCGGCCAAGAAATCGAGGGCCGCTGGCCAAATTCTCCGGTCACGGTGGGCATGTTCATCTTGCTCATTTACTGTTCCTTCCGCAAAATCTCCGCGAGCGGTCCGCTCTCGGGCATAGGGCACGCCACGCCGGTGCGTGAATGGCATTCGTACCCGTTAACCACCTTGGTGAGGTACTGCTGGTGGTAATCCTCGGCCGGATAGAACGGGCCCGCCTGGGCGGCGCTTCGAACCTCAGTGACAATTTTGCCACGGCCCGCCGCCGAGAGAGCCTCCTGGTAGAGGCGAATCATTTCCGTGGCAAGGGCCGTCTGCTCCGGCGTAGTGGTGAAAATGGCGGAGCGGTACTGCGTGCCCACGTCATTGCCCTGCTGATTAAGGGACGTGGGATCGTGAGACTCGAAAAAGGCTCGCAGCAGAGAAGCTGCGGATACCTTCGTGGGCGTGAACACCACGCGCACCGTTTCCGCATGCCCGGTCAGGTTTGTGCAGACTTCCTCGTAGGTGGGGTTGGGCGTAAACCCGCCCATGTCCCCCACCGCCGTAGTGTCTGCCCCGCTATTCCACATCAGTTTCTCAGCGCCCCAGAAGCACCCGGAGGCCAGATAGATGACCTCCTGGGTGGGCGTGGGTTCCGCCAAAATATCCGTGCCCAGCACCGTGTGCGGGGCGGGATTCTTAAGCACCGGGGTGGCGCGGCCGGGCAGTGCGTCCGCCGGCGCCACCATGGTGGGTGTGAGGAAATTGAACTGGAACACTTAGCCCTCGTACGGCTGGATGTTGAGGATCTCCACGTGGACCGGGCGGCCCATACGGTTCTTGAACGTCACCTTGTCGCCCTTCTTGTGCCCCATAATGGCCTGGCCCAGCGGCGCGTTCTCCGGGTACACCTCAACGTCCACATGGTCCGCGGCCTCACGCGAGCCCAGCAGGAAGGTCTCTTCCTCGCCGGCAATCGTGGCCGTGACCAGTGTGCCAGCCGCCACCGTTTTCCCCGATGGCGGCTCGGAGACATGTGCGGTATCCAGGAGGTGACGTAGGTCCAGAATGCGGCCCTCCAGCTTGGCCTGCTCCTCACGTGCCGCCTGGTAGCCGCCGTTCTCGGAGAGGTCACCTTCGGAGCGGGCCTCCTCGATCTTCTTGGTGATGATGGGGCGCTGCACCGTGATCATCTCGTCCAGCTCGTCCTGGAGATGCTGGTATGAGGTAGGGGAGAGCCAGGTGCCCTCTTGTTCCTTATCTGCCATAGCTCACTCAACTTTCTGGGCGCACGCTTCCTGGAAGGCCGCGGAGCGGCCGGCCAAAGAAATACGCACCAATAAAAAATCATGTCCGGGTGGGCATGTGTTCGCGCTATTCTACCTCAGCGCGGCGGAAATGGGCCGGGCGTTGAACCTAGGTCGGTTCGGGCGTCCAGCGCGCTTCCGAAACATGATAGCTACCGGTACGCGACCACGTACGCGGATGGGACGTGACCGCGCGACGGCGTCGTACCCCGGGAAGGCGACCATTACGGCTCCAGGTGTGCGCACTGTCCCTCCGCCGTACCGTGGACGGGCGACGTCGGTCCCGCCTTGTCCGAGCGCCATATCCCCCACGCCGCGGGCCCGACACTTACAGGGCGAGTGCCCCGATGGTGGCCAGGCCCACCCAGATCGCGGCGCTGTGGGACCAGTAGCCGACGATGGTGCCGAGATGGAAGAACTCGTGGAAGCCCCAGACGGCCGGCCACGGGTTGGGCCAGCGGAAGGCGTAGCAGAGTGCGCCAATGGTGTATCCCAGGCCGCCAACAAGCAGCAGCCAGACGCAGGCGGGGCCACCGTCGCGCCAGAATTCGGGGAGGAACCAGAGTGCTACCCAGCCAAGCAGGATGTACAGCGGCACATAGAGCCACCGTGGGGCGGTGTTCCACGCAACGGACAGGATGATGCCCGCGGCGGCGCCCAGCCACACGATCGCGAGTACCAGGTTGCGGTGAGTAGGACTCAGGACGCCCACGGATAGCGGCGTGTAGGTGCCGGCGATCAGTAGGAAAATATTCGAGTGATCAATGCGGCGCAGCACGTTGTGGGTGCGCTGACTCCAGTGGCCCAGATGATAGGTGGCCGAGTTTCCGAACAGGATGAGCGCGCACAGACCAAAGGCCGCGCAGGCCCACTTAAGGCCTGCCGACCCCGCAAACATGATGAGCAAGATCGAGTTGATGAGAGAAAGCGGGGTGTTGATGCAGTGCAGCCAGCCTCGCGCGGCGGGTTTGGGGAGCGCGCTCAGCCAGGCCTTGCGTTCGGAAATGCCGCGCGGGCGCTGGGCATACAGGGTGGCGAGATCCACGGGACTGGTGGAACCGTCTGCGGGATCCGTGGAATTTTCCTGGGTGGCGTATGCATGTGGCGTGCGCTCAGTAGAATTCTTGGTCACGGCTTGCATAGTACGCCCGGTAGAATGCTGGGGTGCTGAGGAAAAAAGGAGTGGGTGTTCACGCACCCCGGTTTGTGTATACGCTCTATGAACGGCGGCTCCTGAAATCGCTCCGAGGAGCGGAAGTTCCGCGGCATGTGGCCGTTATGCTGGACGGAAATCGACGCTGGGCGCGAAATCAGGGCCGGTCGGCCACCTTCGGCCACCAGGCGGGGGCCTCGAAAATTGTTGATTTCCTTAGGTGGTGCGAAGAAGCACACATTGAAGTGGTGACACTCTGGCTGCTCTCCACCGATAACCTCAAGCGTGATCCCTCTGAGGTGGAACCGCTCCTGGACATTATTGCGGGTGTGGTTGAGGACCTGGCCCGGCGGCACCGCTATCCTGTGCGGATCGTGGGGAACACGGATTTGCTACCGGCGGATGTAGCCGCCCGTCTTCACGCGGCGGTGGCCACCACGGCGGATCTCCACTCGATGGCGGTGAACATTGCGGTGGGGTACGGCGGTCGGCAAGAAATTGCGGATGCCGTGCGTGCCTATCTCGCGGAGCAGGCCGAAGCAGGCCGCACCCTTGCTGAGGTGGCGGATGCCGTCACTATGGATGACATCACCGAGCACCTTTACACGCGTGGGCAGCCCGATCCTGACCTAGTTATTCGTACTTCTGGCGAGCAGCGAATGAGCGGATTCCTGCTCTGGCAATCTGTGCATACGGAGCTGTACTTCACCGAGGCGTACTGGCCGGACTTTCGGCGTACTGATTTTCTGCGCGCACTACGTGACTATTCCCAGCGGGAGCGCCGCCGCGGACTGTAGTGGTAGCCGGGCTGCCGCCTAATGGGGCAGCTGGGCGCGGCTGCGGACTGTAGTGGTAGCCGGGCGGCGGAATACGGGCGCGGGGTGCGCCGGTGTAGTGGTAGGTGGGGTTCCCCTTAGATGGTTCGCAGGGTGGGCCTGGGCCCGCGCTAGCGGATACCGGACGGTCAGATCAGCGTGAGCAACCCGGGCGCATGCCTGAGGTAGCTTTCGGCCACCTGATCCTGGGACGGTGCGATGGCATCGCGATGACTGGCCGTGAAGGCGCCGGCCGCCTGGGCGAACGCTCCCAGCGTGTACAGGTTGGACAGGCTGATGTTGCCGAGCTGTTCACGGTGGTGGGCGCCGGAAAGCGATACGCGCCCCAGTCCGTCGGCCAGTGCCGCCGTGATAACGCCCTCCTCATGGCCCGGCTGGTTGGCAAGGCTGCTCTGCGCCGGAATCTTCACGCTGGTCCCTTCGCGCGAATACATAATGAGGCTGGAATCCGGCGTGGACATGGCGATGATCTGGGGGCCGAAGGTAAACATATGCCGTGCGACGTCGTTATACACGTTGTCCCCGCCGCGCAGGCCCCAGAGTGCGGTGACGTCAGCCGCGCTGGCGCGCACAACGTCCGCCAACGGTAGGAATGCTTCTACGCGGTCACGGGCGTGCGCCAAATTGCCCACCAGTGCGGGCCGTACGGAGAGCGTGAAGAGTGATACGCCGCTACGGCGTCCGGCTTCTACCCAGGCGCGGAGGCGTTCCCGTCCCGGGCGAATATGCACGGCGCTGCCGCCGAATACCACGGTTTTGGGAGAGAAAAGTTCAAGATCGAGGAGCCGCGCGCCGTTCTCCGGGGCGGGCAAAATATCCCATGCGCCATTGAGCTCATGCTCGGTTGAGTCGGGAACGGTGACTTCGGGGCGCTGCGCTGCCGGACGGAGCAGTAGCTCAACCCCAGAATTCTGAAGCGTCCGTGTCGCGCGTTGGGCGGCGCTATTGGTGCCGAGGTCTGTCACGAAACGTACCTGACGCCCGAGCGCCGCAAGGGCGATTGCGGCAGACTCCAGCGTTCCCCCGGGGAGTGCCGTGGGGGAGAATGTAGTTTCGGGGCTCAGTGAGGAGCCGATGACCAGGGCTGTCACTCAAAGTCCTCAGGATGATGGACCAGCGGGGAGGTATCCAGTTCCTCCGTGTTCATGGCCTGGGCTGGCGCCTCATGAAATTCGGTGGCTGGATCCGCCTCCACCTGGGAGATCTGCTCCCGAAGAGCAAAAATCTTCTGTGCCGCCGGGGTACCGGCTGGGAATTGCGGGGTGATGGGCTCGGGTGCCTGTGCCACTCCAGTGGCCGCCTGTGTACGATTGGCGGTGGGCGTTTCCGTGGGTACGACGCCGATGGCCGGGCTAGTAGCGGCAGTGCCGGCAGTGGGTGCCTGGGTGGTAGAACTCTGCTGGGCGGCTGCCTGGCCCGCTTCGACGGCATGGAGCCGGGCGGCGACACCGTCCAGGTATGCCTGGCAGTGACGCGCCAGGGCCTCGCCTAATTCCCAGAGATGAAGGGATTCTTCGAGAGGGATGGAGCCCTGCTCGAGGCGCGAGACGATGTCCACGAGCTTGGCGCGGGCGTCCTCGTAGGAGAGTGACTCAACCTGTTTGGCGACGTCAATAGTTGAACCTACAACTTTCTCAGTCATGAATCCCCTCCACCGCGAGTGTTAGCTGTCCTTCAGAAAGTATCGCACGCAACGCCTGACCGCGTGTGGTCTGTTCGGCCCGAGAAATCACATGTCCGCTATCTGTGGTAAGAACGGTGAAACCGCGATCCAGCGTAGCCTGCGGCGAAAGCGCTCGGAGCTGGGAGAGTTTCGCCGCCAGTCCGGCGTTTTCTCGCTCAACAGCCTGGTGAGTGTAGGAGCGGAGCCAGCTGCGTAGTGAGGATAGATCCTGCTGGCGGGCATCCACCATGGTGTGCGGATGGCGCAAAACGGGGCGATTGCGGAGCGCGTCCAAATCCATACGGGCCCGCGAGAGCCGAGCTGTCAGAGCAGCGCGACCTCGACTGACCATCTGCCCAAGGTGCGCCGCTTCCTCAGCGCGGTCCGGCACCAGGAGCTTTGCGGCGTCTGTGGGGGTGGAAGCGCGCACATCCGCCGCGAAATCTGAAATGGGATTATCGCCCTCATGGCCGATAGCGGACACAACCGGCGTTCGAGTAGCGGCAATGGCCCGCACCAGCTGTTCATCGGAGAAAGGCAGCAGGTCTTCAACGCTGCCTCCACCGCGCGCTAGCACGATAACGTCCACCGCGGGCTCCGCGTCAAGGGCGCGGAGGGCCGGAATTATCTGAGCCACGGCCTGCGCACCCTGCACCTGGACTTCGCGCACGTCAAAATGAACGGCCGGCCAGCGTTTGGAGGCGTTAACCATGACGTCCTCTTTGGCCTTGGTGTTGCGCCCAACGATTAATCCGATGGTGCGGGGAAGTACGGGCAGGGGTTTCTTACGCGAGGAGGCGAATAGTCCTTCTGCCGCAAGCCGCTTCTTGAGGGCCTCCAGGCGCGCGAGGATATCGCCCACGCCTACCGGCCGGATCTCCCCGGCCCAGAGTGAGAGGCTGCCCTTGGCCTCGTAATAATCGGGCTTGGCCCAGAGCACCACCCGGGTCCCCTCCTGAACGGAATCCGGTACCAGGTGGCTGAGAATTTTGGCTGTCATGCGCACATTGGCCTGCAAATCCTGCACGGTGAGGAACTGAACTTTGGCTCCCGGGCGGCGCTGAAACTGGATGATCTCTCCCTCCACCCAGGTGCGGGACATGGCGGAGATGTATTCCTTCATCTTCGCGGAGAGGAGGCGCAGCGGCCACGGGTGCTCGGCCGTGGTCTGTGCTGCCCGCTGGGGAAGGTTCGCCGGGACGGGAATTTGGGACACCATGCTTCCAATGGTGCCACTACCGGCGGGTATCGCTGGTAGTGGCACGGGTATTACCGATAGTGACGAGGACGCTGAGCGGTAATGCGGCACGGCGTCTCTTTTCGCCGTTTCCCATTTATTCGCGGGTATTCCGCTCCGATTCCGTGAACTCCGGTGCGGAGAATTGCCGTACCTGTGCCGAATCCGCGGAGATGACCTGCGGCGGCGTCATAGTCACATCCAGCGATTGCAGCTTCCGGGCGGTGACGAGTACGCGGGATTCGAGGCTGCCCACCGTTCGGTTGTAGGCGTCCACCGCGCGGCGAAGGCTTCCTCCCAATGTGTCCAGGTGAGCTACGGCGGTGGAGAGCCGGTCCGCCAGTTCGTGCCCGAGTGCCAGAATCTGCTGCGCTTCCTCTGTGACCGCCGCTGATGACCACACCGCGGCTACCGCACGCAGCAGTGCAAGGAGAGATGATGGCCCCACCGGCACAATTTGGGAGGCATAGGAATAGTCAAGAAGCGTGCCATCGGCCCGCAGGGCTTCAGCCAACAGCGAATCTGAGGGCAGGTACATGACCGTGAACTGCGGCGAACCCGGGAAAAGCGCCGGATAGTTGCGTGATGCGAGCGCTTTGACGTGCGCACGAACAGTTTTGGCATGCTCCTGGATGTAGGCGGTATGGCGCTTGAGAGATGCCGCATCCGTGCCGTCCTCCTGCTGGGCACGAAGGAGCGCATCCAGCGGTACCTTGGCGTCCACCGCCAGGTGGGCGTTGCCAGGAAGGTGCACCACAAGGTCCGGGCGTGCACCCGAGGTGCGATCCACCTCCTGAGTATCAAAGTCCACGTGTTCCAGCATGCCTGCGGCTTCTACGATACGACGCAATTCCGCTTCGCCCCATAGGCCGCGGGCAGAACGGGATGTCAGAGCGCCGCGGAGAGAGGTGGTTTCCCGCGCCAGAGCATCCTGCACCTCTGTAGCCCGCTGCAGCCGCGTACCCAGGGAGCTGGACTGTGCGGCCTGCTGGCGCCCCAGGTCCGCGACACGGGCATCCATCTTTTCCAGGCTGTCCGCAATGGGCGCAAGCTGACGAAGCACGGAATTGTTTTCCCGGGCGCGCTCCAGATGCTCATTATTTTCTTTTTCGAGTAGTTCAGCGCGAGCGGACGCAGCGGCGAGATCGGCTTGAAGCGCGGCCACCTGGTCCCGGAGTGAGGCATTCCGCGCTGCGGCGGCACGATCATCCGTTCCACCGCGCGCGGCCCGCCACGCGTATCCCAGCGTGACGCCTATGGCCAGCGCCACCAGGCATGCAATCAGTGTTTCAATCATGACTCTATGGAAGCATGCACCTCCGACATACTTTCCCAGCCCTACATTCCTGCACGTTTCTCAGCCTTACAATCCCGCGCGGTCCAATTCTTTTGCGGTGGCTTCGCGGCCCATGTCAATGAGGCGTGAAGCCTCATAAAACTCAAGGGTATCCGCGGCGTCGGCGGGAATCGTCACCCGCGCAGTCACGGGATTTGCGGCCTCGCGGTACCGGCGGATCATCTGTTGCATGACGGAGAGCGACATGTCCACCACCTCCATGGCTCCCAGCGACGAGGGTAGTTTCGAGGCATAGAGCGGGTTTTTTGTGGATTCGATGGAGGCTTGCCCCAGTCCGGTATGCCGGCGTGGCTCCGTGGTGTCATGTTCCACCAACTGCTGCGGGGTGGGCACCTCGGAATCGGGATCGGTGTTCTGCCCCGGGCGCTCGCCGGCGTCCGTACTCTGTTCGCGTGGCGCGTTGGCTTCGGCGTCGTCGTACCCAAAACTGGAGCGCACCGAATTTGTGAACGAGGTGAGCGAATCTCCCACGCTCTGGATGCCGGATTCCACGCTCTGAATGCCGCTGTGCAGCGAATTGCGCGTGCGCGCTAGGAGGGAGGCGTTGGATGCCTCGATGTGCTTACGAATGGTTTCGCGGCGGTCGTGGATGCGCGGCCCACCAAGGTCGACGGCGATGGTGGCGTCCGCGGTAACGGGCAGGGTTGGTTCAATGGGGACGGGGTTGAGCATGCCGCCGTCGGCGAGGAGATGATCGCCTACCAGAATGGGCGTGAACACGGTGGGAATGGCGAACGAGGCGCGCATGGCCAGCAGTAGCGGTCCCGATTGAAACCACACTTCGCGTCCCGTGGTGAGATCCGAGGCCACGGCGGTGAAGGGGATTGGCAGATCCTCGATGTTGGGTTCGCCGGTAAACCTGGCGATTTCGGCCATGGTGCGGTTGCCCTTAATGAATCCGCTACGAGTGAACGTGAAATCGTAGAGTCGGCGCACGTCTAACTTTGTGAGGCTCCGGATCCACGTGGAGAATTCCGGGAGTGCGCCCGTGGCATAGACGCCACCTACGAGTGCTCCGACCGATGCGCCAGAAACGGCCACAATTTCATGCCCGCGCGCCTCGATCTCCTCGATAGCGCCAACGTGGGCCCAACCGCGCGCGCCGCCGGACCCAAGTACCAGTGAAACTCGCATGCGTGCTCCCTTCGCTCCGTTCAGCGTAGCGGGTCAGAGTCGCAGAAAAGAGGTACGTCGTCGCGGGGTGGTGATGGGCGGGCTGCGCCCAGTGGGCGGTGCTTAGGACGCTAGGGAAAGCGGTGCGGGCGGAAACGGGCTGGCCACGCAGGATGAAAATCAACGGGCTGCGCGGGCGGCGTCGTGCTGAAGCGTGTGGGAGCAAGCGGGTAGGATAACGCCTGTGGCTTTGACGATTGGAATTGCGGGCTTGCCGAACGTGGGCAAGTCGACCCTGTTTAATGCGCTCACGCGCGCTGGCGTACTGGCGGCGAATTACCCGTTCGCCACGATTGAGCCGAATACCGGCGTGGTGCCGCTGCCGGACGCGCGGCTGGACGTGCTGGCGAAAATGTTTGATTCCAAGAAGATCGTGCCGGCCACGGTGAGTTTTGTGGACATCGCGGGGATTGTGCGCGGTGCCAGCAAGGGGGAGGGACTCGGCAACCAGTTCCTCGCTAACATTCGTGAGGCGGACGCGATTTGCCTGGTGACGCGCGCGTTTGAAGATTCCGAGGTCACCCACGTGGAGGGGCGCGTGGACCCCAAGGATGACATCGAGATCATTTCGACCGAGTTGATCCTTGCGGACCTGCAGACCATGGAGAAGACGGTGCCGCGCCTCGAGAAGGAGGTGCGTGGTAATAAGACGGAGAAGGACGTACTCACCGCCGCGCAGCATGCCCTCGAGCTGCTGGAGAAGGGCGAGCTGCTCTCCCGCCACACGGATGAATTCGATCCGGCCATTCTCAAGAGCTTCCAGCTGATGACCTCCAAGCCTTTTATCTACGTATTTAACATGGACGACGACGAACTGGCGAACGCGAGCGTCAAGGCGGACTTGGAGGAGTTCGTGGCGCCCTCGCAGGCGATTTTCCTCAACGCGCAGTTTGAGGCGGACCTGACCGAGCTGGAGCCCGATGAGGCGCGGGAGATGCTTGAGGAAACCGGGCAGAGCGAGAGCGGCCTGGATCAGCTGGCCCGGGTTGGCTTTGACACGCTAGGCCTGCAGACGTTCCTCACCGCGGGGGAGAAGGAAACGCGCGCCTGGACCATTCATAAGGGCTGGACGGCGCCGCAGGCAGCCGGCGTGATCCACTCCGATTTCGAGCGCGGCTTCATCAAGGCGGACGTGATTTCCTACGAGGACCTGGTGGCGCTCGGCGGCGTGCAGGAGGCCCGCGAGGCCGGCAAGCTGCGTCAGGAGGGCAAGGACTACGTGATGCAGGATGGCGACGTGGTCGAGTTCAAGTTCAATTTATAGAACCTCCGTGGTTTATCTCCAGCCGGATTGACTCCGGTGGACTACTCTTCTGGTAATTGTTAGTCGCCCGGGTCTGGAGAAAAGATGTGGATGACCGCCGACGTCGAGATACCTGATGAGGTTCTTCACGCCCACGAACAGGGAAATCTCGTTTTCTTTGTGGGAGCGGGAGCATCTGTTGACGACCCATCCAATCTTCCAAGCTTTAGGAAGTTGGCGGAGATGCTCGCCCACCAGGCAGGCGTCCAGTTTCCCGATGAGTCCGCGGAAAAAGGCGGCTTGCAACTCGATCACTTCATCGGTCAGCTCGAGGCTCGTCCGCAGCGGTTTGATGCTCACGAACAGACTTACAAACTGCTCACAAGAGCTGACTCAAGACCCAATAGTCTTCATTCTGACATCGTGCGGCTGGCGGGGAAGAGTGGCGCCTTCCGAGTTGTGACCACGAACTACGACAATCACCTTGCCACGGCGGCTCTTGAGTTGGATGTCAAGATCCCCGACAGATGGGATGCGCCGGCTCTACCCATGGGGGATGACTTTGAAGGGCTCGTTCACCTCCACGGTTCGGTGCTACAGCCTCCTCATCACATGATTCTGACGGATAGAGATTTCGGGCGCGCCTACCTTACTGACTCATGGGCGACGCGATTCTTGTTGCGGATGTTTGAGAGGTTCACGGTCGTGTTCATCGGATACAGCCACGATGACACGATCATGAAGTACCTTGCATCGGGCTTGCCCTCTGGTACTTCTGCGAGGCGGTATGCGTTCACGGATCAGGATTCGGACGAGAAGTGGGGCTATCTCGGGATCACGCCGATCCATTATCCCGTTGTGGACACGGAGGACGGAAGAGACTATTCAGCGTTGCCGCTTGCACTCAAGGAATGGGTGCGGCGCATGGATATGGGGCGAACTGATCACCGAGCACGTGTTGCAGACATCGTTGGTGGAGGTCGGCAACTTGCGCCAGAGGACAACGACTATCTTCGCGCACGCGTACTGACGGAAGAAGGATTTCGAGACTTCTCAGAGTTCACTGCAGAGCTTTCAGTCGATTCGAAACTTGGCTGGCTCCAGTGGATGCAGGGAATCCCCGAGTTCGAAGGATCTTTCGACCCCGAAAATGCGTCTTTGGAATCCTCCCGGCTGGGTAGTTGGTTTGCGATGAATTTCGTCGCTTCGCCTGGTCTCAATGACGCGGCGTTGGGAGTTGTGCAACGTTATGGACAATCGATGTCTCGTAATCTCTATCGAGACGCATGTGACGCATCCTCACGCCTGGGAAGTGAAGATGCCGAGGCGGGCCGAAGGTGGCAGACGATCCTCGCAACATCGATAAACGGTAGATCGATGATGTCTGGCATTGGGGACTTGGCTATGTATCAAAGTCGCGGCGGAGCATGCCCGCTTCCTGTTTTGCGCAGGATGGTGAGGCCACACATTGAATTGAGTGCATCGTGGCCTGGTCTTGACGGTTCTTCGCTTGCTACGCGCCCACGGGGAACGATATCTTTGGCCGTCAATGAATATCTTGCGACCCAGCAGGTTGCGTCCAATGTGAGCGACGCCGTTCCGGACGACTTGTCGCTCCTGACGGTTTTCGAAGACGCATTGCTCGAGGCATACGACTTGCTTGACGGCTACATGGGGCCAATCAACTTTGACCCGCTCGCATTTAACCGATCGGCGATCGAACCACACGGCCAGGATGACATTCGAGAACCGATTGACGCGATACTTGATGGACTTCGAGATTGCGGGCAAAAGGCCATGCAGGTGCGACCGGGACTACCCGAGCGATGGTGGGGTCTTGGGAGGCCGTTGTTCCGCCGCCTTGCACTCCATCTGATTGCGCAAGATCAAAATCGTGGCTCCGACGAAAAACTGCGGTGGGTGCTAGACCATGGCGGGTTGTATGCCATGGCGCTACAACACGAGACGTTCAGGGTGCTCAAGATCGCGATTCCGGGCGCGTCTCCAGCTACGAAACGACAGGTGCTTGGTATCGCTATCGCGGGACCTGCCAGTACTGGCGATGATGGGGAGCACGACCAGAGTCGGGCGTACGAGACATACAACTTGCTTGGCTGGCTCACAGACTGTGATCCTGGTTGGACTCAAGCATTGGATGCGTTCTACGAACAACAGGAGGCTCACCTGAATTTCCGAAGGAGAGAGCATCCAGATTTTAGTCATTGGATGGAGTCGGGCATTGTCGGTAGCCATCCTCCGATGTCCGTCGAAGATTTCATTGAGATGCTCGAGAAGGGCGCTACAGAGGCGCTTGCGGCGCTCGTTGATCGCGAGTACTCAGAGCTAAGCTCCACGGAACCGAGATGGACGGACGCTCTCGACCTGGTTCGATCTGCGTCAGAGGCTCGCCCCGATCTTGCTCTCGAACTCTGGGATGCGAGCCTCGATCGAAACGACACGGGCACCAAGGGGGAGCACCTACTCAACGCGATAGCGGATGGATGGGGCCAAGCAGAACTTGGAGTGAACGGTCTACCGGTTATGAATCGGCTCTCTTCGCTACTCGACGATGCCGGTTCGGCCAATCATCTGGGCTATTTTCTGCTTCAACAAATGCGTGTACATGTCGAGTCGCTCGAATCCGAAATGCTTGCGGCTATGCGAAAACTCGCGAACGATCTGTGGAAGGCGCAGGGCGACGCTTTCGCATACGCCCCTGAGATCGAACCTTTATCCTCGGCGCCCCTCTGGATGAACTCCTGGCCGGGCTACCTTGCTCAGTACTGGACTATCGAGATTGATCGCCGATGGAGACAAGCCGGCGACGATTGGACCGGGCTTGATGACGAGGAAAAACATGCTCTCCATGACCTGCTTAGCGGCAATGATGCTGCTCTTGACGCGACACAGCCCGCGCTTACAGGGCAACTGTATTTCTACTTCGCTGCCGACGAGGAGTTTGCGTCAGAGTATCTGCTTCCCCTATTCGATGACGAGAAGCGGCACTCGTTCGCGTGGGAACCATTCCTGCTACACGCAAGATACAGCGATCGGCTGCTAGAGGCCGGACTATTTGATGACTCAATAACGGAGTTCGGCAGGCTCAAGGATATCAGCGATGGCCGCTTGCGCGAAGCCTTCTACAGATTCGTGATCTCCGTCCTTACGTATTCGGATACCACCGACGCCCGCCGTGAACAGCTTCTGAACGCAGCGGTGCTCTCAGACGACGGAGCGTACGCAGCTTCATTTGCTCAAGCAGCGGTCTGGGTTCTTAGAAACCGGGGCATCGACGGAGAACTTATCTGGTCTTCCTGGCTTCGGAGATATGTTCAACGAAGGCTCGACGGAGTGCCGGGAACACCCTCATCCGAGGAGGTCTCCAATCTTGCGGATCTCATCCCGTATCTCGGGAAATATGTTCCTGAGGCCGTTGATGCCTTCCGAGGTCACGATGCGCCCCTCACACGATCGGTGATACATGATGTTCCGGATAATGTACTAGAGTCACATCCCTCGGAAGTGGTTGATTACTTGGCGGAGAGAATTCGCAAGACTCCGCTGTCTGATCCTCTTGTAATTCACGGCATCAAGCGACTGATTAAACAGATCAGCGACAAGATCGGTCCGGGGGAGGCGCAACCTCTCACCCACGCCGCAACTGAGATCGGATTAAGCGATTATGAATTGTAGTTGCGGTTCGGGCTCCGTTCGTTTGGTTCTCGAGGCTTACCGTGGATATCGGCCGACAGGTGCCGCGTAGATGGCGAAATCCGGGAAGAGTCTCGTAGACCTTAGACGTTTGCGAATGGCGGAATGTGGTCGAATTTAAGTTCAATGTGTGATCACCCGCCGGTACGCCCGATCGCGCTGCGGCACGAGATGTCATCACAGAGCTGGCCGTGGCTGTACTACCAGCGGCGCGGGTGTTGTCGGCGATAGCGGTGTCGACGCGCTGCCAGCTCCGTCTTAGATCGGATTCGCCGTACTCGTCAACGGGAGCATCAAGCCAATTGACCGGGGAGTGGCGGGTTCCCTTAATTACGTAGCCGTCGACCTTTGTGTTCCGCAACCCGTGATCTACGGCCGTTTGTTGAGCGTTATCGAGAAACTGCCCTCCAATTTCTTGTCTGTTCGCCACCGAGTTGTTCCCGGTGTGGCATAGAAGACCGGGGCCGCGCGGCGGTGCCGTATCCTCTGTATCGGATAATTGCTGAAACAATGTAGCTGTCGTTGATGTGCCACCGCGCGCCGCTGCAGGTGAGTCGCGGGGCAGCACTTCAGAGTTGTGCCAGGTGTCGGTTGTGCGAGAAGAGATGGGGTGTTTGCGTTGGATAAATTCTTGCCCGACGAGCCTATTACTAGTGCCAGAGAAGACCTTCTTGACCGAGCTGATTCGGCGCACAAATTTGCTCAATACATTCTGAGGATCAATGCTTCAAAGGGGTTGGTGGTTGGAATCCAAGGCCCCTGGGGCCATGGAAAGACCTCGTACATGAATCTAATGAAGGAGCAGTTTCAACAGGAGAGTGTGCATGGAGTCATCGAGTTTAATCCGTGGATGTTTTCGGGTTCTGAAGACCTCGTTGGTCAATTTTTCGCTCAAATCTCCGCTTCATTTACGAGCAACAACGCAGCACATGACAGGAGAAAGCTGTTCCTTGCTCAGAACCTGCTGCGATACGCGCGAATTCTTTCGCCACTTACTAAAGTAATCTCGATTCCACTTGTCTCAGCGGGTATTGAGGTGGCTACCAACGCACTCGACGAGTCTGTCCTGAATGCAGGCAAATCGCCGAGCCTTGCTGAAGTGCGTGGGTTGATAACGGAGGACCTTGCACGGCTGGAAAAGCCCGTGGTGATTCTTGTGGACGACATTGATCGCCTCTCAACCAGCGAAATACGCGAGATATTCAAATTTGTTAGGCTGACCGGGAATTTTCCGAATTTGATATATGTCTTAGCCTTCGACCGGGAACGGGTCGAGGAGGCGCTTTCCGACGGGAACCCCGGAGGGCGAGCATACCTGGATAAGATTCTCCAGCTGAGTTATACAGTTCCCAGGGTGCCCCGCGAGCACCTCCAGAAGCAACTTCTGCAATCGCTCGAGGAAGTTACCGATGAGCGCTCTTGGAACAAAATTTTGCAGGACCCGCGGATCTTTGACGTGTTCTGGGAGATTCTCAATCCGTTGTTCTCGAGTCTTCGAGATGTATCCAGGTTTGAACTTGCAGCCCGTCCGGTCTTCCAAACCCTCACGCGTCAGATGAATCCCCTCGATCTAGTCGTGCTCGAATCCCTCAAAATATTGCGCCCGGACCTTATGTCGCAACTAGGTCGTCTTCGCGGGGAACTCGGAGGCATGACTAACGAGCAATTTTTTTCTCGGTCTGAGACGGAAGTATGGCCGATCGGAATACGGAATATTCTCGAGAGATTCCCTGATGACCAACAATTACTCACCGCCGTCCTGGACCGCATATTTGCCGCAGCGAGAGGTCAGGGACTTTCTGGGGAGGATTCTTCGCAGCTCCTTAGAGATCGTCGTGTGGGAGCGTCCCGGTTCTTCTCCCTCTATCTCGAGGGAGTTCCGGATTCTGATTTGCGTGCATTCAGCTGTTCAAAGCAACTTTTTGTGGCGATGAACGACGCGAGTTCATTTTCGTCCGAACTTGGCATGGTTGCGGACGATGATTTGCAGGATGTGGTGGGCGAACTACGCAATTTCAGGGCTGAGTTCTCCGTCGATACGGCGGTACCGGCATCGATTGCGATCTTGAATTCCGTTCACCGTATGCCATGGAACGGGCCGGACCGCGGGCTGCTGGGTGCGACGCGAGAGCAAACTGTTCGCGGGGTAGTGCGAGATCTTCTTGCCGCCGAATCGGAACCGTCATGCCGTCAACACATGGTCGATTCTATATGGAGGAGTCTCACGAGCTACTCCTCCAAGTTTGTCCTATGGCGCGCCATGAGCTCCTTCTATAGCTTTCAAGAGTTCTCGGAGGTCGAGGTTCTGCGTGAGCTAGCGGAGAGGCTCTGTAACGAGTTCTTGACGGAGCCTCCCGCTGACCGGGAAAGCGAGTGGGACGCTGCAAGAGTTCTTGCGTTCATCGCCACAGTGCGAGAGCCTTCGTTGCTAAGTCCGATATTGGCGAATCCTGAAGTTTCCGCTCAAGTTCTTAATTCTGCCAGATTCATCCAGCGTCCTTGCCAGTCGGTTACACGTGAAACGGATGAGCGCACGCACCTGCAGTGGAATTCGCTAGTAGCAGTGTTTGGGACATCCCAAGGAGTCCTAGATGCTGTGGACACGGCTGGTGATCTAATCGATGAAGAGGTTGCTCAATTAGCTCAACGAATCGCGGAATCGGAACAACTGGCCTAGTGGCTTGAGAGTTCGTGGTCATGTCAGCATGTCGACAACCGGGAACAAGATTTGTTTTCCCCACGCTGTTGACTACTTTGATGGCGCCAGTTCACGGGACGGAATGTCTGACACTTTGAGGGCAGCGCTCTGGAAGTCAATAGAATTCGCGACGGCTTGGTCGCTTGCCTCCCGCGTATGCTCCTGAACAGCTTCGGATACGGGCTGCGCGGGCTGCCCTTTCGTGACCCTCATGCCGTCAAGAGCATGCTTCACGCCGGCTTGCAAATTTTTTTTGGCTTGCGGGGTTGTACTGGTGGCACTTCTTCCTCGTGTTCGATGTAATGAACTACTTGTATCCTTGCAATGACTTCGCTGGATATCTTAGGCGCCCAAAGGCGCGGTAGCTTATCTCCCTATCTCCGAGTTAGATGGAAGCGAACGACTAAATGTGATCAAGTTCGGGTTTGATGTGTAGCCGGGGACGTTAAATATGAGTGCAGAAGATCAACATAATAGCGGGCCCGAAGTTGTGTGCATCTGCGGGTCCATGCGCCGATGGGACCGTATGATGCAGGTTGCCGGTGAACTCACGCGCACTGGTGCGATTGTGCTGCTTCCGATTCCGATGGATGGCATTACTGCCGACGACGAACCGAAAGCGCAACTCGGCGAGCTTCATCTTCGGCGCATTGATCTCGCCGATCGTATTGTTGTGATCGGGAATCGAACAGTACTTGGTCAATCGACGATGCATGAGGTTGTATATGCTCGAGCCCACGGAAAATCGGTCGACTTTGCTGCCGCCTAGTCCACCAAGGATACGGTTCTTTGCCGTGCGGGCGTCTATCAGACTACGAATGTCGCCGCATTTAGTTGGTGCTAGTCAGAAACATTGGAAGCCGGTTTTGGTCAGGACACTGCCGTTGCAGTTCCAGTCGGGTGGCACTCGTCATGTGCGGCGTCTCTCCAGTTATCGGAGTTGGGCGTGGGCCAGGAATATGGAGGAGTGTCGCCCTGGTAATAGAACCTGCTTGCGCGCTCTCGGGCACCGTCGGTAGCTCCGTCACAGCAAGCTAGCGCCGGTGCCGGCACAGCGAGCCGCAGCCATACACCCTCAGCCTTATAGCCGCAGCCGTACACCCATAGCCCTATACCCCACAGAGCCCTATACCTGTAGGTCGCGGCGCTCGAACACGGCCACGGCCGCAGTTGTGAGGACGATTGTGAGTCCCACTGTGGTCACAATGATCCAGGCTGCCGAGGCGCCGGGCCAATTCCCGCTTCCCACCGCGCCCACAAGGTTCCCGATCCCCAGCGGGCTATACTTGGCCCCCGCCGTCCAGTTACCCCCGAGAGTGACCGCGAGATAGGTGGCGAATGCACCGAGTGCGATGGTGGCAACCCGTGGCCGGAATACCCCGAACAGCAGACCGACGGCCAGGGCAAGCGCCATCTCGAGTGCCCACAGAAGCGTCGCGCCGAACGTGCTCGCCAGCGTGCCGGCGTCGAACTCAATACGGGTGACGCCCCACGCAACGATTCCACCGGCGCTCGCGCACACCACGAGGATTACTAGTGCCGCGCTCGCCTTGCTCGCTAGGAACCCACGGCGCGAAATTCCGCGTGTAAGCACGAACGGGATATCGCCGCCCGAGAGTGCATTCGACATGTCTGCCGCGCCTACACCTATCGTGATGAGCGTGATGATCTGAGATAGGTTCTTCACCCACTGCCCGTTCGCATCCTGCCACGACGGTTCGCCGATCTGCTGCGTGAGAGCTGCCGCCACGTCAGAGCTGGTCAGCGAAGCCATGAGCTCGGGCATGTATACGGCGGTAAGTGGGGAGGCGATGGCGAAAACGATGACCGCCGCGGCCAGCACCCATGTGCCGGGGGAGCGGAACGCTCGCTTGAGGTCATAGCGGTAGAGGGTGCGATACGCCTCCCGGGAGCTAGTGAGCATTGCGCTCTCCTCTTGACATGTGTTCGTACACGGATTGGAGGGATGAGGGTTCGACGTCGATGCGTCCCTCGATTCCGTGGGAACGGAGTAGCGCGGCGGCGTCGTCGCGTACCATGGCGACATTCGCGGGCGCGGTGCGGATGCGCACGGTCGCTTCGGCGCCATGATACGAATCAAGAACAGACTCGAGCGAACCCTCGACGAGAAGCCGGCCCTCGTGGATCATGCCGATGGTGTCGCACACCGCCTGGACATCCCCGAGTAGGTGCGAGGTGAACATGATGGTCGTGTGGCCGTGAAGATCGCGAATGAGGCTGAGGACGTCGGCGCGGCCGAGCGGATCGAGGGCACTGGTGGGTTCATCAAGAATCAGGAGCGACGGTGCCCCCACGAGGGCGGCGGCGATCCCGAGCCGTTGCTTCATGCCGCGCGAGAAGCTCCCAACTGGGCCGGGTGCGTGCGCAAGGCCAACGACGGAGAGCAGCTTGCCGGCGCGCTCGCGGGCCACCTCCACGGGAGTACCCGCCAGTTCCGCAAGAAACACGAGCGCCTCCGCCGGGCGCAACCGCGGGTTGAGATCCGGAACGTCGGGTAGGTAGGCCACACCGGGAATTGGTGTGGGTGGCAGTTTTCCACGTTCGACGCCGAGGACGGTGGCGCTACCTGAGGTGGCCGCGGCCAAGCCAAGCAGAATCCTGATCGTTGTGGTCTTGCCGGCGCCGTTTGAGCCAATGAAGCCGTAGGTTGAGCCGGTCGGGACGTGGAGATTGAGGTTCGAGACGACCGTGTGCGCCCCGTATTTTTTGGACAGTTCTTTGGTGTGGACCGCTAAATTAGCCATAGAGATCCTCCACGATCGAGTCTGAGCCCTCGGGCGGACGCCCGTGAGCGGACCGCTCGGCCTGCTTCTCCCGCGATGCGTCCCATTCGGCGCGCCTCGCTGTGTCGCGGCGATCGCGAGCAAGGAAAAAGAAGAACACGAGCGACCCGAAGATCTCGCCTAGCACGATGATGAGGGTCCACACGAATTTGTTTGCACCCGCGACGCGTCCGTGGGGCCAGCGGTACAGGAGCACTAGCGCCCAGACGGCGAGCGCCACCTGCACGACGACGAGCGCGCCAACGATGATTGTGACGGGCGTGGGTAGCGCGAGGAACTGGTCAATTGAGGTATCCATGGGAGTCTCCTTCAGCTATGGGGACTGGCTGGTTTTGCGAAGTCTGTTAGGTCCGTGGGGCCCATTGGGTTCTGGACGGACGCTTTGCGAAGTTGGTGGTCAAGATTCGTGAGTGCGCTCTTCACCGTGCCCACGAGCGTGCCGGTGAGAATAACTGGAACGATGGCGGGGGTAATGAACGCGAGGAGGCGTGCACTCCGCGTGGATCCGTGTGCGGCGAGGCACCGCGCCACGAGGTCGCTGGCCATCGCGGCGTCGGTGGCGACGGCGAGTGCGGAACCGGGTGCATCGACGCGCTGGGAGGAGGAGCGCCGCCAGCCGTTCCAGGCCGCGAGTCCGGCAGATCCAAGGACTGCGGGGAGAAGAGAGCTCCAAGAACTCGCCGCCGCCTTCGGACGAATCGTGGGCGTCCAGCCCTTCGGGAGCTGCTTCGAGGAGGATCCAACCATGCACGCCACCACGGCAACTACCGCAGCACCCGCCCACGGGGCTACTGCAAGTACCCGTCCTGTCCGCGCCGGAATGTACTCCTCGAGGTCTTCAAGCGAGTCGTCGGGCCGGATGAGCCCAAGCTTCACGGCGAGCGCACCAACGTTCAGGTCCCACCCCGCGCCAAGGGTACGTGGAACCAAAAGACTCGGGTTCTCAGGTTGGAATAGACCGAGGTCGACGGTGGGGTCCACGACGGCGTCGACCCCAACGGGAATGCCGAAGAAAGTAAGGGGATCGCGACTAAAGAGTTTCACTGGTCTGGTCCTTTCAGGAGTGAATCGATGACGGCTTCGAGATCCCGCCATTCGGCGGCGAGACTGACGCTCCGCTCGCGTCCAGCGGGAGTGACGCTGTACACCTTTCGCGGTGGTCCGACCGGGGATTCCTCCCAATGGGTGGCGAGGAAACCGGATTTTTTCAACCGCGTGAGGAGTGGGTAGAGGGTTCCGGGGGAGAGTTCGAGTCCGAGCTCGGCGAGGGCTTCGAGGAGCCCGCCACCGTAGGTCGGCTTGGCGTCGAGCTGCGCGAGTACCGCCAACTCGAGTACGCCTTTTCTCAACTGTGAATCCGCCATGCCACCTCCTATGCTTCACCTAGATACCTTGTAATACATAGTAGTGCGCCGAGCGGGGAAGCGCACCCACGTTTGTCCCAGGCTTCGCCTTTGTCGTTGAATTTGCGGGCGCTATTTAGGGCGTTTCGTGTTGGCGCGCGTGGAGATCGCGGTATAAGCGGCGCAAAAAGCTAGCCCTAGAACCACCACCGCCAGGCGCGTCCAGTCGGTATTGCTGGCCACAAGGATGAGGGCGGTTACGACGAAAAATACGGTGGCGGAAACGTAGAGTGCCAGGCTTACGCGGCGCTTCACATAGAAGAGAATTGTTCCCGCAATGATGAATGGAAGTAGCCATATCGTTGGGGTGGCGCTGAATAAATGGCCGGCGTGGTCCGCGATATCAGCCGCGACGATACTTAGTAGGGTGGCCCACAGGAGTTCAGGTGCCGTGTGGAGCAATGCTGCGGTGGCGGGCTTCATCAAGGCTCCTCATCCATTCGATATTTCATGCGGCTACTAGGCATTAGCGTACTATCTGCCGTTGGCGCCCCGCTCACGTTATTCCACCGCGGTAACCGTCAGTAGGTCTCCCGCATTGCAATGGAGCGCGGCGCAGATGGCTGTGAGCGTAGAGAAGCGGATGGCTTTCGCCCGATTATTCTTAAGCACGGATAGGTTAACCACGCTAATGCCCACCGCCTTGGATAGCTGGGTAAGCGTCATGTTTCGCTTCTCCAGTAACCGGTCGAGGTGACACGTGACCTGCACTTCCATCAGACGAGTCCTTCGGTGTCGCGTTGGAAGGATTCCGCCCGGCGCAGTCCCAGGGCAAGAATCATGAGCGCCGCCCATGCCATAATGGGCCAAAACGGGAGCGTTACGTTAAATGCCAGTGCAGGCGGATTGGTACTTCCCGTCCACTCGGTAATCGTATTTGCAACGCAATAGGAACCAGCGGAGACGCCCCAAATAATGGCGACGCCAATGGCCAACCAGCGGCTATCGCGGAGAATGGAATGGGCGCCGCGTTGGGGTCGGGGGTGGCGGCTCTGCCATGCCGCGATGGCCACCAGGAGAAAGGTAAGAACTGCAAATACTAGGAAGATACGCATGGTCGGCTTCCTTCCGTAGGCGTATCGACTATCGATAATAACGATAAACGATATGTTCAGTCCTGGCAACGTTCGACGACGCCGCGGCGCTCGGTTCTGTGGTTGCGGTGTAGCGGCGTAGCGGCAGAAACGGGCATGAATTCTTCGACCAGATCAAATAGGCGCCGGCGGATGGTGGCGGCATCGGCGGTGAGGTCGATCGTGGCTGCTCCTATCCGATGCGCGCCAATCTGCTTGCTAGTGAGCACATCGGGTGCCGAGTCGGTGGACGGGTAGAGAAGTAGCCCGTTGGTGGCTGGGCCGCGGCTGATTGCATCATTAGCCGATACGTACGTATAGATCTGGTACAGATGGCCCGATTTGAGGCGCGGGGGATGCCATGCCATTTGTTGCGTGAGTGCGGCGGTGAATTTCGTATCGATAATTAAACGCCCATCGCTTCCCGTGATCGTGATGTCGGTGCGCATGATTGGCCATAGCCCTTCTGTCCCGGTATCCGTGCGTCCACTCCAGGTGAGTTGCTCGGCGCGCACAGTTCGCTGCGGCGCCAAGTTTGTTGCGTAGAAGCCACGGATCCCGCGCTCATACAGGTGCCTGAGGTGCGCATCATCCGTGATGTCTGGTTGCTGCACGGAAAGATTGCCTGTGGCAAAAGATGGCAGTGCATTATCGCAGAGCATCTGCGCGGCTGAAACCATACGACGATCAGCACGGTCAAAGTGCCCGTACACCTCATGAGGTGGTTCGGTGCCGGTGGGGCGAGTGATACCGCGCCGTTCGAATTCTGATGCCAGCACGCGGCACTCCCGGGCGAGCGCAGAGTCTTCTCGCCGCCGCGCCAGGCGTCGACTGGCGGTCAACAGACCGGCCAACACGAATTGATTGCGCGGGGTGTTAACGCCCATATCGGAGAATGAACAGACCGCCTTGCCCTGTTCTAGGTAGGAACCGCGCCAGGTGGACAAGAAGTCGATACGGTCGCGGACGGCGCTCAATGCCGCGTGCCGTGGCAGATAACCGACCGTGAGTCCGGCTCGGAGACGTGCCCGGACTTCGCGGCAGAGTATGCGTGCTACAAGCACATCCGCATCCTCCGGGCTTTCTTCGGCGCGTATACGTTCCGCGGGGCCGAGTGCTCGATACAGGTCGGTGGCATACAGGTAAAGGAGCCAGATATTACGAACCGCGATACGCTGTCCTTCACTCCCAACGCGGATCGCAAGCGTATCCGCGCTAGGCATTGGCAAGGAGGTTCGCGATTTCATGATCCGCCGTTGCGGGGGAGTCGTACCAGTATTCGTGGAGAAGCGGAGCCACTGAATCCTCTACCTGAGCTTGGTACCACGCTTCACCGTTCTCAATGGTTTCCTTGCTGGACGGAGTGAAGAAGCTATGACCAATAACGAAGTCGGGCCCTAGCGAAGGATCATGGCGTATCACCTCATTGAGGCGGGTCACTCGATCGGCGATCGCTGCGATTAACGACGCATCCGCGATTGCATGGCCGGCCCACGTACGCCACGCATCATTAAATTGAGGGGTGAGCGTGAAGAACGCGAAACGCCGGCGCAGTGCCATATCGAGGTGTGCCAGGGTTCGGTCCGCCGTGTTCATCGTGCCGATAATAAATAGATTTTCGGGCAGATAGACGCCAGGCTCCTCACCGTCGCGAGTGTAGGTCAGGTGAAGAGCATCTTCTTCGTGACGTTTGCTTGCCTCAATGAGCGTGAGCATCTCCCCGAATGTACGTGCCGGATTGCCGCGATTAATTTCCTCAATGACCATCGTGCAGTTGCTCTGCTGACTGTTCCTTGCGCGGGTGGCAAGCTGAAGGAATGGACCATCAACGAGTCGGAGATGGCCGGCGCCGTCGGGCCCCAAGCCCGGCCGGTATCCACGCACGAAATCCTCGTACGACGTACTCTGATGAAACTGGACCACATCGACGTCGTTCGTACCACGTTGGCCCGCCAGTACCCACGCGAGACGCCGCGCAAGCCACGTTTTTCCGGTACCGGGTGCGCCCTGAAGAATGACATTTTTCGTACGATCCAGTGCCTCGAGAATTCTCGTCAGCTGCGTACGCGGAATAAAACAGCCATCCGATATAAGGTCCTCAAGCGTGTAATCAGAACTAGCCTGGGAGGGTGCATTCTGGTCCCCGAAGCGGTCGCGCCAATAGTCACTATTGGCGAAACAATGAATATCCTGGGGTTCGTCGTCAAAAATGAAATGCTCGAGAGCGCGAGCTGCCCAGTCGGTTGGATCCTGGGACAGCTTCCAGATCTGCCAGGAAAATGTGTAGAAATAAAACCTGCGGGCAGGATTAAAGGACTCCCATTTAACACTAATCCGTCCATCACCTATTGCGGTGATGATGCCTCGGGCCGAAATATCAATGGCGGAGGCATTATGACCGTAGGTCTCAAAGGGAGGATTAGTGGCTTGCGTGCGGTAGTGCTTAAGGGCAATACGATCCCCCACGCGCATGCGCGAAATCTGCGCGCGTTGTTTGGGCGTAGGAGAACTGATTGACCAATATCCTTCCGAAATAAAGGTGTCAGAGTTATTGCGGCCATTGAGTGTGTCGTTCACAAGCCACACCTGACGGGGGCGGAGGGACGTGGCGGTGTCGATTGGGGTCTGCTCAAGGGCCATAAATTGCCTTTCTCCAAACGCTAGCCGCGCGCGGTTGCCAGCGCGTATCGGTGCTTACCATACTCGGACCGACAATCTAGGTAGACAATAGGCGCATGGCTGAGGTGACGCTTCGAAAACTGTTTGACCTGCTCGGCGAGCAGGTGGAGAGCAGCGGCTGGTGGCCGGGGGAGAGCCGCTTCGAGATCGCCGTGGGTGCCATACTCACCCAGAACACGGCGTGGACCAACGTGGACGCCGCGCTCGCGAACCTACGGGTCCGCGGCCTGCTGGACCCGCACGCGCTGGCCGGCGCCCCACTGGATGAACTTGGTGAGCTCATTCGCCCCGCCGGCTTTTACCGCGCCAAATCGCGCTACCTTCACGGGCTGGCCGAATGGTTTCTCACCAACGACGCCCGCGCCTCACGTGAACCGACGGACCGCCTCCGCCTGGAGCTGCTGGACCTTGTCGGCGTCGGCGAAGAAACGGCTGACGATCTCCTCCTCTATATCTATCGCCGCCCCATGTTCATCTACGACGCTTACGGGCGCCGCCTTCTCGACGCCGCCGGTTTCGGCACCTACCGCACCTACCGGCAGGCCAAACGCGCGGTGGATCCTCTAGTTGGGGCGGCCGGGTTTACCCAGCCTGAACTGGCCGCGTTTCACGGCCTCATTGTGGACGCCGGTAAGGTGGCCGGGCGGTTAGGTGGTTGGGAGTCCGCGTTCCCGCTGCTGCGCCGGCATCAGTTCGGGGATGCGGAGGTTTAATTCGTGGCGCGGGTGACGACGCCGTTGTCCCCGTGTCCCGTACCGATTATGCCCGGTACTTACCGCGTCCCGTACTAACCGCAATCCCCACTCACTGCGCTCCGGTACCGACGTGCCCGCGGCGACGTCGAACTAATTGAGTTCCTGGCACATGATGACCAGATCGAACACCTGCCCGAATTTTTCGCCGGCGCGCGGAATGAAGCCGGCACGGTGAAAACCGGACTTGAGATTCATGCCGATGGAGGCGGCATTATTCGCCTCTATCAGGGAGATCATGGTGCGATCGCCGATCTCGCGCGATTTTTCTACGACGCCACTGAGGAGCGCGGTACCCAGCCCGTGGCCGCGTGCCGCATCCGAAAGGTACACCGAGTTTTCCACCGTGCGCCGGTAGCCGGAGTAGGGGCTCACCGTATGGACGACGGCGAAGCCCACCACCATCCCGTCAAGCTCGGCTACAAGGGCGGTACCGCGGTCCACCGCGGGTTTGAGCCATGCGGCGCCTTCGCTCGTGTCCAGCTCTTCGGTGGTCCAAATGGCTGTGCTATCGCGGATCGCGGCGTTCCTAATAGCCCGGATAGCCTCTGAATCCGCCATGGTCGCATTGCGAATGGTCATGAAATCTCCTTGGTCCGGCATTGATTATTGCGCGTACCGGAATGGGCGCGAGGGACCTGAGCCTTCTTCGTAAGGAGGCTAGGGCGGGATGAGACGGTGGCCGGTATGGGCATGAAATAACAGCACACACATCTAAGCGGGCGAGATCCATCTGTGATGGGGACTTTAGCCCGTGGGAAGATGTGCAGATCACACAATAATTATGGTAGGCCGTGCAGCGAAGCATGAGGCGTACCGCTGGTTTCCGGCCGGTGCTAAGACGAAGGAGTCAAAGTGGTCAAGGTTGTGTCGCGTACAGAGGCCGCAAGCCACATTCACGATGGTGACACAGTGGCTATGTCTGGCCTGGGCATGTCATGCTTCCCTGAGGAAGTGGCCATCGGGATACAGGAACTAGCTGAGGCAGGGAAAGGCCCAAAGGGCATTACCGTTGTGCATGCAGCCGGTGTTGGCCGCCGTGGTGACGAGGAAATGGGACTCAATCACCTCACCCAGCCGGGACTTGCAAAACGCTATATCTGTGGTTTTACCAGTGCATCGAAGCACTTTGGTGACCTGGTCACGCATAACAAGATTGAGTGCTGGTGCTTCCCGCAGGGCGTGCTGGCTGAGCTATTCCGTGATATTGCGGCCAAGCGTCCAGGGCTGATCACGCGGGTGGGGCTCGGTACGTTTGTGGATCCCCGCGTGGAGGGCGGGCGCATGAACGCCATCACGAAGGGGACTCCTATTGAACTCATGAAGATCCACGATGAGGAGTACCTCTTCTATCCCAGCTTCCCGATTAACGTGGGCATTATTCGCGGCACCTACGCGGATGAGAACGGAAATGTGACTCTGTCGCAGGAGTCCGTAAAAACCGAGGTACTGCCGATCGCACAGGCGGCGCATAACTGCGGTGGCATTGTGATTGCCCAGGTCAAGGAAGTGGTGAAGGCGGGCACGCTGGATCCGAACCTTGTGAAGGTACCGGGGATTCTGGTGGATTACGTGGTCAAGACGACCGACCCGAAGAACCACCCGCAGACGGAAAACACTCTGTATAACCCGGCTTTTTCGGGGCAGATCAAAGTACCGACCGATTCGCTCACGCCCATGGAGTTGGGACCACGCAAGGTGGTAGCACGCCGCGCAGCCGCCGAGTTGGTACCCGACGCCATCATTAACCTGGGCGTGGGTATCCCCGTCGAGATTGGCGGTATCGCAGCTGAAGAACGTGTATCTGATCTGGTACACATGACTACGGAGTCCGGTGGCATCGGCGGTGTGCCGGCCGGTGACAAGAACTTTGGTCATTCCTATAACGTGGAGGCCTCCCTGGACCAGCAGGCCCAGTTCGATTTCTACGATGGTGGCGGACTGGACATGACGTGCCTGGGCATGGCGGAGACGGACCGTTTCGGAAACGTCAACGTATCCAAGTACAACGGTTTGGCGAACGGCCCGGGCGGATTCATCAACATTGCCCAGACGGCCAAGCGCCTGGTATTTGCGGGCACGTTCACCGCCGGCGGATACCGCGCGAAGGTTGGGGATGGCCGCCTGGAGATCACCCAGGAGGGCCGCGTGGACAAGTTCGTGGAGCAGGTGGAGCAGATTACCTACGCCGGCCAGATGGCTGAGCACTTCGGCCAGCACGTAGTGTGGGTTACCGAGCGAGCTGTTCTGGAGCTGCGTAAGGGCAAGGTTACGGTGACGGAAATTGCTCCGGGTATTGACTTGGAGAAAGACGTGCTGGGCCATATGGCCTTCAAGCCGGAGATCGCTGACGATCTGAAAATCATGGATCCGGGACTCTTCCAAGAGCACTGGGGCGGACTGCGTGCGGCCATGGAGGCCAACGCGAAGAAGGCGTAGCCGAGGGTGCCCGGCCGCCGAGCAGGTGGCGTGCCGCTCCGCGGCCGGGCACTGAGTCCAATGGACGGAGAGCCTCCGCCCACGTGATTGACCGGTGTATCTGTGAATGAAAGGAACAGGAAATGGTCAATGTAAACATGGTGGGGCGGACGTGGGATTCCGCGCCCACGGTGGTGACCGCTGGAAAGATTGCGGAGTTTTCGCGTGCAACGCGGGCTACCAGTCCCGTGCACTTTGATCGCGACGCTGCGGTGGCAGCCGGCTACAAAGATGTGGTGGCGCCACTCACCTTCACGATTTCCGTTGCCCAGGAACCTGAGTTCAAGTTCATGGGGGATCCCGAGTCCGAAGTGGACTTCCAACACATTGTGCACGGCGGAGAAAAATTCGAATATCACCGCCCTGTGGTGGCCGGTGACGTGCTCACCTCGCATTACACGGTGAAATCCATTGTGGATAAGGGAAAGCTCTACATCATCGTGGGCCAGGCGCAGATTGTGGATGCTGAGAACAAACCGGTTCTTACCACCACCTCCACCCTCATTCAGATGAAGCCGAAGGAGGCCAAGTAGCCATGACGGTGAAAGAGAAGCTTGTGGGCGCCAAAGTAGGAGATCAGCTATTTAGCACCACCGAACACATTGAACGTGACGCGATGGTGCGCTACGCCGGCGCCAGCGGTGATTTTAATACGATTCACTACAACGATGCCGCAGCAAAGGCTGCCGGCCTACCCGGTGTGATCGCACACGGCATGCTCACCATGGGCATCATCGGCTCACTGGTTGAGAACTGGTTGGGTGACGTGGCGGCCGTGAAGAGCTTTACCACTCGCTTTAGCGCCATGCTGGTAGTGGATGGCACCACGGGTGCGGATCTTACGGTGAGTGGCACGCTTGCCGAACTAACGGAGGATTCGGCCACCATTGAGGTATCGGCCGTCAGTGGCGAGGGCCAAAATATTGTGACAAATACTGAAGTGGTGGTGGCACTATGACCAGCGAACACGTAACAGAATCGTCGGTCACCTTCCGCGATCTTGGCAGCGTTCATGCTGCCGTCATCACGCTGGATAACGGTGAGGAGCACCGCCCAAACACGTTTGGAATTGGCGGCGTGCGTTCCTTCGAGAAGGCGATGGATCAGGTAGAGGAGGCCGTATCCTCGGGCCAAGCGGGCGCGTTGGTGGTGACCGGAAAGCACGGCTCATTCCTGGCCGGTGCTGATATCAACCACTTCCTAGAGCTCGGATCCTTTGAGGAGGCATACGGCTACACCTCATCCGGCAAAGCGGCATTTCTCCGGATACGTCAGCTGTCCGTGCCCAGCATCGCTCTACTTGACGGTATGGCGCTGGGCGGTGGTCTTGAGCTTTCCCTCTTCTGCAACTACCGCGTAGCCACGGAGGCCACCAGGTTCCTAGGTTTCCCGGAGGCATACCTCGGGCTCCTGCCCGGGTGGGCCGGTTCCTACAACCTGTCGCGGCTGGTTGGTGCGGATAAGGCGCTCCGGATACTGGTGGATAATCCGCTGGCCGGAAACCGCTTCCTCAGCCCGCAGGATGCAAAGGAACTCGGGGCGCTGGACGCACTCGTCCCGGACATCGAGGCGGCATGGGCAGCAGCCGCGGATATCCTGGCCAATCCGCCACAGCGTACGGACCCTGCGCAGGACGCACAGGCATGGGACGACGCCGTTGCCAAGCGAGAGGCCGCCGTAGCCGAGCACGTTCGCGTGACGGGCTCACCCGCTGTGCGTCACCTCTTGGATCTGGTGGTGAAGGCACGTACGGCCAAGCTGGGTGAAACCTTCGAGGAAGAATCGCGCGCTGTCGCCGAGGCCATGATGCTCGATGAGGAGCGGCGCAACCTTTACGGCTTTGGGATCCTTTCCCACCGTCCGAAGCCGGATGATCCGGACCTCGGTCCGGTGGCGAACGCACTCGCGACGGCTGCCGGGGACCTCCCCGAGCGGCTGGAAGGCGTGAGCGTGGAGGATATTCGTCCCCATGCCCCGGCGCTCACCGCAGCTGTGCAACGCCTCATCACCGAAGGATGGACTCCGCGTCAAATCGATACCGCGGCGCTCCGGAACCTGAAGTGGCCCGTCTACTTTGGCGGAATTACTCCGGTGCTTGATGCGCTCACGGGTGAGCATATTCTGCCGGCCGGTGTGGCAACCGTGAAGTAACCGAGCGCCGTGGGGTGGGGAGGATTTTCCTCCCCACCCCTTTATTGGGCCGCGATGAAGCGGCCCGGACCTACTACTTAGCGCCCGCGACGTCGTCGTAATGAGGGAACCAGGGGAGACCCGGTGAATGAAGAATGGCAACGGCCTCGCGGATTCCCTTGCGGTCCACCTTGCCGGAGGAATTGAGAGGGAGCTGGTCGAGGACCTCCACGTAGCGCGGCAGCTTGTAATGTGCGAGCCTACCGTCAAGGAACTGACGCACGTCCTCAACGGTGGGTTTGGGTGCGCCCGG
This sequence comes from Neoactinobaculum massilliense, assembly GCF_900604955.1. Classification (GTDB taxonomy): domain Bacteria; phylum Actinomycetota; class Actinomycetes; order Actinomycetales; family Actinomycetaceae; genus Neoactinobaculum; species Neoactinobaculum massilliense. The sequence continues at coordinate 179,482 of NZ_UWPE01000001.1, forward strand.
AGCGGGGACGATCACCGCGAGGGGGCTCTCACCCCAGCGGCGGTTTTCCAGGCCCACCACGCATACGTCCTTGACCCACGTGGCGGTACCCAGCACGCGTTCGATCTCCGCGGGATAAATATTCTCGCCGCCGGAAATAATGAGGTCCTTGCGGCGGCCGCGCAGCTCAATGAAACCCTCGGCGTCTTTCGAGGCGAGATCTCCGGTATGAAGCCAGCCATCCGGAGCGAAATCCTTATTAGCCTCAATATTTCCCCAATAGCAGGGTGCCACGTTCTTGCCGTGCACCATGATCTCGCCGACGGTGCCCGTGGGGGCCTCGCTGCCGTCGGGAAGCGCAATGCGCACGCGCGTTTCCTCGCACTCCTTGCCGACGGAGGTCGGGTGCATGGGGAAGTCTCTGGGGTCAAGTACCGTACTCAGCCCAAGTGTCTCTGTCATGCCCCACGCGTGGTACATGGGGACACCCCGGTCCTTGAAGCGCGTGAGAAGCTCCTGCGAAGCGCTCGCACCGCCCACCAGCGCCACCTCGAGGCTCGAGAGGTCCGTGGTGGGGAACGCGGGATGGCGCGACATGGCGTCATACATCGATGGCACTCCAAATACGGAGGTGACATGCTCGCGTTCGATGAGCATGAGCGCCCGGCCGACGTCGAACTGGCGCTGCAGCACTACCACGCCGCCGCTCAAAAACGTTTGTAGCGTAAGCGAGTGGAACCCACCCACGTGGGCGAAAGGTGCGAATGCTAGCGTGGTTTGGAATGCACTGGGCTGGAACGCGGCGGTGAAATTGTTCCAGGAGGCGTGAATATTACCGAGCGTTTGGCACACGCCCTTCGCGCGTCCTGAACTGCCGGAGGTGTACTGGAGCATGGCGAGTGAGGTGCTAGTGCCGGGCTCGGGTGCGACGGGCCCGGAGGGATCGACACGGCTGAAGCGCATCCAATGGGGGTCGACGCCGCTTACAGGATTTTCGAGGTCGTCGACCACCCCTTTTGTGGCAACGAGTGTGACGCCCCATCGGTCCATATTGTTGGCCTCTTCGGGTCCAAAAACCGCGACTCTGGCGCCGCAATCGGCCACGATATCCCGTGCCTCAACCGGGGAGAGGCGGAAATTAAGGGGAACAAACACTGCGCCCAGGCGGGAGCAGGCGAGAAAGAGTACGAAATGCGTGGAGACGTTGCGGCGCATGAACGTCACGCGGTCACCCTTTTCCACTCCGAGTGTCCGGAGTGCCGATGCCGCGAGAGCTACCTGCGCCGCGATGTCCCGCCGCGTCCACTTACGGTCCACCGATACCAGGGCGAGGGCATGCGGGTTTTCCGCAGTTAAGCAGTTAATTCGTCAAATCTCAATGCCGGTGTTTGCTGCGGTGTTTCTTTCGATGCCGACTTCGTTGCCGGTGTTGACTCTGTGACCTTGTTGGACGCATCCATTGCATTTCCTCACAGTTTTGTGGTGCCTATTCCGCGCCGTTTGTAGTGCAGCACACCCGCATGCCATCACCGTACATCGCCAGATATGGAACGTTTTCTAGTCAACCCGATATTTACTGATTTACTGCACAAATGGGCACCAAAGTCCCGGATGAATAAGCGAGCGATTGGTCACAATTAGAGTGTCCCGGGCCAAGGTGGCCGGTACTACGTCACGGAGCGAAGCGGCTGACACCAATGGTGGTGGGTGGCGCAGGGTGACTGAAATGAACCAGGAGATGAAGAGATGGCAGATTTTAGCTTGACCGAGGAGCAGCAACTCCTGCTTGACAGCCTCGATACTGTTATCGCGGAATCTGCCACACCGGAGTACGTGGCGAAGATTGATTGATCGTGAGCACAAGCCGCCAACAGAATTCCGCAAAGCGCTGGTAGATGCCGGTTTCATGAGCCTTGGCTACCCCGAGGAATACGGCGGGACGCCGGTAGATTTCACCACCATGTGCCTCATCGGCATGCGGGTAGCCGCTTCCGGCCTCAACCTCGGTTACTCCACTGAAATCCTCCAGGTGATGGATATTCTGGAATTCGGCAGTGAGGAGCAGAAGAAGGCTGTACTGGAGTCCGTGCAGGCTGGCGCCGGCCCCTTCGCCCTCTCCTTCACTGAGCCCGGTGCCGGTTCGGATTCCTCCTCGATGAAGATGACGGCCGTGCACAAGGACGGCAAGGTGACCTTCAACGGCACCAAGACCCTCATCACGAATGCGGTGGGCGCCGACTACCTGCTGACGATGGCGCGTGACCCCGAAGAAGAGGATCCGAAGAAGCAGATCTCCATGTACCTGGTGCCGGCTAATGCTGAGGGCATCGAGATTTCCCCGATCCAGAAGATGCCGTGGCACACCACCTCCTCCTCGGAGATCTACTACAACAACGTGACGGTTGATGAATCCTGCCTGGTGGGCACGAAGGGTAACGGCTTCATCCAGCTCATGAAGAACTTTGAGCTTGAGCGCATCATGACGGCCACGCAGTCCTACGGCCTCGCCAAGGCGGCCTTCGACGATGCTGCCACCTACGCGGGCCAGCGCATCCAGTTCGGCAAGCCAATCGGCTCCTTCCAGCTAATTCAGGAGAAGCTCACGGATATGGTCATCAAGCTGGAGAACATGAAGAACATGATTCTCCACTCCGCGTGGGCCGTGGACAATCACTGCCTGGATCGCAAGGAAGCGGCCATGGTCAAGCGCTACTGCTCCATTGAGGGCTTCAATGTGGCGGACGCGGCCATGCAGATCTTCGGCGGTGTGGGCATTACGGAAGGTCTCCGCATCGAGAGGCTCTGGCGTGATACGCGTGCACACCGCTTCGGTGGTGGCACTGACGAGATCATGGTGCACATCGTGGGCCGTCAGATTGTCCGTGAGCACGCGCAGAAGTAGCGGCAGAATCTCGAGGTTTGGAGAAAGATAGATGAGCATTGTTGTTGCGTACAAGTGGGCGGCAAACCCGCAGGATGCCAACGTACGCGGAGACGGCACGGTTGATTGGGGCCGCGCCAAGGCATCGGTTTCTGATTACGACGCCGTAGCGATCGAGGTGGGACGCCAGCTCGCCACGGAGTTGGGGACAGAACTGGTCGGTGTGTGCGTTGGCGGTAAAGGTGCCGCCTCCCCCATGGCCAAGAAGTCCGCGCTTTCACGCGGGCTGGACCGTGTGATCGTGGTGTCGGATGAGTCCCTTGAGCATGCCGAGTCCACGGAAACGGGGCTGGTGCTAGCTGAGGCGATTCGCGGTATCCCGGATGTAACGGCCGTGATCACGGGGGATTCCTCGGTGGATCTTGGCGCGCAAATTGTACCGGCCGTGGCCGCTGGCGCGCTCGGATGGCTGGCCCTCTCCTCCGTGGAAAAGGTGAGCGCGTCCGGCAGCACGCTACAGGTGGAACGCGTGGTGCCGGAGGGAACGCAGGTTGTGACCGTGACCGGGCCCGCCATTCTCTCCGTTACCTCGGAGGCCCTCACGCCGAAGATTCCTTCGATGAAGGACATTCTCTCGGCAGGAAAGAAGCCATCCGAGCAGGTGGAGCTCTCGACGCTTTCTCCGGCCCCGGTCGCTGAGGTCAAGGTGGTGGCTACGGCCAAGCCGGCGCTCAAGGCCCGTAAGGGTGAAGTCATTGATGGATCGGATCCGGAGGCGGCAGCAGCACAGCTGGTATCCGCGCTTCGCGGCGATAGCGTTCTGTGAGGAGCAGGGGAGAAATGAGCACATACATTCTGGTTGCCGGTGATGCCGGTATTGATAATCTCCTTGCCCTCGCTGGCTCGGATTCCGTGGCCGTAGTAGCGGGCAGTCGCGAGGTAGCGGACGCGGTAGCCGCCTCGGGTGTGGGCGCCGTCAAGTGGCTGGGCGAACCGGGAGATACGCCGCTGGAGGCATTTGCCCCCGCTGCCGCACAGGTGGTGGCTGAGGGCGCTCCGGACATTATCCTCGCCACCACGCGCGGCGCAGATCGGGTGCTACTCGGTGCGGCCGCCGCAAAGGTGGGTGCACCAATCTTTAAGATGGCATCCGACGTGAAGCATGAGGGAGATACCACCACGGTGACGCGGTCCGTGTACGGCGGGGTTGCGCAGAACACCGTGGAGGTGCACGGCCCCGTGGCACTTCTCATGGAGCCCGGTGCGCCGGCCACGGGTGGTAGCGCCGCGGTTGAGGAGGTTGCGGGCGCGCCGTTGGAAGGCGTGACTATCACTGAACGGCGTCCGGCTGACCACGATTCGGTTGATCTCACGCAGGCGGCCAAGGTAGTTGCCGTTGGCCGTGGCCTGAAGAAGCAGGAGGATCTCCCGCTTATCCAAGGCCTGGCCGATGCGCTGGGCGCCGAGGTGGCGTGCTCGCGTCCGCTGGCTGAGGGGCTCGATTGGTTCCCGCATGACAGCTATGTGGGCGTCACCGGCCAGCACGTATCGCCAGATCTCTACGTGGCGGTGGGCATCTCCGGCCAGTTGCAGCACACGGTGGGTGCACGCGGCGCCAAGACGGTGGTGGTCATCAACTCCGATAAGGAGGCCCCCTACGTGCAGGAAGCTGATTACGCCATTATCGGCGACCTGTACAGCGTGGTGCCGGCCCTCACAGCAGCGCTCAAGTAGTACCGGCCACTGAAAATAGAGGGTGAGAGGATCAATCGTGGACGTGGATTTTGACGTCATCGTGGTGGGCGGTGGAGTAGCCGGTTGCGTGACCGCCTACCTACTCGCAAAGGCGGGCCGGGAGGTGCTCCTCGTGGAGCGCGGTGAGGAACCCGGTGCAAAGAATCTCTCCGGCGACGTGTTCTACTCGCGCGTCATGGAACAGATTTTCCCCGGCTTTGCGAAGAACGCGCCGGTGGAGCGGCACATTACGCATAACGTGGTGAGCCTGCTCAACGCCACCAGCGCCGTGAACATTGACTACTGGGATCAGCGACTGGCTGATCCGGTCAACGCGGTCACGGTGCTGCGTGCCCAACTGGACCCCTGGCTTGCTGAACAGTGTGAGGAGGCCGGCGTCACCATGCTGCCCATGGTGCGCGTGGATAAGCTCCTCATAGAGCACGACCAGGTGGTGGGCATTGTTGCCGGCGATGATGTTCTCCGGTCCCACGTGGTGGTGGCGGCCGATGGCGTCAATTCCTTCCTCGCCCAATACGCGGGGCCGCGGAAGAAGGAACCCCTGAAGAATCTCGCGGTGGGCGTCAAGTCCGTGATTGGCCTCTCGTCCGATACCATTCGGGAACGCTTCCACGTGACCGACGACGAAGGGACCGCCTACGCCGTCGTCGGCGATGCAACCGAAGGTGTAGCCGGCGGCGGATTCCTCTACACGAATAAGGAGTCCATCTCCATCGGGGTGGTGCTGCGGCTTGATGATCTCAAGGCAAAGGCCAAGACATCATCGGAGGTCCACGATCACTTCCTCGCCCATCCCGCGATCGCGCCGCTGATTGCGGGTGGCGAGATACTCGAGTACGGCTGCCACCTGACCATTGAGGCGGGGCCGGGGATGACGCAGAAGCGTCAAACCTATCCCGGCCTGGTGCTGGTAGGCGATGCGGCGGGCTTCACCCTCAATACGGGCCTCACAATTCGCGGCATGGATCTGGCGGCGGAGTCCGGCCGGTGCGCGGCGGAGGCCGTCAACGAGGCACTGGATGTAGAGGACTATTCGCAGGAGGCGATGGACCGCTACGTGGCAAAGTGGCACGACAGCTGGCTGGGCAAGGACATGGCCACCTACGCGAAGGCGCCGAAGTTCCTTGAGAACGACGCCATGTATGGGCAGGTGGGTCAGCTCGCCGCGGATGTGTTCTACAACATCTACAACCATGACCTCACGCCGCGCCGTCACTTGCGGGCGGCCGCGTTTGAGGCGGTGCGCGGTTCGGATTTGAGCTTGAGGCAGCTTGCTCAAATCGGTTTCGGTGCTGTGCGGGCCCTGTAGGCGGGAGGAAGAAACATGACAGATTTCGGTTCGGTGAACGAGCGGCTCTCGAAGGATACGTTCACGACTGATGAAGAAGAGTCGCATATCTCGATTGACCAGGAGTTGGCACGCCTAACCGGCGACGCCGACATGCTGTGCCGTATTTGTCCCGCGCACGTGTACAGCAAGGGGGAGGACGGTTCGATCCAGATCGAATACGCGGCCTGCCTGGAATGCGGTACCTGCTTGGCTATGACGCACCCGGGCGTGCTCCAGTGGCACTATCCACGGGGCGGCATGGGTGTGTCCTTCCGGGAAGGCTAACGAGAGGGATACAGGCTAGCCGAGCTTAGTTTTGCCGGGTGGTGCGGGATGCGCCACCCGGTATTTTTATGCGATCTGGGTGGGTGTGCCTACTTACGTGGCTTGGGTTCGCGCTATGTCCGTTGAATTTCGTAGCTCGGGTTCGTAACGTAGCTTGGGTTCGTTCCGTCCGTGTGAATACTGAGGCCGGTGCCGGGCTACCGATGCGACTGGTATTTTGTGGCCGGACTTAGCCCTGTGGTCTGAGCTCGGCGGCGATACGGCCGAACAGCAGATCCAATGCGATGAGATTCTTCCCGCCCTCGGGGATAATGATGTCCGCGTAGTGCTTTGATGGTTCCACGTAGAGATCATGCATGGGCTTCACGGTAGTGAGGTACTGGTGCTCCACGGAGTCAATAGAGCGGCCCCGATCCAGCACATCACGTTTAATGCGGCGCAGAATGCGTACGTCCGCATCCGTGTCCACGAAAATCTTCACGTCACAGAGGTTGCGAAGCGATGGCTCAGCCAGAATAAGGATGCCCTCCAGAACAATGACACGCGAGGGCTCTACGCGGGTGGTGCGGTCCGAGCGGTTGTATTCCGAGAAGGAGTAGACCGGCACGTCAATCGCCTCGCCGCGGGATAGCGCGCGCACGTGCTCCACCAGCAGATCATTATCGAAGGCGTCCGGGGCATCATAGTTAACGGCGGCACGCTGGTCATAGGTGAGGTGATCTTGCCGCTTGTAATAGGAATCGTGGTACAGCACGGCAACGTCCGGCGCAAACCGGTCCGCAATAGAGCGCGCAATCGTGGTTTTCCCGCTCGCCGTGCCTCCGGCAATTCCGATTACTAGGGGTTTGTCCATGTTCCTTCTTTTGTTTGCTTTCGCCGGCGCCGTCCGGTCGCGACTAGACGGTGCCGAGTGGATGATGCCTTGCATGCCGATACCGGAGTGCGGGCTACGGGTGGCTACGGCGTCGGACTAAAACGGGTAGTCACCCTTGATAACAAAGTAGGAACCACGGATGGTGCCGGCCAGCTTGGAGCGCTGGTGGGCGAATTTGAACGAGGAGAACTCCTCTGGGACGTCCATCCCCTCCGAGAGTTTGATGCCTACCGCGTGCTTCTTTGGGTTCGCGGTGTCCCACAGCACGTTGAGTGCCAGCCCTGAGCGATAGAACACGTGTACCCAGTGGATGGTCTCCACGTCATTGACCGATACCTCGAGTGGTTCCGAGGAGATGGTGATGTGGCGCTCCTCGTCGAGAATGCGATTGACCCATGCGAGCACGGATGCGGCTTCAGCGGCGGGTACCACTTCGAACACGTGCTTGTATTTGTTGTGGAAATAGCGGGCTTCATTGGCGCGGAGTCCGGCGAGCGCCTCGGCCACCGGCGACGATTCGAGGCCGGTGGTGCTCACGTTCTTGAAATCAACGGCGGTGGGCATCATGCTCCTTTGAACTACGGGCAAACTTGCGCCCTGAGCTTAGCGCACGTGCCCTAGTGGCGCCGTACGTGCGGCGGGAACGGCGTCGAGGTGGTGCGCGGTGGCGGGTCGCGAGTAGTCGGGTGGTGCGGTGGCGGCTGCGGGCGGATAGGTGGCGTTGGGAGCTGGCGGTTGTGGCCGGGTGATGGGGAAGCGGGTGAGGTGACGCGGGCCTGGGGGGGGGAGTGCAGACCGGGTTTCGGGGCGTAGTTAGGTGCGATTCCGGGGCTGTGCACACCTGATTCGCTGAGTCTATAGAGCTGTAATGTTCACTCTGGGACCTTTCTAGCGTTCGCGGGGTGAAACTCGCGTATGATGAAGTTCGTTGTTCGACAGTAGGTGTTGTATATGGGCTGGTGCCTTGCGGTTCCTTCTGGTTAAAACGGGCAACGCAGGGAACGGCTGAAACGCGGCCGCCCGATTGAAGGAATAAGAATGGCAACTGGTACCGTCAAGTGGTTCAACGCTGACAAGGGCTATGGCTTCATTGAAGCCGACGATGGCACGGAAGATGTGTTCGTGCACTTCTCCGCGATTAACGCCAAGGGCTTCCGCACCTTGGAAGAGGGCCAGAAGGTGGAGTACGACGTCGAGCAGGGTCCGAAGGGACTCCAGGCGTCTAACGTCTCCGTTCTGTAAGGTTCGCTGAGAAAAGGCCGTCGCCGAAAAGGCGGCGGCCTTTTGCGTACGTACCTGTGCGGAGAGTGGGCGCTCGCCGGAATTGATCCGGTGGGCTAGTTTTGGGCATGGCATACCGAGCCGTGTGTCAGGGGCCGGAATGCCATACCGTTCCTTCTGAAATGAGGCGAATTGCAGCTCGGCTAGGCGTGGCCGAGGATGCGCCCGCGATCTGCTTCCAACTCTTTCCAGCGGGTCGAACCGTAGGGGTGGTGGTTGATGATGCCCATGGCCGCCAGCGTGGAGTAGAGAGATACGGGCCCCAGCTGGCGAAAGCCGTACGTCTTTAGCTGCCGTGCTAGTGCTTCAGATTCTGGTGAGCGGGTGGGCGCTGGTTCGACGCCGTCCGCACCGGCGTCCGTACTCTCCGGTAGCCGCGTAGGCACGGAGTAGTGCCACAGGAGGGACGGCAGGCCCGCTTCAACCTCGCCGGACGGCAGTTCTGGGACTCGATCACGCAGGGCCTGCGTGGCGCGGGCGTTAGCAATGGTTGCTTCAATTTTTCGGCGATTGCGAATGATCGCCGCGTTACCCAGCAACTCCTGGACGCGTGCTTCGTCGAATGCGGCGACGGCGTCGACATCAAATCCGGCAAAGGCCTCCGCAAACGCTTCGTGACGGCGCCAGATCGTGAGCCAAGACAGGCCCGATTGAAAGGCCTCCAGTGCAATGAGCGCGAAAGCAGCGTGTTCAGTGGTGACCGGGCGGCCCCACACGGAGTCGTAGTAGGAGATCATCTCGGGCGTTTCGCTCGCCCACGCGGGACGTTCATCGGTGCTCATGCATTCACTCTAGGAGACGGACGCGGTTCTGATGCGAGTTGGACATGGGCTGTGGATGCGGGTGACGTTTCGCGAACGGTGGACAGGTGGAGATAAGACGCCGTAGCTCGCTCAGCGGCGGGTGCTCGCCTGGTGATAGGTACTCGATAGCGCTTAGCTGCGGGTGCCCGATGGCGCGCTTGGATTGCCTAGCGATGGGGTTGTGCGGTGGGTGCTGGTGACGGGCGATTAACAACCTGCCTGGCCTGACCAGTGAGGAGAGCCAGCCGCGAAACGACCTCGCGTTGGCCAGTATGTGAGCGGCATGGAAGGCTGTCGGAGACGCTCACTAGTCTTGGTGGCACCGATGAAGGAGGGCCATTGCTATCGTCATTTCAACTGAGTCCCGCCGCGCTCGCGGCGCTCACGGATGTGTTCACCTATCTGCATGCGCACCCGGAGCTCTCCTTCCAGGAGCGATCTACCGCCGGTTACCTGAAAGAGCTCTACCGCACGCTTTCACTGGGTGCGGGCGTGAACCTAGAGATTGTGGACGTGACCGATACCGGTTTCGTGGTGGTGCTGCGCCACGGCGAGGGGCCGGTGGTGGCCTACCGCTGTGACCTGGACGGATTACCGGTTACCGAGCAAACCGGTCTGCCCTACGTCTCTCACGCTCGCGGCGAGATTGACGGTGCCGAAACCGGCATTATGCATGCGTGCGGTCATGATTCGCATATGGCGGTGACGTACGGTACCGCGCAGTTCCTGGCGGCCCATCCGGAGGTGTGGGCCGGTACCGTCGAATTCATCCACCAGCCCTCGGAGGAGAACGGGAAGGGCGCCCAGTTCATGGTGGACGGCGGGTTATGGGACCGCGTGCCCGCGCCGGAAATTCTGTATGGCGCACATTGTGCACCGCTGCCGGTGGGGACCATCGTGCTTACCAACGGCCCCATCATGGCGGGAATTGACGGATTTAAAGTGGAGGTGCGTGGCAAGGGTGGGCACGGTTCGCGGCCACAAACCACGGTGGATCCCATTGTGCTGGGCGCCGCCATGATTATGCGGCTGCAAACGGTGATTTCCCGCGAGGTCTCGCCTGATGACATGGCGGTCATCACCGTGGGCAGTTTCCGTGGCGGGCTGGTGGACAACGTGATTCCAGATACGGCGGAAATGCAGCTCACCACGCGTTTCCGCACAAACGCGGTGCGGGATCAGCTCCGCGCGGCCATTACGCGAGTTCTTCGTGCCGAGGCCGCTGCGTCCGGTGCGCCGGAGCCCGGTATCGAACTGGTGGCGCCGCTGCCGGCCACCGTCAACGATTCAGCCGCTACCGAGGCGCTGCGCCCCGCATTCACGGATGCCTTCGGTGATCGCGTGGTGGAACTGCGACAGAACGGCTCCGAGGATTTCGCCCTTCTTGCGGCTCCGCTGGGCCTGCCATACGTGTACTGGCAGTTTGGCGGGTTTTCGGCGGCGCAGATGGCCGACGGGCGGGATATTTCCAACCACAGCCCGTTCTACTATGTGGATCCGGCCGCGCTGGAACCAGCTGTTAAGGCAGCATTGCTGGCCATTCTCAGCCGGGTTGGTACGCAGGGGTAGCGAGGCGAACCCGGGTCTGGGAGCCGTGGGCCGTGTGAACTGTTGTCGGTGAGTGCGGGTGCGGTAGGGCAGATGATTGCCGAGGTTGATTAGGCGGCGCGCCAAGCCCGGTGCGATAGGCCGTGAGAACGGCCGCGGGTGTCCCGCGCTTCTCGGGTGGTCCCGGCAGGTAGGCCTGGGCGCATCTTCTCGGGTGGCTCCTCGGGGCCTAGCCTGAATGTATGGGCACATTGATAATTGAGAAGCGGCGCGTCTATGACGTGGTGGACCAGGCCGCACCCGCCACTGACTACCGCGTCCTTGCCGACCGGCTCTGGCCTCGCGGCATCAAGAAGGAACGGCTGGATTACCGCGAGTGGGACAGGGACATCACGCCCAGCACGGAGCTTCGCCGTGCCCTGCACGCGGGCAGCCTCAGCTGGGACGCGTTCGCGGCGCAGTACACCGCGGAACTGGAGGCCTCAGGCGAGCCGGCGGCGCTGCTCGAGCGCTTCCGCGACTCGGGCGCGGAGCGCCTGGTGCTCCTCACCTCGGCCAAGAACTCGCCCAGCCACCTGGACGTTCTGGCGGATCACCTCCAGGCCCTGGCGAGCAGCTAGCGGCCAGCAACTAGATAGGAAGCCGCGCTGGCCCTATCGCCGGCGGCCAACAAAAAACGAGCGGGGTGACATGGCCACCCCACTCGTGTGTCAGCAGCTAACGGCGCTATCGCGCCACTACCGGCTAGCGCCGCTTACTCGCCGTGGTCCGCCACTAGCCCTCCCTGGTTTACCGGTACCGCTTATCCTCGGCGAGCTCGAACAGGTACCGCAGCACAGCGCCGTCGGACGTGCGGAGCCCGGAATGCTCATGCGTGGACGTGATGTACAGCTTGACGCCCGGCAGATGGCTGGCTGTCTCCAGCGAGTACTCGAGGGGCACGTAGGCATCATGGAAGTACACGGCGGCGGCACCCTCCGCACCGGATGCCTCCAGCGCGTCCGCGCTGTACAGGGCCGGCCACTCCCAGTGCGCCAGCTGCTCCGTGACCTCGGCCCACGGCTGGAACGCCGGCACAGTGCGCGACCACTCGGGGAACACGTGCTCCCCGGTGAACAGTGTGGGATCCTCGGCGAACGCATCCGGATACGTGCGCTGCGCGGACCAGCCGGTCACCACGCCGTCGGCGTAGCTGGACTCATGCATGACGTAGTAAATCGGGTTGCGGCCATCGAAGGGCATGATGGACTGCAAATCGTAGCGGAACGCGTTCGTGTGTGGATCAAGCTCCAGAAGCTGATGAAGCTGGATCCAGCCGTTATCCATACCCAGCCCGTGGCCGGCCGAACGCAGGCGGCTGGGGGAGACCACCTCACCGGAGGGGAGCGTCAGTTCGCCCTGCTCGGCCCGCTTGACCAAATCCGCCATTTTCGCGCGGTCCTCCGGGAAATGCCGGTAGAAGTTCTCCGAGAGCCAACGCATCTTCTTATAGGTGAGTGAGTAGACGTCGTCCGCACTGTGCCCCACGGCCGAGAGCCCGCCGGTAAGAAACACGCGGTGGAGTGATTCAGGATGGACGGTCAGGTAGTGGAGCGTGGTGAAACCGCCGAAACTCTGGCCCAGCAGGTTCCAGTTCTCACCCGTTGCACCCAGTTCTTCGCGCAGCGCTTCCGCGTCACGCACAATGCCATCCGCGCGAAGGTGACTCATGTATTCGGCCACCTCCTCCGCGCTGCCGGTGGTAAGAATGGCATCGCTGACCGGCGTGGAGCGGCCGGTACCGCGCTGATCCAGCATCACCAGGCGGTAGCGCTCAAGGGCAACATTCACCCACGACGGATTCGCCGGATTAAGCGTCACCCGGTTCGCCTCATTGCCCGGTCCGCCCTGCAGGAACACGAGGTAGGGGAGGTGCTCGCCGCCCTCGCGCGTGATGATACGGGCAAATACGTCAATGGTGCGCGAATCCGCCGGATCGGCACTGAGAGGAACGGTCAGGGTGAGTTCGTCGAAACGCGCGCCCTGCATGTAATAGGTGCGGCTACCCGCCGCGGAGTGTGCTTCTGTCATGGAGCCAGTGTAGGTGGCCGGTCCGACGCCGTCCGTCGCCACGTGTCCTTAGATATTGTTCGACGCCGCCACCCGCGCGGCCCCATACCCGCGGCTCCGCACTAGCCGCAGGTATTTGGTTTGCCGGTGGCGGCGCGCGTCGAATAGGCGCGCGCAGCCAGCCACCGGGGCGAGTTAGGCTTCGGCCTGCATGATGGCTGAGAAGTCGTGCTCGCCGAGGCCCTTGCGCTGGGCGGCCAGCAGGCTTTCCAACCCGGCCGTGGTGGCGGGCAAAGGTGCGGCCGCCGAATGCACCATTAATAGCGCATCCTTGGCAATTGCGTTCGTGGTGAACTGAGCATCAGACGTATCCCGCCCCAGGATGAAATCACGCTTGAAATCGGCCATCCACTGGAGCGACGTCTTATCCAGGTAACCCAGTACCTTCTCCGCGTTCACCCCATTCGCCGCACCCAGCCGCAGGGCCTCCGCTACGCCCTGCGCCGTGGTCACCAGCGCCAGATTCGCGATGAGCTTCGCGGTGGCCGTTTCGCCCGCCGTCTCCACCTGGACCAGGCGATCCGGATCCGCGTACGCTGCGGCTGCGCTAGCCACCAGGGTGCGCGCTTCGGCGTCGTCGCCACCCACATACACGCCAAGCTTTCCTGCCCGTGCAGGTGCCAACGTGCCCACCACCGGGCTATGCACGTAGCGGATCCCGTGCTCACCGGCCCAGGCGGCCTCCGCGCTCACCTGCGCCGGGGACTCCGTGGTGATATTCGCCCACACGGTGCCCTCCGGCAGCAGCGCCGCATCCACCACGACGGCCGCGACCGCCGCCGGGCCAAACAGCGCCGTCATCACCAGATCCTGGTCAGCCACGGCCGCCGCCGGCTCCAGAGCCTGGGTGGCGCCGGCATCCACCAGCGCCTCCGCCTTCGCCGCGGTCCGGTTCCACACGGTCACCTCGTGACCCGCGCCCAGCAGCCGCTTCACCAGCTCCGTGCCCATACGGCCGGTGCCCAAAAATCCAATGCGCATAATGCTCCTCTCCTCGGGTTGAGGCTACCGCGACGTGACGTGGGTAACCAGTTCCTGCGGTGTCGAGCGGTGTGAGGCAGCCTGGCGGGCAACGGCGCGGGCCCGGGCTACACAGAAATTACGTGCGTCACCTCGGCGGTGCGCTGCCGCGGCAGTTTCGCCATCCACGCGGGGGAGGCCGAAATGCGCGACATGAACATGAACAGCCGCTTGCGCCACAGCGCCATCCCGGGCTGAGAACCGGCACGAATATCGATGTGCGAGGGCAGCCAGAACGCCTCGCGAATACGCCAATTGCCGTGGCCGGAACGCTCGGAATAGGTGATGAGGTCGCCAACAACGTGGCGAGCGTCCATGAAGCCGTAGGTCATGGTGAGGTGAACCACGCCGGGGAGATTGGCGTCCACGTTCTCGACCCGTACCCGCTCAAAAGGCTCCACATGCGGAGTAGCACGAGTCTTGATGGAAAGAATGATGACGTGATCATGGAGCACGTGATTGACCCGCGCATTGACGCGCAATGCGTACGGCGGCGTCGTGCGCTGGGAGTGCGGGAAAATCGTGGTGCCAGGTATGCGGCGCAGCGGATGCTTCTCCACGTGCATGAGGAACTCGGACAGGGAGCCCTCGGAGAGTTCGCGTTCCTCACGCACCCGCAGTTCACCGCGTCGCCACGTGGTCATGACCACCATCATGACGATAGCGATGGACATTGGCAGCCAACCACCCGTGGCAATTTTTGCCACATTTGCCAGGAACAACGGCAACTCAATGACAGCCAGGGCCGCCCCGAGCAGCACGGTAATCCACATCGGCCACTTCCACCCAAGGTGGGTAAGTAGCAGCAGAAGCGTGGACGTAATAACAAAATCAGTGGTGACGGCCAGGCCGTATGCGGCCGAGAGTGAATCCGAACTCTTAAAAATCAGCACGATGGTGATAACCGCGATATACAGCAGCAGGTTAACGGCCGGCATAAAAATCTGCCCGGACGTGGTGGCCGAGGTGTGCTTGACCCGCATGTGCGGCAGAAAGCCCAACCGGGAGGCCTGCCGTGCGATCGAGTACGCGCCGGAAATGACGGCCTGCGAGGCGATCACCGTGGCCAGTGTGGCCGCAATCACCAGCATGACGGTGAAGTGGCGCGGTACCAGCGTGAAGAACGGGTCCCGGATGGCCGCCTTATTGCCGATCAGATTCGCGCCCTGACCCAGATAGTTCAAGATGAGAGCCGGGAGAACCACCACAAACCAGGTGAGCTGAATGGGGCGCCGGCCAAAATGAGCGATATCCGCGTAGAGCGCCTCGGCGCCGGTTACGGCCAGCACGATGGCGCCCAGCGCAAAGAACGCCACCAACGGATTGTGCACCACAAAGAGCAGCGCATGATGCGGAGAAAGCGCAACGAGAATGCGCGGATGCGCCACAATATGCGGCAGGCCGATGAGGGCCACGATGAGGAACCAGGTGGCCATCGCGGGCCCAAATACACGTCCCACCCGCGTGGTGCCAGCTCGCTGCGAAGCGAACAACAGGGTGAGGATCACCAGTGCCGCGGGCACCACCACCCACTCCTGCATGGTGGGGAATGCCACGGACAGGCCCTCAATGGCAGACATCACCGAAATAGCAGGCGTGATGACCGAATCGCCGAAGAATAGCGCAGCGCCAAGCATGCCTACCACCACGAAAGTGGCCACCATGTGCTTCTTGGACTTCATCAGCCGGCCCACCAGGGTGGCCAGCGCGATGATGCCACCCTCGCCGTCATTATCAGCCCGCAGCACCAGCACCACGTACTTCAGCGTGACGATGATGACCAGGATCCAGATCACCGCGGAGATAACCCCGATGATCGCGTCATCCTCCAGCGGCACGATGCCCCCATGCACCGTGAACACCGCACGCAGTACGTACAGCGGGGACGTGCCAATATCGCCAAACACAACGCCGAGAGCGGCAAGGCCTGCCAATGCCGTAGCATGAGCCGCCGGCGTGTGGGCGGCCGCGTGAATCTTCGCCACGGCGGGAGATCCTACGCTCCGAAGTTTCATTTGCGGACGCTGTGAGAAGCTTAACCGCACTCTGATTCCGGTTTCCCCTGTGATAAGTGGGTTTGCCGAGTTCACGGGTGGCCCGCGGGATGTCCCGGCGCATGGTGGCTGGCAGCGGGTATTTCCGGGCCGTCCACCCCAGCTCAGTGGTCAGGCCGGGCCCCAAAATCGCCCGGTCTGGACGCGGCTGAGTACCCGGGCTCTAGACTGTCAATTGTGATTAGCCAGCTCAGCGCAACGAACGCGCATCGCCTGGCGAGCTTTATCTCAAGTTCGCCCACCTCCTACCACGCCGCGGCGACCCTCGCCGGCCTCGCCCGCTATGCCGGGTTCACGGAGCAACGCGATACCGCACCGTTCTGCGGGGAGCCGGGCGTGTACTTCCTGGTACGGGGCGGAGCATTCCTGGCGTGGCGTATCCCGGAGGCGCGCGCCACCCACTTCCGGATTGTCGGCTCGCATACGGATTCGCCGTCGTTCAAGGTGAAGCCGAACGGCACCTCAGAGCACGCCGGCTTCCAGCAGGTTGACGTGGAAGTGTACGGCGGCCCGCTCTACAACTCGTGGCTCAACCGGGAACTGGGCCTGGCGGGCCGGCTGGTGCTGCGCGGTGGAGAGGAGCGTCTGGTCAAGTTACCCGCCTGCATGATCATTCCGCAGCTGGCGCCCCACCTGGACCGCAGCGTTAACAAGAGTCTCTCGCTCAATCCGCAAACTCACCTTCACCCGGTGCTCACGCAGCCGCTCTCCGGCACGCTGTTCGGTGCGCTCGCGGAGGCTGCTGGTGTGGCGGAAGCGGACATCATGGGGCACGATATTCTGGCCTACCCGGCGGAGGCGCCGGCCCTCACCGGAGATTTCCTTGGCTCCTCCCGGCAGGACAACCTGACCTCCGTGCATGCCAGCTTCCGCGCCTTCCTTGACGCACTGGCGCATCCGGGTGAGCAGGGTGAACCGTTCATCCCGGTTCTGGCCGCTTTTGACCATGAGGAGATCGGTTCTGGTACGCCCTCGGGCGCCGCCGGACCCATCCTCGAGATGGTGCTGCGCCGCGTGGCTCGTGCTCATGGAGTGGATGAGGAGGGGCTTGAGTGCATGCTCGCGGCCTCCACCTGCGTTTCCTCGGATGCCGGTCATTCGATTAATCCGAACTACCCGGAGTACTACGACCCGGATCAGGCGCCCGTAGCCGGCCGTGGCGCCATTCTTAAGATCAATGCGCAGGGCCGCTACGCCTCGGATGCGCGGTCCATCGCCGTGCTCCGGGAGGCGTTTGAGCGCGCCGATGCCCGCCTCCAACCCTTCATTTCAAATAATGCCGTTGCATGCGGCACCACAATCGGCCCCATCACGGCCGCGCGTCTGGGCATCTCCACCGTGGATGTGGGTGTGCCGCTCCTCTCCATGCATTCGGCCCGCGAGTATTCGCACGCCGACGATCTTCTCGCTCTCCGACGCGGAATGGCCGCATTCTGGGGTGCGGACGTGCCGGTTGAGGATCCGTCTGCGGCCGACGCCGTCGCTGGGACGGGAACCCGGGCGGGAAGCGCGGACGGCACGGACGAGGCACGGGCAGCGACGTCGTCGTCAGAAGTGCGTGAGGCTACGGCAACGCCTGCGCAGAACGAAGCCCCGCACGCCTCCGACGCCCCGCGTTCCTCTGCCGCCTCCACGAAGGGACCTCAGCATGCATAAGCCACCGGTGTTTAATCTTGCTGCGTTCCAGGACCGCGCGGCCCGCGAGCGCCCGGACGCCATCTGTCTCAGTTATGGTCGGCAGCGCTGGACCGTCCGGGAGGCGACAGCCACCACGCGCCGTCTCGCCCAGCTGCTGGCGCAGACCGGCGTGGGCCAGGGGGATCGCGTGATGCTCGTGGCGCATAACTCGCCCTACCACCTGCTCCTATATATTGCGTGCGCGCGCATCGGCGCCGTACTGGTGCCGGTCAGCTATCGCTACACCCAGTTTGAGCTCCAGGCCGTGGTTAATTTCATCGCCCCGCGCGTGGTGGTCGCGGAGCCGGAGGTGGCGTCCCGCGGCAGTTTCACGGCCTCCGGCAGCCTGGTGCACCTTGTTATTGACGACGACGTCGAAGCGCCGCCATTTACCTCCGCGCTCGGTTACGGGTATGTGGCATTGACCGCCGCGGAGGGCGTATTTGGCACCGCATTTATTGCGGATGGCACGGAGGGGCGCGCCGCGCTCAACCAGCATGGTTATCCGGAGTCGACGGCGCTCATGACGCTGCGCTCCTCGTTCCCGGAGCCGCGGGCCGTGCAACTCACTCACGCGAACATGTGGTGGGCGGAGCGCAATTTCCGTGAGGCGCTGCGTTTCGACCAGCGGGATACCGTGCTGGCGTGTGCACCCATGTCCAATATCGGCGGGCTGAACGGTGGGGTGCTTGGGCAGTTTGCCAACGGCGGGTGCGTGGTGGTGGTGCGGGATGCGCACCCGGCTACGGTGGCGGCGGCCGTGGAAGCGGAGCGTGTCACGGTCATGTTTGCTGTCCCGACCGTCTACATGAAGCTACTGGATGCGGTGGGTACAGAGCGGCGGGATCTGTCGAGCCTGCGCGTGTGCGCGGTGGGTGGTGCCCCGGTGCCGCCGGAACTTATGGATGCGCTGGCGAGTATCGGCGCGCGGCCCGTGAACTTCTGGGGGACCGCGGAGGCGGGCGGCACCGGCTGTTACCTGCCCGGGCCGGAGCCCATGAACCGCACCGCTGGCGAGAGCTACGACGGTGGGGCCGTCGGGGCGGGGCACGGTGCGCGCGGCGGTGCGGCAGGCGACGGGTTCGTGGGCGGCCAGGGCACGGTCCGCGGGGCCGATGTGATCCGTGACGGCGGGGGTAGCGCGGGGGAATCCGCTGCCGCACCGCAGTCGGCCCAACATGAGGCTCCCGCAGCGCGGACTTCCTCTGAGGGAGCGCGCTCCACGCCGGCATCCGCCGCGGACTACGGCGCGGCGGGATCCGCTGCCGGGGGGCGGGCCACGGCGCCCATCCCCACCGGTGCCATTGGCTGGCCGTCCGCCTACATTGAGCTGCGCATCGTGGATCCGGCCAGTGGGGAATCCGTGGCTGACGGCCACACGGGTGTAATTGAGGTGCGTGGACCGTCCGTCACCGGTGGCTACTGGCTTTCGGACGCTCTCCCCATTGACTCGGAGGGCTGGGTGCACACGGGAGATGTGGGGCGCGTTGAGGCGGACATGGTGGTGCTGGCCGGGCGTACCGGGGATGCCATCCTGACGGGCGGGGAAACCGTTCACCCGCAGGAGGTAGAGGAAATTATCCGCCAGTACCCGGGTATCGAGGACGTGGTGGTGACCGGCATTCCGGACCCGCTGTGGGGCGAGCGCGTGGTGGCAGCCATTGTTATACGGTCCGCCGGGGAGCTGCCGGACGGCATGGATGCGGATGATTTCTCGGGTAGCGTGGCGCTCCACACCGGCCACGGACTCGGCGCGGTGGCGGTGCAGCCGGCGTTGTCCGCCCCCTCACTGGCGGAGCTACAGGCGTTCGTGGGCCAGGCGCTGGCTCGCTACAAGCTGCCGCGTGAGCTTGTGGTGATGGAGCAGTTGCCGCATCTTGATGACGGCACGCCGGATCGGCGTGGAATGCGGGATATCGTGATGGAGCGCCTCGCGGCGTCTCAAAATATGGACGTGCGTGAGGAAGAACGCTAAATCGGAAGATTGGCTGTTCTAGCGCGGAAAATAATCGGGATCTCGCGTCCTCTCCGCCTCATGGGCGTGATCACTTTGCATCCCGACGCGGGGTCGGGTCTGGTAATGGGGCCGTCCCGCATCGGCGGGCGGCCGCGGGCCCACGGGAATGGGCGCCGTCAATGATTTCAGATCTGTCCTAAGTAATGGGTGCCGGGGACGCACCGAAGTGACGCGGCGCCGCTGCGGGCGGTCCGGGCGGCGAAAAATACGGCGGCGTGCGAGCGCGGCGGTGACCCGGCACGACCGGAAGGGACAAAAACCTAGATGTAGTATCAACCCATTGACTTGCGCCTTATCACGTGCCGGTTTGCGGTGCGTGACGGGGGCGGGCCCGGGCGGGAAGGTCCGCCCGTTTGAGAAGAAATTGGGAGAAGCCCGAGTGATTAGATACTTAATCCGCCGAGGATTGACGTGGATATTCATGGTGTTCCTCGCCACGAATATGACGTACTTCCTCGCGTCATGGTTCCTGCACCCGGAATCGAATTACATGGGCCGTCGGCCCCCGCTGCCGGCGGAACAGATCCAGGCCAGCCTGGAGCCCTACCACCTCTCTAGCGCCCATTCGCTGCTGGAAAACTGGTGGTCTTGGCTCACCGACATCCTGCTGCACTGGAACTGGGGCCGCGGTTTTGTGGGCACCGGCGTGGTCAACCAGGAAATTGGTGCTCGCGCCATGGTGTCCGCCGAATTAATGCTGCTGGCCACCATCCTGTCCGTGGTGGTGGGCGTGGCCGTCGGTGTGCATACGGCCTCCCACCAGTACGGGGCTTCCGACCGCACGTGGATGGGTATCTCCGTGGTGGCCATGAACCTCCCAATTGTGGTGGTGTCCGTGGGCCTGGTCGCCTTCGGCGTGTGGTTCAACAGTGTGGTGGGCACCAACGTGTTCCTGGTGACGGGCAACGGTGGGTCCACGCTTACGGGTTGGGCCTACTTTGTGGACTTCCTGAAACGCGTCACGCTTCCCACCATCGGCCTCATCTTTATTACGTATCCCAGCTACCACCTCACCCAGCGCTCACTACTGCTGGATAACATTGAAGCGGATTATGTGCGTACGGCTCGCGCCAAGGGACTCACCCGGCAGCAGGCCATTCGCAAGCACGCGCTGCGCACCTCCATCATTCCCATCGTCACCTCCGTGGCCTTCTCCATTCCGGGGATTTTCACCGGCGCGGTGCTGACGGAAAACATTTACGCGTGGTCCGGTATCGGCCAGTACACGGTGCAAACCATCGCCAAGAATGACGTGAACGGTGCGGTGGCGGTGGCGGCATTCTCCGCCGTCCTTACCGCCCTGGGTGCCATTCTTTCGGACATCTTTGTGGTGATCATCGATCCGCGAGTGAGGGTGAGCTAAATGCGTAACGATAATTCTCAGCAGCCCGAGTCCGCGGCGGAGGCTACAGTCACCGCGCAGCGCGTAGGCCTGTCCAAATTCCAGCTCTATTCGCGCCGCTTCTTCCGTAATATCCCGGCGGACATCGGCCTGGCCGTATTTGTGATTCTGGCGCTCATGGCCGCTTTCGGCCGCTTCCTTACCCCGTGGAGCTATGACGAGATGGACGTGCTGTCCTTCTCCCAGGCCCCCTCGGCCACGCACTGGTTCGGCACGGACGGCGCGGGATTCGACATCTTCGCTCAAACCGTTCACGGCCTGGGCCGCTCCATGATTATTGGCATCGTGGTGTCCGTGTGCACCATCGCCATTGCGGCCATCATCGGCTGCCTGGCCGCCTACCTGGGCGGACGGTGGGAGAGCGCCATCCTCTCCGTTATTCACTTCCTGCTGATCATCCCCTCCTTCCTGCTCACCGCACTGATCGTGGGTTCCTCGAAGGGTGACTGGAAGATGCTCATGCTGGTGCTCACCCTGACCGGTTGGATGTATTCGGCCCGCGTGATCTGGTCCATGGCCATTTCGGTGCGCGAACGCGAATACGTGATGGCCGCGCGCTTCATGGGTGTGGGCGGGCTGCGCACGGTGGTGCGCCACATTGTGCCGAATATCGGTTCGCTCCTTATCATCAACGCCACCCTGGGCGTCATTTCGGCGATCATGAGCGAAACGGGCCTGTCCTTCCTGGGCCTCGGCGTTAAGCCGCCGGACGTGTCCCTCGGTAATCTGCTGTCCTCGGGTACTAACTCGGTGAACTCGCTGCCCTGGACATTCTGGTTCCCGGCCCTCGTGCTGGTGTTCCTCACCGTGTCCATGGCGCTCATCGCGGACGGTCTGCGCGATGCACTTGATCCGAATTCGGCCGCAGGAGGTAGGGCATGAGTCAGAACGAAGCGAAGGAAACGCGCGTGGATACGACGTCGTACTCAATCCCGGCCGATTTGGCTGCGGAACTGGAGGCGCGGCGGCAGAAGTTTGGGGACCCCGTGCTAGCAGTGCGCGGGCTGCAAATTCAGTTCCCCTCGGAGGCCGGCACCGTGCACGCGGTGCACGGCCTGGACTTCGACCTGTATCCGGGCCGTACGCTCGGCATTGTGGGGGAGTCCGGCTCCGGCAAGTCCGTGACGTCCCTGGCCATCATGGGACTGCTACCGGGTTACGCGAAGGTGACCGGATCGGTCAAACTCCGCGGAAAGGAGCTGATCGGGCTCACCGACAAGCAGATGTCCGCCATCCGTGGCAAGGACATCGGCATGATTTTCCAGGATCCGCTCTCCGCGCTCACGCCGGTGTTTGACATTGGCATGCAGCTGGAGGAGGCCCTGCGCGCCCATGACCCGCACATCTCGGAGCGCGCCGCTCACGCCCGCGCCCTGGATCTGCTCCGCATGGTGGAGATCCCGGATCCGGAGCGCGGCCTCAAGTCCTTCCCGCATGAGTTTTCGGGCGGTATGCGCCAGCGCGTGGTGATTGCCATGGCCATCGCCAATAATCCCGCCGTGCTCATCGCGGACGAGCCCACCACCGCCCTGGACGTCACCATTCAGGCGCAAATTCTGGAGCTGATCCGGAAGGCGCAGGAGGAAACGGGTGCCGCCACCATCATGATTACCCATGACATGGGCGTGATCGCGGGCATGGCGGATGACGTGATCGTCATGAAGAAGGGCGATCCGGTGGAGCGTGGTGCGGTGGAGGACATCTTCTACCACGCTCATGATCCCTACACCATTAAGCTGCTTTCCGCGGTGCCGCGTATTGACCAGGAATCTAACGGTCCGCTGGTCACCACCGAGGAGGAGGCGCTGGCCCTGCGTGAGAAGCAGGCGGTGCCGGGTGATGAGAACGAGGAGCGTGCCCCGGAGAAGGACTTCTCCGGCGAGCCCGTAGTGCTGGAGGTCAACCACCTCACCAAGACGTTCCCGCTGCTCAAGGGGGCCTTCCTCAAGCGGCCCGTGGGACGCGTCCACGCGGTGGAGGACATCAGCTTCAACCTGCACCGCGGTGAAACAATCGCGATTGTGGGCGAGTCCGGTTCGGGGAAGTCCACCACCCTGCTGGAGATCATGGATCTGGGTGCGGGTAAGAACCTCACCGGCGAAATCATTATTGACGGCAAGGATGTCACCAAGCTGTCCCGCCGGGAGCGGCGCAAGCTGCGTTCCAAGATTCAGATGGTGTTCCAGGATCCGATGGGCGCCCTGGATCCGCGCCTGACCATTAAGGACCTCATCGCGGAGCCGCTCCACTCGCTGGGATGGGACGGGGATATCGGCAAGCGGGTCCTGGAGCTCATGGACCTGGTGGAATTGGACCGCTCCATGGTGGACCGTTTCCCGGGTGCATTCTCCGGTGGCCAGCGCCAGCGCATCGGTATTGCCCGCGCACTCGCCACCCGCCCGGACATTCTGGTGCTGGACGAGCCCGTCTCCGCCCTGGACGTCACCATTCAGGCCGGCGTGCTGAACCTCTTGAACCAGTTGAAGGAGGACCTGGGCATCGCCTACATCTTCGTCTCGCACGATCTGGCCGTGGTGCATCACATCGCGGACAAGGTGGCGGTCATGTATCTGGCCGCTTCGTGGAGACGGGCACCACCCGCGAGGTGTTCGAAAACCCGCAGCACCCCTATACGAAGGCGCTGCTCTCCGCCGTGCCGATTCCGGATCCGCGCGTGGAGCGCACCCGTGAACGGCTCACCTTTGAAAGCGACGCCACCAACGTCACGTACTTCAAGGGTCGCGGCCGGAACCGTAGTGAGGTGCCGCAAACTAAGAAGTAGGTGCGGGGTTATCGCCGGGGCGCTGTCGTTCACGACGGCGCCCTTTCGCGTCCCTGCGTGGCGTGGCGCGCTGGGATCGGACGTATTCCAATATGTGGACAACGGCAGTGTGTGCGGAGGGCCTCGCGTACGCTGAACGCAATCGCGAGGCCAGGTTTTTCCCAGCAGGCGCTGAGTGTTGTCCTGGTTTCACGCGCTACGCGCCCGGAGGATCCGGGCCGAGTGAGGAGGGAGAGGTCTATGAAGAAGACCGGAATCTTTGCGCTGACTGCGGCGGCAGCATTGGTGCTATCCGCCTGCTCCGGTACGTCCGGCTCCGGTAAGGCGTCCGCATCGGCCAGCGGATCCACGCAGCTGGCCGCCGGTGACTACCTGGAGGCTAGCTATGACGAACTGAAGGATGGCGGGAATCTCACGCTGCCTATCAGTGAGCTGACCGCCCAGATGAATCCGTTCCAGCAGGATGGCACGCTGTATACGAGCACCATGTGGTACTGGTACAACCCGCAGCTGGCGCTGTTTGATGCGGATGGTACCTGGCACTTCAACCCGGACTACTTCACGGATGTCAAGGCTGAGGAGAAGGACGGCAACACCGTTGTCACCTATGACATCAGGGAGGAAGCTAAGTTCAATGACGGTACCCCCATTGATGTGAAGGCCTTCCAGAACACCTGGAAGTCCAACAATGGTGAGGACGCGGATTATCTTCCTTCCTCCACGGACGGCTACGAGCGCATCACCTCCGTGGAGGCGGGTACCTCGGATAAGCAGGTGGTGGTCACCTTCGATGGCATCTATGCCTGGTGGCAGGGCCTGTTCAACGATGTGCTGCACCCTGCCGTTAACACGGCCAAGCTCTACAACGAGACCTACCTCAACGCGGCTCATCCGGAGTACGGCGCCGGCCCGTACAAGGTGAAGAACTATGATCCGCAGGGTGGCGTCATCACCTTCGAGCGCAACGAGAAGTGGTGGGGCCCGAAGGGTAAGCTGGATTCTATCACCTACCGGCAGATGGAGTCGCAGGCCTCCATCAACGCCTTTAAGAATGGCGAAATTGATGCGACCAGCGTCGGTACTGCGGACCACCTGGCGCAGATCAAGGGTATGGAGAACGTGTCCGTGTACACGGCTACCCTGACGGCTAATTATCTCATGACGCTCAACGCGAAGTCTGGTCCGCTGCAGGACAAGGCCGTGCGTAAGGCCATCTTCGAGTCCATTGACCGCAGCCAACTGGCCACAATTCGCTTCAACGGCATCGACTACCACGAGGACGCGCCGGGCTCCTTCCTCCTGTTCGAGTCTCAGAAGGGATACGAGGATAACTTCTCTAAGGTGGCTAGCTTCGATCCGGAAAACGCCAAGAAGGAACTGGATGCGGCCGGCTGGACCGCCGGTAGCGACGGTATCCGCGCCAAGGACGGTGAGAAGCTCACGGTGAACTACGTGGAGTTTGGCGATGACCAGACCACAAAGAACCTGGGCCTGGCCATTCAGCAGGAGCTGAAGGCCGTGGGCGTGGACCTGCAGATTGATTCGCGCGCCGGCACCGAGTTCTCCAACACTCTTGCGAAGAACGATTTCGATATGCTCCTCATGGGCTTCAGTTCCTCCGATCCGTTCGGCGTGGCCTACTTCGGCCAGATCTACGCCTCGGACGGCCTCAATCGCTCCGGCACCACGTGGGAGCCGACGGATGAGCGCCTGAAGAAGCTCCAGGAGATCGGTGATCCGGATGAGCAGATTGCCGAGGCGAACAAGCTGGAGGTTGAGGCCCTCAGCGAGTACGGCATCATGCCCACCTTCAATGGGCCGGACAAGGTTGCCGTGAAGAGCGATCTTGCGAACACCGGCGCGATGGGCTTCGCGGTTATTCCGAAGGAAAACATCGGTTACGTGGCCAGCAAGTAACAGCTGAGTTACCGAGTGGGCGGGAAGGGTATCCTTCCCGCCCACTTTGTTGCCTGAACGGACGCCCACCACGTGAGTCGTCTGGTACGTGCCCTTCGGCGTTGGAGTCTGGTACGTGCGTTTCGGCGTCGAAGGAATGTGAGAGAGTGGAGCACATGAAATACGAGTTGCGCGCTAACGCCCAGTACGGCATGACCATTTTCTTTGTGGTGCTGGCCGTGGTGATTCTGGTGGCGCAGGTGGTGGGGGATGGCTGGCACTTCGCCGCCCTCACGGCACTGTTCGGTGTGGGCATGGTGGTGGAGGCCTACGCGCTGTTCATGATGCCGTCCATCCGTATCGACGCCGCAGCCATCACCCTGCGCAACACCTACCGGGACGTGCGCATCCCGTTCTCGCAGCTGCGCGTGGTTGAGGCGCGCTACGGGCTCACGCTCACGGCCGCCAACGGTCGCTCCTACCACCCGCGTTTCTTTGGCGGTACCACGGCGCGCTCCCCGTACCGCAAGCATCAACCGGAGCCCATCCCCGTGATTTCCGACGGTGAGATCTCCACCACCGCTCGCACGCGTGAGGTGGAGGTGCTCATCGGGAAACTCATGGACGGGGCCGGGCGTCAGTCTGCGGGTCAGAAGGTGAGCTGGCGTGTGGCCTGGGATCGCGTGAGCGTGAGCGTGGCGGGCTTCGTGGTGATGGCCGTCGCCATCATGGCGCTGACCGCCTAGCAGCGAATAGACGCCCGTCCGGGCCCGGCAGCGCCACGGCGTGCCTGCGTGCCGCGCCACGCGTGAATGGCCTCACACGTTCCCGCACGCGCCCGTACCAACGCGCGCGCAGCGGCGTCGGCCCGGCAGGTTTGTGCAAGCTCACACGCCCCCGGCGCCCGCCCGTGCTACGGCGCACACGCACGCGGCAACCTTCGGCGCGTAAAATCACCCCGGGTATGCCGCGCGCCGGCGCGGCCCGGGAATCCCGCGAATTCGCGGAGAGTAGGAATCTATGACTATTCGGCATGATCTTCGCAATGTGGCCATCGTCGCGCACGTTGACCACGGCAAAACCACCCTGGTGGATGGAATGCTGTGGCAGGGGCACGCTCTAGGTGATCGGGCCACGGTGGAGAAAACCGGAACGCGCATCATGGATTCTGGGGATCTGGAACGCGAGAAAGGCATTACCATTCTCGCGAAGAACACGGCCATTCACTACACGGGACCCTCGGCGGCGGAATTCGAGGCGCCGGACGGCGTCACCATTAACGTGGTGGATACCCCGGGCCACGCGGACTTCGGTGGGGAGGTAGAGCGCGCCCTTGAAATGGTGGACGGCGTGGTGCTGCTGGTGGACGCGGCTGAGGGCCCGCTCCCGCAAACCCGTTTCGTGCTGCGCAAGGCCCTGGAGGCCAACCTCCCCGTGATCCCCGTGATCAATAAGGTGGATCGCAAGGACGCACGTATTGATGAGGTGGAGCGCGAAACGCAGGATCTGCTGCTCTCCCTCTACGGGGACCTGGAAAACCCCGACGACGATCTTCTGGACCGGCTACTTGAGGTACCCACCATCTACGCCTCGGCGAAGGCCGGCTACGCGGACCTCAAGAAGCCGGCGGATGGCGAACTCCCGGAGAATCATGACCTGGAACCGCTGTTCCGCGCCATCCTCAAGTACATTCCGGCGCCCGAATATGACGCCGATCAGCCGCTGGTGGCGCAGGTGATGAACCTGGACGCCTCCCCGTTCCTGGGCCGTATCGCGTTGGTGCGCGTGTTCTCCGGCATGCTCAAGAAGGGCGAAACCGTCGCGTGGGTGCGCGAGGACGGCGCGCCGAAGAACGTGCGCATCTCCGAACTGCTCATTACCAAGGGCCTCAAGCGCGAGCCTGTGGACAAGGTGGAGGCCGGCGATATTGCGGCCGTGGCTGGCATCGAGGACATCACCATTGGTGATTCTCTGTGCGATCCGGCCAACCCCCAGCCGCGCGAACGCTTCCACATTGATCCGCCCGCTATCTCCATGACCATCGGCATCAACACTTCGCCGCTGGCTGGCACCGAGGGCAAGGGACACAAGCTGACGGCCCGCATGGTTAAGGACCGCCTGGATCAGGAGCTGGTGGGCAACGTGTCCATTCGTGTGCTTCCCACCAAGCGTCCGGATACCTGGGAGGTGCAGGATCGTGGTGAACTGGCGCTGTCCATCCTGGTGGAGCAGATGCGGCGCGAAGGCTTTGAGCTCACCGTCGGCAAGCCCCAGGTAGTCACCGAGGAGCGCGACGGCAAGAAGTATGAGCCGGTGCAGCGCACCACCATTGATGTGCCCGAGGAGTTCCTGGGCGCCGTTACCCAGCTGATGGCCGCCCGTAAGGGCACGATGGAAACGATGAGCAACCACGGCACCGGCTGGGTGCGCATGGAGTTTCTGGTGCCGGCGCGCGGCATGATCGGATTCCGCTCTGTCTTCCTCACTCAGACGCGCGGTCAGGGCATTGCCTTCTCCATTAATGAGGGCATGGCGCCCTGGTTCGGTGCCATCGAATCCCGTGATACCGGCTCGCTGGTCAGCGACCGTTCCGGCCAGGTGACCGCCTACGCGCTTCAGAAGCTGGAGGATCGCGGCACCTTCTTTGTGGAGCCGGGCTGGCAGGTGTACGAGGGCGAGGTTGTGGGGGAGAACCCGCGCAACGAGGATATGGACGTCAACGTGGTCCGCGCCAAGCAGATGACGAATATGCGCTCCGCCACGGCGGACGTGTTCCAGCAGCTGGAGGCGCCGCGCAAGCTCACCTTGGAGGAGTCCATTGAATTCGCCGCGGACGACGAATGCATCGAGGTCACCCCGGAGGCCGTGCGCATTCGCAAGGTGATCCTCGATTCGGTGGAGCGCTACAAGATCGCCGCCAAGAACCGTCAGGCAAAGAAGAAGTAATGCGGCGCTTTCGCACCCCCGTCCTGGCCCTGCTGCTCGGAGCGGTGGCCGGCCTGCTGGGCGTGGTGGCCCACGGTGGCTTCGTGGATTGGCCGTGGACGGGGCTGGTCCTCGCCGCGGTGGTGGTCACCTCGGGGGCCTGGCTGGTGCGCGGGTATGGCCGCGGAGCCTGGGGGCTGTTCTGGTTGGACGAGGCATTCGTGACCATCTGGCTGCTGTTTTTCCCGCCCGCCAATGACTGGGTGGTGGTATCCCAGGTGTACTCGAGTATCTGGGTGGTGCTTGCACTGGTACTTCCGGTGGTGCCGGACGTGGTGGCTCGGCGCCGGGAGGACCGCGCGGCTCGCAGCGAGCAGGCGGACGCCTAGGTACGACGCCGGTGTGGTGACGCGGTTCGTCGCTCGCGAGGGTAATGCGCCGCGGTAGTGCCGAGTGCATTACCCTGCTTGATCTGGGGCGGCGGGCTGGCGGCGTCGTCGTACCTGGGCGTGTGCGGGATAACGCGGCGGCCCACCATTGCCTGTCGGAGGGGCCGGGTAGCCTAAACTCACGAGGAAAGGACAGGGAGTGGCCAAGTCAAAGCGCAGGCGCTGGCCGTGGATCACGGCGGGCATCATTATTCTGCTAGCGGGTGGATACGTGTGGCTCGCCAACTGGACCACGGCGCGGGTGCCCTCGGGCACCTCGGTGGCCGGGGTGGAGATTGGCGGACTCACGGAACAGAAGGCTGCGGAGCGCCTTAATGAAAAGCTGCCGGCGCTGGCCGCGCGTACGGTCAACGTGAGTATCAACGGCGGTACGGCCCAGCAGGTGGACCCGGCCACCTACAAGCTTGCGGCGGATGCACAGGGCACGCTTAACGGGCTCACCGGCTTCACGCTTAACCCGGCACGTGTATGGAACAGCCTGTTCGGTACGTCCACGGACATTACGCCGGCGATCACCTATGATGCGGAGGCGCTGGACGGCGAAATTGCGCGTGTGGGCACGGTGGCCGGTAAGGAACCCACCAACGCGAGCATCACTTTTAACGGCACCACGGCGGAGGTGCAGCCGGGCGCGGCGGGTATCGGCGTGGACCGGGATCAGGCGCGGACGGCGCTCACCACCGGCGTGTTTACGTCGGACACCATCGAACTGAAAGCCACCCAGCGGGATCCGGAGGTTACGGATGCCGAGGCGCAGTCCGTCAAGGAACAGGTGGCGGATCCGCTGGTGGCCGCCAACGTGGACGTGAAGGTGGGTGACAAAACCGCCTCCCTGACGCCCGCGCAACTGGCAGCGGCGGCGTCGTTCCCGGACAGCGAGGGGAACCTCAAGCTGAACCTGGACGGGGACAAACTGCTGGCGGACCTGAAGGCTGCGCTACCGGACGCCCTCACCGGGGCGCAGGACGCCCGCATCGAAATCAAGGACCACACCACGCCCACCGTGATTCCGTCCAAGGACGGGCAGACGGTGGATGCTACCCAGTTGGCCCAGGATGTGGCGAAGGCGGCGAGCACCACGGTGGCACGTGACCGGACGGTCAGCGCGAAAGTCACCACCCAGAAGGCTACATTCACCACGGATGATGCGAACAAAATGGGCGTGAAGGAAGTGGTGTCGGAGATCAGCACGCCGCTCACGGCGGATAACGTGCGCACCAAGAACCTGGTGGTGGGTACCGCGAAGGTTGCGAACACGCTGGTCAAACCGGGCGAGCAATTCTCCCTGCTCACGGCGCTCGGGCCCATTACCGCGGAGAACGGCTTTGTTTCTTCGGGCGTGGTATCCGACGGTTTCAATGATGTGGCGATGGGCGGCGGGCTCTCGCAACTGTCTACGAACACGTTCAATGTGGGATACCTGGCCGGGATGGTAGACGTGTCCCACAAACCGCATTCCAAGCACTTCAGCCGGTATCCCATGGGGCGTGAGGCAACCCTGTGGGAGGGCTCGATAGACATGATCTGGAAGAACCGCACTCCCTATGGCGCGGTCATCGATGCCTACGTGGAAAACGGGCAGGTGGTGACCAAGCTGTGGTCCACCAAGTATTTTGACGTGGATACCTCCACGTCCGCACCCCGCAACTACGTGCAGGCCACCACGGTGACCGGAACGGGTGCGACCTGCAAGCCACAATCCGCGGGCGGCCCTGGCTTCACGGTGACCGTGCGGCGTACGGTCAAACTGAATGGAAAGGTTGTGGAGGATTCCTCCTATGACTGGACGTATCAGCCTGTGAATGGACGCGTCTGCCAGTAGAGGTACGCGGGCCTGCGTGTGGCGCTAGAAGGTACCAGGAAGGAGTGCACATGACGTACGTGATTGCGCAACCGTGCGTGGATATTAAGGATCGGGCATGCGTGGATGAATGCCCGGTGGATTGCATTTATGAGGGCGAGCGCACGCTCTACATCAACCCCACCGAATGTGTGGACTGCGGGGCCTGCGAGCCCGTCTGCCCGGTGGAGGCGATCTACTACGAGGACGACCTCCCCGATGACTGGTCCGTGTGGACGCAGGTGAATGCGGAGTTCTTTGACGATATTGGGGACCCGGGCGGGGCCCAGGCCTTCGGCCCCACGGGGAAGGACCACCCGTTTGTGGAGAAGCTGCCGGCGGATATTAACGCGGAACTGAAGAAAAAGCACGACGCCGGAGAGCTCGGCTAGGTACCGGGTGCCGGTGGGCGCCGTCCCATTGGGAGGTTCCGGCTGGCCGCATCCTCCTCGGCGACGTTCTCACCGCCCTCGGCCGGATGTTTTCCCGGGCATCCTACTGACCCTCGATAACGGCGCGCAACTCCGGCCAGGAGGCTGCGAAGGATGGTAGGAGATGCAGTTTCTCCACATCCTCAAGCGGTACCCACACCAGTTCGGCGGATTCCTCATCGGCAACCGGCTCGGCTGCCGCATCCGCCTCGGCCACGTAGGTGGTGTAGGCCCAGTCGCCCTGACGAGTACGTAGATCCCCACGCACGTCCAGACCGGCCCGGGAGATCTGGGTTTCCTCCTCGAATTCCCGCATGGCGCCCTCCAGGGGGGTTTCGAACCACTCGCGTGCCCCGCCGGGCACGGCCCACGTATCCCCGCCGTGACTCCATGCGGCCCGATGCTGCATGAGTATCTCAGTACCTCCGGGCAGTACGCGGTAGGCGGCGACGCCGGCGGCCCCGTTGAGCCCCCAGTGGCATGCGCCCTCCGAATCCACGTAAAACGCGTCGGCGCCGTGAGCCCGGGCAATCGCGCCGCGCGCATGCTCGGAGCCGGCCCGGTCATGCCGATGGGCCAGAAAGCCCGGTGCGCCGGCCGGCCGCGCATCCTCAGTTGCCTCCGGCGAGGACCAGAATTCGGTGATAGATACCCCGAAGATGGCGAGCATGCGCCGAAGGAGAGGTAGGGAAATTCCCACCACCCCGTGATAATCCCCGTCGATCCGATCAATGAAGCTGCCGCCCAGCCCGTCCGTGGTGAATGAGCCGGCCACTTCCAGCGGCTCCCCGGTGGCAATATAGGTGTCAATTTCTCCGGCGGACATGCGGGCGAAGTGGACCCGGGCGTGGGACACGGAACCGAGCGCACGCCCGCTGTTCATGTCGATGAGCAGGTGTCCCGTGTGTAGCACACCGCTGTGTCCGTTCATGGCCCGCAGCCGTTCGCGCGCCACCTGCGCGGAGTGGGGCTTGCCGTACACTTCGCCGTCGAACTCAAACATGGAATCGCACCCCACCACGAAGTCCGGTTCCGTATCCGCACCGAACTCGGCGGCCTGGTTGGCGGACATATCGCCGCGTTCATCACGCCGGCGCTGCAGGCGCTCGGCCACGGCGAATGCCTTCCCGGTGGCCAGGCCCAGTACCTTCTGGGCGGGGCCACCCTTCACGCTGGAGAGGAACGCGTCCTCATCAAAGCCGGATACGCACACGGCGGGGTCAATGCCGGCGGCGCGGAGTGTAGCCAGGCGCGCGGCGGATTGGGATGCGAGGAGAAGAGTTTTCACTGCAGTGCTTTCTTGAGAATATCGAGGCCCACGCCGCCCAGGCGGAGCGCCTTCATATGCCAGTCCTTGAGGTCGAAAGATTCGCCACGTGCTACGGCGGAGCGGCGGGCCTCCTCGCGCAGCTCCAACCACGTGTGCTGGCCGATTTTGTAGGAGGACGCCTGTGCGGGCCAGCCGAGATAGCGGTCCAGCTCGAAGGTAAGGAAGGAGGGGTTCATTGCCACGTTGGCGCGCAGGAAACGCCAGGCGGAATCATGATCCCACGCGGGCCCCGGGGCTGAAGCTGCGGGGACGTCCGCCGCACCCGGGCGAGCCTGCGCTCCACCCGCGCCGATACCACTGAAGCCGGCACCATCGTCGTCGGCCCACGCACCGGCACTGAAACCCAGGTGCACACCCATGTCCACGATGATGCGGGCCGTGCGCAGGCGCTCCGAATCGAGTACGCCCATGCGGTTGCCCGGGTCATCCTGGAAACCAAGCTCGCTCATGAGCTGTTCGGCGTACAGCGCCCAGCCTTCGCCGTGGCCGCTCACCCAGTAGCCCTGGCGGCGCCACGCATTGAGCTCGCCGCGCAGGAATGTGGTGAAGCCCAGCTGCATGTGATGGCCGGGTACGCCCTCGTGATACACGGTGGTGCGCTCCTGCCAGGTGGAGAATGTGTCCACACCATCCGGCACGGACCACCAGATGCGGCCGGGGCGGGAGAAATCGTCGGTGGGGCCCGTGTAGTAGATGCCGCCGGAATTAGAGGGTGCGATCATGGCTTGAATACGAGCCATGGGCTCCGGTACGTCGAAGTAGGGGCGCACGGCCGCCAGCGCTTCGTCGGCGGAGCGCTGTAGCCAGTCGCGCAGCGCATCCACGCCGTGAAGCTGGTAGCGCGCCTCCGCGTCCAGCCGGCTGAGGGCTTCACCCACGCCTACGCCCTCACCGTAGAGTTCGCGCGCGATGGCCTGCTGCTCGGCATCGATGCGCGCGAGCTCCGCGCGGGCCCACTCGTAGGTGTCACGGAAGTTCACCTCGGTTCCGAGGAATTCACGTGAGTAGAGCGCGTAGCGTTCTTCGCCGACGCCGTCCTGCTCCGTCGCGTGCGGGGCGATTTCCTCGCGCAGCACGCGCCCCAGGTTCGCGTAGGCTTCCCGCGCGGCCCCCGCATTGCGTTCCAGCAGGTCCGGGTGGGGAGCCAGGCGGGCGCCACGGTGCACCAGCGAGGCAAAGGCGCCATGTTCACCGGCCGCTACGTCCGCCTGCTCGGCCACGCGCTCCACCTGGCGCAGCGGGAACGCGGGGCCGGTGGTGAGCCGCTCCCGCAGCGAAGTGATGTAGCCGTCCACCGCGCCACGCACCGCCCCGAGCCGGCGGGCAATGAGCTCCCAGTCCGCGGCGGAATCCTGCGGCATGGAATCAAAAATGTCGCGGATTGATTGGGCGGGGGACTCAATGACGTTGAGTGGAGCCGTGGACTCACCGGCCTCCGCCATCTCCACGTCCAGCCCGAGCCGCTCCCGCAGCCCGGCCAGCGTTACGCGATCCTGCAGATCCTCGGGCTCCTGGCCGGCCAACTCCGCGAGCGTGCGGCGCGCCACATCCAGCCGCGCAGCGTTGCCCTCCGGCGAATAGTCGTCCAGCGTGGCCTGATCCGCCGTGCCGAGTCCGGTGGCTGTCACCGCCTCCGGGGACAGTGCAAGTGTCTGAGAAAAGTACGCCTCTGCGATGGCATCCAGCTTGGTGAAGGGGCGAGTGTTGTACATGTGCACAGCCTAACGCCTAGGCCCGACGCCGCCGTGGTTGCTGTTCTTGTGCACGTACGCCGGACGTGCGGCCGGCGAGACACGTGCGGGCGTGTGGTCGCGCTCCGAGAGTTGGGGTGCTCACCACGCGGTGGGGCTGGCGGTGCCGGGTGGAGAGAGCTGGCAAGTCAACTTGCACGTGCTGGGGATTTGCTAGATACTAGCTGGAAGTGTGAGCGCTTGCACAAGTTACCCGGTAGGAACATAATTGTTGGTTGTTATCGGGAGGGAGGTGCGCGTTGACAGGCGAGGAAGATTCCACACTGGCTTGCTGTTCTGCGGCAGATTCTGCGGCGCGCACGTGCCGCGATGCGCCTTTCACCGGTGGCCGAGCACAAAGCGTATCCGTAGCAGATACTAGCCGGCCCTCCTCCGCCGCTCCGTTCGGCGCATCCACCGCCCTATCCGCCTCAGGCATCCCAGCCACTTTCCCAGGCGAGGGCGCACAACTCCACCCGACGTCGTCGGTAGTTCCCGACGCAGCAGAAAGCGCAACCATGAATTCGTCCCCCGCTACTTCCGTACCGGCAGCCCACGTGGCTCCCGAGCGTGCGCCTCAGGCGGAACCGGCTCCGGAATCACCTGTTTCTGATTCCATAGTTTCTGATCCTGTAGCTTCGGCTTCCGTATCCTCGCGCGGATCTGATCCCGTGGCGCCGGGTACGCCGGCGTCGCGCTCCGCCGGCTCCACCCGAGGGGCCGGCCCCGCCTCCAAAGCACCGCTCTCGCGCAGCAATGTGGAGGATATTGCCCGGCGGACAGTGCAGGCCCGCGTTGCCCAGATGGGTGACTTCGAGAATGCCATTAGCGATGGCGCGCAATACACGCTCGCGGAGGTGGCTGAACGCGCCGGGGTGCCGCGCAGCATGGTCCACCACTTCTGGATTGCCATGGGGTTCTCTGACGTGCGCGACGAATTGCACGAGGTGGTGTTCACGCAGGCGGACGTAGCGGCCATGAAGGCGCTGGGGGAGCGGGTGGCTGAAGGACAGTTCACGGAGCGCCGGCTCACCACGCTTCTGCGCGGACACGCCCACCTCTCGGACCGGTTGCTGCAGTGGCAACTGGAAACAATGGTGGAGCGAGCCCAGCAGGAGCGTGGCTATTCGCCGGTCGAGGCGCGGGCCCACGTGCTGCGCCATTTCACGGACTATGTGGACCTATTTGGCAACCTCGAAACGTACACGTGGTTCCGGCATCTCGGCCAACTGCTCGAACGCACTCGCCGCGAGGTGGCCAATCTGGCGAAGGACCCGCACGCCGGCCCGGAGCTCAAGCGCGCCGTGGGATTCGTGGATCTGGTCAGTTTCACGGCCACCACGCGCCGTATGACGGCCACCGAGTTCATTCGCCTCATCGAGCACTTTGATCGCACCTGCCGCGATGTTATTGCCTCCCGCGGTGGTCGCCTGGTGAAAACGATCGGCGACGCATTTCTCTGGGTGGCCGACGACGTTGTTACCGGCGCTGAGATTGTCACCTCAATTGTGGCCGCGTTGGAGAAAATTCCCACCATGCCGCCGGTGCGTTCGGCGCTTACCTGGGGACCGATCGTGGCGCGCTTCGGGGACGTGTTTGGCAATCCGGTCAATCTCGCCTCTCGCCTGACGGATGCGGCGCGGCCCGGCACGGTGCTGGTGCCCCAGAAGGTGGTTAATCTGCTCGCCGAACTGGAGGCGGACAAGTTCCGCTGGCAGTCCGTGGGTGCCCCGGACCTGCAGGGTTTCGGCGTGACGCCCGCCTACGTGCTGGAGGCTCGGTAGTCTACGTACTCGAGTCTCGATAGACATTGAGGCGGGTGGATTCACTCCTCAACGCTGGCGGGCTCCTGTTCGGCGTGACGCGGCGTGAACACCACGTAGCGGTACATGACGTAGCGGAACGCGGTGCCAAGGATTAATCCCACGATATTGGCGGAGATATTGTCCGCCAGGATGGTGCGCAAGCCCAGCACGTAGCGGGAGAAACCGAGGCAGGCGAGCGCGATGAGCATCCCGCCAATATTCACCAGAACAAATTGGACGAACTCGGTGGTTTTTGTGTTGTCCGGCTGCGCGTCAAAAGTCCACACGCGGTTAATGAACCAGGAGAAAATAACGGAGACCGCCACGGAGAT
Source organism: Neoactinobaculum massilliense (assembly GCF_900604955.1). Lineage (GTDB taxonomy): Bacteria > Actinomycetota > Actinomycetes > Actinomycetales > Actinomycetaceae > Neoactinobaculum > Neoactinobaculum massilliense. The sequence goes on from NZ_UWPE01000001.1 coordinate 216,017, forward strand.
AATCTTGGCCGTCATGGACTGATCGCCCGGCAGACGGATCAGGCCGGAGTGCGCCAGCAGATTGAACAGCCCCACGTCCACCACATAGGAGGCCAGGCCCACCACGCAGAACCGGACCATTTCCCGGATCCATTCGCGCCAGGTTTGGCCCTTCAGAAGCCGGTCTATTAGGTTCTGCATCTTCACCGCGTCTCTCCATCTCTCAATACGCTCGGCGCCTTGGTTGGCCCACCACACTGTCCCGCGCGTCAACCTAGCCCGGCACGCCCGTAACCACGCACCTCACTGGCCGGACCCCAGTACGTTCGCGGCGACGTCGTCCGCAGTAATGGACCCATCCGCCACCTTCTGGAAGAACGCGGGTGTGGTGTCAGGGTTCAGCAGCACGTTGGACTGGCCGTTGGCGCGGTAATTGAGCGAGGAGATGGGTGGCACGCCCGTGACACCGTTGGTTCCGAGTGCGGCGCGGAGAGCCAGGCCCTCGCGCGCGATGGTGAACATCGAGGAGCTCGAATCAACCGTCAACGCGGACGTACCGGCCTTCACCAGATCCAACTGGTGGTTGGGGTGCAGCAGGACTGCCGGGGTGGCCGCCTTGGCGATCACCTTGGAGACCACCTGACGCTGCCGGGCGGTGCGGCCAATATCCCCCTGCGGGTCCGATTTGCGCATGCGGGAGAAGGCGAGGGCCTGGGCGCCATCCACATCGTGGCAGCCGGCCTCCCACACCATCCCGGAGTCCGCGTCATCAACCGTGCGGTCATAGCAAAGGTTCACGCCTCCGACAGCATCCGTCAGCTGCGCCACGCCGTCCATGGATACCTGGACGTAATGGTCCACGCCCATACCGCTGAGCTTCTCCACCGTCTCCACCAGCAGCTGCGGCCCACCCAACGCGATCGAGGAGTTGAGCTTGCCGTAGCCGTGCCCCGGAATACTCACGTAGGAATCACGCGGCAGCGAAATGAGCGAGGTGTGCCCGGAGGTGGGGACATGCAGCAGCATGATGGTGTCCGCGCGCTGCCCCTCGGTGGGGTCCGCCACCAGGCCGCCGGCCGCACGCTGATCCGAGCCCACAATGAGATACGTGGTGCCGGGGGTTTCGGTGCCCGTGGCGGTGAGATCCACTTTGGTGAGGTGCTGGTTGCCGTAAATGACCAGGTAGGTGCCCCACGCAAGAATGGCGAGGAGTATCGCCAGGAGTAGGAGGCCAAGGGTACGGACGGGGTGGTGACGACGCCGAGGGTGCACCGGTTTCGGGGTACGCGAGGGACGGTCCATGCCGCGGCGGTAGGAGGTGGACTGCTCGTTACGGTACGAGCGCCCGGTGGACGAGTACGAGGAGATAGGGGACTCGGTGCTCCGTGAGGAGGCCGGGTAGTATTGCGAGGATCTAGCGGCCTGGCTCTGTCTGCCGCGCGGTTGGTACGACGGCGGCGTGGCCGCGCCCTGCCCGCCATAACCGCCAGCCTGCTGCGAGCTAACGGACCGCTGTGCGCCACCGGTAGCATTCCGCCCGCTGCTGGCGGGGTAGCGAGACGCTGAATCGGCGCCGGACGTACGCCGATAGCTTTCCCCACGCGCCGAATTTAGGCGATCCGAGGCCGAGCGCCGAGGCCGGCCCACATGGCGCGCACCGGTATCCCGGGGCCGCTCCGAGCGATTCTCTGGCGGAAAGCTAGGCGGCAGCTCACTCACTTGGCGTTCTCCTTAGTGCACTGCGGCGTGGTCTGGGCGCTGGGGCTGGCCTCGGCGCTCGCTGCGGCGCCCGCCGTGGCGCTGCCGGTGCTGCGTGATGCACCGCTTCCGCCGGAGGTGCTGGAGCCGGCCGCGTTCGACGTCGTTCCACTCCCGGACGTATCAGCCGACGGCGTAGCGGCGGGCGGCTGGGCGACGGCGGTACCGTCATCGGCGGTGGTGACCGTGAAGGGCTCATCATTGGCCAGGGCATTCCACACGATCGAGGCCGAATCGCCCACCTTCACGCGGTTACCGGAATAGACCCACGGCATGGTGGCAAAGTTGATGGAATCCGCGCTGAGACCCGATACGGACTGCGCCAGGCCCGCGAGCGTGGAGATATTACCCAGGCCGGTGGAGGTTTGCAGGGACTGCGTGGTGGCGTCCAGCACCTGATACAGCTTGGTGGGCTGGGAGAGCGTTCCGGAAGAGAAAATCTCATTCGCGGCCGAGCGGAGGAGCTCCTGCTGGCGGCCGATACGGCCGATATCGGAGCCGTCACCGATGGACTTGCGGGCGCGGGCGAGGGCGAGGGCCTGCGTGCCGTCCAACAGATCACATCCGGCGGCTACATCCAGGCCGGAATAGGAATCCTTGAGGGCGGTGGGGAAGTACATGGGTACGCCGCCAATGATGTCCACCGTTTTCATGAAGGAGGCGAAATCCACCACCACGTAGCCGTCGAGCGAAATGCCCGTGAGTTGCTCCATCGTCTTCATGGTGCAGGCCGCCGCCGAGGGTACATCCCCCGTGCTACCGCCAATGGCGAAAGCGGCGTTAATCATCTGATTCTTATAGGCGGAGGTGGTTTGGGTTTTGCCGTCCGAGGTACGCAGGGTGCAGGAGGGAATGTCCACCAGCGTGTCGCGCGGGATGGAGACGGCGTCGATACGAGAACGATCCTTGGCGATGTGCACCAGAATGGTGGTATCCGCACGCATTCCGGATACCTCGCCATTGGCGCCCGCATTATCGATATCCGAATCGCCGTTGCGCGTATCAGATCCGAGCACCAGGAAGTTGAGGGCTTGCCCGCCCCACTTGTCCGGATAGGAGGCCTCATGATTCTTACCGAGCAGGCTGGTGACGTCCGTCTGGTCGATATTGCTCTGCAGGCGTGCATAGGCCAGTCCGACCGTCCATCCCATCACCAGGATGATTGCCAAAACGGCCAGCAATAGCACGCGCCACCATCGCCGCGGATGGCGCTGCTTCGAGATGTGTGCTGCCGTGCGCTCCAGTTCTGCCACACGGCACATGATACTGGTGGGAGCGTGGCTGCTCGTCTATTTTCTGTCGCTGTGGTGGCAGCAACACGTAAACTCCCTGGAAATTTCAAGGTTTGATGGGGTTTGCGTGGCCGGACGGCGTCGTGCGTCCCGGGAAACTGGGCCTTCCTCGTCGCCGGGTGGCGTTGCGCGTCCGTGGGGCGTCCGTGCCCGACCCGCCCGGCGGCCACGATGCCCGTAGATGGCGTTGCGTGTACGTGGGGCGTCCCTCGCGCGACGGCGGAGCCCGGCCGGTACAGTGTGGGGGTGACTTTTCCGCTCCGCATTGTGACCGTTGTGTACCACCCCGGGCCGGAGCTGGCCGAATTTGTGGCCTCGCTCCGGGCAGCCACCACGCTGCCCTACGAACTGGTGATTGTGGATAACGGGGGCGACGCCGACGCCGTCGAAGGCGCCACCCTCCTTCGGCCCGCGTGGAACCTCGGCTATGGGGGCGGGGTGAACTTCGGCGCTCGCGGTTTCGCCGGCGACTGGTTGATTGCCGCGAATCCTGATGTACGGCTGGAGCCGGGCGCGATCGACGCGTTGATTAAGGAGGCCACGCGATGGCCACGCGGCGGCGCGTTCGGGCCCGCCATTCTCACTCCCGAGGGTGATCTGTATCCGTCCGCACGTGCATTCCCGCGGCTGGTGGCGGGTGCGGGCCACGCACTGCTGGGCAATGTGTGGCCGGGCAATCCGTTCTCCGCTCGCTATCGGGATAACGCGGATACAAGCCGTGCCCATGCGGTGGATTGGCTGTCCGGCGCCTTTCTGCTGCTGCGCGGGGACGCCTTCCGGAGCGTGAACGGCTTCGATTCCTCCTATTTCATGTTCTTCGAGGACATCCAGCTGGGGGAGGACCTGGCCGCCCGCGGTCTGCAGAGCGTGTTTGTGCCGGCCGCACATGTGGTTCATGATCAGGGGCGCAGCTGGCGGGATCAGCCGGCTGCCATGTTGCGGGCGCATCACCGCTCGGCGGCGCACTACCTGGATGGCGTGTATGCGAAGCGATGGCAGGCGCCCCTGCGCGCAGCCCTGCACTTGGGGCTGCGCGTCCGCGCGGCACTGGAGGTGCGCGCGGCGCGGCGGAAGTAGGCGGGACCCGGCCGGCGGTGGGTGGGCGGTTGAGTTGACGGTTTTCTCTTGAGTTGACGCTAGATGTCCGGTTGAGGCCCTGGTTTGGTGCTCCAACCGGTGGTTTTCCGTCAGTTGAAGAGTTTTCCGTCAACTCAGCGGGCTCCGGTCCTGTCACTTCAGTGGCCCGGGTGACGCTTGCCTGCTGAGTCGGTGTGCCGGTGTGCGGATCGGGCGGTGAGGTAATTGGCCAGTACTGCACATGTTGTTGCGTTGGGCCGGCCGGCACCTTGTGGGCTGCTGAGTTGATGGTTTTCTCCTGAGTTAATGGTGAGTTTTCGCTTTGGGGGCTGATTTGGGCGTGTAACCGGAGGTTTTCCGTCAACTGAAGAGATTCCTTACTGTTCAGCGAGTCTCGGAGCCGGGGTGTGCCCGCCGCCCGGACCGGCCAGGCTGCTCCACACCACACCCTGCCGTCCATCCGCCGCACGTGAAGTACGCCGCAAGTCGGCGCCCCACCCCGGCGTGTGAAAGTTGTGAAATTTGAGATGGGTGGGAAAATTGCTATAACAGTTTGTACAGTAGTGCGCGGAGGTTTTCATGCATAAGCGCGCACTTGGACTATCGGTAGCCGGCGCCCTCATTTTGGGCGGCGTGGGCATTGTTTCCGCATACTCGGATCCGCCCGCGGCTCAGGGCCAACTCAGCATCGGGCTGACAACGGCCACCGGCGCTGTCTCCAGCGTGGGCAAGGCTGCACTGGACGAGACGGTCCCCACCGCCGCACCGACCCGCGTGCTACTCCCGCTCACAACGGCAACCCGCGCGGCCACGGCTATTAACTCCGCAAAAGTGAATGGCGGGGCGGCGGCTAGCACGCAAGGGGCGAGCACGTTTGTTCAGGTCGACGCCGTAGCCTCCAGTACTGCTTCCCAGGCGGCTGCACAGCCCACCACCACACGGTCCGAGGCCACGACCACCGGGCAAAGTACTACCTCCCAACAGGAATCAGCTTCCCGGCAGGGCGCTATCGACAACAACGCAATCGGTAACGACACCACTGCCGGAAACGCCACCGGAAACGGCACTACTGCTGGCAACAGCACCACCACCGGCAGCGGCGCCTCACCCGCAAACTCGGGTGCCCCGGACGGCACCGCCCCGACCGCCGCCTCCACGGCTACCCCCGCACCCACTACTACGCCGGGGACGGAACAGGGCGGGACGGCGTCGTCGGAAAAGACGGGTGACTACTACGCACTGTTCACGGCTCCGATTGACGTGGACGCGCCGTTCAGCGTGGCCGGCGTGACGTGGGACGCGGGGCACCTCCCCGACGGCAGCGTGGTGGAGATGCGCACACTGGACGACGGCGCCTGGTCCGATTGGTACGTGCTCACGGAGGACAGCGCGGAGCGGGGGCGGCCGGGCACGGAGTATTACGTGTCGGGCGATTCGACGGGCGTGCAGGTGCGCGTCAGCAAGGGCGACGGCGCGCTGCCCGCCGGCATGCGCATTGACGTGGCCTACAGTGCGGACGGTGCGCGGCGTACGGATAATTCGCCGTCTGAGGCGGACGTGACGCCGGCCGCGAACACGCTGGTGGCGCCCGCCGCGAATGAGGACGAGGCGAAGGTGGCCGGCTCAAGCGTGGCGAATGGGACCGCAAGCGCGAATGGGACCGCGAACGATTCTGCGGCGAGCGGTTCAGATGCTGCCACGAATGGCACCGTCTCGGCTTCCCAGCCCAAGGTGGCCCAGCAGGCCGCGTTCATTGGTGCGGTATCCACCTCGCGTTCGGCCACGCTGGGTACCGAGGGTATTCACCCGCGCTCGGCGTGGGGTGCCAACGAGGCGCAGATGACCTGGCCGCGCCAGTACGCCACCTTCCAGAACGTCATTGTGCGTCACACGGCCGGTTCTAATACCTACACTCAGGCCGGCGTGCCCGGGCTGCTGCGCGGGATTTACGCCTACCATGCGGTGACGCGCGGCTGGGGCGACATCGGTTACAACGTGCTCATCGACAAGTTCGGCGGCAAGTGGGAGGGGCGCTCGGGCACCCTGGCCTCGCCGGATAACCAGATGGTGGTGGGTGCGCACGCATCCGGTTTCAACAGCGGCGCCATGGGCGTGTCCGTCATGGGCACTTTTGTGAACGGCTACCAGCCGTCCGGCACTATTCTGTCCGCGCTCAGCGACGTTATTTCGTGGCGTTTTGCCATCGCCGGCATTGACCCGATCGGCAATTCGAACCGGACCGTTCCGGCGCGGCACACCTCCACCCGGACCACGGGTACGGCACTCCCGCGCGTTGCGGGGCATCGGGATGTGGGCTCCACCGAGTGCCCGGGCCTCATCTATGACCACCTGGATGAAATCCGCCAGGCCGCCCACAGCAAGTGGCTGGTGAAATCCGCGCAGGCGGCGGGAACTGCGAAACCCGCTACTCCTACGCAGGCGGCTACCACGGTACCGCAACCGAGCGCGACGGCGTCGACGTCGCCCACTAGTACGTGGCCCACCATCTACCTCAACGATGGCTGGGGCGGGCTGGCGACCACCACGTTCTCCTACGGCCGTTCGGACGACACGTTCCTGGTGGGTGACTGGGATGGCAACGGCACGGATACGCTGGCGCTGCGGCGCGGCAGCATCTACTACCTGCGCAATAAGAACTCGAACGGGACTTCGGAGCGGGCGATTGCGTACGGCAAGCCCGGCGACGAGGTGTACGTGGGTGACTGGGACGGCAACGGCACGGATACGCTCGCGGTGCGCCGCGGCAACCTGTTCTACGTGAAGAACTCGCTGAACGGCGGCGAGGCCGATCAGGTGATCGCCTACGGAAAACCCGGCGACACCATCCTGGTGGGCAACTGGGATGGCCGCGGCGGGGATACGTTCGGCGTGCGGCGCGGCAAGTTCTACTACCTGCGCAACACGCTCTCCACGGGCGTCGCGGACGCTGTGGTTCCGTATGGCCACGACGACGACGTTGTGTACGCCGGTAAGTTCGGTGGCGGTGCGGATGCTCTGGCGGTGCGGCGCGGCCGGACGTACTACGTCTCGAATTCGATCCATGGCGGTGAAGCGGATCGGGTGATGATCTACGGCTACGTGAGTGACGAAACGCTCGTGGGTGACTGGAATGGCGACGGAACGGATACCCTTGGGGTAATTCGGCGGTAGGTACCGGGCGGGCGCCCTGTAGGGTGCTGCAGCGGTGTCGGCGCGTACGTGGTGCAGGAGTGCTGCGGCGACGATGGGCTGTGGCTCGCGCTTGCGGCGCCCGGGTGCGGGGCGTGAATGGCGGGGCGCTACCCGTCCGCACGGATTGCGCCGGGGGTTTGCCCGATACGTAATACAGATATACGAGCGAGAAGGTCCACGTGAATCAGCCCGAGGATGGAACGGCGGCGTCAGAAAGTTCTGCTGCGGAGGCAGCGGGTGCCGCGGTGATGGGAGCAAAAGCGAGGGCCGGTAAGAACTTGGGCAGCCCCATGCGCGTGCTGGATAATCTCCTGGCCATCATCGGGTGGATCGGCGTGCTGCTGTTCGCGGTGGTGACCGTGGGGCCGGGGCTCACCGGAAACCAGGTATTCCTCGGGACTGAGAACCTCACCGGCGTGGCACCGTACTCCATTACGGAACAAACGCAACGAGCGACGAATGAGGCGATCGGGGACACGATTGATTCCGTGGCCCCGGAGTCACTGTTCATCACCGAGGCTGCCAAGGATGGGCACTATCCGCAGTGGAACCCCTATGCACTGGGTGGGTCCGAGTCCGGTGCGCTACCGAATGTTGCCCTGCTCTCGCCGCTGTCTCTGCCGTGGTGGATTCTTCCCGCGGCCATGGCGCCCGCGGCCGTTAAGCTGCTGGAATTCGCGGCGATCGGGCTGGGCTTCTATCTGCTCCTGCAGCGCGGGTGGGGGCTGGCACGGGTGGCCGCGCCCGTAGCAACGCTTGTGTTTATGACCTGCGGGTTTGAACTCTCCTGGACGAATTGGCCGCAAACGCGGGTGGCCGCGCTCATTCCACTGGTGATTTGGGCGCTGGACCGGCTGGCCACCCGAATGAACTGGTGGTACGCGGTGGCCTTTGGTGCCGTGTTGGCGGCCATGCTGCTGGGCGGTTTCCCGGCGGTGACCGCCTACACGGCCTATCTGGGGGTGGCCTGGTTCGTTACGCGGGTCATCGCCGCGCGCCAATCGGTGCGGGAGATCGGGCGTCATCTGCTGCGGGTGATACTCGGTGGTGCCATTGGCCTTGGTCTCTCCGCCATACAAATTCTGCCGTTCGGATGGTTCGCCACCCACTATGTCGATTTCAGTGCGCGCCAATTCGGCACGAGTCATATTCCCGTGGAATCCCTGGTGACCGCTGTGTTTCCGTTTACGTATGGCGGGCCAGAGGGAACGCTGTGGCCGCTTATCTGGATTGAATCGATGAGCTACGTGGGTGTCATCGCGCTGGGGCTTGCTGTCATTGGCATGATGCTACGCGGGCGCTCGCCGCGAGGGATGTCCGCGCTGGTCGCCATCGTCCTCGCCTATTTGACCGTTGCGCTCTATTTAGGCGGGCCCCTGCTTGCGGTGCTCATGAAGCTTCCCGGTGTTGCCGGGTCATTCTCTGGACGCATGCGTGTGATATGGGGATTCATGGTGGCGGTGGCGGCCGCTAAGGGAATGGGGCAGTTGCTCGAGCTTTCTCCTCGGATACTTGCCGAAGAGTTCCAACGGGGCGCATGGCCCGTTATTCGGGCCCTCATGGTGTGCGTGCTTGCTGGGATGCTCATTAAGAGCGGGGTGGCGGCGCTGGGGGTCACCAAGAGCCCGCTACTCATTCAGGACATTAAATTCGCCGTTGGTGCGGTGGTGCTGCTTATGGGTGCATTCGTGGTGGCACTGGTATGGCGGAATTTCTACGTACGGTTCGTGCTATTTTCCGGACTTATTGGTGCGATGGTGCTGCAAAACGCCATTGTGGCGCGTCAGTGGTGGCCTCTTAGCCCCGCCTCCACGTTCTATCCCACTACCGCTACCCATCAGTACCTGGAGCAGCATATTGGCGAAGATCGGCTCATCGGGGTTGGATCGACGCTGATGCCTGGAACTACCGATGCATACGGGTTACGCGCAATGGGCGGGCATAAGTTTCTTGACCCGCGTATGGCAGATTTGCTCAATGCGGTATCTGCCGATAATCAGGTCACGGCCACCTACTACACGCTTAATGTGAGCGATCCCGAGGAGTGGGCGCACGGGCCGGTGTTGGACCGTATCGGGGTCAAGTACGTGGTGACCGATCCGGGCCAGAGTTTTGGCGCCACATTTGACCGTGATCTCTCCGTGCTCACAAAGAGCACCACGCTTGCGGATAGCGTGCAGCGTTCGGATGTTCACTCCGGTCCGGCTTCAGGCTTCACCGTCCGGCTGGATTCGGCCGTCGGTCCGGAAGTAACCGCCACACTAACGGGCCGGGTGGTGACGGATGCCGGTAAACAGGTGGCTGAATTTACCTACGATCTACGCGGCGGTTCACCCACCCGCTACATTCCGGTACCGGCGCTAGAACACGTGAAGGCGGGTACACGGTGGCACGTGGAGATGAGCGTGAACGGAACCCCGGTGGTGGCAGCGCAGAACGACGACGGAACGGTTGCTACCTCCGCCTTTTCCACGGCCGGTACCGGCCTGCGGCTGGTGTATTCGGGGGATACCCTCATCCTTCAGCGGGAGAGCGCCCTTCCACGCGTACGGTGGGCATCCCAGGCCACGCTGGAAACGGAAGCGCAGGGGCAGCTCAACGCCCTGGAGAGCGGTCAGCTGGCCAGCGATGAAGTGGTGGTGGAGCGCCAGGAGGATCTCCATCCCGAGGCGGCCGGTTCCACCGCAACGGTGAAGGCCACCACGGATAACGCCGATGAACAGACCATCACCGTCCACAGTGACGGTCCCGGTTGGGTGGTCATTGCCGATTCCATGAGGGATAACGGTTGGCAGGCAGAACTGGACGGTGAGAACGCCGAGCTGGTGCCCGTGGATCACGCCTATGTGGCCGTGTACGTCTCCGAGGCCGGTGACCACACCATCCACCTTCAATACCACGCGCCTCTATTTGCCGCGGGGCGTACCGTGTCTATTGTGACGCTGGTAGCAATTGCGGTGTGCGCGGGTGTGGGTACGGTGCGCCGCCGTTCAGACAGAAGGCGGCAGCATGAAAGTTCACGTGGGTAACAACCCTGACATTTGGCGTATAGCGTGCCAGGTGTTGGCAAGCCAAGGCTGGCGGGTACGCCTGTGCCAGGGTGGTGAGCTGCGCGGATACAAAAATGCGGATCTCCTCAGCTGGGGTGAAGAGATCCGCATGGTGCTGGCCGGCGGCGAACTGGAGGTCACCGCCTGGCCGGTGATTGGCCTTAGCGCATTACAGCGACACCGCGCGAATACGCTTGGCAAGCGCGTGTGCCGAGCGCTTGAGGAAGCGCTTAGCGCTTCCCAGCAGGGGTAATGGCCGGCCATACGGGGCCCTGTAATCGGGCGCCGCGGTCATCACCGGGAGATTAATCATTTCCCGTGCACCCATCGGCGTGTAGGGATCGCGATCGGTCCAGCCAATGCGATTCTCAATGCCTTCGTGCTCCTCACGAGTCACCGAATTATCACGGGAGGCGGACTCAAAGTGATAGCACTCTACCCGGGCCAGTGACACGATACGGTAGCCGAGGTGACGCACCCGGAAGCATAGATCGACGTCGTTGAAGTTATTGGGGAATTCCAGCGGCCAGCCGCCCGCATCCTCGAACACTTCCCGGCGCATGGCGATGCACGCACCGGTGGCAGCGCTCACCTCGCGGTCATGAATGATTTCACCGGAGAAACCGTACTCATCGCGCCCGCGCCCCGAATACGGATGATTGAGCGCATCCTGGATAATGCCGATACCGGCGTTCTGGATAGTGCGGTTGCCGTAGAGGAGGCGTGCGCCGGTAATACCGACGGACGTCTCCTCCAGCGGCGCCACTAGTTCACCGAGGAAATTACGGGTGATGACCTCCATGTCATCATTCATGAACACCAGGCGGTCACCTACGGCCGCGAGTGCGCCACGGTTACATTTGTCCGAGAAATTGAACGGCTGCGTGTAAAGCACCAGGTTGAGGTGGGGGCCGGCGATGGTGCGCAGGGCCTCCAGATCCTCTTCCGGTGTATCCGGGTCATACACCACCACCACTTCGTAGTTCTCGAACTCGGTGGATTTCACGATCGAACGCACCATGTCGACGACGAAGTGGCGGCGCTGGCCCCATACCAGGCCGCGTGAACCGTTGGTGGGGATGATAACGGAAACGAAGTGTTTGTCCGCGTTGTAGGAGCGTTGGGTGGCGTAGGAGTGCGGCACCCGTCCCTCCACCACTTTCCAGTCCTCGAAGCCGAGGCGGGTGAGATGCTCCTGGACGGCGCGCATGCCTGAATCCGTGGCGTATTGCTTGGCCTGCGGATCCGCAGCTACCGAGCCGGCAGACATGCGCCAGTGATAGAGAATTCGTGGAATGTGAACTACCTCGCCCGCCTGCTCCGTCACGCGGAGTACCAGGTCATGATCCTGGGACCCTTCGAATTCAGGCCGGAGCTTACCTACCTTGCGCACCAGATCCGTGCGGAAGGCGGATAAATGGTTCGTGTAGTTGACGTGACGCTCAAGTTCGGGGGACCAATCCGGCTTGCGGTAAGCGCCGGAGAGGTGACCGTGGCCGTCCACCTTATCCTCGTCACTGTAGATGTAGCCCACCTTGGGGTGGTTCGTAATGGTGTTCTTGAGGGCTGCGAGGGCGTCCGTGGTGAGCAGATCGTCGTCGTCCAAAAACACGAGCCACTGGCCGAGAGCGAAATCAATGCCATCGTTTGACGCGGCGACGATGCCGCCATTTTCCGTGCGGCTGTAGACACGAATACGCGGATCGCGCGCGGCAAAACTGCTGAGTGTGGCAGCAACCTGCGCATCCTGGGAATGATCGTCAACCAGGATCAGTTCCCAGTCCGTGATGGTCTGGGCGAGTACAGCCTCAACGGTGGCAGAAAGCTCGCTGGGATCGGGCCGGTAGACCGGCGTCACAATGGAGAACTGTGGCATTAGCGCAGCCCCAGCTTCCGGAGAACCTGGCCTCCCAGGTGACGGACACGCCGGTAGATGCCCCATGCGCCCTTCATGGATGCCTGCGCAACGCTTTGATTATGCGCAATGATCTTCCGGAGCTCCACCCGATCGCGGTTCGCTACGGCCAGCTGTTCCTCAAGAGCCAGGATCTGTTCCCGGGCGGTCAGCGCATCGTAGCGAAGCTCTTCGGCGTCGCGCTTTTCTTTCCACGCGCGAGTGAGTGATTCGTGAGATTCTGCGCCGTTCTTCTTCGGTGCGGGATCAGCCATATTTCCTCCCAGGTATATCAAAACGTTCTAACGGTACCCTGCCGGTTAGAGTACGCGCGCCTAGCGCGGTGGGGTGTGACTCACGGCTTTGCGTGCCGGTAGGCTGATTCGGTGCGATGTGGCATAGCGTGACCGTATCCATGCGCGCAGTGAATGGAAGCGAATTACTATTACCGGGTCTATGGAAAGGCGAGTGATGGCATCGGCTAACGACGCTCAGCGAACCAACTCGGCGCAGGAACGGTTCGAACGGTTGAGCAACGAATCGATGCGCGTGGTGTCCCCACAACTGGGATTTTTCTCGGGGGCGCGCGCGTCAATCGGTGATATTTTTGCGCACCGGCAGCTCCTTCACCTGTTCACTCAGCGTGAGGTTAAGTCGCGCTACAAGGATTCCGTGCTGGGGTATCTCTGGACGCTCGTACGTCCGCTGGTGAACCTAGGGATCTACTACTTTGCAATCGGTAAAGTACTGGGCGCTGAGCGGGCCATCCCGGACTTCGCAATTTACGTGTTTGCGGGGCTTACCGGGTGGACGCTGTTCTCCACGATTATTTCTTCTTCCACCGCCTCCATTCTGGGTAATGCGGGCATTGTCAAGAAGGTGTACATTCCCCGGGAAACCTTCCCGCTGGCATCGGCGCGGGCGGCACTGGTGGATTTCGTCTCCCAATTTGCCATCCTGCTCGTAGGTGCGTTGCTTATTCGAGGGATTCCGTGGACCTCCGCGATTATTTACGGCCCCATCTCTTTCCTGGTGCTGTACGTGTGGGCCGTGGGCGTGGGACTCATTCTTGCCGCGTGCAACGTGTACCTGCGTGACATCCAGTACCTGGTGGAAGTGCTACTGATGATCGGATTCTGGCTCACCCCATCGGTGTACTCATTCGAGATGATTGCGGCCACTGCGCCAGGGTGGGCGGTCAACCTTTATCTCATGAATCCCACCGCCGTGGGTGTGATGGGCTTCCAGGCGGCTTTCTGGCAGGCCGGGCAGGACATGCAGTGGCCCAGCCACCTGTTCCTACGTTTGGTTATCTGGCTGCTCATAGGGCTGCTGGTACTGTTCATTGGTCAGCGCATTTTCGCGCGTCTCCAGCGCAACTTTGCGCAGGAGCTTTAGGAGGAAGCGCATGGCTGAATCTCGCCCTACCATTGTTGAAATCTACGATGTGGCCAAGAAGTTCACGGTTCACAAGGACAAATCCCTCAAGGAACGGCTGGTCAATGCTGGCCGTTCGCGCGCCCATGCCGAGGAATACTGGGCTCTCAACGGTATTGACCTCACTATCCGGGCCGGAGAGAGCATCGGTTTGGCCGGCCCTAACGGTTCGGGTAAGTCCACGCTACTAAAGGTGATTGGCGGCATTCTTACCCCCGACCGCGGTAGCGTAAAAATTCGTGGACGGCTGGCCGCGCTTCTGGAACTGGGGGCAGGGTTCCACCCGGATCTCACCGGACGGGAAAATATCTACCTCAACGGTGCCGTGCTTGGACTCTCCGAACAGGAGATTGATGCGGCATATGACTCCATCGTGGACTTTGCCGGCATCGGGGATTTTATTGACACTCAGGTGAAGTTCTATTCCTCCGGCATGTACGTGCGGTTGGCCTTCGCCGTGGCGGTTCATTCGAATCCTGACATCCTACTGGTCGATGAGGTACTGGCGGTGGGTGATGAGGCCTTCCAGCGCAAGTGCATGGATAAGATCCGCGAATTCCAAAGCCAGGGGCGCACCATCATTCTTGTATCGCACTCGGCGCAACAGATTATCGATGTATGTGATCGGGCGGTGGTGCTTAACCACGGCCGCGTGGTGGCCGAGGGAGAGGTCCATGAGGCGATGAGCGTACTTCATGAGGGATACGCGGCCATCGAGAATGCCGGGCCGGCTGCTCCCACGCAGGCGCCCGAGGCCTCCGGTGTGTCCCTGGGTGGGGCGCAGGTGCTCGACGGCCAGGGAAAGGCGCTGCCCGAGAGCGTTTTAACACCTGCTGAAACGCTGCGCGTGGAGGTACCGGTTAATACGGATCATGTGATTGAGGCTCCGAAGCTTTCTCTGCGCTTGGTGAGTACCGAGGGTGTTGAGGTATTTGGAGCGGATACGGGCACGCTGGGTGTGGTGCTCGATACCGTACGCGACGGTTCGCGGATTCGCGTGGACCTGCCGCATGTTGCGTTGGGCGATGGCGATTACACTGTGTCTGTACGGCTGCTCGCCCCCGATGGGGTGGAGTTGGCCAGGCTCGCCGAGGAACCACGATTCTCGGTTCGTTCTGCTGTGCGCACCACGGGGTACGTACACGTGGAGCCGGAGTTTTCAATTATGGAGTGAGAGGAATACCGTTCACGTGTTAAGCACCACGCGTCATCGGCCACTGTTTGTCATATCTCTGCTGGTGGGGTGCGTGCTCGCATGTGCGGCGTGGGCGCTGTCATCTCCGGCAGGAGCATCACCGGACGAGCCGTCGCATGTGGCCTATGCCTGGGGCACTATTTCGGGCCAGACCCTTCGGGGCAGCCGGATCCTGGATGAGCAAGAGCGCGTGACACATACGGTGATTTCCATGCCGGCCGAACTGAAAGAGTACGTAGATCCGGGGGAGTACAAGTTTCAGCCTGAGCAGCCGGCCGGTTCATTTATGCTTCGTGATCGTGGCGAGATCGTTACAGCCACGAGCTATATGACCGGCTATCCGCCCCTCTATTACGCCCTGGTAGGCGCCGTCCTTCGGGTGGGAATTGCCGTGGGAATGGGCGGTTATCACGTTCTTGTAGCGGCTCGTATCTGCTCCGGTCTGGGAAGCATGGCGCTCATCTACGGTACCTGGCGAGTACTGCGTAATCGGTTCCCGGTGGCAGGTATTGCGGTCCCTGTGCTCCTGGCGATCACGCCGGCCGTGGCTTTCCTGGCATCTAGTGTCAATCCATCCGGATGGGAAATTACGGCCGCTATGTTCCTTGCGGCGGTGATTGTAGCGATTCGCCACGATGCGGTGAACGGCGCAGACGTTCCTATCCGTACAGAGCTGTGCCTGCCCCTCGCAATCATTATCCTGGGCCTTTCCAGGCCTCTGAGTGCCATATGGGTGGGCGGGCTTCTACTACTATTGCTCCTCCCGGTGAAGTCTACTGACGGGCGCCGCATTATGCCCCTGCGCGTGCTGACACGGTGGGTGCGCGTGCTGGCCTACCTCGCCGCGCTGGTGGTCGTGGCATGTTTCGTTGCGCTGGCTGCCGAGCGCGTGGCATCGGTGACGGGTGAGCCTGCCACCGATTGGTCGGACACCCCTGTACCCGCGCGATGGATGGCTATTCTGCTTCGTTTCGGCACCATGCTCCAGATGGCATTTGGTGTGATGGGGTGGAACGATACAAATGTTCCCCTACTGTTCTTCATACTTTGGTTAGTAGTGGGCACCTGGGCTATGTCCCGGGCGGCCGCGGGTGCCACGCAGATGATTCTCCGGCCGCGCCTCGTGGCGCTTTTCGCCGGGCTTATGCTGCTGGCCGTTGTACTCGAGAGCTACTACGCGGCATTTGGTTGGCAGGGTCGGTACGCCATGCCAATTGTCACGGCCAGTCTGGTGTTGCTCATTCCGCAGGTGTCCGACGGCGTTGTGGGGCCGCATATCCGTCCGGCCATTAGCGTGCTCGTCTTCTGCGTGGGCGTTCACCTGATAGCGGTGCTGTGGAATATGGTGCGCTACGCGTGGGGCGAATCCCGTATTTCGGGGGATAGCCAGTGGCTCTCCCTCCCGATTCCGGGCCCCGGGCCCGCCACCTGGATACCCATGGGTGGCGTGGCGCTGGTGACGGCGCTAGCGATCGTGGAATACACACTTATTGCGCTGGGAGGAAGCTGCATGCTGCGGTATTCGCGGCCCGCAGCGTATGTGAGTGCTCCCACCGGCCGTCACGCAAGGTAGCCTGAGACGCGACATTCGGGAGGTTGAAATGAGTGCTGCACCCCTAGTAGCCGTTGTGACGCGCACGCGTGACCGTTCGCTGTTCCTTCGGCGCGCGCTGAAGTCGGTAGCCGCGCAGGACTATGAAAATATCGTTCATATTATTGTGAATGACGGCGGTGAGTTCGCGCAGGTAGAGGCGGACATTGCTGATGTCGCCGGCAATGCGCACCGTATCGATGTGGTCACCAATGAGGAGTCACTGGGGCGCGAAGCAGCAGTCAATCCCGGGTTTACCCGGGCCCTTGAGCTGGGTGCTACGTACGTAACCGTGGTGGACGACGACGACACCATCGCCCCCGACGCCATCAATGCCAGGGTGAAGTACCTCGAGCAGCACGCCGATGAGGTGGCCGTGGGCTGCGATACCGAGATAGTGCATGAGCACATCGATGGTGACGCAATCATTGAAGAATCCCGCGAACCGTGGCGTGCGGGCGAAGCGGGCGTCACGCTTGGGGAATTACTTCAGCATAATATGTTGCCGCCCATAGCGATCCTGTTCCGCGCAGGCGTACTGCGGGAACTAAAAGGATGGCGGGAAGACGCTCCGGTGCTGGGCGATTGGGATTTTATGGTGCGCTTGGCGCTTCTGGGTCCAATCGGGTCGCTCCACCGTCGGCTTGCCCAGTGGCATTGGCGTAATACGGCGGACATACGCGCAGGGAACTCAATTGTTACCGATGCGGACGAACACCGTGTTCGCGCTGCCCTTATCCGAGACGGCTATCTTCGGGCCGATAACCCCGCGAATTCCACCGAGGCGCCGGCGGGCGGCGCCGGCCTGGGTATTCCCCTGCTCATCGGCGGTGTCCAGGAGAACATGAGGGATGCGCTTGGGGAGTCCATGAATGAGATTCGTGGTGCGTTTCGCGATATTCACCAGGCGCTACATAACCAAAATGTGGCAAAGGAGCAGCGTGACCGTGAGGTCGATGCGCGCCTGAACAGCCTGGAGCAGTCGGTCATTACCGCGCTTGCGGGGCAAACAGAACGAATGGATGCGCTTGCTAAGCGTATGGACCGCCTCGAGAGTGACACGCTTATTGGGCGAGGCCGCCGCTTCCTCGAAAGAAGATAGCGGCGGTGCGGGTGCTACCGCGCCCATAAAAACCGGTGGACGGGTCAAGCCCGCCCACCGGCGTCGGACAACAGCTAGTTACTACTGGCCGTTCTTCGCGTACTTGGCTTCCACGGCCGCCTTCTGCGGGCGCCACCAGTCCTCGTGATCCTTGTACCACTGGATGGTGTCATGGATGCCCTTGGCGAAGTCGCGGTACTGGGGCTCCCAGCCCGTCTCCTCTTCGAGCTTGGTGGCGTCGATGGCGTAGCGCTGGTCGTGGCCGGGGCGGTCATTGACGTGGTCGAAATCGTCGGGTTCGCGGCCGAACTCGGCGAGGATCATGCGCGTCACCTCAAGGTTGTTTTTCTCCCCGTTCGCGCCAATCAGGTAGGTTTCCCCGATCCGACCCTTGTTGATGATCTCCCACACGGCCGAGTTGTGATCGAGCACGTGGATCCAGTCGCGCACCTGCAGGCCGGTGCCGTAGATACGGGGCCGGATGCCGTCGATCAGGTTCGTGATGGTGCGGGGAATGAACTTTTCAATGTGCTGATAGGGGCCGTAGTTGTTCGAGCAGTTGGAGATGGTGGCTTCCACCCCGAAGGAACGCACCCAGGCGCGCACCAGCAGGTCGCTGGCCGCCTTAGAGGAGGAATAGGGGGAGGACGGCTTGTAGGGGTCGCCCGGCTTGAACTTGCGATCCTCACCGATGGCGAGGTCGCCGTACACCTCGTCCGTGGAGATGTGGTGGAAGCGGGTGTGGTGGCGCCGCACGGCCTGGAGGAGCGTGTAGGTGCCCTCAATGTTTGTGCGGATGAAGGGGGAGGGGTCGTTGAGGGAGTTGTCGTTGTGGGATTCGGCGGCGAAGTTGACCACCACGTCCGCGTCCGCTACCAGTGGATCCACGGTGTCCATATCGGCAATGTCGCCCACCACCAGGTTGACGCGGTCCAGGCCCTCAATGGACTTGGGATTACCCGCATAGGTGAGCTTGTCCAGCACCGTCACCTCGGCGTCTGGCATGGTCTCCACGGTGGTGTGCACGAAGTTCGCGCCAATGAACCCGGCGCCACCCGTCACTAGAACTCGCATGTTTACCCTTTCGTTCGGTGGCCGATGCCGCCACACTCGAGGTCCCACGGTACACGGGCAGTCCGGGAATGTGGGCGAGCCTGCGCGCCTACGTGAGAGAAACCGCGGTGTTCCCGTGCGGGTCACGGTGCCGTCCGCTTGCAAGATGGGGTCCGTGTAGGCACCTCTGCCGTGCGGGTCACGGCGTAGCCGGTCTCGCTGTCATAACATTATGGGGATATTCGCGCGATCGGAGAATAATGAAGCTTTTTGTCCAGGTACCCTGCCTGAACGAGGAAAACACGCTACCCCTCGTTCTTAACAGCATCCCGCGGGAGATCCCCGGCATCGATTCCGTGGAAATTCTCATTGTGGATGACGGTTCCACGGACCGCACGGTGGAAGTGGCTAAGTCCCTCGGCGTCCATCACTTTGTGCGCCACGCCCGCAACCAGGGGCTGGCACGGTCCTTCCATGACGGCGTTCAGTACGCCCTCGCGCACGGCGCGGACATTGTCATCAATACGGATGGCGATAACCAGTATCCCCAGGAGCGTATCCCGGACCTGGTGGCCCCCATCGTGGCCGGCACTGCGGACATTGTGATTGCTGACCGCCAGACGGCCAAGATCGCGCATTTCTCCCCGTTCAAGAAGCTCATGCAGCACGTTGGCTCCCAGGTAGTCAATCGCGCGGCCGGTACCAACCTCCCGGATGCTGCCTCCGGATTCCGCGCCTACTCCAAGCTGGCGCTCTACCGCCTCAACGTGGTGACGCAGTTCTCCTACTGCATGGAGACCATCATCCAGGCCGGTAATAAGCACCTGCGCATCGCCTCGGTCCCCATCACCACGAATCCGAAAACGCGCGAATCGCGCCTTTTCTCCAACATCTTCCAGCACATGCGCAAGAGTGGTGGGGCCATCATTAAGAGCTACCTCATGTTCAAGCCCTACGTGCCGCTCGGGTGGATGGCCGCGATCACGGGCATCCTGGGCGTGGTGCCCTTCATTCGCTTCCTCGTGTTCGCGGCTCGTGGCGAGAGCGCCGGGCACATTCAGTCGCTCATTTTCGGGTCCGCCATGCTGGTGGCGTCGCTACTGTCCCTCGCCATCCTGGTGATAGCGGACCTGCAGCGCACCCAGCGCACGCTTTTGGAGCAGCAGCTTGAGGCGCTCAAGGAACTCCGCTTCGGCTCACCGCGCATGAACCGGTCCGTCAGCTCCTCCGGCGAGGTGGTGGAGCCCAACGGCCTGCCGCCGGTTTCGGAGAAGCACCGCTCGCTTGCTGGCGGCATGGACACGGTGGTGGATGCTGACGCACCGAGCTCGGAGGAATGATGCGGATCCTCGGCTTCGGCACCTATGACGTACGCTCTCACCCGCGCGTGGGCGTTATTCTGGACGGTCTGCGCGCCCACTCCCACACGGTCCGCGAACTCAACCGTCCGCTCGGGGTGGACACCGCCGCGCGAGTTGAGGTACTGAAGTCGCCACTTGCAGCGGTGAAATTCGGATGCCGGCTGGCCGGGCGCTGGGCCTCGCTTGCATTCGGCTCACTCCGTTTCCGGGGCCATGCCGCGCCCGACGCCGTTGTGGTTGGCTACCTGGGCCACTTCGACGTGATACTGGCTCGCCTGCTTTTCCCGCGTGCCACGATCGTTTTGGATCACCTCATCTTCCTGTCGACGACGGCGCAGGACCGTCACCTCGGGGGAGGGATGAAAGACCGGCTGCTCGCCGCGCTGGACCGGTTGGCACTCTCCCGCGCGGACATCATTGTGCTGGACACACCGGCACACGCGGACCTGCTTGACGCCGAGCAGCGCCAGCGGGCCGTCGTGGTCCCCGTGGGTGCGCCGGATACGTACTTCGCAGCGCGTGATCATCACGCAACCGTGGCGCCGTCGTCGGTCATTTTCTACGGCCTCTATACCCCGCTCCAGGGGGCACCCACCATCGCGCGGGCACTGGCCATCCTGGAGCAGCGCGGCGTGGACCTGGGCGTCACGCTGGTGGGCACCGGGCAGGATTACGCCGAATGCCGCCGGATCCTTGAGAACACGGGTGCGCACGTGCACGTCACCTGGCGCGACTGGGTGGATGCGGACGAACTCCCGGCTGTTGTAGCGCAGCACGACGTGTGCCTGGGGATTTTCGGCACGTCGGACAAGGCGCTGCGCGTGGTGCCGAACAAGGTGTACCAGGGTGCGGCCGCCGGCTGCGCGGTGGTGACCTCCGATACGGCGCCGCAGCGGGCCATGTTGGGGGACGCGGCGATTTACGTGGAGCCGGGCAATGCAGAGGCGCTCGCGGATGCGCTGGCCGGGCTGAACACAGAGCGCATTGACCAGCTGCGTCGGGTCGGGGCCGCTCGCGCCGACGCCGCGTTTACCGCCACGCGGGTGGTGAGCGAGCTGGATCTGGAACTGCGGCGCGTGCGGTGATGTCTCGGCGTCGGTTTACCGCCCTCACGGCTGCTCTTACCCTCTGCTTCCTGGTGTGGCAGGCACTCTGGGCACTCACCACCCGTCCGTTTGGCACGCCCGACGAGCCCATGCACGTAAACTCGATTATTCGCGTGGCGAGTACCGGCGAGTGGCCCGAACCAGGTGAGGCCTACCTGGATAAATCGATTTTCCGGGCATCTCACCAATCGGGGCTGTTGCAGGCGGGATGGCAGGATTTTGGGCACAGCCATAAGACATCCACCCGCCTTGGTGCTCCCGCCCTCTATGCGAGCGTGCCCGTAGCACCGCACCGGCAGCGGGAGCCGTTGGGCAGCACGCATCCCGTGGTGACCGATCAGTCGCATGACCAAATGACGCAGCATCCGGCGCTTTACTATCGGTTGGCCGGCGGGGCGCTAGCCGCGGCGGGAGGCCTGGATTGGCCGTGGGACCGCCAACTCCAATTTTTGCGGCTGTTCTCCGTGCTTCTCACCGCGCCGCTGGTGCCGTGCACCATCTACACGGTGCGGCGTATGGGGGCCAGCCGTTCCGGTGCGCTCCTCTCCTCGACACTGCTGTACGCACTGCCGCAGGTCATGTTTGTGACGGGTGCGGCCTCTAATGATTCCCTCGCCATTGGCGCGGGTGCGCTTGTCATGGCGGGCGTGGCGTCTGCCATGTTCGGGCGTGGCGGCTGGATGACCGTGTGCGTGACCGGCGCGGCGCTAGGACTATCCCTCTGGACCAAGGGAACCACGATCCCACTCGGTCTTGTGGTTGGTCTCGCGTTTCTTCTTAACCCGAAACTCGGGTGGCGGCGCGGAATTACACGTGGTGTCAGTGCCGGGCTGCTTGGTCTCATCCTGGGCGGGTGGCCCTGGATCCACAACTTCCTCCTCTACGGAAGATTCCAGCCCTCGGGTGGGTCGCGGCCCGCCAACGCAACCCCCGGCACCGATGTGCCGCACCTGGTGAACGGTTCCGCACAGCGTTTCCTCTCCACATTCTGGGGTGATTTTGGCGGTGACAACGTGGTCAGCCTGGCACTGCAGGTGGTGGGTACCGCGGTACTTGTAGGCATCTTTGTACTGGCCTTCACCCGCCAGTCCGGAATACGCCTGCGGCTTGCTAATTTCCTCTGCTACCCGGTAGCGGTGCTGGGGGTATTGATGGCGGGCGCCTGGGAAACGTTCCGTGCAACGGGGGCCGTGACCGGTATGCAGGGCCGCTACCTCTATCCGGGACTGGTGGGTATCGTCGCGGCACTCGCGGCGGCCTGGGTAGGCCGGCCGGCCGTGGAGACCGACCGGGTGGTACTTTTGCGTCGCTGCTGTGTGGGCGTGGCAGTACCCTTGCTTATCGCCGTACATGCGTGGCATAGGCAGGCTATTAACACGTATCCATTGGTGGAAACCGGCATTGTCAGAATCAACCAGTCACGCTGGGCAGAGGTGCTGGGTGTGGGTCAGGGCCGCATCGCCGTGTTGCTCGTCGCTGGGTTCATCGCGCTAATAGGTGTGATAGCCGTGTGCGCGGTGGCCACGCGTTACTCGGTGCGTATAGAGGCCGCCCAGATTGAAGCGCGGCCACATTCAGAGAGGGTATTCGGGTAGTGACTAGTCGGCTAAACCACGTCATCCTCGCACATGACACACCCGGTACGTCATCGCACCCGGGCGCTGCACCGACGGGACTGTCACGGTCGGGTTTCCGCTTCGGCGTCGTACTTCTCACCTTCGCCTACCTCACCTGGGTGTTCGCGTGGGCTTTTACCTCCGCGCCGTTCCGCACCCCGGATGAGCCCGCCCACTACAACTCGATCCTGCGTATCGCCTACGGAACGGGGGACCGGTGGCCCGCCCCCGGGGATGCTTACATGTATCGGGACGTGCTGGATGCGGCGCGGGAATCTGGCGTGCGAAAGATTGGTGCGGAGGATTTTAATCACCGCTCGCGGACACCTCTCTCACAGGCGGCCGAATGGTCCTTCTATGACACGCCGGTTGTCTCCCATACGGATCGCACCGTCCCACGCGCCACTGTCACCACGGACGTAACGGACCAAATGACGCAGCATCCGCCTCTCTACTATGCGATGGCTGCCGGTGTGCTGCGCATCGCCGGTGCGCAGAATTGGCACTGGGATTCGCAGCTTCTCCTGCTGCGCGGATTTTCAGCGCTGCTTACCCTGCCGCTGGTGCCGTGCCTGGCGTTTACGCTGCGGCGTATCGGTGTCGGACGTGCAGCCGCGCTGGTCGGGGCCTCCGCGGTCTTCCTGGTTCCACAACTGGCGCTGGTGAGCGGTTCGGTTACGAATGACACGCTGGCCGTTGGTGCCGGCGCACTCACTATCGCGGCGTGCGCGGCGGCGATGTTCACGCCCGGGCGCCGCACCATCCTGTGGGCGGGGTTAGCGCTGGGATTGGCGCTGTGGACAAAGGGTACCCTCATCCCGCTGGGACTGGTGGTGTTTCTGTCCTTCGTGCTCAACCCGCGTCGCGGGACGCTGATGCGTCGGGCCGGACAGGGCATTGCCGCGGGCCTCATAGGTCTGGCCGTGGGCGGCTGGTGGTGGGCGCGCAACCTGCTCCTGTACGGCGCGCTCCAGCCCGACGGCTACGGCCGCACCGCCGTGAACTCGGGCGGCACCATGAGCCTCCCCGCCTTCATCTGGCGTTCGTGGCGTGAACTGACCAACTCTTTCTGGGGAGATCTGGGCTGGGTGGAGCGTCGCCTCCCCGTCGGACTGCTGTGGCCGCTGATCTACGGGGCCGTGCTCCTCACTGGCATTGCGCTGGTGCGCCACGCGGAGAAACGGTGGCGCTTGCTCAACCTGGATCTGTTCACGGTGGCGCTGTGGCTCGTGCTATTCATCCAGGCCTGGCACCAGTACCGCGCGCTCGGCACCATCTCCGGCCTGCAAGGGCGCTACCTGTTCCCAGACATGGTGGGCATTCTGGCCGTGTGCATGATGGGCTGGCTGGGGCGGCGTAGTCCCGTCCCGCGCTGGCGCCTGGGAGCGGCGGGCCTACTTTCAGTGGCCGTCGCGGTGTACGGGTACGTGTTCTGGGTGCGTAATCTCTACCCGGCCGGTGCCACCGGGGTCGACGTCGAGCGGTGGGCCGCCGTCATCGGACTACCCACCGGGGCACTGGCAGCCGTGGTAGCGGGGGCATCCCTGGCCGTACTGGTGCTGCTCGGTGTGGTAATCGTGGCGGCACAACTTGAGCCAACCATGGCGCACTCCGGGACCACCAGGCCCGTGGATGTGATTGAGCGCGCGGGTGCGACGTCGTCGAACCCACAGGGGACCGGACAACCCACAGCGGCCGGATGAAATGCACCGCGATGCCGATGCATGGGTGCGCGGTGCGCTACGGTGGAACGCGGCTCGTGCGCGCTAGGCCCGCGCTGAATCGAGGAGGAAACATGAAGTGGATGGTCACCGGATCGAATGGAATGCTGGCACAGGATGTGTTGGCACGCCTCGCGGACCGAGAAGCCGAGATCGTGGCGTTTGACCGCAAGGAAATGGATATCACGGACCCCGTGGCCGTGCGTAAATTTGTCACGGACGTGGATGTGGTGGTCAATCTGGCTGCCTACACGGCCGTGGATGCCGCGGAGGAGAATGAGCCCGCGGCCTTCACGGTGAACGCCACCGGGCCGGAGGTACTGGCGCGGCGCTGCCGGGAAATCGGAGCCACGCTGGTGCACATTTCCACGGACTACGTGTTCGGCGGGGAGGCCACGGAACCCTACGGCGAAAATGACCTTATGGAGCCGCGCTCCGCCTACGGGCGCACCAAGGCCGCCGGCGAGTGGGCCGTGCGCGCCAACGCGGATAAGTACTACATTCTGCGTACCGCCTGGCTGTACGGCGCGGGCGGAAAGTGCTTCCCGAAGACGATGGCATCCCTCTCCCGAACCCATGACCGTCTCTCCGTGGTGACGGACGAGTTTGGCCAGCCCACCTGGACCGACGACGTGGCTCGTCTCATCCTCGAGGTGGTGGACAAGCACGTGCCCTACGGTACCTACCACGCCACCTCCACGGGCAAGACGAACTGGTGGGAGTTCACCCGCGAAATCGTGCGCACACTCGGCAAGGATCCCGAAATGGTCGGGGAGACCACCGCGGCCGCCTTTGACCGGCCCGCCCCACGTCCGCACTTCTCCGTGCTGGATCACGGCGCGCTTGAAGCCGTGGGCATCGAGCCGATCGGGGACTGGCGTGAACGCTGGCAGGTGGCCGCGCCCTCCGTACTCGCCGACTTCCTCGAAAAGTAGGTCCACGTGCAGAAAATCCTCGCCGGCCTTCAGTCTCGGCAGTTCCGCACCGGCTTCCTGCTGGTGGCGATCATCGCCGCCGTGTGGGCGCTGGCGAAAAACTGGGATGGTGTTGCGCAGGCTGTGGGGCGCATGCCCTGGTGGGCGTCCGTGGTGGCAATCGCGGTCTCCTTCGTGTATGTTCCGCTGACCATGCTTTCCTGGCGTGCCGTCCTGAACGACGCCGGTGAGCGCGTCCCGGATAAGGTTGCGCGTCGTATTTTCTACTCGTCCCAGGTGGCCAAGTACCTTCCTGGCGGAGTGTGGAACTTTGTGGCCGCCGCGGAGATTGGCGCCGAGTACTCGATCACGCGTCGGCGCTCTTTCTTCGCGCTGCTCGTATCCATGGCCGTATCGGTGGGCACCGGGGTAGCTTTCGCCGTGCTGGCAATTGCGCTCGGTCCGCAGGGCGCCATGGATTCTTACCTCTGGATGCTCTGGGTGCTGCCGGTGATCCTCGTGTGCCTGACCCCGCCGGTGCTTAACCGGGTGATTGGGCTGGCGCTGCGCGTTCTTCATCGGGAGGCACTGGAGTCCAGCCTCACCTGGAAGGGGACGGGCGTGGCCGTGTTCTGGTCCTGCTTGTCCTGGCTGGCCGTGGGTGTACAGCTGTGGATCATGCTCACGCAGATGGGGATGGAGGCCACCGTGCCCACGTTCCTACTTGCCACCGGTGGGTATGCGCTCGGCTGGACCGCCGGGTTCCTTGTGTTCTTCGTGCCCGCCGGGGTGGGCGTGCGCGAGGTGGCGCTGGGAGCCGTACTGGCCACCGTGGTGGGGGCCGGTGTGGTGGTGGCCGTGGTGCTGCTCAGCCGTGTATTCACCACTCTGGCGGATGTAGGCCTGGGCGTCACCGCCTCCGTGCTCATGCGGAAGGATCATCACCGCGGCGGCGAAGAGGCGGCCACCATCGAGCGGGCCGAGGAAGAGATCGCCACGCAGGCCGGCTTCCTCTCCGAGCGTAGACCGCCCGAGTTTGAGTAGGGTGCGCGTTCGAATTGATTCGGAGCTACCCCTGAGTTAGCCTCATGGTGGTAGCAGGGGATGCGATTGGCCCCAGAGCACCACATCGGAAAGCCCGCGTAAGCGGGCTTTTGCGTTGTCTGGGTCCCTCAGAACTCGTGGCCGATGCGGCCCAGGCGCCCGCGGAAGCCGTCGCCCAAACCCCGCCGGAGCATGTGGCGCCGCTCCTTCCCGCGCCCGGCCAGCAGGGCATTAAACGCCACGTATTTCCCGGCCCACCACGTATACCGAACCCGCCAGCGCCACGGCATGATCCCGCGCCGCACCATAATGATCGTGTTCCGCAGAATGTAGTAATTGCGGATCGGACCGTGCACGTGCACCGGCTGGGCGCGCCCGGGGAGCATCACCACGTCGTCGCCGAGGGAGTGATGTAGCCGCGCAGCCGGCACGCACACCAGCCGGAAGCCGGCCGCTCGCGCCCGCAGCCCCCACTCCAGGTCCACGTGGTCAATGAACATTTGCGAACGCATCAGCCCCACGCGGCGCAATGCGTCCATGGAGATGAGGCAGCCCGAGGCGATGAGGAAAGCGACGTCGAGGATGGGCTGGGCCAGTTCCTCCGGATAGGCGCGCTTGGGCGCCCAGGCACGGGCCACGTACACCAGCTCGTCCCCGCCCTCGCGGTCCTCCGCGGGAAGTGGTCCGGCCGCGCCGATGGCGGGATCCGTGGCCATGCCGGCCAGGAGCGTGTCCACCATGTTCGGTGCGGCCACCGAATCCTGGTCGGAGAGCAGCACGTGGGTGGTGCCAAGCTCCCGCGCCCTCTCGATGCCCACGTTGGTGGCGGCGGCAATGCCCGCGTTCTGTCCCAACGCGACCACTTCGGCGTCGTACGAAGCAGCGGCCTCCTGGACCCGCGCGAGAACATCGGCGCGGGATCCGTTGTCCACCACCACCACGCGCTCCACCTGGGGTGCGAGTGCGGCAAGCTGCTCGCCCAGTGGGCCGGGGTTGTAGGAAATGAGTACAGCGACGACGTGGGCCCGCACAGTGGCGGGCCCAGCCTGGTGCAGCATGTGCTTACTCATCGAGCCAGTGAATGAACGCCTTCGCGTCCTCATAGGAGGGGAGCAGACCGGATTCTTTGGCTTCGGCCAGGGTCGGGGCTGCGGTGTCCTTCTCAGAGAGGAGCAGCTCCAGCTTGGAGCCATCGCGCGCTGTCTCCGGCAGGGGCAGGTTGATGTCCTTGTCCAGTGGGCTGATGCCGTGTTCGCGGCCCGGATTGAATTCGGCGTTGCACAGGTAGAGCGCTACCGAATCATCCTCGAGAGCGATGAACACGTGCCCGAGTCCCTCGGACAGGTAGATCGCATTGCGGTCCTTATCATTGAGCAGCACGGAATCGTACTGGCCGAAGGTGGGGGAGCCCACCCGGATATCCACGGCGAAGTCCAGAATGGCGCCCTTGGGGCACATGACGTACTTGGCCTGGGAGGGGGCCACGTCCGCGAAGTGGATGCCGCGCACGGTGCCCGCCTTGGACACGGAGATATTCGCCTGGCGCAGCTCCAGCTTGTGGCCCACCGCCTTCTCAAATTCGGAGGACTTGTAGGCCTCGAGGAAAATCCCCCGCGAATCGGGGAAGTGCTTGGTGGTCACCTCAAAGGCGCCGGGTACGGATAGCTCACGAATTTCCATAATTCTCCTCTTTACTAGTCAATCGCCGGGTTGGGTTCGGTGGGCCCCTGCTCCAGCAGTGAGAGCAAATACTCGCCATACCCGGACTTCTTGAGCTTCTCACCGCGTTCGCTCAGGGCGGCGTCGTCCAACCACCCCTGCCGCCACGCGGCCTCCTCGGGGCAGCCGACGGAGAGTCCCTGCCGAGCCTGAATGGTGCGAACGAACGAGGTGGCGTCCGCGAGCGAGGCAAACGTGCCGGTGTCCAGCCAGGCGGTGCCGCGATCCAGTACCTCAACGGAGAGCTTGCCCTGCTCCAGGTACACGCGGTTGACGTCCGTGATTTCATACTCGCCGCGGGCGGACGGCTCGAGGGACTTGGCGATGTCCACCACCGAGTTGTCGTAGAAGTAGAGGCCGGGCACCGCGTAATTGGACTTGGGGTGGGCCGGCTTTTCCTCGATGGAGAGTGCCTTGAAATTGGAATCGAATTCGACGACGCCGTAGGCGCGCGGGTCCGACACATGGTAGGCGAATACTGCACCACCGTCCGGGTTGGTGTTGCAGCGCAGGCGGCGGCCCATGGTGGGGCCGTAGAAAATGTTGTCGCCGAGGATGAGGCCGGCCGGTTCGTTGCCAAGGAACTGTTCGCCGATGACGAACGCCTGGGCGAGCCCGTTGGGGACCTCCTGGACGGCGAACTCAAGGTGAATGCCGAACTGGGAGCCGTCGCCGAGAAGACGATGGAAGGCCGGTGCGTCCTCCGGGGTGGTGATCACCAGGACGTCCCGAATGCCGGCCAGCATGAGGGTTGAGAGCGGATAGTAAATCATCGGCTTGTCGTACACAGGCACCAGTTGCTTGGAGGTGCCGAGTGTAACCGGGTGAAGCCTCGTGCCGGACCCGCCGGCGAGAATAATTCCACGCATAGTGAC
The DNA here is from genome assembly GCF_900604955.1 of Neoactinobaculum massilliense. GTDB lineage: Bacteria > Actinomycetota > Actinomycetes > Actinomycetales > Actinomycetaceae > Neoactinobaculum > Neoactinobaculum massilliense. The sequence continues at coordinate 244,993 of NZ_UWPE01000001.1, forward strand.
ATTGTGGCCCATCTATCCGGCTCGCGGGGGCGCCCGGGAGATTCGTAACGATGCACAGTCGCTCCGATCGCCGGCGACGCCGCGTCCTCGCCGCCAACGAAGCTGGCCTCCCAGCGCCTTCCCAGTGCCCTCCGGGCGTGTTCTCAGTAGCGGACTTTCGCTTGACTTTGTGTGTATGACACGGGTGTAATTTAGGCAAAGAACGAAGGAGAGACATGGGACAGTCGCGTGGCCTGAGGCCCGCGGGGGGCCGGGCGGACATGTCGGCCAGCGCGGCACAGCAACTCATGCTTGGCATCTTCGATCTGGGATACCCCAAGGCAGGAGAAGATGGCCTCGCCTGGCAGGAGTATGCGCTGTGCGCACAGACGGATCCGGATCTCTTCTTCCCCGAAAAGGGTGGCTCCACGGCCCCCGCTGCAGCCATCTGTGAGACATGCCCGGTGCAGCAGGAGTGCCTGGAGTATGCACTGAGCCATGACATTCGCCACGGTATCTGGGGCGGTATGTCCGACAATGAACGGCGGCGCGTGGTCAAGGCGCGGCGGCGCGGCCAGGGCGCTTAGTGGCCGGTCTCGATCGTGACTCGGTGGCGGCAATTGTGGTGTCGCGGCCGGAATCTCCGTATCTAGCACGCACCCTGACGGCACTGGGCGCCCAGTCCGTGGCGCTCGATGAAATTCATGTGGTGACGCCGCGCGGTGACGAACCGATGGCGCGCGGCGGCGGCCGGGTGGATCCGGACCTCATGCGGCGCGTGGTGCGCCACGAGAGCCCGGCGCGTACGCTCGGCGCGGCCGTCAACGACGTGTTGAAAAACAGTAGTGAGGCTACGTGGCTGTGGGTGCTGCACGACGACGCCGCCCCCACTCCCGATGCGTTGGACCTTCTACTGCGTGCGGGTGAAACGGCGCCGGCGGTGGGCGCCGTCGGAATGAAGCAGGTGGCGTGGGATGATCCTGCCAACCTTCTTGAGGTGGGGATCCGTGCCACTCGAAGTGGGCGGCGCGTCCCCGAAATTGAGGAGGGGGACCGGGACGGCGGACAGCTGGACCGGCGCAGTGACGTACTGGCGGTGGGGACCGCCGGAGTGCTGCTGCGGCGGGAGGCCCTGGAGGCGGTAGGCGGTTTCGATCCTTACCTGGGGCCCTTCGGCGACGGTCTGGAACTCGGCCGGCGCCTGCGGGCCGGTGGCTGGCATGTCATCGTGGAGCCGCGGGCCGTGGTGGCCCATCGCCGCGCCTCCTTCACCCCGCGTCATTCCTTCGGCCGGCGCCGGGGTGCCCAGCTCTACAACGCACTTTTGGCCGCACCCGCACCCGTGGTACCCCTTGCATTTATTGGTTATCTCCTGCTCGCACCCGTTCGCGCGGTGGCACGGCTGCTCACGAAAGAACCCGCGCTGGCGGCCGGGGAACTGGGCGGTGGGTGGCGTCTGCTCACCTCCGTGAGGCTTATCGGCGCCGGACGGCGCCGGCTGCGGCGTGCCGAGCGTGCGGGTTCGCGGAGTGTGGGTTCGCGGGACACGGATACCGGCCGCACGGTCGGCCGGGCGGCGCTCGCCCCCCTGGAGGATTCGGCGAGCGCCGTGCGCCGAGCACGCCGGGAGCAGCGACGGGTGCGGCGAGAATCCACCGTGCTCGGTGCGCAACCGGATCCGTTGGAGCTGGCGGCACGGGCCCGGTGGCGGGCACAGACCCGGCGCGGTGGGCTGTTGGCGGTATTAATCGCGGGTGTGGCCGCTGTGGTTGGTACCGTGCATCTTTACGGCGCCTCCCGCGTGACGGGTGGGGCACTGCTGGCGGATTCCGCCACGTTCCCCGAGCTTCTCCGGGAGGCAAGCCACCTGTGGTTGGCCTCCGGTGACGGCATGCCGGGCCGTGTGGATGCGCTCTGGGTGATGCTCTCCCCGCTACTGGCGGTGGGCACCCCGTTTGGATGGACCCTGGGCGGCATGGCCACGCTCATTCTTTACTGCGCACTACCGCTGGCCGCGCTTTGTGCTTTTATGGCCGCCGGCGTATTTACGCACTCCCCGCACGTGCGGGCGGCCGCGGCGCTGCTATGGGCTTTCGCCCCGCCACTGCTGGGTGCCTGCCAGGCAGGTTACGTGGCGCCCGCAATCTTCCATATTCTGCTACCGCTTGAGCTGGCCGCGCTGGTATCCGCGTGGCGGGCGAGTTCGCGGCGTGCCGCGGGCGCCTCCCAGCCGCGCACGGTGAGTCTGGGTGTTGCGGCGCTGGTGGGGGCCTACCTCGCGGCGTGCGCCCCGGTGGTCCTGGTGATATTGGTGATCGGCGCGCTGGTGGGGGCACTGCGCTTCCGCCGCTGGCGGTGGTGGTGGATTGCGGTACCGGCGTGGGTGCTGGTGGCGCCGGCGCTCGGCACGTCCTGGCGCGTTCTCTTCGCCACACCGGGTGCCACCATCGGTGTGACCCCTAGTTTCTGGCAGCTACTGGCGTTGCAGCCGGTTTCGACGACGTCGATTGCCGGCTCGCGTGCTCACCTGGTTGCGGTGGTGATAGCCGGGGCAATCCTGCTGGTGGCCATCGCTGCGCTGCTCCGGCGCGGCCACTGGCGGGGCATCCGAGCCGGCTGGCTACTCGCGGCGGGCGGACTTGGCTGGGCTGTGGCCAGCCGGGCTGTCAGCGTGGGTGCGACGCCGGAAAGCTACGGCACGGTGGGTGCCAGCGCATGGACCGGCATTGGCTTGAGCGTCGCAGCGGGCGGACTGTGGATGGCAATTGCATGTGGCGGTGACGGGCTACGCACGGACCTGAGAAACCATGCGTTCGGATTCCGCCACCTGGGCGCGGGGTTGATGGCCCTGGTGGGCGGAATAGCCGTGGTGGGTAGCGGCGCGCTGTTTGCCGCCGGCATGGCGACGGGCGCGGCGGCATTCGGTGCCAGCGCGTCCCCGATTCCGGCGATCGCCGCGGCGGAGCAGTCCACCAATCAGCGGGCACGTGTGCTGGTGCTCACGGAAGCGGCCCACGGTATTCACGCTGAGGTGTGGCGCGAGGACGGGCCCCAGTTAACCGAGGCCACCATGGCATCCGCTGCGGCCACCGCGGATGCTCTCGCACAGGGCGCCCCGCGTTCCGATGAGGCCTCCGCGCAGCTCGCATCCGCCACGATGGATTTACTGGCCGGCGTGACCGATGCGGCCGACGCGATTGGGCAGCATGGCATCTCCGTCATCCTGGTGCCGGCGGGCGAATCATCGAGCCTGGCCGCAGGCCTCAATGCGGCGGGAGGTCTGCAGTACGTCACGGCGAACTCCACCGGCGCCTTCTGGCGCGTTTCCCCGGTTTCAGCTCCCCGCCCCGCCCGCCTCACCCTCAACGGTCAGGTAATCGACTCCGGCCGTGTGGGAGCGGAAACCACCATTCCCGCTGGAATGGATGGTGCCCTGTGGCTTGCCGAGCGGGCGTCGAGTGGCTGGGAGGCCACCCTGGACGGACAGCCGCTGCAGGTACGGGAGAGCACGTGGAACCAGGAGTGGGATGTGCCGGCGCACGCCTCGGCGGCACAGCTCAGTATCCGCTATCGGCCACTCCAGGCCGGGCTACTGGATGTAGCACAGCTGCTTGCGGGCGGGGCCGCCGTTGTTGCCGCAATTCCCATGCGCCGCGGAAAGGTGAGTGACTAATGCGTATTTTCACCGCACCTGCATCCGCTTCCCGGGCGGTCCGCGCGGGAGAACGCCGTCGTCGGTTCATCTCCGGGCTGGCTGTCATCGCGGCGCTCGCGGCGGCCGGGGGAGCCGCGGTTCTGGTGCGCCCGGCATCGCGGGAACCCGTGGAGATTCCCGTTGTTGCGGCCGCCGGCGCGCCGGTCCAGGTAGCCTGCGGCGGGCAGTTCTCCAACCAGTTTGAGGGCGGCGTAAGTGCCCAGGATATTACCGAGGACATTGTGCATACGTCCGCCCTGCTCGCCACCGGTACCGGATCGGTCAGTGGACCCAATGGGCTCACGAGCGGGGAGGGTAGCGTCGTCGCAACCACAAACGTGGGTGCCGGCTACTATCACACCGAGGGCACCGGCATCACGCTAGCCGGTGGCGCCACATTCCTCGCGAAAAACGGGGATGCGCGCGGCCTTGCGGTCAGTCCGTGCGTTACGCCGGAACGGGACGCGTGGCTGGTGGGTTCGGCGTCGGGCGTGGGGCATACGAACGTGCTCTACATTACGAACCCGGGTGAGCGCGCGGTGACCGTGTCTATTGAGGCATTTGGTGCGGCGGGCCCGCTGGACCTGGGGAGCGCCACCAGCGTGAGTGTGGAATCCGGTGCCACGATGCGATTCGGGCTGGACGGCCTGATTCCCGACGATCCGCGTATCGCCCTGCATCTCACCACGAAGGCAGGCGCCTTCGGCGCCGTACTCCAATCCGGGGAACTAAACGGTGCCACGGCGGCCGGCGTGGACGTGATTCAGCCCTCGCAGCCGGGGGATACCTCGGTGATTCCGGGTATCACCGTTTCCGACGCCGCCCCCGTGCTGCGCGTGGTCAACCCGGGCCGGGATACCACGTTTAGTCTCACGCTATACGGGCCGGACGGGAAAGTAGAGGTGCCGGGCACCGCCGATGTGCCCATCAGCGCATCGGCGGTACTGGACCTTAGCCTGGGCGGTGTTCCCAAAGGCAGCTACACGGCCGTGGTGACCGGTTCCGGTCAGCTGGCGGCGGGGGTACAGAACGTAGCGGGCAGTTCGCCGCGCGATGTCGCCTGGATCCCCGCCACCGCCCCGACCACCCGTGGCGGCGCGGCCTGGGGCGAGGGGCTGACCGGCGTCGTTCAACTCTACTCAACAGAAACGGCGGCCCCCACGGTGGAGAGCTACCGGGCGGACGGAACACTGATCCGCACCGATACCGTGGCCGTGCGCACGGCGGGCTCCCTGTCGCTGCCGGAGGATACCGCCAGCGTGATAGTTCGAAGCGAGATCCCCGTGTACGGGACCGTGAATCTCTCCGCCGGTGTGGAGGGCGGCACGGGTATCGCGGCGATCGGCCTCACCAGCGCGCTGGATTCCACCGATCGCGCCCGCATCTCGGTGGCGAACTAGGACTGCATCCAGTCGATATCCTCCGGATGGGAGCCGATGGCGGCGGCGACCGCATCGGTCACCACATAGTGCAGGAAAATGCGCGGCTCGGGGGAGTGGGCGGCCTCCTGCTGGATGGGCCAGCGATAGAACACAATGCGCCCGTCCAGTTTTCCGCCCCGCTCGAAGGGGAGATAGCGCGCCAGCGGTGAGCGCTCCTCCCACGGTGCCGGATCCTGATCCGGCACGTTCATGACGCCAAAATCCATGCGCTGAAGCTCGGGGAGACGGTGACGGTACATGGCCAACTCATAGGCAATAACATCCGCGAACTGGTCCCCTCGCGTCCGCCAGGCGGGCAGCGAAAAGGGGAGGACAGGCCCGCGCAGACCGCGGCCGTGCCGGTCCCGCCGGCGGCCCTGAGAACGGGGAGGAATGACATCACGCATGTGCCACAGCGTAGTTGGGCTAGGCTGACCGCGTGAGTCAGTTGCGCAAGTGTTCGCGGGTGGGGTGTCAGAGACCGGCCGTCGCAACCATGACATACCAGTACCAGGAGGCCACGGCGGTGATCGGGCCGCTTTCGCCCACCGCCATGCCCGGTGCTTTCGACCTCTGCGCGGACCACCTACACACCGTCTCCATCCCGCGCGGGTGGCAGATTGTGCGCCTAAAAACAGATTTCGAGGAGGCGCCGCCCTCGGATTCGGACCTCATGGCGCTCGCGGATGCTATTCGGGAAACGTCAAAGCGTCCGGTGCCGCCGCCCACCCGTGCGCAGCGTGAGATTCGTCGCCCCGCGGATATAGGGTCCGGGAGTATTCGTCGCGCCAGCCTTCATGCGGTTCCCGCCGCCGACGCCGATGCCACCGCCTCGCCCGGGGAGGCGGGGGTGGAGGGTGCGCACGTAGATAACGAGACGCATGTGCGTGGCCGACAGGCGGGAGAGACCGGCGAGCCCTCTGGGCTCAGCGACGCTGCCGGAACGATGGGGCGGCCCGAACTACACGGTGTGGATTTGAGTGACGCTGATAGCCTGCTGGACAAGCCGTCCGGTCACCCCGAGCCGGGGGAGTAGGGCGGACCGCTCGCGGAATGCTTTCAAGAAGCTGACGCGGGGTGCGCTTGCCGGTCGCGGGGTGCTGACCGACGGTGGGCGTGTCGGAGCGTCCTGGCATAATGAGTGTCAGCGAAAGGGGAGGCAATGGTTACGCGGATTCTGGTGGTGGATGATGACCCGGGTATCTCGGAGATGGTGGCAATTCTCCTGGAGAGTGAGGGGTATCAGGCCACCGTGGCGGCCACCGGGCCCTCGGCGCTCACCCTGTTCCGCGCGGAGCACCCGGATCTGGTACTGCTGGATGTCATGCTGCCCGGCATGTCCGGGGTGGACGTATGCAAGGAAATCCGTGAAGAAAGCGATGTGCCCATCGTGATGATGAGCGCGCGTACAGATTCCGTGGATGTCATTGCTGGGCTTGAGGCCGGTGCGGATGATTACGTCACCAAGCCCTTTGAAAACGATGTGCTGCTTGCCCGCGTGCGCGCTCGGCTGCGCCGGCAGGAGCCGGAGGCGGAAACACTCACCATATCTGACCTCACCATTGACCTGCGCGGTCACCAGGTGCTGCGTGACGGGGTGGACCTTAAGCTCACCCCGTTGGAATTCGATCTGCTGGTGGCATTGGCGCGTAAGCCCTACCAGGTATTTTCCCGCGAGGAGCTTCTGGACAAGGTGTGGGGATACCGGCACACGGGCGCGGATACTCGGCTGGTGAATGTGCACATCCAGCGGTTGCGTTCCAAAGTGGAGAAGGATCCTGATAATCCGCAGGTGGTGCTCACGGTCCGCGGGGTGGGCTATCGAGCGGGGGCGCCACGCGAGTGAAGATTAAGCATGCCGCGGGGCGGGTATACCGCAGCCTCGGCAGCCAGGTGCGTGCATTTGTCACCGGCCTAGGGGGACAGTGGTCCGGTTCGCTGGCCACCCGTGTGGTGGCTGTGGTGATTGCTGTCGGGCTGGTCACGGCGGTGGTGGGCAGCGCCATCGTGGTGACAGAGGTACGTTCGCGGCTGTTTGACCGCTCGGTGGCCGCGCTGGTGGATCAGTACTCCACCACGGCTACGCAGGCTCAGTATTCGCTGGACTCCATGAATGCGGCCACCGCCGGTCAGATCCAGCAGTACGCAAATGATCTGGTGGCCGGTCAATACGATCCGGTGCAGAACGTTTACGGTGGCGCGCTGTTACGTACGCCCGGCCAGAGCGGCACCAGCTTCACCATCGCGGAACCGGTCACACAGTCGACGGTACAGATTCGTGACCTCATTACCACGGATCTACGTAAGGCCGTGCGGGGTGCGGACGGCTCTACGTTCTGGCAGTCCGTCGGCCTGGTGGACTCCGGCCACACCACTCCCGGCATTATCGTGGGTTCCACACTCCGCCTGGGTGGCGCCGGCAACTACGAGTTTTATTCGGTTTATTCTCTGGAATCCCAGGAAACCATCCTCTCCATGGTGTCTCGCATTCTCACCCTGGCGCAGGCGGTCATGCTGGTCATTATTGCTATCGCCGTGCTCATCGTGGTGCGTTACGTGGTGCGGCCGGTGCGGCAGGCCTCGCAAAATGCCCAGCGTCTCGCCGCGGGTGCATTTGATGTCCATATGAACGACGACGGTGAGGATGAGCTCGCTCAGTTGGGCCGCTCGTTTAATCAGATGGCCGATTCGCTGCGCGATCAGATTGCGGAACTGGAGCGGCTCTCCAATGTGCAGCGCGATTTTGTGTCGGCCGTGTCCCATGAGCTGCGCACGCCCGTTACCACCATTCGCATGGCGGGCCAACTTATTTATGACAAGCGGGCCGAACTGCCGTCCGCACTCAAACGCAGCGCGGAGTTGCAGCACAATCAGCTCATTAACCTGGATGTGATGCTGGCGGATCTACTGGAGATATCCCGGTTTGATGCCGGGGCGATGACACTTCACACCTCTCAGGCAAATTTGGTGGATATTGTGGTACGTGTTGTTAACAATGCGCGTCCTCTCGCGGATGACAACGGGGTGGAGGTGACGGGCAGCCAGCAGGGTGATACGACAGCGGAGATCGAGCCGCGGCGCGTGGAGCGGATTGTACGCAACCTGGTGGTGAATGCCCTGGAGCACGCGGAGGGCGGGCACGTCCATATCCGCGTGGTGGGCGGTGCCACGGCCGTGGCCGTGGAAGTCTCGGATAACGGCATCGGGCTGAGCGAGGAACAGGCTGCGCACGTATTCGATCGCTTCTGGCGCGCTGATGAATCCCGCGTCCGTAAATCGGGCGGTACCGGTCTGGGCCTTACGATTGCCCGCGAGGATGCGCTGTTACACGGTGGGCGTCTGCAGGCCATCGGCGAACTCGGGGTGGGGGCCACGTTCCTGCTGACGCTGCCGCGTACCCAGCAGACGCATTGGACCGCTTCGCTTGAGCTCCATGTGGGAGCAGACGTGGGGCTGGATCCGGCGGATGTGCCGATTGACTTCCGGCCGCCATCGCCGCCCACCGGGGAAATCCCGAAGATTCCTGCGCCTGTTTCACCCACACCCGAGGCGCCGGCCGGCAACCCGGAAGGAGGAAACCATGCGTAGATCCGTTGCGCTGTTGGCAGCGCTGCTCCTGGTCCTTGCCGGCTGTGCCGTGCTGCCCCGCTCCGGTCCCGTTAACCAGGTGGAACCCTCACCCACGCAGGCGGGGCGCATTGGCCTGTCCGCAGCGCCGCCGCGCGAAGGGGCCTCTCCACATGACATCGTGGCAGGCTTCCTCGTGGCTGCTCGCGCGGGGCTGGACGATGATTTCACCGTGGCCCGGCAGTTTCTTACGAAGGACGCGGGCAAGGCGTGGCAACCGTTGGCTGCCGTCCTCGTGTATCCGGATGATCAGAACGTGAAAATTTCGGAGACGGCATCCCCGTCCGCCACGTCAAGCACGAAGAAAACGGATACCGAAGCGGACCAGCAGGTGATTGCGGTGAGCGTTGGCGCGCTTGCTTCCCTGGACGAGGCCGGTGTGTACACCGAATCCGCCACGGATTCGCGGGTGAGCCGCCAGTTCAGCCTTAAACGTGAGAACGGGGAGTGGCGTATTGCCACGCTCGATGATGGCGTACTTCTTAGCCAGCACATTTTCACCGACCAGTACGTGAAGGCGCCTCTCTACTTCTTTAACCAGGGAGATACCCAACTGGTGCCGGACGTGCGCTGGTATCCGCGGCGGGCGGTGGCGGCGTCGGCGATGGACGGCTTGCTGGCCGGCCCCTCACCCTGGCTGCAGAACGCCGTGTTCTCCGAGATTCCGGATGGGACGGAGTTGGACAGCCCGGTTACTGTCATGGACGGCGTGGCGCAGGTCAATCTTTCCTCGGATGCGGTGACGGGTCCCGTCTCCAAGCAGCGGCTCATGGCTGCAGAAATCGAGGAGACGCTCACGGAGCTGCCCGGTGTCCAGAACGTCACCATCAGCGCGAAGGGTGTGCCGCTGGATCTGCAATCCGTGCCGGATGTTTCCGTGTATCCCTATGCCGCATATCCCGTCACGGCGCTGCGCGGGGGCCAGCCGGTGTCCGTGACGGATTCGGCCGCCACCCCGCTGATGCGAAGTCTGGGTGGCTTTGCGGCGGGCCAGGTGGCGGTGGCCTATGAGAATCCGGCGGAAACACTGGCGTTTACGTCCACGGATGGCAAGAGTATGGCACTCGCCAATGTGGCTACCGGGAAGGTGAGCCGCGTGCTCTCCGGCACCAGTCTGGTGGCGCCCTCCTTTGATCTGTACGGATGGGCGTGGACCGGCGAAAAAACGAATAACGGCCAACTCGAGGTGGCGAATCCGAACGGGCATACCACCTCGGTGATGGCTCCCTGGCTTGAGGGGGCAACGGTCCATGACGTTCGCGTCTCGCGGGACGGCGGGCGCATTGCCGTGGTGGCGGAGACAGGCGGCTCCTACCACGTGTTCGTTGCCGCCGTGGAGCGTGACGACGCCGGCATACCACTCTCGCTGGATGACCCGGTGCGTTTGGGACAGCGGCTCTCGGAAATTCGCTCGATTGCGTGGGTGAGTGGTTCGGATCTCCTGGTGCTCGGCCGGATAAGTAGCGGCGCGGATCTGGGCGTGTACCGCCTGACTGTTGGTGGGCCCATGTCCCTTGAGGCGTCGGTCGGGTTCGACGCCGTCGCCCTGGCGGCCGGACGCGATGACCAGGGCATCGCCGTGGTGGATTCTGCCGGCACCCTCCGGATGCGTTCAGGTGGTGGCTGGCAAAAGCTGGCAACCGGGATCCAGGACGCCACCTATCCGGGCTAGCCGGGCGGCCGGGCGAATAACCCGTGGTTGCGGGCTGTGGACGAACGGGGAGGCCCCGGCTTTCGGCGTGGCAGGCTCGAAGCATGAACATCCTCAAGGAACTGGGGCTACTGGCACTCCCGCGAAGCTGTGCGGGATGCGGGGCGTGGGATACGGCGCTGTGCGGTGCCTGCCAGGAGCGGTTGGCGGGCCGGTGGCGGGAGGCTCCGCCCGCGCCCCCTACCTCCTTCGTGTGCTTCCGGCCGACGCGGCATCCCCGGGGCTCGATCGTCCCGGGGATGCCGTTCCGCTGTTTCCCGTCTATGCACTAGGCCCCTACCGCGATGAACGGCGCCGCACCATTATCCACTGGAAGAACGTCAATGACGCGGCACTGTCCCGGGCCATTGCCGCCATTGTGACCGAGCGTGTGGTGGCCCTCGCGGGTGGGGAACGCAGCGCCCCTTCCACCGCAGCACCCATTAGCGTGGTTCCGGCACCGTCGCGCCGCAGCCGCACGCGGGACGGGCGCTTTGTGGCGGGCATACTCGCGGCGGCGGTGGTGATGGGACTCCGCCGGGCCGGCTGGGACGCCGATGTTCATAATTGTCTGCGGCAGCAGCCCCCACCGCCGGCTGATCTGCTCCGTGCCCGCATGCCTCGGCGCGGCGGTGGCCAGCGGAACAGGCGCACGAAAACCCGCAGGATCAACCTGAAACCGAATGCGAGCGTGCCTGCCGGCGGGATCGTCGTCGTCGACGATGTGCTGACCACGGGTGCCACGCTTGCCGGCTGTGCCGAGGCCCTGGATCCCACCCGGGTGGCGTTCGCCGTGGTACTGGCTGCGGCCGCTGATCCCAGAGAGCGAAACGATTCGGTGACTTCGGCCACCAAACGGTAGAATGAAGTACCCGGCGGGCTACCCCGTCGGGGCACAACCCCGTGAAGGAGGAACAATGGAGTTCGTTATTACCGGCCACGGCGCCGAGGTCACGGACAAGTTCAAGAACCACGTGGAAGAAAAACTGGGCAAGGTGGAGCAGTTCGCCCCGCGTGCCCAGCGTGTTCAGGTGGTGGTGTCCAAGCACAATGACCCGGCGCGCGCCGATGAAGCGAAGAAGATTGAGCTGACGGTAGTGGATAAGGGCCCGGTGATTCACGCAGAAGCTACCGGACCGGACCAGTACACGGCGCTTGATTCGGCCTCCTCCAAGCTGTTTGAGCGCTTACGTAGGGCCAGCGAGCGCCGGTTGGCGCGGCGCCGTGAGGGGCGCCGGGATACCACGCCCACACCGCTCAACCTCACTCCGGAGGACGTCAATATCAAGCCCGCCGAGGAAGCGCCGCAGCCCACGGTACCCACAAAGCCGGGCGAGGCAATTGAGCGTCAGGTGGGAGATTCCCCGGTGGTGGTGCGTGACAAGCTCTACGATGCGAACCCCATGACGGTGGAGGATGCCCTCTATCAGATGGAACTGGTGGGCCATCCCTTCTTCCTGTTCATTGATTCGGAAACCAACCAGCCGTGCGTGGTCTACCAGCGTCACGGATGGACATACGGTCTGCTGCGGCTCAACACCCACACGGATGCGGAGGTGCCCGAGGCATAGGTGGCGGGGTGCCGCGCAGGCGGCATAGCCGCGTGGCTGCCGGTAGATGGCTGTCATGATGGAGCACGGAGGGGCGGTGAAGCCGCCCCTTTTTTCGTGTCCTGCCCAGCGGGTGGCGTTGCTTCCCGGCCCTACTGCGACGCCGGCGCCGCTGCCCGGACCGCTCACTGCCGGATCATTGCGATGCCCGGTGCGCATGCCCGGCCGGGCCACCGGGGCGAAACCACCCGGGCGAGGCCACCCGGGCGAGGCCACCTGGGCCACTCCTCCCTTTCCACGTACACTGGGTTCCCGTCAAGCGGGGGCCGCACCGGACTCCGGCGTGAAGGAGGATTGATGGAGCAGCCAAAGGTGGCGGTGGTGGGCGCGGGCCCGGCAGGGATCTACGCGGCGGACATGATTTCGAAGGCGCGCCCGGACGCAACGGTGGATGTGCTGGAGCGTTTACCCGCTCCCTTCGGCCTGGTCCGCTACGGCGTGGCCCCGGACCACCCCCGTATCGCCCTCATCACCCAGGCACTCGCCGCCGTGCTGGAGCGCGGTGGGATGGCGTTTTACGGCAATGTCAACGTGGGCACGGACGTGAGCTTGGCGCAGGTGCGCGAGTACTACGACGTCGTTGTGGTGGCCACCGGAGCTGACCGGGAGCGGCAGCTGCGAGTACCGGGCGCGGAGAAGGCCGGTGTGTACGGGGCGGCTGATTTTGTGTCCTGGTATGACGGCCACCCGGATGCGCCACGCGAATGGCCACTCACGGCGCAGAGCGTGGCCGTGATCGGTGCGGGCAACGTGGCCATGGATGTGGCACGCGTGCTCGCCAAGGATCCGGACGCATTGGCTACCACAGACATTCCGCAAAATGTGGAGGATGGCCTGCGCGGTGCCGCAACCCGGGACGTCCACGTGTTCGCCCGGCGCGGACCGGCGCAGGTGAAATTCTCCGTTAATGAGCTTCGCGAGTTGGCCCGCACCCCGGGTGTGGATATTTCCGTGGTTCCCGAGGATTTCCAGTACGACGCCGCCTCGCAGGCACGCGTGGACTCCGTCCGGCAGGCGCACCAGGTGGCGGATCTTCTCACGTCCTGGGTTTTCGCCGATGAGCATACGGCGCCGCGGCACATCCACATCCACATGCTGCAGAAGCCGGTCGAAATCCTGGGGGAGGACCGCGTGACGGGTATCCGGATGGAGCGAACCCGCCTCATGGGTGACGGCCAGGTGGAGGGCACCGGCGAATACATTGACTACCCGGTGCAGGCGGTCTATAACGCCACCGGGTATGCCTCCGAGCCGCTGCCGCCACTGCCATTTGACGCGGAAGCGTATGTTATTCCCAACAGTGCGGGGCGGATTGCTGGCGCCCCGGGTGTGTACGTGACCGGTTGGGCGAAGCGGGGACCGGTGGGCCTCATCGGGTCCACCAAGTCCGACGCGAAGGAAACGGTGGCCTGCCTGCTGGAGGATTGGGATCAGGGCCGGATTCTGCCCGCTCCGCGGCGCGCAGAGTCCTTCCCGGATGCACTTGCTCGGCGGGGCATGCGGCTCACCACCTGGGACGGGTGGCATCGCATCGATGCGTATGAGCAGGCGCTCGGGCGCAAACACGGTCGCACGCGCACCAAGGTGGTGGGCCGGGAGGAGCTGACGGCTATCGCATCGGGCGAGGAGGCCGTACCTGCGCTTACCGGCGTCGAAACATCGGAGCCCCGCGGCGGCGGTCACACCGAGCCACCCGCCTCCCCGCCCATCGCTTCCCGCGAAACACCCATGAAACGTGACGCGAAGGGGTGCGGGGAGAACGCGTCGGCCCATAACATCGCAGCGGAAAGGAATTAGTGTGCACGGAGAATACAAGGAGCCGGGCCACAAGATGGCCGTAGCCGATCTCGATATTGTGGACGGCAAGCTCACGAACGTGAGGATTTCGGGCGATTTCTTCATCGAGCCGGATACGGCCCTGGAGCGCATCACCCGCGCGATCGAGGGATTGCCGCCGGATTCGAGCGCAGCGGAAATTCGGACGGCAATCGAGGCCGGAATCCTACCCACGGACAACATGTTTGGACTCTCGGCGGCGGGCGTGGCTACCGCCGTGCGGCGCGCCATGGGTAAGGCGCTCGATTGGAGCGATATAGATTTTGAGGTGCTCCATACGCCCGTCATCCACCCGGTGCTGAACATGACCATGGACGAAACGCTCCCGGAGGCCGTAGCGGCCGGAAAGCACAAGCCCTTCATGCGCATCTGGGAGTGGGATCGCCCGCTGGTGGTGATGGGCTCCTACCAGTCCTATGAAAATGAGATCAACCAGGCCGGTGTGGACAAGTGGGGTATCACCGTGGGGCGGCGCATTACCGGCGGCGGCACCATGTTCATGGAGGCAGGCAACTGCATCACCTACTCCCTCGTGGTGCCGCAAGCGCTGGTGGACGGCATGAGCTTCCAGCAGTCCTATCCGTTCCTGGACGCCTGGGTGATGGAAGCGCTCAAGCGTGTGGGCGTCAACGCCACCTATGTGCCGCTCAACGACATCTCCTCGGATAAGGGCAAGATAGGCGGCGCCGCGCAGAAGCACTTCGCCAGTGGCTACATGGTGCACCACGTGACGCTCTCCTACGACATCGACGCAGACAAAATGCTCGATGTTCTCAACACCGGCGACGCCGCCAAGAAAAACCGCGGGCACCGTTCGGCTAATAAGCGCATCGACCCGATGAAGTCCCAGACGGGCATGAGCCGCGAGGCGATTATCGATGTGTTCATTGACACGTTCAAGGAGCGGTACGGCGCCACGGACGGCCAGATTACGGACGAGGATCTGGCGATCGCTCAGAAACGCTACGAGGAGAAGTTCTCCCGCGAGGAGTGGATCAAGCGCGTGCCCTAAATGCTCGCAGAAAAGTGGGAGCGACCACGTTCTGGCGGGTTGACAGCATGACCGGGGGTGCTGGTACTCTCTACTGGTGCGTTCCTGATGGAACGTGCAAGGCAGGTTTCCCGAGTGGCCAAAGGGAGCTGACTGTAAATCAGCCGCGGAACGCTTCGTAGGTTCGAATCCTACACCTGCCACGAGCGGTGATCCGTTCATATGCCCTGATAGCTCAGTCGGCAGAGCGTCTCCATGGTAAGGAGAAGGTCAAGAGTTCGATTCTCTTTCAGGGCTCGGTATGGATTCCGCGCGGGTTAGTCCCGCGCGGGGCCACACGCGAGGCGGGGTAGCTCAGATGGTCAGAGCGCACGACTCATAATCGTGAGGTCGCGGGTTCAATCCCCGCCCCCGCTACGGTCCGAGTTTTCAAGAGGAGCAGGAAATGGCTAGCAAGTCAGCTGATGTTCGCCCGAAGATCACCCTCGCTTGCGAGGTGTGCAAGGAGCGTAACTACATCACGCGCAAGAACCGCCGCAATACGCCGGATCGTCTGGCGCTGAAGAAGTATTGCCCGCGCTGCCGCAAGCATACGTCCCACCGCGAGACCCGCTAGGGACCAGCTGGGCGCAGTATCGGCGAGGCTTTGAGCCTCGCCTTTTTTGTGCCCGGAGGAGAGCTCCTCAGCTTAAACCGCCGTCCGCCCCGCACCTCGCGTAGACTGCCCGGGTGAGTTGCACATTCCCGCAGTATTCAGATACCCCCATTCGTCCGGTGCCGCCCGTAGAGTCCACGCGCGCGAAGCACGGCGCACGTACCCTGGCGGATCTCACCACATTCGGCGTGGGCGGGCCCATCGGCGAGCTGGTGGAAGCCACCTCCGAGGAAGAGATGAAGGCCGCCGTGGCGCGCGCGGACGCGGAGGGCACACCGCTCCTGGTAGTGGGTGGCGGCTCGAACATTCTTGGTTCCGATGCGGGCTTCCCGGGCATTGTGCTCCGCGATCTGCGCACGGGTATCCGCGTGGAACGCGAAGCGGATTGCGAGGGCGCGATCATCTGGGCGGATGCGGGTCTGCCCTGGGACCAGCTGGTGGTGCACACGATCGCCCACGAGTGGGCCGGCTTGGAGGCACTCTCCGGCATCCCCGGCAGTGTGGGCGCCGCCCCCGTGCAGAATATTGGCGCCTACGGCCAGGAGATTGCGGAAACGATTTATCGCGTACGCGTTTATGACCGGGAGGCCGGGTACGTGCGTGAGATCCCCGCCGCGGACATGAAATTCGGTTACCGTACCTCCCTCCTCAAGCGCACCATCGGGGATCGGGGCCCGAGCCCGCGTTACATTGTGCTGTCCGTCGGCTTCCAGTTCCGCATTTCGAATCTCTCCAATCCGATTGCCTATGGACAGCTGGCAGGCGCACTCGGTGCAAAGGTGGGGGACCGGGTGCCGTCCGTGGATGTGCGGGCGGCGGTATTAGAGATTCGCGCGTCCAAAGGCATGGTTTTGGACGACGCCGATCGGGATACCTACTCGGCCGGGTCCTTCTTCACCAACCCTGTTATTCCGGTTGCGGAGGTGGATAGTCTCCCCGCGGGTGCGCCGCGGTATCCCGTGTACGACGGCGCCCTGTACACCCTGCAGTCCGGTGCGCCGGTCCGGAAGGACGTGGTCAAAACGTCGGCCGCCTGGCTCATTGACCATGCCGGTTTCACGCGCGGGTACAACATGCCCGGTCCGGCCGCCGTATCCACCAAGCATGCCCTGGCCCTCACGAATCGGGGCGGCGCCACGGGCGCGCAGGTGCGAGCCCTGGCGCGCGAGATTCAGGCGGGTGTGCGCGAAAAGTTTGGCATCACGCTGCAGCCCGAGCCGGTGGTGCTGGGAGGCCTGGGCGCTTAGAAACGCGCGGCGGCCGGATGCGGCGGGTAGGTGTCCGCCGGAGCGGTGGCCAGCCACGCGTCCACCTCGCCTATCCACGTGCGCTTCTCGCTTTCGGGAGCAAAAGAGGCGGCGATGGACTGCCGCGCCAGATCCGCCAATTCGGCGTCGGAAAAGCCCAGCTCGTCACGGACCAGTTCGTACTGCCGCGTAAGCCGGGCGAGGAACAGGAGCGGATCATCCGCGCCCAGCGCAATCTGCGCTCCGGCGTCGTACAGCGTGCGAAGGGGGACGCGGGTAACATCCGCATACACCCCGAGCGACACATTGGAGGCCGGGCACACCTCCAGAGCCACCCCCTCGTCGACGATGCGGCGCAGCAGGGCGGGGCCCTCGGCGGCACGGACCCCGTGCCCCAGTCGGTCAGGGTGAAGCGTATCCAGCACCTGGCGGATATGGGCGGGGCCGCGCAGTTCGCCCGCGTGCGGCACCAACTTGAGTCCGCCCCGGCGTGCGATGGCGAAGGCGGGTGCCCAGTCTGCCGAATTGCCGCGGCGCTCGTCATTGGAGAGGCCGAAACCCACCACCTGGCCGGGTTGGTCTCCGGCGTAGCGGACGGCTAGCCGTGCCAGAGTGCGCGCGTCCAGTGGATGATGCGTGCGCGAGGCGGCCACGATGACACCGATTGAGATTCCGAGGCTGCGAGAGACGGCGCGTGCCTCATCGAGCACAATCTCGAGGGCCGGGGTAATACCACCCACGAAGGGTGCATAGCTGGTGGGGTCAATCTGGATTTCAAGCCGGCGGGACCCGTCCGCCCTGTCATTGCGCGCGGCCTCGCGGACGATGAGGCGCATGGTGGCTTCCGTGCGGACCACCTGACGGGCGGCGTCGTAGGAGCGCTGGAAACGGAACCAGCCGCGTTCCGAGGCCGGAACGCGGAGAGCCACATTGTCCGTGAGGGATTCGGGGAGCCGAATGCCCTGTGTCCCGGCCAACTTGCGCAGCGTGGCCGGGGTGAGTGAACCGGTGAAATGCAGATGAAGATGCGCCTTCGGGAGAGCGCGAAGATTACGCCTCACAGGCCGCGATCCCACTTGCGCCGCTTAGACGCGCGAAGCGTAAGCCACACGATGGCACCGATGAGCACCGGCAGGCCGATCACGAAGGAAACAACAGCCACAAGACCGATGGTAATGACCGGGCCCATGAATGCGCTCAGCTGGGTGGCGGGAAGTGCGCCCACCTCGGCGTAGGTCTGCCCCTGTGCGTTAGTGCACGTGACCTCGTAGGTGGTGGAGTTCGGTGCCAGGAAGTAGGTGCCTTCCACCGGTATGGTGCCGGGCCCGTTGGGGTCGCCGCCGAGCTCACTGGGCATCTGATCGGTCGGTTCGGAATCGGTGGGCAGAGGGACGCCGTTGAGGGACACGGTGCAGCGTGCCTCGCGGACCGTACGCAGCAGGTCCTCCGAGTTCGCCATCGGCACCAGCAGGTAGTCCGTGCCACCCTTGAGTTCTACCTGCCCGTTCGTGGTGGTGACCGACCGGTCCGCGAGTTGTGAGGCAGGTTCCGCGATGCGCATGCCGATGAGGACACAACCGATCAGCGGTATCACGAGGAATAGCACCAGCGCGACGCCGAGGGTCACCAGCGGTCCCGTGAGCGTGGGACGCGGTCCACGCGCGTAGTAGGGCTGGGGAACTCCGGCGGGGTAGTAGCCCGCCTGCGGGGCGTACTGAGGACCCGGTGCCGTGTATGGCCCGGGCTGCGGGATGTACTGGGAACCGGGCATGGTGGAGGGCCCGGATTGGGCAGAGGGCCCCGGTTGGGAGGTGGGTTGCGCACTGGAGTCGGTAGTCCCGCGCGTTGGTTCGCCGGGCTGAGTGGAATTCCGCTGCGGATCGCTGGTGGTGGGGAAGCCTTCGGACATGATGAAACCTCCTTATTACTTCCGAGCGTATCAGCGCCGCCTCACCGCCGCGTCCTTCTTCCGGTCGATTTTTCGGTACCGGGTGGCGAGCTGGTGCTGACGCTTCGCGGGCGCGCAGGAAGCCGCGACGACGTCGTCGAACAAAACCCACGCCCGTTTACCTGGAGTTTTCTGAACGTTCATGCGCCGGACCACTGTTCCTAACCCGCGTCCGCTGTGATTAATGCGGCCATATTCGGCCTCGGTAATCCATTCAATCGGGAAAAAGAGGAGAACATGACATCCACGAAACGCCGTTCCATGGCGGCGATCGCTGGGGTTGTGGCCCTGGGAGTGTCCACCATTCTCGGGTCCAGCGGCGTATCGGCCGCGGATACGACTCAGCACCTATACAACGGCCCCGCCGATTGCGTTGCCTTTGACTCCAACGGCAACGTAGTGGCGCCCGGTCCGGGGGACTGCGCACAGTTTGGTACGGCCGGTCCGGGGCGCTCTAACGCCTCCGCTCGCAATGTCATTCTGATTATTGGCGACGGCATGGGCCAGTCCGAAATCATGGTGGCACGTAACTACCTCAGGGGCGCCGGCGGACGCTTCGAGGGCATCGACGCCCTCACCTCGCAGGGCATGTATACCCACCACTCCATCGATAGGGACGGCAAGGTCAATTACGTGACCGACTCGGCCGCCTCGGGCACCGCCTGGGCCACCGGCACGAAGTCCTACAACGGTGCCATCGGCGTGGACATCGCCGGGAAGCCGCAACAGAACCTCATCGAGAAGGCCAAGCTGGCCGGCCTTCGCACGGGCAACGTATCCACGGCGGAGCTGCAGGATGCCACTCCGGCCGTGCTGGGTGCGCATGCGCTCAACCGCAAGTGCTACGGCCCGGAGCAGAGTAAGAATTCTTCCTCCTGCAAGGGCGCCGAGTTCGAGGGCCAGTTCCGTGAGAACGGCGGCCTCGGCTCTATCTCCGAGCAGCTGCTTGATACCCGCGCGGACGTGACGCTGGGTGGCGGCGCGGCCTCCTTCAACCAGACCGTGCAGGCGGGCGGCTCCTCCCACAACCCCTACCTCCCGGCGTCGAACATGAACTGGACCGCCGGGGAAACGGTGCTCCAGAACGCCAAAGACAACGGCTACCAGGTGGTAACCACGGCCGCCGAGCTGGACGCCGTCACCGCAGCCAACCAGGACCGGCCGGTGCTCGGCCTGTTTGCGGACGGCAATATGACCACCACGTTCGCACCCTCGCAGGCAACGGTGGGTGGCTCAAAACAGGATCCGCTTCAGTGCACGAAGCAGGATACGGGCACCGAGCCGGAGCTGGGAGCCATGACCCAGAAGGCCATCGAACTGCTTGATGATCCCACCGCGGAGAAGGGTTTCTTCCTCCAGGTGGAGTCCGCCTCCATCGACAAGCGCGATCACTCCTCCGATGCCTGCGGCCAGATCGGCGAAACGGGCCGGCTTGACGAGGCGACGAAGGCTGCACTCGACTTCGCGAAACAGGACGGCAACACGCTCGTCGTCGTGTCCGCGGACCACTCCCACACCTCGCAGATCGTGGGCGACGGTGGCGATTACACCGCGCCGACTACGCGCCTCCTCACGGCCGACAAATCCCCCATGACGGTCGCCTACGGCACCTCAAAGGGTGGCTCCCAGCAGCACACCGGCGCGCAACTCCCGATCGCTGCCTGGGGACCGGGCGAGCAGAACGTGCTCGGCCAGCTGGACCAGACCGATATGCACTTCATTATTGCCAATGCACTGGGCCTCAACCCTGACAAGAGCAGCGGTAATACGGATGGGAACCTCGCCAAGCCGGCGGCCGCGCAGGCCACAGACTCCTGCCTCCTCATCAAGGAGGACGGCTCCGTGGTACCCGGCCCGGGCGATTGCGCCCAGTACGGCACCACCGGCCAGCAGCGCTCGAACGCCAAGGCCAAGAACGTGGTGCTGTTCATCGGTGACGGCATGGGTGACTCCGAACTCACGTCTGCCCGCAACTACCTGTACGGCGCCAACGGCCGGCTCCCTGGCATTGACAACCTCTCCTACACGGGTTCCTACACCCACTACTCGCTCAATAAGGACGGTACAGTCAATTACGTGACCGATTCGGCCGCCTCGGGTACGGGTTGGGCCACCGGCACGAAGTCCTACAACGGTGCCATCGGCGTGGATCTGGCCGGCACCCCGAAGGAGAACCTCATTGAGGCCGCGAAGGCCGCCGGCCTGAAGACGGGTAACGTGTCCACGGCGGAGCTGCAGGATGCCACTCCGGCCGTGCTGGGTGCGCATGCGCTCAACCGCAAGTGCTACGGCCCCGAGCAGAGTAAGAATTCTTCCTCCTGCAAGGGCGCCGAGTTCGAGGGCCAGTTCCGTGAGAACGGCGGCCTCGGCTCCATTTCCGAGCAGCTCGTTGACACGCGTGCTGACGTCACCCTGGGTGGCGGCGCGGCGGCCTTCAACCAGGCGGTTCAGGTATCAGGCACCTGGGATGACGCCACGCGGTGGACCAAGGGCAACACGGTTCTCGAGAATGCCAAGGCGAACGGATATCAGGTGGTGACCAACGCTGATGAGCTCGACGCGGTGACAGCGGCCGATCAGGAGCACCCGGTGCTCGGCCTGTTCGCGAGTGGCAACATGCCGCGTAATTTCCTCGAGAGCGTGCCCACTGTTGATGGTGCCACCGGCGAGGCCATTTCCTGCCAGGTAAACCCGGCCCGCACGGCTGACGTACCGACGGTGGCGGCCATGACCACCAAGGCTATGGAGCTGCTGCGTAACGATAAGGGCTTCTTCCTCCAGGTGGAGGGTGCCTCCATCGACAAGGCTGACCACGACGGCGATGCCTGCGGCCAGATTGGCGAACTCGATGACCTCGATCAGGCCGTCGAGGCCGCACAGAACTGGGTGAAGCAGACGGGCGAACCCACACTCATTGTGGTGACCGCCGATCATGCGCACGCCTCGCAGATCACCGCCAACGGCGAAAATACCTGGGGCACGTCCACCAAGCTCCGCACCGCGGACGGCTCGGACATGACCATCTCCTACAACACGGCCAACTCCAACGATCTTGCGGGCAAGGGCCAGGGGCACACCGGTGCGCAGCTCCGCGTGGCGGCCTCCGGTCCATCGGCCGAGAACGTGATTGGCCTGACGGATCAGACGGATCTGCACTACACGATCCTCAACGCGCTCGGCCTGTTCACCGAATCTCAGCCGGTGGAGAACAAGTTCGTGGCTGCTGAGCCGACGGACCAGCCGACGGACGAGCCAACGACAGAACCAACAGACCAGCCCACGTCGGAACCGTCCAGCACGCCGACGTCAGAACCCACCACGCGGCCCACGCAGGGCTCCGGGACCGGCGCGAACTGGTTGGCCGTGGATAATTGGAAGAACACCCTCGCCACCCGCACATTCCGCTTCGGCAAGGGACAGCCCCTGGTGGGCGACTGGGACGGTGACGGTGTGGATGAGGCCGGCATGCGCGCAGGCAACACTTTCACGCTAGAGGGCGCCAAGGGGTCCTTCGCATACGGCCGCGCCTCCGACCGCGTCCTGGTTGGTGACTTCAACGGTGACGGGAAGGATACGATCGCGGTTCAGCGCGGCAACGTAATCCACATCAAGAACACGCTCGCCGGCGGCAACGCCGACAAGAAGGTCGCTTACGGCAAGGCCGGCGACGTCGCTTTCGCGGGTGATTTCGACGGTAACGGTGAGGACACCTTCGCGGTTCGCCGTGGCAATACCTTCCACGTGAAAAACGCGCTGGCCGGCGGCAGGGCCGACGTGATGCTTCCGTACGGCAAGGTGAATGATCGGGCGGTCATCGCTGATTTCAACGGTGACCGCATCGACACGCCGGCCGTCGTGAGGTAGGCACGGTTTCGCTACCTGCTCTGGTGCGGTAACGAAAAGTGGTGGCTCCCGCCCGGGAGTCACCACTTTTACTACTCGGCCAGCAACCGCGCGACCCTCTGCAGCCCCTCATCCAGGGCGTCGTCGGACAGGGCGTAGGAGAAGCGGATGTTTCCGGGGGCGCCGAACGCCTCACCGGGCACCGTGGCCACGTAAGCCTCCTCAAGAAGGATGGTGGCCAGTTCGGCGGAGGTGGTGGCGCGGCGGCCCCGAATGGTGCGTCCCAGGAGGCCGTGCACATCGGCAAACACGTAGAACGCCCCGGCGGGTTCGGGTACCACCAGGCCGGGCACGTTTCCGAGGATCTCAAGAGCCCGCCGCCGACGCCGCGCGAAGGCCTGCTGCATTGCCGTGACAGGTGCCTGTGGTCCGGTGAGGGCGGCGATTCCCGCGCGCTGGGCAATGTTATTGACGTTAGAACTGAGGTGAGACTGCACCTTCCGGACGGCCGCGGCCACCGGCGCGGGCGCGGCCAGCCAGCCCACACGCCAGCCCGTCATCGCATAGGACTTCGCCAGGCCATTGAGAATGATGCATGAATCCGCCAGTTCCGGCACCACCGCGAGGATTGATGGCGCAGGCGCGCCCCCGTTTGTGTAGGTGAGGCGGCCATAAATCTCGTCGCTCACCACCATGAGGTGGTGGGAGAGCGCCCACTCACCGATCTCACGTAGTTCGTCCGCGGTGTACACCGCACCTGATGGGTTCGACGGCGAACACAGCAGTAGTGCGACGGTTCGGTCCGTCCTGGCGGCCTCAAGCTGAGCCACGCTCACCTTAAAACCACTGTCCGCGCCGGCGGGAACGTCCACGGGTAGGCCACCGAAGAACCGAATGGCTTCCGGGTAGGTGGTCCAGAACGGCGAGGGGAGGAGTACTTCGTCACCCGGATCTAGGATGGCCGCCCAGGTTTCAAAATCTGCCTGCTTACCGCCATTCGTCACCACGATGCAGTCCGGATCAAGTGTCAGGCCCGCATCCCTCTGCTCGGCCGCCGCAATAGCCTCGCGGAATTCCGGGAGACCGCCCGTGGCCGTGTACTTGTGATTAGCCGGGTCCGCGGCGGCGCGCTGTGCAGCCTCCACGATGTGCGGCGCGGTGGGAAAATCCGGCTCGCCCGTGGCGAAGGAGATAACGGGTTTGCCCTGCGTAGCCAGTGCCTTCGCCGTGGCCGCTACCGCGAGCGTTGCGGAAGGAGAAATGGCGGCGCTTCGCCGCGAAATGTGTGTCATACCCCAATTATGCGCGCAGGCATCAATGCTGCCCGCCTCGATTCTGCAATGTGACGTGCGCCCTTCCACTCGACTCCACGAGTTTTTCCCACTAACATCGGAGGAGTTGTATCGCGTGGCAGTGCTACGCACCAACCTAGGGTAGTGGCGCAATTGGTAGCGCATCGGTCTCCAAAACCGACGGTTGGGGGTTCGAGTCCCTCCTACCCTGCGATGCTCTCCGAATGGGGTGGCATGCGCGAAGCAGGAGGGAACTATGAGCGGCAAGTCTGCAAGCACTCGGGCGTCCAAGCTCAACGTGTTCCAGCGCCTCGCCCAGTTCTTCCGGGAGATCCTGGTGGAGCTGAAGAAGGTTCAGGCTCCCACCCGCTCCGAGCTGGGGCAGATGTTCCTCACCGTGGTTGTGTTCATCGCGGTTGTCATGCTGTTCGTGTGGCTGGTGGATTTGCTGTTCGGCCAGCTGGCTCTCTGGATCTTCGGGTAGCCGCCTGGCCACGGTAAAACGTGGAAAGGATAGAGCGTGGCTGAGGATACGAACAACGCACTGTTTTCGGATGCACAGGAAGTGCCCGCACAGGCGGAGAATACCGCTGCGGAGGTGCAGCCGGAGGCCGAACGTACCACTCAGCCGGCGGCCCAGGATGCGGCGGAAACTGCGGACACGCTCGATACCCAATCTGTAGAGGACGCCCCGGTTTCTATCGATACCACCGCTCAGCCCGCTTCCCAATTGGCTACTGAACCCCCGGCTGAGGAAGAGAAGCCCGGAACAGTTACTCCGGAGGATGTACGCGCCAAGATTGCCGGTTTGCCCGGGCACTGGTACGTACTGCAAACGTATTCCGGATACGAAAAGCGGGTAAAGCAGGACGTCACCGTACGTATGACCACCATGAATATGGAGGATTACATCTTCCAGGTGGAAGTACCCATGGAGGAGGCGTTCCAGGTCAAGCGTGGCCAGCGCAAGCTGGTGTCGCGCGTGCGCATGCCCGGTTACGTGCTGGTGCGCATGGAAATGACCGATGATTCCTGGCGTGTTGTACAGTCCACGAACGGCGTGATGGGCTTCGTTGGTAATGGTCGCGAACCGGTGGCCCTCACCGAGGATGAAGTGGTCAATATGCTCACCCCTGTGGTGGAGCAGGAAGCCGCCGCAGAAGCGCGCGCGGCGGGCGTCCCGGCGGGCACCAACCCGGCCACTATTTCCCCGTTTGCGGTGGGGGATGCCGTCACGTTGGTGGCGGAGCCCTGGGCCGGTATGCCGGCTACGGTGTCCCAGGTGGACGCCGAAAATCAGCGCCTCACTGTACTTATGACGCTGGTCGGCCAGGAAACCCCGGTGGAGTTGGCCTTCACGCAGGTACGCAAGGACGAACAGTTCTAGGGCGGGCGCCGCGCGTCGGCGTTAGATTTTCCGAGCGGAAGTGTAAAGCCACGTGGCCAATCAGCTTGGCAGTGCGGCGTCGACCCCGATAACTATCCGGTCGTATCCGCGGAGAGAGCTATCACAGGGCTTCCGGCTTTCACGCCGGGAGCCCTTGACGTACAGTTGATGTTTGTGCTGTCACTAGCCATGGTGGCGGCGTAGTAGAGAAAAGGACCCGATATGGCTAAGAAAAAGGTAGTCGGCTTTATTAAGCTGCAGATTCCGGCTGGACAGGCCACGCCGGCACCGCCGGTTGGCCCGGCACTCGGTCAGCACGGCGTGAACATCGTTGAGTTCACGAAGGCTTACAACGCGGCAACGGAATCTCAGCGCGGCAACATTGTGCCGGTTGAGATCACGGTGTATGAGGATCGTTCCTTCACGTTTGTTCTCAAGACCCCGCCGGCCGCACAGCTCATTAAGAAGGCCGCAGGCATCCAGAAGGGCTCCGGTACGCCGCAGTCCAACAAGGTGGGTCACCTGACGGCGGATCAGGTGCGTGAGATCGCGCAGGCTAAGATGCCCGACCTCAACGCGAACGACATCGACGCCGCGGCGCGCATCGTGGCGGGCACCGCCCGCTCCATGGGCGTCACCACGGACGAACTGTAAAACCATCGGGCAAGGCCCGGTGACCACCGAATGCACAAAGCGTTCGGGAACAGGCCGGCACTTAACCGGCAGCCGGTGTAGCCGGTAAATATTGGCGGGGCGGCGTGACGCCACTCGCCGGTGGAAGGGCCTGCTTGGCCCGCTAACCACAACTGTGAGGAGAACAGACATGGCAAAGCACTCGAAGGCATATCGGGCCGCCGCTGAGAAAGTGGCCCAGGGCGTCCTCTACACGCCCCTCGAAGCGATGAAGCTGGCGAAGGAAACCTCCGTCACCAAGTTCCCGTCCACGGTGGAAGTAATGTTCCGTCTGGGCGTGGATCCGCGGAAGGCGGATCAGATGGTGCGCGGTACGGTTTCGCTTCCGCACGGCACCGGCAAGACGGCACGGGTCGTCGTCTTTGCGCAGGGTGAGAACGCGCAGGCCGCCATTGAGGCCGGCGCCGATGAGGTGGGCGACGACGATCTGATCGCCAAGGTACAGGGCGGCTGGACTGATTTCGACGCCGCCGTGGCCACCCCGGACATGATGGCTCGCGTTGGGCGTCTGGGCCGCGTGCTCGGCCCCCGTGGTCTCATGCCGAACCCGAAGACGGGCACGGTCACCATGGATGTGGCCAAGGCCGTCAAGGACATCAAGGGTGGACGTATCGAGTTCCGCGTGGACAAGAACCGCAACCTCGCCTTCGTGGTGGGAAACACCGATTTCACCGTTGAGCAGCTGGTGGAGAACTACGCGGCCGCGCTAGCCGAAGTGCTGCGTCTCAAGCCGGCCGCTGCTAAGGGCCGCTACATCCAGAAGGCCACCGTGGCCACCACGATGGGCCCGGGCATTCCGCTGGACCAGACCAAGACGCGCGATCTGCTCGCCTAGTACGTAGCTGAGCGCTTCCGGGTGCTCAGCTTGCGAACGTTCAAAAGGGGCGGTGGGTAACCACCGTCCCTTTTTGCGTACACTGGCTCGCGTGACTCGCCGCCGTGACCTTCTGCTTGCCTGTCTACTGGGGATACTCGCACTCACCTGGTCCGCTTTCGCCGCCGTTAGAGTCACCCAGGTTTCCCTGCAGGATGAATGGACATACATCGACTACGCCTACAAGGCGGCCCACTTCCACATTCCCGCGCCGGGGGAGCAGATTGGCGCATTTACGCAGCACGAGTGGGATTGTCGCGGCACCGGGCAGGCGCCGAATATCTCGGCGGGATGCCCGGACGGGCGCGCTACCACGCACCTGGAGCTGCCATTCGAGGGCGAAAACTACAACACCTTCCATCCGCCTCTGCTGCTGGCCGCTGCGGGGTTCACCGGGCGGCTATGGGCCGCATTGGGCGGAAGCTTCGTGGTGGGGGCGCGTTTCTTCTCGGGAATTGTGGCCGCCGCGGGCGTGATCCTCATCTACTATGCATTGCGGCGATTTCGGCTGTCCACGCCGGCGTGTTTCGGCGGTGCGCTCACGGTGCTTGCAACCCCCGCGATCGCGAATGCGGCTGCCATTGTTCACACGGATTCGATCAACATTTTGGCCGGGGCGCTGGCGCTGTGGTTCCTTGGCCGGGTAACCCGCGGAAATAGCGGTTGGGTGGCACCCGCACTGGCTACACTAGCCATCACCTATTGCCGTGTGCAGGCCGTGGTGCCCATGCTGGCGGTAGCGGCGATGCTTGCGTGTGCGGCCCTGCGGCCGCGACTATTCCCGGTCGGGGGTGATATAGGGGGCGGTAACGAGGCCGCTAATGGTGGCGGAGCCGGCAGTGATAACGCGCCGGGCGCCGGCGGGACCCGCGCTGAGACGGGCCGGTCTACCGCCGTTCGTGCCACCGGTATTCGTGGCGCCTACTGGCGAATCGTTGCGGGGCAGATCGGCGCCGTGCTCCTCGGGTATGGGTCCTGGTCGCAAATCCAGGCGTGGCGGGCGCCGGCGGGATACGTGGCGTCTATTCAGGGTGTGTCCACTAATCCGTTAGCCGACCATGGCGCCTGGGGCGTGCTTCGTACCTTCATCGATATTCCGCTAAACGGCCCCTATGGCCTCACGCAGCCCGGTGCGGACTACCACATGGCGCCGCAGATGCTGTGGGTGGGTACCAACGTGTGGGGGTGGATGCTTTTTGCCGTGTACATGGCTGTATTTCTCGGCTGTGTGATGGCGGTGATTCGTACGGTTGCCACCCGCATAAGTACTGGTACGGTGCTTGCCGGCCTTGTGCTCACCACCGCCGTGGTGCAGGGGCGCGAGGTGCTGCTCCACCACATGTACTTTCGCCGAATTTCTGGCCGCTACGCGGTAGTGACGGCGCCGCAGCACGCACTGGTGCTCGCGGCGTGGCTGGACCACCATGGCTGGGCCTGGACACTACCGGTATTTGGCGCGATCGGCTACGTGCTGGTATTCCTCGGGCCGCTGGTGGGGTGAGTCGCCCGTACCGGCGTGGGTGGACTCTTTGCGCGGGCGGTGGAGCTCTGCGAGGGGATGAAGCCTGACGGCCCGGAGTGGGGGTCCACCTGCCCTGTGCTTCGGCCGTGCTCGCTTGCCCTGCGTGGACGCGCTCCCTGGTACCGGGCCGACCCAATCTCTCCGCAGTCTCACCCCGGCGAGCGGGTGGCCTAGCGGCCGTGGCGGATCGCACGGCCAGCCGCGTTGGCGCCAGGCGCCCGAGGCTGTACACTGATGGGGCCAAAGACCGCGGGTCCTCGAAAGAGGTTAAATTTGCCGGCGCAGGTGAGTTGAGAGCTTTTCCCACGCTTGCCTGCGTGGGATTTTTTATACCCGCGGGTGACCGGAAGGAGGCCCCATGGCACGGACCGATAAGTCTGCAGCGATTGCGGAACTCAAGGAGCTGTTCGAGCGCTCCAACGCAGTCCTGTTCACTGAGTACCGTGGCCTGACCGTCGGCGAAATGAAGGATCTTCGCCGTTCGTTCCAGGGAGAGGCTGTCTATAA
Source organism: Neoactinobaculum massilliense (assembly GCF_900604955.1). Lineage (GTDB taxonomy): Bacteria > Actinomycetota > Actinomycetes > Actinomycetales > Actinomycetaceae > Neoactinobaculum > Neoactinobaculum massilliense. The sequence continues at coordinate 273,809 of NZ_UWPE01000001.1, forward strand.
GGTCGCCAAGAATACGCTGATGAAGATTGCCGCCCAGCAGGCGGGGGTGGAAGTGCCGGAGGGTATCCTCGCCGGTCCGTCCGCCGTCGCATTTGTGACGGGCGAGGCTCCGGCCGTGGCCAAGGCGATGAAGAACTTCGCTAAGGACCACGAGAACCTCACCGTCAAGGGTGGCATCATGGAGGGCTCCTGGCTCTCCGAGGATGGCGTCAAGAAGCTCGCGGAACTCGAATCCCGCGATACCCTCCTGGCCAAGTCCGCCGGCGTGCTCAAGGCGCTCCTCTACAAGACCGCCTACGTACTCAATGCGCCCGCATCGAAGGCCGTTCGTACCGCCGATGCACTTCGCGCGAAGAAGGAAGAAGAAGCTGCTGCCTAGCGGGCAGTGCGCCAAACATCTGCTCGCATAGCAGGGAAGGAAGGCCATCATGGCTAAGCTCACTACCGAAGAGCTCATCAACGCTTTCAAGGAGCTCACGCTCGTTGAGCTCAACGATTTCGTGCACGCATTCGAGGAGGAGTTCGACGTCACGGCCGCCGCCCCGGTTGCCGCCGCCGCTGCTCCCGCCGCCGGTGGGGATGCCGCCGCTGCGGAGGAGAAGGACTCCTTCGACGTCGTGCTCCAGGAGATCGGTGACAAGAAGGTTCAGGTCATCAAGGCCGTGCGTGAGATCACGCCGCTGGGTCTGAAGGAAGCCAAGGAGCTCGTTGACTCCGCTCCTAAGGCCGTGCTTGAGGGCGCGGACAAGGATGCCGCCAACAAGGCAAAGGAGACCCTCGAGGCCGCCGGCGCCACCGTGGTGCTCAAGTAGTTTCGCTTAAAGAGGGCGGATCGGGTTTCCGGTCCGCCCCTTTTTTATGCCCGAAAGTCGTGTCCCGCGGGGCGTGGGAGTGCACTGTCCTTCCGCACGACGACGCCGTCACGGCCAGATTCCTTCTGGCTCGCCACCTGTGTGGTTTCGGGGTGACAGGCTGCCACTCTTGCGTACAACGTGCCTGCCCACTACGTGACCTTGGGGGGGGCGGGCGGCGTCGTCGGAAAATCGTCACCTACCACGCAAGCTTGAAGGGGCGGCGCTGCGTACGGCGTCGGAAACGTCCACTTACTATGCGCGCCTCCTCCAACGCGCCCGCACGTGAGGCAACTGTGAGGGGCCGGGCGCCCAAAGCGTCGGTGGCTGATCGGGGCGGTGTTGGGCCCTCTGGCGGGTCGGGGTGGCGCTGAGTTGATGGATTTCTCTTGAGGTGATGGATTCCTCTTGAGGTGATGGATAACTACCGCTTTAGGGCCCAGATCGGGGCTCCAACCGGGCATTTTCCGTCAACTCGGGAGATTTCTTACGGTTCAGCGGGGCTGGCCGACCGGCGGGGCGGCCTACCGGCGGCCAGCATCCCGCTACCAAAACGACCTACAACACGCCGGGGACTATTCGGGTGGAAACTGGTACCCTAAATGTGCGCGCCACGAGGTTGCAGGTACGGGCCGGGTGTGCGAAAGTTTTCCTGGAACATCGGTGTTCCAGTGGCACCCTCCACAGGATCCGGGGTAGCATTGCGCACAGAAATGGATTATGGTAGACGTCTGCGCCGCTTCCCCTTTCCGGTTATGTGTAACGTCCCCCGGTGGGCGGATCCGGCCTTTGCCTAGCTACGTCAGGGAAGGATCCACTTTGGCTGCTTCGCGCACATACTCGCTGGCCGCAGAAAACGGTAAGCCGGTTGTTGACCGCGTATCTTTTGCGAAGATCAAGGAGCCCCTGCAGGTTCCGGATCTTCTTGGACTGCAGACCGATAGTTTTGGTTGGCTCATTGGCTCGGATAAGTGGAGGGCCGAGCATCCCGGTGAGCAGTCCGGCCTCGAGGAAACGTTCGAGGAAATTTCCCCCATTGAAAATGCCGCCCAGACCATGGGCCTGGTGATTTCGAATCCGCATCTCGAGGATCCGAAGTATTCTATTCTTGAATGCCGCGAGCGTGATCTGACCTACTCTGCGCCACTGTACGTGACGGCCGAATTCCAGAACTATGAGACGGGCGAGATCAAGAGCCAGACCACCTTCATTGGTGATTTCCCGCTCATGACCTCCCGCGGTACGTTTATTGTTAATGGCTCCGAGCGTGTGGTGGTTTCCCAGATTGTGCGCTCCCCAGGAGTGTATTTCGAGCGTAACGCGGACAAGACGTCCGATAAAGATACGTATTCGGCGCGGTTTATTCCGTCCCGCGGTGCGTGGCTTGAGTTTGAGATTGATAAGCGCGACGCCGTTGCCGTGCGTATTGACCGCAAGCGCAAGCAGTCCGTCACCGTGTTCCTCAAGGCTCTCGGCATGAGCGAATCCGAGATCCAGGAGGAGTTCAAGGATTATCCGATCCTGCTGGCCACCATGGAAAAGGACACGGTGCACGAGCAGGAGGATTCGCTGCGCGATCTGTACCGCAAGCTCCGTCCGGGTGAACCGCCCACGGCGGATGCGGGCCGTACGCTCCTCAACAACTTCTACTTCAACCCGAAGCGGTATGACACCGCCAAGGTGGGGCGCTACAAGATCAACAAGAAGCTGGGCAACCCGGAGGGGACGGATGCCCGTCAGCTTCGTCTTGAGGACATCATCGCCTGCATTCGCTACCTGCTGGAGCTCCACCAGGGCAAGGACAAGCTCAACGAGGTGGGGGAGTACCCGGAGATTGTCGTTTCTGAGGGTGGGCGTCCGGTGCGCATCGCCACGGATGACATCGATAACTTCTCCAACCGTCGCATCCGCGCCGTGGGCGAGTTGATTCAGAATCAGGTCCGCACGGGCCTGTCCCGCCTGGACCGCATGGTGCGTGAGCGCATGACCACGCAGGAGATTGAGGCTATTACGCCGTCCTCCCTGATTAACATCCGTCCTATTGTGGCGGCAATCAAGGAGTTCTTCGGCACCTCCCAGCTCTCCCAGTTCATGGATCAGAACAACCCGCTGGCCGGCCTCACCCACAAGCGTCGTCTGTCCGCGCTGGGCCCGGGTGGTCTGTCGCGTGATCGCGCGGGCATGGAAGTGCGTGACGTGCACCCGTCCCACTACGGGCGTATGTGCCCCATCGAAACCCCTGAGGGCCCGAACATTGGCCTTATCGGTTCGCTGGCATCCTTCGCGCGTATTTCCCCGTTCGGCTTCATCGAGACGCCGTACATGAAGGTGGTGGACGGCCGCGTCACGGGCGAAATTGAGTATCTTCAGGCCAGCGATGAGGACGATGCGAACATCGCCCAGGCTGAGGCTCCGCTCGATGCGGATGGCCGTTTCATCCAGGACGAGGTACTGGTGCGTATTCCGGGCGGTGACCCGGCCCTGGTGCCGCCGTCGGAAATCACCTACATGGATGTGTCCGCGCGTCAGATGGTGTCCATTGGCACGGGCATGATTCCGTTCCTCGAGCATGACGACGCGAACCGAGCCCTCATGGGCGCGAACATGCAGCGTCAGGCAGTGCCGCTCATTCACCCCGAGGCCCCGCTGGTGGGTACCGGCTGGGAGATGCGCGCGGCAGTGGACGCCGGCGACGTCACGGTGGCCGCGGCTCCCGGTGTGGTCACCGAGGTGGACGCGGATGCGGTGCACGTGGAGCAGGACGACGGCAAGCACGTCATCTACAAGATGACCAAGTTCGAACGTTCGAACCCTGGCAACTGCATTAATCAGACGGTGCGGGTCAGTGAGGGCGATCGGTTGGAAACCGGCTCACTCATCGCGGACGGCCCGGCGACCGAGGGCGGCGAGCTCGCGCTCGGCCAGAATCTTCTGGTGGCGTTCACGGCGTGGAACGGCTACAACTACGAGGACGCGGTGGTCATCTCCGAGCGCCTCGTTCAGGATGACGTGCTCACCTCCATTCACATTGAGGAGCACGAGGTGGACGCGCGCGACACGAAGCTGGGACCCGAGGAAATTACTCGCGATATCCCGAACGTGTCCGAGGACATGCTTTCTCACCTGGATGAGCACGGCATCATCCGCGTGGGTGCTGAGGTACAGGCCGGTGACATCCTGGTCGGCAAGATCACGCCGAAGGGCGAAACCGAGCTCACCTCCGAGGAGCGCCTGCTGCGCGCCATCTTCGGTGAGAAGGCTAAGGAGGTACGTGATACCTCGCTGCGTGTGCCGCACGGCCAGTACGGCATTGTGATTGGCGTGCGTCAGTTCACCGATGAGAACGACGACGAGCTGCCCGCGGACGTCAACGAGACGGTGCGCGTCTACATCGCTCAGCGCCGTAAGATCACCATCGGCGACAAGATGTCCGGCCGCCACGGCAACAAGGGTGTGGTCTCCCGCATCCTGCCGGTGGAGGACATGCCGTTCCTGGCGGACGGCACCCCGGTGGACATGGTCCTCAACCCGCTCGGTGTGCCGAGCCGTATGAACCTCGGTCAGGTATTCGAACTCCATCTTGGCTGGGTGGCCGCGCAGGGCTGGGACGCCACGGCGGCTCGCGAAGCCGGTGAAGAGTGGGCGCTGCGCATCCCCGAAAACACCGTGAAGGCTGGGCCGCGTACTCGAGTGGCCACACCGGTGTTTGATGGTGTGCGCGACGACGAGCTGGCGGGCCTGCTCAGGTCCACCCTGCCGAACCGCGATGGCGAGCGCATGGTGGGCAACGATGGCAAGGCACTGCTGTTTGACGGACTCACCGGCTTGCCGATTGCCGGCCCCGTTGCCGTTGGCTACATGTACATGCTCAAGCTCCACCACCTGGTAGACGACAAGGTGCACGCGCGTTCCACCGGCCCGTACTCGATGGTGACGCAGCAGCCACTGGGCGGAAAGGCTCAGTTCGGCGGTCAGCGTTTGGGCGAGATGGAGGTGTGGGCCCTGGAAGCGTACGGCGCCGCCCACACGCTCCAGGAAATGCTCACCGTCAAGTCCGACGACACCGTGGGACGTGTCAAGGTGTATGAGGCCATCGTGAAGGGCGAAAACGTGCCGGAGCCCGGCATTCCGGAATCCTTCAAGGTGCTCATGTATGAGATGCGTGCGCTGTGCTTGAACGTCGAGGCACTGGACGCGTCCGGTGAGTCCATCGATATGCGCGACGAAGAGGACGAGGGCACCACTCCGAATCAGCCGGTACTGCACACCGGCCTCGAGGGTCTCAACACGGGCGCTGATCTGTAGATCCGCCGGGGGAGGGCCCCGCCGCGCGCCAGGCGCGGCCCTCCCCACTACCAACTTGTTCGGTGCAAAACATTTCTGAGGAAGTAGGAATCTTGCTCGACGTCAATCGTTTTGACCAGCTCACCATTGGCCTTGCCACTTCAGACGACATCCGCCGGTGGTCCTACGGCGAGGTAAAGAAGCCGGAAACCATCAACTACCGCACCCTGAAGCCGGAGAAGGACGGCCTGTTCGGTGAGCAGATTTTTGGGCCCACTCGTGATTGGGAGTGCGCCTGCGGAAAGTACAAGCGCCCCCGCTTCAAGGGCATTGTCTGCGAGCGCTGCGGGGTAGAGGTCACCCGTTCCAAGGTGCGCCGTGAGCGTATGGGTCACATTCAGCTGGCCGCGCCCGTCACCCACATCTGGTACTTCAAGGGCGTTCCCTCCCGGCTGGGTTACCTGCTGGATATCGCTCCGAAGGACCTGGAGAAGGTCATCTACTTCGCCGCCTACCTGGTGACGTCCGTGGATGAAGAGGGCCGCCAGCAGGATCTGCCGTCCCTTACTTCCGAGTACGAGCTTGAGCGGAAGGCCCGGGAGAATCAGCGGGATTCCGATCTGGAGCAGCGCCAGCAGCGCCTCGAGCGTGAGCTCGCGGACGCGGAGAAGGCCGGCACGGAGCCCAGCGAGATTACGCGCATCAAGCGATCCGCGGAGTCCGAGAAGACGCAGATCCGCAAGCATGCAGAGCGCGATCTGGAGCGCCTGGAGCTGGTGTGGGATACCTTCCGCAATCTCAAGGTGGGTGACCTTGAGGGTGATGAGGACGTGTACCGGGAGATGGAGTCCCGCTACGGCGATTACTTCGCTGCCGCCCGCGGTGCCGAGGCAATCCAGCAGCGGCTGCGTGATTTCGACCTGCAGGCTGAGCATGACCGCCTGGTCGAGCAGATTGAGACCGGCACGGCGCAGAAGAAGGCACGTGCCCTCAAGCGCATCAAGGTGGTCAACGCGTTCCTGTATTCCGGTACCAGCCCGGAGGCCATGGTGATTGATGCGATCCCGGTGCTGCCGCCGGATCTGCGCCCCATGGTGCAGCTGGACGGTGGACGCTTCGCCACCTCGGATCTCAATGACCTGTATCGCCGCGTTATTAACCGCAATAACCGCCTCAAGCGCATGCTGGATCTGCACGCGCCGGAAATCATGGTGAACAACGAAAAGCGCATGCTCCAGGAGTCCGTGGATGCGCTGTTCGATAATGGCCGCCGTGGCCGTCCCGTCCAGGGTGCCGGTAACCGCCCGCTTAAGTCCCTCGCCGATATGCTCAAGGGCAAGCAGGGCCGCTTCCGCCAGAATCTGCTGGGTAAGCGCGTGGATTACTCCGGCCGTTCCGTCATTGCCGTGGGCCCGAGCCTGAAGATGCACCAGTGCGGCCTGCCGAAGGTCATGGCTCTGGAGCTGTTCAAGCCGTTCGTACAGCGTCGCCTCACCGATCTCGGCGTCGCAAAGAACATCAAGGCTGCGAAGCGTATGATCGACCGCCAGCGCCCCGAGGTGTGGGACGTGCTGGAAGAGGTCATTCGCGAGCATCCGGTGCTGCTCAACCGTGCACCTACCCTGCACCGTCTGGGCATTGAGGCGTTCGAACCGCTCCTCATCGAGGGTAAGGCTATGCGCCTGCACCCGCTGGTGTGCTCGGCCTTCAACGCCGATTTCGACGGTGACCAGATGGCTATTCACCTGCCGCTCTCCGTGGAGGCGCAGGCGGAGTCCCGCATTCTTATGCTCTCCTCGAATAACCTGCTCAAGCCGTCCGACGGGCGTCCGGTGACCTCTCCGACCCAGGATCAGTTGATCGGCATCTACTATCTGACGATGGCTCGTGAGGGCAAGGCGGGCGAAGGCCGCTACTTTGCCTCCCGCGAGGAAGCGTCCATGGCCTATGACCTGGGCGATCTGGACATGAACGCGCCGGTACACATCCGGTTTGAGGGCGACGTGGTGCCGCCTAAGGACTGGCAGGCGCCAGAGGGCTACCAGCAGGGTGATTCCTACCTGCTGGAGACCACCTTCGGCCGCACCATCTTCAACGAGGCGCTGCCGCTCGATTACCCGTACGTCAATCAGCTGGTGGAGAAGAAGTTCCTCGGGAAGATCATCAATGAGCTTTCCGAACGCTATGACAAGGCGAACTTTGCCGCCGCGCTGGACGCGCTCAAGCACACCGGTTTCTACTGGGGTGGCCGTTCCGGCGTGACCATCGCGGTTGCTGATGCCGTGGTGCCGGAGAATAAGCCGGAAATCCTGGCGGAGGCAGAAAAGAAGGCCGCCGTTATCGAGAACCAGTACCTGACCGGCCGTATCGAGGACGAGGATCGGCGCCGTGACCTGGTGGACCTCTGGTCCGGGGTGACGGACAACATCGCCGTCGAAATGCGGAAGAACTTCGATCGCGATAACAACATCAACCAGATGGTTTCCTCCGGTGCCCGTGGTAACTGGGAGCAGATCCGTCAGGTGGCCGGTATGCGTGGTCTGGTGGCTGATCCGCGTGGTGAGATTATTCCCCGCCCGATTACCTCGAACTACCGTGAGGGTCTCTCCGTTCTCGAGTACTTCGTCGCATCCCACGGCGCGCGTAAGGGTCTGGCTGACACGGCACTTCGTACCGCGGATTCGGGCTACCTCACGCGTCGTCTGGTGGACGTGGCGCAGGACGTCATCGTCCGCGAAGAAGACTGCGGTACCCGTCGCGGCGTCGTGAAGACGATCGCAACCCGGAATGAGGACGGAACGCTCACGCCGGCGGAGACGCTGGACACCTCGGTGTACGCCCGTACGCTGGCGAAGGACGTGGTGAGCGAGGATGGAACCGTGCTGGCCGCGGCGGGCACGGATCTGGGCGATCAGGTGATCTCGGACCTTATCGCACACGGTGTCACGCAGGTGACCATCCGCTCGGTGCTCACCTGCCAGTCCCGCACGGGTATTTGCGCCATGTGCTACGGCCGTTCGATGGCTACCGGGCAGCTGGTGGATATGGGCGAGGCCGTGGGTATCGTGGCCGCCCAGTCTATTGGTGAGCCGGGCACCCAGCTGACCATGCGTACGTTCCACACCGGCGGTTCTGCTTCGGCCGCGGACATTACGCAGGGCCTTCCGCGTGTGCAGGAGCTGTTCGAGGCTCGTACTCCGAAGGGCGAGGCGCCGATCGCGGAGGGCGCCGGCATCCTCAAGATCGAGGACGGCGAGCGCATCCGCCAGCTCATCATCCAGCGCGATGATGGCGAGGATGACCTGGTGTACAAGGTGTCCAAGCGTGCCAAGCTGTGGGCGCAGGAGGGTGACCACGTCGTCGTCGGCCAGCAGCTGGTCGAAGGCTCGGTGGATCCCAAGAAGGTTCTGCGCGTGTCCGGCCGCCGGCGCACCCAGGAGCACATCGTGGATGAGGTACAGAAGGTGTACCGCAGCCAGGGCGTGGAGATTCACGACAAGCACATCGAGGTCATCGTGCGGCAGATGCTGCGCCGCGTCACCGTGCTGGAGGCTGGCGAGACGGAGCTGCTACCCGGTGAGCTGATCGACGTTTCAAAGTTCGAGGATGCGAACCGCGCCGCGATGGCCGAGGGAAAGAAGACGGCCGTGGCGCGTCCGGAGCTGTTGGGTATCACGAAGGCCTCTCTGGCTACGGATTCCTGGCTGTCCGCCGCCTCCTTCCAGGAGACCACGCGCGTGCTCACGGAGGCCGCCCTGGAGGGCAAGTCCGATCCGCTCGCGGGCCTCAAGGAGAACGTCATCCTGGGCAAGCTCATCCCGGCCGGTACGGGCCTGGAGGAGCTGCGGCACACGGCAATCGAGCCCACGCAGGATGCTCGCATCGAGTTCGAGAAGAACAACGGCTTTGGTGCCGCGTTCGAGCCGATCGATGAGGGCTTCAACTACGGGGATTACGCGGACTTCGATCTGGGGGCCGGGTACACGGCCTTCTAGGAGTAGCGCCTAGCCGGGTTGCGCGGTGCGTGTAGACGGTGGGTAGCGCCGTTGCCCAGCGCGGAAGCGCGGTTGGGTGGCACGCGTAAACGCGGGAAATAGCTGGGGAGGGATCGCGAAAGCGGTCCCTCCCTTTTGCGTGCGTGGTAGTTGTTGCGTGCGTGGCGCGTGGGCTCCGTACGACGCCGAAGCCCCGCGTGGTACCGGGGTTGCGGGGTGTGGTGCGCGGAAGTGACGCGTGGGCGAGCACTACCCGGCAGCCGTGCGCATACGAGGCCGAAGTGGTCGCATGGAATCGCGGCTTGAGGGTAGTGGCGTGCGGGGGAGTGGGGTGTCGTCCGCCCATCGCACCAGACACCCAACACAGGAGGAGCGCGAGTTGGTGGGGTGCGGGTGAGTGGATGGTTTTCTCTTGAGTTGACGGTGAGTGCCCGGTTTGGGGGCGAGATGGGTGCCCAAACCGGAAGTTTTGCGCGGTTTCAAGAGTTTTCTTACTGTTCAGCGAGGGTGATTTTCCTGCCAGGAAGGCTGGTGCTCCGGTGGACGAAAGTAATTCGTTCGGGGAGAGTACCACCGGCCTAGTGTGCTCCCAACCGCTCACCTCGGGACCGTGGTTCGACGCGGGCGGCCGGCGTCGTGCCCTCACGTACCTGGTGAACCGCCCGGCGTCGTGCCCTCCGGTACCCCGCAACCTCACTCATCCGGGCACACGGGAGACAAAACTCATAGCACCCCCGGCGGCGCGGTGGTATATCACACGTGTGGGCTTTGACGGCGCCCGTAAATCGCGGCTACCCTTGTCAAGGTTGCCCGTCTGCGAATTTGGTACGCGTTCGCGCGTCAAGGTGAGGTGTGCACCGCCTAATTGCGCAGGCAAATTATTACAGTTCCATCTCTAGGAGTTATCCAGTGCCAACAATGCAGCAGCTGGTCCGTCAGGGCCGTGCCACTAAGAAGCGTGCATCGCGGCGCGCAGCGCTGAAGGGAAGCCCTCAGCGTCGTGGCGTATGCACCCGCGTGTTCACCACCACCCCGAAGAAGCCGAATTCTGCTCTTCGTAAGGTCGCGCGTGTTCGGCTGTCCTCCGGCATCGAGGTCACCGCTTACATTCCCGGTGAGGGCCACAATCTTCAGGAACACTCCATCGTGCTGGTGCGCGGTGGCGGCGTGAAGGACCTCCCTGGTGTGCGGTACAAGATCGTGCGCGGCGCGCTCGATACGCAGGGTGTCAAGGGCCGTAAGCAGGCCCGTTCCCGCTACGGTGCGAAGAAGGAGAAGTAAATGTCGCGTAAGGGTCCCGCGAAGAAGCACGGCCGGATTCCGGATCCGGTTTATGATTCGCAGCTGGTTACCCAGCTGGTCAACCGCGTTCTGATTGACGGCAAGAAGTCCAAGGCGCAGGCCATCGTGTACGGTGCGCTGGCCGGCGTGAAGGAAAAGACGAATGAGGAGCCCCTGGACGTGCTCAAGCGCGCCATGGACAACATCCGTCCCTCCCTGGAAGTGCGTTCCCGCCGCGTTGGCGGCGCCACCTACCAGATCCCGGTTGAGGTGAAGGCGAACCGCGCCACCAATCTCGCCGTGCGCTGGCTGGTCGCCTATGCTCGCGACCGCCGCGAGAACACCATGACGGACCGCCTGCTCAATGAGATTCTGGATGCGTCCAACGGACTCGGTGGTGCGGTCAAGCGCCGCGAGGATACTCACCGCATGGCTGAGGCTAACAAGGCCTTCGCGCATTACCGCTGGTAGTTAGTTAACCGGGAAGAGAGAAACATTGGCACAGTTTACCCCTAAGGCCCTTACGGACCTCACCAAGGTTCGTAATATCGGCATTATGGCGCACATCGACGCCGGTAAGACGACCACGACGGAGCGCATCCTCTACTACACCGGTCTTAACTACAAGATCGGTGAAACGCACGATGGCGCCTCCACCACGGACTGGATGGAGCAGGAGAAGGAACGCGGCATCACCATTACGTCGGCTGCTGTCACGGCGTTCTGGAAGGGCTACCAGTTCAACATTATTGATACCCCGGGCCACGTGGACTTCACCATTGAGGTGGAGCGTTCCCTGCGCGTGCTGGACGGCGCCATTGCGGTATTCGATGGCAAGGAGGGCGTGGAGCCCCAGTCCGAAACCGTGTGGCGTCAGGCCGATAAGTACAACGTGCCGCGCATCTGCTTCATCAACAAGATGGACAAGCTGGGTGCAGATTTCGAGTTCTCCGTACAGACCATCCGCGATCGTCTCTCCGCCACCCCGGTGGTTGTGACCTTCCCGATTGGTGCGGAGAACGAACTCTCGGGCGTGGTGGACGTGCTCCACATGAAGGCGCTGCGCTTCCCGGAGAAGGACGAGAACGGCAAGGACACCTACGGCTCCATCGTGGTCGAGGAAGAGATTCCCGCGGACCTCAAGGAGAAGGCCGAGAAGTATCGCGCCGAACTCGTGGAGACGGCCGCGGAAGCGGACGACGCCCTCATGGAGAAGTACTTCGAGACGGAAACGCTGGACGAAGCCGACATCATCAAGGGCATCCGTAAGCGCACGGTTGCCTCGGAGATTTACCCGGTGTACGGCGGCTCCGCCTATAAGAACAAGGGCGTTCAGCCCATGCTCGACGGCGTGGTCAACTTCCTGCCATCCCCGGTGGATATCGACGCCGTTACCGGCTTCCTGCCCGGTCACGAGGAAGATGGGGAGACGGAAAAGCGTCACCCCTCCGAGAAGGAGCCGTTCGCGGCGCTGGCCTTCAAGATTGCCGTGCATCCCTTCTACGGCAAGCTCACCTACGTGCGTGTGTACTCCGGTGAGATTCGGCCCGGCGACCAGGTGCTCAACACCGGCAAGGGCAAGAAGGAACGCGTTTCCAAGATGTTCCAGATGCACTCCAACCAGGAGCTCCCGGTGGATCGTGCGCACGCTGGCCACATCTACGCCTTCGTGGGCCTGAAGGACACCACCACGGGCGAAACCCTCTGCGATCAGCAGCACCCGATCACGCTGGAGTCCATGGACTTCCCGGATCCGGTTATCCACGTGGCCATTGAGCCGAAGTCCAAGAATGACCAGGAGAAGCTCTCCATCGCCATTCAGAAGCTCTCGGAGGAGGATCCCACCTTCACCGTGCAGCAGGATGAGGCCACCGGCCAGACGGTGATTGGCGGTATGGGTGAGCTCCACCTGGACATCCTGGTGGACCGCATGCGGCGTGAGTTCCATGTTGAGGCCAACGTGGGTGCGCCGATGGTGGCCTACCGCGAGACCATCAAGAAGCCCGTCAAGGACGTGGAGTACACGCACAAGAAGCAGACCGGTGGTTCCGGCCAGTTCGCGCGTGTTATCTGTTCCTTCGAGCCGATGGAGCTCACGGAGGAGGGCAAGTCCTATGAGTTCGTTAACGCCGTGACCGGTGGTCGCGTGCCGCGCGAATTCATTCCGTCCGTGGATCAGGGCATCCAGGAGGCCATGCAGAACGGTGTTCTGGCCGGCTACCCGGTGGTGGGCGTGAAGGCCACCCTGGAAGACGGCGCCTACCACGAAGTCGATTCCTCCGAGATCGCATTCAAGATCGCCGGAAACCAGGTCTTCAAGGAGGCCGCCCGCCGCGCTAACCCGGCTCTGCTGGAGCCGATCATGTCCGTGGAGGTGCGTACCCCCGAGGAGTACATGGGTGACGTAATCGGGGATCTCAATTCCCGGCGTGGCGTTATCCGGTCCATGGAGGATTCCCGTGGTGTCAAGGTGATCGACGCCGAGGTCCCGCTGAGTGAGATGTTCGGCTACGTTGGTGATCTTCGTTCAAAGACCCAGGGCCGCGCGGTGTATACCATGCAGATGGATCACTACGCAGAGGTTCCGAAGGCCGTTGCGGACGAGGTCATCAAGAAGGAACGCGGCGAGTAACTTCAGCGCGATAAACGGGCGTGTTGTCCGCTATAATCGGTTGACGGCGATGCCCGCTTCAGGGTGGAATTCCACTCACAACAAGCATTGAAAATCTATTTAGTCCCAGGAGGACGAAGTGGCGAAGGCTACGTACGATAAGAGCAAGGTCCACATGAACGTGGGCACCATTGGCCACGTCGATCATGGAAAGACGACGACCACGGCTGCCATTACCAAGGTGCTGGCGGATAAGTATCCGGAACTGAACACCTACACTCCGTTTGAGGATGTGGATAACGCGCCTGAGGAGCGTCAGCGCGGCATTACCATCAACGTCTCCCACGTTGAGTACCAGACCCCGACGCGTCACTACGCTCACGTGGACGCCCCGGGCCACGCCGATTACATCAAGAACATGATTACCGGCGCTGCTCAGATGGACGGCGCGATCCTGGTTGTGGCCGCTACTGACGGCCCGATGGCTCAGACCCGTGAGCACGTGCTGCTCGCTCGCCAGGTGGGCGTGCCGCAGATGATCGTGGCGCTCAACAAGTGCGACATGGTTGAGGATGAGGAGCTCCTGGAGCTCGTGGAGATGGAGACGCGTGACGTCCTCTCCGCTCAGGGCTACCCGGGGGATGACATTCCGGTGGTTCGCATCTCCGCGCTCAAGGCGCTCGAGGGCGATCCGAAGGGCGTCGAGTCCATCGAGAAGCTCGTTGAGACCATTGACACCTACTTCGATGATCCGGTTCGCGATCTGGAGAAGCCGTTCCTCATGCCGATCGAGGACGTCTTCACCATTACCGGCCGCGGCACCGTGGGGACCGGCCGTGTGGAGCGCGGCATGCTCAACATGAACGAAGAGGTGGAAATCGTGGGTATTCGCCCCACGCAGAAGTCCACCGTTACGGGCATCGAGATGTTCCACAAGTCCATGTCCCACGCGGACGCCGGCGAGAACTGCGGCCTGCTGCTCCGCGGCATCAACCGCACGGACGTGGAGCGCGGCCAGGTTGTGGCCAAGCCGGGCACCATCACGCCGCACACGAACTTCGAGGCTCAGGTCTACGTGCTGAAGAAGGAAGAGGGCGGACGTCACAACCCGTTCTTCTCCAACTACCGCCCGCAGTTCTACTTCCGCACCACGGACGTCACCGGCACCATTACCCTGCCGGAGGGCGTCGAGATGTGCATGCCGGGCGATAACACCACCATGACGGTCGAGCTCATTCACCCGATCGCTATGGAGGTCGGCCTCGGCTTCGCTATCCGCGAGGGTGGCCACACGGTTGGTTCAGGCCGCGTGACGAAGATCATCAAGTAGTTCTTACTACTGAGGGCCCCGCTTCGGCGGGGCCCTTTTGTATCTCAGGTAGTGGGAGTGTGTGGTGTCGGTAGGGCGGCGGTTGGCATTGCGGACGGGTGCATCGCCGGGCCCGGATATCTGCTATCCGTATGGACGCCGTCGATATCCGCGTGGGGAGTGTGCCACAAAGAGGAGGCGCCAACTTGTCAGATTTTGGGAGTACTGGCAGAATAGACGGGTTGCTCGCGGAAGCGAGTGGAAGCTTTCCGGAAATCCGGAACTGAGATAAATGGTTATCCGTAACCTCACATAGGGCTTGATTGCGCGTCGAATCGCGACACGCCCGAGTGCGGGGACCGGGCAACTCCAAGCAGAGAGGTAGGCGCGCCATGGCGGGACAGAAAATCCGCATCCGGCTGAAGTCATATGACCACGAGGTCATTGATAGCGCGGCCAAGAAGCTCGTGGACGAGGTCACTCGTACGGGCGCCTCGGTGGTGGGTCCTGTGCCGCTGCCGACCGAGAAGAACGTGTTCGTGGTTATTCGCTCTCCTCACAAGTACAAGGATTCTCGCGAGCACTTCGAGATGCGCACGCACAAGCGGCTCATCGACATCGTGGATCCCACGCTGAAGACGATCGATAGCCTTCGTCGGCTCGATCTTCCGGCTGAAGTGAACGTCGAAATCAAGCTCTGAGGTAGAACGCAATGAAGAATCAGGCCATCGCGGCGAGGCCGGTTAAGGCGCTCGTCGGAACGAAGCTGGGGATGACCCAGCTGTGGGATGAGGCAGGTGCTCTCCTCCCGATCACCGTGGTGCGTGTGGGCAAGAATGTTGTTACCCAGGTGCGTACGCCGGAAACGGACGGGTACTCCGCCGTTCAGATCGCGTGCGGTGATGAAAAGAAGAAGAACGTCACCAAGCCGATGCAGGGCCACTTCGCCAAGGCTGGTGTGACGCCCCGCGTGAAGCTGGTTGAGGTTCGTACCCCTGATGCCGGCGATTATCAGCTGGGGCAGGAACTCACGGCGGAAACGTTCTCTGCCGGACAGATCGTGGACGTTACGGGAATCTCGCGCGGCAAGGGCTTCGCGGGTGTGATGAAGCGCCATGGTTTCCAGGGTGTCTCCGCCTCCCACGGCGCTCACCGCAACCACCGTAAGCCGGGCTCCATCGGTGCCTGCGCTACGCCGTCGCGCGTTTTCCGCGGCACGCGGATGGCCGGCCGTATGGGCTCGGATCGCGTGACCGTACAGAACCTCTCCGTCCACGCCGTTGACGCGGATAAGGGACTGGTGCTGGTAGTGGGTCCGATTCCGGGTGCCAAGGGCTCCCAGGTAGTGATCCGCACCTCCGTGAAGAAGGGGGCATAACCCATGGCAGATCTCACGATTGATGTTCTGGACGCCAGCGGGAAGGCCACGGGAACGGCAACGCTTCCGGCCTCGCTCTTTGACCTGGAGCCGAACATTTCGCTGCTACACCAGGTTGTTAACGCTCAGCTCGCCGCTGCTCGGCAGGGCACCCACGCCACGAAGACGCGCGGCATGGTAAGCGGCGGCGGCAAGAAGCCGTTCCGCCAGAAGGGCACCGGCCGGGCTCGGCAGGGCTCCATTCGCGAGCCGCAGATGGTCGGTGGCGGTACCGTTCACGGTCCGCAGCCGCGCAGCTACGCGCAGCGCACGCCGAAGAAGATGGTGGCGGCGGCTCTGCTGCAGTCCCTCTCCGATCGCGCGCACGGCGGCCGCATTCACTGCGTCACCGAGTTCGTGGACGGTGCTAAGCCCTCCACGAAGTCCGCTCGGAACCTGCTTGCGGCGATGAACGCGGGTAAGGCTCTCGTGGTGCTGAGCCGCGAGCAGGAAACCTCGCTGCTCTCGGTACGCAACCTGCCGGCGGTTCACCCGCTGTTTGTTGACCAGATCAACACCTATGACGTCCTCAACTCTGACGACGTCGTCTTCACCGAAACGGCTCTGCAGGAGTTCGTGGACGCGAAGTCCAAGAAGGAGGAGAAGTGAGCGACACGGCAAGCTTCTGGAACAAGAATCCGCGTGACGTGATCCTCTCCCCGATTGCGTCTGAGAAGTCCGCGCTGGCTGAGGAACAGAACAAGTACACGTTCCTGGTGGATCCGCGGGCCAATAAGACGGAGATCCGTCAGGCCGTTGAAAAGATCTTCGGCGTCAAGGTGGCCTCCGTGAACACGATGAACCGCAAGGGTAAGACGCGTCGTACGCGTGATGGCATCGGCCGTCGCAAGAACACGAAGCGCGCCATTGTGACCCTTCGTGAGGGCTCCATCGACATCTATGGCGAGAACATCGGCTAGGGCGAAAGGATAGAGAATCATGGCAATTCGTAACCTCAAGCCCACGACGGCGGGCCAGCGTGGCGCCTCGGTTTCCGATTTCGCGGAAATTACGCGCACCACGCCGGAAAAGTCCCTCCTGCGTCCGCTCCACAAGACGGGTGGGCGTAACAACCAGGGCCGCATCACCATGCGTCACAAGGGTGGCGGGCACAAGCGTCGCTACCGCGTGATCGATTTCCGCCGCTGGGATAAGGATGGCGTGCCCGCCAAGGTGGCCACCATCGAATATGATCCCAACCGCACGTCGCGCATCGCGCTGCTGCACTACGCGGATGGCGAGAAGCGCTACATCCTGGCGCCCAAGGGTCTCCAGGTAGGCGACGTCATTGAGAATGGCGCGAACTCGGACATCAAGCCGGGCAACAACCTGCCGCTGCGCAATGTGCCGCTGGGCACCACGCTCCACGCGGTGGAGTTGCGTCCGCTGGGTGGCGCCAAGATTGCGCGTTCGGCCGGCGTCTCCGTTCAGCTGGTGGCGCGCGAGGGCGCATATGCTCAGCTGCGTATGCCCTCCGGCGAGATTCGGAATGTGGATGTTCGCTGCCGCGCAACGGTTGGCGAGGTTGGCAATGCCGAGCAGTCCAACATCAACTGGGGCAAGGCTGGGCGTCTGCGCTGGAAGGGCGTACGTCCGCACGTCCGCGGCGTCGTGATGAACCCGGTTGACCACCCGCACGGTGGTGGTGAAGGCAAGACGTCCGGTGGCCGCCATCCGGTGAGCCCCTGGGGTCAGAAGGAAGGGCGTACGCGCCACCCGAAGAAGGCTAGCGACAAGCTCATCGTGCGCCGTCGCAAGACTGGCAAGAAGCACTAAGGAGGGTTTGCCAAGATGCCACGTAGTATCAAGAAGGGTCCGTTCGTCGATCAGTATCTGCTCAAGAAGGTTGACGAGCAGAACGAGAAGAATCAGAAGAACGTCATCAAGACCTGGTCTCGGCGCTCCATGATTGTGCCGGACTTCATCGGTCACACGTTTGCCGTTCACGACGGCCGTAAGCACGTCCCGGTGTACATCACTGAGGCCATGGTGGGACACAAGCTCGGGGAGTTCGCTCCTACGCGCACGTTCCGCGGTCACAGCAAGGACGATCAGAAGACACGTCGGCGGTAGGCCGCGCGAAGGAGTTAGGCACTATGGAAGCAAAGGCGCAAGCACGGTTCGTGCGTGTGACGCCGATGAAGGCGCGCCGGGTTGTGGACGTGATCCGCGGCCAGCGCGTTATCGACGCCATCGACACGCTGACCTATGCACCGCAGGGGGCCGCCAAGCCGGTTCTCAAGGTTGTCGAGTCCGCTCTCGCCAACGCGCGTTTCGCCGCCGATGAGGCAGGGGAGCGCTTCGAAGAGGGCGATTACTACATTCAGGCCGCGTACGCGGACGAGGGCCCCACGATGAAGCGGATTCAGCCGCGTGCACAGGGGCGTGCCAACCGCATCCTCAAGCGCACCAGCCACATCACGGTTGTTGTGGGCGATACGAAGCCCGCAAAGAAGAGCAAGAGGAGGGCCCGCTAGTGGGACAGAAGGTTAACCCGATCGGGTTCCGTCTGGGAGTCACCACGGAACACCGCTCCAAGTGGTTCGCTGATTCCACGAAGAAGGGTCAGCGCTACTCGGATTATGTTATTGAGGATGTTCACATCCGCGAGATGATCGCCAAGAACCTTGAGAGGGCTGGCATTTCCCGCGTGAACATCGAGCGTCGCACGGAGCGCGTGGTGGTGGATATCCACACGGCGCGTCCCGGCATCGTTATCGGTCGCCGTGGCACCGAGGCGGACCGCCTCCGCGGCGACCTGGAGAAGCTGACGGGCAAGTCCGTGCAGCTCAACATTCTCGAAGTGAAGAACCCGGAAGCCGATGCGCAGCTCATCGCGCAGGGTATTGCTGAACAGCTCGCCTCGCGCGTGTCGTTCCGTCGTGCCATGCGCAAGGGCATCCAGTCCGCCGAGCGGGCCGGTGTCCAGGGCATTCGCGTGCAGGTGTCCGGCCGTCTGGGCGGTGCGGAAATGTCCCGCTCGGAGTTCTACCGCGAAGGCCGCGTGCCGCTGCACACGCTTCGCGCGAACATCGACTACGGCTTCTATGAGGCTCGTACCTCCTTCGGCCGCATCGGCGTGAAGGTGTGGGTGTACCGCGGCAATGTGACCGACGCCGAATACTTCCGTCAGCAGGCGGAGGCGCCGCGGCGTGGTGGTCGCGGTGGACGTGGTGGACGCCGGGGCGGCTCGCGTGGCCGTCAGGGTGCTCCGGAGAACAAGGGATCGGAGGCGAAGTAATGCTTATTCCTCGTCGTACTAAGTGGCGCAAGCAGCATCGCCCGGGTCGCTCGGGCATGTCCAAGGGCGGCACGCAGCTGGCCTTCGGTGAATTCGGTGTACAGGCTCTCGAGCCGGCGTACGTGACGAACCGCCAGATTGAGGCGGCGCGTATCGCCATGACTCGTCACATTAAGCGTGGCGGCAAGATCTGGATCAACATTTTCCCGGATCGACCGCTCACGAAGAAGGCACTGGGTGTTCGTATGGGTTCCGGTAAGGGCCCGGTGGAGACCTGGGTAGCCAATGTCAAGCCCGGCCGTGTTCTCTTTGAGATGGGCGGCGTTGACGAGCAGCTGGCGCGTGAGGCTATGTCTCGTGCACAGAGCAAGCTGCCGATGAAGACCCGTTTTATTTCCCGTGAGGAGGTTGAGTGATGGCAAAGTTGACCACCACTGAACTGGACGCGATGACGGACGCCGAACTCACTGAGAAGCTCGGTGAGAAGAAGCAGGAGCTCTTCAACCTCCGCTTCTCGGCCGTCACCCACCGGCTGGAGGACACCGGTTCCCTGAAGGACGTGCGTCGCGATATCGCCCGCATCTACACCATCAAGCGCGAGCGGGAGCTCGGCATTCGCACCGCTCCGAGCAGCGAGAAGTGAGGCAGACGATGAGTGAAAACGTTCAGGAACGCAATCACCGTAAGACGAACACTGGCTACGTGGTGTCCGACAAGATGGACAAGACGGTTGTCGTGGAACTCCGCGATCGCGTCACCCACGGCGTTTACGGTAAGGTAGTCAATCGCACCAAGCGCGTGAAGGCTCACGACGAAACCAATTCGGTTTACGTCGGCGATCTCGTGCGCATCATGGAAACCCGGCCGCTCAGTGCCTCGAAGCACTTCCGTGTGGTTGAGGTTATCGAAAAGGCCCAGTAAGCCAGCGTACGAAGCCCATTCGTTCGGCAAGGCTCGCTTGAGCGAGAACCAGCACGACATAGGAGAAGAGAAGTAATGATCCAGCAAGAGACGCGGCTACGCGTCGCTGACAACACGGGTGCGAAGGAACTCCTTTGCATCCGCGTCCTCGGCGGCTCAGCTCGACGTTACGCCGGGATCGGTGACACGATTGTGGCCACCGTTAAGGACGCCATTCCCGGCGGCAACGTGAAGAAGGGCGAGGTTGTCAAGGCGGTTGTTGTCCGTGCGAAGAAGGAAACGCGCCGTAAGGACGGCTCCTACATTCGTTTTGATGAGAACGCCGCCGTTGTTATCGACAACAACGGCGAGCCTCGCGGCACTCGCATTTTCGGTCCGGTGGGCCGCGAACTCCGCGAGAAGAAGTTCATGCGCATTCTGTCCCTGGCACCGGAGGTGATCTAGTTGGCGAAGATCAAGAAGGGTGACCTGGTTCAGGTAATCGCGGGCCGCGATAAGGGCCTGCAGGGCCACGTGCTCAAGGTGATTCCCGCGGCTGACCGCGTGATCGTTGAGGGCGTAGGCCGCGTGAAGAAGCACGTGCGCGCGGGGCAGAATGCCCAGGGTGCAGTGACCGGCGGCATCGAGACCATCGAGGCACCGATTCACGTTTCTAACGTCATGCTCGTTGCGAAGGACGGCAAGCCCGTCCGCGTGGGCCACCGTGAGGTGGAGGTTGAGCGCGACGGCAAGAAGAAGATCAAGCGTGAGCGCATTGGGCGCCGTGGCGGAAAGGAGATCGAGCTGTGAGCGAACCGCGTTTGAAGGCTAAGTACAGCGAGTCCATCCGTCCGGCGCTGCAGGAGGAGTTCAAGTATGAGAACCCCATGCAGATTCCCGGGCTCACCAAGATCGTGGTGAATATGGGTGTTGGCGACGCCGCTCGTGACGCCAAGGTACTGGACGGTGCGGTTGCGGATATGACCGCTATCACCGGTCAGAAGCCGCAGATCACGAAGGCGCGGAAGTCTATCGCTCAGTTCAAGCTGCGCGAGGGACAGCGCATCGGCTGCCACGCAACGCTTCGGGGCGATCGTATGTGGGAGTTCCTTGATCGACTCCTCGCGACGGCCCTGCCGCGCATACGCGATTTCCGTGGACTTTCGCCGAAGCAGTTCGACGGCCACGGAAACTACACGTTCGGCCTCACCGAGCAGACGGTGTTCCTGGAGATTGACCAGGACAAGATCGATCGTGTTCGCGGCATGGACATCACCGTGGTGACCACGGCGTCCACCGGTGAGGAGGGGCGCGCGCTCCTCCGTCATCTCGGATTCCCTTTCAAGGAGGCCTAGAGAATGGCGAAAACCGCCCTCAAGCAGAAGGCCGCGCGCAAGGCAAAGTTCCAGGTGCGTGAGTACACGCGCTGCAACCGTTGCGGCCGTCCCCACTCCGTCTACCGCAAGTTCGGCCTGTGCCGTGTTTGCCTGCGTGAACTTGCCCTCCGTGGCGAGCTCCCCGGAGTCACCAAGTCCAGCTGGTAAAAACTACGTCGCAGGTCTGGTAAGGAAACCGCGGCGAGGAAGGGCAAGAGCCCAAGAATGACAATGACTGATCCCATCGCAGACATGCTGACTCGTCTGCGTAACGCCAATTCGGCGTATCACGAATCGGTGTCCATGCCGTACTCGAAGATCAAGGCGTCCATCGCTGAGATCCTGAAGCGCGAAGGCTACATCACCGATTTTCAGGTGGAGGATGCGCGCGTTGGGAAGACCCTGACGCTCACGCTGAAGTACGGCTCCGGCCGCTCTCGCGCCCTCGCAGGTGTGAAGCGCGTTTCGAAGCCGGGTCTGCGTGTGTACGCGAAGTCCACGAAACTTCCTCAGGTCCTCGGCGGACTGGGTGTGGCGATTCTGTCCACTTCCTCCGGTCTTCTCACCGATCGTGAGGCCAAGGACAAGGGCGTGGGCGGCGAAGTCCTCGCGTACGTCTGGTAGGGAGGAGAGAAGATATGTCTCGAATTGGCAGGCTTCCTATTACGATTCCCTCCGGCGTGGAAGTATCCGTTAATGGCCAGGATGTGACCGTTAAGGGCCCGAAGGGTCAACTGTCTCGCACCATCGCGCAGCCGATCACGGTTGCCGTCGACGGCGATAAGATCACGCTTTCCCGCCCGAATGACGAGCGCGAATCGCGTTCGCTTCACGGACTTAGCCGCACGCTCGTCAACAATATGGTGATTGGCGTGACGCAGGGTTACGCGAAGAACCTGGAGATTGTTGGCACCGGTTACCGTGTGCAGGCGAAGGGCACCGCGCTGGAGTTCTCCCTCGGATATTCGCACACCATCACGGTGGAGGCGCCCGAAGGAATTACCTTCTCCGTGGATGGCAACACCAAGCTGACTGTCAGCGGTATTGACAACCAGCTGGTGGGGGAGACGGCGGCACGTATTCGCCGGCTCCGCGCCCCCGAGCCCTATAAGGGCAAGGGCATCAAGTATGCGGATGAGCAGATTCGCCGCAAGGCCGGAAAGGCAGGTAAGTAACGATGACCGTCACCGTAAGGGGTAAGGGTAAGTTCATCGCGCGCACCCGCCGTCACTTCCGCCTGCGTAAGAGGCTCTCGGGTACGGCTGAGCGGCCGCGGCTTTCCGTGTGGCGCTCCAACCGCAATATCCAGGCTCAGGTTATCGACGACGTCACCGGCCACACGCTGGTTGCGGCCTCGACGCTCGAGCCGGAACTGCGTGAGCAGGAGGGCACGAAGACGGAGAAGGCTCGCATGGTTGGCGAACTCGTCGGCAAGCGGGCCAAGGACGCCGGAATCGACGCCGTGGTCTTTGACCGCGGTGGCAACAAGTATCACGGTCGAGTGGCTGCGGTGGCCGATGGCGCCCGCGCTGCTGGACTCTCTCTCTGATCGGCTAGGAAAGGCAGAGGAATATGGCTGACGAAGAACAGCGCCAGAACCCGGCCCCGGAAGGCCGGCAGGAGAACAACAACGAATCGCGCGGCAATGACCGCTCGGATCAGCACGGTGGACGCGAGGGCGGACGCGGACGCGGGGAGCGCCGCGGCGGACGTCGTCGTAACAACAACCGCCACGAGGATCCGTACATGGAGCGCGTGGTGACCATTAACCGTGTGGCAAAGACCGTCAAGGGCGGCCGCCGCATGACGTTCACGGCCCTTGTGGTGGTGGGCGATGGTAATGGCACCGTGGGTGTGGGATACGGCAAGGCGAAGGAAGTGCCGGCCGCCATCTCCAAGGGCAACGAGGAAGCAAAGAAGAACTTCTTCCACGTACCGCGCCTGGGCACCACCATCCCGCACATTGTGCAGGGTGAGGATGCGGCCGGCACGGTGCTGCTGCGCCCGGCCTCGCAGGGAACCGGTGTAATTGCGGGTGGCGCCGTGCGTGCCATCATGGAGTGCGCCGGCATCAGCGACGTGCTCACGAAGTCGCTGGGTAGCTCCAACGCGATCAACATCGTGCACGCCACGGTGGATGCCCTCAAGCAGCTCGAGCAGCCGGAGGCTGTGGCGGCTCGTCGCGGGCTTCCGCTGGAGCGCGTAGCGCCGGAGCCGATGCTCCGCAAGCGCGCCGAGGCCGAGCAGAAGGCACGCGAGATCGCTGAGGCGCAGGCCCAGAAGGAAGAGAACGAAGCCGCCACGGCGGGAGTGGGTGCGTAATGGCAAAACTCAAGATCACTCAGATCAAGGGTGTTGTTGGCACCCCTAAGCGTCAGCGGGCTACGGTGCTGGGCATTGGTCTGCACCGCATCGGGGATTCCGTGGTGCGTGAGGATACGCCGGATGTGCGCGGCATGATCCGCGCCGTCGCCCACCTCGTGGAAGTTGAGGAGGTTGACTAATGGCAGAAGAGCACTCGATCATCAAGCTGCATGATCTCCGTCCCGCAGACGGCTCGAACAAGGCACGTATTCGCGTGGGCCGTGGTGAAGGTTCCAAGGGTAAGACCTCGGGCCGTGGTACCAAGGGCACGAAGGCGCGCTACCAGGTGCGTCCGGGCTTTGAGGGCGGTCAGATGCCGCTCCACATGCGCCTTCCGAAGCTGCGTGGTTTCAAGAACCCGCTGCGCAAGGAGTACCAGGTGGTGAACGTCGGTCTACTGGCTGAGCTGTTCCCCGAGGGCGGCGATGTCACGGTGGCAGATCTGGTTGCCAAGGGCGCCGTTCGCGATCACAGCCTGGTCAAGGTTCTGGGCGAGGGCGAAATCAACGTTGCGGTTAACGTGACGGTTGATAAGTTCTCCGGCTTGGCCAAGTCCAAGATTGAGGCGGCCGGCGGTACCGTGGCCCTTCTTCACGCGGAGGCCTAGCTCAAGGCGAGCCCCGCGGCTATTCCGCGGCGCTAGACCGATGGAGCACGGTTTATGTGAGATTGCCCCCGTAGCTACGGCTACGGGGGCAATTCTTATCTCAATTTCGGCGAATCGACGCGTTCGCCGGCTATAGTGAGAGAGCATTTCTACGCATTGGGACGCGCGGGACGCCGCGTGACCTCGTACCTCTTCCGAAATGGGGGAACTTTGTTCAAGGCATTTGCCCAGGCTTTCCGGACGCCGGACCTTCGGCGGAAACTCCTGTTCACGATCGGCATCATCGTGATTTACCGGCTTGGTACGTTCATCCCCGCGCCGTTCGTATCGATGTCCAATATTCGCCAGTGCACCACGGAGATGAACGGCACGGCGGATCTAGTGGCGCTCATGAACATGTTCTCCGGCGGCGCCATGATGAACCTTTCCATCTTCGCGCTGGGCATCATGCCCTATATCACGGCGTCCATCATTATCCAGCTGCTCCGCGTGGTCATTCCTCGTTTCGAGGAGCTCCACAAGGAAGGGCAGTCGGGTACCGCTAAGCTCACCGAGTACACGCGTTATCTCACCATCGGCCTGGGCGTGCTGCAGTCGGCCGTCGTGGTGGCTACGGCCAACTACACGCTGTTCCGTGGCTGCGACGTCAACCCGATTCCAAGCGCATCGCCGTGGACGTACTTCCTCACCATTCTGGCAATGACCGCCGGTACCGGACTCATTATGTGGCTGGCGGAGCTCATCACGGATCGCGGGGTGGGCAACGGTATGTCTATCCTTATTTTCGTGGGCATCTGCGCGAACTTCCCGCACATGTTGGCGAACGTGCTCACCTCGAAGGGATGGGGCGCCGTGTTCTTCGTCGTCGTCCTGTTCCTGGCCATCACCCTCGTGGTGACTTTCGTCGAGGAATCGCAGCGGCGCGTGCCCGTCCAGTACGCGAAGCGCGTGATTGGACGGCGGACGTATGGGGGTTCGACCACGTACCTGCCGATCAAGGTGAACATGGCGAACGTGATCCCCGTGATCTTCTCGTCCTCGATTCTCATCATTCCGTCCATGATCGCCACGTTCGGTAGTGCGACGGATGGCTGGGTGGTCTGGATCCAGACGTACCTGGGTAACTCCTCGCCGTGGTATATCGCGCTCTACGCGGTTCTCACCTTCGCGTTCACGTTCTTTTACACGGACATCGCCTTCGATACGGAGGAGGTGGCGGACAACATGAAGCGTTACGGCGGCTTCATCCCAGGCGTGCGCGCCGGTAAGCCTACCGCCCAGTACCTGGCAAAGGTGTCAAACCGCCTCACGTGGGTGGGAGCGACCTACCTGACGATCGTTGCGTTGATCCCCACCATCGTGTTCAACGTCATGGGCATCCTCCAGGGTGGTTTTGGTGGCACATCGATCATGATCCTGGTGGGCGTGGGCCTCCAGACCGTCAAGGACATTAATGCCCAGCTGCAGCAGCGTCACTATGAGGGCTTCCTGCGCGGGAGTATCCACTAGCGGCCGGCAGGGCGGCCGCCCGTAGAGTCCGGCACTGTACGGGCGGACCGCGGTTAGTCGCGTATTGACGGCCCGCGGCGTGCAAGGTGGCCGCAGGCAGCGGTGCAAAGTGGGAGCTGCCTTTCCCGGCGTGTAGCCGGGAGCCGGTAATAGAAAATCCGGTGCTCTCCGCTGCCTCTCCCGGCGGATAGTCAGGAGTGGTGCATCGGTGAGGGCCGGTGCTGGTCCATCGGTGGAAGGCGGTGCAATGTACCTGCGGGCATGTGTTGCCGCCGCTAACCGCGGGCCTCGCCGGATATATAACCGGATGGCGGCGTTCCGCGGCACCAGCGCGGCGTATGGCCCGGCTCGCAGATGTGTTCCGGTTATATGCTCACCGGCATAGGCTTGCGAAATATGGCGCTCACCGCCCGATGCGGCGAGCCGGATAGGAGCACAGATGGCAACGCATCTCATCATTGTGGGCCCTCCGGGGGCCGGTAAGGGTACGCATGCGACGGTGATCGCGGAGCGCTACGGCATTCCCGCCATCTCCACCGGGGATCTTTTCCGGCAGCATGCGAAGGCGCAGGATGAACTGGGTCAGCTCGCCGCGTCCTACTCGGATCGGGGAGAGCTGGTGCCGGATGAAGTGACGGACCGGATGGTCGCCGAACGTGTAGCGGAGGATGACGCGCAGCCGGGCTTCCTGCTCGATGGCTACCCGCGCAATATGCACCAGGTGGAGGCGCTGGACGCCCTGCTCGGGGCGAACGGTGTGGACGCCGTGATCTCGCTTGAGGCGGACGACGCCGTGGTGGTCAAGCGGTTGCTCGGGCGCGCCAAGATTGAGGGTCGCGTGGATGACACCGAGAGCGTGATTCGGCATCGTATAGAGGTGTATCACGCGACCACGCAGCCGATTATCGACGCCTACCAGGCGCGCAACCTTGTGGTGAGTATTGACGGCACCGGCGCGATCGACGAGGTGCGGGGGCACATTTTCGCGGCACTGGATGCATTCCTGGGACGGGCAGGCAAGTAGCGTGGCTATTCAGCTGTGGGATCATCAAGAGATCCTCAAAATGCGCCGCGCAGCACTCATTGTGCACGCCATTCATGATGGTCTGCGCGGTGCAATTCATCCGGGAATTTCCACCGGCGAGCTGGATCGGGTTGCGCTCAACGTCCTCGAAGAGCACGGCGCGAAATCGAATTTTATTGGCTATTACGATTACCCGGCGCAAACGTGCATCTCCCGTAACGCGGTCATGGTGCATGGGATCCCCTCTGACACGGAGATTGTGGAGGCGGGGGACCTGGTGTCCATGGACTGCGGGGCGGTTTTAGACGGCTATCACGGAGATTCGGCGTTCTCTGTGGTGGTGCCGGGCGGCGATAAGACGCTGACCGAGCGCCGCCAGCGTCTGTGCGACATTACCGAGGCAGCCATGTGGGTGGGCGTAGCGGCGATGGCCACGGAATCCCACGTGGGAGATATCGGCCGTGCCATTGACGGCTTTGTCACGTCGTTCACGCCGGAGCCCGGCATTGTCGAGGATTTCACGGGCCACGGAATTGGCACCGCCATGCACATGGACCCTGATGTACTCAACTACGCCACCCGCAGCCGGGGCCCGAAACTTCGGCCCGGCATGGTGCTGTGCATCGAGCCGATTCTGACAGAGGGCAAGCAGGATAACGTGACGCTCGAGGACGGCTGGACAACGGTCACCCAGGACGGGTCCGACGCCTGCCACTGGGAGGCACAGGTTGCCCTTCATGAGGATGGTATCTGGGTGCTTTCGGAACCTGACGGCGGTGCGGCCGCGCTCGAGCCGTTCGGTATTACGCCGGTACCACTCGGGGAATAGACGCCCGGCGGGGACCGGGTGCCGGGCGGCGTCGTGACAAAAGGCACCCGACCGCGGGTTTCACCTCAAGTTTGCCGGCGATACAATTGGCCGTTGGTACGTTCATTGTGCCCATTTTTGGGCATCGGTTAAGTGAGGGTCATGGCGAAAAAAGACGGTGTCATCGAGGTAGAGGGAAGCGTTACTGAGGCGCTCCCGAACGCGATGTTCAGGGTCGAGTTGGAGAACGGGCATGAAGTGCTCGCGCATATCTCCGGCAAGATGCGTCAGCACTATATCCGGATTCTCCCCGATGATCGCGTGGTTGTAGAGCTCACGCCCTACGATCTCAACCGCGGTCGCATCGTGTACCGCTACAAGTAGAGCACCGGCTCGGAATCCGGGCCGGCACTACGAGGGAAAGAAAACAAGAATGAAGGTTAAGCCGAGCGTTAAGCGCATGTGCGAAAGCTGCAAGGTGATCCGGCGGCACGGCCGCGTCATGGTGATCTGCAGCGCGAACCCGCGCCATAAGCAGCGTCAGGGCTAGGCGCATACCCGCATTACCTGCCCTCAGGGCAACCCCCGGTACGGAGGCCGGGGCCCGCAACGAGAGAAGCGAGAAACGGTAATGCACCATACCTCCGTCATATTGAGGAGCTAAGTTGGCACGTCTCTCAGGCGTTGATCTTCCTCGCGAAAAGCGAGTAGAAGTAGCGCTTACATACATTTACGGAATCGGGCGCACGCGCGCCCAGGAAACCCTCGCGGCCACGGGCGTGAACCCGGATACCCGCGTGCGGGACCTCACCGAGGATGATCTGGTCAAGCTGAAGAACCACATCGACTCGAACTACCAGGTGGAAGGCGATCTGCGCCGTACGGTGCAGGCGGACATCCGTCGCAAGGTGGAGATTGGGTGCTATCAGGGCCTGCGGCATCGTCGCGGCCTGCCCGTCCACGGCCAGCGCACCAAGACGAATGCGCGTACCCGCAAGGGCCCGAAGCGCACGGTGGCTGGAAAGAAGAAGGCCGCTTAAGGCCGGCACGTAGTTCGAAGAAAAGAAAGAAGATATGGCTCGTCAGAATCGGGGCGCCACCCCGCGCCGGCCTCGGCGCACACAGCGTCGCAATATTGCGAACGGCCAGGCGCACATCAAGTCAACGTTCAACAACACCATCATTTCCATCACGGATCCCAGCGGTGCTGTTATCTCCCAGGCCTCGTCCGGCCAGATGGGCTTCAAGGGTTCCCGTAAGTCCACTCCGTATGCTGCCCAGCTTGCGGCGGAAAAGGCGGCCCGCGCCGCGCAGGAGCATGGACTGAAGAAGGTGGACGTGTTCGTCAAGGGCCCGGGTTCCGGGCGTGAGACGGCCATCCGTTCCCTTACGGCAGCAGGCCTTGAGGTCACCTCCATTTCGGATGTGACGCCGCAGGCATTCAACGGCGCTCGGCCCCCGAAGCGGCGCCGCGTCTAGTTGCCATCACCGCGCATCTGCGCGGATAGTGCCGCCGGGACGGACCGAGTGCCGGCGGTTAGCGCGAGGCGTCATATAGCGGGCGCCCGCGGAAAGGAAGAAAAGTGCTCATTGCGAAGCGTCCTGTGCTGACCGAGGAGAAGGTGAGCGATCTTCGCTCCCGCTTCATCCTGGAGCCCCTGGAGCCTGGATTCGGCTACACGCTGGGTAATTCCCTGCGCCGTACCCTGCTCTCCTCCATCCCCGGTGCGGCCGTCACGGCCGTGCGCATTGATGGTGTGCTCCACGAGTTCTCCACTATTCCGGGTGTGAAGGAGGACGTGGCGGCGATCATCCTCAATATCAAGGAGATCGTGCTGTCCTCCGAGAACGACGAGCCTGTCCTCATGTACCTGCGTAAGCAGGGCCCGGGCGAGGTAACCGCCGGTGACATCACGCCCCCGGCCGGTGTTGAGATTCTCAACCCCGATCTTCACATTGCCACCCTCAATGAGAAGGGCAAGCTGGAGATTGACCTGACGGTGGAGCGCGGCCGCGGCTACGTGTCCGCTGCCCTCAACAAGGGGGACAACGATGAGATCGGCCGTATTCCGATCGATTCCATCTACTCTCCCGTGGTGAAGGTGGCCTACAAGGTGGAGGCTACCCGCGTGGAACAGCGCACCGATTTCGATCGGCTGGTGCTGGATGTTGAGGTAAAGCCCTCGATCACGCCGCGTGACGCATTCGCATCTGCGGGCAAGACGCTCGTGGCACTGTTCGGCCTGGCGGCGGACCTCAATGAGGAAGCCGAAGGAATTGAACTGGGCCAGGCCCCGCAGCAGGAGCAGAATTCTTCCGATCTGCAGCGCCCCATCACCATCCTCAACCTGCCGGCACGGTCTCAGAACTGCCTGCAGCGTGAAGGTATTCATACGATTGGCGAGCTGGTGCAGCGCTCCGAAGCCGATCTCCTCGATATTCGCAACTTCGGTGCGAAGTCCATTGATGATGTCAAGGATGAGCTGGCGAAGCTCGGCCTGGCGCTCAAGGGCTCGACGGACTTTGGCGGGTACGGAGATGACTACTCGATGACGTTCAGCGACAACCCGCTCGCCTGATAGGAGATAACAACAATGCCGAAGCCCAAGAAGGGTCCGCGTCTGGGGGGCAGTGCTGCGCATCAGCGTCACATTGTTGCCAACCTGTGCAAGGATCTTATCCACCACAAGTCCGTACGTACCACGGTAACCCGCGCCAAGGTGGTTCAGCCCTACATGGAAAAGCTGATCACGAAGGCCAAGAAGGGTGACACCTATAACCGTCGTCTGGCTCTCCGCATGCTCGGGGACCGCGAGACGGCCTACATCCTCTTCGAGGAGCTTGCGCCGCTGTTTGCGGAGCGCGAGGGTGGCTACACCCGCATTGCCAAGGTGGGTAACCGCCGCGGTGACAATGCGCCCCTGGCCGTGATCTCCCTGGTTACGGAGAAGCTCTCGCCGAAGCAGGCGGTTGTACGTGAGGCCGAGAAGGCTGCGGAGCACGCTGCCGCCGCCGGGGCGACGGACGACGCCGTCGAGGTTGCCGAGGAGGCGCCCGCCGACAGCGCGGATGCCACTGAAGCGGCCACGGAGGACGCTGCTAAGTAGCTAGCGGACTAAGTAGAAAGGGCGAGAACTTCGGTTCTCGCCCTTCTTTTATAGTGTGCGATGAAGTCTCTCGTGCGGCCAGCGATAAGGTGTCCCGCGCGGGGAGCGATAATTATGCGCGGCGGGCGATAAGATCCCACGCCCGTACGCCGCCGTTCATGCCCGCCGCATTCGGAATGAATGACACGTCGGGTCCAAGTTTTTGCCGCACGGAATCGGAAATTAACGCGGCGTTCCCGCCCCCAATGTAAAGCCGATCCCACCGGATCACCGGATAGAGGGACTCGATGGCCTTGAGGACGCGCCGGGACCAGACGGCGTCGCCGAGGCGAAGACGCTCGGCCTCCCCAATAACATCGTCGAAGGTGAGGCCCCACCGCAGCGGTGCATGGCTAATCTCCAGGTGCGGCGCGAGCACGCCGGAGTCCACGATTGCGTTTCCAAGCCCGGTGCCGAGCGTGAGAACCACCTCGAGCCCCACGCCGGTCACCACGCCGGCGGCGGCCACTTCGGCGTCGTTCATGACGAGCGCGGGCACCCCGAAAATCTCGCTTAAACGTTCCTGGAGGCGGCACCCGGTCCACGCCTCATCCATGTCCGGATCAAGGCGCGTGTGCGGCCCGGCCTTCCGTGTGTAGTGCGGCGTGTACACCACCACGCCGTCTCGAATGGTGCCCGGCATGCCTACGGTGAGGCGGGTGAAGTGGAGGCCGTCGGAGAGGGTGCGGATGGTGCGCACGAGATCCGCGGGGGAGAAGGGGTAGCGGACCGGCTCACGGTGAGCGGTGCCGATTTGGAATCCGCCAGCGTCGAGCAGGGTCACCTTGATGCCGCCGCCCCCGCAATCAACGGCGAGTGTGCGGCTGGAGGCGGGCGTGTGCGAAACTGCTTGCATGGTAGAGACGGTAGCGCACACGGTTCGGGTTCGTCTGGACATCGCCTACGACGGCGCAGCATTTCACGGGTGGGCCATTCAGCCGGGACTGCGCACGGTGCAGGGGGTGCTTGAGGAGGCCCTGGCGATGATTCTGCGGCGCCCGGTTCATCTCACCGTCGCAGGCCGTACCGACGCCGGTGTGCACGCCCGCGGTCAGGTGGCGCACCTTGATGTGCCCGCGGACGTGTGGGCGGCGCTACCGGGGCGCTCGGACCGTCGGCCTGCTGAGGCACTGCAGGCGCGGCTGTTTGGCGTGCTGGGCCGGGAGAGTAGTGGGCCGCGCGGGACCAGCGACGTGGTGGTGACCCGCGTATCCGAGGTGCCCGGTACCTTCGATGCCCGTTTTTCCGCGCTGGCGCGCCGCTATTCCTATCGCATTGAGACCCGCGACTTTGACCCGGTGCGACGCGGGGACACGCTCTGGCTGCCGGTGGAGCTCGACGTGGAGGGCATGCGGGAGGCCGCGAAGTCACTGCTGGGCCTCCACGATTTCCTCTCCTACTGCAAGCCGCGCGAGGGTGCAACCACCATCCGCACGCTCCAGCGCCTCGACGTGGAGGAGGAGGGAGCCACGGTGATTATTCGGGCGCAGGCGGACGCATTCTGCCACTCGATGGTGCGCTCCCTGGTGGGTGCGCTGCTTCGTGTGGGCGAACGACGCCGTCCGGTCACGTGGCCCGCCCAGCGCCTAGCGGAGCACTCGCGTACGGGAGAGTCAGTGGTGGCGCCGCCGCATCCGCTCACTCTCGATGCGGTCATTTATCCGCCCGCCGCTGATTTTGCGGCCCGAGCTGAGCAGGCTCGGGCACGGCGTGATTGCGAATGCTAGGACTGACGGCGGGGCGAGTCTTTGCGCTCGCGCGGGCGGGCCGGGAGCTGGACACGCTCCGGAAGCGTTAGTCGCGTGCGCGGCGGGTACGAGGCTCGCGGCCGCCCGGCAAGGGGGCGGATGTGGCGGCAAGATAATCCACATTCTTCGGCCGAGCCGTCTGGCGCCGTACCGCACGCCGAATTTGGCGGTTGCATGCGAGGCGTGAGCATGCTGCCGACGTCGTCGTGCAGTCCCTCACTACACCCTGGAATCTTTGACCGTATAGGCGTGCGCGGATAGTATGAAGTGTTGTTGCATAGCTCCGCGGTGCTTATCCCACTCGCCACGGAAGCCTCCAGCACAAGATTTATCCAGCGGCGCCGCTTCGCGCGCGTCGAAAAGAAAACGAAGGGTACGCAAGTGCGCACGTATTCACCTAAGCCCGGGGACGTCGAACCCAAGTGGTACATCATTGATGGTACCGACGTTGTGCTGGGCCGCCTGGCAGCTCAGGTTGCCGCCCTGCTCCGTGGGAAGCACCGTCCGAATTTCGCTCCGAATGCTGATCTTGGCGATCACGTGATCGTGATCAACGCTGCGAAGGTCAAGCTGACCGGTAGCAAGCTCGAGCAGAAGAAGGCTTACCGTCACTCCGGTTATCCGGGCGGCCTCAAGGCCACCAGCTACACCGAGCTCATGGCCACGGCGCCGGAAAAGGCCGTGCTCAAGGCTGTGCAGGGCATGCTGCCCCACACCCGGCTCGGCCGTCAGCAGCTCACCCACCTGCGCGTGTTCGCGGGCGCTGAGCATCCGCACACGGCACAGCAGCCGGAGCGTTACGAGCTCAAGAAGATTACGCAGTAAGTTTTCCCGGAACAGGATTTAGTACATGTCAGAAACCACAGTTGACGCCACCGTCGACGAGGAATTCTCCGGCTCCTACACCACGGAAACGGAAGTCTCCCGTCCCGGTCAGGGCGTGTCCGCCACTCAGCCGGGTCAGGCACTCGGCCGCCGCAAGGAAGCAGTTGCGCGCGTCCGCCTGGTCCCCGGCACGGGCGAGTGGAAGATCAACGGCCGCGCCCTCACCGATTACTTCCCGAACAAGATTCACCAGCAGCTGGTGGAGTCCCCGTTCGTGCTCCTGGAGCTCCAGGGCCGCTTCGATGTCATCGCCAATATCCGCGGCGGCGGCATCTCCGGGCAGGCCGGCGCGCTGCGCCTCGGCATCGCCCGCGCGCTCAACAACATTGACCGTGAGGCCAACCGTCCGGCGCTGAAGAAGGCCGGATTCCTCACGCGTGATGCGCGCGCCGTGGAACGCAAGAAGGCCGGCCTCAAGAAGGCTCGCAAGGCTTCCCAGTTCTCCAAGCGTTAAGTCGCATTTTCCCGAGTGGATTGCTCGGGCTCAAATGGCACCGCTGCGGCGGTGCCATTTTTATGTCCGGATTGGGCGTTGGATGCGGCGGGTCGGCGCGGGCGGCGCGGAGAGTCAGGCACAGCCCCAATCGACCACTCCTGAGTCCGCCGCGGCCTTTGCTTTGGCTGCTGGTGTGCTGAACTGATGGTTTTCTCTTGAGTGGATGGTGAATTGCCGGTTGGAGGGCTCCTGAGGCGTCCAAACCGGAAGTTTTTCGTCACCTGAAGAGTTCTCTTACTGTTCAGCGAACCCTTCCCGCCGGGGAGGGTCGGGCACAGTCCCAATTGACCACTCTTGAGCCCGCCCAGGTATCCCGCTCGCGCGGTCCTTCGGGCTGCGGCGGCGATCAGCGCCGTTCCAGGCTCGGCCGGCTGGGCCTGGCTCGCCGCGGGGCATTCCGGCGCTTCATCAATCGGCATGTCCTTCTCGGGCCCCATCCGCAAGGCTCTCCAGGGTGTTGTTCGTGGCACCGGCCTCCCGGGTACGGTGCAATAATGAGGCGGTCTTAGGAGGAAGAATGCCCCGACTGTTTGGAACTGATGGCGTTCGCGGAGTGGCGAACAAGGAACTCACCGCTGAACTGGCGCTTCATCTGGGGGAGGCGGCGGCGCGTGTGCTGCTCGCTGCCGGTGGCGACGCGCGGCCGCGGGCTGTGGTGGGGCAGGATTCCCGTCTGTCGGGTCCCATGCTGGCGCAGGCGGTGGCGGCCGGTCTGGCTGGAGCGGGCGTGGACGTGGAGCATGCTGGCGTGATCCCCACTCCGGGCATTGCCTATCTGACGGCTGAAGCCGGATATGACCTGGGTGTGATGATCTCTGCCTCCCACAATCCTATGGAGGACAACGGCATCAAGTTCTTCGGTAAAGGCGGATTTAAGCTACCGGATACCGTCGAGGATCAAATTGAGGGCCTCCTGGGTGAGGAGTGGGAGCGCCCGACGGGCACCGGCGTCGGCTCTATTACAAACGCAGCCGGACACGCGGACCAACTTTACATTGACCACCTGCTCTCGGCTATTGACGTCCGTCTGGATGGCCTCACCGTGGTGACCGATACGGCGAATGGTGCCACGTCCAATGTGGCGCCGGAGGCGTTCCGTAGGGCAGGTGCCACGGTCATCACGATTAACAACGATCCGGCCGGCGACAACATCAATCGCGACGCCGGTTCCACGCATCCGGAGGGCCTCCAGCGGGCGGTGGTCGAGCACGGTGCGGACCTGGGTGTGGCCTTCGATGGCGACGCCGACCGCTGCCTGGCCGTCGATAGCGCGGGAAACCTGGTAGACGGGGACCAGATCATGGGGATTTTTGCCGTCGCGAAGAAGGAGGCTGGCGCGCTCTCGCATAACACCCTCGTGGTCACCGTCATGAGCAACCTGGGCCTCCTCAACGCGATGAAGGAGCGCGGCATTGCCACGGTGCAGACGGCTGTGGGGGACCGCTACGTGCTTGAGGAGATGAAGCGGGGCGGGTTCGCGCTGGGCGGTGAGCAGTCCGGTCACATCATCAATCTGGAGAAGGCCACCACCGGTGACGGCACGCTCACGGCCCTGTTGCTGGCCCAGCGGTTGGTGAAGACGGGGCAGTCGCTCGCGGAACTTGCGCGGGTCATGACGCGGCTGCCGCAGGTGCTTATCAATGTGTCCGGTGTGGATAAGGCGGCGGCATCCACGAACCAAGCGGTGCTGGATGCGGTGGCCGCGGAGGAGGCCAAGTTGGGCGACGCCGGCCGCGTGCTGCTCCGCCCCTCTGGGACGCAGCCGCTGGTGCGCGTCATGGTGGAGGCCGATACGGAGGCACACGCCCAGGAAGTCGCGGAGCGGCTGGCTGACGTGGTGAAGGAAAATCTGGCGCTATAAGTGCCTGACGGCGGGCGGCCGGCGAGCCTGGTACGACGCCGGTAGCTCACGTTAGCTGTCAGTTTCGTTTGGGACGGGCTAGGTACGACGCCGGTGCGCGTCGTTCGTGCGCGGGGCGTGCGGCTACGTGGCCCAGAGGGTTTCCTATGCCGCTCTACCGTCCCGGCTACGGCCTCCGAATAAGCAATTCCTGCACACGGTGGTGGCGGTCGCTGCGCAGCACAATGTCCGCCCGGTCCCGCGTGGGCTCCAAATTCTCCACCAGATTCGGCAGATTAATCTGCTCCCATACCATCCGGGTGGCGCGCACAAATTCCTCTTCCGGCACCGCCAAATACTGTGCATAGAAAGAATTCGGATTTTTGCGGGCCTCATCCAAATAATCGAAATTCCGGTCGAGGAACCACTGGCCGATATCGTCACGGGACGCATCCAAATAAATCGATGTGTCCACAAAATCCGCCACGTCAGCCATGATTGACGTTCCGGAACGCAAGAAATCCTCGGGGCTTTGGGACGCCGTACCCCGTTCGACGTCGTCCTCACCGATGCGAAGCGAGGTGCCGGTACCGGCGCCGTGGTTTTTCGGGGCGCCGGCGACTCCCGCGGCAGCCTGCTCACGTTGGGAGCGGGTGAGAAGCATATTGTGCAGGTCGGCGTCCGCGGGGGCGGAGGAATGCGCGTGGACGCGGAGCCCGGTTGCCCAGAGGCCGGTGGGCTGAAGAACATTGAGGCCGTCGAGAATAAGGACGTCTGGCTGGTTGACGAGCATGTGTTGATCGGGAAGAACGTCATAGGTGGCGTGATCATAGATAGGCGCCGCAACCGCCGGCTGGCCTGATTTAATACGACGGAGGAAATCGAGGAGCCCGGGGATGTTGTAGGACTCCGGAAAACCCTTACGCTCCGTGAGACCGAGGCGAGCGAGTTCCGCGTTCGAGTACAGAAAACCGTCCGTGCTCACCAGATCCACGCGAGGCGTGCCGGGGTATGCGGCGAGGAGCTTTTGGAGAAGCTCGGCGATAGTGGATTTTCCGGCGGCCACGGATCCGGTGACGGAAAAAATGATCGGTGTGGGGCGCACCTCGCGGCCAAGGAATGCGCTGAGTGCGGCGCGCCCGCGGCGTACCGCCTCCACCTTGACCTCAAGCATGGCTGCCAGCGGGCGATACACCTGGTCCACTTCCTCCGGGGCAACGGCCGAGGAAAGGATTGCGGTGGAGGCCTGCTCCGTGCTAGAGGCGTGCGTGGCGAATTGGGTCCACTCGGCGCGCGAAAACGCCATGAGATGCGGCTGAGGCATGCGTGCAGTCTAGTGCCCGACGTGCGCTATGAAAACGCGGCGCTGCATACAGGATGGCGAGATAACGGCGGCGCCCGTGAAAGCGTAGCCCGGACGGCAGTGGCCCTGAGAAAACGGTGGCAAAACGGTGACGCTAGTAAGGGCGGCGCTAACAAACGTGAGCGGAACGGTGGCGGGCGGCGTCGAGCATAGGAGCACGTAGATGGGACGAATACTCCCTACACGCAAAGTTAGGTGGCGTAAGTTCATCTAGTGGAGGGATCCACCGATGAGATGGGGCTGCGATGACCAAAACGCCACATGGAATCAAACAGGACGTATGGAACACGGATATTGCTGACGCGACGAATGCGTTCATCAGCACGATAACGACATGCTAGTGCCATCGAACTGCTTCCGGGCTGTTAATGATGGAGATCGAGGCTCGCGCGATGAGTGATACGACGTGGTTGGGTTTTGGTGTGGCGTTTGCGCTGGGTTTGTTTGGGGCGTTGTCTCAGTGGCATGGGCGTAAGGAGATCGAGACTGATGGTGAGGTGGTGCAGCGCGCCCCGAAACGTATGAAGGTCGGCGGAATCGTCGCGCTAATCGCTAGCGTATTTGGACTTGTCGGTATTGTCGGTTCCATCGCGCTTGTGACGATTGATGGTTGGAATGGGACGGATATTTTCTTTTTGATACTTTGTGGGGTTTTGGGCTCATTTTTTGCGTATATGGGATGGTGGTGTCTTTCTTATTATCGGCATCGGGCATTGATTGATGGCGTGGATGAGGCGACGGTGTGGAATGTGAGGGGCCGGAAGCACGTGTATGCCCATAAGGATGTAGTGAAGCTCGCAAGTGACCGGTCCGGGTTCTTTTTGGTGTTTTGGACGTGTGAGGGGGAGAAGTCCCGTCTAAATGGTGGCTGGATGGATTGTTCTAATCTGTTGCGGGATTGTGCCCTGTATGCGGTGAAGGTGCCGATTTCTTTGCGGGATTCGTTGACCGTCGCCTAAAACCTCAACATAATTCAGCTATCAATGCGATCTTGTAACAAGATGCCGGTCGAGCAGAACAGATAGATTGAGCGATTGAGGTGAGCAGTGTGCGGTGTTGCAGCTAGGTATGTCTCGTCTTGGTATGGTTTCCCGGATGGCCGCCCAACCACCTGGACGGACCCGACGGGCCGCACTGCCGAAGGCGCGATGCCGGTACCAGGAAGGGCACTGGGGCCCGCCACCATGCGGCGCACCACCGTCACCCGCGATTCGTTTGGCCGTATCACAGGCGTGGAGGATGACGCGGGCCAGGCGGAACTGGTGACGTATGACTCCGCCGGGCGCCTCGCCGAAACGCGCGTGGACGGGCGCACCCAGGTGGCCGTGGACTACCACGAGGGTGGCCGGCGTGTGGTGGTACGGGATTACACCCACCCGGCTGGCGCGCAAGTGACGCACGAGGTGGTGAAGGATCGCCGTGGGCTGCCGGTGGCGCGCACCACCACGGTGGATGGCAAAGAGACCCGCTGGGCGTGGACGTATGATCGAGACGGCCTGCTCACCGAGGTGAGCCTGGACGGTGACGCGTGGCGGTACGAATATGACGCGGCCGGCCGGCTTACGGCGCTGGTGGCGCCGTCGGGCGCGCGTGCGGAGGTAAGCACAGATCACGACGGGCGGGTGCGCTGCGTGGATGCCGGATTCACGATGCGCGCCTGGGATTACCGGCAGGGATTCCCGGTACGCATGGAGGTGGACGGCGCCTCGGAGGAGCGCACATATGACGCCTGGGGACGGCTCGCGGGACTCCGAAACGGGAACGGTAGTTTTGTGTTCACCTACGACGCCGCCAACCAGCTCACGGGGGTAACGGGCCCGGAGGGTGCGCGCGAATTCTCATACGACCCCGCGGGCAGACTGGTGCGTGTGGCCGCTGGGACAGCGGAATCGACCTTCGCGTACGACCGTGCTTCACGGCTGGCGGCGCGCATCACACCCGAAGGAAAGGTGGCGTACACCTTTGATACGGGTGGGCGCCGGGTGGCCACCCAGACGGCGAACGCGGTGCAGCGCATTGAGTGGGACGGGCGGGGGTGGCCCAGCCAGGTAAAACTAACTGGGGTTGGCACTACCACGGGTACCCACGAGAACAACGTGACTGTGCCCGTGTGGGTGAACGGTCTGGGCGAGCCTACGGAACTGGGCGGATCCCGCTTTGACTGGAACATAGCCGCGCCGGTACCGCAGCTGATGCGGGCACGCGGCGCGCGCGTGTGGCATCTGCCCGGCGGGGCGGTCCAGCGTGACGGTGTGCTCCCCAAGGGCGTGACGGTGGCTGGTGGCCGGCTGTCCGTGGACGGCATGGGCTGGATGGGGGCTCGGCTGGCCGATCTGGCTTCCTTCGCGTTTGTCAGCCCAGATCCCGCGGTGCCCGCACCCGGCAGCCTGTGGGAGGCGAACACATACAACCTGCTGGGTAATAATCCGCTGAATCTGGTGGATCCATGGGGTACCGCGCCGATTACCGACGCTGACCTCTCCGCGATTGACGCCTACAACGAGAACCGCAATAACGCGGGGCAGAGGTGGGCGAATATCATTGTTGGAATTGCTGCGGTTGGCGTCATGGCGGTTGGCGCGGCTATATTAGCTTTCAACCCAGCCACACTGGCTGGAATGCTAATTGTCAGCGCCGTTGGTGGAGCCACCATTGGTGTGGGTAGTTCTGTACTGAGCCAGATTGTTGGCGGTACGAATGTTAACGAACTTAACTGGAAGCATATCGGGGTCAATGCAGCGCTTGGTGCGGTTAGCGGGGTAGTGGGTGGCGTAGTGGGTAGGGCTGTGGATTTGGCTGGTGAATCCATGCTTCCCGAGATTACGCAAGCAGGACAAGGAATAACGGAGACGCTTGCAGAACAGCTCCCGCGCAATGCACTTTCATCGGGTGTCTCGGGTGCTATCAATGGCAGCGCACCCGCTTTAGAACAAGTGAGTGATGGCAAAGGTCTCAACAGTCGCCTGTTGATGAGTGGCATGGCTACTGGCGCGGTGGCGGGTCTCTATAGCGGCAGTGCCATAACAGGTGGTGGAGCAATAGCTAGCGGTGGTATTGCCCGCGCAGGGTTCTCTGAGGCCGTGAGCAACAGGGGTGGTCAGCTTATCGGTGGGGGCATTGCTGGGGCCGTTAGTGGTGGTGTGGAGTATGCCGTAACAAGCCAATTACCGGGCGCAGGTCCCTATTCGAATTCCGATTTCCTAAGTTCTCTCATTATCGGCGGCGTGGGCGGTGGCACACCAGGATATGAACCGGCATCAGCTGAAAAATAGTAGCGATTGAGAATTAGGAAAGAAGGCAGAGTGATGCGGTGGCTGTCCGTTGTATTGATTGCAGTTGCGCTCTCAGTTGGGGGCATGATCTCGTGGATTCCTCGTCAGGAAGGTAAATCTGAGGGAAGTGTTCAGCGTCCAAGCAAATCTCTCAGGAGCTTTGGAATTGTATTTTTCGTACTGGGAGTGTGGGTTTTTGTAGCGGGAACTGCTGTTATTTTTCTGAACTTTATCAACGGTGCAGTTCTTGGAATGTGGATTTTTGCGATATGCAGTACTCTCCTAGGTGCCCTTTCGATTGTTCTGGGATGGTCCTGTTTGAATTATTACCGGGTGAAGTGGGTTCGTGATGGTGTGGGTGTGTTTGAGGATGTGGATTGGCGTGGGCACCGCCGCGTGATTCGGCATGAGGATATTGTGCAGTGGGGTAAGCCGCCGTTGAGTGAGTTGGTGGCTGTGTGGGATCGGGATGGCCGGGCTGTTACGGTGAATTTGAAGTTGTTCCGTGCGCCGAATCTTATTGCTGCTGCGCAGAAGTATGGGACAAAACGGCGGGTGCCGATTCATATGGATATTGGTTTCTAGGAGATCCTCATGCGTTGGGTGTTTATTGGGTTGTTTGCGGCGGCGATGTCGGTTGGGACAGTGGTGTCCTGGGGTCCTCGTCGGGAAGAAACGGACGAGGGTGAGGTGCAACGCCCGACAAAGACACTGTTGAAGTTTGGCTGCATTCTTACCGTGTGCGGGGTATTCGTCACCGTTCTCTCGGCCGCGTTCTTTGTGATCGCCTTGGTGGAATGGGGACATCGAGATGCACAAATTGGGTTTGCGTGCTTCGCGGTGGGCGGTGTTTTCTCTGCGTGCCTTGGTTGGGCGTATTTGAATTATTACCGGGTGAAGTGGGTGCGTGATGGTGTGGGTGTGTTTGAGGATGTGGATTGGCGTGGTCGGCGTCGTGTGATTCGGCATGAGGATATTACTGAGTGGGGGTGGGCCTCCGGAAACATGTTGCTTGCGGTGTGGGGCAAGGATGGCCAGGTGGTGAATGTGAACTTGAAGCTGTTCCGGGCGCCGAACCTGATTGCTGCGACGAAGCAGCGCGGCACCCGGAAGAAGGTTCCCTTCCGCCTCAACCAGGGATTCTGACCTGGGCGACCGTAATTTTCCCGCAGGTAGTTGGTTTCCGCGCGGCACGTCACCCGCACGTCTGCCCGTGCCCAACGTGCGGTGCTGACTCACGCACCTGCCCACGTCCCACGCGCCCGGCGATAGGTCCGCACGTCCGTCCACGTCCCACGCGCATGCATGTCCGCCATAACCCGCGCGTCCACCCGTGCCAAAGGTCCGTTGTCTGTTCTGTAGCAGCGTGTTATCGCCGCCGCGTAGAATCCCCGGACGTGTGTGGAATTGTTGGATACGCAGGGCCCGCGCCCGCAAGTGACCGTCCTCTCAACGTTGTCCTGGCAGGCCTTAGCCGCCTCGAATATCGCGGCTACGATTCAGCCGGTGTGGCCGTCGCATCCGCCAGCGGCCTAGCCGTGTGCAAACGCTCCGGCCGCCTCACGAACCTAACCGCCGCACTGGAGGCTGATCCCCTCGCGCCCGGCATCAGCGCTATGGGACATACCCGCTGGGCCACCCACGGCGCGCCCTCGGACGTCAACGCTCACCCGCACCTGTCCGCCGACGGCCGCGTGGCCGTCATCCACAACGGCATCATCGAAAACTTCCTCGAACTGAAAGCCCAGCTGGCAGCCCGCGGCATCACCCAGCGCTCGGACACGGACACCGAAGTAGTAGCGCAACTCCTCGGCGTCGAACTCGCGGACGGCACCGCGGCCACGCTCACCGAAGCCATGCTCCACGTGGTAGCGCGCCTCCAAGGCTCCTTCACCCTGGTGGCGCTAGACGGCCAGGATCCCGCCACGGTGGTGGCCGCCCGCCGCAATTCTCCGCTCGTCGTCGGCCTGGGCAACGGTGAAAACTTCCTCGGCTCGGACGTCTCCGCCTTCGTGGGCGAAACGGACCGCGCCCTGGAAGTGGGCCAGGACACCGTCGTCGTCATGACGGCAACGAACGTCAAACTCCTGGACTTCGCAGGAAACCCCGCCCAGGGGCGCGAGTACACCATCACCTGGGACGCGAAAGCCGCGGCGAAGGACGGCTACGCCACATTCATGGACAAGGAGATCCACGAAGAACCCCACGCCGTCGAGGAAACGCTGCGAGGCCGGCTGGTGGACGGGCACCTGGCGCTCGACGAAATGCGCATGGACCCCGCCCTGTTCCGCTCCGTGGACAAAATCATCGTCATCGCGGCCGGCACCGCCTCCTACGCGGGACAGGTGGCGCGCTACGCCATCGAACACTGGTGCCGCATCCCCGTCGAGGTGGAACTAGCCTCCGAATTCCGCTACCGAGACCCCGTGGTCAGCGAGAAAACCCTTATGCTCGCCATCTCCCAGAGCGGAGAAACCATGGACACGCTCCAGGCTATGCG
The DNA here is from genome assembly GCF_900604955.1 of Neoactinobaculum massilliense. Classification (GTDB taxonomy): domain Bacteria; phylum Actinomycetota; class Actinomycetes; order Actinomycetales; family Actinomycetaceae; genus Neoactinobaculum; species Neoactinobaculum massilliense. The sequence continues at coordinate 316,636 of NZ_UWPE01000001.1, forward strand.
CCACGCCCACGAACAGGGCGCCAAAGTACTCTGCATCTGCAATACATACGGCTCCTCGATTGCCCGTGAATCCGACGCCGTGCTCTACACCCACGCGGGCCCCGAAATTGCCGTCGCCTCCACCAAGGCTTTCGTGGCGCAGATCGCCGCCGCCTACCTGCTGGGCCTCTACCTGGCGGAGGTGCGCGGCAATAAATACCCCGAGGAGGTTGCCGGGTACCTTGAAGAACTCTCCCGCATGCCCGGGCGCATAGAAAAGGTGCTGGAGCAGGAGGAGAGCATCCGCGCCCTCGCCCGCACCATGAAGGACAAAACATCCTTCCTCTTTCTCGGACGACACGTGGGATTCCCCGTGGCTCTTGAAGGTGCACTCAAACTCAAGGAAGTGGCCTACGTACACGCGGAGGGCTTCGCGGCCGGTGAACTCAAACACGGTCCCATCGCGCTGGTCGAGCCGGGTCTACCCGTGTTCTTCATCGTCCCCACCCCGCGCCGCCCCGAACTACACAACAAGGTGATCTCCAACGTCCAGGAGGTGCGCGCTCGCGGCGCCCGCACCATCGTCATCGCCGAGGAGGGAGATAACGCCGTCACCGACTACGCCGAGCATGTGTTCCGCGTCCCCCTCGGCACCCCCACGCTCATGATGCCCATGGTTACCGTGGTGCCGCTGCAGATTTTCGCCTCCGAAATGGCCGCGCAGAAGGGGTACGACGTCGATCACCCCCGCAACCTGGCCAAGTCCGTCACGGTGGAGTAGGGCGCGGGGTTTATCGACGCGTTTCGAGGTGCGGACAGCCCAGGCCGGCGCGGTTTCACGTGCGTAGGCTGCACGTGGAGGATCCGATGATTAAGGCTTATTCTGTTGCGCACATTCGAGACGCCGAGGCGCCGCTCCTAGCGGCCGGCGAGCCGCTCATGCAGCATGCGGCGGCTGCGCTAGCCACCGCATGCATTCGGCTGCTCAGGTGCCGCGGTGGCGTGTACGGTGCCCGCGTACTCGTGCTGGTAGGCGGTGGCAACAATGGCGGTGACGCGCTGTTCGCGGCCGCGCGGCTAGCCCGGCGCGGCTGTACCGTCCGGGTGATTTGCTGTGCGGAGGGCATGCACGCAGCCGGCTGGCGGGCCGCCAAGTGCGTGGGTGCACGGGAGGTAGCCGCGGCGGAGGCGGAGCTTGAAGCGGCCCGAGCGGACCTCATCATTGACGGCATCCTCGGCATTGGCGCCCGCGGCGGCATACGCGAACCGGCGGCCGGCATCGTCATGGCCGTGGGCCGCGGGATTTCGGGGGCGCGGGCCGCAGTTGTTGCCGTGGACGTGCCCTCTGGCGTCGACGTGGACACCGGCGGGGTTGAAGGCCCGGCATTGCCCGCCAACCTCACGGTCACCATGGGTGCGAATAAGCCCGCACTGCTGCTGGAACCCGCCCGCAGGCTGGCGGGGCACGTGATGGTAGTGCCGTTGGGCTATGAGCTCCCGGCGCCTGATCTACGCGCGGTGGAGGCGAGCGACGCCGCGGCGTTGCTGTGCGCCCCCGGGCCGGATGATTCCAAATACACGCGCGGCGTGGTGGGCGTGCGTGCCGGCACCGAGCAATACCCCGGGGCCGGGCTCATGGCCACGGCTGCGGCGCTCGCGGCCGGCCCCGGCATGGTCCGCTATCTTGGGGCGGACGCCGTTGCCGAGCTGATTATCCGCGCCCACCCGGAGGTGGTGCGCGCTAATGGACGTGTCCAGGCACACGTGGTGGGTCCGGGCGGGGCGGCTGGGGAGACGGACGTCCGGGAGGTACTCGCAAGCGGCCTGCCCGCGGTCATTGATGCGGAGGCCATTCTCGTTGCAGCCAGCATAGGGGGCCTCGCCGAGCACCACGTGCTCACGCCACACGCCGGGGAGGCCGTGGCACTCGCCGCCCACCTTGGACTTTCGCGCGAGGGCGCCCCCTGGAGCCGCGCGCTCATCGAAGCCCACCAGCTGGAAGCGGCCCGGGCGCTCGCGGCGGCCACCGGCGCCACGGTCATGCTCAAGGGAGCCGTGGACGTGGTGGCCGCGCCCACCGGTGACGCCTACGCGCAAGGGGGCGCGCCCGGATGGCGGGGTACGGCCGGCGCGGGTGACGTACTGGCGGGGCTCACGGGCGGGCTGCTAGCCCACGCGGCGGCGCTGGCCATGGAACCGGGCGGTGCCGCCCGTGTGGCCGCCACGGCCGCCTACATTCACGGTGTGGCAGCGGCGATTGCGGCTGATACGCTGTTCAATGATCCCGCCAACCGTGCCGGTCACCCCATCGGGGCCACGGATATTGCGGCGTCAATTCCCGCCGCCATCGAAGCAATAAGGAAGGCCGCATGATTTTTCCGGGACGCTTGGACATTAACGCGGTCGCCCTTAAGCAGAACGTGGCCGCCGTACGCGCCCACCTCACGGGCCAGAAGGTGATGGGCGTGGTCAAAGCAAACGCCTACGGTCACGGGCTGCTCGGCACCTCGCGCGCACTTATTGCGGCGGGCGTGGATTATTTGGGCGTGGCCCAGCTGAGCGAAGCGGAGCAACTGGCCGCCGGGCTCGCCGCTGACCCCGCCATGCGGCGCGTTCCCATTTTCGCCTGGCTATTCGGCCCGGATGCGGATCTCGAGGCGGCGAGTGCGGCCGGCATTGAGCTCTCCGTCGGTTTCCCCTGGGTGCTGGACAAATTGGAGGCGCTCCCGGCGGGTGCCGGTATTCGTGTCCACCTCGGCATGGACACCGGAATGGCGCGCGAGGGATTCGCGCCCGCTGACGTCCTACCCGCAGCCCAACGCCTTGCCGCGCTGGAAGCTCGCGGGACGGTGAGCGTCGTCGGCCTGTGGAGCCATCTCGCGGGTGCGGACCACCCCGAGGAAAACGAACTCACCCGTATCCAGGTGGAGCGTTTTGAACAGGCGCGCCGAGACGCGCGGGCGGGTGGACTACATCCGCAACTGGAGCACCTGGCGGCCTCCGCGGCCGTGTTCTGGCATCCCGCCACCCTCTACTCGATGGTGCGTGTGGGCATCGCGCTTTACGGGCAGGCGCTCGACTACACCGTGGGGACCGCCGTGGACCTTGGGTTACGGCCCGCCATGACCCTGTCTGCCCCGATTGTTGCGGACCGCTGGGTAGAGGATGGCACGGGCATCTCCTATGACCACACGGCCCATACCACCCGGCGGACCCACCTCGCCCTGGTGCCGGTGGGCTACGCGGACGGGCTGCCGCGTTCCATGGCCAATCGCGCCCAACTTCTGGTCAACGGACAGCGCTGCAGGCAGCGTGGCGCCGTATGCATGGACCAGATCATCGTGGAGGTGCCGGCCGGCGTGCGGGTAGGGGACCGCGCCTACCTGTTCGGGGACCCGGCGGTAGCCGGCGGCCCGGTGCCCTCGATCGAGGAATTCGCGGGTTTCGGCGGCTTCGACTCCTTCGAGCTGTCCGTGCGCCTCGCCGAACACATTCCCCGCCGTATCGTTCGCGTGGAGTAGCACGACGCCGGAGCGGCGCGCCCGCACCATCGGGCGTTCCTGCGTGGTCCTGGAGACTACCTACCGTGCCGCTGTGTCCATCGGTGCGCGGTCCGCGTAAAGTGTCGCGGCAGGAAGCTTTGAAAGGACCGGCAGTGACTCAGTATCCGGGTAGGGCCATCATCAGCGTGGACGCGCTGAGGGAGAATCTTGCGGCGGCGCGCACCCATCTTTCCGGCCAGCGGCTCCTCGCCGTGGTGAAGGCGGATGCCTACGGGCACGGCGTGCTCGCCGCGGCTCGGGCGTTCCTCGACGCCGGAGCGGACTACCTGGGCGTGGCCGAACTGCGCGAAGCGCTGGACCTTTCCGCGGCCCTCGGCGCCACGCGCACGGTCCCCATCTTCTCTTGGATATTTGATGACACGGTGGACTTCCGCGAGGCCGCAGCGGCGGGCATCGAAGTATCCGTCGGCGCCACATGGGTGCTGGACCGGCTGGAGGATCTGCCCGCCGGCGCCGGAATTCCGGTGCATATTGGCGTGGACACGGGGATGGCACGTGAAGGATTTGCGCCGGCCGACGTACCGGCGGCCGCATCCCGGCTCGCCGCACTGGAGGCGCGGGGCACCGTACGGGTGGTGGGCTTGTGGAGCCACCTCGCCTGTGCCGACGATCCGGCACGCCCGGAGGCGACGGCCCGGCAGGTTGAATTGTTCGAGGAGGCCCGGCGGGACGTACGCGCGGCCGGCATCCACCCGGACGTGGAGCACCTGGCGGCATCCTCCGGGGTGCTTTGGCATCCGGAAGCACTCTTCTCCATGGTGCGCCCCGGAATCATCCTTTACGGCCTCTCCCCGAATCCGGCCGTGGCCACCGCCGCCGAGCTGGGAATTCGTCCGGCCATGCGCGTCGAAGCCCCCATCATTGCCGACCGCTGGGTGAAGGATGGCACCGGTGTCTCCTACGGACACACCGCGCACGCGACAGGCCGCACCCACCTGGGGATCGTGCCGCTCGGCTACGCGGACGGCATTCCGCGGGCGGCCTCCAACCGCTGCGAGGTGAGTATTCGGGGTCAGCGCGCGCCCATTATCGGCCGCGTATGCATGGATCAGTTTGTTGTGCGCCTGCCCGAGAATGCACGTCCGGGGGAGATGGCCACCCTATTCGGCAGTGGCAGCAGCGGCGAGCCGACAGCGGATGAGTGGGCTGAACGCATCGGCACCATCGGGTACGAAATCATCACCCGCATCGGTCCCCGCGTGCCTCGCGTGTATGAGGGCGCCTAGTACGACGCCGTTCGCCGCGCTGTAGAACGGGTGGTCTACTACTCACGGTCATGGGATTGGACGCTGCGGCGTCGTCGAATAGAAGGCTGTAGCGCGTAGGATGGTGCGCGCGAAAAGGGAGCAAGAATGAAAATTATCGACGCGGATGCGATGCGCGAATTCGGCCGCATTCTGGGCACCGTGCTTCAGCGCGGCGACCTCGTGATGCTGGAGGGGCCGCTGGGCGCCGGGAAAACCACCATGGTGCGCGGTATTGCCGAGGGCATGAACGTGTCCGGTCGGGTGACCTCACCCACGTTTGTGATCGCTAATGTGCACCATGCCCGCGAGGATGGGCCGGACCTGGTCCATGTGGACGCCTACCGGCTGGCCTCGCTTGAGGAGCTAGATGCGCTGGACCTGGACACCTCACTGGAGGATGCCGCCACCGTCATCGAATGGGGCGAAGGCAAAACCGAGGTGCTCACACCGGATCGTCTCCAGATTCACATCAACCGCCCCGAGGGCTCTACCGAAGGGGAGGACGTGGTGGACCTCTACCGGGACGCTCCGCGCGAACTCGTCCTGGAGGCTACCGGCGCGCGCTCTGAGGCACTGGCCCGCGATATCGCACAGAAATGGGAGGAACGATGAACATTTTGACCATTGATACGTCCGACATTCCCGTGGTGGGCGTGATCGCTGGTAACAAGGAACTCGCGCGGGTGACGGATACGGATTCGCGCCACCACGCCGAACGGCTCACTCCCATGGTGAAGCAGGCGCTGGCCCAGGCCGGCATCGAGCGGCCGGACATGATCGTCGCCGGCACCGGCCCGGCACCGTTCACCGGCCTGCGTGCCGGGCTGGTGACGGCCCGGACGCTTGCCTTCGCGTGGGACGTGCCGCTGGTAGGTGTCAGTTCGCTGGAGATCATGGCAGCGGCGGCGCTCACGGACGGTGCATCAAGCGTGGTGGTGGCCACCGATGCACGCCGGCGCGAACTCTACGTGCTGGTGTCCACGGCGGAGAACCGTCACGGTGACCCCGAGATTGTGCCGCGGGCGGACTTCGCGGACTTCATGGCGAAGCACACGGATGCCACCCTGGTGGTCCCGCGCGAAGGTATCTGCGCCGAACTTGAGGGTGCCACGGTGGTGACGGTCACGCCGGAGCACATGGCTCGCCTGGCTCTGCGTCATCAGGAAGAGAACAAGGCTGGCGCCTCCATCGATACGGGCACCACGCCGCAGTACCTGCGCCGCCCGGATGCGGTGCCGGCCGTTTCTCAGCCCGCCGCCAAGTAGGTCCGTACTGTGAGGCTCCCGCCGGATCTCACGCGTATCACGCCCACGCCCGGCTGGGCGCCCGTCCTTGCCCGGCTGGACCGGGCCATTTTCGCGGGTGAGGCCTGGAGCGAGGCCGCCTGGCGAGACGAACTCGGTGCGGCCACATTCATCGCCTACGTGCCACTCCAGGCGGCCAGTGCACTGCCCACCCCGGTGGCCGTCGGCGGCATCAGTATCGGGCCGGACGCGAACATTCTTACCCTGGGTGTTTCCCCCGAGCGCCGGGGAAAACACCTCGGCTCTCTACTGCTGGATGATCTGCTCACTGCCGCCCGTCTGGGTGGCGCCACCACCGCCTTCTTGGAAGTGCGCGTCACCAATGCACCCGCGCTGGCGCTCTACCGGTCGCGCGGCTTCGACGTCGTCGGTACCCGTCCCCGCTACTACGGCGGTGAGGACGGCTACATCATGCGGCTGGATCTTGGGGCGGAGGCGGCGCGTGTGGAGCCGGCGCCGGGGCGTAGAATGTAGCGCCGTGACTACCGTTCTTGGAATTGAAACGTCCTGTGACGAAACCGGCGTGGCGCTGGTGCGTGATGGCGAACTGCTTGCCGACGTCACCGCCACCTCGATGGATGAGTATGCGCGTTTTGGCGGCATCATCCCCGAAATAGCCTCCCGCGCCCACCTGGAATCCATGGTGCCCACCCTCTCTGCGGCCCTAGAGAAGGCGAATGTGAGCCTCTCGGAGGTGGATGCCATTGCTGTGACGGCCGGTCCGGGCCTCATCGGCTCGCTCACCGTGGGTGTATCCGCCGCGAAGGCGCTCTCGCTGGCGCTGGGCAAGCCGATTTACGGTGCGAACCACATTCTTGGCCACCTGGCCGTGGATGAACTGGTGGACGGTCCCTTCCCCGAACACTTCGTGGGCCTCGTGGTGAGCGGCGGCCATTCCTCCATCCTCGACGTCCATGACATCACCGGGGACGTCCACGAAATGGGCGGCACCATCGATGACGCCGCCGGCGAAGCATTTGACAAAGTAGGCCGCATTCTCGGGCTCCCGTATCCGGGCGGCGTGCACATCGATCGGGTATCCCGCGAAGAAGGCGACCGCACGGCCATCCGCTTCCCGCGTGGGCTCGAAGGTGGGAAGAACAAAGCCAAGCACCCCTATGATTTCAGCTTCTCCGGTCTCAAAACGGCCGTGGCCCGCTACGTGGAGGGCCTCGAAACCCGCGGCGAGGATATTCCGGTAGCCAACATCGCCGCCGGTTTCCAGGAAGCCATCGACGACACGCTCTCCGAAAAGTCCCTCAATGCCTGCGAGGCCGTCGGTGCGGACACGCTGGTTGTGGGCGGCGGCTTCTCCGCGAACTCCCGCCTGCGCGCACTCCTTGCCGAGCGTGCCGCTAAGCGGGGTATCACCGTGCGCATCCCGCCCATTCGCTACTGCACGGACAACGGTGCCATGATTGCGGCTCTCGGCTACAAGCTGGTTACGGCCGGTGTGGCTCCCTCGCCGCTGGACATGACCGTGGATACGAACATGGACCTTGAGCAGCCGGTCATGGCCTAGGGGTTCAACAACGCCGCTGTGCCCGGCCCGGTCCCGGGTACGGTGTTTTTGTTCGACGACGCCAGCAGGCCGGCCGTTGGCCTCGCGGACTAGTGGACTCTCTCCGTGATGAGCGCCCGGTGCTCACCGAGCAGACGCGTGAGAATAACCGTGAGTGCCGGACCACCCGGGGTTATCCGCGTTTTCTTCAGGCGCCGCCGGAACGCCTCCGGCTCAATGTCGGTGCCGCGCTTTTTGATGTCAATCCGGCCGGGCGCCAGTTCCGCCAGCCGTGCATCCACGGCCTTCGGGCGTAGCGGGAGCACGTCAAGCACGCGGAACGTGGTGGCGAAGGGGGAGCGGGGCGCGGCGCTCCCGGTCAGGTAAGCGATATTCGGGCTCACCGGTGCGAGCCCGTGTGTGCGGGCGAATGGTGCCACGCCGCCCGCACGGATAAGCGCGCCTGCCGGCTCCACCACGTAGTTTCCCAGGGGCGCAGGAGCAAGCGTTTCTGCCGGTGTATTCGGGGCGGTACCCGTGTTGTACTCCGCGGTTGTGCCATCGGCGGCCACGATGGTGGCGATCCGCGTGGGTGTGCCGAGCCTCAACCAGATCACCGCCTCCACCACCGTGCCGCCGGCCTCAATTCACTCGGCCTGGCAGTCCGCGGGCAGCGCCTCGTACTGAATCCCCGGTGCCACCTTGATGCCGGCGGCGGGGAAGCGGCGCGCCGTCTCCAACGCCCGCGAGAGCGGTGGGAACCAGGATTCCGGGTCCATGATGCGCCGGCCGGTGGCCGTGCGCCGGGCAGGGTCCAGCCACACCGCGCCCGCATGCGGCTGGTGCGTGGCGGCGTCGCCGGTGAGAACGTTAGCGGCAGGGGCATTCGCTTGGGCAAACACCGCCGTGGCCGGGGCCAGCTCCACCCCGGGGGCATCGAGCCCGGCCGCCGGAAGAGGGGCGGGGGCCCCGCCAATACCGCAACCCAGATCCACCACGGATCTCGCCTGGCGTAACCGGTATGCATGATGGGCCGCGACCGTCGCACGGGTGGCCTGCTCCAGGCCCATCCGTGTGAAAAACATGCGGGCGGCCGCGGGGCCAAATTTCGTCACCGCTTGTGCACGCAGATCGCGCAGCGTCAGCAGGGCGGCGCTGCGCTCGGCGCTATACCCGGCTCGGCGCAGATAGCTCGTGGCCGCCAAGGATTCGAGCGGAGCGCTCGCGGCCTGTTCGTAGGCGGCGCGGCCGGCAGGGCTCACCAGCCATTCGGCCGTTTCAAGCGTGGTCATAGTGCCCTCCTTGCGGTACAAAGCCTGTGCGGTACCGGGCGTACCGCGGTGCACCCCGCGTGGCACCGACCGTATCAGGCCGCCGCGGCAAACGCTGCGCTTCCAACGCACTTCGCGCGGTACCGGGCGGCGTCGTACCAGCGGTAGCTTTGGCACTCGCCTTGACCGAGTGCTAAAGCCGGCATACTCTAGTCCGTGGACGTAGTTCTACTACGGCTTGTGCCCGGTTCGGGCCCGGCCCCCGCGACGGCGGGTCCCGGCGCCAGGTACTAACACACGAGTCTAGAAGAAGAGGAGGAGACACATGACGGTCTCCATTAAGCCGCTGGAGGATCGCATCGCGATCCAGCAGCTCGAAGCAGAAACCACCACGGCATCCGGGCTTGTCCTCCCGGACACCGCCAAGGAGAAGCCCCAGGAGGGCAAGGTTGTGGCCGTGGGCCCGGGCCGCGTTGATGATTCCGGCCAGCGCGTGCCGATGGACGTCAAGGTGGGTGACGTGGTCATCTACTCCAAGTACGGCGGGACGGAAATCAAGTATGGCGAGGATGAGTACATCATCCTGTCCGCTCGCGACGTGCTGGCGGTAGTGGAGAAGTAGTAGCACACTGCCACTTACGGGGATCCTTCGGGGTCCCCGTTTTTGTATGCCCGTACGCCCTGGGCCGTGAGGAGCGGTCCGGTTTTGGTGCCGCGCTGTCTTGCACGACGCCATGTTGTACGACGTTGTCTGCTCCAGTAGTGCGTACGCGACGTCGTCCGGCTCTCGCTCGCGGGCCCGGTTTGTTCGGCGCCGCACTGCCGAATGGCCGTTAGAATTGCCTCACCGTGGGGCGCGACGGACGCATCCCGGGCATGCCGAGGGAAAGCTGGTTAGCATGGCAAAGCCATTTATTCTGGATACGGATACCGCTCAGGATGACTGCGTGGCGATCCTTTTTGGCCTCCTGCATCCGGAGGCGGATCTTCGCGCCATCACGATGGTTGCGGGCAACGTGGGCTTCAACCGGCAGGTGGAGAACGCCGTGATGACACTCTCGGTGGCGGGCAAGCTCGGTGAGGTTCCGGTGTGCGCAGGCGCCACCCAACCCCTCCTGCGGCCATGGGAGTCCGCGGAGAACGTCCACGGCACGGGCGCCGGCGAGCTTGAGCTGGACAATCCGTGGGATGCCGTTTCGGACGAGTTCGGTCCGGACGCCATCATTCGTCTCACCGCCGAGAACCCGGGCGAACTGAGCATCGTGGCTATTGGTCCGCTCACAAACATCGCCCTCGCGGTGGCCAAGGATCGCTCGCTGCCCGAACGCGTCAAGGGCCTCTACATCATGGGCGGATCGAATAATGGCCGCGGTAACGCCTCCGCGAGCGGGGAGTTCAACTTCTACGTGGACCCGGAGGCTGCGGAGATTGTCCTCACCGCCGGCTTCCACAACGTCAATATCCTCACCTGGGATCCCGTTACCCTCAGGGACGTCACCTATCCGCGCGCAAAGTACAATCTCCTCACGCAGTTGGGAACGCCGCTCTCGCGCTTCTTCGGCGCCGTTTGCGACACCACGCTTGCGTTCAATGAGTCGGTGGGAGTGGATGGTTCCACGCACCCCGATTCGGCCACGGTGATGAGCCTGGTTGATCCCGCCCTTGTGCTGGAAAGCAACGAATACCGCGTGGACGTTGAAACCTCGTCCAGCTTGACGCGCGGATTCTCCGCGATGGCGTGGGGAAAGTTCAACAACCAGCCGAACGCGACCGTGATTGAGAAGTATGACAGTGAGGGGTTCTACGAACAGCTCGAGAAGCTGCTCTCAATCGAAACCACGCCCTCGGTAGCAATCCACGGCATCACCGACTAGCTGGGCCGCGCGCCGGGCTGGGTTCCGTCCGGCGCACCTGACAAATTCGCACGATGTAGGCGCGCGCTGAGTGGGGAGAGAGATGGCAGGCGAGGACAGTTTGACCGTGGAACGTACGGCTTCGGGCATTCTGATTCGGAGGCCGCGCTCGGGCAAAATGAGCGCACCTCTGGTGGCAACGGCGTTGATTCTTGTCATCGCCAGTTTCCAATTGAACTCGACCATGCTTTCCCCGGCGATCGGGGACATGGCAGCGCGCCTGCATACCTCGACGGGCGTGATTGGCTGGTCCAGTAATATCTTCCTCGCGGTCGCGGCAGCGGTGGCCATCCTCGTGCCGCCGGTTGCGGACAAGGTGGGACGGAAGAAGGCCACCATCGTCTCCGTCATCGTCATGATTATTGGGACGGTTCTCGCGCTCGCGGCCACCACGCCCATGCTCCTCATTGTTGGTCGTGCCCTCCAGGGCGCCTGCGGGGCAACCTTTGCGCTGGGGAACCTCACCCTGCGCGCGATCCTGCCGGGAAAGAAGTACGGGTTCTATCTGGGGCTCGTCGCGGCGGTGAATTCCGGCGTGGCGGGCATCGACACCCTCCTTGGCGGCCTCATCACGGACCACTGTGGGTATCGCGGCATCCTCTGGGTGATTCTTATCCTGGAAGTCCTGGCCATTGGCGCCATCTGGATCTGGGATCCGGAAACCATCGTGGTGGACGCGCAGAAAATGGACTGGGCCGGTGCCCTCACCATGACCGGTTCACTCTGGTCCGTCAACATGGTGCTCACACTCGGGTTCGGTATGGCGGGTTGGGTGAGTCCCTGGACTATCGGGTTTCTCGTCGCCGCGGTGGTCCTCGGAATCACTTTCGCACTGGTCGAGCGGCACACCGCCGCCCCGCTGGTCCCGCTTGATGTCCTGGCACGGCGCGGCACCTGGGGCCTGCTAGCCACCACCTTCTTCACGATGGCGTCCGCTTTCGCCGTGCTGCTCTTCGCGCTTCCGGCCCTCTCGCAGGATGGCGCCGACGGTTTCGGCATGAGCGCAACCGTCTCCGCCCTCATGTACCTCATGCCGTTTTCGCTGGTGGGCTGGCTGCTTGGTCCGTTGGTCGGGAAACTTGCGCCGCAGATCGGCTACCGACAGTTCCTGCGGGGCGGCCTGGCGGGAAGTCTGGTGCTAATGATCGGCTGCGTCCTCGGCTACCAGGACCGATGGGTGCTCTTTGCACTCGCGATCCTCATGGGAGCAACCTATTCGGCCGCGTGCTCCACCACGCTTAACGGCCTAGGCGTGCTCTATTCGTCCGCCGATCGTCCCGGCGTGCTGCCCGGATTGAATTCGGCCGCGTTCAACATGGGGGCGGCCGTGGGCACGGGCGTGATGTCCTCGGTGGTGGTGCGAGGCATGGCCGCGGGGAAGGGCATCGCCTCCTACCGGGGTGCGCTTATCGTCGGCGTCATTATGGGCTGTGTTGCCCTCGTGTTCTCCCTGGCGCTTCCGGGGAGCGATAACGGCGAGGAGAAGATCTAGGTGTGGGGCCGTTGAGGACGACGCCGCCCCGGGCGCGCGACGCCGTCCGGCCTCGTAGCACGTGAACGCCGGTCCCATAGTGGGTACAGATGTAACGGCGTGAGGGCATGCTTGTGTCCCGGTATCGCGCCGAGGTTCCTCCCCGCGCGGACGCTCACTTCCGGGCGGGTAGGTGTTTACTCCCGGTTCACTTTCTGTTTTTACTGTGGATAGGTACTCATCCATCACGAAAGGGATCATCATGCAGCGTTCACGCACGGGCGCCCTGGCCGGTTGCGGCCTGGCGGCCCTGCTCGCTCTTGGTTCTGTCAGCCTCACGCCGTCCGCATTTGCGGCTACCGCTGACCAGAGCGCCATCACCATCGCGGCAATCTCCGATTTCCACGGTCACATCGAGAATGCCTCCCAGCTCAAATACCAGCTGGATCAGGTGAAGGCCTCCTCGGATAACTTCATGTTCGTGGGCAACGGGGACCTGGTAGGTGGCTCCGCCTATGTCTCCTCGATTGCCAACGATTCGCCCACCATCTCCATCCTCGGCCAGATGGGCCTGCAGGTATCCGGTGCCGGCAACCACGAGTTCGACAAGGGTTACGCGGACTTCCGTGACCGCATCATTCCCGAGGCCGCAACCGCCGGCTACCATTACACGCTTGCTTCCGTGGATGGTGTGGATCCGAGCGTGCTGCCCCCGTACTACATCCTCACCACGAACGACGGCGTGTCGGTTGCTTTCGTTTCCGGCGTCACCGACGAACTGCCTACATTGGTCAGCCCCGCCGGCATTAAGGGACTCACCCCCACGCAGGATCAGGACGCGATCAATAGGGTAGCCGCACAACTCAAGGACGGGAACGCGGCGAACGGCGAGGCGGACGTCGTCGTCGCACTGGACCACTCCGATTCGGCGAACGCCGCCAAGATCGGCCCGAACGTTGACGCCGTGGTTGCCGGGCACACGCACCTGAACGCTGAGACGACGACGGCGTCGGGCGCTCCGGTGGTGGAGCCGGAATCCTACGGCACCGCCTTTGGCGAAATCACCATTACCTATGATAAGGCCACGAAGAAGGCTACGGCCACGGGCAAGGTCAACCACGTCAAGGACCAGCGGGACAAGAATGGGATGCTCCCGGATGGTAGCTACGACGCCACCATCGAGCAGGCCTACCAGGACGCCAAGGCGAACGCTGAAAAGCTGGGCGCGGCGCAGGTGGGCACCATCAAGGGTGTGGCCAACCGCGGCACCGATTCCCGCTTCCTCAATGACACGGGCGCTAACCGTGGCACAGAATCTTCGCTGGGCAATCTGGTGGCCGAGGGCTTCTACCAGTACTCCCAGTCCCTCACCAATAAGGCCGATTTCGGCATCACGAACGCCGGCGGCCTCCGCGCGGACCTCGATCCGAACGGCGATGGTGTGATCACGCTGGAGGAGTCCTACACGCAGATGCCGTTCGGCAACTCCTTCGGCACGCGCTCCGTCACCGGTGCGCAGGTGTACGAGATGCTTGAGCAGCAGTGGAAGAACGAGCCCAACGCGTCTCGTCCGATCCTGCGCCTGGGCCTCTCGAAGAACATCTACTACACGTATGATCCGGCGGCCGAGTACGGCCACCACGTAACCGGCGTGTACCTCAACGGTAAGGCCATTGATCCTAATGCCACCTACACGATCGCCTCTGCGGCCTTCCTGCTGGCCGGTGGCGACGGTTTCGATGCGCTCGCGGAGGGCACGGACTTCGTGGACACCGGCATCATTGATAACGATGCCTTCAACGCATTCCTGGCCGCCACACCAGACGTCAGGCCGGACTACTCGCAGCACTCCATCGGCATCACCGGTGCCGATACGCTGCAGCCGGGCAAAAAGGCCACCCTCAAGCTGGCCTCCCTATCCATGACGTCCACTGAGCCCCTGGGCAACGGCGTGGCCGTCTACCTCAATGGCACTCAGGTGGCCTCCACTGACCTGGATAACACCGTGACGCCGCAACTGGACGAGACCGGTACCGGTACCGTGAGCTTTACGGTTCCGGCCGACGCGCCCGAGGCATCTCAGCTACGCATCGTGACCGGCACGCTGCTAAAGAATGGAACGGTGGTGGATCCGATCACGGACGTGACAGCGAACGTGACCGTGAAGGCGGCGGCCAGTGAGGAGCCGACGGGTGAACCCACCTCAACGCCGACGACCAAGCCTGCTGCCGCCTCCTCCGCTCCGAACGCGTTTAACGCGGATGCTGATGGCAACTTCACCGTTGATAAGGTGGCGGCCTTTGGCAAGGCCAGTGATACGCCGCTGATGGGCGATTGGGATGGCGACGGTGTTGCCACTCCGGCGGTCCAGCGCGGCAACGTGTTCATGCTCAAGAACTCCTTTGCCGGTGGCAAGGCGGACGTGACGTTCGCTTTCGGCAAGGCTTCTGATGCGGCCATTGCCGGTGACTTTGATGGCGACGGGAAGGATTCCATCGCCGTGCGCCGAGGCAGTCAGGTGTTTGTGCAGAACAAGCTGGCCGGCGGCGAGGCGGCCTTCCACTTCGTGTACGGCAAGGCTTCTGATGCGGCCATTGCCGGTGACTTTGATGGCGACGGGAAGGATTCCATCGCCGTGCGCCGAGGCAGTCAGGTGTTTGTGCAGAACAAGCTGGCCGGCGGCGAGGCGGATAAGGTGTTCGTGTTTGGTCGCACCGGCGATCAGGCCGTGGCCGGTGACTTCGATGGTGACGGCAAGGACACCGTGGCGGTGGTGCGCGGCAACAAGGTGTTCCTCAACAACAAGTTGGCCGGCGGAGTGGTTGCAGGGCATACGTTTGGTGCCTCCAATGCCACGTTCTTCGCCGGTGACTTCAATGCCGACGGTGTGGATACGATCGCGTATCACAAGTAAATTCCGCGGCACCTGCGCCTAGCGCCTCGTGCTGTTGCGTAAGTGGTGGGGAAGCACGCTTCCCCACCACTTTTGTATCCGTCCGTGAATGATGCGCCGGTGTGAAGCATGAAACCAATTACCGTGGAGGCCGCGAGGCCGCGCATAGACTAGGCGAATGGTACGCGATGAAGATTTTGCCCCACTGGCATTGACATATGATGATGTTCTTCTCCTTCCGCAAGCAACCGATGTGATTCCCTCCGAGGTGGATGCCTCCTCGCGGCTCACCAAGAAAATCACTCTCCGCACCCCCGATCCTTTCCGCCGCCATGGATACCGTGACGGAAACGCGCATGGCTATTGCTATGGCGCGGCAGGGCGGAATTGGCATTATTCACCGGAACCTCTCCATTGCGGACCAGGCGCAACAGGTACGCGAAGTGAAGCGTTCGGAATCCGGCATGATCGACGATCCGGTCACCGTGGGGCCGGAGGCCACCATCACGGAGTTGGATGAGCTGTGCGGCCGCTACCGCATTTCCGGCCTGCCGGTGGTGGACAAGGATGGGCTGCTGCTCGGCATCATCACCAATCGCGATCTCACTTTCCTGCCGCGCTCCGCCTATGACACCACGCGTGTAGCGGACGCGATGACACCCATGCCGTTAGTGACGGCGTCGCGCGGTTCCTCCCGCGAAGAGGCGGCCAGGCTCATGGCCGAACACAAGATTGAAAAGCTGCCGCTGGTGGATGAGAACGGCAAGCTCACCGGCCTCATGACCGTCAAAGATTTCGTGAAGACGGAACAGTATCCACACGCGTCCAAGGATGCTCAGGGTCGGCTACTGGTGGGCGCCGGCGTGGGGTATCTGACGGACTCCTGGGACCGCGCCACCGCACTGGCCGAAGCGGGCGTGGACGTACTGGTGGTCGATTCCGCCAATGGTGAAGCCAAGCTGGCGCTGGACATGGTGCGTCGGCTCAAGTCTGATTCCGGGTTTGACGGCGTCCAAGTGATCGGCGGCAATATCGCCACGCGATCCGGCGCTCAGGCCATGATCGACGCCGGTGTGGACGCAGTCAAGGTTGGCGTGGGCCCGGGGTCCATCTGCACCACGCGCGTGGTGGCCGGCGTGGGCGTCCCGCAGATCACCGCTATTCGCGAGGCCGCGAAGGCAGCGGAACCGGCGGGCGTTCCCGTTATTGCCGACGGCGGTCTGCACTACTCTGGCGATATCGCCAAGGCCATGGTGGCTGGTGCGGACACCGTGATGCTCGGCTCGCTACTAGCCGGCACCGAGGAAACCCCGGGCACACTGGTCACCGTGCAGGGCAAGCAGTTCAAGGCGTACCGTGGTATGGGCTCGCTGGGGGCCATGAGCTCCCGCGGCAAGAAGAGCTACTCGAAGGACCGGTACTTCCAGGCGGACGTCACCTCCGATGAGAAAATCATCCCGGAGGGCATTGAAGGGCGCGTGCCTTACCGCGGGCCGGTATCCGGCACGCTCTACGAGCTCATGGGTGGCCTCCACCAGTCCATGTTCTATTCCGGTGCTCGCACCATTCCGGAGCTGAAGGAGCGTGGACGCCTGGTACAGATGACGGCGGCCGGCCTTAAGGAATCCCACCCGCACGACATTCAGATCACCGCCGAGGCGCCCAACTATCCGATGTCCGGTAATTAGTAGCAGCCGATAGGTATACGGCGCGGGCGCCTCGCAGAGCTTCCCTGGCGGCACCGCTGTCGGGGGTACCGCCAGGGGTAGGCACCCCCGATGAAGCGGCCTGGTCTAGTCCACCGTGATAGGCCAGGCCGTGGAGTAGGCGCCCGGGCGGCGACGGTGAATAAACGCCTGGAATTCGCTGTTCGCCTCCCGCTGCGCACCATCCAGTTCTTCTAGACTCATGGATGCCATCCTGGGGAACCGCTGCGCCTGGGCGCGAAGCACGCGCAGGGTGGCGAGGACGTCCGTTTCGGCGTCGTGAAAACCATCATTCTGGCCCACGCCGTAGTGGTCTACAAGGTTTTCGAGACGCCGCTTACCGCGCCGATACCGATCCACGTAGCGATCCAGCAGGTACGGATCAAGGATGGGGAACACGGTGCCGCCCAGCCGCTCGCGTAGCGTAGCCAGGCCGTGGCGTTTGAGCTCCTGCTCCAGCAGCGTGAAGTCATAGGAGGCGTTGAACGCGACGGCCGGTAGCCCCTGGCTCATGTGCGTGGTGAGCATCTGCGCTACCTCCTCCAGTACCTCCGCGGCGGGGCGGCCCTCGTGGCGCGCCTGCTCCGTGGTGATGCCGTGGATGCGCGAGGCCGCCTCGGGGATGGGGATACCCGGATCCGCCAGCCAGGAGTGGCAGGTGGTGTCAGGACCCTCCTGATACACCAGCGACGCCGTCACTATCCTGTCTCGTTTTACGTCCACACCGGTGGTCTCGGTATCAAATCCCAATAGGGGACCGTCAATCCACATGGCTGTCCTTTCAGTGGGGCCGCCCGGCCCCTCGCGGAAAGCCTAGCGGGCGCCTCCGACAAACATTCGGATAGCGTGGTAGCGCGGACGCGGGCATGGCGGCGGGCCACAAACAGCGTTGGCCCTGCCGCCTACGTTCCAGATTCCTTGAACCCGGCTGCTCCTAGTTATTCTGAACTGGAATCCCGGTGACATCCGCGTGCCCGGCAATCGCCAGGGCCTTGGTATTCGCGCCGCCCACTTCGATGGACCCCACCGTCAGCTGGTCCACCGCACCGCCCTGTGTCACCTCAAGGGCCGGTACACCCGCGCCTTCGGTGCGGAGCTTGCCCCCTACGGTAATGCTGTTCACGTGTCCGCCGTCCTTAATGGAGAGGGCAATGGCGGACAGCTGTACTTGAACGCCGCGTACCAGCGACATGCCCGTACCACCGGTGGTGGTAACGCTTCCGGCTACCTGCAGGGTGCCGACCGGTTTGGACACCTGAATGCCGATGGAACCGTCGCCGGTAGTCCGGATGTCGGTGAAGCGGCCGGTTTCCAGCGTGCCGTCATACTGGTTGAAGCCGCGGGCACCCTTCCCGGTGGTGACGATGGGCGCCTGGACATCAAGCAGTCGAATGGTGCCAAAGTTGACAAAACCGATGCCGCTCGGCCCGGTCGATGTGACGTCGGCACGAGCCTCCCACGTATCTACCTCGCCCCAGTTGTCCAGCACCATGTCATTCTGACCGTGCGTGAGCGTGGTGCCTTCGTTAACCACACGCTCCACCTTCGCGCCAGACACAACGAAGACGCCGGCTGAGATCTTATCCGGCGTGCCGGGCTGGATTCCGCCATCGGTTTCTACGTCACCGGTGCTCATAAGGTCCGCTGTGAACAGGCCGCCCGCCGCGTTGCCCTCGCGGTCCCCGAAGCCGGCCACGAATACGCCTGAACCCCGCACGGGTGTTTCCGGCGTGCCCACGCGGATCTTGCGTAGGGTTGCCGTAAAGGATGACTCCGCTGACCGCTGCCGGTTCCAGAGTGTGAAGCCACCCTGAAGCACGTCGACACCGAAACCGTGGGGTTGCGTGGCGCGCCCGCGCACATCCGCGTCCTTGACCCATACGTTCTCGGCTTCCACCCGTACCGTCATAAGCAGGTCCGTTGCCTGAATAGAGACCTGGCCCGTGGTGGTCACATTGCTGAGAACAAAGGTGCCGGCATCCGCGATATCGGTCGCGTTATAGATCGCTTCCTCGGTGGGAGGCACGGTAACCGTGAGATCCGCCAGCGTGTTGTTGCGCGTGAGACGCACACCTTTCCCGCCGAATTCCAGGGTGCCACCGTGAAGCGTGGTGCCTTCGGGAAGGGTAATGGATGGCGAACCCGTGATGGTGCCGTCAATAGCGATGTCCTGCGCTCCGGCATTCAGGGCATCCGCCAGTTCAGCTGCGGTGCGTACAGTGGTCACGTTGAGCTCCTCTCCTGGCCGTCGAAGGCGGCACACTCGGATGACGGTTGAGGAAACGGGTAGCAAACGGGCATTATTCCGGGTGGTGTGTGCCCCGAGGAAGGGCCGAGTAGTACGTAGTTGCCGGTTCCAGCCATAGGTGGCGGCGTTACGCGTCAACGTAAGTGGCCTACTACCCGGAGACGTCGTCGTCCCGCGTAGCGGTGGAATAGCCTGGTAGCGTGAGCGAAATTGAGATTGGCCGTGGCAAGCGTGCCCGGCGAGCCTTTACCCTCGACGACATCGCCGTGGTGCCCGTGCGCCGGACGCGGGATCAGCGGGACGTATCCACCGCCTGGCAGCTGGATGCATACCACCTGGACATTCCGGTGCTCTCGGCGCCGATGGACTCGGTGGCATCGCCTCAGCTGGCGATTGCGCTCGGGAAAGCGGGTGGCCTCGGAGTGCTTAATCTTGAGGGCCTCTGGACGCGGTACGCGGATCCCACTCCTATCTACGAGGAAATCGCCGCCCAGCCCGCGGATGCCGATAACGCCCTGCTCCAGCGCGTGTATGCGGAGCCGGTGAAGGAAGAACTCGTGGGGGAGCGCGTGGAGCAGCTTCGCAGCGCCGGTGTGATCGCAGCCGGCGCTGCCTCGCCGGGCCGGGCCACGCAGCTGATTGGACCGGCGCGCGAGGCCGGCCTGGACCTATTCGTCATTCGCGGCACCACCGTGTCCGCCGAGCATGTGTCGTCCACCCGTGAACCCCTAGATTTGCGCCGGTTTATCTACGACCTCGATATTCCCGTGCTGGTGGGTGGCGCCGTGAGCTACCAGAGTGCACTACACCTCATGCGGACGGGTGCGGCCGGAATTCTGGCGGGCTACGGCGGCGGCGCGGCGTCGGCAACGCGGCTCACCGTGGGCATTGCTGCCCCCATGGCCACCGTCATCGCGGATATTGCCGGGGCGCGGCGCGATTATCTCGATGAATCCGGCGGCCGCTACGTGCATGTCATTGCGGACGGTTCCGTCTCCACCGCCGGTGACGTGGTGGCCGCGCTCGCGATGGGTGCCGACGGCGTCATGCTCGGCACGGCGCTCGCCCGCGCGCAGGAGGCGCCGGGAGGCGGGTGGCATTGGGGTCACGAGGCGGTCCATGCCCAGTTGCCGCGCGGCCGCCGCGTGCGAGTGGGCACGGTCGGTTCGCTCCAGGAGATTCTGTTTGGCCCCACCACGCGGGCGACGGGCGAGGCAAACCTGATGGGTGCGCTACGCCATGCCGTCGCTGCCAATGGATTCCGGGACCTCAAGGAGTTTCAGCATGCGCAGGTGGTTATTCGGCCCTACGAAACCCACTAGCGGGGTGCCACGTCATCGCACATTGTGTTGCGAGAACACCTGCTTACCCGCCAGCGTGGTGGGTGTCGCCCATCAACTGGTTGACGGTCACAAGCGTGTAGCCCTTCTGCTGGAGGCCCGTGATGATGCCGCTCAATGCTTTGACGGTGGACGGGTGCGTTTCATGCATGAGGATGATGGAACCCGGACGCGCGGCGAGCGCACGCTGGGTGGTGATGCTCACCGAGCGGTTTTTCCAATCCTCAGTGTCCACGTTCCACTGGATAACGGTTTGGCCGGCCGCCTTCGCGCGGGCTAGTACGTCCGCGTTTTGTGCACCGTAGGGCGGGCGCATGAGCATGGGGGTGTACCCCGTGACTGCCGCGAGCACATCGACCGGCCGAACAATCTCCTCCTCGAGGGTATTGCCACTGAGTTTGGTGAGCTGTGCATGGCTCCATGAATGCGTTCCCAGGGACATGCCGAGCTTCTGGGCGCGCCGCACGGATGCCGCGTGTCCCTGAATCTCAGACCCCACCAGGAAGAATGTGGCCGGTACACCCTTTTGCTGCAGTGTGGTGAGTACCTGATCCTCGTACGGCCCCGGGCCGTCGTCAAACGTGAGAGCCACGCACTTTGCCGTGGCGCAGTTGACGTTGACGTGCTGTACCGGTGCGGTTGGTTTGGACGGTGCCGCACTCGCGGTGGCCGTGGGTGCGGCACCGGTGGCTGTAGGCGCATCTGTGGCGCGCACGGTGGAGGCATCCGGCGTTGGGGTGGGGGAGGCCGACCCTTTGCCGGGCATCGTAGCGTCCGACGTACTGGGGGCGGACGCGGTGGCCGTGCCCGGGCCGGCCGTGTCCGTCGCGGAGGTGCTGGTCGACGAGGCAGTCAAGGACGCAGCGGGAGTGCAGGCTGCCAGGAGAAGTAGGACGGATAGTGCTGCGGCGTGCTTGAAGTGCATGGCTTCCTCTCTACTGGTCTGAGGCTACTCATCGACGTGGCTACAGAGCTATGCGGTTGCTGTCCCCATTTACTTACTGGTCCGCGAAGCGATACACGTTCGTTTCGCGTGCTACGAAACCGGAGCGCTGATAGAGCCTATTTGCGGCCTCTCGGGAGGGACGCGACGTCAGGTCCACGGTGCGTGCACCAAGCTCATGGGCGTGCGTCACGGCAGCCTCCACCAGTTGCCGGCCGATTCCTTGGCCACGGGCGGCATTGGTGACCACCACGTCCTCAATCCAGGCGCGGCGGCCGGTGGGGATATTGAACACCACCAGCGAAAGCATGCCGAGCAGGCTTCCGGCGTTATCACGCGCCACGAATAGCGACAGCGCCTGCTGGTCAAGCAGCGCCGTTACCTGCTCGCGTGTGAGAGCGGGTGCGGAGGAGGACAGCTGCCGAATGAGGGCATTGATTTCCACCGTGAATGCTTCGGTGGCGTCCCGCTGAATGGTGATCATGTGAATCCTTTCTTTACTCCGACGCGCCCGGGCGCACGGCTTCCGCGGGGATGGTTGCGATGTTTGCGAGCCAGGCCTCCGGCGTGGCGTCCGAGGGCATCCGCCAGTCCCCACGCGGGGAGAGCGTACCGCCGCTCACTACCTTGGGGCCGTTGGGGAGCGTGGAACGCTTGAACTGGTTGGCGAAGAAGCGGCGGAAGAAGAGTTCCATCCAGCCTTTGATCTCGCCCAGCGTGTATTCGTGGCGTTCATTTGCCGGGAAATGCGGCGGCCAGGTATTCGCTGCCGCATCCTGCCAGGCGTGCCACTCATAGAAGGCGATCTTTGACGGACGCAGCCCGTGCCGAAGCAGGTAAAACAGCGTGAAGTCCTGGAGTTCGTAGGGGCCAATGAGCGCCTGCGTGGACTGAAGGTGCCCACTGGCGTCCGCGGGGACCAGCTCCGGAGAAATTTCCTGGCTCAGAATGTCCTCAATGACGGCGGATGCGTCCGCGCCGAAGATGTCACCCGCAGCCGTCCAACGGAGCAGATGCTGCATGAGGGTTTTCGGAATGCCTGCGTTCACGTTGTAGTGGCTCATGTGATCGCCGACGCCGAACGTGGCCCAGCCGAGCGCGAGCTCCGAGAGATCCCCCGTACCGAGCACAATCCCGCCGTGGTATCCGGCCAGCCTGAACAGGTAGTCCGTGCGCAGGCCCGCCTGCACATTCTCAAAGGTGGTGTCATATACCGGTTCACCGTGGGCGAAGGGATGGCCCATGTCCGCGAGCATTTGCTGGGCTACCGGGCGAATATCAATCTCCTTCAGGGGGATGCCCAGAGCGCGGCAAAGCCTGCCCGCGTTGTTCTTCGTGGCTGCGGAGGTGGCAAAACCTGGGAGCGTGTAGGCGAGGATGTCGCTTCGATCCCGGCCCAGGCGATCCATCGCACCGGCCGCCACGAGCAGTGCCTGGGTGGAATCCAACCCGCCCGAAACGCCGATAATGAGCCGCGGGCTGCCAATGGAGCGGAGGCGCCGCGTGAGCGCATTGACCTGAATATGGAAGGTCTCATAGCAATCCTCATCCAGGCCGGAGGCGGATACGGCCATGAACGGGAAGCGGGAGAGAGGCCGCCTAAGCTCGCGCACCGCGGGTACGGTGGCAGCCGTAGGCGGATCCAGGCGGAAGAACACCTCCCTGAACTGGTCACGTACCTGTGGGGTTTCCTCCTTCGTGCCCACCTGCTCATGGATACGATTGTCGTCAAAAGAACCTTGCCGCATACGTTCCTGGCGCAGTACCTCCAGGTCGACGTCCGCCGCGGTGATCCGGGTGCCCTCCTGGAATCGCTCCGCGGTGGCTAGACGGGTACCGGATTCATACACCACGCCCTGCCCGTCCCAGGTGAGGTCAGTGGTGGATTCGCCCTGCCCATTAGCCGCGTAAATGTATGCGGCCTTGCAGCGGGCTGACGTGGCTGCGATCAGTAGAGCGCGGTCATCCTCCCGCCCCACCGTGACGGGGGAGCCTGAAATATTGACCAGCACGGTGGCGCCGGCCAGTGCGGCACGGGACGCCGGGGTGACGGGTACCCACATGTCCTCGCAGATCTCCACGTGGAAGATGAAATTATCCATATCCGTGGCGCGGAAGATAAGGTGCGGGCCGAACGGCGCAACGGCCGGTGGCAGGCCGTACTCCAGATCCTCGCCGCTACCCGCCAGTGCCGTGCGCGCGGGCAGGGCACTGTAATCCTCAGAACAATCAGCCGCGGCGTGGATAGGCGTGTCACTACCCGGCAGGCCGTTGTCACCACAGGGCGCGGCAGCGGCGTCGGAAAAGAACGTGCCCACGCGGTCCACGTTCACCCCGGGAAGCTCCACGGACCCGCGGATCCCAATGCCGGAGGCGAAATAACGCTTCTCATAGAATTCGCGGTAATTGGGCAGGTAGGACTTGGGTACCACGCCCAAAATATTGCCGCGGTGAATCACCACCGCACAGTTGTAAAGCCGGTTAACCCGGCGAATAGGCGCACCCACAACAATGACGGGGAACAGGGCCTCGGAGGCGTGCCGGACATACTCGATCGCGGCCAGCGTTTCCTCCAGTAGCGCATCCTGAAGGAAGAGATCATCCAGCGAATAACCGGTGAGTGAAAGTTCTGGGAATGCGGTCAACGCCACGCCCTGCGCGGCGGCATCCCTCGCCACATCCACGATGCGGCGGGCATTCTCCAGCGGCTTCCCCAACGCCACGGGGAGCGTACAGGCGGCCACTCGCACCAGGCCCTGGTCATAGATCGAGTAGAAATCTTGCATGGCACTAAGTGTGCCACGCAGCTCCGACACAATCGTGAAGTCGCGGGCGACGGGCCGGCGCGGTGCGGGCGGCGTCTGAAGAACGTGGCGGAACGAGCGGACCACAGATGGTGGTGGTCCCGGTAGAATTCCCCAAGAGGTAAGGAGATCAATGACCATTGCCGTGCTCTACAAGTACACGGGTGATTCGCGTGAGCTCGCGGTCCGCGAGGACGGTGCGCCAGACTGGTCCGCGGCACGCAAGATGATCGGCGAAGATGACGCCGTGGCGCTGCAGTATGCCGCGATGGTAGGAGACCGCGCGGGCACGCATGTGGTGGCCATCACCGTCGGTGGGGACGACGCCGGCCGCCCCGCCTCGGTACGTGGTGCGCTGGTGAAGGGACCGGGTAGTGCACGTGTCATCGCGGATGATGCCGTGCTCACCTGGAATCGCACGCGCACGGCTGATCTCATTGCGCAGGTTATTGAGCGTATGGGCGAGGTCACGCTGGTGGTAACCGGCCCGGGGTCTATCGATGAGTCCGCGCGGCTCATGCCAGCCATCGTGGCGGGTTTCCTGGGGTGGCCCTGCTTTGAGAATGTGACATCAATTGAAGCAATGGCAGGTGGCTGGAGGCTCACCCAGGCCAGTGGAACCGGCAGGAACACTATTGAGGTACGCGGTCCGGTGGTGTGTGCCGTGACGTCCGCGGTAACCACCGTCAGCGCGCCGGGCGTTGATGTCCTGCGCGCCGCGGCCGCGAAACCCGTGGTGGTGGAGCGGGCCGACGCGTATGAGGTGGCCCCAATCGCTCCGCGCGAAATTGGCTGGGAGCGCAGACCTCAGGTGGAGCGCCGCCACCGTATAGTGACCGGCCCCGCTGCTGAAGTAGAACTGAGCCGTGCGCTGGCCGAGGAGGGTATTCGATGACCACGTGGGTGGTGACCGCCGGTGCCAATGCGGCGCCAATTCTTGATGCGTTACCGGCCGACGAGACCGTGCGACTGGTGCTCGTGGAGCGTGAAGAAGCGAAAAAGACGGATTATTGCTGCCGGCTAGCGAGGTTCTCGCGCGCCTCCACCACCCACGTGGTGCTGCCTGTAAACGCGCCGGAGGAGGCAGCCGGTCCGGTCGTGGTGGCGACGGTGCGTGCGGGCCGGAGCGATACGGTGCTGCTGCCGGATACCCACGTGGAGCGCGCCTTCGCGGGCGCCCTCGCCGCCGCACTGCGTTTTCCACTGGTCGCGGATGTGCGCGAAGTGCGTCAGGGCGAATTGGTGTCCGGCCGATTCAGTGGACACGCTGTGCAGCGTGTAGCCGCGCACGGCGTGGTGGGCATGGTGTCAGGCGCCATGGCCGCCGCGTGGGAAACTGGCGCGGCGGCCCCCGCAGCCCCAGCCAAGGCGGCTGGGGCGGAAGCCGGGTGTCCGGCCGACGACGCTCGGGTGAGCCGAGATGAACCGGTGCCGGCCGAGTTGTATGCAGCTCGCGTTACCGCGGCGGCGCCGAGTGATGGGCCGCGCGTTGATCTGACGCACGCGCGGCGCGTCGTGGCCGTGGGTCGCGGTGTGCGCACGGCGGCAGACCTCGCGTTGGTGCAGGATCTAGCCGATGCCCTCGGCGCCCAGATTGGTGCCACCCGGCCCATGGTTGAGGGCGACACCGCACTGTCAGGCGGAATGGCGCTGCCGCGTGAATGCTATATCGGCCTCTCCGGCGCGGTCATTGCGCCTGATCTATACGTGGCCGTGGGTATTTCCGGGCAGGCATATCACCTCGACGGCGTTATGGACGCGCGCCTCATCGTAGCCATTAACTCAGATCCCGAGGCGCCAATCTTCTCCCGGTGCGACTACGGGATCGTGGGTGATCTGCGCGAGGTGGTACCGCGGCTGACGGCAGCCATCCGTGCGCGGCAGGCGTAGGACACCGGTACACATCCACAGGAGGCCGGGCGGAGAAACTCTCCGCCCGGCCTCCTTATTGGCTGGTCGGGGAGGCCGCGCCTTCCCGACCACTAGATTTCGCTACACCAGCGTCATGGCCTGGCGTGCGATCTCCACTTCCTCATTGGTCGGGATCACGAACACCTTGACGCGAGAATCCGGCGTCGAAATTTCGCGCTCGGAGCTTGCGTGGGCGGCATTCTTTTCCTCATCAATCGCAACCCCAAACGGCTTGAGGTATTCAATGACGTCGGCGCGCACCACGTCGTCGTGCTCACCTACACCCGCCGTGAACGTGATGGCATCCAGTCCACCCAGCATCACCGTGTACGCGGCGATGTACTTGGCGATGCGGCGCGTGTACATCCGGAGCGCCACGCGGGCGTTCTCATCACCGTTTTCCACGAGCTCATGCACGGCGCGCAGATCGGATTCCCCGGTGAGGCCCAGCAGGCCGGACTGCTTGTTGAACAGCTTGTCCACCTCATCCACGCTCATGCCACCCACGCGCTCCAGGTGGAACACGGCGGCCGGATCAATGTTGCCGGTACGTGTGCCCATCATGAGGCCCTCAAGCGGGGTGAGGCCCATTGAGGTGTCAATAGCGTGCCCGGAATCCACCGCGCTAGCCGAGGCGCCGTTACCGATATGGAGGACGATCTGCTTGAGATCATCGCGGCCCATGATCTCGGCGACGCGCTGGGAGATGTACTTGTGGGAGGTGCCGTGGGCGCCGTAGCGGCGAATGTTGTACTTGTCCGCCACCTCGCGGTTGAGGGCGTAGCGCGCTGCCTCCTCGGGGAGGGACTGGAAGAACGCGGTATCGAACACCACCACGTGCGGAGTGTCCGGGAACAGTTCCCGGGCGGCACGGATGCCGGTGAGCGCCGGTCCGTTGTGAAGCGGTGCGAGCGGGGTGAGGTCCTCGATCTTCTTTTCCACTTCGTCGGTCACCAGAGCCGGACCATCAAAATACTTGCCACCCTGCACTACGCGGTGCCCCACGGCCGCCACGTTCGAGGTCTCCAGGTTCGGCCCGAACTGCCCGAAGAACTCGATGAGCTTCTCCATGCCTACCTTGTGGTCGGGGATGGCGCCCGTGAACTCGTGCTTCTCGCCGTTCACCTCATGCTTGAGGTGCCCGTTCTCGCCTTGACCGATGCGCTCCACCAGGCCCACGGCCAGGGCTTCGCCGCTCTCGGGGTCCACCAGCTGGTACTTGATGGAGGAGGAGCCAGAGTTGATAACTAGAACTGTCACTATGTCGCTTCTTTCTGATTACTAATTGAGATACAAGGGCCGAGGCACTGACGCTACCGCGCCGTGCCTCGGCCTATTGAGCCTGGCTAGGCCTGCTGGGCCTGAATCGCCGTGATGGCTACCGTGTTGATGATGTCCTCCACGAGCGCGCCGCGGGAGAGGTCATTGACCGGCTTGTTGAGGCCCTGGAGAAGTGGCCCAATGGCTACGGCTCCAGAGGAACGCTGCACGGCCTTGTAGCCGATGTTGCCCGCATTCAAGGTTGGGAAGATGAATACGTTGGCGCGGCCGGCCACGGGGCTACCCGGAAGCTTCTTATCCGCAACCGCCGGGGACACGGCGGCGTCGAACTGAATCGGGCCCTCGATTGCCAGGTCGGGGTTCTGCTCCTTGGCGAGGCGCGTGGCCTCCACCACGGCGTCGACATCCGGTCCCTTACCAGAGGTACCGGTGGAGTAGGAGAGCATGGCCACCTTGGGATCCACGCCGAAGGCACGCGCCGTTTCAGCGGAGGAGCGCGCAATATCCGCCAGGTCCTCGGGGGTGGGGTTGGTGTTGACGGCGCAATCGGCGAACACCCATACGCGATCCTCAAGCAGCATGAGGAAGGAACCGGACACGGCGCGCGTGCCGGGCTTCGTCTTGATGGTCTGGAAGGACGGCACGATCGTGTTGGCGGTGGTGTGGTTTGCGCCGGACACCATGCCGTCGGCCTCGCCCATGTACACCATCATGGTGCCGAAGTAGGAGGGGTCCTTGAGCTTCTCCACGGCCTGCTCGTAGGTGACGCCCTTCTTGGCGCGCAGTTCGGCGAACTTCGTGGCGTACCGCTGCACGCGTTCCGGATCATCAAGGGCGACGATCTGGGCGGCGTCGATATTGATATTCAGTTCCTTCGCGCGGGCGCGGACACTCGCCTCGTCGCCCACCAGCACGATGTTGGCCACATCCCTGGCCAGGAGCTCGGCCGTGGCGTACAGGATGCGATCATCCTCGGCCTCGGGCATGACGATGGTCTTCTTATCCTGATGAGCGCGGGCGATGAGACCGGCCTGGAACGCGAGCGGCGTGACCACGGTAGAGCCGTGCTCCACGGCGGCAATCAGCGTGCGCGCATCCTGGCCGTCAAAGGCCGCCTGCGTTCCCTCGGGAACAAGCACCGTGGGGGTGGAGCCGAGGTCCAGGCTGAGGTTGGCGGCGGCGTCGGCAACGATGAGCGCGGTGACCGGGGCGTGAGCGGACTCGATTTCGCGAATAGCCGCCTGCGTGCGGAGGCGCACCTGAGTCGGCGTACGGAGCGCACCGGATACGACGGCTGCCACGGAGGTACCCAGGTTGGCTGCGGCACGGCCGGTGCGGGCCAGCACCCCGGGGATCTCGGGATCGTTGTCCAGCACGCCCAGGATTAGTACGGCATCAAAGGACTCGGCGTACTTCACGTAGCGGGTGATGAGCTGGTTCATGGCCGCGGTCTCGTCGTCAATGTAGGAGGTGCGGGTGACACCCCAGGCGTTTTCGAGATCCTCGCTGCGGCCCGCCTGCTCCAGCAGAGTGGTGAAAGCCGTATCGTTTGCCACCGGACCATTGGTGAACGCACGGAACACACCCACCTTCTGGTAGGTAGATTGCAGCACGCTCAGGTAAGCGGAAGCCACCGCTTGCGTTCCCGCGTTGCCTTCAACGGCGGTGAAGTAGATGCTCTTTGGCACTTTACGAATCCTTTCAACTGGCGTAAATCAAGAGATTTGCCTCTTCGTATTCTGGCACACCTCAGCCTCTATCACCGAAAGCAGTGGGCGGAGCATACGGCGTCGCCGGGTAGTGAGAGTTTTCACGACGCCGCCGGTGTCCGGAGCGCCCGGCGGCGTGGCGGTGGTATCGACCGCAATTCGCACGCCGTGGCCGGACCCCGGTAAGGTACAAGCGTGAGTAACGAGCAATCCAATCCCGTTCTGGTGGTCGATTTCGGTGCCCAGTACGCCCAGCTCATTGCGCGGCGCGTGCGCGAGGCCAACGTGTACTCGGAGGTGGTGCCGCATTCCATGAGCGTTGCGGACATGCGCGCCAAGAATCCCTCCGCCATCATCCTTTCCGGTGGCCCGGCGTCTGTATACTCCGACGGCGCCCCGTCCATCGATCCCGCCGTGTTCGACGCCGGTGTGCCCGTGCTGGGTATTTGCTACGGCTTCCAGCTCATGGCGCAGGGTCTGGGCGGCACGGTGGGCCGCACGGGCACCTCAGAATACGGCTCCACGGCGGCACGCGACGATTCGTCCTCCGTGCTGCTGGATGGTATTCCGGCGGACCACCGCGTGTGGATGAGTCACGGCGACGCCGTTCAGGACGCGCCCGCAGGTTTCACGGTCACCGCCTCCACGAAGGAAACCCCCGTGGCTGCCTTTGAGGATGACGCCCGTCATCTCTACGGCGTGCAGTGGCACCCGGAGGTAAAGCACTCGGACTACGGGCAAAAGGTTATTGAGAACTTCCTCTACCGCGGCGCCGGGATCAAGCCGGAGTGGAATCCCGGGTCCATTATTGACGATCAGGTTGCCAAGATCCGCGCCCAGGTGGGGGATGCAAAGGTTATCTGCGCACTCTCCGGCGGAGTGGATTCCTCCGTGGCCGCCGCACTTGTGCACCGGGCCATTGGCGATCAGCTCACCTGCTTCTTTATTGATCACGGTCTGCTCCGCGAGGGCGAGCGCGAATCGGTGGAGAAGGAATACGCAGAAACAATGGGTATCAAGGTATACACCATTGACGAATCGGGCCGCTTCCTCGGGGATCTTGCCGGCGTGACGGATCCCGAAACTAAGCGCAAGATCATCGGCCGCGACTTCATCCGCGCCTTTGAAAAGGCCGCTCGCGACATGGTGAGCGTGGCGGGCGGGGACGTGAAGTTCCTGGTGCAGGGCACGCTGTACCCGGACGTGGTGGAATCCGGCGGCGGGGACGGCACCTCCACCATCAAGAGTCACCACAACGTGGGCGGGCTTCCCGATGACATGCAGTTCCAGCTGGTGGAGCCGCTCCGGGACCTGTTCAAAGATGAGGTGCGGGCCGTTGGCCGCGAACTTGGTGTACCGGAATCCATTATTCGTCGTCAGCCATTCCCCGGGCCGGGCCTGGCTATCCGCATTGTGGGTGAGGTGACCCGGGAGGATCTGGCAACGCTGCGTGCAGCCGATGCGATTGCTCGCGAGGAGTTCACCGCGGCGGGCCTCGATGACCAGATCTGGCAGGCACCCGTGGTGCTCCTGGCCGGCGTCCGCTCGGTGGGCGTGCAGGGGGATCACCGCACGTACGGTCACCCGATCGTGCTGCGGCCTATTAGCTCCGAGGATGCGATGACCGCGGATTGGGTGCGGGTGCCCTACGACGTGCTCGCACGGATTTCTACCCGCATCACCAATTCGGTGCCGGGCGTGAACCGCGTGGTACTGGACGTGACCAGCAAGCCGCCGGCCACCATCGAATGGGAGTAAATCTCAGGCAGTAAGTACAAGGGGCGGCGCGGGTTTTCCCGCGCCGTTTTTTGTACTCGCGCGTAGTCACCATTCATTTACCTGCGCGGGGCATGCTGGGGTCACTATCCACGCAAGGAGACACCATGCGAATCAAATCCGGGCTGGCTTTTACCCTTCTCTCGGCTCTGGTACTGGCGCCGGCGTCCGCGCTCGCGACCACCGCGCCCGCCGAGGATGCGTCTGCGACCACCGCGCCTACGGCGTCGTGCGCGCCGCTCGGGGACCTCACCGTCCTCGCAACCACGGACAACCACGGCACCTATACAAACTATGACTACTACTCCGGGCAGGCCTTTGGCGGCGCCGGAGAGCAAAACAAGGCGCGCGGTCTGGAACTTCTCTCGGGCTACGTGGCCACCGCCCGGAGCGAGCGCGGGGCGGACGGCGTCGTCCTTCTTGATAATGGTGACAACAATCAGGGCAACCCACTGGAGTCCTACTACCACGCTCATCGCGCGGCGGGCACGGTGGACCCGGGCGCCGCGGTACTTAACCGCATGGGTTATGATGCCGCGAACGTGGGTAACCACGAATTTAACTACGGCCTTGATGACCTCGCGCAGTACCGGGGAAACCTGGATATGCCGCTGCTGGGCAGCAATGTCATTGAGAGGGCAAGCGGTAAGCCCTACCTCACGCCCTACACCATTCTTCACAAACAGGTGGGCGGCAAGGACGTCAAGGTGGGCGTGATCGGCGTCGTGACGCCGGGCATCTCCATCTGGGACGCGGATAAGGTAAAGAGTCTCGCATTCGAGAATCCGGTACTCGCCGTGCAAAAGTATGTTCCCGAGGTGCGGGCGGCCGGTGCGGATGTGGTCATCGTTGCCGCGCACACGGGACTGGACCCGAACGGGTACACCTGGACGGACGGCTCTGATTTTCAGACGGACCTAGCCACCTCCATCGCCCAGCAAACCAGTGGCGTAGACCTCGTGATTGCCGGTCACTCGCACTCCACCCGTGACGCCAGCAATGTATTCACGAACAAGGACGGCGAGCATGTGCTCGTCACGCAGCCGGGTTACCACGGACGTTTCCTCTCCGACGTGCGGATCCCGCTCGCTCAGACGGCGGACGGCATTGACGTGGTGAATACACAGGATTGCGCGCCGGCGGCCACTCCCGTGTATGCCTCCGATTATGTGGGTGCTGAGGATCCGGGCGTGCTCAAGGCTATCCAGCCCTGGCACAATGAGACGCTCACCTGGGTTGACACCGTGGTGGCACAGGCCACCGAAACCATGTCTGGTGCCACGTCGCCCTGGGAGGACACGGCGATCCTGGACTTCGTGGGCACCGTGGAAACCGAGGCCGTGACAAACGGTCTCAAGGGCACGCAGTACGAGGGGCTGCCGGTACTCGCCCAGACGTCGCCGTTTTCCCGTTCCGCCGTGTTTCCGCAGGGTAACGTCACCATCGCCAATATGGCCGGGCTCTATACCTTCGATAACACGCTGCTGGGCGTCAAGCTGACGGGTGCGCAGGTAAAGGACTACCTCGAGTACGCCGCGCAGTACTACAAGCAGGTGCCGGCGAATTCTGCGTTTAGTGGTGAGGACGTGACGAACGCGCCCACGGACTACTACCAGAATGGCATGCCGGATTACGGCCTCGATCTGCTTACCGGCGTCAACTATGAGGTGAATATTTCCAAGCCCGTGGGGGAGCGCATCCAGAACCTGACTGTGAATGGCACGCCCGTTAAGGACGACGACGCCTTTGTGCTGGCCATCAACAACTACCGCCAGTCCGGTGGTGTTGGCTATCCACACGTCACGGATGCGCCAATCGTATTTGACCAGCAGCAGGCCATTCGTGATCTCCTTATCCAGTGGGCAGAGAAGCGCGGCACGATTGATCCAAGCAAGTTTGCTGTGACGAACTGGAAACTCACTACCTCCGATGCGTCCCCTAGCTCCACAGCCGCCCCGACGCAGCCGTCTAGTTCCACGCCGACGGGGGAGAGTGTCCTCGACATCACGACGCCGAGTGCCTCCGCCACTCGCGTTGCCAGTGCGGCGGGAAACACGCCGGGGCCGTCAGCCGGGCGGCTTGCCTGGACCGGTTCCAATACGGTGGGGTTGGTGAGTGTTGCCGCGCTACTGCTCGGGGTGGGCGTGGGTATCGCCCGGGCGCGCCGTCGTAGCTGGCTAGCTGGCTAGCTAGCTGGGCGTGAAACGGGCGCATGCGCTAACGGGCTAAAGCATGCATAATACGCGGCTATTCGAAGAAATGTTTCCTACCCGTCCCGTACTGGAAGCGCTAGCTCTAACCTGGTGGGATGTCGCACAACAGTTTGGTCTGATGCTGGGACCTCTTGCCCACCCGAACCGAGTGGTTTTTCGAGACCATGAAGGTGTTCATAGAAGCTCAGTAAGAAGGAAGCAATGGAGCGCACTGACACCCAGACGACAGTCGACGAGGCGTGGGCTGGATTCGCCCCCGGAAATTGGCAGGATGAAATTGATGTCCGTGATTTCATCCAGAAGAACTACACCCCTTACCTTGGCGACGAGTCCTTCCTCTCGGGGCCTACTGACAAGACCAAGCGGCTGTGGGACTACCTGGAGGATAACTACCTCTCGGTAGAGCGCAAGCGCCGCGTCTACGATGTGGACACCAAGACCCCGTCGGACATTGACGCCTTCCCGGCCGGATACATTTCCGATGATGATGACGTCATTGTTGGCCTCCAGACGGACACTCCGCTCAAGCGCGCCATGATGCCGAACGGCGGCTGGCGCATGGTGGAGCAGGCCATCAAGGAAGCGGGCAAGGAGCCGGATCCGGAGATCAAGAAGATCTTCACCCGCTACCGCAAGACGCACAACGACGCCGTGTTTGACATCTACACGCCCCGCATTCGCGCCGCGCGTCACTCCCACATCATTACGGGCCTGCCGGATGCCTACGGCCGTGGCCGCATCATCGGTGACTACCGCCGCGTAGCCCTCTACGGTGTGGATTACCTCATTGAAGAGAAGAAGATCGCTCGCGATTCCGTGGTTGGCCAGCCGTTCTCTGAGCACTGGGCCCGTTACCGCGAAGAGCACTCGGAGCAGATCAAGGCTCTCAAGAAGCTCAAGAAGCTCGGTGAGCTTTATGGCTTCGATATTTCTAAGCCCGCCAAGACGGCTAAGGAAGCTGTCCAGTGGACCTACTTCGGCTACCTTGCCTCTGTGAAGAGCCAGGATGGCGCCGCCATGTCCATTGGCCGCCTGTCCGCCTTCTTCGACATCTACTTCGAGCGTGACCTCGCCGCCGGCCTTATCACTGAGGCTGAGGCGCAGGAAATGATCGACAACATTGTGATGAAGCTGCGCATCGTGCGCTTCCTCCGCACCATTGATTACGATCAGATCTTCTCTGGCGATCCGTACTGGGCCACCTGGTCCGACGCCGGTTTCGGTGATGACGGCCGCCCGATGGTCACCAAGACCTCCTTCCGTCTCCTCCAGACGCTGCGTAACCTCGGTCCGGCTCCGGAACCGAACATCACCATTTTCTGGAATGAGAACCTGCCCGAGGGCTACAAGAAGTTCTGCGCGGCGATCTCCATTGAAACCTCGGCCATCCAGTATGAGTCCGATGAGCAGATTCGTGGCCAGTGGGGCGACGACGCGGCGATCGCGTGCTGCGTGTCCCCGATGCGCGTGGGCAAGCAGATGCAGTTCTTCGGCGCTCGCGTGAATGCGGCCAAGGGCCTCCTTTACGCCATCAACGGTGGCCGTGACGAGATCACCGGCCAGCAGGTCACCGAGCCCGGCGAGTACACGCCGATCGAGGGCGATGGTCCGCTCGACTTCGACGAAGTGTGGGACAAGTACGAGCACATGCTCGATTGGGTGGCGGGCACCTACGTTGAGGCGCTCAACATCATCCACTACTGCCACGACAAGTATGCCTACGAGGCCGTTGAAATGGCGCTCCACGATTCGGATATCGTGCGCACCATGGGCTGCGGCATCGCCGGCCTGTCCATCGTGGCTGATTCGCTCTCCGCGATTAAGTACGCCAAGGTGTATCCGATCCGTGATGAGTCCGGGCTGATCGTGGACTACCGCACCGAGGGTGAGTTCCCGATCTACGGTAACGACGACGATCGTGCTGACGACATCGCAGCCACCGTGGTGCACACCATCATGGACAAGATCCGTCAGCTGCCGATGTACCGCGATGCAATCCCGACGCAGTCCGTGCTCACCATCACCTCCAACGTGGTGTACGGCAAGGCTACGGGCGCGTTCCCGTGCGGCCACAAGGCTCACACTCCGTTTGCGCCGGGCGCTAACCCGGAGAACGGCATGGATACGCACGGAATGGTTGCCTCCATGCTTTCCGTGGGCAAGCTGGATTACAAGGACGCGCTGGACGGCATCTCGCTGACCAACACGATTACCCCGTCCGGCCTGGGCCGCAACAAGGATGAGCAGGTCGCCAACCTGGTGGGTATCCTGGATTCCGGCTTCATTCCGGAAGAGGACTAATGCTCCGGCCGGTCGCAACAAATTGGGGTGACCGGCCGTCTCAAGCCGCTAGAATTTAGTTGTTCACCGAGAAGTTAGGACAGAAAATGGCAAAGACATTCGATCAGCGCCTGGCAGAGACCAAGGCCGAGCGTGAGGACCACGGTGGGGTCAAGGGCCTCTACCACGCCAACATCAACGTGCTGGATCGCTCCATGCTTGAGGACGCCATGGAGAACCCGGAAAAGTACCCGAACCTCACGGTTCGCGTGTCCGGCTACGCCGTGAACTTCGTCAAGCTGACCCGCGAGCAGCAGCTTGACGTTCTTTCCCGTACGTTCCACCACTCTGCGTAGTGACTAGCAGTATTCAACTCGCACCCGCCGGCGTCCAAGATTTTGAGGCGCCGGCGGGCCGCGTGAGCGGTGAAGGCACCGCCGGCCTTGACGTACTGGATGATGTGACACGTCGGGAGCGGCTGGCCAAGATGCGCACGGGTGAACTTGGCTCGGTGCACTCTTGGGAATTGGTCACGGCCGTGGATGGCCCGGGAACGCGTATGACCGTGTTCTTCAACGGGTGCCCGCTGCGGTGCCAGTACTGCCATAACCCCGACACGTTCCTGATGCGCAACGGCGAGCCGGTGCTCGCGGATTCGCTTCTTCACCGTATGAAGCGCTACCGGCGGCTGTTTAAGACCACGGGCGGCGGGATTACGCTCAGCGGTGGCGAGTGCCTGATGCAACCGAAGTTCCTGGCACGGATTCTGCGCGGGGCGAAGGCCATGGGTATTCATACCGCTCTCGACACCTCCGGTTTCCTGGGTAAAAACCTCGATGAGGAAATGCTCGCGAACACGGACATGGTGCTCCTGGACGTCAAGTCCGGTTCGGAGGAAAAGTACCGCGAAGTAACGGGCCGCGCGCTTCAGCCCACCATCGATTTTGGGGACAGGCTATGCGAGGCCGGTGTTGAGGTGTGGATCCGCTTCGTGCTGGTTCCCGGTCTCACGGATGATTCGGAGAACATTCATAACGTGGCGAAGATTGTTACGCGCTGGCGCAGCAATGTCACCCGTATGGAAGTGCTCCCGTTCCACCAGATGGCGCGGGATAAGTGGGATTCGCTAGGGCTGGAATACAAGCTCCGGGATGTGAAGCCACCGTCGAACGAGGCGGTGGAGCAAGCCCGTGATATTTTCCGTAGCTACGATTTGCCCACGCCTAGCTTCTAGGCTAGACGGGCGATTCGGCTGGGAGAGGGCCTCGCTTCGGCGGGGCCCTCAATGTTTTAGCCGGTCTGGGCCCGCGCTGTGGTTGATTGGTGGCCTTCACCGCACGCGGCCGGTGAGACGATACGGACGCACGCGATAGGGTGGACGGGCTATGACAAGCGATGCGATGAAAGAAACGCTGGAGCGCCTTCGCCAGCGAGTCCGTGAAAATGCGGCTAAAGCTCAGGCCACACTACCTTCGCCGCGGCCGGTTGCACGCCCCGGTACTAACCCGGAGGCAGCCGCACGGATACTGGACGGATTGAACCCGCAGCAGCGTGACGCCGTCGTCCATGATGGTGGCCCACTACTGGTGGTGGCCGGAGCCGGGTCTGGAAAAACCCGCGTTCTCACCTCACGAATCGCCTACCTCATCGCGACCGGACGGGCGCGGCCGGCAGAAATTCTGGCCATCACGTTCACCAATAAGGCCGCTAAGGAGATGCGGGACCGACTGGGCGGGATGCTCGGCGGCCTCTCGCGCGCCATGTGGATCTCCACCTTCCACTCGGCATGTCTGCGGATTCTGCGGGCAGAACACGGGGCGCTTGGGATTCGCTCCACCTTTACCATCTATGATGCGCAGGACTCGCAGCGCCTCATGAGCATGGTGTGCCGGGAGGATGGTATTGACGTGCGTGCCTTCCCGGCGAAGACGCTCTCGCGCCAGGTTTCGGACCTCAAGAATGACCTGGTCACCCCGGACCAGCAGGCAGAGCGGGCGACGGACCCGGCGGGCAGGGCGCTGGCCCAGGCCTACGAGGGTTACCAGCGGCGGCTACAGCAGGCCAACGCGATGGACTTTGATGATCTCATCATGCGCACCGTGCAACTACTTCAGGATCACCCGGATATCGCCGCGCGCTACCGAACGCGTTTCCGCCACATTCTGGTGGACGAGTACCAGGACACGAACCACGCCCAGTACGTGCTCATCAAGACGCTCACGGGGGAGGGGCCGGATCGCTCGGACCTCACCGTGGTCGGTGACGCGGACCAGTCCATCTATGCTTTTCGCGGTGCCACCATCCGCAACATTGAGGACTTTGAGGAGGATTTTAAGGATTCCACCTCGATCCTCCTGGAGCAGAACTACCGCTCCACCCAGTCCATCCTCACGGCCGCAAACGCCGTTATTGCCCACAATCAGCATCGCCGTGCCAAGAACCTGTGGACGGATCGTGGGACGGGGGAGAAACTGGTGGGCTACGTGGCGGATTCGGAAGCCGATGAAGCCAGTTTTGTCACCACGGAAATTGACCGGCTGCGCGATGAACACGGCTACCAGTACGGGGACTTCGCCGTGTTCTACCGGACTAATGCACAGTCCCGCGCGCTGGAGGAGATGTTCGTGCGCGCGGGTATCCCGTATCGGGTGATCGGCGGCACGCGTTTCTATGAGCGCCGTGAGATTAAGGATGCGCTGGCCTACCTGCACGCGATCATTAACCCGGATGACACGGTGTCGCTTCGTCGCATTCTCAACGTGCCGCGCCGCGGAATCGGCGCGAAGAGTGAGGAGGCGCTGGCACTTCACGCAACGCGCTGGAATGTGTCCTTCGGGGAGGCACTGGCCGATGTGGCTCATCCGGGGGAGCGCGGCGAGGTACCCGGACTCACCAAGCGGGCACGCGCGTCCATGGCGGCCCTGTCTGACATTATTGCGGCCTCCCGCGCTGAGGCGGAGGCGGGCGCGGCGCCGGCGGACGTGTTGGATAAGATCCTTGACGAATCGGGCTACCTGGCCGAACTGCAGGATTCGAAGGATCCGCAGGATGAATCGCGGGTGGAAAACCTGGCCGAGCTGCACTCCGTGGCCACGGACTACAGGGTGGAGGAACCGGAGGGTACCGTGGCCACCTGGCTGGACCGCATCTCCCTGGTATCAGATTCCGACAAGCTGCCGGACGGCGCCGCGGGAGAAGGCGAAACCACCCTCATGACGGTTCACACGGCCAAGGGGCTGGAGTTCCCGGTGGTGTTCGTCACCGGCCTGGAGGACGGCACCTTCCCGCACATGCGCTCCCTTGGCGATCAGCGTGAACTGGCCGAGGAACGCCGCCTTGCCTACGTGGCGCTCACCCGAGCTCGCGAGCGGCTCTACGTCACCCGCGCTGCAACGCGATCCTCCTGGGGCGCACCGCAGGAGTTACCGGCCTCCCGATTCCTCACAGAAATTCCGCCGGAGGTGATTGTGTGGCGGCGTGAATTCTCCAGCCAGGACCAACTGCGGGCCGGAGGATATCGGGGTTCTTCCTATTCGCGCCGTTTTGATAAGGGGCACGGGTATGGACACGGTGGCGGAAGCTTCGAGGATGATGCGTTCGACGGCGCCCCCGTGCTCGGTTCGGGCAAGCAGTTCCACGGCGGCAAGCTCGGGGTGAGCCAGCCGACCGATCCGCCTGCCTCCGCCTCCACCGAGGAAGCGGGCATCAAGGTGGGGGATACCGTGCGTCACAAGAGTTTCGGGGTGGGCCGCGTGGTGAACTTCGAGGGCGCGGGCAAATCGGCCGTGGCGAAGGTGGCCTTCGCGAACGGCCAAACTAAACGGCTCATGCTGCGGTTCGCCCCGCTCACCAAGGTGGAGTAGGTGCGGCGGAGCGGACCCAAGCGGCGCGGCATTAACGCCAGCCCATTCACGGTGAGTGACTGGAGAGAGGAACTGGGATTCGCACCCGGGGCGGCGGTGGTACCGCGGACCATTGCACTCGCGGAGGCACTGCGGGCCCGGTTCGACGCCGCTGCCGTTGCGGGCGGGCTCGCGCGCGGCGACGTCGTGGACGAGAACGGTGTTCCCCTGAGTGGAGAGACGCGTGTGGTACCGGGACAACGCGTATATATTTTCCGGCCGGTGCCGGACGAGCCGGCCGAGCCGATCATGCTTGACGTACTGGCACGCGGGGACGGATGGATGGCCATCGATAAGCCGCACGGCCTGGCCACGATTCCACGCGGAAATCACGTGGCCCGCTCCGTCACGGTGGCGGCGCGGCGACAGTTCCACAATGACGAGATCCAGGCCGCCCACCGGTTGGATGTTCTCACGGCGGGCGCACTGCTTCTGGTGACGCGGCCGGCCATGCGTGGGGCACTCCAGCGCCTCTTTCAGGAGCGGCGCGTGGACAAGTGCTATGAGGCGCTGGCGCGACTTCCGGAACACGGGTGGGAGGCGCTCGCGGGCGGCGTCGTCCTAGACCTGAAAATGACTAAGCGCGCTGGGTCCCTGCGGGCCACCGTGGAGCCGGGGGTGGCGAATTCTCGCACGCGCATCCGCCTGGTGGAGGTACGCGGGCACACCGGGCGCTTCGAGGTGGTACCGGAAACGGGCCGAACACACCAGATTCGCCTGGCCATGGCGTACATGGGCCTGCCAATTGTGGGTGATCCGCTGTACGGTGGGCGCTCGGACGTGACTGGCGGAGCAGAGACAGGCGTGATGGGCGGAGCAGCGGCAGACGCGGGCAGCAAAGATCCTCCACCGGGCCGTGATATTGCGGGAGAATGTCCCCTGCAATTGGTGGCACGCAGTATGGGGTTCGCGCAGCCGGGTGACGGCCGGCGGATTCGCATCGAGAGCCGAATGAGACTGGATTGGGAAGCTGGGAGGGGAGCGGTATGAACAGGTCGCGGCATCGGTGGGCGGTAGCACTGGCCGTGGTGCAGCCGTTCCTACTCAGCTGGTTGGTGGTGGTTGTGCTCACCCTGCTCTCCTATACGCTCACCGCCTCCTCCACCCAGTTGGGAACGGCCACATGGCAGGATGCGGCTCGCGTGGGCGGCTCGGCGTGGCTATTGGGCGTGGGTGCGCCCATTCGCGGCGAAAACGTCGAGGTGTCACTCATCCCGCTTCTGCTCAGCGCGGCGGTGCTGTGGGCCACCGTGCGGTTTGTGCGCCGGGTAGGGATTAAAGACCGGTGGGATTGGGCGGTGGCTGCCGGGGCGGGCGGTCTCACCGCATTGCTTATTCGAGCATTGTCCCTCCCCGGTTCCTCGGTGCTGGGCGCGGCCGTGGGCGGTGGTGTGCTTGCCGTCGTGGCCGGTGCCTGCGCGCTCGGCAGCTGGGTGGTGCCGCCACGTTTTGCCGCCTATGTAGCCGAGGGATGGCGAATAGCGCGCGTTATCTTGGCGGCGCTGGCCGTGATGGGCACGGTTGTGCTGGTGATTGCGTGTGTGACGGGGTGGGGCCGTATTACGGGCATTTACCGCGCCTACCTCACCGACGGCGCGGGGACCGTGTTTCTCACCGTGCTCCAGATGTGTTTCCTGCCGGCGGGCCTGGTGTGGGCGCTCGCCTACATGAGCGGCGCGGGATTCGCGGTGGGTGAGGGTGCCACATTCTCCGCCCTCGGCTCCACCGGCGCACCGCTTCCCGCCATCCCGTTCTTTGGTGCCCTGCCCAGCCCGACCACGCATGCCGGTTGGCTGGTGGTACTGCTGGTTGCGGCGGGCCTGCAGTGGGGCGCCTGGGAGGCGCGGCGTGGCGTGCGCATCACAGACACATGGCCGGGACTCAGTGGCGCACTCATCATTGAAAC
Organism: Neoactinobaculum massilliense; assembly: GCF_900604955.1. GTDB lineage: Bacteria > Actinomycetota > Actinomycetes > Actinomycetales > Actinomycetaceae > Neoactinobaculum > Neoactinobaculum massilliense. Next base: position 357,797 of record NZ_UWPE01000001.1, read on the forward strand.
CCTCGTGGTGGCCGCGGCCGGCGCACTAACTCGCGGCGGCATAGGTACGGGCCGCATGATGCAGATGGGTGCCTATGGCCCGCTGCTCGCCGGGGCGGTGCTACTAGAAACATTCGTCCCTATGCTCGCCGTGGTGGGCGGTATTGAGGCGTGGGAGTGGTGGTGGGCGCGCGTGCGCAGTGAGCCCGCCACGGCACCTTCCCCTGATGACGCCGTAGCGAGCGCTTCCGCCGCGCTTGCGGTTCCGGGTGGTTCCGGTGTTTCGCCGGATGCCGAGAACGCGGATGGCGAAAACACGGATGCCGAGCCCGCGGGGACTGTCGAGGCCGGGACGGCAGAAATGCCCGCAGCCGACGACGTTGTGGAAGACGGCACGAAAACGGATACCGATAATACGGCGGAGCGAGCCGATAGCGCCGCGGGCGGGGAGGACTAGCGGTGTTCGGGCCCACCTCACCGCTACTCGCATGGTTGTGCGCGGCGGGAGCGCTCGCGCTTGCATGTGTCGGTGCGCATAACATGTCGTTGCGTCGGCCACTGGTGCGCGCCTGCAGTACCGTCCTGTGTCTACTGCTAGCCGGCATGCTCGTGGCGGCGGCGGGCGGCATTGCCGTCAACCGCTCGCTCGGCTACATGCCTACCTGGCAGTCCGTGGTATCCACTATCACCGGTACCGAAAACGGACCCGTGCGCGCCGTCGTCGAAAAAACCGCGCCCGCCTACACGGGGAGCGCCGCACCCATTCCGCAGCCCGAGGGCGCCGCCTGGCATACGCACTTCACCAAAGAACACAACGTACTTCTCACCACCTTTACCGGGCCTGAGTCCGGGATCACGCAGCAGGTGCGCGTGTGGCTGCCCGCGGACTACACGCCGTCGCGCATGTACAAGGTGATTGTGATGCTCCACGGCTTCCCGGGGAATCCGTCGCGGATGGCACGCACCATGGATTTCGATCACGTGGTGCCGCGGAGCGCGCCGGGCACCATCGTGGTTATTCCCTCCCAGTTCCCGGATGCGGCCTCCCCGGACTGCCTTGATGTGGCCGGCCGGCCCGCCGTATCCACCTGGATTACCGACGACGTGGTGGGAATGGTGCGGGCCAATTTCTCCACCTCGGCGAACCGGGAGGATTGGGCGATCGGCGGCGCCTCCTACGGCGGATGGTGCGCGGGAGAGCTGGCACTCGCCCGTCCGGATAGGTTTGGTTCAGCCATTATGTTCTCCGGCTATAACCAGCCCGAAACGGGCTCCCTCACGCGTAGCACCGAGCTGCGCAAGGCATACACGATTACCAAGCTCATGCGGGAATCCTCCTGGCCGCAGCGTTTCTACATCGCCGCTACCGCCCACGATCGAGACGCATACGCGCTGGTCACCGCCGCCGAAAATATTAATAATCCGGCCGTTGCTGTCACCACGCACGTGGATAGCCAGGGTGCCCACAACTGGAGTGTGTGGGCAAAGCAGGCGCCAGCCGCATTCACCTGGTGGAGTACCCACGCGGGACCAAGCAAAAACGGCGGTCACCCGTCACACTCACAGGGAGCGCTGCTCATGTGTGCGGCGGCCGTACTACTCGCGGCCGCTGTGCTGGGCGCCTCCGCGTGGCGCGGGGTCCGCTGGCGGCGAGGTACGCGCGCGCTCGCGGCCGCGGTGGGAGTAGTGGTGGTGGTGCTCGCCGTGCTCGGCGCGGTTAACACCGTGACGCTCACGGTACTGGGGTTTGAGGATATCCCGGCTCTGTTAGGACTGGTGGCGCCGGCGTAGCGCGATCCGACCGGGGCGTGGGCGTCTGGGTCAGGTCCGCCAGCGGCCGGCGCATCGCCCGCCGCGCCCTACTGAGCGCGTGCGGCGCGTCGACGGTCAATACCCCGGTCACCTGTCCGTTCCGCCGCCACCGGAGCACGAGGGCGTCGTCCTGTGGAGCATCGCGCTCCGGCGCCACGCCTTCCGGGGCCTCACCGATGAAGCCGAGTGAATGACCAAACTGATCGGAGAACACCTCCGGCGCATTGACGAATGCGGGCGGCTCGGTGCCCGTGATATCCGCACCCACTCGCTGCGCATCGGCGAGGGCCTGGGTCCAGTGGCCACCGGACCGCCACCCGCCGCTGTCTGCCACGGCCGCGGCATCACCGGCAGCGTACAGGCCCGGTACCGGTTTTCCGGCGGCAAGGACGCGGCCACACCAATCCACGGCAAGTGCGCCATGCGGGGAACGATCCACGCCCGCTGGCATAAACTCCAGCGCCGGCTCGGCGCCTACCGCTTGAATCACCACGTGATCCGCCGGTGCTCCGGGAAATACGGTGCCCAGATGAAGCGTGATGTGCCGCTCGTCCATCCACCCTCGCCACAGATCATCCACCGCGCCGTGGAATGCCCGTCCCAGCACGTGAGGACTGCGCTCCCACACGGTGACATGCGCACCCCGGCGGGAGATCGAGTCACTCAGCTCCGTTCCGATCCACCCGGCACCCACGATGTCCACGCGGGTGCCCGCATGAATCCGGCTGCGCAGGTGCTCCGCCATGGCCAGCGTATAGAGCGGCGCGGCGCCGGGTACCGTGAGGCGCGGCCGGCTCCCGGTGGCCACCACCAGGGTGTCCACGTGCTCGGTGCCTGCCCCGGCGGTGGAAATCGGGGCAAAGGCGTCCCGATCCGTCCCGCTGAGCGTTTTCCGCTCAGCAACGTGTACATCCCAGCCGCCGGCGGCTCGGATGTCCGGTTGAGACGGGGCCGCATGGTGATGCGCTGCCAAATCCGCTGCCGGAGTCACCGCGGCCACGACGGCCGCGTGCACGGTTACGTGGAGCTGTGCTAGGTCGCCCAGACCCTGCTCGGCTAGAGGCTGGTGGTAAGCATCGAATAGATGCTTGGAGAGCGGCGGGCGATCATACGGGGTGGTGCCCTCACCGTCCCACGCCACAATCCGGCCCGTAAAACCGCGTTCGCGCAATTCGGCGGCCACCCGCAATCCGGCGATGCCGGTCCCAATAATCCCCACTGTCACGTGTTACCTCGATTCCATCGTGATGAGCATAGGCGGAAACGCGCCGAGAAACAGTGCCGCTACGTAGCCCGGCATTCGTCCACCACACCGTTCGGCGGTTAGGGTGGACGCATGGATAATCGTGAGGGCTACGGCGCCTGGCTCGTTGGTGCGGGCGTATGGGTGGCGGGTGCTGTGGCACTGGGCGTTTTCGCTGGCGCCCGAGTGGCCGTTTTCGCGCTGGCGGCACTACTGGTGATTGGGGCCGTGCTGCGTGCTGTCCCCGGGTGGGATGTGGTACCGCCCGTCCGACGCCGTTTCGTGGACGTAGCGTGCTATCTCGCGCTCTCGCTAGCCCTGGTACTTTTTGCTCGCTGGGCGGCCGCTCCACCCGTCATGTAGGTCATGCTTGTGCGCCAATCCTCCCTCCTGTGACGTGCTGCACGCGGTTAGACTTTCTCTGCCGGCTTTACTTGAGGAGGAAAAATGCCCGTTGATGCTACCCACACCGCCGCCTGGCGCGAACTCCAGACGCTCCACGATGGGTTGAATGTTGATTTCCGCTCCTGGTTTGCCCAGGATCCCACCCGTGCGCAGCGCTTCAGCTTCCAGGCGGGGGACCTATTTGTCGACCTCTCCAAGGATTACCTTACCGACGAGGTACGCGCCGCGCTGCTGAGGCTCGCCGAACAGGTGGGCGTGGGCGAACGCCGGGACGCGATGTTCCGTGGTGAGCACATCAACGTGACTGAGGACCGTGCGGTTCTACACACCGCGCTACGGCGCCCCGCAACCGACCAGCTCGAGGTGGACGGCGTCGACGTTGTCGCGGAAGTTCACGAAACCCTCGAGCGGATGTACGCGTTCGCGCGCAGGGTGCGCTCCGGCGAATGGACCGGCGTGACGGGCAAGCCGATTCGCACCGTGATCAACATCGGCATCGGCGGCTCCGACCTGGGACCGAACATGGCCTACGAGGCGCTCAAGGCCTACGTCAAGGATGGCCTGGAGGGGCGCTTCATCTCTAACATCGATCCCACGGACCTGGGGGAGACCCTCGCGGACGTGGACCCCGAAACCGTCCTATTCATCGTCACCTCCAAGACGTTCACCACGCTCGAAACCCTCACGAATGCGCGGGCGGCGCGGTCCTGGCTACTCGGCCAGCTGGCGGCGCGCGGCATCGAGACGGCGGACGCGGTGGCCAAGCACTTCGTGGCCGTGTCCACCAACCTGGAGAAGGTGGCCGAATTTGGCATCGATCCGGCCAACGCTTTCGGTTTCTGGGACTGGGTGGGCGGCCGCTACTCCGTGGACTCGGCGGTGGGTCTCAGCCTCATCCTCACCATCGGTCCGGCGAACTTCGCGGAGTTCCTGGCCGGCTTCCACGCCATTGACGAGCACTTCGCCACCGCGGCGCCCGAGGAGAACGTGCCGCTGCTCATGGGCTTGCTTAACGTGTGGTACTCGAATTTCTTCGACGCCGGTACCCACGCGGTGCTGCCGTACTCGCAGTACCTGCACCGTTTCCCCGCCTACTTGCAGCAGCTCACCATGGAATCCAACGGTAAGCGGGTGCGCTGGGATGGCACGCCGGTCACCTCCTCAACCGGTGAGGTGTTCTGGGGCGAACCGGGCACCAACGGCCAGCACGCCTTCTACCAGCTGATTCACCAGGGCACGCGCACGGTGCCCGCGGACTTCATCGCTTTCGCCAATCCCACGTTTGCGCTGGAGGATAACGGGCAGGATCAGCACGAACTGTTCCTGGGCAACTTCTTCGCCCAGACCAAGGCGCTGGCCTTCGGCAAGACGGCCGAGGAGGTGCGCGCGGAGGGGACGCCTGAAGCGATCGTGTCCGCCCGCGTGTTCCCCGGCAATAAGCCCACCACGTCCATCATGGCGCCGGCTCTCACCCCGCGGGTGCTCGGGGAACTGATCGCGCTCTACGAGCACATTGTGTTCACCGAGGGCGCCGTGTGGGGCATCGACTCCTTCGACCAGTGGGGAGTGGAGCTCGGCAAGCAGATGGCCCTCGACCTCAATCCGGCCGTCTCTGGTGATCAGGCCGCCATTGACGCGCAGGATCCCTCCACGAAGCAACTGGTGGAGTACTACCGCTCGCATCGACAGTAGCGGCCCAGCGCTGCACGACGTCGAAGCGGTCGCGTCACGTAACGGAGGCGTGGCCGCGGTGTTGTAGGACAGTGTGGCGGGTTGACGGCGCCGGGATGACTCCTGGCGCCGTTCGGGCACATGGCGGCGCGAACCGGTTATTCGCACGTGTGAAAAGAGATACACGGGGTGCGCTTTCGTCCGCCCGAAACCAAGCGGAGTCGCGAAAACTAGCGGAAGCTGCCGGCGTCGTTCGTGAGAAGGGTATATCTCACCTACCGGACCCCGTACCGCGGTGTCGGAGGTGGGACCTAAAGTGTGGGCCACCGGCTGTATTCGCCGGTCCAAGCCACGAAAGGAGGCGCCATGTCTGAAGCAACAGCCATTCAACGAAGAGGAGGTGGCGCGCTCAAGCGTGGCTTGCATGCACGTCACGTCACCATGATTGCCATCGGCGGGGCCATCGGCACCGGCCTATTTCTCGCATCCGGGCAAACCATCGCCACGGCCGGACCAGGTGGTGCACTGGTTGCCTACGGGCTCATGGGCATTATGGTGTTCTTCCTCATGCAATCGCTGGGGGAGATGGCAGCGTATATTCCGGCGTCCGGCTCATTCCAGGAGTACGGGCGCCGTTTCGTGTCCCACAGCTTTGGCTTCGCCATGGGATGGAACTACTGGTACAACTTCGCCGTCACCGTGGCATCCGAGCTGGCGGCCGCGGCGCTGGTAATGACGTACTGGTTACCGAATACGCCCGGCTGGGTGTGGTCCCTGCTGTTCCTCGTGCTGCTGGTTGGGCTCAACGTACTCTCCGTCAAGGGATACGGCGAATCGGAATTCTGGTTTGCGCTCATTAAGGTAGCCACCATCATCATTTTCCTCGTGGTGGGCATCCTCATGATCGTGGGGATCATGGGTCATGCGCCCGGAGGGCAACACTGGGGAGAGGGCGAGGCGCCCTTCGTTAGCGGCGTGCCCGGTATTCTTGCCGTATTTATGGTGGCTGGATTCTCCTTCCAGGGCACCGAAATTCTGGGTGTAACGGCGGCGGAAACAAAGGAACCGGAGAAGAATATTCCGCGTGCCACCCGCACTATTTTTTGGCGCATCCTGCTGTTCTATATCGGGGCGATCGCGGTTATTGGCACCTTGATTTCCTACCGGGACCCGAAGCTGCTGCGCTCGGATGTGACGGATGTGGCCGTCTCCCCGTTCACACTGGTCTTTGACCACGCTGGCGTGGCCCTGGCTGCCGGCGTTATGAACGCCGTCATTCTCACCTCCGTGCTATCGGCCGGTAACTCCGGACTTTACGTGTCCAGCCGTATGCTGCAGGCCCTCGCGGAGAAGGGGGATGCCCCCGCATTTCTCGCGCGGATTAATCGGCGCGGCATTCCGGTGGCTGCGCTCATTGCCACGGTTCTCATGGCGCTCGTATGCCTGGGCCTCTCTCACCTGGGAAGCGGCCAGGCGTACTACTGGCTGGTGTCCGCCTCCGGCCTGGCCGGATTTATCACGTGGATCGGTATTGCCTGGTGCCACTTTAAGTTCCGCCGGGCATTCCTAGCGCAGGGGCATACTCTTGACGAATTACCATTCCGCGCCATGTTCTACCCGGCCGGACCGCTGATCGCGCTGGCCATGTGCATATTCGTGGTGATCGGTCAGGGCTACTTCATTGTGACCGGCGGAGGCGGCGCGATGGACCTGGTGGCCAGCTATATCGGACTGCCGCTGTTCCTCATTCTCTGGATCGTCCACAAGATCGTCACCAAGTCCCCGGTCATCGGCCCCACGGATGCTGATTTGACCCGCGTTCACGGCACCGCCCCGGTGGATCTGCTGCCGGATTAAAGCGAGCCGGTGGGTGGGGTACCCACCCGTTTTGCCAGCTGGGTGGGTGGCCATCGCTGCCCGCCCAGCCGCATGTAGAGGCACGAGGAACCATTGGAAGGAGGGCCATGAGTAGCGGCCTCAAACGAAACCTGCGGGCACGCCATGTATCAATGATGGCTCTCGGCGGCGCCATTGGCACCGGACTATTTCTCGCCTCCGGCGAGGCGGTGAGCCAGGCGGGCCCCGGTGGCTCCCTTGCCGCCTACGCGCTCATGGGCGTACTGGTGCTGGCGGTGATGCAATCCCTAGCGGAGATGGCCGCGGCAATTCCCGTATCCGGCTCCTTCCAGGAGTACGCGCGCAGGTTTACATCCGAGGCTTTTGGATTCGCCACCGGATGGAACTACTGGTTTAACGAGGTGGTGACCGTGGCGGCGGAGTTATCCGCGGCGGCCATTGTGATGCAGTACTGGTTCCCGGACTCCAGCGCCTGGCTGTGGGCTGGGCTCTTCCTCCTGCTGCTGGTGGCGCTCAACGCACTCACCGTGGGCTGGTACGGCGAATCTGAGTTCTGGTTTGCTCTCATCAAAGTGGTGGCCGTCCTCGTATTCCTGACTATCGGAGTGGCCATGATCGTGGGGATCCTCGGTGACTCGCCGGGCGGGCGGAACTGGAACGTCGGGGAGGCACCATTCGTCGGCGGTGCCGGCGGGGTTGCCGCGGTATTCATGGTGGCCGGTTTCGCATTCCAGGGCGTGGAATCCATGGGTGTGGCCGCCGGGGAAATGGAGGATCCCACCCGGTCCATCCCGCGCGCCACGCACGCGATCTTCTGGCGCATTCTGCTGTTTTACGTGGGCGCGATTGCCGTAATTGGTACGGTCCTACCGTATACGGATCCCAATCTCCTGAATTCGGATGTTACCGACGTTGCCGTATCACCATTCACGCTGGTCCTCGATCACGCGGGGGTGCTGGCCGCAGCCGCGGTCATGAACGCCATTATTCTGGCCTCGGTGCTGTCGTCCGGAAACTCTGTGCTCTACGTGTCGGTGCGCATGCTTCGTGCCCTGGCCGCGACAGGTTCGGCACCGCGCGGCCTCGCCGTCGTTTCCAAGCGGGGCGTGCCGGTGCGTTCACTACTCGCGTGTGTGCTGGTGGCAGCGGCCCTCTTCGCGCTCTCCATGTGGGGCAACGGTTCCGCCTATCTCTGGCTTGTCACCGCCTCCTCGATGTCCGGATTCCTTTCCTGGATGAGCATCTCCTGGAGTCACATTCGCTTCCGCCGCGCCATGCGGGCCCAGCACCATTCGCTTAGCGCTTTGCCATACCGCGCGCCGCTCTATCCGGTCGCGCCGGTGCTCTCGCTGGCGCTGTGCGCCTACGTGGTGGTTGGACAGGCGGTGGATGCCGCGCTCTCCGGTGCGGGCCTCGGATACGTTGTCGCTATCCTGTTTAGCCCGGCTCTCTTCCTCCTCCTCTGGTGGGGGCACCGGGCGGTGACCGGCTCTCGTCGCGTACGCCTTGAGGAGGCCGACCTGTCCGCACCCCAGGATATTGAGGTATAAACAACGCGGGCCTGAGGGCGGCCGGTATCCCGCCCACGCGGAGCGTGAATACGGAGTCGTGACGGCAGCGATGGCCTGATGACAGTGATTTCGTAACCACCTCGACGGCCCGCCGACACCGGCGTCGTCACCACTGCGACGTCGTCATGGTGCCGGGACCATAGATACCTTGATGCCACCCGAGCGGGCGGCAGGATAGACAAGATTACCGCGTGCTCACCCTCGACAGGTATGGTGGCGCCCGTGGATAATCACATGAACGCGCCGTTAGCGGCGGTAGATCCGGAGGTTGCGCGCATACTCGAAGGCGAACTGGGCCGGCAACGTAATGGGCTGGAAATGATTGCCTCGGAAAACTTTGTACCGCGGGCGGTGATGCAGGCTCAGGGGTCCGTACTCACAAACAAGTACGCCGAAGGTTACCCGGGCCGGCGCTACTACGGTGGGTGCGAATGGGTGGATCGCGTGGAGCGACTGGCCATTGAACGTGCGAAGGCCCTGTATGGGGCAACGTACGCGAATGTACAGCCGCACTCGGGCGCTCAGGCAAATGAGGCCATCTATGGCGCGTTCATGAAGCCGGGGGAGACCGTGATGGGCCTTGCGCTGGATCAGGGCGGGCACCTCACCCACGGCATGAAACTCAACTATTCGGGCCGCATCTTCAACGCGGTTGCCTACGGATTGAACCGGCAAACCTACCGCATCGATATGGATGAGGTGGCAAAAATGGCCCGGCTATACCATCCAAAAATGATTATTGCCGGCTGGTCCGCCTACCCGCGGCACCTTGATTTTGCGGCATTTCGGCAGATTGCGGATGAGGTGGGGGCGGTTCTTTGGACGGACATGGCCCATTTCGCCGGGCTGGTGGCCGCGGGACTTCACCCGAATCCGGTGTCGTACTCGGACGTGGTGACCACCACCATTCACAAGACGCTGGGCGGCCCGCGCTCGGGCATGATCCTGTCGCGGGATGCGGACAAGTACGCCAAAGTGCTCAATCGCGCCGTATTCCCGGGACTCCAGGGCGGTCCGCTCGAGCATGTCATCGCCGCGAAGGCCGTAGCGTTGGGGCTGGCCAGCGGTGAAGATTTCAGGGAGCGTCAGCAGCGCACGCTGGAGGGCGCACAGATCCTCGCGCAGCGTCTGCTGGAGCCGGACGTTAAGGAAGCCGGCATCACGCTGGTGACCGGCGGCACGGATGTGCACCTTGTGCTGGTGGACCTGCGCCACGCGGACCTTAACGGGCGCGAGGCGGAAAACCTGCTGGCGTCCATCGGTATTACGGTCAACCGCAATGCGGTGCCGTGGGATCCGCGGCCGGCCATGGTGACGTCCGGGTTGCGTATCGGCACCCCGGCGCTGGCCACGCGCGGTTTTGGCGAGGCGGAGTTCGAGGAGGTGGCGGACATTATTGCCACCGCGCTGGTGGCCGGACAGCAGGCGGATGTGGATGCGCTCTCCGCGCGGGTCCGCGCGCTCACTGAGGCCTTCCCGCTCTATGAAGGATTGGACCAGACAGGCGCGCGAGAGGTTACGACGGCCGGCTCGAGTGCCGCGGATTTCAGCGCGGTGACGACGCCGATGCCGGCCCCCGGTGCGATAGCCGGGGCGAGTGAGGGATCGGCTCGTACCAAGGAGGAGAACTAGTGGCGCGCATGCTGGATGGTCGGGTAGCTGCGGCCCAGATTAAAGCGGAGCTGCGCCAGCGAGTGGCGCGGCTCAAGGAGCACGGCATGACGCCGGGACTGGGCACAATTCTGGTGGGCGACGATCTTCCCTCGCACAAGTATGTGGATCTCAAGCATAGGGACTGCGCGGAGGTAGGTATTGCCTCAATCCGGCGCGATCTGCCGGCGTCGGCCTCCGAGGCGGAGGTACGCGGCGTGATCCGAGAGCTAAATGAGGACCCCGCGTGTACCGGCTACATTCTTCAGCTTCCTCTCCCGGACGGCATGGCCGAGGCCTCCATCATTGAGGATATTGATCCCGCGAAGGATGCGGATGGGCTCCACCCCATGAACCTTGGCCGTCTGGCCCTCACGGCCAATCAGCCAATCGGCACGCCGGTCGGGTGCACGCCCGCGGGGATTCTGGAGCTTCTGAGACGTCACGGCATATCCCTCCGTGGCAAACGCGTGGCGGTAGTAGGCCAGGGGGTGACGGCAGGGCGTCCACTCGGCCTGCTGCTCAGCCGAAAAGAAGTGGGTGCCACCGTCACGCTGTGCCGCTCCACCACCGAGAACCTTCACCGTATTTTGATGGAATCGGATGTCATCGTGGCCGCTGTGGGACGTGCGCACCTGGTGGGCCCGGAAGATGTTCCGGAGGGCGCGGTTCTGGTGGATGTTGGGGTAACGCGCACGCGGGATGCCAACGGAAAATGGCATACCATCGGGGATATTGACCCGGCCTCCTGGGAGAAAGCCTCCTGGGCAACGCCAAATCCCGGGGGCGTGGGGCCCATGACTCGCGTCATGCTGCTGGACAACGTGGTGCGGATGGCCGAGCGGCGCCTGGCTGCATAGCAGGTGGCAGGGAGGAACAAATGAAAATAACAACCGTGAACGTGAACGGCATTCGTGCCGCCGTGCGTAAAGGTATGCGGGACTGGGTGGCCGCCGAGGCGCCGGACGTCATTCTCATGCAGGAGGTGCGCGCCGACCCAGAGATAGTGACAACGGTGCTCCCGAATTCCGCGTACACGGTGCTGGTGGAAGCCTCCAAGCTCAAGGGCCGTGCCGGCGTGGCCGTGGCCGTGCGCCACGGGCTTGACATCGGCGAGGTACGGCGCGGGCTGCCGGAGGATGACATTCCTGTGGACACCGGCCGGTGGCTTGAGGTGGACCTGCCGGGGCTCACGGTGATTAGTGCCTATCTGCACTCCGGGGTTGCCTCTAAGCCGGAAAAGATGGACGCCAAGTACGCGCACCTGGACCGGGTGTCCGCGCGCCTCGCGGAACTGGATACCGCGGCTCCCATCCTCGTGTGCGGGGACTTCAACGTGGTGCGAGACGAACGCGGCATCGCCAACTGGCGTTCTAATCACAATCGCACCTCCGGCGTGCTCGATCAGGAAATCGCCTACCTGGACCGGTGGTTTGAGGCGGGTTGGAGTGACGTGCAACGTGAGCTTGAGGACCGCGCGGGCGGCGTCGTCGAAACCGATGGCGTGAAGAAGGACGTCTACACGTGGTGGTCCCAGCGCGGGAAGGCGTTTGATAACAACGTTGGCTGGCGCATCGACTACCAGATGGCAACCGCACCGCTTGCCGCCCGGGCAGAGACGTTCGCGGTGGGGCGCGCGGATGCGTGGGATAGGCGCTGGTCTGACCATGCGCCACTCACTGTTACTTACGATTTGTAGTAATAATGGCGCCCGCAGGTAGGAGGAACACTTTGAGTTTTCACGCGATTATCCCGGCCGGAGGCATCGGTTCGCGGTTGTGGCCGCTTTCGCGCGCCGCACGGCCGAAGTTTCTACTGGACCTTGAGGGTAACGGGCACTCCATGCTGCAGAACACGGTGGAGCGGCTGGCGCCCTACGCGGACTCCGTCACCGTGGTGACCGGCGCCGCGCACGCCGAGGGCGTACGTGACCAGCTGGCCGATGTGGCACCCGGGATAGATAAGCACGTGGTCGTGGAGCCGGTGCCCCGGGGCACGCTGCCGGCCATCGTGCTTGCTGCGCTACTCATTCAGCGCCGCTACGGGGACGCGGTGGTCGGTTCGTTTGCCGCCGATCACGTGATTCGCGATACCGCGGCGTTCGGGCGTGCACTAGGCGCCGCCGAGGCCGCCGCGCGCGAGGGCATGCTCGCCACCATCGGGATTACCCCCGACCGTCCCTCCACCGGCTTCGGCTATATCCATCTGGATGGACCCGCTCCCGCGAACGGCGCGTGGGGGAGGGCCGCCGCATTCGTGGAAAAGCCTGATTCGGCCACCGCACAGCGCTACCTGGACTCCGGGGACTACCTGTGGAACGCCGGCATGTTTGTTTTCCGGGTATCCGCGCTTACCGAGTCCTACACGGAGATCGCGGACACGGTCAGTCACCTGCGTGAGGTGGTGGGCGGCGGTACGCAGGACTTCGCCTGGAGTACGACGGCGAGGGCCGGCTGGGAGGCCACCCCCGTCTCTGTTATCGACACGGCGCTGGCCGAACCGCTGGCTGCACGCGGTCTGGTGGCCGTGGCGCCGGCGGACATGGGGTGGTCCGATGTGGGCGATTTTGCCTCGGCCGGTGATCTGCTGGACACGGATGAGCGCACGGCCCAGGTGGCGCCGGGTGGTAAGCCGCAGACCGTCCTGGCGCTCGATTCTGATGGTGCGTTGGTGTATGCCTCGGGTAAACCCGTGGTGCTCGTGGGCGTACCGGATGCCGTGGTGGTGGATAGCGGGGACGTATTATTGGTCACCCGCAGGGCGGCCGCGCAGCAGGTAAAAGGCGCCGTGGACGCGCTCCGTGCCATGGGAATGAACGATTTGCGCTAGGCGCGGCAGGCTGGAGAGGAGAACATATGCGAGACGAATATTGGCGCGGTGCACAGGTCCGGCGCGGGAAACTCATTCCATCCACCACGGCGGACACCAAGCTACTTCGTGAGACGGGACCGGAGGCTGCCTGGACTAAGACGGACCCGTGGCGCGTACTGCGAATTCAATCCGAGTTCGTGGAGGGATTTGGCGCCATGGCGGAGATGCCGCCGTGTATCTCCGTTTTTGGGTCCGCGCGGCTGCGCGAGGATTCACCGTACTATGCGGTGGCGCGGGAGATCGCGCGGCGTCTAGCGGAGGCCGGATGGGGCGTCATCACCGGTGGCGGCCCGGGCATGATGGAGGCCGCAAACCGCGGCGCCAAGGACGCCGACGGGCTCTCCGTGGGCCTTGGCATTGAGCTTCCGCATGAACAGGGCCTCAACGAGTGGGTGGACTTCGGCCTCAACTTCCGCTATTTCTTTGTGCGAAAGATGATGTTCCTCAAGTACGCCTCCGGATTTGTGGTGATGCCCGGCGGATTCGGCACGCTGGACGAACTCTTCGAGGCCATCACGCTGCGCCAGACGGGTAAGGTGCACCAGTTCCCCCTGGTATTGGTGGGACGTGAGTACTGGGACGGGCTCGTGGACTGGATTCGGGGCCGGCTTGTTGCTGAAAAGGTCATTGCCCCCACGGATCCTGATCTGATCGGCGTGGTGGATACGGCCGATGAAGCGGTGGCCTACATGCTGAATAATCTGCCACCCCTACAGGTGGACGACGCCGGGACGTCCGGCGCCAACTAGCCGCGCGTTCTGCAAGCGAGGTTTGCGACCAGCAGGGAAACTCGCGCGGGGTGGAACAGTCACCTGCGGGTAAGACGCGCCGGCTATTTTGGGGATATTCGCCGGCCTCTGGCTACCAATTCGGTAAGATAGGAGAGGTCGATCGCATAAAGCGTCGAAGGAAAGGACGGAAAATATGGCAGCCATGAAGCCACGCACAGGTGATGGTCCCCTGGAAGTGGAGCGCGAGCCACGTACTATCGTTGTCCGGATGCCGGTAGACGGAGGTGGGCGTCTGGTTATCGAGCTGAATGACGAAGAGGCCACCCATCTTAAGGAGGCACTGGCCGCTATCGAGCGCTAGTGAAAATAAGCTGCTGGGCCGCCGCGGGCGGCCCAGTTTTTATATCCGCATAGTTTTTATGTTCGCGCGAAGTGCGGGCCTACGGGACGACGACGAGCACGCCGTCGCCGATGGGAACCAGCGTCGAGGTGATCTCCTCCGCCTCAACATCGCGTAGCAGATTGCGCATGGCCACCACGTTCTCCTCGCGGCGCGCCGGATCCGGAACGTGCCCACCCTGGAACGCGTGTGCCACAATCGCTAGCCCGCCACGGCGAAGGAGCCGTAGTGCCTCCTCAAGGTCCGCGCGCGCCTGAAGCGGATCACCGTCTATAAGGACCAGATCATAGGAGCCGGAGGCCAGGCGCGGCAGGATATCCGTGGATGTACCCTCGATAATACGGGTGCGGTTGGAACGAACACCGGCGCTATGAAACGCGGAGCGCGCCCGCATCTGTGCCTCGTGGTTCGTATCGATGGTGGTGAGCACCAGGCCATCGGTGCCCAGGAGATGGAGGCCCGAGACGCCGGTACCGGTGCCGATCTCAACGGCCGTGCGTGCGCCGATGAGTCGAGCGAGGACGGCGAGAAAATGCGCCGCTGCGGGGGACATGGCGTCCACTCCCAGTTCGCGGGCCGCCTGACGCGCATCCCGCGTTACGTGGTCCTCGCCGGTGCGCTCTTCCGCGTAGGCCCACTCCTGAGTGTGATCGGCCATTGGTCCTCCTCTACTATGCTCGTCCCATCGTAGTGGCTTGACGAGACGGCGTTGTACCTATGCGCGGACTTTCGGGGTCTCCAGGCCGTCCGCGATGCTCCGGAGCATGTCACGCGCCGGGGAGGCCTCAGTTCGCAATACGTACGGCGTACCGGCGTCCGAGGACTCGCCAATGGGTGCCTCAAGCGGCACTTCGCCGAGCAGAGGCACCCGGTACCCCAGGTCCGTGCTGAGCGCCTTGGCCACGCGGGCGCCGCCACCGGTGCCGAAAATGGCGGAATGTGTGCCGTCCGGCATCACCATGTAGCTCATGTTTTCTACCACGCCCACTACGCGCTGGCCGGTCTGACCGCCCAGTGACCCCGCGCGTTCGGCAACCGCGGCGTCCGAGGCTTGCGGCGTCGTCACCACAAGGATCTCCGAGCGTGGAATCAACTGAGCCACGGACATCGCCACGTCGCCCGTTCCCGGCGGAAGATCAAGAAGCAGGAAGTCGAGGTCATCCCAGAATACGTCGGAGAAAAACTGCTGGATTGCCCGGTGCAGCATCGGGCCGCGCCACATAACCGGTGCATTGTCTTGAATAAACATGCCGATGGAAATTGTTTTCACGCCGTGACCAATGGGCGGAACAATCATGGAGTCGATTGCTACGGGCTGCTGGGTAATGCCCATCATGCGTGGAATGGAGAAACCATAAATGTCGGCATCCACCAGCCCCACCCGGTATCCACGCCGCGCCAACTCGGTGGCAAGATTTGCGGAGATGGTGGATTTTCCCACGCCGCCCTTACCGGAGGCCACCGCCAGCACACGGGTGGGTGAATCGGGATCCGTGAACGGATTGCCGGGCTCCTCTCCACCGCGGAGCTGCTTGCGTAGCGTTTCGCGCTGCGCGTCATCCATCGCGCCGAGTGACACACTCACGCTCTCCACTCCGTCGAGCGCTAGAAGCGCCTCTGTGACGGCAGATTCGAGAGTACCCCCGAGCGGGCAGGCCGGCGTGGTGAGAAGAACGCGCACGTCCACGTGGTCATCATTTACCGCCACGTTATCTACCATGTTGAGCTCGGTGATGGGCCGCCGAAGTTCAGGATCAATGACCTTACCCAGCTGTTGTATGACGTTGTCCGAGGTGACCATGGGGCAACTCTAGCGGCCCGCGGCACAGATGTGCCCGGGTGTGCGAGTGCCCGCGGGTTATGGATGGTGGAGGCGATGGGGATTCTGGGACGTGCGCGGGCGCTCGCGGGTGCGTCGATATCCGGGGACCTCGACGTCGGCGGGGCACTTACCACTCCTGATCCAGCCGTGCACCATGATGAAACGAAACGCACAATGTTGCTGAATCGTTGCCCAATTGATACCGAATTGGAGCCGATGACAGGTCCGGGGACGTGCGGGGGTGATGCACACTAGTTCGGTGCTCGGGCCGTGAGGCCGCGTCAACGGAAAGCGAAGAGGAATGAGCGTAACGCAACGCCAAACCCAACGGATTGGTGGACTCGATGGTATGCGCGCCGTCGCGGCGATGTTGGTGCTGCTGTATCACCTGGATGCGGTGCACTTCTCGGCCGGATTCATCGGCGTGGACATCTTCTTCGTCATCTCCGGTTTTCTCATTACCTCACTTTTGGTGCGCTCACGGCAGAAAAATGGCCGGATGGACCTGCGTACGTTCTGGCGCAAGCGGGTGCGGCGGCTGGTGCCGGCGGTGGTGATGACCACCGTGTGCGGGCTGGCACTGGCGCGGCTTGTGGGCGGCGACGCGCTGGTTGGCATGGGCTGGCAGGGACTGGGCAGTATCACCGGTACCTACAACTGGTTCGAGATCGCCAATTCTGCTTCTTATTTTGACCAGCAGTCCCCGCAACTACTCACGAACATGTGGTCCCTTGCGGTGGAGCAGCAGTTCTACCTGTTCTGGCCGCTGCTGCTGGCAGGTATTTTGCTGCTCCCGCGGCGCTGGCGGCCGGGCGCAGCGCTCGGTCTGGCCGGTGCATCCGCGATTGCCTCACAGCTCGCGTCCATGGCTGCCGAGGACGTGACGCGTGCCTACGTGGGCACAGATACGCACGCCTACGGATTGATGATCGGCGCCGCGGTGGCACTGGCCTTCCCGCATGCGCTAGAAGGCGAAGGACCGCGGCTGACCGTACGGGGTCACCGCGCACTGGGGGTGGGAAGCTGGTTGGCGCTCACCGCCATCATCCTGCTCGCCGTGCTGATGCCCGACAACGACTTCATGTACCCCTGGGGTACCGTTCTGGCCTCCCTGCTGGGCGGCGTGGTAGTGCTGGGATTCCTTGGCGGGGAAGGAGCCGGAGCTCCAACGCTCATGGGGCTGCTCAACTCCCGTGTCATGGTGTGGCTGGGAGAGCGCTCCTATGGAATCTACCTGTGGCACTGGCCGCTGCGCGTCCTCTTCTTCTACGCGTTCCACCCCTCACCCTGGGTGAATGCCATGCTGGTGACGGCACTGTCCGTACTACTCGCCCACCTCTCCTACACCTACGTGGAGACGCCGATTCGGCGTGAAGGGCTCACGGCGTGGGTGCGGCGGATCTATCTGGCACACCGGGATAATCGTGGGGCGCTCGCGATGCGAGTGGGCGCCGCAGCGGTGGTCCTGGCACTGGCGCTGACCGCCGTAGGAACCTCACACGCGGAAAGCTCGGCCCAGGAATACATTGAGCAGGGGCGCGCGGCGCTGGGCACACCGGCCACCCCGCCGGCGGCGAGCGGCCGGCCGGCGGAGCAGCCAGCGGGTAACAATAAAGCGCCAGCCGCCGGGAATACGGCGGGTAATGCAGCCGTCTCACCCGTTGAGTCCGCGGCCCCCGGCGGAGCGGCATCCGTCGCACCGAGTGGTGCGGCAACGGCTGCTCCCCACCCGAAGGACTCCACCCAGGTCACCATCATTGGCGATTCGGTGGCATTGGCCGCGGCACCGGCCCTCCGGCGGGCATTCCCGGGCGCCCTGATCGACGCCGAGGTGTCCCGCTCGGTGCGGGTGGCACCGGATCTCATGGCCACATATGCGCGGCAGGGCAAACTAGGCACCTACGTGGTCATTGCCTTAGCAACGAACGCAACCATTCGGGAGCGGGACTGGAACGCTATTGACCGGGTGGCCGGGCCGGACCGCCGGATTGTGTTCGTTACCGGATACGGGCCGGCGGACAAGACGTGGATTTCCGCGGCGAACACGGAGATCCAGGCGTTGGCGCAGGCGCACCCGGATCGAGTCCGGGTGGCCGATTGGGCCTCCATCGCCGCCGCCCACCAGGACGAGTTGGCCGGTGATCACGTCCACCCGGATGGCCGCCTTGCACCCGCCTACGCTCAGGCGGTGAAGGACGCGGTCGATTCGTTCTAGGGCGGCTAGTTAGCCAGCGTGCGGGGCTCACCGCGAGCCTCGCGCAACTCCGCTTCGAGCTCGGAGATGCGCTGCTCGCGTTCGGCAATTGCCTCGTCACGGTCACGATTAATCTCGTCGAGCAGATCGCGTAGCTCGGAGCGAACGTAATCGCGCGTGGCTACCTCGCCGAGCGCCATGCGCATACCGGCAATCTCACGGGTGAGATACTCGGTATCCGTGAGATTGCGCGCGCTCTGTTGCCGATCATTTTCGGCCTGCACGCGGTCGCGGGCATCCTGACGGTTCTGTGCGAGCAGGATGAGGGGGGCCGAGTAGGACGCCTGTAGGGACAGCATGAGCGTGAGAGCGGTGAACCCCAGGTCCGCGGAATCAAAACGTAGATGCGCCGGTGCGAGCGAATTCCAGCCGATCCAGATAGCCACGAAAATGGTGAGCCAGAGGAGGAAGGTAGGGGTACCGGAGAACCGGGCGATGGTTTCAGCGAAGCGTCCGCCTCGGTCCGTATCCTTCTTACGTCGACGGCGAAGGAGGGGGAGTCCGCTACGGCGATCCAGCGGCTTATCGAGTTCCGATGCCATTTAATCCTCCTTCTCATGCGTGGCCGGTTCGGCGTGGGGAGTGCCGGTACTGCCGGTCGAGTCATGGCTTTCTTCCTCACCGTCCGTATGCCATTCTTCGCCTTCGTTCCACTGCTCGCCCTCGGTCTCGTCGTCATCACGCCAGTCCTCAGGCAGAATGTGATCCAGGACGTCGTCAACGGACACGGCGCCCACCAGCAGGCCGTTATCCACCACCGGCAGCGCGGTGAGATTGTAGGTAGCCAATTCGCGGGTGACCGCTGATAGCGAGGCATCCGGTTCAATACCCTCAACATCCGCGTCGATGATGGAGCCAAGCATGGTGGAGGGTGGTTCTCGCAGGGCGCGCTGAAGATGAACGGCACCGATATAGCGGCCCGTGGGCGTTTCCATGGGCGGTCGCGTAACAAAGAAGATGGTGGCCAGAGCCGGGGGAAGATCCGGCCGCTGAGCCGAGGCAAGGGCCTTGGCTACCGAATCATCGGGGGAGAGGATGAGCGGACTGGTTGTCATGAGGCCACCGGCCGTGCGCTCGTCATAGCTCATGAGGCGGCGCACATCCTCCGCCTTATTTTCCCCCATGTAATCCAGCAACCGTGCGGCGGTGGATGGTTTTAAATCGGCAATCAAATCCGCCGCGTCATCCGGCTGCATCACGTCAATTACCTCCGCGGCCCGGTGGAGATTGAGCCCTGCAATAACCGTGAGGCGGTCGTCGTCGGACAACTCCTCGATAATGTCAGCCAGTCGCTCATCCGTCAGCGAGCGGGCGACGGCCACCATGCGGTCGCCGGGCAGGTCATGGAGGATATCGGCCACGTCTGCGGCCTTGAGCCCCTGGATCTGGGCGGCCAGCGTGGCGGTGCCCTGGTACTTTGCCGGGGAGGCGAGTCCGGTTACCTCGGAGATGCTAAAAATATTGCTTTCGCCGCGGCGCGGGCCGCTTCCGCGCACGTACACCTGGGTGAGTGCCCACTCCTTGGGGCGCACCCGTTCAATGGCGGCGTCCACCACCGTGGCGGCGTCGCCTGTAGCCTTGATGGTTACCTCTCTATCGAGAAGCTGACCCACCACCAGGTGTTCCACGTTGCGCTTGGCGAATCGACGCACATTGACCACGCCCGTGGTAATCACCTGCCCGTCCCGGATAGCCGTGACGCGCGTGAACGGGAGAAACACGCGCCGGCGGGCCATGTCGATGACCAGGCCCACGGCCATTGGGGCGCCCTGGAGGCGGAATACCACCACCACATCATGGACGAAACCCACCTTGTCACCTATGGGGTCGAAAACTTCGGTGCCTACTAGCCGGGCAACAAATACGCGTGACTGAGTATCGGATGACAAGGCGCCCCCTTTACGCTTCGTACTACGGCGTTGATTTTATGCCGTGACGGTGGTGGAGCGCCTGTGGTGCTCGGCGCCCCTAGTATCGGAATCTACTTGTTCCAGATTCCGGCCATCCAGCTCTCGATATCATCCACCTCGCGGGGAATGAATTCGGAGAGACGCTCGGCGCCGTTCTGTGTGCGAAGGATGTCATCCTCAATGCGCACGCCGATGCCGCGGAAGCGTTCGGGCACCTTGAGATCGTCAGCGCGGAAGTAGAGGCCGGGCTCGATCGTGAAGATCATGCCGGGTTCCAGGAAGGCATCCACGTACATTTCGCGGCGGGCGGCCGCGCAATCGTGGACGTCCAATCCGAGGTGATGCGAGGTGCCGTGAGGCATCCAACGCCGGTGGAACTGCCCGGTGGGGGCCAGCGATTCCTCCGCGGTACCGGGGAGCATGCCCCAGTTTTCCAGTGCCTTGGCCAGCACCTCCATGGCGGCCGAGTGGAGATCCCGGAAGCGCGCGCCGGCCTGTCCGGCCACCTCAAGGGCACGATTGGCGGCGTCGAGCACCACCTGATACACCTCGCGCTGGGCGTCGGTGAACTTGCCATTCACCGGGAGCGTACGCGTGATATCGGCGGTGTACAGCGAGTCCAGTTCCACGCCGGCATCCACCAGGATGAGGTCGCCGTCCTTGACCGGGCCATCATTCGTCATCCAGTGCAGCGTGTTTGCGTGATTGCCGGAGGCCGCGATGGTTTCGTATCCGAGGCCATTTCCCTGCTCGCGCGCATTGGCCGCAAATGCTCCCTCAACTACGCGTTCGCCGCGGGGGGGGGCCTGCGTTGCGCGCGGCAACTCCGCGATGATCTGCTCGAAGCCGTCGTAGGTAGCCCTGATGGCCTTGCGCATTTCCTGAACTTCCCAGGAATCCTTACGCAGGCGGAGCTCGGCAAGCTTCTCCGCCAGTTTGAGATCCCGGGCCTCCGCGCCGTCGTCAATACCGGCGGCCTGGCGCAACTCCGATACCAGTGCCTCAATTTCTGCGTCAGACTGCGGTAGTACGCGCAACTGCACCTGACCGAGATCCTTCGAGAGTGCGTCGCGAAGGTTATCGATATGGTCCGTTTTAATGCCGGTGAGCGTGTGCACGTCCTCGAGGGATGGCCGTGCGCCCACCCAGAATTCGCCGTGCTTGGCATCCGCGTAGAACTCCTCGGAGGAGCGTGAGGAACGCGGGAAGAAGTAGAGGGTGACATCATGGCCGCCTTCGGGTTTCGGGTTGAACACCAGCACCGCGCCGGGTTCCTTTTCCTCACCCAGTCCGGACATGTGCGAGAACGCCGAATGTGCGCGGAAACGGTAGTCATTGTCATTGTTGCGCACGCGTGGTTCGCCGGCGGGAATGACCAGCCGTTCACCGGGGAACAGCTTGGAGAGGGCCTCATGACGTGCAGGCAGAAAATCCGCAACGGCGGACCGCTGTGGGCCGGCCGGGCGCGGGCCCCAGTCACTGCCCATAAACGCCCGGAACGCGTCATTATGCGGTTGCTGGGAACGATTGTCGCCGCGAGACTTCAATTCATCAGATGCTTTCGTCATGTAACCAGTATCGCACCGTGGTGCGACATTCATGTCCCGTCCGACGCCGGAGCGTCCGGTGAGGGACAACACCGGCACTGGGGTGGGGACGACGTCGTTCGCGTGGGTGGGCTTACGCGGGCATCGACGTCGGACGCCGGAATAGACGTGACCGGCAGACACGATCGGGACGCGCGTAACGGTGGTACTGCCGGGCATATCAGACCACTAGGATTAATCCATGCGCGTTGACACCCACACTCATTCCACGGCCTCAGATTCCACGGTCAGCCCGACTGCACTCATGGACGAAGCGCGGGCGGCGGGGCTGGACGGTATCGGACTGACCGATCATGACACGATGGCCGGCTGGGATGAGGCCGCCGCGATGGTGGCACAAACGGGTGTTGCACTCATTCGCGGGGTGGAGTTTTCCACGCGATACCACGGTATTACGGTGCACATGCTCGGCTATCTTTTTGATCCGTCGGACGCCCGTATACGCGAGCACATCGCGAAAATGCGGACGGCTCGCGTGGACCGTGCCCGTACCATGGTGGAGCGAATTAGCGCCGATTTTCCCCTCACCTGGGCGGATGTGGAGGAGCAGATTGGGGATGCACAGGTGGTGGGGCGGCCCCACATTGCGGACGCCATGGTGGCCAAAGGTTTCGCGGCGGACCGTTCGGAAGCCTTCGAGCGTTTTCTCAAACCGGGCGGGCCCTACTTCATTCACTACTATGCGCCGGAGACAACGGACGTGATTGGCTGGATCAATGAGGCGCACGGAAAAGCTGTTTTTGCTCATCCCGCGGCGCCGCAGCGCAGCCGCATGGTGCCCTTCGCCGCGCTGGACGAATTCGCCGCGGCGGGACTATTCGGGGTGGAGATTGATCATCCGGAAAATGATGGTCGCTATATTCCGGAGCTTACGGCACGCGCGCAGCGGCTGGGTTTAGCCAGATTCGGGGCGAGCGATTATCATGGGGCGGGTAAGCCTAACCGGCTCGGTGAATATGTCACCGCTCCCGAGATCTTGGAGGACCTGGTCGCCGGTACGTACCTGGAGGTCCTTCACGAGTGAGTGTATTTGACGGCGTCTTTTTCCTCTCCTCTTTTACCACTCTCATTGTCATTTCTGATCCGCTCGGCAATCTCCCCGTGTTCATTGGGCTGACCGCCCGTTTCACCGCCAGGGAGCGCAACCGGGTGGCCTTCAATGCTGTGCTCACGTCCGTGCTGGTATTGCTTTTCTTCGGCCTGTTTGGGAGCGCGCTGCTGCGGTTGCTGGATCTTTCTACCGAATCCATGCAGATTTCGGGTGGGATTCTGCTGCTCATTGTGTCTCTTCAACTCATGCTGGGTATGGGGGAGAACAGTTCTGATGAGGAGGGGGAATCTTCCACGCGTGCGAACGTGGCGATTGTTCCGTTGGGGATTCCGCTGCTTGCAGGCCCGGGTACCGTTGTGGCCATTATGGTCGCCGCCAATCAGGCGCGTGAGAGTGCGGGCGCCGTGGTGGCTTTGATTGCGGCCTTTGTGCTGGTCCACCTCATTGAGTGGGTTGTGTTCCGATTCGCCAATCCCATTCATCGCGTGATCGGAGACCCGGGTACCGTGCTGCTCACCCGATTGGCGGGCATGATCCTGGCGGCCATCTCCGTGCAAATGGTGATTGACGGAATCGTGTCGGTGGTTCAACACGCGTAAGTGTGCCGGTTATCCGGGGCTTTAGTCGGTTGTTCGTTGGGCGGCTGCTCGTTGGGCGACTGTTCGCCGTTTTGCCCGCAGACGCGTCCGGGCTCGGTTCTGTGTGTGGACCGCCCTCAACGTGCGTAACAGCGTCCGTGAGATCGTGTCACTGGGCAGGGCACTTTCACAGAAACTGATGCACGTTTGTGCAGTATTTAAGTATTTTTGGGCGGATGAGTTTTCATCGCACGGCGTCATCTGGCGGTAGGGAGCCGATCAAAGCAGAGAGGGTGCACCAACCCAAGTGGGCGTTTGGGCGCGACAGTGGTGATTATCGCAACGATGTCGGTACAGTGTTGGAGTCCGCGCGGGCCTCAAAAATGGGGCCCATGGTCCTTATGCTTCAAAGGAGATGCATGTACGCGACTATTTGGGTCCAGGAGGCCCTGGGTACGGCCATCCTCATCCTGCTGGGTGACGGTGTGGTGGCAAATAATCTACTTGTGCGGTCGAAGGGCCGTGGCGGCGGGTGGCTGATGGTGACCATTGGCTGGGGCCTCGCTGTGATGATGGGTGTGTACGTGGCTACGGTACCGGCGCCCATCTCAACCCCGCCGTGACACTCGGCCTAGCCGCCGCGGGTGGGCCGCTCTACGGTGGCAACCCGGATCTGGGCTACGCGGCTATCCCGGCTACTGCCGGCACCATTACGTCCTACATTTTGGCGCAAATGGTGGGGGCCATTATCGGCGCCGTGTTTGTGTGGCTGACCTACAAGAAGCACTATGACCTGGAGAAGGATTCGGCGGCAATTCTGGGTACCTTCTCCACCGGTCCCGAGATTCGTTCCTACGGCTGGAACTTCCTCACCGAGCTCATTGGCACCTTCGTGCTGGTGTTTGTGATCCTCGAATTCGGGCATACGCCCTCGGGCCTCGGGCCGCTCGCGGTTGCGCTCCTTATCGTTGTCATAGGTGCATCTCTGGGCGGGCCCACGGGCTACGCAATTAACCCCGCGCGTGACCTGGGGCCGCGTATCGCTCACGCATTCCTGCCAATTCCCCACAAGGGATCATCCGACTGGGGCTATGCCTGGGTACCCGTGTTCGGTCCGCTGGCGGGTGGCATCCTGGCCGGCCTGCTGTATGCGGTTCTATAAGTAGTTCTGTGGGGCGGTGATCACACCGCCCCACTCTTTTGTTGAACCGCTAGATTACTTGCGCACCTGGCCTATGACACGCCCGCGCGAGCCACGCCGAGTGCCGGACTGATTGGACCGGCCTACCTTGCGGGCAACAGGTTCGCGGCGCACTGACTTACGCCCTGTCCGTGTGCTCGACTGCGTGCGAGCGGCGTGCGCCGTTCTAGTGCCGGTGCGCTCCTGATGCTTGGATGTTTGCGTGCGCTTCTCGGGTGCGCGCCGAGAAGCGGTCCTCGACGTGCGCACGGCTGTGTTGCGTGTCCTGTCATGACCGCGGCTCACGCTGCGCGTGTTGGTACCACGCGTATGTGCATCGTGCGAAGAGGCGGTGTGCGTCGCTTCTGTGCGCGACGGCGCAGTTGTGCGCGGGCTGCGCGTGGGAGCACTGGCGCTTCTAGCACGCGACGGCCTGGACACCGTTTGTGATGTCACACGTGTGGTGACCGCTTCCTTGCGTTCGGGAGTGGAGGCACTCCGCCCATAGCGGGTTTCCACGGGCGCGGTATTTGTGAGCACACGGCGTCGGCGCACGTGCTGTT
The DNA here is from genome assembly GCF_900604955.1 of Neoactinobaculum massilliense. Lineage (GTDB taxonomy): Bacteria > Actinomycetota > Actinomycetes > Actinomycetales > Actinomycetaceae > Neoactinobaculum > Neoactinobaculum massilliense. The sequence continues at coordinate 382,952 of NZ_UWPE01000001.1, forward strand.
CCGACTGTGCCGTGCTGCGCGAACGACGGCGCGAAGCTACCTCCCGTTGGTTTGCGGAGGCATCGTGGCGATGCGATGACGTGTTACGTGCTGGACCGTCTGCGCCCGTGCGTACGCGGCGTCGTGAGGTGCCACGTGAATCCTCATCCGGAGACGCCAGGCGACGACGCTGATGCCTGCTGCCGCCCCGTTGCACGGAGGAACGGGGTGTCTCCCGTGCCTGAGTGGTCCGGCTCGATGTATGCCCGGAGCGGGAAAGGCGGCCCGTGACATCGTGCGGAATATTGAGGTCCGCGTAAAGATGGTCGGACGTGTGGTATGTCTCGGGCGGATCCGGGATACCAAGGTTGAGTGCCTGATTAATGAGGCCCCAGCGAGGTAGATCCTCCCAATCCACGAAGGTGACCGCGGTGCCGGAGTGACCGGCGCGTCCCGTGCGGCCGATTCGGTGGATGTAATGCCGCTCGTCCTCAGGCATCTGGTAATTAATAACGTGGGTGACATCATCGACGTCAATACCGCGGGCCGCCACATCGGTGGCAACGAGAACATCAATTTTCCCGTCTCGGAATGCACGTAGGGCACGTTCGCGTTGGCTTTGACCAAGATCACCGTGGAGCGCGCCGGCGGCGAAACCGCGTTCGACGAGTTCTTCCTCCACACGTGCCGCCGTGCGTTTTGTACGCGTGAAGATAATGGTGCGGCCGCGCCCGCGCGCCTGAAGGATACGGGCCACCACTTCCGTTTTGTTCATCGGGTGGCAGCGATACACCACCTGAAGTGTGTTCTTGACGGTGGCGCCATCATCGTTCGGATCCTGCACGCGGATATGGGTGGGCTTACTCATGTGGCGACGGGCCATATTAATGACCGCGCCGGGCATGGTGGCGGAGAACAACATGGTTTGCCGCCGGGCGGGTGCATAGGACAGAAGTTTTTCCACGTCGGGTAGGAAACCAAGGTCCAGCATTTCATCGGCCTCATCCAGCACGACGGTGTGGGCCTGATCAAGGCGAAGTTTATGGGAGCCGATGAAATCAAGAATGCGTCCGGGAGTGCCAACAATAATTTCGACGCCGCGGCGGAGTGCATCCTCCTGCGGTTCGTAGGCGCGCCCTCCATAGATGTCCGCAATGCGGATGGTGCGGTTAGCCGCTGCGCGCCGCATTTCCGTGGCTACCTGCTGGGCCAGTTCACGCGTGGGGAGTACCACCAGTCCCTGCGGGGCGCCCTGATCTCGAGTGGAGAGATCCTCCCAGCCGTCCTCGCCCGGGCCCACCACTTTCTCAATCATGGGAATGGCGAAGCCCAGGGTTTTCCCGGTCCCTGTTTTCGCCTGGCCAATAATGTCACGGCCCTTGAGTGCTACCGGCAGTGTGAGTGCCTGAATGGGGAACGGTGCGGTGATCCCGTGTGCGTCGAGCGCTGAGGTGATGGCCTCCGATACGCCAAAGTCTGCGAACGTTTTCCCTTCTGCGGAGCTGGCATCGCCCGTGATGTCTGCTCGAACCTCAGCTGTTTGAGGTGCCGAGGCGTGTGAGGAGTCAACAACTCCTGTTGCCATACCTATCCTTCCTGTGCTGCAATGCGGCGTTCCTGTGCGCTACGAGGCGGCTTACAGCCCGAAGCCCACGCGATGCTGCTTAGCATTCGAGACCTCTACATAGGCGATGGCGCTGGCGGGCACGATCACCTCGCGGTCCTTTGTATCCTCAAGGCGCAGCGGATGATCATTAGCGAGTGCTTCTTCTACCTTGCCGTAAACAGCATCCGGCGTTTCGTTGGACTCTAGATTAATCTCGCGGGTGCTGAACTTGACTCCGATGGAAATCTCCATTGTGGCCCCTCCCTTCATGCGGGCGCTTTGCCCAAGTGCGCGGCTTTTCCGCGAATCCTTTGACATCCTAACCGGGCGGTCCGACACGTTTTCCGTTTCACCCACGGGCGGACTGTGGTGCGGCTGACGTTTGAGCACTATTTCGGGTATTTGACGGTGGGGGTGTGCGGGGTACCGGGAGTAAAGCGGCGCGGTGTCGCGACGACGTCGTGGCGAGCGGTCCTGCGTGCGAGGAAAGCGGGGAGTGGGCACAGCTTGTGCAGACAACGCTCATGAGTGGTCCTGCTTGTGATGAAGGCGGGCCAGCAAGGTAGGGCGGGTGGCGAAACGTGTCGGAGCTGGCCCGTATCCTGGCAGTAGTTTCGAAAGGGGAAGCCATGGATGAGTCACAGCGCGCGGCGCTTGAGGCGGTGAAGCGGGGCGGCGTCAGTATTATTGGCGCGCCCGGCAGCGGAAAAACGGCCGTGCTGATGGAGATTGTGGCACGGCTGGCGCGGGGGCAGGTGGCTTTTCTTACTCAGGATCGTCGGGCGGCGGACAAAGCGCGGCAGGCGCTTACGCGGCGCCTCGGCGGGCGTGGAGAAAACCTCAGTATCCAAACGGTGGCGGCCTTCAGCTATGGGTTGGTGGCCACCTTCGCGGCGGCCGTGAACCGTCCAGCCCCGGAGCTGCTGTCCGGGCCCGATGAGGATGCCTTGCTGCGGGAGATTCTCGCGGATCCCGCCGCTCCGGTGAGTTATCCGGATTTTGCTGCCTCCCCGGAGATCCGTGCGTTGCCCGGTTTTCGGAGTCAGCTGCGAAACCTTATTACGCGTTCAGCGGAATTGGGGATCGGGGCTGAGGAACTTATACGGCTTGGCCGCACGCATCCGGAACTGGGCGTCACGGCACAGCTGTGGATCACGGGCGGACAGTTGCGGGACGTGTACTCGGATTTAGTGGCTCTTGAAGACGCCACCGTGGGAAGTTCGGACCGCCTGGACCATGCCCAGCTCCTCGCCACGGCGGCATCGGTATTGCAGGACTGGGAGGAGCGCACGGCCCGGGTAGGGCAGGGGGCTGCGCCCGTGCCGCGCTGGGATTGGGTGCTGGTGGATGATCTCCAAAATGCTCCGCGCTCGCTCCTGCCATTACTGCGCGTACTACAGAAAGATGGTGCGCGAATCATTACGGCTGGTAATCCGGACCAGGCCGTGCAGGGATTTCGTGGTGGGGTAGCCGCGCTTCCTGGGGAAGTGACGCGTCCTGCGCCGGTGGGGCTCGGTCTTGAACCGGCCTACCTGAGCGTGCGGCACCGGGGCGGAGCGGCGCTCTCGGCGGTCGTACGTGAGTTGGAAGCGCGTCTGCCCGTTAGCGGTGCCGTGGGACATCAGCGGTCAGCAGATATTGCCGAAGGCGGCGGTGAGCATGCCGGGGGCGTAAAGCCGGCTGGGGTAGCGCTGGACGGGAGGGCCTATGCAGCGGGCAAAACACACGGGCTGGCTGCTGCCGTAACGAACCGCCCGGGCCCGGCTCCAGCACAGGAGAGCGTAGAGGTTGCGCTATTTGCTAATCCTGAGGAGGAGTTGGCATGGATTGCGGCAACGCTGCGGCGTTCGCATCTTCGTGGCACCCCCTATGCGTCCATGGCCGTCATTTCTCGCTCGGCTACCTCTCACGCCCATATCCGGGAAGCGCTGGTGCGGCGCGGCATCCCGGTGGCGCGTATCGCATCGCAGCTTCCGCTTCGGGCAAACAGTATGGTTGCGGCTTTGCTAGCCACGATCAATGTGGCTCTCAGTGAAGAACATGAGCCTGCTGCGATCACAGCCATGCTTACCAGTCCGCTCATTGGCATGGATCCGCTTGAAGTGAAGCGCCTCGGGCGGCAGGCCCGCGCCCGGGCACTCGCCGCTCAGGAGGAGAACGACAGAACCGCGCTGCCCGATGCCGAGGAGCTACTTGCCACGGCCGTTCTTGAGGGAGATACGGCATGGCATCCTGAGTTGGTCCGGGTGGGACGCATTGTTGAATCCGTGCGGCAAACTGCGCGGGAATCGAATAGCCAGGCGGAGCAGGTGCTCTGGGCTGCCTGGCAGGGGGCCGGTGTAGCCGAAAAGTTGCAGCGGCGGGCGATGGGAAGCGGGCCGGAAGCGGATACGGCCGGGCGTCATTTGGATGCGGTCATTCAGCTATTTCGCGTGGCCCAGCGCTTGGCAGATCGAGACCCAAACGTCACTTTTGTGCAGTTACGTGAGCTTATTGCGGAACAGGATCTACCCGAGGATACGGTAGCTCGGCTGGGTGCCGAAGGTGACGCCGTGCAACTGGCTACGCCTGCATCGTGTCAGGGCACCGAATGGGATGTGGTGGTCCTCCAAGGCCTACAGGACGGCGTATGGCCAAATCCGCGGGTACGCGATCCGCTGGCAGGCACGGGAATGCTCATGGCGCTGGTTACCGGGCGCTGTGATGAGGCCGAACTTGTTTCCGCTGCCGGCCGGGGCGCTGCCGCACGCGAAGTAATAAGTGACGAGTTGCGGCAGTTCCTGCACGCGGCGTCACGCGCGGCCCGCCGCCTTATTCTGACCGCGGTTGATGGTGAGGGCGCCACGCCCTCACGCTTCCTCGGCCTGGTAGTCGGTGGCGCCGGTGGCAGCGATGCCGTTCAGCATCCGCGGGCGGTGGTGGATCTTGCCACGCCGACGGCCCTGGTATCCCAGATTCGGCGTTCGCTTAGCCTTCCAGGGCCGCACCCAGCGGAACTGGCCGCGGCCCTGGAAATTTTGCGGGGGGCACAAATTGCGGAGGCTGATCCCACCCTCTGGCTGGATGGACTAAGGCCGTCCACTGTGCAGGGCCGTCCACGTGAAGCGGGCGTGCCGCCACTTTCATTCAGTCCTTCCCAGGCAGAAAAAATGGTGACCAGGCCGGTGGCAGCCTTTACGCAATTTATCGGCGCGGAGGATACACGCGATTCGGAGCCACTTGACCGCGGGAATGCCATCCACGGGATCGCGCAGTGGTACGGGGAGCGTCAGCTGACACACGCCACACCGTCAGCAGAGGAATTTGTGGCACGGGTGCGCGCTACCTTCCCCGAGGATGCACGCTATGTAGCAGGGATGTCGGCGCAGAAAAGCCGCGACATGGCGGCGCTGCTCTACAGCATTCTTGCCAACCCGGCGGATCGGTTGCGAGGCGTTGAAACATCACTGACTGGAACGCTTCAAGCTAGTGCAGAGCCCCTCACGGCGAGGGCGCGGGCGGATCGGATTGTGGAGCGTGCGGATGGTGCGCATATTCTCGATTTCAAGACGGGGCATGTGGACGCCGATGTGCAGAACAACCCCCAGCTGCTCTTTTATCAGCTCCTGTATGAATTGGCCACGGGCAAACCGGCGGCGGGAGCGGAGCTCGTAGAGCTGGGTAATGTGGCAGCGTCTCCGCGCTCCCAGGCGGGCGTACCTACGCCGGAGCCCGCGGCAGGTATGACATTTGGTGTCCCAAAGCAGCGAAGCCGAGGCGCGCTCTCAGAGAGCGATCGGGAGCGCGCCGTCGCCATCATGGACATCATCGTGCACCTGTTGCGAAGCGGATGGATTCCCGCCCTGCCCGTGCTGGATCACGGTAACAAGTTCCGTAGCGGAGACATTGATCTTGATGCACCGAAGGAGTGGATCTTCTCATGAGTTATGAGTCTGTGATGGCCACACTGGCAGGACGTGGCGGCTTCATGCCCACTGAGGAGCAGCGTGCCGTCATCATTTCGGATGCTCCGGCTATCCTGGTGCGCGCTGGTGCCGGTTCGGGTAAAACCGCCACCATGACGCAGCGCGTGGCCTATCACGTTGCAGAAGGGCACGTGGCGCCGGAGGAGGTGCTGGGCCTCACCTTTACGGAGAAGGCTGCCGGAGAACTATCTGATCGCGTGGGCCGGGCGCTGGACATGCTCGGCATAGGGGGTGATTTGCACCGGCCCACCATTTCCACGTATAACGCTTTCGCGGCCGGCATTGTGCGAGATTACGGCATTATCGTCGGGGCAAATCCCACCGCTCGGCTCATTACTGACGGTGAGCGCCATCAGCTCATGGAGCACGTTGTGGAGAATCTACCCCGCACCGCGCAATTCGCCGCGTTGGAACAATGGGCACCCTCCACAACGGTGGATCGGGCATTGAATTTGGTAGCTGTCATTGTGGATAACGGCGTAAGTATCGATGAGCTCAGATCATTCCAGGATGCGGAGCTCGCGGCGCTGGAGCGCCTGGCAGCCGGTCCGGCGGTGCGGAAAAATAAGGATGGCGAAGAGGCCGCACAGGGATGGAAAGTGCTGGTTAAGGATGCGATTCGTGGCACGGATATGGCGGCCGGACGTGCCCTCGTGGAAGTGGTGCGTTCCTATTTGGACGCAAAGCGAGACGAGGGCGTGATGGAGTTCGCCGACCAGGTACTCATTGCCTCCCGGGTGATTGAGCGCTCACCGGCCGTGGCGGCCGATATTCGTTCTCGCTATCGGTTAGTACTGCTCGATGAGTACCAGGACACTTCCCCATCGCAGGCCCAGATGCTCATGGGGGCGCTAGCGCAAGACCCGGCGGGAGTCCCCGATGCTATGGCGAACTGGCGATCCATCTGTGCCGTGGGTGATCGGAATCAGGCTATCTATGGGTGGCGCGGTGCCGGTGCCGGTGCCCTGGATGATTTTCGGACCGGTGCCGCACGAATTTTCGGCATGAGCGCAGTTGAAGAACTGACTCTTTCCACATCGTTCCGTAACGATCAAGCGGTCCTTGCCGCCGGTAATGCGGTGGCCGAACGGACCGACGCGGTGGTGCTGCGTCCGCGTCCTGGCGCCGGGCCCGGCCGAGTTCTTGACCTCACCACCGTGTTGGCTGACGAATCCTACACAGCACTGGCACGGCTGGCTGGCCGCGTCTACGCGGACGCAGAAGACACGCGGGCGCATCAGCAACGCGATCATGAAATATGGGAGCTAGGCGGGCGGGAGGGGCCGGAGCCGGCAGTGAGAGGCGGCGCCGAAATCGCCATCCTCATCCGGAAGCGCACTCACCTTGCGCGCATCGTGGCGGCCCTGGAAGCGGAGCCCTCTACACGCGATTATTTCGAGGTGAGCGGTGGTCAGCCGCTGCTGGACCAGCCCGAGATCGTTACCATTCTGGCCGGCCTCGGCGTGGCCGTGGATCCGAACCGAAACGATCTTCTTATGCGTCTCCTGGTGGCCTGGAATATCGGGGTCGCGGATATGCGTGGGCTGCGTGAATGGTCCAGGCAGTATGCGAAGAAAGAATTGGCGCAGATGCGCGGGGGCAAATGGCTCGATGCGCGCGATGAAACTAACCTGATTGAGGCGCTCGGGGCCATCTCGGAGAGCCCAGCAGAGCTGTTCTCCCCGGAGGGCAGGCGCCGCCTTCACTATCTCGCGGATATTCTGGTGCAGTTACGTGCCCTCCTCGATGTGCCATTCGCGGAAGCGGTGGCGTCGGCCGCGCGTATCCTGGGCCAGGACCTAGCTGCGGCAACTCGGACCACGGGATCGCAGCGCGTACAAACCTCCATTGCCATGCTCATTTCGATGGCTCGGGATTATCAGCTTTCCCATCCATCCGCGACGCTCGCGGATCTTCTTGCCTGGCTGGAGGCGGTGGATGAGAGCGAACGTGGCGGAAAAGAGGGCGCTGCCGGTGATGATGCGCTGGCCGAAACTGACGTGAGTACAGAGGTAAACCCGGGCACTATACAAATTATGACGGTTCATGCAGCCAAAGGACTGGAATGGGAGGATCTGGTAATAGTTCCGGACCTGACCACCCGGGGATTCGCGGCCACTCGAAAGGAATACTGGCCGAAGAAACCCGGTGTGCTGCCGTATCCGCTGCGGGCGGATGCCGAGCATCTATCCTCGTTCCGATTTGCCGATCAGGCGGATCCGGCCTCAGCGAGCGTGGCCGCGCTCTCCTTTGTTGAGGAGACAGATGATGAGGCAGCGGCCGAAGAACGCCGCGTGGCATACGTCGCATTCACTCGGCCTCGCCGTGCACTGGCTTTGGTTTCCTATCTGTATGACAGTCCGGACAAGGCACGGGCAGGGCTTGCCGCCATGAAAAGTGGCGCATCAAAGCAGGTTCGCTTGGATCCCTCGCCGTACCTCACCATGGTGCGAGAAGCGGCGGCACGTGATGGATGGGAGGTCGTGTCCGGCGCTGCTGTTCTGGGCGAGCATCCGGCGGGCATCCACTGGGTGGATGCTTCCGGGCCCACGGAGGCTGACATTGAGGATGCAGTTCAGCCATTTCCGGTTATCGATCCTGATTCTGTCGTGGACCCGTTCACGGTGCCCGGAGTACGGCGGTGGCCGCAGGATGTGAAGCGTTCCCTTCCCATGGAACGGGCATTGACAGTGGCCACGCCCGCGGAGCTGTTCGACCGCGCTCGGGATCTCGCAGAGACGGAGATGGCGGCGAGGCTTGCTCCGCCTGCCGTTGATATGCCCTACTACACGGCCACGGACCTAGTGCATTTGGCGGAGCAGGGAAAGGCCTACCGGCGGCAGCTACTACGCCCGATTCCGCGTGAACCCAGCCGTGCGGCGCGGGTGGGCACAATGCTCCACGCGCGGATCGCGCAGTCGTTTGGTGCCTCGCTCATGCTCGACGGTGCGGAAATAAAGGATGAAGAATCGGCACCGCTCGCCAATGAAACACTGCTGTACGCCAATTTCCTCGCGTCGCCGTGGGCTCACGCTCGTCCGCTTGCCATCGAGCAGAGCCTCGAATTGACCGTGGAGGGCCATATTCTGCGCTGTACCCTCGACGCCGTATTTGATACCGGCTCGGATCCAACGCGGCCGGCGGTCACTATCGTCGATTGGAAAACTGGGTCTCGGCCCACCGGTGCGCGGTTGCGTGCGCGTCAACTCCAACTGGAGGTGTACCGATTAGCGTGGGCGGGTACCTCCGAGACACCGCTTGAGAACATCGGTGCCTCATTCGTGTACCTCGCAGGTGATCGGGCGGAGGAGGTGAGTGTGAAGCGCCGTGACCGTGCGGCCATTGAGGCGGATATCCTGGATTGGATGCGCGGAGCTAGCGGCCGTTAAGGAGCTAGCGGCCGCTGAGAAAATCGGGGGCTTCACCGCGTACGTCGCCGTCGGTACCACCCGTATTCGTTCCGGCCGTGTCTTTATCTACCCGGTCGGGACCGGCAGGATGGGGCGCGGCATCGGGAGCGGATGAGGCATTCGGATCTACTACCTCACCGTCTACGACGGGTACCACCGCCGGACCGGAGACTTCGGCGTCGTCGAGAATGCTGACGGGCGTGGCCGACGACTCCTTGATTGGTGAACCCACGGGCATTTCGGGCGTATCAACGGGTACGACGGGCGTAATAGGGGTGGTCTCGTCCTCGCGCACGTGATCCGCGAGGTCGCCCAGCATCTGGATGCCATCATTCCGGATGGCGTCGTTTCCGGTGGTAACACCGTGCATAAGCCAGCGGAGCACGGACAGTTCGGAGGCGAAAAGGATGCGGCGAAAATCGCCCTCGGAGAGATCGATGCTGCGCGTGTTTTCGTAGGAGGCCACGATCGCGTCCCATGCGGCGGGCTCCAGGTAAAGAAGCGGGGCCAGATCTCGAGCCGGATCGCCCACATGTGCCTCCCCAAAGCCCAGCACCGTTGCGATGGTGCCGTGGGACCAGAGGAAGTTCTCACCGGCCACATCCCCGTGTACGACGACGGGCGTGAACTGCCAGAGGGCGTCGTCGGCAAGGAGGCGCTCCCAGCGGCGGCGCAAAATTGCGGGCACATCGCCCGTGGCGGCACCGTTACTTACTTCGGCTGCTGTGCGCTCCCGCAGCTCCTTCACCGTGTAGGAGGGTAGGCCAGCCTCCTCGATGGTGTCCGGTGGTAGCAGGTGAATGGCGGCCAGTGCGCGGCCAAACTCACGAGCCTGTGCCTCGGTCAGCTCCTCAAGCGGAGCGGCCTTGCCAAATGGTTCCGGGTACACCACGGCCCGGCCCGCACCCTCCACATCCGCAGAGCCGGCGGGGCGCATGATGTCGAACGGGAGGTTCCCGGCCCGCAGCTGGGTGAGTAGTGCGGGCGCCAGGGCCGCTTCCGCCTCGAGAATGGTGGCAGCACCGGCGTTGCGCGGTACTTTGACCATCCAGTGCCGGCCCCGGGAATCGAGCACGCACCCGGACACAAAATCCTCCGTGCGCACAAACGGTGGGCGCGTGGCGACCACGTCGACGTCTAGCGCATCGACGGCGACAGCAGCGAGATAGAGCGGGGTACGAATCACCCCTCCAACCTACCTAATTCTTGGCGAGGCAGTGGTTTCGCCATCGTCATAGGGCGCTCGCGTCCGGTGCCTATTCGTCTCGATGTCCGATCCGTGGATGATCATGCCCTGCCTGGCCGGGTGGATGCTGGCCTGGGTGGGCGGCGAGGAGGCTGTCGGCCGGGGCGAAGTGTACCTCCACGGCATATACGGGAGATGTCCGGGCCCCGAAATCTGTGCATATCTTTCGGCTTTTGTGTGCCGACAGGGATCGATACGGGGCTTTTCCACAGGCTGTGGGCGAGGCCTGCGGAGGAGGCGACCGCCACCGTAGCCTCAACCACGGAGGTGAGAGTCATGGCATCGGTACGCGAATTGGTTGAGCAGAACGTGCGTGCGAGCGTCCGCGGCCGTGCGATAGATGTCACGGCGCCGGGCGCGCTTGACCGTCTTATTGCGGGGGCAATCGCGGACTATGAAGCCGATTCGATTCGGCTCGGTACGGCTCCTGTTGACGACGCCGAAGCGCTCGCTCGTTCCGTCCACGCGTCGGTTGCGGGCTACGGGGTGCTGCAACCGCTATTTGATGATCCGGAGGTAGAGGAGATCTGGATCAATGAGCCCACGAAGGTATTCGTATCACGTGGAGGCAGGGCTGAACTGACCAACGTGCTACTCACGGACGGGGAGGTGGAGGACCTGGTGGAGCGCATGCTCCGGGTATCTGGCCGCCGCCTGGATCGCTCCACTCCGTTTGTGGATGCCTCACTGGCGGGAGGCGAGCGCCTTCATGTGGTGATTCCCGATATCACGCGCACACATTGGGCGGTGAATATTCGCAAGTATCTGGTGAAGGCGCGCGGCCTTGATGAACTGGTGAGAGCTGGCACGCTCACCAGCGAGGCAGCAGACTTTCTTGCTACTTCCGTCCGGGCCGGTTTGAACATTCTGGTGTCCGGCGCCACCGGTGCGGGAAAGACCACGCTCCTGCGGGCACTGCTTGGCTCCTCGCTGGCCACGGACCGCATTGTCACCTGTGAGGAAGTATTCGAACTGTGCCTGGAGGGGCGGGATGTCGTGGCGCTTCAAACCCGCCCGCCATCGATCGAAGGGCGCGGCGAGGTTACCCTCCGTATGCTGGTGCGGGAAACACTGCGTATGCGGCCCGATCGGTTGGTCATCGGCGAGGTACGTGGGGCCGAGGCACTTGATCTTCTTATTGCACTCAATGCTGGTGTTCCGGGCGCCTGTACCATCCACGCGAACTCCGCGAGAGATGCCATATCAAAGCTCGCCACTCTGCCGTTGCTGGCCGGCACCAATGTCTCGTCGAGTTTTGTCACGCCCACGGTGGCTGCCTCCGTTGATCTGGTGGTGCATATGGATCGCACCTCGCGGGGCAGGCGTCAGGTAGCGGAGATTCTTGGCGTGTCGGGGCGGATTGAGGCTGGGCGCATCGAAGCTGCGCCTATTTTTATCCGTGAGAACGGCGCCCTACGGCGTCACATTGGGGAGCTTCCGCGGCCCGAAAAGTTCGCTCGCGCCGGTATATCGCCAGGAGCTCTCAGATCCTCAAGCACTGGCACATCGGCTTTCAGGGGCGCTTCCTCCGGTTTGGTGGACCCGGCCGCGGAGAGCGGCCGCACCTCGAAAGGCGGCGGGCAATGGGATTCCTGATCGGTGGTGGTGTGGGCCTGGGGCTGGTGCTGATCATCGGTGTCCTCACCGGTTGGTTAGGTGAGCCAAGCTCAAGGTGGCCTGTCCGGCGCGCCTGGCTGCATTCCCATAGGCGCGCCATCGCAGAGCTTGTGGGCGCGGCACTTGCCGGGACCATGGCGGCGGCTTTCCTCACGCACAATGGAATATTTACGGGCGTGTGCGCGCTGGGTGCCAGTCTCCTACCCGGGGCCGTGCGGCGCGGGCAGGCACAGAAGCGGCGGGAGCGAAGCCGCGAACAGTGGCCGGACGTACTGGACACGGTCGTTTCTGGTTTGCGCTCCGGCCTGGGCGTGGGGGAGGCTTTGGCTGCCGCCGGGCAGATACGTTACGGCTCCCACAGTCACACCGGGACACGCGGGCAGTTAGGTTCGCGTAGCCACCAGGGGCTCACGCCTGCCTTCGCGGATTTTGCGCAGGAGCTCACGGCTACAGGCAATCTCAACTGTGCGCTTGATCAGCTGAAAGACGCACTATCGGATCCTCTTGCGGACAAAATTGTGGAGGCCATTCGGATGGCAGCCCGTCTAGGCGGGCATGACCTAGCTCGAATCCTTGCCTCATTAGCCAGCAGCGTGCGCGCTGAGAACCGAGCGCGTGGTGAGTTGCTTGCCCGTCAATCCTGGACCGTCAATGGTGCGCGGATTGCCGCTCTAGCGCCGTGGCTGGTGCTGGCCCTGCTCTCCACGCGTCCGGGCACCATCGAGGCCTATCGCTCCGGTATGGGCACCATGGTTTTGCTGAGCGGGCTTCTGGCTACGGTGGTGGCCTACGTACTTATGCTGCGCCTTGGGCGCCTGCCGGAAGTGGCGCGTTCCCTCGCTCGGCCGCGTAAACGGACGGAGCAGGTGAACTCCTCACCAGCATCTAAACGCGCACTAGCACCCGGTATCCCGACAGATCGCGATGTCGCAGCGGTGGTGCGGGGCGCCAATTCCCTTCCCAAACCATCGCCGCGGCGCGGGGGTATTTTCCGGTCTGGTGGGCTCCTTCGGTCTGGTGGTCTCCTACGGTTTGGGGGTCGCTGCTGGCCTGGCGGTCTCCTTTTTGGTGGTCGTCGCCGGCCCGGCAGTGAGGGCAGCCCGTCCCCGCGCAGTGGCCCCACAGCAAGACCGCTCGGAGGTGAACCATGGGCGCTCTAGTTGGCGGATGCCTGGCCCTTGGCGCGGTGCTACTCGGGATATGGCTGGCAAATCCGCGTCCTTCAATCGCCAGGCGCGTTCTCCCGTACATGGATGAGGGCTGGAGTCCACGATCCAGGCACGGGTGGGTACGTCGGGTGGTCGCCTTCCTCGGTGCACTGGGCTCCACCACGGCGTCGGTACGGGCGCGTGTCACCTTGCTGGGCAGCACGGTGGCAGATTTCCGCGCCAAGCAACTGCGATGGGCGCTGCTCAGCGGACTGCTCGGGGCCCTGCTAGTGCTGGTTAGTCTGCCGCGGGGCTTCAGCCTCGGCGTGGCACTTCTGCTGCCTGCTGCCGGGATGCTCGGTGGTGCAATAGCGGCGGATTCTTGGCTCACCCGGGCAGCATCGGCGCATCGCTCTCGCGTGGTCCAGGAGCTGCCGGACGCCGTGGATCTGCTTGCCCTCGGGGTAGGCGCAGGTGCCAGCATCCTGGGCTCTCTTGAACAGGTGGCTAACGTGGGCAGCGGTGTACTCGGCGAGGATTTGCGCCGGTTGGTAGCTGACGTCAACTCTGGTACGCCCCTGCGGGAAGCGCTGGAGTCCTTTGCACGACGCGTTGATGTGACGCCCGTGGACCGACTCGTGGAGGCTCTCATCACCGCGCTTGACCGCGGCACGCCGCTCGTCACGGTGCTGGAGGACCAGGCGGCAGATTCCCGAGATCTTGCCCGGCGTGAGTTGCTAGAGCGCGGCGGGAAGCAGGAGGTCGCCATGATGGTTCCGGTCATCTTTATCGTGCTTCCCATCACCGTCGTGTTCACGTTTTACCCGGCACTGATGCAACTGACTTTCCTCACATGATTCGCACGAATCAACAATTCATTTCCACAGAAAGGTCACTCATGTTCGTCTTCACGTCTTGGCTGCGCACTCTTATTAGCGCCCCCACTCGTTTTCGTACCCGTCTCGCCGCCCGGAGCGTTTGGGCCACAGGGCTCACCTCCGCGAGCGCCAGCATGGTCCCGGCCGATTACATGGATAGTGGATCGGAGCGCGGAGATGTGCCGGGATGGGTGCTGGTCACACTCATGACGGTTGGATTGGTCATTGCCATCTGGGCGGTAGCCGGCCCGGCACTGGTTGATCTGTTCAACACCGCCATTGATCGCATCACGAGTTTCGCGGGTTAGGCATGTCCGCCAGGCAAGAAGTAAAGCTGCGCCGAGGGCACTCGGTGTCGCGTTGGTACGACGGCGGGCCGTGGTGGTGCCACTGTCGGTTGCCGCGGCGCCTCGGTGGGTTGCGCTGTCGGCGGGTCGATTCGGTCCCGCGCCGCCGTAAGTCTGGGCTGCGTCAGGATTCGTTGTCGCCGGCAGTAGTTGAACCCACGTTGTTGCGTAAAGCAGCCATGCCATCGCGCGAAAAGGGAAGCGCGATCGTGGAATTTGTTCTGGTGGTGCCGCTGGTAATCCTTGTGGTTATCCTCTGTTTTGCCATGGCCGGCGCGGTGGCAGCGCACACGGCCGTTAATGATGCCGCGCTCACGGGCGCGCGTTCTTTTGCTATGACGGGCAGCGTCCACGCTGCGCAGGATGCTGCCACCACGGAGGTAAGCCGCTCGCTACCCGGTGCGGCGGTCACAACGGCTTTGCGCCGTAGTTCGTGCGGGGCTGTGACGTGCGCGGAGATGCAGCTGACGGCTCGCGTCACGCTGATGGGCGGATATACGCGTGAGGTGAAGGGGGTTGCCCATGTTCCCGCGGAAACGGACATCCAGGGAGAATAACTCGGAGAACGGCAATGCTGTGGTGGAGTTCATTGGCGTGCTGATTGTGCTGTTCGTGCCACTCATGATTGCGGTGGTGGACATGGCCGTGGTGTTGGATGCAAGGGCGGCGGCCACCTCGGCGGCGAGGGATGCCGGTCGCGTGTACGTGCGTGCCGCATCAGACGCGCAGGGGAGAGATTCTGCTCGCCTGACTGCGCACCTGGTGCTCAGCGATCGCGGTATCGGGAGTGGGCCGGTGACGTTCACCTGCCGCACTCGGCCGTGCCTGAGTCCCGGGAATCGTGTCATGGTTACCGTTGAGGCGCACGCGCCGCTCCCGTACCTGGGCCGCACGGTGGCCGTGACCGGGCACGTCATATATACCGTTGATCTTTACCGTGAGGTTCGGCCATGACCCGTCGCGCGCACGCTGCCACTCACCCTGCATCGGAGCGCGGAAACATCACCGTGTTCGGACTGGGCGTGTGGCTGATTGCGGTAGCTATGCTGCTCGGCATGATCATGCTTGGCACCGTTTACCTTGAGCGGCGCACGCTTCAGGCGGAGGCGGATTCTGTGGCCCTTGCGGTGGCGCAGCAGGTGGATGACGCCGCCTACTACGGAGGAGGCGCCCTCGCTCCGTCGTCGGCCGCGGTAGGCGAGCTCTCTCGAACGCTGGCTACGCACGCCGTCGTCGCGCCGGTGGGCGTCGAGAACGGAAGCGTGGTGGTCAGTCTGCGCGGTAATGCGCGCGTCCCGTTCCTTCACGTGGACGTGCCGGTGCGCGTGACCAGCCGGGCGCATTTGGACGTGCGGTAGCCTGGCGGGGTGGCAAGCGAGTATGAGGATCAGATTGACCGCCTTCGGTTCACGTTTAACGAGGTGACGAAGGTGGTGGACCCGCATGCCCTGCGGGAGAAGGTAGCAGACCTCACGCGGCAGTCGGCGGATCCGGAGTTGTGGAGTGATCAGGCGCACGCGCAGGAGGTGAACTCGGCGCTCGCGCGGGCACAGTCGCAACTCAAGCGGCTGACGGCGATGCATGGGCGCCTGGAGGATCTGGGTGCGCTGCTGGAAATGGCGGAGGAGACGCGTGAGGAGGATCCTGACACCTCTCGCGAACTCATCGCACAATTTGAAAGCGAGGCGGCCGGCGCCGACGAAACACTCCAGGCGCTCCACGTCCAAACGCTGCTTTCCGGAAAATACGACGAACGCTCCGCGGTGGTCACCATCCGTTCGGGGGCCGGCGGCGTCGACGCAGCAGATTTCGCTCAGATGCTCCAACGCATGTACCTGCGGTGGGTGGAGCGCCATCATGACGAGTTTTCGGCTACCGTTCTTGACACGTCGTACGCGGAGGAGGCGGGCATTAAGTCCACCACGTTCCAGGTGGACGGCGCCTACGCCTACGGCAACCTTTCGGTCGAGGCCGGCACGCACCGCCTGGTGCGCATTTCACCGTTTGATAACCAGTCCCGGCGCCAAACATCGTTTGCCGCGGTGGAGGTCATTCCGCTTATCGAGCAGACCGACCACATCGACGTCCCGGAATCCGATATTCGCATTGACGTGTTTCGTTCCTCCGGCCCCGGCGGCCAGTCCGTCAATACCACGGATTCAGCCGTGCGCATCACCCACCTGCCCACCGGCATCGTCGTATCCATGCAGGACGAAAAATCGCAGATTCAAAACCGTGCCGCGGCCATGCGCGTGCTGCAATCCCGTCTCCTGGCGCTCAAGCAGGAAGAAGAGGCGCGCGAGAAAAAGGAACTAGCGGGGGATATTAAGGCGTCGTGGGGCGACCAGATGCGCTCCTACGTGCTCCAGCCCTACCAGATGGTCAAGGACCTGCGCACCGGATTTGAATCCGGGAACACCACCGCCGTGTTCGACGGCGAAATCGATGGCTTCATCAACGCCGGCATTCGGTGGCGAGCCACGGGGGAACGGGCGGTGAACTAATAGCGGCGCCGGTACGACGTCGTCCGGTCCAGCGGGCACGTTCCAGCGTTCCCGTGCTCACGTGTGCGGCGCGGCACCTGGCATTCACGTATGAATCTCGTAGGGTAGCGGGGTACGTTCAACGAGCGGGGATACATGATCACATTCGACAATGTCACCAAGCTGTACCAGAAGGGTGCGAAACCAGCACTGGACTCGGTGAGCCTGACGATTGACCGCGGGGAATTTGTGTTTCTGGTGGGTCCGTCCGGGTCCGGGAAAACCACGGTGCTTTCGCTGATCCTCGCGGAGGAGAGGCCTACGAGCGGCCACGTGGAGGTGCTGGGGAAGAACCTGAAGAACGTGTCTCAGCGGCGCGTGCCATACCTGCGTCGCCAAATCGGCACCGTGTTTCAGGATTTCCGCCTCCTCATGAACAAGAACGTGTATGAGAACGTGGCGCTCGCGCTCCAGGTGATCGGCGCACCGCGGCACCGTATACGCACGGATGTGCCGGAGGTGCTCAAAATGGTGGGCCTGGACGGCAAGGAGCGGCGCGGTATGCATGAGCTCTCGGGCGGTGAGCAGCAGCGTGTCGCCATCGCCCGCGCCATGGTCAACCGGCCTCAGATTCTCCTGGCCGACGAGCCGACCGGAAACCTGGACGGCAAGACGGGCCTGTCCATCATGCGCCTGCTGAGTCACATCAATCAGACGGGTACCACCGTGGTGATGGCGACGCATGACGCGAGCATTGTGAACCAGATGCGTAAGCGCGTGGTGGAGCTGTCCAATGGCGTGGTGGTGCGTGACCAGGCGAAGGGCGTGTACGGAGGGGGAGCGGCCTAGATGCGATTCCAATTTGTTCTTTCCCAGACTTTCCAGGGGTTGTGGCGCAACAAGGCGATGGCCGCGGCGGTGGCCCTGGTCACCTTCGTGTGCCTCTACTTCATCGGCGCGGCGGCGTTGCTTCAGGCGCAAATCGGTAACCTCAAGGACGAGTGGTACGACAAGGTGGAGGTATCCGCCTTCATGTGCCCCTCGAATTCTTCTTCTGCCCAATGCGCGGGTGGCGAGGCCACCCAGGAGCAGATTGACGCGATCTCCGGCTATCTCAAGTCCGATGAGATGCAGCAGTACATTCAGTCCGTCTCTTTCGAAACCAAGGAGGAGGCGCTCAAGAACTACCAGGAGCAGATGAAGGACACGGCCTGGGCGCAGGATCTCACCGCGGACCAGATGCAGGTGTCCTTCCGTATTAAGCTCAAGGATCCCAGCCAGTACCAGATTGTGGCCGATGCCCTGTCCGGGCGCCCGGGCGTTGAAACGGTCAATGATCAGCGCGAGGTACTTCAGCCCATCTTCTCCATCATGCAGCGCTTTACCCTGCTATCCGGGGTGCTGGCGGGCATCATGGTGATTACGGCTCTGCTGCTCATTCCCACCACGATCCGGCTCTCCGCCATGTCCCGCCGCACGGAAACGGGCATCATGCGATTTGTGGGCGCCTCCAACGCGTTCATCGAGTGGCCGTTTATCCTAGAGGGCGTCATTGCCTCGCTGGTTGGCTCGGTGCTGGCCGTTGCGGGGTTGTGGGTGACGGTCCGCTACTTCATCGAGGATTGGTTCGCTTCCGCGGTCAAGTGGTTGCCGATCGTGTCCACCGGGAATGTGTGGCGTATTACGCCGGCGCTGGTGGTGGGTGCGATTCTGGTGTCCGCCTTGGCGTCGTGGATTGCACTGCGGCGGTACGCGCGCGTGTAAGGACGACGCCGGTGCGTCCGCGTGGGCGCTAGAAGGGTTCGGTGGTCGAGTAAGCGGCGAGTGCCGTGGCGAGAGGGGGAGTTGTGAGCTGGAAGAAAGGCATTGCTGGGATGGCGGCCACCCTATTGGGGTTGGCGTCTGTAACTGTCCCGGCGGCTGCAGACAGCCGCGACGATCTGGTCAATAAGCAGAACCAGCAGGAAGAAACGCTCGATGCGCTTCGTGACTCGCTTGGGAATGTGGACCAGAAGCTTTCCGACGCACTCGATCAATTGGCGGCCACCCAGGCGAAGCTGCCGGCAGCCCAGGACGCGGTAGATAAGGCGAACGCCGCGTTGGCCTCTGCCCAGCGGCAATCGGAACTGGTTTCCGCCCGGCTCACGGCCGCCCAGGGCGAACTGGAGCAGATTCGCGGGGATATTGCTGCCGCGGATTCTCAGATCTCGGATAGCAAGGCGCAACTGGGTGCCGTCGCCCGTGCTCAGTATCGCGGGGATACGGGCCCGGGAATGGCGGAGATTCTGCTTGGATCGGCCTCCACCGATGAGTTCCTCAGCGCCTATTCGGCCTCACGAACGCTGGCACGGACAGAATCCACCACGTTCACAGAGGTGTCGCGCGCCCGGGCCACCAGCCAGAATCGGCAGTCCCGGCAGGAGGCCGTGGAACAGGAGGTGTCCGCCCTGAAGAAGGAGGCGGACGCGGCCGTGGCGGATGAGGCAGCGAAGAAGAAGACCGCGGAAGATAAAAAGAAGGATCTGGAGGGACTCACCTCCTCGATCCAGAAGACCTCTTCCTCGCTCGAGTCCCAGAAGAGCCAGATTAACGCCTCGATTGATACCACCGTGGCCAGCCAGAATGAGACGAAGGCGCAGATTCAGAAGATCGATGCCGAGAATGCGAAGGCGGCGGCTGCGGCAGCGGCGGCTAAGAGGAGCGGTAGCGGCTCCTCAAAATCCGGTAGGTCCAGCGGGTCGAACTCCGGTGGTAGCGCCTCGAACTCCAGTGGCTACTGGATGATTACGCCGATTCCCGGGCCGCTGGTGGTCACCTCGCCGTTCGGTATGCGTGTGTACCCGTTCGACGGGCGTGTGTGGATGCATAACGGGGTGGACCTGCGTTCCCAGTGCGGCCAGGCGCAGCGAGCGGTGGCGAGCGGCACCGTGGTGTCCACCATTCCGGCGGCCGGTAATTCCACCCACGGCAACCAGGTGTATGTGAACCTGGGGAACGTGAACGGGCATTCGTGGGTGGTGGTGTATAACCACCTGTCCGGGTTTGCTGTGCATGCGGGCCAAAAGGTGAGCCAGGGACAGACGATTGGCTATACGGGTGCCACCGGTAAGGTAACCGGGTGCCACATCCACTTTGAGGTGTGGCGCGACGGCAGCGTCATTAACCCGATGAGCTTGCCGGGGTTCTAGGGATCGGCGGGTGCGGAGCACCGTGACCCTGGTAACCGTCGGGGAAAATCTAGGGTCAGACGGGCGCCGGGCGCTGGGCTGACGGCACGCCTTCCAGGCCCCGTGAGAGAGACCCGGTGTGCGCGCGTCGCCCGGCCGGGTAGGATAGGACGGCATTGGCCGGGAGGAGGAAATCCATGGCGAAGAAGAAGGCCGGGAAGTCCGGCTCCCTCAAGGCGGTGGATCCCGCCGCGAAGCAGGTGATCGCGCGCAATAAAAAGGCGCGGCACGACTACTTTATTGAGGACACGTATGAGGCCGGGCTCTCGCTCTCCGGCACCGAGGTGAAGGCGCTGCGCATGGGGCGCGCCTCGCTGGTGGATGCGTGGGTGGAGGTGGATGAACGGCACCAAGCCTGGCTGCAGGGCATGAACGTGCCGATCTACGCGATGGGTTCGTGGACCAACCACGCGCCCACGCGCAAGCGGCGCCTACTGCTCCACAAGCGTGAGATCCTCAAGCTGGAGCAGGCCTCTGAAGCGAAGGGCTACACAATTGTGCCCCTCGAGCTGTACTTCGTCCGCGGCATCGTCAAGGTGGAAATTGCACTGGCCCGCGGCAAGCAGGAGTGGGATAAGCGCGAGACGCTGCGGCGGCGTGAAGCCGACCGTGAAGCTCAGCGCGCGCTCTCGGCGGTTCGTCGGCGTGAGGGTGCCTTCGGGTAACGTGCCCGGGGCAACTCGCCACCGGCGTACCACGCACCCGCCCTGTACGGGAGTTTGAAACCATCCGGTGACCGCGTCGTCGTACCTACTACGTACGTTTACGGGGAAGGATGGTAACGACGTCGTTGTAACCACGAAGCACCGGGGCTTACGGGAGAGCCTGGGGAACGACGTCGTCGGGCGGGGAATAGCGCAGGGTGCGCGGTGGTTGTACACTTATAGATCCGCGGAGACGCGGTGCTGTTTTACAGCTGAATAGGGGATGATCGGTTTCGACGGCGGTGTTCGATCGGAGGGAAGCGGGTCGAGGATGTGGAGTCATCTCGATAACGACCTCTGCAAACCAATAGGTGCCAAGAACAATCGCACCGATTTCGCCCTCGCTGCCTAAGCGACTTGCGAAATCTGCTGAACTAGGAGTGCCTTCGGCCTAGAGCTCAGCATCGTTTAGAGGGCCACTGGTGGGCGTGCTCGTTGTGGGCGCGTTCGCGACACTTTCGCAACTAGGTTCGTCAGCGGCTTGTTCGCGAGAACGCTGGAGCCAAAAACAACGCCTAGCGAACTGCACCCGGAGAAGACTTCGGCCTGCACCGTCGGACGGGGGTTCGATTCCCCCCATCTCCACTATTTGCCGCCTTTTGGCGGAATCTCGGGGCAATCTTTTCCACCTGTTGTGATTTGGTCTATGGGTGGGAGGGGTTGCCCCTTTTTGCGTGGGCGGGCAAGTGCGCGACGCCGGTATGGAACGTCCTCTAGTAGTGGTACCTGCAGGCGAGAATAAAGATGGTGTCGTTGCTGATTTTATAAACGAGCCGATGCTCATCGGTGATCCGCCGTGACCAGTATCCAGCGAACTCATACTTGAGTGCTTCAGGTTTTCCGATTCCTGCGTTCCCGCTGCGCGCTATGTCCTTGATCAGCGTGTTGATGCGCTTGAGTGTTCGTCGGTCTTGATGCTGCCACCAGAGGTAGTCGTCCCAGGCGTTCTCATCCCATACGAGATGCACGGACTAGTCCTCTTCGTCAATAAGTTTGTGCGCGGTACCGTGGCCAGATTCAATTCGCTCAAGCGCATCAAAGAGACGCTTGGCATTCCGTGGAGATCTCATAAGGTAGGCGGTCTCGCGAAGTGAATTGTAATCGTCGAGGGAGAGGATGATGGCAGAAGCCTTGCCTGATCGGGTAATGATGACCTCGTCACGATCGTCGACGACAGACTGGAGGACGTCGGCGTAGTTGGCTCGAGATTCTGAGTACGACATGGTGCGCATAGTTGCCTCCAATGATCTTTATGTACATGAAATTGTACGTTTAAGGGTAGTTTCTGTCGAGACTGACTTGACCGTCGTTGATAGGGGATACTTTTCGGAGCGGCTTCAATGAGAACGGAGGATGCATGAAAGATTCGTTTTCGAGGGGTCCGGTGCTGCTCGTGATTGACGTTCAGCGGGCGTTCGACGACGCCGACTACTGGGGCCCGCGGAATAACCCGGCGTGCGAGGCGAATATTGCAGCGCTCCTGAAGCATTGGCACGAGCAGAACTGGCCCGTCGTCCTGGTGAAGCATGATTCGACGACGTCGGGGTCGCCGCTTGCGCCCGGCGCCGAGGGCAACAGGTTTAAGGAGATTCCGGGCTTAGAGGGCGACCTGCTCATTTCGAAGCGCGTCAATTCCGTGTTCTACGGTGACCCGGACCTTGACGCGTGGATGCACGAGCATGGTCTCACTCAGTTAGTAATCTGCGGGATCACCACGAATCACTGCTGTGAAACTACGGCGCGCATGGCCGGGAATCTGGGCTATGACACCTATTTCGTGCTGGATGCGACCCACACGTTTGACCGGCGCTCGCCGGATGGCGAACTGGTCAAGGCTGATGAGCTCGCTCGAGTCACCGCGACGAATCTGCATGGCGAGTTCGCGGCCGTCACGTCTACGCGTGCCGTTCTCGAAGCCTGGCCGCCGAACTGGTAAAGAATCTGTGGTACGTCAGCCCTTGTAAATCTCTGATCGGTGTCCCGCATCAAGCACGAGGATGACAAGCTCGCGTCTACGTGTAGTGGTTGTATTCGCTGTAGTCATGGCGCACATTCGTTTAGGTCGACGCCGAGTACCCGCGGTCGCCCTGGCTTGAACGTTTCGCGGTGTGAGGAGAGCATTTTCCAGCGGGCGAGCGCGTGGATTAGTGTGCGGTAGGCTTTCGTGGAATTCCTGAGACTAGGAGGCGTGATGGCAGGTGAGATAGGCCAGAAAACTGAGTTTGCGGATTCCACCTACGCCATCCGCGCCCGCGGCGTCACCAAGCGCTTCGGCTCGGTCCAGGCGCTCGCCGGCCTCGACCTGGCCGTCGCCGAAGGCCAGGTGTTCGGCCTCATCGGCCCGAACGGCGCCGGCAAGTCCACCTTCATGCGGATCCTCTGCGACCTCATCCGCCCCACCGCGGGCAGCGTCAGCGTGATGGGGGAGTCCCCACAGGCCGGCGGCGCCGCGCTTCGCGCCCGTATCGGCTACCTGCCCGGGGAGCTGCGCCTCACCCCGCGTGCCCGCGGCACCGAGCTCATCCGCATGTGGGCCGGCCTCGGCCCGAACCGCAAGCGCTCCCTCGTCCGAGCCCGCGAACTGCTCGCATTCCTCGACCTGGACCCCACCCGCCGCGTGGGCCAGCTTTCCAAGGGAAACCGCCAAAAGCTCGGCATCACCCAGGCCTTCATGAACGATCCCGCCCTCCTCATCCTGGACGAGCCCACCTCCGGCCTGGACCCGATTCTCCAGGAGCAATTCCAGCAGCTGGTGCTGGAGGCCAAGGGCCGGGGCGCCACCGTTCTGCTTTCCTCCCACGTGCTCAGCGAGATTGAACGCATGGCTGACCGCGCCGCCGTGCTGAGCGCCGGCCGCGTAATCCGGGAGGGCCGCCTCACCGATCTGATCGCCCACGCGGACCGGCACCTCCGCGCCGTCGTCGCCGCGAACGCAGACACCGTACACACCGAAGCAACCCGGCAGGGACTGGACCTCGCGCTCACTCCGATGGACCGCCGGGTGATCGTCACCGGCACCGTGCGAGGAAACGTGGGCGCCGTACTCGCGTTCCTCGCCGCGCTCCCGGTGGAGGACTTCACGTTCACTGAACCGGACCTGGGCGAATCGGTCATGGAAATCTACGAGGCAAACTCATGAGCACAATCTTCCGGCGCGCCTGCGCGGTATCGCTGCGCCCGCTCCTCATTTTCTCGGTGGCGAGCGTGGCCGTCATGGCCATCTACTTTGCCGTCTACCAGACTTTCGAGGACTCCAGCGCGCTCAATGCGATGGTCGCCCAATTCCCCGAGGGCTTCCGGGACGCGCTCGGCTTCGGCGGCATCACCTCGGGCGCGGGCTGGGCACACACCACGTTCTTCGGGCTGCTCGGCCTATTCCTCATCATGGCCTTCGGTATTTCCCGGGGCACGGCGCTCCTCGCCGCCGACGAAGAGTCCGGCATGCTCGAGCTCACCCTCGCCCACGCCGTCTCCCGCGGCCAAATATTCGTGATGCGGGTGCTCGCGTTGCTCGCAATGCTGGCCGCCCTCACCGCCGTGTGCGGGCTCTCGCTCGCACTGTGGAACACCGGTGCCGGATATGACATGCGCGCCGGCAATATGTGGGCGGAACTGTGCGCGTTTTTCGGAATCGGCGCGGCGTGCGGGGCGTTGGCGTTCAGCGTAGGCGCGATGACCGGGCGGCGCACGGTGGCAGCCGGTGCGGGCACAGGCCTCGCGGTGGGCGCCTTCCTCCTTAACGCGGTGAGCGGCATGAACGACTCATGGACGTGGGCCGCACGCCTTTCGCCCGTCGCCTGGGGCTACCAGCACAAGCCGATTGAGCACGGCTGGGACGTCGGTGGCCTCCTTGCCCTTGCGGTGCTTATCGTTATTTTCTTCGCCGCCGGGTTCTTCGCGTTCCGCCGGCGCAATATTTCCTAGCCCGACGACGTCGCCCGCCGCATACTGCGTAGGTCGCGGAGTGAGTGGTTGCTCAGGAACTCGCGTGCTCGACGACGTCGCCCGCCGCATACTGCGTAGGTCCAGTAGCGCGTGAGTACGCAGGAAGCCTGGCCTCCGGCGTCGTACGAACATGCGGCGACCGCGCGACCGGACCTATGCTGGTGCGCATCCCCGGCCTGTAAACCCATGCAGGTGCACATACGTCCGTACAAACCAAGAATCCCGCGCCCGGAATACCCGCGCGGTCGCGGCGCGTTAAGGTCCAAGCCAGCCGAACGGTCGAATGCTTGCCCGCGGCCACGCGGCGGAAGCGGCAGAGCTGGGCCGAACGGACCGACGGACCATCGCGGCACCCGCGCCACCGACGGCACGGGGCAGCAAACGGCAGAACGCCGTAGCAGAAGGGGAACCATGGAACAGATCGACGAGGCACAGCCAGGAACACTGCGGCGGACACTGTCCGGATGGGACCTGGTGGTGTACGGGATGCTGTTTATCGGCATCACGGCGCCAATGGGCACCTTCGGTATCCTTGACGCGCGGTCCGGCGGTGCCACACCGCTCGTGTTCCTCATTGCCGCGTTGGCGATGGGCGCCACCGCCTACTCCTACGCGCGCATGAGCCACGCGGTGCCCAAGGCGGGCTCGGTGTACGCGTACGCGGAGGCGGGCCTGGGCCAGAAGCCCGCGTTCCTCGCCGGCTGGATGCTCACGCTCGACTACCTCTTCATTCCATCCATGGCGCTCCTATTCATGGGTGTGGCGCTCAATGCCCTGGTGCCGGCAATTCCCGTGTGGGTAATCACGGTGGCGGGCGTCGCCGTCATCACTCTCCTCAACCTGCTGGGGGTGCGGCTCGCGGCACGGGTGGGCGTGGTCATGCTGGCCATCGAAATTGTGCTGCTCTCCGTATTCATCGTGGCCGCGATTGTGTTCCTCAGGGTGCACGGCCCCACGCGCCCATGGCTGAGCCCGATCGTTGGCGTGGACGGATTTAACCTATCCGGTGTGCTCGGTGCCTCCACGGTGGCTGCGCTCGCCTTCCTTGGTTTCGACGCCATCGCCTCCTTCGCCGAGGAAACCACCGGCTCCACCCGCCAGGTGGGCCGCGCGCTGGCCGTGTGCCTGGCCGTGGCCGCGGTGCTCTTCATCGTGCAGACCTACCTCGCTTCGCTGCTTGAGTCATACAGCCCCGCCGAGCTCGCCGCCAACCCGGCCCTCCAGGGGAGCGCGTTCTATGACATGCTCGGCGCGTCCGTGGGCGGTTGGCTCAAATTCCCGATCACACTCATGCGCTCAATCGGGCCAATCTTCTCCGCGCTCGTGGCGCAGGCGGCCGCCTCCCGCCTTATCTTCGCCATGGGGCGCGGGCGTGATCTGCCCTCCGCGCTTGGCACCGTCGACGCCACCGAAGGCGTCCCGCGCAATGCCACCCTGCTCTCCGCGGTCATCACGCTGGTCGTATCCACCGTCGCGGCACTGGCCCCCGCCGGCCTGGAAACGCTCTCCTCCATGGTCACCGTGGGTGCACTCGTTGCGTTCATCTTTCTGCATCTGGCCACGATCGGCTTCTACGGCGTGAGACGCGGGGAGGGGTGGCGCGCGGCCGTGATCCCGGTGATCGGCATTCTCATCACGTTCGCGTTGCTGGTGGACGCCTCGCGCCTCGCTCTGGGGATCGCGGCCGTGTGGGCGATGCTTGCCATCGCGGTCCTGGTGGCCCGGGGCATCCGCAGGTAGTTGCCCGGGAGCCGGCCGGTTGGTACGGCGGCGGTGCGGCCAGTAATTCGGTACGGTGCGTGGCAAGTTGATTGGGTACGACGCCGGAGCGTCCAGTTGCTTGGGCGCTGCGGGAGTGCGTGGGGTTGCGGAGGTGCGCCTGCATACCTAGCCGGCTACCGAGCCCCGCTGAACGGTAAGGAAACTCTTCAGTTGACGGAAAATGCCCGGTTGCGGCCCTGATATTGGCCCCAAACCGGGCATTATCCATCCACTCAAGAGATAATCATCCACTCAAGAAAAATCCATCAACTCAGCGCCAGCCACGCCGGTGGGGTAGTGGCGCC
Organism: Neoactinobaculum massilliense; assembly: GCF_900604955.1. Classification (GTDB taxonomy): domain Bacteria; phylum Actinomycetota; class Actinomycetes; order Actinomycetales; family Actinomycetaceae; genus Neoactinobaculum; species Neoactinobaculum massilliense. The sequence goes on from NZ_UWPE01000001.1 coordinate 409,573, forward strand.
GGGGATGTGGCCCGCCCGTGCGGGTCGATGGGCATATGGCGGCAGGAAGCCGAACCTCGGCTACCTGCCGCCCACTTCGGCGTCGGACTAGTGACGGTCTTAGAACCTAGTGGCGATCCAGGTATGCGGACACCAGGTGGCGGTTAATGTTCGAGCGGTTGATGATACCCACGATGTGGCCGTCATTCGTCACGGGCGCCTTCTTCAGGTGCTTGGAGGCGAGCAGGTTGCACACCTCGCCGAGGTCGGCGTGGGCGTCAACGGTGATGACATCGCGCGTGGCGATGGACAGGGCGGGTCGGCCGATCACGTCCGCGACGGTCTGGTCGAACTCCTCGTCATCCCGGCGCACCAGGAAGGAATACGGCGTGGCGAAGGCATCCACGTGGGTGCCGAGGGCCCGGAAAATATCGCCGTCGGAAATAAAACCGCGCACCACCGACTGATCATCAACTATCGACACGCCCGAAATCCCGCGGGACACAAGAAGTCGCATGGCATCGCCGACCGTTGCGGTGGCCGGGAGCGTCCACACGTCATGTTTCATGAGGGCCGTGAGCGACGTGGCAGGAACGGCGGTCTCGGCGGCGTCAGTAGCGGCCTGCTCATCCTCGGTCGGCGCACCGGCCATAAGGCGCGTGGACGCCTCACGCTGGTTAGTGATTCCGATTCCGGCCACGAGACCAAGGCAGGCAAGGACCCCGAGCGTGATACCAACGGTGAGAAAGGCGGCGTCGGCCTGGCCGGTGGCCGCAGTACGTGCCCCATAAATCCCCGTGAACACGGCGGAACCAATGCAGCCAGCAATCTGGAACGCCGTGGACATAACGGTGACGCCATGGGCGTTCATAGCACGGGAAAGGTGGGAGAGTGCGAAGGACTGCACCGGACCGATCACCATGGAGGAACCCACAATGACGGGGATGTAAACAATCGCTAGCTGCATCAGCGAGCCGGTGTCGATCACCAGCGCTACCACTACGGAAAATACGGTGATCAGGCCAAGACCCAGCGGAATCAGGAGGCGCGGGCCGTGGCGGTCAAAGATTCGGCCGGACAGCGGCGCGGTCACGCAGGAAAGAAGAATAGCCGGGAACAGTGCGAGCGCGGCGGTGAGGCCGGAGCGCCCTGCCTCGGCGTTCGAGTAGTGTGCGCTCCAAAGCGTGCCCGTCCGCCATCCGGTCCCGTGCCGCGCCCCGGTCCGCGCCGTTCTAGGCTCGCCTCATGCACACCACCGACACCCGCGCCGAATTGCGTGCGGCCGCCCGTGACGCCTTGCCGGTGATGCTCGGATACGTTCCGCTGGGCATGGGGCTGGGTATGACCGTCGTGGGTGCGGGTCTGGACTGGTGGTGGGCGCCGGTGTTCGGACTTGTGGTTTATGCCGGGTCAATGGAGTTTCTGCTCGTGCCGATGGTGGTGGCTCACGTTCCGCTGGCATCCATCGCGCTCGCGGCGCTTCTCATCCAGTTCCGCCACGTGTTTTATGGCATTAGTTTCCCGCTGGAGCGGGTGAAACGTGGGCCCGGGCGCCTTTACGCTATTCATTCGCTCACCGACGAGGTTTACGCCCTCGTCTCGGCCCGGCCGCGCGAATCCATTACCGGCCCGTGGCTCCTGTGGGTGCAGGGGCTGTGCCATGCGGCCTGGGTGAGTGGGTGCGCGCTCGGTGCCGCGGTGGGGCTGGCCATCCCCATTGACCAGCGCATCCTCAGTTTTCTGCTGACGGCGCTGTTCGTCGTCCTCATGATGGATGCCTACCGGGCGAATCCGTCCCGCATCGAAACCATTGTGGGTGCATGTGTGGCGGCCGCGGCGCTCATTGTGCCCCGGCAGTTCTTCCTTCCCGTAGCGCTCTCCGCTCTCACGCTGGTACTGGTGATTATGGGTACGACGACGAAGCGTGGCCACCCGTCCCCGCCGCGCCCGGACCTGGACGGGATGCCATGAGGTACATTCTGTTGGCTGTGCTGGTCACGTGGCTCATCACTTTTGCGCTGCGTGCCGCCCCGTTTGTTTTTCTGCGTCGTGTGCGTGATTCGGCGCTGCTTGCCTATCTGGGGCGCACCATGCCCGCGGCCGTCATGCTGATCCTCGTGGTGTACACGCTCCATGGTGTTTCTTTTTCCGGCTGGGAATGGGTGCCGCCGGCCGCGGGCATTGCGGTGACGGTGGGTCTGCACCTGGCCTTCCGCAACACACTGGTCTCGCTAATAGGTGGGACGGCTGCCTTCGCGCTGGCGCTTACGCTCATCTAGGCATATGTACCGCCCGTGGAATACAGTCCGGCCGATATGATGACACAAGCCTGGCCACACCGGCGTCGCCGAAACGTGATTGTGAACAAAAGGCGAGGCTTAAGAATGTGCCTCCATTAAACAAATGCGTGCCCTAGAATAACCGTCGGAAATTATGTCAAAAGATGACGGTTATCCTACATTTCATTGTTCTAGAGCCGCATAGTTTGCCTACGGTACTTCAATTTGGTGATTAACTGTTAAGAAATCTTGGCCACGTATCTCTGTCCCTTTAGCATGAAAGAGTCTGCAGAGAGCAGGCGCGCGAGAGAGAGGTAAATCCGTGCATATTAAAAGACTTACAGCCACGATGACGGCAACCCTGGCACTTGCAATCACGGGCATGATGGGCACCCTGACAGCTCCTCAAGCTTCCGCCGCGCCCCAGGTTGTTCCCGGGCAGGTTGGTGAAAGCTGCGCAATCGAGGGACAGCGAGGGCAGTCCCTGAAGATTACGGGCAGCCAGTTTGAAATTGAAGGAACGGCAAGCGTCGCCAATTACAACGACGAGCCGCTCCCGCTCACGCAAACCCTCACCGAGGGTAAAACCAAGTCCTGGAACGTGGGTGGATCCGTGGACTTCGATCTGCTCCAGCTATTCCACATCGCCATTTCCAGTGGCTACCAGTCCACCCAAACCTGGGAGGTAGGCCAGACACTTGGTCCGTACATGGTCAAGCCCGGCTATACGGGTGTGCTGGAATACGGTTTCCTCAACCAGAGCTTTGAGGGTACGCACCTACGCTGCACAAATGGCACCTGGGTCGATGCAGGCCGGCCCTACCACGGCACCGTGCCGAAAGAGCGCCACGTCCGTGTGTACATGCGTCCGAACTCCGCACTGTAGGGAGCTCGCATGAAGAAAGTGATTGTTGGGGCGCTTGCGGCGATGTTTCTTGCCGTTACCGCACCGGCGAGCGCCTTCGCGGTGGTGGAGCAGTCGGTCACCCCAAATCAGGATGAACACCGCTCCACATTCGTCAACGATGAGCACTGTGACCCCGCGGTGGATGGGCATCGGCACCCCTTCGAGCAGTGGGTGACGGATGAGTGGGACCGCTACAACGGCACCAGTTCATTCACCAACCGTACGGATCGGCCAATCCGGTACACCCTTGAGGTAACAGAAGGTGTCAACGAATCCGTCAAGGCATCGACCACCTCCAATGCGTGGGACGTATTTTTCAAGGGACTAACCGGCCGATACGGCATCGTTGAGGAATCTGAATGGCGCGTGGGGGATACGCTCGGGCCTGTCACGGTGAAGCCCGGGCAAACGATGCGTGCAGATTACGGCGTCCACATGAAGAGCTTCATTGGTCGTGTCCGTACCTGTGATACGCGCACACACCTGTGGCGGACCGAGGCGGCATTCGGTGAGTATTCAGGCTCCGGCCCATCCACCCGCTTCGTCGTATGGCACATGACAGATCCAGCCACGGGCAAGGACACCCCGTCCCTGCAGTACGTCAATTAGGAGTCCCTATGCATAAGAAAATTGCGGCGATACTGGCTCCGATCGCGCTCGCGGCGAGTGGGTTGGCATCTGCTCCTGCTTTCGCGGCCTCGGACACGTGGACGCCCGTCCCCATGCTTCAGGCCGTGGAAACGGGTCCGCAGCCCGGCACGGCGTGTACGCGCAATAGGGAGAGGCGTCAATTCGTGACACTCACCGGTTCGCATTTTGACGTGGAGGGTCAGGTGTCCACGTCTAATGACACGGACGGCGTAGTGCCGATCCAGCAAATCATCAAGGAATCCAAGTCCCGCAAGTGGACATGGTCCGCGACGGTTAACGCGAAGCTCATCGACGAGATTTACCGGAAGTATCACTGGGAGTACAACCGGGAAATATTCTGGTCGATGGGCCAGACGGTGGGTCCCTATGATCTCAATCCAGGGGAGACGGGCACGCTGGCGTGGGGTTTCATCATGGATGACTACACCTCTCAGCCCGTCATCTGCTCTACCGGCACGTGGAAAGCTCGTGGCGCCCTCCGGTTCGGTTCGGCACCGCGCGAGCGTCACGTCGAGATTGCGATCAACTAACCGGCGTCGGGGCGGGGCCTGTTGAACCGCGTACCACCAGGGAGGGTTCCAGGCGTACCGTCCCGACGTCGGTGGCGTCCGGTGCCAGGATGCGTTCGACGGCCAGCTGCCCCATGGCATCAATCGGCTGACGCACCGATGTGAGATGAAGTTCAGTGCCGGCTCTCATCGTGACGTCGTCGTACCCCATGACGGACACATCTCCGGGCACCCGCACCCCGGCTTCACGGAGTGCAAGCAGCACGCCGGCCGCGGCACGATCATTGGCGGCCCAGATGGCGGTGGGAAGCCTGCCGGCGGCGAGAAGTGCGCGTGCGGCGCGGTATCCGCCTGAAATGTCGAAGGAACCGGGGAAAATCTGTGGTTGCACCCCCGCCGCACGGGTGCGGGCGAGGAAGGCGGTGCGGCGCTCATCTGCTGATACGCCGCTACCGCCATCAATATGCGTGATGGAGCGGTGACCGAGGCCCGCCAAATGCTCCACAACCAGCCGTACGCCGGCCTCCTCGTCGAGGGCGATGGCGCCCCGACTCACGCCGCCCAGTACACGGGAAATCGACACCGTGGGGGTGGCGCCCAACAGGGGGAGTAGGCCCTCCTCCGCCATGGTGGGGCCAAGCAGTACCACGCCCTGCGGACGCTGCGCCGTGAGCTGTTCGACGGCGTGACGCTCGCCTGCTTCCGTGTGCTGTCCGGTCGCGATGAGCGTGGTGAGGCCAGCCTGATCCGCGTGGCGGGATACCGCATCGGCCACGGCGGCGAAAAATGTGTTAAGCACGTCTGCGAGCAGCACACCAAGCACCGACGAGCGCCCCGATGCCAGTGAGCGTGCGGTGAGATTGGGCCGGTATCCCACAGCTTTGCAGGCGGCAAGGATACGGAGGCGGGTGGAGGCGGCCACGCGTCCTTTTCCGCGTAGCGCGGTGGACACGAGCGTGCGTGAAACGCCGGCGTAGCGCGCCACATCGTCCAGCGTGGGTGCCTTGGTCATATCTCTCCTTTTACCCGTATCAGTGTAGAACCGCATCGTTTCCGTGCTACTGTACCTGCTGAAGCGCTTCAGCGCTCGGGGTGTATGTCTCCCGCTGTGCGTGTAAAGATCGGAGAAACATGCGAGTCCAGAAACTACTTGCGCTCGGGGCCGTTACGATGCTCGGTTTGGTCGGCTGTTCTAGCACCGGGGGTGCTGCCCGCGAAAAGGCTTCTGCCCAGGCGGCATCCGGCTGCACGGCCACCACGTCCACCGTGGCGGTGGTTAGCCACGGTGTGCAGGGTGATCCGTTCTGGGATGTGGTGAAACGTGGGGCAGAAGATGCTGGCAAGCGATACTGCGTCAACGTGACCTACCAGGGACAGGGCGATCCGCAGGCGCAGAGCCAGGCCATTGACAACGCCGTGGCGCAGAAGGTGGACGGACTGGTGGTATCCATGGCAAACCCGCAGGGACTCAAGGATTCCGTGGAGGCTGCGGTGGCCGCCGGGGTGCCCGTGGTAACCATCAACTCGGGTGAGGCCGAATCGGCGTCGTACGGGGCGCTTGTCCATATCGGACAGAATGAGAAGGACGCGGGCGGCGCTGCCGGCGAACAATTCAAGAAGGCGGGCGACAAGCACGTGCTCTGCGTGATACACGAGGCCGGCAATATCGCCCAGGAATCGCGTTGCCAGGGTGCCGAAAAGGCACTCGGCATCCCTATGACGCGCCTCCAGGTGGAAATTGCGAACCTATCCGAGGCACAAACCACCATCCAGACGGCCCTCAACGCGGACCCGTCCATCGATGGTGTATTCACGCTCAATTCTGCGGTGGCCACGGCTGCCGCGCCGGCCATCGAATCCACCGGACGTAAAATCACGCTCGGCACGATGGATCTGGACTCGGATACGGCCGGGCTTATTTCAAAGAAGCAGCTGGACTTTGCGGTGGACCAGCAGCCCTACCTCCAGGGATATCTAGGCGTGGAGGAAATCGTGCTTCACAACCAGGCGGGGCTCAGCATCGGCGGCGGTAAAACGGTGGCCACCGGACCAAACATTGTGAATGCGAGCAATATTGACGTCGCGCTGGCGGGCATTAAGGCGGGGATGCGGTAGTGGAGAAGCAAAAAACGAGAAGAACGGGCGGGATTATTAGCGAGACGACGCCGGAGCTCACCGCGCCGGCCCCGGTTCCAGCCCCCGGTGACGATGCCGAGACCGACGTGACCGTCACCGCCCTCCGGCAGCCGGCCTGGGCGCGGCTTATGCTTTCCCGCCCGGGGCTGCCCGCCGCCGTGGGTACTGTTATCGTCTATACGTTTTTCCTGCTGGTGGCACCCTCCCTTCGCACCGCCGGCGGCCTGGCCAACGTTGCGGATGTGGCCTCCCTGCTGGGCATCATGGCGGTGGGGGTCTCTCTCCTCATGATCGGCGGGGAATTTGATCTCTCCTCGGGCGTGGCCACCGGGTTTTCCGCGCTTGTGGCCGTGCACGCGGCCTATCAGCTGGGTCTCAACGTGTGGGCCGGCGGAGTGATTTCGCTGCTCGTGACGCTGGCGGTGGGCCTCCTCAACGGCGTGCTGCTGGTGCGCACCAAACTACCCAGTTTTATTGTCACGCTGGGTACCATGTTCGCCCTCCAGGGGCTGGACCTGGCGGTTACCAAACTTCTTACCGGTCAGGTGATCGCGGAGGGGGTGGCGCGCATGGATGGCTGGCGCTCCATTCGCGCCGTGTTCGGCTCCACCATCCAAATCGGTAGTTTCGGCCTCAAGGTGTCCGTCATCTGGTGGATAGTGCTGCTGGTGGCGGGCTCCCTCATGCTCACGCGAACGCGGCTGGGTAACTGGATCTTTGCCGTGGGTGGTGATCCAGATGCAGCCCGCGCCTCCGGTGTACCCGTTGCACGCGTCAAGATTTTCCTGTTCCTCACGGTGAGCTTCTGTGCGTGGGTAACCGGCATGATTGTCATGGCCCGGACCGGATCCGTGCAGGCGAACCTGGGTGTGGGACTGGAATTTGAATACATTATCGCCGCCGTCATCGGTGGCTGCCTCATGACCGGTGGCGCTGGATCCGTGGTGGGTGGCGCACTCGGTGCCCTCATCTTTGGCCTGGTCAAACAGGGTATTCCGGCGGCCCAATGGGATTATGACTGGTACAAGCTGTTCCTGGGCGTCATGCTGCTGGCCGCCACCATCGTGAACGAGAAGGTGCGCCGCAGCGCGCAGGGAGGACGTAAGTGATGAAAGATGAGACTTCACTGCCGGCTCCCGTGGTGGAACTGGCTGGCATTCGCAAGTCATATGGGCGTCAGGAAGTACTTCACGGGGTCGATCTCGCCGTGCGCCCCGGTCACGTCACGTGCGTGCTCGGTGATAACGGCGCTGGAAAGTCCACGCTCATCAAGATCCTGGCAGGCGCACATCGCCCCACCGAGGGTGAGATCTTGCTGCACGGCGAGACCACCGTGTTCCATTCACCGCGTGAGGCGCAAGAGCGTGGTATTTCCACCGTGTTCCAGACGCTGGGGCTGGTGGATCTCATGAGCGTGTGGCGCAACTTTTTCCTCGGTGCGGAGCTGCGCCGTCACGGGTTACTTGATGTGGCGGATATGCGCAGGATCACGCGGGAAGAAATGAACGCGATGGGTGTGCCCATTGACGACGTGGACCGGCTGGTGGGCACGCTTTCCGGTGGGCAGCGGCAGTGCGTAGCCATCGCCCGCGCCGCGTACCGTGGTGCTGAGGTACTCGTGCTTGATGAGCCGACGGCAGCGCTCGGTGTCCGCCAGGCGCGCCTGGTGCTCACGCTCATCCGCGCTGCCGCCTCTCGTGGTGCCGGCGTGGTGCTGGTGACGCATAATCCGTCGCACGCCTACCGGGTGGGGGACGAGTTCCTCATCCTCAATGGCGGCCGGGCCGTGCTGCAGGCCCGCCGCGGTGAGGTGTCCGAATCCCAGCTCATGACGCTCATGGCCGGCAGCGAAGAGTAGGGGTTACGCGGCTGGACGACGTCGTTGCTCCGGGCGCCGTGGTGTGCGGCGCGCCGCGACCGGGGCGGCGCGCCCAGCGGGGTAGTCCGCCTCAAATCTCGAAGATCGCCAGGAAATCCCGGATACGCGGATCGGTGGACCCGAAGAACCCGGATGGTTCGCCGTCGTACCCAATCACGCCCTCGTCGAGGAAAATGAGCCGGTCCGCCACGCGCCGCGCGAAGGCCAGATCATGCGTGACAATCACGAGTGACTGACCAGAGCGCGCCACGTCGATGAGAACACGGGACACCTCGACGGCGAGTTCGGGATCCAGGGCAGAGGTGGGCTCATCGCACAGCAGGTAGGTGGGGGACACGGCGAGCGCGCGGGCGATGGCCACCCGCTGCTGCTGGCCGCCCGAGAGCTGGGACGGGTACGCGTCGCCCTTATCCGCCAGGCCAACCTGCTCCAGCCGATCCTGCGCGATCTGCTGCGCCAGCTCCGTGGCGCTGCCTGTCACATCGCCCACCAGCGCATCCCTGTTCCTGCGAATGTACTGCCGCAGGGCGAGGGCTACGTTATCGCGGACCGTCAGGTGCGGAAACAGGTTGAAGGACTGGAACACCATGGTGGAGGCGTCGGCCGCCTGCGCCCTATCCGCCCGCGAGAGACGCGCGGGAAAGGTGAGGGCGGCGTCGTCGATGGTGAGGGTGCCCGAATCCGGAACCTCCAGTAGGTTGAGGCAGCGCAGAAGCGTGGACTTTCCCGAACCCGAGGGGCCCACGATCACGGTGGTGTTCCGCTCGGGGAACTCGGTACTCACCCCGCGTAATGCCTGCACGGTGCCGAATGCTTTGGTGATGTTGGAAACGGAAATCATTGGGCTGCTCCCAGCGTATTAGTCCGGTGCGCCGTCATTTTGCGACCGCCACGTACCGGGAGAGGCGGTGCTCCAGGCGCCCCTGGATCCAGGTGAGGAGGGTGGAGATGAGCAGGTAAATGAGCGCCACCTCGGTGTAAACGGCGAGCGGCTCATAAATGCGAGCGGTGATCTGCTGGCCCACCTGGAACACGTCGGCCAGCGTAATGGTGGACACCAGCGACGTGGACTTAAAAATATTGATGAATTCATTGGAGAGCGGCGGCAGGGCAATGCGCCACATCTGCGGCGCAATCACGTAGCGGAGTGTCTCCCAGCGCGTGAGATGCAGAACGCGCGCAGCCTCCCACTGTCCGGCGGGAATGGAGGACTCGGCGGCGCGGATGCCTTCCGAGGCGTAGGCGCCCGTGTTGAGAGCCAGCGTGATGATGCCGGCGGTCCACGCGTTAAAGGTGATGCCGACGCGGGGCAGGCCGAAGAACACGATGCACAGCTGCACCAGCAGCGGCGTGCCGCGGAATACCCACACGTAGAACCAGGCGACGGCGCGCGCCAGGCGGAAACGACTCACGCGCGCCCGAGCCGTGATGACCGCGAGCACCAGTGCAATGGCGAAGGCAATGAGCGAGAGCGGAATGGTCACGCCGATGGTGGCGAGAGCCAGGGACGGGAAGGAATCCGCCCAAATCTGCAGGAAATCACTCATTGGCGGACGTTGACTTCGAGGCGGAATCGGCATTCTTCGCGGCCGGGTCCACCACCTGCGCGGCGGCTTCCTCGCCCACATACTTGGCTACGGCAGCCTTAATCGAGCCGTCCTTAAGCCCCGTGCGGATACCCTCATTGAGGGCGTTGAGGAGCTCGGTATTGCCCTTCTTCACCATGATGGCCGAGGCAGCCGCCGTATCCTGCTCAAACGGGATCATGCGGAGCTTCGCTTCTGGGTGCTGCGTCATGTAGTAGCCGAGCGTGATCGCATCGTTGGCCAGGCAGTCCGCCCGGCCCTGCTGCACCAGTTCTACCGTGTCATTGAATCCGGAGGCCGGCAGAATCTTTCCGCCGTTCTCCTGGATTGCCTTCCCAAAGTTTGAGGTGGGCGTTGACGCGCACGTGTGTCCCGGTAGGTCCGAAATCGCCTTGATGTCCGAATCCTCCGGTACCACCAGCTGCGGCGTTGAGTACATGTACGGGATCGTGAGGTCGTAGCGCTCCTGCCGCTCCTTCGTGACCCCGATATTGTTAATGACCATGTCATAGCGGTCCACGTCGAGGCCGGCGATGAGCGAATCCCACTCGGTCTCCACGTACTGCGGTTCCTCACCCATGTCCTCTACCAGTTGTCGGGCGATGTCCGTCTCAAAACCGGCGAGCGTATTGGAATCATCATGGAAGGAGTAGGGCGGGTAGACGCCCTCCAGACCCACGCGAACCGTCCCCACCGACGCCGTTTCCGACGGCGACTGGGCGCTTTGGCCCGCACACGCGCTGAGAAGCAGGGCAGGAGTAGCGAGTAGTGCGAAGAACTTCTTCATTGATGCCTCCGAGTGCGTGATCCGGTTCCCTTTTGAGAACGCTTTTGTACCCTAATGCGCTGACCGGGCCGAGGCCAAGGCCCGCCACATAGTGAGCAGCAGGAGATACCCGGTGACCGATGGTCGCCTGGGCGCGCCGCCAACTCGCGTGCCCTGTCCTTTTGGACCGGCGAGGCCTACAGATCCGGGTGAGAGAAACGCGGTGATTTAGGTGTCGCTGAGCGAGGTTTCGTTCGATGCCCGCGTGGTTTTGTTCGACGTCGACGTGCGTGGTTGCGTCCGCGCGGGTGCCATCGTTTCGCTTGATGTCGTTTCGCCCGACGCCGTTTCTCCTGCGGTCGCACCGGCCACCGTACCCTTTACTCCCGCGAGCATGACAGCTCCGGGGAGGGGCGGCTCGACAGGAGGCTCGTGCTCGGGAATTCGTGGCGCCTGAATCGGTAGTGGTAGCGCGCCCTCGGACCGGTCGGGGTGCTGGACGGCGTCGAGCAGCGCCACAAGGGTGGACGCGAGGGACGACGCGCCCGGATACACGAGATAGCGGGAGCGCCAGGCCGGGTGGAACTTCTCCTTGTAGGAGCGTAGGCCGGAGAAGTTATAGACGCGATTGCCGTAGTCATATACCAACCGCACAATTTTTTCGCGTCGATACGCGTGCGGGCGCACCCCGGTATTGGACATGGGCGCCATCCCCAGATCGAAGGAGCGGTAGCCGAGCTCCTTCGCCTGCTCCAGGAGGGACACAAACAGACCATCCATCGTGGGGGCCGGCGCATCCGGCCGGATACGCATGAGGTCCACGGAGGCTACACCCGGGCCCATCGGCATGAGGGTGGCGAAGCCCTCCAGGCGGGTAGCGCTCCGCATGACGGCGACGGGTGCACGGCCCACGTAGGCGGGGTCAAAGAAGCCCAGTGAGAATCCCATCTCCGTACGGTCTCCAAGCCAGGCATCGGATACCTCACGCAGTTCAGCCAGGAACTCGGGCGTGAACGGTGGGCGTACCAATTCGAAGCTCAACTCCTTCATGCGGTTACGCATGCGCCGGAACGGTTTCCCCTGGTTGCCGACCAGCGAGAAGCAGGAGAGGTCCACGGAGGCGTCCTCACCCAACTTGATGAAGCTGAACCCCTCATTCGCAAGAATGCCCAGATGGCGCTCCTCAAGTTCGTAGACGCACACGCGCGCTCCCTCGTTATCGGCGAAGTCCACAAATTCTGCGACTACGCGTTCAAAGGCGGCCGGATCCCCAAACGGATCACCGAGGACGATGAGTAGGTTCCCCTGCGGGCGGTACAGCAGGGCTGCGGCACCATCGGAGGAGTAGAACACCTGCTTATCGCCAAGATAGAAGAGGTGCGTATATGCGTTGCCGCCGTACTGCTCAATAAACGCGCGGAAACGCGCTACATCCTTGTGCCCCGGGCGGATGAACTCGGGCCCGGAGGGGCGGGAATACATGACCGCGAGTGCGATGGCCGCCGCGAACAGGACGTTGAACACGATGATGGCGATCGGCTTGCCATGCACGAAGCCGTGTGGTGCCCCGTGCATGAGGTGCCACGCCACGATTGCACCCGTCACGCCGAATACGAATAGAAGAGACGGTAGCAGCGAGCGCCATGAAGGCCGCAGTGGCTGACGATCAAACGCTGTCCGGCCCGCCACGAGCAACAGTCCGAAGATCAGCAGGTAGGTTGCTTCCTCCCAATCGAGCCCGCGGGCCACGCAGGCGACGGCCGCAATAATGATCAGCACCATCGTGAGCCGGTAGGCGCGTTCCACCCGGGCGTGAATGCCGCGGGAAAGCACCACCATAATGACGCCGGTGAGCAGCACGGTGAGGTGCGAGGCCCGCATAATGGGTGGAGGCAGGAGGCCGCGCATGAAATGGACGCGCTGGCCAATCTCGGGCGTGAGCGCAGACACCACCAGAATGATGCCGGCCACCAGGGTGAGTACGGAGAGCGTATTCACCACCAGGCGAGTACGGCGCTGAGAATCCTCGAAACCGAGCCGCGGGGCAATCTCCTGCCAGGACCAGTAGAGGGCGGCCAGCGCCCACGGAACCGCGTAGTAGGCAACCCGATAGATGATGAGAGCCAGTAGGAGACGCGAGGAATCGTGGCCCATGGCGCTGAAGAGGGCCACGGCAGCTACATCGAAGGAGCCTAGTCCGGCGGGAATAAAGGACATGAGGCCCACAAGCGTGGCGGTGGCGTAAACAAACAGTGCGCTGAGGAGGGAAACGTGGGGTTGGAAGGCGGATACGCACAGCCAGAAGAACACGGCCGCCGCAAGCCAATCCACCACCGATGCCCCGGTCATCTCCAACTTTTGCCGGGCACTTTGGTCCGCCAGGGCCGATGTTTGCAGGTTCACCTTCCCCAGGTGAATCCGCCCGGCCAGGAAGTAAATGGGGATATAGAGGCATGCCACCACCGGCACGGCCAGGAACTTGCCATCCCACCGGGCACCAAAGGGAAGTGTGGCTAAAAGAATAACGAAGAGCCCCATGAGGTTCGCCGCCCACACGGCAACGCTCACGCGTACGGCCGTATCACCCTGTGCTCCGTATCGCTTGTAGTAGCGCGCCCGGATGGCGCCACCCGTGAGTCCGCCCAGCCCGGCAAAGTTATTGAAGGCCTGAGCCACCCATCCGATCTCCAAGGCACGTTTCCACGGCAGGTGGATGCGGTAGTGGCGTGCGGCGGCGACGTCGTACAACCCCGTGGCCGTAAATGCCAGTAATCCCGCGGCTGCGAGCGCGATGAGAACGCCCGTGGGGACGGCGTGAAGGGCCTGGCGCATGTGCTCGCCGGAAATCTCCGAGAGCTGCGAACGGGCCACCAGCGCCACCGCAATGATCATGGCAGTTGTGAACAGAATCTTGAACAGGCGAGAGTGGGCTCTCAGGAAGCTCATTGGTTATCTCCTTGTTGGTCGCGCCCGAGTGTAGCGAGGCGGGAGCAACCATGGTGGGATGTGCGGCGGTACGGCCCAGTGGCGTCTGGATGACGGTGCACATTTCCTCATAGCGGAATCCGCGAAAATGCACATCTTCATGACGAATTCGGCTACATTTTGGGATAGTGGTTCCAACGAGCCATTCCAAGTACATCGATCTGAGAGGTAAACATGTCCCTCAACCGCACTGAGCTTATTGCCAAGATCGCCGAGAAGGCGGAGTTGTCCAAGGCTGACGCCGATAAGGCGATCGCCGGTCTTCAGGACGTTCTCATTGAGTCCCTGCAGGCGGGCGAGCCCGTCAAGATCACGGGCCTCATGTCCATCGAGCGCACCGAGCGCGCAGCCCGCAAGGGCCGCAACCCCCGCACGGGCGAGGAAATCCAGATTCCGGCGGGCTACGGCGTGAAGATCTCCGCCGGCTCCACCCTGAAGAAGGCCGTGGCCAGCAAGTAGCGCCATGGGAGGCCCGGCTTAGTCCGGGCCTTTTTTGTACCCTGACGACGAGGTTGCGCGGCCGGGCATCGCGTCTCACTCACCGCGGCGCCGCCGGACCTAATAGTGGGCGAAAACGCGTTCGGCGTCGCAGTCAATGGTGACGTGCCCGCTGTAGGGAATGACGTACTGCGGGCGGGTATGGCCAAATGGCACGCCAATGCACGTTGGTAGATCGCTCCGGTAGGGCGCCACATTGGCCACGAGGTAGTCAATATAGGCCTCGATGCGCCTTCGTAACACGGTGGCCGGGGCGGGCTGATCGCGGTCATCCACCACCGGGCGAGCAAAAAGGAGGCCGGCAGCCGCTTCAAAGTAGCCGCGCTCGCCCATGGCGCGCAGCCAACGGCCCACATACTCGGGTGGGGGCAGTATTTCTGAGGTCTCAAAGATAAGGATGGCACCTTCAAGTAACTCGGCGTCAGGGAGCCGGCCGGCTAGCGCCATCTGATCCAACACCTCGAGGCATCCGCCCCAGGTGGGGCCGCTCACGCGTCCAGAACCGAAGAACTGCAGGGGCATGCTTGCTCCGCGCGGCGGCTCCTCGGTGAGTGCCGCCGGATCCGACCAGTCCAGTCCGAAGTCCTGGCTGGATGCCGGCGCGGTGAGCTCGCGGGTTCCGCCACCGAATAGCGCTCCGCGCAGCGTCTCCACCTGCTCCGAATCCACGCTGGGGCCGGTGAAATGTACCATCGACGCCCCGCCGTAGTATCCCGCTATCCCCAGGCTCCACAGCCACCCGAGGATGTTTGTATTGTCCGAGTACCCGATGAACGGTTTCGGATCCTGGAGCGGCAGCGCCGGATTGAGATGCGGAATAAGGCGGATTTCATCGTCGCCGCCCACGGTGGTGAGGATCGCGCGAATACTCCGGTCCGCGAAGGCGGCGTTGACATCCGCGGCGCGCTCGGCGGGGCTTGCGCCCATCTTCCGGGTGGTTGGGAATTCGACCACCGTGACGCCCAGCAGGCGTTCGATACGCTCCACCGCCTGTTCGTGAAGGGCAGGGAAATAGGCGGGCGCCGCCCAGGCGGGGGAGAGCAGGGCAACGCGGTCCCCGGGATGAAGTGGTGAATCAACCATGTAGGCATGCTACCGGGCGGCACGGTGATGCTGGGGCGCCGCGGAAAACCGGTCCGTGACGGCGTCGTCCGGCGGGTGGTGATGTGATCAACGGAGGGCTGGGAAGGGAATGATGAGCTTCCTACAATGGGGGCATGAGTAGTGAGCCGCTTGATCGTCCCGGCGCGCCCGAGCCCCCGGCGGGCCCGGCCACGCAGTCCCAGGGGTCCACGTCCGTTCTGGAGCGGACGCAGGAGGAGCATGCGCCCGGTGACGAGGAGCGCTACGCCCACTACGTGCGCAAGGAACGCATCACGGAATCCGCCGTTTTCGGTAAGCCCGTGGTGGCGTTGTGCGGGAAAATTTGGACGCCCACGCGCAACCCCGATCGTTTCCCCATCTGTCCCACCTGCAAGGCCATCTACGAGCAGATGGGCAAGCAGGGGTCCGGTTGGCCCTTCGGCCCGGACGTACCCGGATCCGGTTCGGACAAGTGAGGGCGGGGGCGTCGTCGCCCCGGGATACGCCACGAAACGCGTCACGCTACGCCGCGGAAAACCTCTCCCCGGCTTTCCCGCAGCGTGCCGCGTGGGGAACGGCGCGCTCCCTGAGGGCCTGGCAGGCGGAGGCGCTGGATCTCTACCTGCGTGAGAATCCACAGGACTTCCTGACCGTTGCTACCCCGGGCGCCGGGAAAACCACGTTCGCACTGCGCATTGCCACCGAACTGCTGGCACGTCAGGTGGTGGAGCGCGTCACCGTGGTGTGCCCCACGGAGCATCTGAAAACGCAGTGGGCCATGTCCGCTTCGCGGGTGGGGCTGCAGCTGGACCCCGATTTCACCAATGCGCAGCGGGTGGAGGCGGAGTTTTTCAAGGGTGTGTGCGTCACCTACGCCCAGGTGGCCGCGAATCCGGAGCTGCACCGTGCGCGCACGAAGCATGCGCCCACGCTGGTGATCCTCGACGAGGTGCACCATGGCGGCGACGCGCTCTCCTGGGGCGACGCGATTCGGCGAGCCTTCACGCCCGCTACGCGCCGGCTCTCGCTCACCGGCACCCCGTTCCGTTCGGATACATCCCAGATTCCCTTTGTCACCTATGAACCGGACGGATACGGCACCCTGCGCTCGAAGGCCGATTATGCCTACGGTTACGGGGATGCGCTCAAGGACGGTGTGGTGCGCCCCGTTCTCTTCATGTCCTACTCCGGCCACATGCAGTGGCAGACAAAACAGGGGGACGTGGTCGAGGCAACGCTCGGCGAGCCGCTCACCAAGGACATGACCAAGCAGGCCTGGCGCACCGCGCTGGATCCGCACGGGCAGTGGATCCCGTCCGTGCTCGGCGCCGCCAACGATCGGCTCTCGGTGGTGCGGCAGACGGTTCACGATGCCGCCGGCCTTGTCATCGCCTCCAATCAGACCAACGCGCGCGCCTATGCGGATACGCTCGCCGCGATCACGGGCGAGTATCCGGCTGTGGTGCTCTCTGATGATGCGGGCGCGAACGATCGTATTGAACGGTTCACGGAGGGGACCTCCCGCTGGATGGTGGCCGTGCGCATGGTGTCCGAGGGTGTGGATATTCCGCGTCTCGCCGTGGGCGTGTACGCCACGTCGGCCTCCACGCCGCTGTTTTTCGCGCAGGCGATCGGACGTTTTGTTCGTGTACGACGCCGTGGTGAGACCGCCACGGTATTCCTTCCCTCGGTGCCGAACCTGTTGCAGCTGGCCTCCGAAATGGAGAAGGAGCGCGACCACGCCATCGCGAAAAAGTCCGCACCGGACGGACTCGATGACGCACTCATAGAGGCGGCGAATCGCGAGGAATCCGCGGAGGATCAGCTAGCGCTTCCCGGTTTCCAAGCGTTGGAGAGTGGGGCGTCCTTTGATCGCGCTCTGTTCGACGGCGGTGAGTTCGGCTTTGGTGGAGAGGTCGGGAGCGAGGAGGAGATGGACTTCCTGGGCATACCCGGCCTCCTGGAGCCAGACCAGGTGAAAACCCTCCTGGCCCACCATCAAACTGAACAGACCCGGCGGCAGGCCGCGAAATCACGCGGCGCCGAGAAAGCCGGGGCACCCAGCGAAATTCAACGCCGCCGGAAAGTACGCAAGGAACTCTCCTCCCTGGTGTCCGCCTACGCCGCCAAATCGGGTGAGGCGCATGCCAAAATCCACGTAGATCTGCGGCGTGCCTGCGGTGGGCCCGAGGTTGCGCGGGCCTCCGCGGATCAGATCCAGGAACGGATTGACAAACTGCGCGGTTGGTTCGTGGGACGCAAATGACGGGCACGCGGCCCCGTGGCCGGGGCCACGCTGCGCCTAATCCACGCGTTCCATAAGCGTGGGAATACCGGGTTCGCCGGCGGAGAGGCGCCAGGCGTCGTCGGGCAGCTCACGGCGGGAGGCGGTGTGACGTGCGCGTGCCTGTTCCAATCCGGCGCGCCCACCAAACTGCTCATTGATTACGCCACGGTCAATGAGCTTCACCTGAAGTGGCCGGGCTCCGCGTTCGGCGAGGGCTTGCTGGCCCTTCTCCCAGGAATCGCAGGAAAGCACCAGTTCCTCGGAAACGCGCTCGCCGCGGGAGAGGCGGCCTGCCACCTTAAAGCCGCCGACACCCGCCTTACCGGCGCTCCGCTTGGCTACCGGAACCACGGTGCCCGCCGCGTTTTCGCGCGCCACCATCTTGTACACCATCTCCGCGGTGGGTACCCCGCTGCCGGTCACCAGTCGGGTACCAACGCCGTATCCGTCCACCGGGGCGGACCCGAGTGCCGCCAGCGCGTACTCGTCCAGATCATTGGTCACCGTGATCTTCGTGGAGGTTGCCCCCAGTGCGTCAAGCTGTCCGCGCACCTTGAAGGCACCGGCCACCAGATCACCGGAATCCACACGGATGGCACCCAGCTTCCCGCCGGCCGCCTCCGCTGCCCGCACCGCGTGCTCCACACCCTGCTCCGTGTCATAGGTATCCACCAGCAGTGTGGTGCCCGTGCCCATCGCCTTGATTTGAGCGCTAAAGGCGTCCATTTCCGTATCGTGAAGCAGCGTGAAGGCGTGGGCGGAGGTGCCGGAAACGGGGATGCCGTAGAGGCGCCCGGCCTCCAAATCTGAGGTGCCCACGAATCCCGCCACGTAGGCGGCGCGGGCCGCGGCCACAGCCGCGCCCTCGTGGGCGCGGCGCGCGCCGAAATCAACGCACGGGCGGCCGTGAGCGGCCGCCGTCATGCGAGAGGCCGCGGTGGCTACCGCCGAATCGTGGTTGAGTACGGACAGAAGAAGCGTTTCCAGCAGGCAGCATTCGGCGAACGTGCCGGTGGCCGTGAGGATCGGGGAGCCGGGGAAGTAGAGTTCTCCCTCCGCATATCCGTACAGATTCCCGGAGAAGTGATAGCTGGACAGGTAGTCCAGCATGTGCTCGCTCACCACGTGTGCGCTGCGCAGGTAGGCGATCTCTTCGTCAGTGAAGTGAAAATCCTGCAGCTGGTCGATGATGCGCCCGATGCCCGCTACCACGCCGTAGCGGCGCCCGCCGGGTAGCCGCCGCGCGAACACCTCGAACACGCACCGGCGGGAGGCCGTGCCGTCCTGGAGTGCGGCATCAACCATGGTCAGCTCATACATGTCGGTGAGCAGTGCCGTTGAATGTGTCATACGAAGCATCGTAGTCCGGCTACGTGATACGGCGCGGTTTTCGTCGGAGGCGGGCCCTACACTGGACGCTATGAGCGAACCGAATGACACCGGCCCCACACGCGCGCGGCTCTCCGAACCTCGGCTCGCCGCGGCGCGCGGGATCCTCGCCGCCTCGAACTATGCCGCGCCGTCAAACACGCCGGTGCGGGCGTCGTCGTCGGAACCGCCCCGGCAATCCGAAGAACAACCTTCGCCGCAGGCAATGCGCTCCGCTCCTGGCGAATTCGCGGCCGCCCGCCCCGTGTCGGTGGAGAGTACACCGTGGGTCACCGTGGTGCACAACGATCCCGTGACGCTCATGAACTATGTGGTGTGGGTTTTTGAGGATTATTTCCACCTGCCCACAGCCCGTGCTCAGGACCTCATGATGGAGATTCATACCCGGGGCCGGGCGGTGGTGTCCCGTGGAGCTCGTGAGGCGATGGAAACGGATGCGCATGCGCTCCACGTGTACGGGCTATGGGCCACCATTGAGGAGGAGCAATGAGGCCATTTCAGGTGGCGCGCGGCGGATACGTGGCGCAGGCGGACGCGATGGAACGGCGGCTGATCCGCGGACTGGCGCTAGACGTGATGCAGATGCTGGGCTACACCCAGGAAGATTTCGCGTCCCATGCAGATGAGGACGAAGCGGAGGTGCTAGCCGCCTATGAGTCCGAATTTGAGCCGGGCGTGCCCGCCTCGCCGTTTACCGATGAGGCGGTCCACCGTCTACTCCCCGATATGTCCGATGATCCACTCCTGGCGGGGGACCTGCGGGATCTCACGCAGCACTCCATTGCCCAGCAGAAGGCGGAAAACCTGGACACGTTCGTAAGCGCGCTGGAAGCGGCCACCGTCTGGACGGACGGGGAGAAGCGTCTCGAGGCCACCGTGTGGGTGCCCAATGAGGAGGCGCGCGCCGCAGCCACGGCACTCAACGATATTCGGCTGGTGCTCGCCACACGGCTGGGTATCACAGATGAGGCCGATGAGCTGGCGGCGCAGGAGCGTGCCTCCGTCTACCTTGGACCCGATGGGCTCACCATCACCTCGACGGATGAACTCATGGTGGTGGCCTACACAATGGTGACCTGGTGGCAGGATTCACTGTTGCGCGCCATTCGGAACAAGGAATTGCGCGGCTAGCCTGGAAGCATGGATTCACGGCCAATTGGCATCTTTGACTCGGGCGTAGGCGGCCTCACGGTGGCGCATGCGATTATGGAAAAGATGCCGGGTGAGGCCATCACGTTTATTGGCGATACCGCCCACAGTCCCTATGGCACTAAGCCCATCGCGGAGGTGCGGCGCCTGGCCCTGGACATCATGGACCGCCTGGTGGCCTCCAATGTGAAAATGCTGGTGATCGCCTGTAATACGGCCACGGCGGCGGCGTTGGCGGATGCTCGGGAACGCTACCGGGATCGGCTCGGCATTCCCGTTGTGGAGGTGATTCGGCCGGCCGTACGCCGCGCTATCCGCACCACCCAGACCGGCCGGGTGGGCGTTATTGCCACGCCTGCCACCATCAAGTCGGGTTCCTATCAGGATGCGTTCGCGGCCGCTGATATCCAACTGTGTACCCAGGCCTGCCCGGCCTTTGTGGAACTGGCAGAATCCGGCGTCACCGCCGGGCCGGACGTGGAGCGTGTGGCTGAGGAATACCTTAGGCCCGTCCGCGATTTCGGGGTGGATACGCTGGTGCTGGGGTGCACCCACTATCCGCTGCTGTCCGGCGTCATCTCCTACACGATGGGGGAGGACGTCACTCTGGTGACATCCTCCGAAGAGACAGCCAAGGACGTGTACCGCACTCTCGCCTCCCACAAGCTGTTCTCCGACGCGTCCGTGGGCGGTACCACGGTGGACGCCTCTCAGCTGCGTTTCTATACCACCGGCGATCCGGCTCAATTTGGCCGGCTCGCACGCAGATTCGTCGGCCCGGAAGTAGGCCGTGCCCGTTCAGCAAAGGAGCTGGAGTGAAATTAACGATTATTGGATGCTCGGGGTCCATGTCAGGGCCCGAATCACCCGCCTCCGGATACCTGGTGGAGGCCACCGGCAACGACGCCGGTACGGGGCGCGATGTTGCGCTCACCCTGGATTTCGGTCCGGGGGTGATGGGGAAGCTGCTGGCCTACCGCGATCCGGCGCTTCTGGATGCGATGCTCTTTTCTCACCTGCATGCGGATCACTGCGCGGATCTGGTGGGTATGCAGGTGTACCGGCGCTGGTACCCGGGCGGTGAGGTGCCGCGCGTACCGCTGTATTCGCCACAGGACGGCCGGCGGCGCCTCATCCAGTTGGCCGACGACGATCCCACGGATACCTACGAGGACGAATTCGATTTCCATCACGTCAATCCGGGCGACAGTTTCGAGGTGGGGCCACTGCACGTGGAGGCCTTCGCCGCCAACCACACGGTTGAGGCGCTCTGCTACCGAATCACTGGCCCGTCGGACGCGCGGCCGGGAGAGCAGGCCACACTCACGTTCACGGGTGACACGGACTACGCGCCTTCCGTGGTGGAGGCCGCGCGGGGTGCGGACACACTGCTGTCCGAGGCGGCCTTCGAGGAGGGCCGAGACACCGTGCGGGGCGTCCACATGACGGGGAAGCGGGCGGGCGAGTTGGCACGCTCGGCCGGCGTGCGCGACCTCCTGCTTACCCACCTGCAGCCCTGGACGGATCCCGACGAAGTGGTGACCGAGGCGCGCGGCGCGTTCAGTGGACGCGTAACGGCCGTGCGCGCGGGACAGACGTACCGGATCTAGCGTCGGGCATGTGTACGACGCCGTCAGCGACCGACGTCGTACAAAGCCTCGGCGTGCCCGCCGGGGCGTGTAGCGTTCGAGGCTAGCGGACAGTGGCGCGCGCTAGGCTCGGGGCATGACTTGGAATCGAAAAGATGGGCGCGCCGTCGACGAGATGCGCCCCGTATCCATCACCCGCCACTACTTCGACGCCGGCGAGGGCAGTGTGCTGGTCACCTTCGGGAACACCACGGTGCTGTGCGTCGCCTCCTTCGAAGAGGGTGTGCCGCGGTGGCGCAAGGGAACGGGCAAGGGTTGGGTGACGGCGGAATACGCGATGCTACCGCGCGCCACCAATTCACGCTCCGCCCGCGAATCCGTCAAGGGCAAGGTAGGCGGGCGCACCCATGAAATCTCGCGGCTTGTGGGACGTGCGCTGCGCGGCGTCGTGCGCTTGGACAAGCTGGGAGAAAACACCATCACCCTGGACTGCGATGTGCTTCAGGCGGACGGCGGGACTCGTACGGCGTCGATCACCGGCGCCTTCGTGGCGCTCGCGGATGCGATCAACTGGGCGGTGGGGCAGCGAATTCTCGCTCCGGCGGAGGTTCTCACGGACACGGTCTCCGCGATCTCCGTGGGGGTGGTGGATGGACATCCGGTGCTGGATCTTCCCTACGAGGAGGATTCTCGCGCGGATACGGACATGAACGTGGTGGCCACGGGCGGGACAGGTAAATACATCGAGGTGCAGGGCACCGCGGAGCGGGATCCGTACTCCCGGCAAACGCTCGGTACGCTGCTGGACCTGGCGGATAAGGGTAATGCGCAGCTGGCGGCTATTCAGCGTGACGCGCTGTTCGGCGAGAACGCGATTCGGGCCGGATTGATTGGAGGAATCAAGTGAGCACGCAGCAAGCGGGGGCGGCCGGGGCCGTCAAGATTCTCCTGGCCACGCACAGTGCCGGGAAAGTAGCGGAACTGAAGGAGCTCCTTGAGCCGCTACTGCCCGGTATCACCGTGCTCAGCGCGGCCGATGTGAACTTTGCGGAACCGGTCGAGGACGCGGTGACCTTCGAGGGCAATGCCCTTATCAAGGCGCGTGCGGCCGCCGCGGCCACCGGACTCATAAGCGTGGCCGATGATTCGGGACTGGTGGTGGATGTGCTTGGGCATGCGCCAGGCGTGTTCTCCGCGCGCTGGTCCGGACACCACGGGGACGACGTGGCCAACTATCAGTTGCTGCTGGCCCAGCTCTCCGATGTGCCGGACGCGTACCGCACGGCCCGCTTTTTCTGCAGTGCCGTGGTGGTGACGCCCGATGGCCGCGAGGCCACCGCGGGCGGAGAAATGCGAGGGAAACTATTGCGTCAGCCCCGCGGTACCAATGGATTCGGCTACGATCCGATTTTCCAGCCGGAGGGCGAAACCCGTTCCTCGGCAGAGCTAACGGCCGAGGAGAAGGACGCCATCTCGCATCGAGGTAAAGCCTTCCGGGCCCTCGCGCCGGAGATTGTGCGGCTGGTGGCAGAAGGATAGGCGGCTAAATCTCCCCGAGCTCCGCCAGCGCCCGGCGGAGCAGGGAGGCGTGCCCGGGCGACATCTCCGCCTGCAATTCGGGCGTTTTCACCTCACCCAGCGTGAACCAGGTGAATTCGAGGGCGTCGTTGCCCGGATTAACGGTGCCATCAATCGGGACAATGTAGGACAGATCCACCCGGTGCTGGCGCGCATCTTGCAAATCTTCGGCGCGCGTACCGGGGGTGGGGAAGTACTCCTGCACGGAGAAGGGCGTGATCGAGTGGGGGAGACGCGCCAGCGACAAATTGCCGAGGTCCTTTTCAATGTGGCGGGCGAGGGCATCCCGGATCGGTTCATGAAACAGCACGCGCCCGGAGGGGAACTCTCGGCTGATCCCCGTCTCATCCACCCGCAGCAGCATCCCAATGCCCGCGCAGGTGCCGTCGTCGTCCAGACGAATCGGTACCACGTCCACATACACGATCGGTACCTTGCGGCGCACAAATTCGAGGTCCTCGAGCGAGAGCCACGGGCCCATGTCGGCGGAATCGATCTCACTCATGGGTCCAGTGTGCCAGGATTGGGCGCTAACTCGAGAATTTGTTCGTATACCGGGACGGTGGGATTGCGGCGGCGATATATCGACCGCCGGACGTCCTTGCCTGTGCCGCAGTACCGCATAGGGGCGCGGGTGGGCGGAATAGCACGGTATGCGTGACCGAGCGCGTTCCCCAGCCGTTTACCCTGAGCATTCCGTCCGTTTACCGTGAATTAACGGTTCGCTCCTAGCTTTTCTGCTGTCTACGAATGGCACCGGGCATCGGTGCTGTCGTTGGGCAACTAAGGAGCACTATGCATTCGGCTAAGAAAGGCCGGCTCGCTGCTGTCAGCGCGGCCGCCATGCTCGCGCTCACGGGTGCAAGCATGGCCACCCCGGCCATGGCAGCGGTAACCACGCCCGCTGCATCTTCAGCTACCGGCTCCACGCCGGCGCAGGGTCAGCAACCCACCTCCACCACCATTTCCTCTACCGGACTCAAGCCCGGTCAGATCAAGCACGTGTGGCTGATCATCCTGGAAAACAAGTCCTACGACGCCACGTTCAGCGGCCTTAACCAGAACTCATACCTGTGGAAGGAACTACCGAAGCAAGGTGCCCTGGTGCAGAACTACTTCGGCACCGGTCACTACTCGCAGGACAACTACACCTCCATGGTGTCTGGCCAGTCCGCCTCCTATGATTTGCAGTCTGATTGCGATGTGGCGAACACACCATTCTCCGACAACGATCACATCAACACCACGCACAACGGCTCCGCGTTTGGGCAGACGGACAACTACGGCCAGGCCACCTCCCTCGCCGGCGCGAATGCCTCCGATGGCAAGAACGGGTGCACCTACCCCCGCGAGGTCCCCACGCTGTTCAACCAGTTCGATGCGGCTGGCGTGAGCTGGAAGGGTTACGCGCAGGATCTGCGGAACATCCCGGGCCGTGAGGATGGTCCCGCCGGAGCTCCTGGCACCCTTGAGAACTCCCCGTACACCAACCCGAAGAACATGCAACCGAGCGCCGCTGAGAAGGCCGCCGGCATCACGTCCTTCACGGGCGCCACCGCGGACGGCACCGACCAGTACGTGGCCAAGCACTATCCCTTCCCCTGGTTCGCTTCTATTACGGGTCAGGATGGCGGCGCGCTCACCACGCCGGTTGATGGCGGCACGGATGCCGATACCGCCCACCATGCCAACCTGGCCGATCAGGACAACGGCCTGATCGCTGACCTCAACAAGCCGGCGGATGAGGTACCAGCATTCAACTGGATCACCCCGAACAACTGCTCTGATGCGCATGACGCCACCTGCAAGGGCAACAACATGTCCGGCCTGTTCGACGAGAACGGCAACCCGGACTACTCCCTCCCGCTGGACACGCCGGCCAAGAACAACACCGGCGGGCTCTACGCCTCGGATCTATTCCTGCGCTACTACATTCCGCTCATTGAAAACTCCGCCGCCTTCAAGGATGGCGGACTCATTGACATCACCTTCGACGAGGCCAATCCGCCGTTTGTGAACATGTCCTTCAATAATGCGACGGATCAGACGGACGTGGCCAAGGCCGCTGCCTCCAACGAGCTCTACCAGTACAAGCAGCAGAACGTGACGGATCTGGCCGATGGCTACAAGGACTATGCGGCGCACACCTTCCCGCAATCCTCTGATATGGCCAAGAACTACATCGTTGCTGACCAGGCCGGCCAGAACATTAACGGCAAGAACGTCACCTGGGAGCCCACGGGCCCGAACTCCACCCTGGAGACGGACGCCAACGGCAACCAGCTCTACCCGGGCCCTGGCGACAACGGGTACATCACCCGTCCGCCAGCCTGCGATGAAACCGGTGCGGATGGCTTCAACTGCGTGGAGGGTGCCAAGAATACCGGCTACTACGCAAGCGGTGCCAAGACCCTCAAGAATCTCAGCGTGCCGGCTGGTGCCTCGAGCATCACGGCGAGCGTGACCGTGGGTGACACGGGACGTGCCGTGACGGGCACGGGTATTCCGGATGGCACCTTTGTAGGCACCGTTACCAACGAGGGCCCGCATGCGCCGTCGTTCGATCAGGGCATGAACGCCTCCTTCACGCTGGTGGATAAGAACGGCAACCCCGTGAAGACCACCGCGGCGGTCACCGAAGTGACGCTCTCCGCCACAGGAATTCCCGGCCACCTGAACGAGGGGGAGACCCCGAACGTCCTCTTTGACGCTCAGGATGCCACGCCCGGCGGTGGTCGCACCGGCTCCGTACTCATTTCCCCGCTCATCAAGCCAGGAACCGTGTCCACCACGTACTACAACCACTACTCGTGGCTACGCACCATGGAGGACATCTTCCAGGTGTCAAACGGCACGGATAATACGCCGCTTGCGGCCGGCACCGTGTCCGGCGGCCTCGACGGCGAGGGTCATCTCGGTTTCGCCGCGCAAGCGGGCCTGGCGCCCTTCGGTACCGATGTGTTCACGAACGCCTCGACTCCGACCGATCAGCCCACGAGTGAGCCCACTGGTACCCCGACCGATCAGCCCACGGGCAACCCGACGAGCAAACCGACCACCGGTAAGGGCAGCGCGGCCGTCAACCCCACGGGTAACCTCTTCGAGTTCTACGTGTCTGGCCGGCCTTCCGACGGCGTCAAACTAGTTCCCTTTGGCAAGGCGCTTGACGAGGGCTTTGCGGGTGACTGGAATGGTGACGGTACCGCTACCGCGGGGGTGCGGCGCGGAAATGTGTTCATGCTGAAGAATTCGCACCGGGGCGGTCAGGCGGACGTCACCTTTGCTTATGGGCGCCCGGGTGACCAGGTGCTGGTTGGTGACTGGAACGGTGACGGTAAGGACACCATCGCGGTGCGCCGCGGCAACGTGGTGTATGCGAAGAATTCACTGTCCGGTGGCCAGGCGGACGTCACTTTCGCATACGGCAAGGTGAGTGACAAGGCTATCGCCGGTGACTTCAACGGCAATGGCAAGGACACGGTGTCCGTGGTACGTGGCAACGTGATCCACGTGAAGAATGCGTTGGCCGGTGGCCAGGCAGACCGGCAGTTTGCCTACGGCCACAGCGGGGACAGGTTCCTCGCCGGTGACTGGAATGGTGACGGTAAGGATACGGTGTCGGTGGTGCGCGGCAACGTGCTCCACGTGAACAACGGTCTCAAGGCCGGCGCCGCTGATTCCCGCATTACCTTCCCGCATCTGGGCAAGGCGGTTTTCAGCGGTGACTTCACTCGGTCAAGAGCCGATACGCTCGGCACACACAAGTAGCAAGTAGCTGGTGAATCGGTGGGCCGGGGGCAACCTCGGCCCACCATGAAGGATCCCTATGAAGTCACGTGTCTTTGCGATAATTGCGCTTCCCGTCCTACTCGCGGGATGCGGGGGAGCGGGGCAGTCAGGAAATTCGGCTACCTCGCTTTCAGCGGCTGAACAGCTGGCAAGCCAGGGGGCGCCCAGCTATCTTCCATCCACCTCGCCGGCCTCGGCCACGTTGGATGGCTCGGCCAAAGAACCTGCGCTTACTATGCAGGGCCTCGCCGTACGCGTGAGGCTGGAAGGCAGCGACAGGCTCACCATGAAGGTGAGCGGCCCCTTCACCACCGTCACCGATGACCCGTCGGTGGAGGCGGCTGATTGTACATGGACGGTGGAGATTTCCGACGTTCACGGCACCATTCCACTGTCCACCGCCCAGTTCAATGTGCAGGATGCACGCGGCACCTATCACACGCTCTCCGCCGGCACGGGCGATATGCCCACGCGCATCACAGACGGGCACACGGCAACGTTCAAGCTTCACGGTACCGTGCCCTCCGGTGACGGCATGCTGCGCTGGGCGCCGGACGGCACTCATGTGGTGGCGCTGTGGGACTACATTGGCGAGTTTGATTAGCCGACGCCGGACCGGGTAGGTGGGACGGCGCCTTCCGGGGCACGCACCACGGAGGTGGCGGGCTACGCGCCCACCCGACGTCGTCGGTACCACGGAGCGGATACTCGGCACCTCCGCCGGGAGACGATAGGCTAGACAGTATGCGCCCCGTACCTCGATCCCTCAGTACCGCCCTTACCGTTTACTTTGCCCTCAACATGGTGGTGGGCTGGGTGACGGTCATTATGAAACAGAGTGCGGATCTCTATGTCACCATCGTCTTCGGCACGCTCGGCGTCATTCTGGCTACCTGGGCCTGGCGGCGTAGGCGACCGTGGATCTTTGCGGCCGGCATCCTCTTCGCGCTGCTATTCACGCCGTCACCGTTGGGCATGTGGCCAATGACAATCGGCTTTGTCGGCTTCCTGGTGTGGGCTGTCTGGTACACGAAGTACTACATCGATACTCATGAAGGATTGATCTAATGAAACTGGCAGTTGGGGATACGGCTCCGGAGTTCACGTTGGAGACCCTGGACGGGACGGTCACACTTTCGCGAGCGCTGGAGGAGTCCGAGCGTGGCGTGATCGTCTACTTCTACCCGAAAGCTCTGACGCCCGGTTGCACCACCGAGGCCTGTGATTTCCGCGATTCGGAGAACTCGCTGCGCGGAGCCGGGTACACGGTCATTGGGATTTCAGCGGACCCGGTGGCCAAGCTGCAGAAATTCGTGGATAAGAATGCGCTCAACTTCCCACTCGCTTCAGATCCGGATCGCTCCGTGCACGAGGCCTATGGAGCCTACGGAGAGAAAATGAGCTTCGGACGCAAGGTGGTGGGCACAATCCGTTCCACCTTCGTGGTGGGCAAGGATGGCAAGATTCTTCAGGCGCAGTACGGGGTGCGAGCCTCCGGGCATGTGGCACGGCTGCGGCGCGAGCTGGGGATTGACTAGCCGGTAGTGACGGAGCGCCTAGCGCGCAGCGCGAAGCCACGCGATACAATGTACGGGCTTCGCGCGAGTGGCGGAATTGGTAGACGCGCCAGATTTAGGTTCTGGTACCTCTCGGTGTGCGGGTTCAAGTCCCGCCTCGCGCACCAGTTTCTGTGCACCATCGGCTGGGTCAACTGCCCGGCCGATTACTTTTTGGCGGCGTAGATTCGATCGACCACGTCCGCGAAATTCTTGAGCACAACCTCGCGGCGCACCTTCATGGACGGTGTCAGCATCCCGTTCTCCTCCGTGAAATCGCCGGGAAGCACCTCGAATTTACGAATCGATTCGGCTCGGGATACATGCGCATTTGCGCGGTCAATGCCGCGCTGAAGGGATGCGAGCACCGCCGGGTGAACGCGTGCCTCGGCGGTGCTCATTGGCGGGAGCTTATGCGCCCGCAGCCAGCCGGGCAGCAGCTGCGCATCAAGCGTGATAAGGGCAGCGATAAACGGCTTCCGGTCTCCAATCACCATGATTTGCGAGATGAGCGGGTGTGAGGCCAGCGCATCCTGGAGCACGTCCGGCGCTACGTTCTTTCCGCCGGCCGTCACAATGAGATGCTTCTTCCGGCCAATGATTTCCAATGCGCCGTTTTTATTCACGGAGCCGAGATCACCGCTGAGGAACCAGCCATCCTCAAATGCGGCCGCGGTAGCCTCCGCATTGTTGTGATAGCGGCGGAAGACGCCGGGGCCTTTAATCTGAATTTCGCCGTCCTCGGCAATACGAACCCGGGTGCCGGGGAATGTGCGGCCCAGATTGCCCGGCACGGCCTTACCCCAGTCCTGCACGGTGCCGGAGCCCAGCGTTTCGGTGAGGCCGTAGATCTCCGTCACCGGCATGCCGATCCCGCCATAGAAGTGGGAGAGGTCGTTTCCCAGGGGTGCGCCGGCGGAAATAATTCCGCTGACCTTTCCACCCACGGCATAGCGGATCTTCGAGAGAACAAGGCGATCAGCCAGGCGCCGTTCAAGGCGGAACAGCGGTCCATGGAAGTGCTTCTGGCTGTTGCGCTCGGCCACGCTCGCCGCCCACTTGAAGATACGTCGCCCAAGTCCGGCGCCGGCCTTGGCCTCGGCCGCGTTGTATACCTTCTCCAGTACGCGCGGCACCACGACGAGCAGGGTGGGCTGGAACATGTGAAGATCGTGGGTGAGATTGTGGATATTGGGGGCAAAGGCCACCTGCGCGCTTCCACCAATGCAGATGAGCGTGATAATCCGCCCCATGACGTGCGCGAGGGGAAGGAACTGGAGCAGGCGGGTTTGAGGATTCATCACCAGTCGCGGTGACCATTCGCGCGCGCCAAGGCAAATATAGGTGAAATTACTGTGCGTGAGCTCTACGCCCTTCGGGCGTCCCGTGGTGCCGGAGGTGTACACGATCGAATACAGCGTGTCCCCGGAAATGCCGCGTATCCGGGCGTCTAGATCGTCCTCCGTCACCGCGGTGGCGTGCGTCTCCACCTGCGAAAGTCCTTCGGCGTCGAGCATAACGATCACCTGGTCGGTGGCCTTGGAGCTAACCAGTTCACGCCGGTCCGCCGTATCAACAAACACGCCGCGTACGTTGGCGTCCTCAAGGATCCACTCCAGCTGGGAGGCCGAGTCCGTCTGGTAGATGGGCACAACTACGAGTCCGGAAAGCGCGCACGCCAGGTCGAGGAGGCACCACTCAAGCGACGTGGCGCCCATGATGCCAATGGCGTCCCCGCGCTGGAACCCCATACCTATGAGGCCGCGCGCGATCTTTCGAATGCGCGAATCTAAGTCACGCATGGTGAGCGGACGCCAGCCATCGCCGAGGGGCTCGGGCTCGTAGAGGACGGGCGAATTTGGTAGACGCTTGAGGCGATCGGCCAAAAGATCGGGCACGGTGACGATTCTCTTGGCATGGCGACGCATCTTGCGCGGCGTGACGTTCTTCACGGCAGTTCTCCTTAGTTACGCTTCGGTAACTTATTGCATAAGCGTACGCCTTTAGCTTGGAAATGGCTGAATACGGGCATGGATGTGACCGCGGCAACCCCGTGGCTCACGTACCCTGGGGACATGAAGATTGCACGCCTCAGTTTGCAGCAGGGCCCGCGGTACGGGGTCTATGACGAAGTGAAGCACGACTACATTGTGTTGTCCGATGACCCAATGTTTGGGGATTCCACGCCAACCGGTCAGCGTATTCCGGCTACGGAGGCGAACCTGGTGGCGCCCATGCTGCCCCGCTCCAAGGTGATTGGTTTCGTGGGCTCGTACGCTAGTGATGCGCGCCTTGAGGATCTGGGCGTGTTCATCAAGCCCAACACGGCGGTATCCGGCCCGAATGATCCGCTCGTTATTCCCGCCTGGGCGGACCAGGTATTTATTGAACCTGAGCTGGCCATCGTGATTGGCCGGCCGGTGAAAGACATTGCGCCAGATCGTGCGCATGAGGCCATTTTTGGTTTCACCCTCTCCAACGACGCCACCTCCACCGCGTCCGGTGCCCGCGCGAAAATGTGGGACACGAGCCTGCCGCTCGGTCCGATCATTGACACGGCGCTGGATACCTCAAGCCTGGACCTGGTTGCCAGCATCAATGGTGAGGAGGTAGGCCGCGCCTCCACCGCAACGCTCGCCTTTAGCCCTGAGGAACTGGTGGCCTACGCGTCCAGCCTGGCCACCCTGCTACCCGGCGACATCATCTCCACCGGCACCCCGTTGCGCAACTGCTTCGTGCACGCCGGGGACACCGCAGAGGTAAGCCTGGAGGGGATCGGCACGCTCACGAACCCCGTCTACAAGGCCGAGTAGTTTCACCGGACATCGGGCGCGTGCGGAGGCGGGCCCGGACGACGCCGCTAGCTCACGGCCTTAATCCGTAACGCGCGTCGCAGTCCGGTGGTACTCAAACCGGGCGCAACTAGGCCACCGGAATGGCCGGAGAGTCCTGGCCACGCAGAGCTTTCTCAATGCGATCTAGCGCGTCATTGAGCACCGGTTGCGTGGTGGCGAAGATCATGCGGGCCGACTGCTCGTATCCCCGGCCAAAATTCTGGCCGGGGGAGAGGCTCACCTTCGCGTGCTCACGCAGATAATCCGCGGGGTGCTCCGCAAGCGCGCGGTTGGCAGCGCCGGAGAAGTCAAGCCAGGTGATATAGGTGGCCTCCACATGCGGTGCGGTAACACCCGGCCAGTGCGCCACGCGTTCCTCAATCATGCGGGCATTCTCGCGTAGGTTCGCCTGCACCTGTGCGATCCACCCCTCGCAGTCGCGGTAGGCCACCACACCCGCGCGCGCACCAACCAGCGCGCAGTCATTACCGATTCCGGCGCGGGCGGCGTCGTCCGGGTTGTGGAACACCACCTGTGCGCACTTGAGGCCCGCGATGTTCCAGCCTTTCGAGGCAGAGATCGCGGAAACCGTGCGGGCGCGCGTGGTAGGGGTGAGCGGGGCGAAGGGACAGAACGGGGCTGAAAGAGTCAGCGGGGCATGAATGTTGTCCTCGAACACGCGAGCGCCCGTCGCCTCAATGAGTGTGGCGACCTCCTCCAGCTCCGTGCGCGTGAGGCTGCGGCCCACCGGATTCCACGGATTGCAGAGAATGAGGAGGCTGTCCTTCGTGAGGGCGGCGCGCAGGCCATCCAGATCC
The DNA here is from genome assembly GCF_900604955.1 of Neoactinobaculum massilliense. Taxonomy (GTDB): domain Bacteria; phylum Actinomycetota; class Actinomycetes; order Actinomycetales; family Actinomycetaceae; genus Neoactinobaculum; species Neoactinobaculum massilliense. Next base: position 441,820 of record NZ_UWPE01000001.1, read on the forward strand.
AGGTGCCACATGCCGACGTCGAAGAGGGAGGGCACCTCAACAATTGGGTGCCCATGCAGTGCGGGCAGACTAAGGAACGGGGCATAGGCCGGGGTTGGCACTACAACGGGCGCACCCGGTGCGAGGAATGTGTCAAGGGTGAGGGAGAGCGCGGAGAGCACATCCGGGAGCAGGCCGATGCGCTCTGTATCCGGAGCCGGGCCAAACTGTGCCAGGTAGCTTGCTGTGGCCTCCCGGAGTGCCGCGCCGTCCACCGCGGGGACGTAACCCAGGGTGCCCGCTTCGGCGTCGTGAATAAGACAGTCACGAATCTCAGGGGCCACCCCGTAATCCATCTCGGCCAAATGCATGCCGATCGTGCCCGGGAAGTCCGTCCACTTCTTGGAAGTGTTGCGAATAAGGCGGGAAACATCGAATTCATCGCGCATGCCCTTAGGGTAGCCTGAAGCCACTATGGCTATCACAACAGCAACGGGATCGGATATTCGCGTTCGTTTCGCACCGTCCCCCACCGGTACCCCGCACGTGGGCATGGTTCGCACGTGCCTCTTCAACTACGCCTACGCCCGTCATACGGGCGGAACGTTCATTTTCCGCATCGAGGATACGGACGCGGCGCGCGACTCCGAGGAGTCCTACCACCAGATTCTGGACTCACTGCGCTGGCTTGGCCTCGACTGGGATGAGGGTATTGAAGTGGGCGGCCCCAACGGCCCCTACCGGCAGTCCGAGCGTATGGATATTTACAAGGACGTGGCAAAGAAGTTGCTGGAAGGCGGCTATGCCTATGAGGCTTTCTCCACGCCGGAGGAGGTGGAGGCTCGCCACCGCGCCAAGGGTGAGGACCCCAAGCTGGGCTACGACAACTTCGATCGTGATCTCACCGAGGAACAAAAGGCCGCCTTCCGTGCTGAGGGGCGCAAGCCGGTGCTGCGCATGCGCATGCCGGATACGGATATCACCTTCCAGGACATGGTGCGCGGTGAAGTGACGTTCAAGGCGGGCAGCGTGCCGGACTACGTGATTGTTCGCGCCAACGGTGATCCGCTCTATACGCTCACCAACCCGGTAGACGATGCCCTCATGGAGGTGACGGACGTGCTGCGTGGAGAGGATCTGCTCTCCTCCACGCCGCGTCAGATTGTGCTTTACGCCGCGCTCCAGGAGCTGGGCATCGCCAAGTGGGAGCCGCGTTTCGCCCATCTGCCCTACGTGATGGGGGAGGGAAACAAGAAGCTCTCCAAGCGTGACCCGAAGTCGAACCTGCTGCTGCACCGCAAACGCGGCATTATCCCCGAGGGCATGGATAACTACCTCGCCCTGCTTGGCTGGTCCTACGCGCCCACCGAGGACGTGTTCTCGTTGCAGCAGATGGTGGAGCGCTTTGATATCCACAACGTGAACGGCAACCCCGCGCGGTTCGACGACGCCAAGTGCGTGGCGATCAATGCGGAACATATTCGGCTCCTGGACGTTGCTGATTTCACGGCGCGGTTGGTGCCCTACCTTGACGTGCTCGGGGTCGATTCGATTGATCAGCTCGCGCCGGAGGTGCGGGCCACGCTTGAGGCCGCTGCTCCGCTGGCGCAGTCCCGTATGAAGCTGCTGGGTGAGGCGCCCGCGCTACTCGGCTTCCTCTTCACCGACACCGTGGAGTACAACCCCAAGGCCGTGAAAAAGCTGAAGGATACGGCGCCGGACGTGCTGCGTGCGGCACGGGAGGTGCTGGCCGGGCTAGCGGACTTCACCGCCACCGCCATCAAGCCGGCCCTGGATGCCAAGCTGGTGGAGGAGATGGGTATCAAGCCGCGGCAGGCCTACGCGCCGCTATTCGTGGCTATGACCGGCACCAACGTGTCCATCCCGGTCATCGACTCCATCGCCATCCTGGGGAGGGAAAAGGCGTTGGCGCGGATCGACGCCGCACTGCGCATGCTTGAAAACTAGCGCGGCTACAAGTGGCGGCGGGCGAAGCTTGCCCGCCGCCACTTTTTATCCGTACTACTGGCCTGCAATGGGGCGGGCAATGCATTCTCACACAGACCGTTCTGTGTGACCTGATTCATGGGAACTGGCATTTGAACTGTTGAGGGTGGATCTGTAAACTAGTACATCGTTGCTCCTCTGGAACAACAAGCCAATTGGGGTATGGTGTAATTGGCAACACAGGTGATTCTGGTTCATCCGTTCTAGGTTCGAGTCCTGGTACCCCAGCGGTGGAGTGATCCTCCGTCAATTGAATAAGCTCCGTTCGTCTAGCGGCCTAGGACATCGCCCTCTCACGGCGGTAACGGCGGTTCAAATCCGCCACGGAGTACAGGGAAAGCGGCAGGCCTAAAGGTCTGCCGCTTTTTGTGTTTAGGCACCGACCGCCTCTCCCTGATCGCCCGGTGCTCAGGCGTTGCGGCCAGGGTGCCACTCTTACCTCTGATAAAGAGACAGCAGGGAAGGCTCAGCTGAGGTGTTTCGTGCCAGCGTATAGAGCAGATCCCGCAATCCCAGCCACCACTGACGGAGCGGAAGGCGGGTGGCCATGTCCATTTGCTCGTCGAAATGACGGATGGGGTAGGAACGGATATCGCCGTCCTGGGAGCCGATGTAGCGGGCATCACGCGTACCATCCCGGAATTGCCCCGTGAGGTCTGTGAGCGCTGCATCCACCAGGCGAATGGCTAGATCTCGATCGAACGGGCTCGGCTCTCCGCCCTGCTGTTGATGCCCAATCACCGCGGAGCGAGCATCAAACAGTCCGTGTCCCGCCTCCTCAAACAGGCGTGTAATGAGGTCCGTGGTGAGGTTTTCGTTGGCCTGTTCATTCCGGATCACCAGATACAGGGAGCGCTTACCGCGGAAGGACGCAACCATCGAGGCGGCGTCGTCCGAGAGCTGAGCAAGTGACATGCCCGTCTCCTGCAGATACACCTGCTCCGCACCCGTGGAGATGCCCGAGAGCAGCGCCAGGAAGCCGCAATTCCGTCCCATGGTTTCCACCACGAAGCAGCGGTTGGAAGCGGACGCACTCTCCTTCACGCGGTCGATCGCCTCCACGTTCGTGTTGAGAGCGGTATCCGCGCCGATGGAAAAGTCGTTGTTGGGCAGGTTGTTGTCGATGGAGGTGGGGATACACACCATGGGGATATTGAAGGCGGGGTAGTGGAGCCGCTCCTGGGCGAGGCTGAGGATGCCCTCGTACCCCGCCAGACCGCCGATCATGATGAGGCCATCAATGCGGCGTTCTTCGAGGGTGCGCGCAATGCCGAATAGCTCGCCCGTATCCGGAACCGTGCGGCGCGTGCCGAGCGCCGCACCGCCCGCGTTGCCCCACTTGTCGACGGAGCGCCAGGAGAGCGGCACAATGTCGCCGTCCACAAGACCGGGGAAACCACCACGCACGCCCACCATTTCCAGGCCCAGAGCCTCGCCCAGTTGGACGGCGGTACGCGCGGCCGTATTCATGCCCGGCGCCAGCCCGCCCACATGGACGATGGCCACGCGCCTGCGGCGGCGTGCGGGCGAATCCGTGAGCGGTGTAGAAAGCCGGTGGAACAGTTCCAACTTATGGGCGAAATGCGGGCCGCGGGCCGCCAGTGAGGCGGCGTAGTCGCCCCGCTCCAGGTGTGTACCCACGGCCTGTGTATTGGCCACGGCTTCGGCTAGCGGGAGGCGCACAATCTGCTCGGCGCGGGTGCCAAAAATATAGGAGTCATCGCCAGGGCCGGCCGCAAGTACCTCCAGGGTGGCCGTATGGCCCAGAGCGCTACTCATCCAGCGGTCATAGGCCGATGGTGTGCCCCCGCGCTGCACGTGGCCCAGCGCGGTGATGCGCGGCGCCTCACCCACCCTCTCGGCGATCGCCTGCTGAATACGGGCGGCCGTGAGCGGTGTGCCGTGACGATCCTGGCATCCCTCGGCCACGATGATAATGGAATCGCGCCGGCCGGCCGCATGGGCGGCGCGAATCTTGGCCACCACGGCGTCTTCCCAACCATCCTCCGGCGGAAGCTCGGGGATGAATACCTCATCCGCGGCGGATCCGAGTGCGGCGGTGAGGGCCAGGTAGCCGCAGCGACGTCCCATCACCTCAACGATGAAGGTGCGCTGGTGTGAGGCGGCCGTGGAGGCAATAGCGTCTGTCGCGTCCATGATGCGGTGCAGCGCCGAGTCAGTACCCACCGTCATCGAGGAGCCCACCAGATCGTTATCAATGGACCCCACAATTCCGGCGATGTGAAGGGACGGGTGCGCGGCGGCGTCGTCGGAAGAAATTGCGCCCTGCGCGAGCAAATCGGTGAGGTGATCGCGCCATTCACGGGCGAGTGTGTCCGCTCCGGTGAGAGAACCATCCCCGCCAACGACGACGAGACGGTCAATACCCCGGCGCACCAGATTGAGTGCCGCACGCTGGCGGCCGGAGCGCTCACGGAATTCTGCCGAGCGGGCGGTACCGATGACGGTGCCGCCGCGGCCGAGGACCGACGAGACGTCGGACCAGCCGGCCCGAACGATCGCGTCCCCGCCCTCCATGACGCCACGCCACCCCTCATGGATCGTGTAGGGAACGGCACCCGCGTGGAGGGAGGTGCGCACCACCGCGCGCACCACCGCATTCATGCCCGGGGCGTCCCCGCCCGAGGTGAGGACACCAATATTCAGTTGCTCACTCATACCCTCACTCTATGTGACTATCGCAACAGTGGGTGGGGTTCGCCGGCTACTTCTACGCTTCGTCGCGGCCGGGCAGCCAGGTGTTGTGCTTCTTGCCCCACTTATGCTCGCGGCGATAGGCCTTGGCGGCGGCCAGTTCCCGCGGGGCGAGCCGGTCAATATAGAGGTGGCCGGTGAGGTGGTCGTACTCGTGCTGAAGAATGCGCGCGAACCAGCCGGTGGCGTTAATCTCGTAGTGCTTACCGGTCACATCCTGGGCGCGCAGGATGGCGTGAGGGGAGCGAGCTAGCGGGTAGTAGACGCCGGGGAAGGAGAGGCAACCCTCATCCTGCGGCTCATCACGAGTGGGGTCCACGGGCTCAATCCACAGCTCCGGATTGATTGCCGCGCCGCGCTCGGGGGCCTCGTCCTGGTCCGCGTATATCCACACGAAGAGTGATTTATTCACGCCCACCTGCGGGCCGGCTAGCCCGACGCCGGGGGCCGCGACCGTCGTGTCATACATGTCGTTGACAAGTTTCTCCAATTCCTTGTCAAACGTTGTAACAGGTTGGGTGGGTGTTGCCAGTACCGGATCACCCGTGATGTAGATAGGAAGAATTGCCATGGCGCCCAGTTTAGCCGCCGGGTGCGCGGGTGAGCCGCGGGTGTCTGCAGCCTGGCGAGCCAGCGGGGCGACGGCGCGCCATGGGCGGAGAGTAGTCCGTGGTACGACGCCGGGGTGACCGCCGTGGTGGGAGGCTTCTGGGTGTGATGGAATTGGGACATGCGAATTGCCCTCATCTCAGACTGTTTTGCGCCCCGACTGGGCGGGATCGAAACGCAGGTGCAGGGCCTGGCTACCGTCTTAGCGGAACGCGGTCACGAGGTACTGGTGGTGACGGAAACGCCGGAGGGCAGTCTGGGACGCTCCCGCGGCGTCGTCGGCGGTGTACGAACATGGCGCCTGGCATCACCATTCCTCGGCAACGTACCCATTAATCCGCTCTCCGGTCCCGCGCTGGAGGACGCGATGCGCGGGGCGGACGTGGTGCACATTCACACCGGGGTGGTCTCGCCGTTTGCCTGGCACGCGGGGATGATTGCCGCGCGCCGAGGCATTCCGGCGGTGATGACATGGCACTGCGTCTTGGATCCGGGCGCGAGGATACTCCGGGCGAGTGGTTTCCCGGCGTGGCTGGCGCGTCACGGCGTGCAGCATAATGCGGTCTCCGCCATGGCTGCGCGGCTGGTGCAGCGGGCCGTCGGTGAGGCGGGCGAGGTACGGGTGGTACACAACGGGGTGGATCTCAGTGCCTGGCGCGCGGTGGCGGAGGTGCGCCTGAACGGCGGCCCGGAAATGCGTACCAAGCCCGGTGGAGGGAAACAGGAGAGCGAGAATCAACCAGGGGATGGAAGGAATAGCCGGTCCCGTGTGGCACGGCCAATTCAGGTGGTTTCGGCCCGGCGTCTGGCGCCGCGGAAACGCAACCGTGCGCTCATTGAAACCGTGGCGCGGGCGCGGGCGCTATCCGGGGTTGACGCGCACCTCACCATCTTTGGCGACGGGCCGCTGCGATCATCGTTGCTCCGCCTAGCCGAGCGATGCGGGTGGGGATGGCTGGATCTTCCCGGCAGGCGCACGCCCGCGCAGTTGCGCACGGCCTACCGCACCGCGGATATCTACCTGTCCGTGTCCCGTAAAGAGGCCTTCGGCATTGCCACGCTTGAGGCGCGAGCCACGGGACTCCCGGTGGTGAGCCCGGCGGGCACAGGTTCCGATGATTTCATTGCCGACGGCGTGGATGGCCTACTGGGTGGGAGCGATGACGATGTGACGCACCGGCTGGCGCAACTGCTGGAGGATGATGCGCTACGGGAGCGAATCGCCGCTCATAATGCGGCCGTGGCACCCAAGGAGGGTTGGCCGGTGATCGCCGCGCAAACGGAAGCCGAGTATGCGCGGGCAATCGCGGCGCAGCATAGGTAAATGAGGACGCTACCGGCGGCGGGCGTTACCGGTGGCGCATAGCAAGGCTAGATTGCGAGCCTCTACCGCTCCTCGTACCGGTCCGTGCCCTGCATGATCTCGGTGAGGCGCTTACCGGCAGCCACAACGGGCGGCGCATACTGGCGTCCCGGCTGCCGGCTCATTCGCTCCACCGGGCCGGAAATGGATACGGCGGCGATCACGCGCCCGTTCGGGCCGCGTACGGGCGCTGAGACGCTGGCCACCCCGGCTTCCCGTTCGCCGATGGACTGCGCCCACCCGCGGCGTCGTACCGCCGAGAGATTTGTGGCCGTGAAGGTGGCACCCTGTAGGCCGCGGTGCAGACGCTCGGGCTCCTCCCATGCGAGCAGCACCTGGGCGGAGGAGCCGGTACGCATGGAGAGAATGGCGCCCACGGGAATGGAATCGCGTAGCCCCATGGAGCGCTCGGCAACGGCCACGCACACGCGATCCTCGCCCTGGAGCCGGAACAGCTGTGCCGATTCACCCGTGTGATCGCGCAGCGCCGTAAGAATCGGCTTGGCAGCAACCAGGAGGCGGTCCTCACCGGCAGCGGCGGAAAGTTCGGCGAAGCGAGGTCCTAAAACAAACTGCCCCTGTACATCGCGTGCCACGAACCGGTGGTAAACAAGGGCCATCGCAAGCCGGTGGGCGGTGGGGCGAGCCAGGCCCGTGGTGGTGACCAGCTGTGCGAGTGACTGTGGTCCGGCTTCTAGTGCGTTGAGTACCGCGGCGGCCTTGTCCAGTACTCCCACACCGCTTCCGCTTTTCGACTGATGTGACTGGTCCATATTCTGATACTCCCATTCCAAAGCGTGGTCCGGCAATGCCATAATACGGCGCGCCGAGGCGGTGTGCCTCACACGGGGAATACTGGGCGGGTACCGTGGGTTTTCTAAGGAGTTGCAGTGCGCCGTCCAGGCGCCCGTGCGGGAAGGACAACATGGTTTCACAGCTCAGAGTTACCGGTGGCACGCCACTCAACGGAGAAATCACCGTGCGCGGTGCTAAGAACTTCGTGTCGAAGGCCATGGTGGCCGCCCTGCTCAGCCAGGAGAAATCCGTGCTTCGCAATGTGCCAGATATTCGCGACGTGGCGGTGGTCACCGAACTGCTTCGCCTGCATGGGGCGGACGTTGACTATGACGTACCCTCCGGCACCCTAGAAATCACCCCGGGTGATATTCATCTTCCGGACGATCCGGCGGATATGGACGCGGTGGCGGGTTCCTCGCGCATTCCCATTCTCTTTGCGGGCCCGCTCCTGCATACCTTGGGGGAGGCATTCATTCCGGATCTAGGTGGCTGCCACATCGGCAACCGGCCGGTGGACTTCCACATGCAGGTGCTTGAATCTTTCGGCGCCAAGCGAATTCAGGAGCCGTCGGGGATGCATTTGGTGGCGCCGCAGGGTCTCACGGCCAAGCCCGTGCGTCTGCCCTACCCGTCCGTGGGTGCAACGGAACAGACTCTTTTCACCGCCGTCATGGCGAACGGCATCACGGTGCTTGAAAACGCCGCCGTGGAGCCCGAGATCATGGATCTCATAGCCGTGCTCCAAAAGATGGGTGCGATGATCTCCGTGGACACGGATCGCACCATCCGTATTGAGGGCGTGGATGAACTTCACGGATACGCTCACACGGCCCTGCCGGACCGTATTGAAGCGGGTAGCTGGGCCTCGGCCGCGCTGGCCACGCACGGAGACATCTTCGTACGCGGCGCCCAGCAGGAACCCATGATGAGCTACCTGAACATTTACCGGAAGGTGGGCGGCCAGTTCGATGTCACGGATGAGGGTATTCGCTTCTGGCATCCGGGCGGGCAGCTGCGCTCGCTCGCGCTTGAAACTGATGTGCATCCGGGCTTCATGACCGATTGGCAGCAGCCACTGGTGGTAGCCCTCACGCAGGCAACGGGTATGAGCATCGTCCATGAGACCGTCTACGAGGACCGTTTCGGTTTCACCGAGGCTCTCCGTGACATGGGCGCGCACATCCAGATCTACAAGGAATGCCTTGGCGGCCACGAGTGCCGCTTCGGCCAGCGTAACTTCTACCACTCGGCCGTCATTCAGGGCCCCACCAAGCTCCATGCGGCGGATGTGTTCGTCCCAGACCTGCGCGGCGGTTTCTCGCACCTCATTGCGGCGCTCGCAGCTGAGGGCACCTCGGTGGTATCCGGCGTGTCCATCATTGATCGCGGCTATGAGAACTTCGTGGGGAAGTTGCGCGCCCTCAATGCGGACGTGGAGGCCCTGGACTAAGCGGAACTAATAGTCCGACGCCGTACCGGGCTAGTAGGTGCGCACACGGCGTCGTACGTAGGTTCGTAGCCGCGCAGCGACGCCGTGACTTGCCTTTTTACACGGCGCCGCGGCTGCGGGGGAGATCGGTCCCCTCAACCGGACGCCATGTACCGCTTACCTAATCCGTGGCGATATCCACCACAAGCCGGGTGGGCGAGGTAAGCGTGAACACGCGGTAGGGCCGCTGCTTATCGACGCCGATCACCACCTGGTGCATGCCCTCAAAGGGGAGGGACACGTGGGCACCCTGGATTACGGTGGCGCCCCCGAGCCCGGCGGGGGCTACCTGCGCCTCGGTGGTGGCGTCCGTCGGGTAGGTGACACCACCGATGTTCAATTGGAGGAACGATTGCCCGCTCACTTTGAGTGGCTTACCTGACCCTTCCTCCACCGGGTCCGAGATATATGCGGCCGCATAGCTGAGGGCGTCCGTACCCCTGTACTGCACCACCAGGCGATCAAAGCCGCTATGGCGGGCGATGCGGGAGGACTCCACCAGGTTTGATCCATAGGCCTGATGATTCGCGGACTGCTGATCCTGGAGAGAAAATGCCTGCCCGGAGCTTGTGGAACTCGTCGAGGCCGGGCTGGCCGGCACCGTGGTGACGGTCGCTGGGCTGACGGAATTCGTTGACGGTGCTGGAGTATCAACCGAGATGGCGGTACTCGCTGTCTCGCTCGCCGAATTCGCTGCTGTACCGCTGCAAGCGGTCAACGACAGCATGCCGATGAGAAGCGCCACCGCGCCTGTGTTGTGCTTCATAGCTCCAGCCTACCGGCCTGAGGGGTGGGATTCTTCGCCGCGGCTAGGATGAGCGGGTCAGTGCGCTGCGTGGCGGGCATGCACCCGCCCGGTATATACAGGGTTACCCCTGGAAGGAGAAACGGTGGCAAAGACTCGGGTGGCACTCATCTACGGTGGAGTGTCGGGGGAGCGCGGGGTTTCTCGGCTCACGGCTGCGTCCGTCATGCGTGCGATGGACGCGGAGAAGTACGAGGCGGTGCCGGTGGCGATTGCGCCGGACGGCACCTGGGTGCCCGGTGAAACCACCCCGGAGGCGCTAGAGGCCGGTGGGGTGGAGCGAGAGATCGAGCCCGGTGCCACCACCGTGCGGGTGGGATTTGGTCGGGATCGCGGTCTATTTCTTATCTCCGACGGCGAGGTGACAAACCTCAATGTGGACGTGGCCTTCCCGCTGGTTCATGGTCCGTTCGGCGAGGACGGCACCATGCAGGGACTGCTGGAGATGGCCGGAATTCCCTATGTGGGGGATGGCGTATTTGCTTCCGCAGCCGGGATGGATAAGGCCTACATGAAGGTGGTACTGGAGGGTGCCGGCATTCCCGTGGCGCCCTACGTGGTGGCGGAGCCGCACCGGTGGAACCGCGACAGTGAGGGTGTACTCCAGGAGGCGACGAAGCTCCAGCTGCCGCTCTATGTCAAGCCGGCTCGCGCCGGTTCTTCCATCGGCATTTCGCGTGTGGCTGACTTTGCGGATTTGCGCCGCGCGGTCGAGGAAGCCCGAAAGGTTGACCCGAAGGTGCTCATTGAAGAAGGCATTAAGGGACGCGAGATTGAATGTGCGGTGCTGCAGGGGCGGGGAGACGCCTCTGCTCGTGCATCCGTGCTGGGGGAGATTGTGCTGGGCGTGCAGTGGTATGACTTCTCCACGAAGTATCTGGCCACCGAGGGCTTCCGCATGGCTGTACCGGCGGACGTTCCAGCGGAAACGGCCGCCGACATGCGAGACATGGCGGTGCGTGTATTCGAGGCGTTCGGTTGCGAGGGCATGACCCGGGTTGATTTCTTTCTCGCCGACGACGGACGCATTTTTGTCAATGAGCACAATACGGTGCCCGGATTTACGGCGGTGTCCATGTATCCGGTGCTCTGGGAGCATACCGGGCTGCCCTATTCAGCGCTTATCGATGAACTGATTGAACTTGCCCTGGCTAAGCCGGCGGGGGTCCACTAGGGGCGGGCGCAAACCGTAGGCGGATGCCGGCGGGGAGCGGCGGCGTCGTACATGTGAAGACGCACACGCTGGGAATGTTTTGCCTCCCCCGTGCGCTCTATGGGTGGTTGCGCATTCAACTACAGCGCGACGCGGATTAGACGAGAGAAGAATTCATGAAGATTGCATACATGGTGGGCGGGCTGTCCAAGGAATCGCACAATCAGGGTCTCGGCAAGTTCATCGCCGCGAATCCGCCGGAAGGCGTGGAGTTCGTGGAGCTGAACATCCGTGATCTGCCGCTTTACAACCGTGACTTTGATGCGGACTACCCGCAGGTAGCGCGCGACCTCAAGAACGCCGTGGAGGATGCCGACGGGCTGCTCATTATCACCCCGGAGCACAATCGCATGTACTCCGCCGCGATCGCAAACGCCCTCGAGTGGCTTTCGCGTCCGTGGGGCAAGGCCTCCCTCAAGCGTAAGCCCGTCTACATCGCCGGTACGGCCATGGGCCCGATCGGCACCGCCGTTGCTCAGGCGCACCTTCGCGCCACCGTTGGCTTCCAGGACGCGCTTGTCATGAACCAGCCGGAGCTGTACCTGGACTACACGAAGTTCGGTATCAACGCTGACGGCACCGTGGACAATGAGTCCACGCAGGAGTTCATCAAGGGCGCCATGGCCACGTTCGCCGCGTTCATCACTGAGCACGGCAACAAGGACCAGCAGACCCGCTCGGAGATGTAGTTCGCGCGCATCCGCCGAATCTTTGACCGCAGCCTTCGGGCTGCGGTTTTTTATGCCTCGTAGAGGGATACGGTGGTGCATTGGGGCGGGGCGAGGCGCAATCGGATTCTTCGAGGACGGCTGTAACGTGTGCTCTCGCTCGCGCGGGTCCGGCATCCTGCGCGTACACCACTACCTTGTCCACTTTTGTGTGCTCTCGCTCGCGCGGGTACGGCGTGAGATGATGGAGGGCGTGCTTGTGCGTGAAATGTCCGAGGATGAAATTCTTTCCTGTGTGGTGCCATTGCTGCCGTGCGGGCGGCATACAACGGTGCCGAATGGTGATGATTCGGCGGTGCTGGACACCCCGGACGGGCGCGTCACCGTGTCCACGGACATGCTGGTGGAAGGTATTCACTTCCGGCGGGACTGGTCCAGCGGCGAGGATGTGGGCTGGCGTGCAGCGATGCAGAATATCGCCGACGCCGTGGCAATGGGTGCCGCGCCCGTCAGCCTGGTGGTTTCCTTTGAGCTGCCGGGCGACCTCCCCGTCGAATGGGTGGAGGGGTTGGCGCGGGGCATTGCGGCGGCGTGCAGATCCTGCGGTTGCGGGGTAGACGGCGGCGATCTGGTGGCCGGGCGTGCGGTGGCCATTGGCGTCACGATCCTCGGGGACCTTGAGGGGCGGGTGCCGCTGCAGCGCTCTGGCGCTCAACCCGGGCAGCCTCTCATTCACGCCGGTGTGCTCGGTCACTCCATGGCCGGCCTCGAGCTGCTGCAGCGGGGCTTTGCGCCCGCAGCCGGCTTCCCGGATGCCGAGACCGTGTTCATCGATGATTTTCGCCGGCCTAAGCCCCCGGTTGCCGCGGCGCTGCGTGCGGCCGCCGAAGGGCGTATCGCCTCATTCATGGACGTGTCCGACGGGCTAGTGCGGGATTGCACGCGGCTGGCCAAAGCCAGCGGTGTATGGATCGATATTGATACGGATCTACTTCACGACGACGCCCAGGCGCTCATTGAACCCGCACGTCACCTCGGCATGAGTGATCCTTGGGGTTGGGCGTACCGAACCGTGCTGAGCGGGGGAGAGGATCATGGGTTCCTCGGTACGCTCGACGTGCCGGCCGAACGCGCCTGGGGGCCTGGACGCGGCCAGCTTCCGGACGGATTCCGCCGCATTGGCATTGTGCGGGATCGCGTGGCGGGTGGGAGAGTCACGCTCGATGGGCACGACGCCGTGGGCTTGGGTGGCTGGGATCACTTCGCGCGGTAGTGCTGGGTTCGTGCGGTAATAGCGGGCCCGCTTCCGTGCATGTCGCGCTAGAGTTTCCGCCCTTTTCTGGTTTGAAGGCCTTTAGTGTTGTTGTCGGGGTGCTAATACACCTTCAAAGTGCATTAAAGGCCTTTAAAGCGTGGACGAGCGAATGAACGGGAGAGAGGGCAGCCCGGGTTTGGCGCACAAAAAGGGCGCGCCCGAAGGCGCGCCCTTTTCATATTAAAAGTTACGCAACAGCGCGACGCTGCACCTTGCCAGCCTTGAGGCAGGACGTGCAAACGTTGAGACGCTTGGGCGCACCATTCACGGTGGTACGCACATGCTGGATATTCGGATTCCAGCGGCGGTTCGTGCGGCGGTGGGAGTGAGAGACGCTCTTCCCGAAGCTCGGACGCTTGCCGCAGATGTCACACACAGAGGCCACGGTTTACTCCTTCTAAGCTTTCCCTCGCCCGGACTTCCCGGCGAGCAACCCTGCGATTCTAGCGCGGTCAAGTGAAGATGCGCCACCCATGGCGGGTGGTGTTCGGCACGCTGGCATAACCGGCCCGGCCCGTGCGCCCGCCACGTGTCGGAGCGGGCGGCTAGGATCCGTGCAGAGGAGGTTAGGGACAACTGCGCTTGGTGCGCCGCTGTTGGGCCGGAAGGAGGCGCATATGGATGCCGTTGCGAGTGATGCGTGGACGGCGCGAACCACCCCACTTGCGCACCTCTTGGGTAAACGGACAGCGGCGCAGCTGGAACGCCTGGGCCTCCATACGGCGGAGGATCTGGCGCTTGATTTCCCATTCCGCTACACGCGTCGCGGTGAGCTTATGCCCATCGCCGGTGTGCGCGAAGGCGAAGCGGTAACAGTGGTGGCGCGCGTGCTGGATGCCAGTATGCGCCCCATGCATCAGCGCCGTGGCTTCATCCTGAATGTGTCCGTCACGGACGGAACCCAAGCGCTTGAACTGACATTTTTCGGTAGAAATCCGCGGCCTCTCAAATTCCACGAATCACGCCTTCAGCCGGGCGTCATAGCCACGTTTTCTGGCACCGTGGGCTCCTATCGCGGTGAACTTCAGCTTACCCACCCCGATTACGAGCTGGTGGAGGAGCCCGGCGCTGTGGATGCGGAGCGTCTGGCCCAGCCGATAGGTATCTACCACGGCACGGAAAAGCTGCCTTCCTGGAAAGTCGCGAAGGCGGTGGCCACCGTGCTGCCTACGCTCTCAGCGCAGGATTTCCCGGATCCGCTCCCTGCCACGTATCGGGCGGATCACGAACTTCCCGAGCTATTTGAGGCGATCTGTACACTTCACCGGCCGGAGTCAGATGAGGCCTGGCAGCGGGCACAGCGCCGATTCAAGCATGAAGAAGCCTTCGTACTGCAGGCCGCCCTGGCCACCCGAGCGGAACAGGTGAAAGCGAGGGCCGCCACCGCGTTCCCGGTTCACCCGGGCGGATTGGTTGATCGGTTCGATGCCGCCCTTCCGTTCACCCTCACGGCCGGTCAGCGCAGGGTGGGTGCAGAGATCAGTGATGACCTCGCCTCGACCCGTCCTATGCAGCGGCTCCTGCAGGGGGATGTGGGTTCCGGTAAAACGGTGGTGGCCCTGCGCGCCATGCTTCAGGTGCTGGACGGTGGGGGCCAGGCTGCCCTGCTGGCGCCCACGGAGGTGCTGGCTTACCAGCATCTGGACACGATTCGCAAGCTGCTCGGCCCGCTCGAATGGGGCGCAGGTCCGGATGGGGTGCGGGTAGAAATCCTGACGGGATCACTCGCCGCTTCCCAGCGTCGCACCACGCTCGCGCACTTGGCCGGCGGGACGCCCGCGATCGTCGTCGGCACACACGCACTTCTCTCCGACGCCGTTCAACTCCCCTACCTTGGGCTCGCCGTTATTGATGAGCAACATCGCTTCGGCGTGGATCAACGCGCCCAATTTTCCCGCGGCGCCCACACGCTTGTCATGACGGCCACGCCCATCCCGCGCACCATCGCCATGAGCGCATTTGGTGATCTCGACGTGTCCACGCTCACGGAACTGCCGGCCGGCCGCACCGGGGTCACCACCACGATCGTGCCCGCCTTCAAGCGTGCCTGGATGGACCGGGTATGGGAGCGCGCGGCGGAGGAGGTGCGCGGAGGTAGCCGCGTGTTCGTCGTGTGCCCGCGGATTAGCGATGACCGGGGCTCGGAACAGGGGAGCAGTACTCTGGTGGGTGACGCCGCGTCTGATTCCGCTAGCGGCGTGTTGTTCGACGACGCCGATGCCGCGTCTCTTGCGTCCGTTGAGGGGGTGTCAGGCTTCCTGCGCACGCTCCCCGCATTGGCTGGGATCGGTGTTGGTGTGCTGCACGGCCGCATGTCTGCCGAGGAGAAGACCGCGCAGATGGAGCGATTTGTGAGCGGCGTTGAACCCGTGCTCGTCTCCACCACGGTGATTGAAGTGGGAGTGGACGTGCCGGATGCCACGCTCATGGTGATTATGGATGCAGATTTCTTCGGCCTCTCCCAGCTCCACCAGCTGCGCGGTCGGATTGGACGCGGGGTGAAACCGGGGCTCTGCCTGGCGGTGACTCGTTCGGCCGCCTCCACCCTGGCCGGTCAGCGTCTCGCGGCCTTCGCGGCCACGGCGGACGGATTCAAGCTGGCGGAGAAGGACCTGGAGTTGCGCAGTGAGGGAGACGTGCTGGGTAGCAGTCAATCCGGCACCGGCTCCCACCTGCATTTTCTCTCCGTCCGAAAAGACGAAGAAATCATTGCAACGGCGCGGGAAGCCGCCCGGACGCTGGTTGGGGAAGATCCTGCCCTCGTCTCCCAGCCCGCGCTGGCGGAGGCCGTGGCGCGCCTGGATACTGAACGCGCTGAGTATATGGAGAAGGACTAATGACCAGAATTGTGGCCGGTAGCGCCAAGGGTGTCACCCTGCGGGTACCCAGGTCCGGAACTCGGCCCACCTCGGAGAAAGTGCGCGAAGCGCTGGTGGGTTCCCTCGAGCACCGGGGCTATATCTCAGGATGCCGGGTGGCTGACCTATTTGCCGGCTCGGGAGCGGTGGCACTCGAGGCCAAAAGTCGGGGCGCTGCCGCCGTGGTGGCCGTGGAGGCCGCGCGCCAAGCCGCGGATGTGATTCATGCCAACGCTCGCGCAACGGGCCTGGATATTGCCATTAGGCGCGAAAAGGCAGAGACCTGGGCGGCCGGATACAGCGGGGCGGCCTTCGATCTCATCTTCCTCGACCCGCCCTACGCCTATCCCGAGGCTAAGCTCGCCGCCCTACTCGCCGCTCTGGGCGAGCACCTCGAGGCCGATGGCGCCGTCGTCGTCGAACGGGATTCGCATTCCCCCGAACCCACCTGGCCCACTGGATGGGAGCTACTGGACGCCCGCAGTTTCGGGGATACACGCGTGTGGACGGCGCGACCGGATAGGGTGGAGGCATGACAATTGCCGTGTGCCCGGGCTCGTTTGACCCGGTAACCTATGGCCACCTCGACGTATTTGCGCGCGCGGCCAAAATGTTTGACCAGGTGATCGCGCTGGTGGGTGTTAACGCATCCAAGCAGGCTCTGTTTAGTGCTGAGGAACGGGTGCGGCTCATCACCGAATGTTTACCCGAAGGCAGTAACGTGCGGGCGGACGCCACGGACGGCCTGGTAGTGGACTACTGCGTGAATGTGGGTGCCACCGCCATCGTTAAGGGGCTGCGCGGCGGCGCGGACCTGGCCGATGAGCGCTCCATGGCCCTCCTCAACCGGGAACTCACGGGCATTGACACCGTCTTTGTGCTGGGGGATGCGAGGCTGGAACACGTGGCCTCCTCCCTGGTCAAGGATGTGGCCCGTCACGGTGGCAATATTGATTCATTCGTTCCTCCCGCCGTGGCGCGGGCGCTAAAGAAGGAGTTCCAGTGAGTGAGAACGCCAACATTGATTCCGTGGTGGACATTCTGGACCAGATCATTGATCTGGTGAGTAACGCGCGCGGCGTACCCATGTCCGCCTCCGTGATTGTCAATAAGTCGGAGTTATTGGACCTGGCGCAGGCGGCCCGGGACCAGGTACCCGCGCAGGTGGTGCGGGCTGACGGCGTGCTTGCCTCCCTTGACAAGGTGCGGGGTGAGGCGGAGGCGAACGCCGCTGAGATTCGGAGTAATGCGCAGGCGGAGGCCGAACGAATTGTGGCCGAGGCGCGTGCGCGTGCGGGGCGGCTGACCTCGGCGGACGCCATTACGGTGGCCGCTCGCTCCGAAGCACAGCGCATCACCGATGAAGCGAAGGGACAGGCGGAGGCGCTGCGTGCCGGAGCGGACAAGTATGCGGATGATACGCTGGCGGATCTTGAGGTGCGAGTAAGCGCGCTGGGCCGGGACATCACGGACCTTGATCGGAAGGTATGGACCCATGTGGATGCCGCCCTTCACCAGATCACGTCGGGCCGCGACGTGTTGGCCGGGCGTGGACAGGAGGAGCCCGACGAGGAGCCGGCACAGTAGCGTGCACCGTCACCCGCGGGTCACTATCGGTGGACCGGCCGGCAGGCATTATGATGGGCCGGCTGTATTGCGGTGGCCGATCGGTTGAACCCGAACAGGACGCTAATCCGGCGGCGTAGTAGTGCCGGAGCAAAAACTTACGGCGGGGCGCGGCCTCGGCCGGAAAGGGGAGCACATGGAACAGCTCACCGTGACACTTGTGGATCTGCCACGCGCAGACGGTAGCAGGAAGCACGTGGATATTGATGCGCCGGCGCCCGCGAACCTGGGGGCCGAGCTTATCGGCGTTCCGGAGGGCACGTCCATGCACGTGGTAGCCGATCTGGTTGCCGTGGAGGGCGGCGTATATGTGACCGGCACCGTGGAAGCCACCGTAGAGGGGCAGTGCTCGCGCTGTCTGCGTGAGATTCGCGAGGACGTGGTGCGGGAGATTTCGGATCTCGCGTACTATCCCGCGCACCGGGAAAAGCTCATTGCTCAGGGCGATGACGACGCCGAGGATCACGCGGTCATCTCGGGCGAGGAACTGGATTTGGAGCCCATTATTCGCGATGCCGTGGTGCTCGGCCTCCCGTTCCGGCCGCTGTGCCGCCCCGATTGCGCGGGACTGTGCCCCGTGTGTGGGGAGCGCCTTGATGATCTTCCGGCGGACCACCACCATGATGTGACGCCACTACAATCAGACATTCTGGACCAGCTGGAGGCCCAGCTTCGGGAGGATACAGATGAGTGATCGCGAACTACTGGAACGCTGGGGCGCGGAGATTTCCCACCCGCTACTGCGGCGCGCCCTGACGCACCGGTCTTTCGCCTATGAACACGATGAGCCGCATAACGAGCGCTTGGAATTTCTTGGAGATTCCGTGCTAGGACTCATCATTGCGGAGAAAGTATTCCGGGAATTCCCGCACGCCACCGAGGGTGATATGTCCCGGATGAAAACCTACGCGGTGTCGGAGAAGGCACTCGCGGATGTGGCGCGAGCGCTTGACCTGGGGCCGTTTATCCGGCTGGGTAAAGGGGAAAAGCAGAGCGGCGGGGACAGGAAAGATTCAATCCTCTCCGACACCGTCGAATCGCTCATAGCGGCCACCTACCTGGAGAACGGCATGGAGGTGGCGCGCCGCGTTGTGGATCGGCTCCTCAACCAGAAGATCCAGGACGCCTCCGTGCTGGGGCCGAACCTCGATTGGCAGACATCCTTTGAAGAGCGGGCTCACGCCAGGGGCATGGAGGGCACGCTCGAATTCGACATCACCTCCCGGGGACCGGATCATGCCCGCGTGTTCACCGCCGTGGCGCACATGGGTGGCCGCACGTGGGGTAGCGGTGAGGGCACCTCGCAGAAGCATGCGCGTCACAAGGCGGCGGAAGCTTCGTTCCGGCTCATTGCGGCCGAGGACGCCGCCGCAGTCGAGGATGCCGCCGCGGGGAAGGATGCACCGGCTACGGACGGTCAGCACGGAGGCGACTAGGTGCCTGAACTACCCGAGGTCGAGTCGGTGCGTCGCGGATTGGCGCATCACCTGGCCGGCCGCCGCATCACGGATGTACGCACCATGGGCTCTCGCGTGATTCGGCATTCGCCGGCCGGGCTGGGGGAGTTTATCGGGCAACGGGTAACCGACGTGGTACGCCGCGGCAAGTTCCTCTGGGTTACCTTCGGTGGCGCGCGGACACTGGTGGCGCATCTCGGCATGTCCGGGCAGTTCCGCCTGGATGGTGGCGATTTTCGTCACACTCGCGCCGAATTCACGCTCGATGATCACGTCCGCCTTTTCTTCGTGGATCAGCGCACGTTCGGATATCTCGCGGCCGACACCCTGATACCCACCCCGGATGGAGCACCGGGAGGCGCCGGGACACACCTGGCCGCGGTGCCTGCGCGCGTGGCGCATATTGCCCGAGATCCACTGGATCCCGCCTTCGACGTCGTCCCGTTTGCGGTGAGTATCCGGGCCTCGCGGTCCACGATTAAGCAGCTCCTGCTGGATCAGAAGCGGGTAAGCGGCGTGGGGAACATCTATGCGGATGAGGCACTGTGGCACGCCCAGCTCAACCCGCACCAGCGCGGGCGGACCCTTCAAGAGGCAGAGGCGTATCGGCTGGTGGAGGCGCTGCGGGATGTGCTCGGTGCGGCGCTCAAGGCCGGAGGCACCTCCTTCGACGAGCTCTACGTCAATGTGAACGGTGAATCCGGCTATTTCGCCCGAAGCTTACGGGCCTACGGGCGTGCGGGCCTGCCGTGCCAGCGCTGCGGAAACTTAATGCGGCGGGACGTGATAGGTGGACGCTCAGCCACGTACTGTAGGGCGTGTCAACCATTACGACGTCGGGTGGGCCAGTAGCGGGGCTCTCCTGGTACTATGAAGCGCGTTTGGGAGGGGCGATTTTGAGCATTCGTGTGATGATCATTGATGATCATGAAGTAGTCCGGCGTGGGATCGCGGAGGTTATCGATCGCGCCGATGATCTTGAAGTGGTGGCGGAAGCCGGCACGGTGAAGGAGGCCGTGGCGCGCGGACAGTTAATGAAGCCGGATGTGGCGCTGGTGGACCTGCGCCTACCGGACGGAACGGGCCTGGACGTGATCGAGCGCTTCAAGGCACTGTCGCCGGACACCAAGGCAATTGTGTTGACGTCCTTTAACGACGACGATGCGCTCGCGGAGTCCCTTGAAGCCGGGGCTCGGGCATACATGCTGAAGTCGGTGCGCGGCGCGGACATTGTGGACAACATCCGGGCCGTTGCCGAGGGACGCGTACTCCTTGATGAGAAGATGGTGGCCCGGCGGCGCGCCGAGTCCAATGACCCGACCGCGGATCTCACCCCCGCGGAGCGGAAGGTTCTGGATCTCATCGGGGATGGCCTATCGAACCGGGAGATCGGGGAGAGGCTGGGCGTGGCGGAGAAAACCGTCAAGAATCACATCACATCCCTGCTGGCCAAGATGGGCTTCCAGCGGCGTACACAGGTGGCCGCGTGGGTGGCTGCTCAGCGTGCTTCCGGGTGGCGATCGGTTCAGTAGTGGTGCTGGGGCCGGCCGCTCTGTGAATGGTTTGACCGGCCCCGGTAACCTACGCGATACCCGCGGTCCAGCGGATCGATGTGCCATGCCCGTGTTCACCGGGCGAAATCGAGAAGGAACCACGATGACGCCGTGCGCGAGCGGCTAGATTAGACAGCCCGGAGCGGCGGCCCACCTCGGTGATGCCTTTTCCGTTATCCGTGATAATGATTTCCGCGTGCGAGTCCTCAATGGTGATGGTGACGGAGACGGCGGTGGCATGTGCATGCCGGGCCACATTCGAGAGGCCTTCCCGCACCACCGCTACGATGTCATCAGCGAGATCACTGCCCACCGTGTCATCCAGGTGTGTTCCGGTATCCGGTCCCACGGGTTCACCCTGCAGGGTCATGGTGACCGACGGTTCGAAGCCCATGGACATGGTGGCCGTGGTGTACTCGTGGCTGAGACGCCGCATCAGCGGCACGGTGGCGCTGGGATCACGAAGCGAGTAGATAATCTGGCGGATCTGCGTAACCGACTCATTGATAGAACTAATGGCGCTATCTAGCCCGGCCACCACAGATCCGGGCACTGCCCGTTGCGCTGCCAGATCCTCGCGGGTAGCTGCCAACTGCATGCCCGAGGCGAATAGCTGCTGGATGGCAAAATCATGGAGATCGCGCGAAATCTTAGCACGATCCTCAATCTGCGCGGCCGTCGCCTCCGTTTGGCGGGCGCCCGCCAGCGCCAATGCGAGTGTGGCCTGCTTCGCCACACTTTCGGCCATCGCGAGATTGGCCAAATCATATTCAGGCCGGCCCTGAGCCCGTACCAGGAGGATCATGCCGCGTGATTCTCCGCGCGCCGCGAGAGGCACGGCCATGGCGGGGCCAAAGTGGCGCAGGGGCTCGGGTACGTCCTCGTTGTTCTTGAGGGAAGCCTCAATGGAGCCGGTGCCGTCCCGTGCCATGGTGCGCAAAGAGGTGTCCGGCGGGAATGGAAGCCCCAGTAGCGACGCGGTATCCGCGCCATCGGCAAATTCGCTCAACCACATCTCTCCAAGGGAGGGAAGCACAATAATCGCTACCTCGGATTGGGAGACACGGCGCATCTCCTTGGCAATGAGCTGGAAGGCATCCTCCTCTTCCGAGCCTTCCAGCAGGGCCGTTGTGATGGCGCGACTAGCGGCGATCCATTGGGCGCGAGAATTAGATTCGGCATAGAGCCGGGCATTTTCCATCGCGATGGCCGCAGCTTTTCCTACCACGGTGAGCGCGGCGACGTCGTCGTCCGTGAAGGGCTGCGTGCGCGTTAGAGCTAGGGTGGCGAAGGATGGTCCGTGATAGGTGAGCGCAATTGACACCACTCGGTACTCATCCGCCAGTGCAGCGCCCTCCAGGGGCGGAACGAAATGGTCCTTCAGCCGGCCCTGAGTGGTGTGGAGCGCGCCGCCACCCGCGTACATGAATTGAGCTGGTCTGCCTCGGGAATCAAGCAGGGCGATACCGGCTGTATCCGCGTCTGTCAGCGTCAGGGCAGCATCCAGTAGCGCCTGATAGACGGCCTGCGTGTCGAGACGAGATGTGAGGTCAAGGACACGGGACAGGACGGTGGTGAGACGTTCAGCATTTTCCTTCATAGCAACTCTTGTCCCGCGGACCAGGCGTAGGCCTCGTCGCGTGCGAGTAGTTCGGCGTGTGTGCCATGATCCCGGATCCGCGTGCCCGTATCGGTGCGTTCCAGCAGAATCACCTCGTCTGCCACATCCAATGAGGAGAGGCGGTGAGTGGCGAGTATAACCGTGCGTCCGCGACCTTCACGTTTGCCAGCTAGCAGCAGGTCCCGAATGAGACGATCCGCGGTTTCACCATCGAGATGCTCACCGGGCTCATCGAGGAGAAGGAATTCGGCGGGGGAGGCAAGGGCGCGCGCCAACAGCAGACGGCGCCGCTCGCCACCGGAGATCGTGGCGCCTTCCTCTCCAAGCATTGTATGGACGCCATCGGGAAGCTCAGATAGCCAGGTGCCCAGACCTACCTGTACTAGGTAGGTGACGGCCTCGCGTTCAGTGACATCCGGCCGCGCGGCGCGCAGGTTTTCCAACACGGTAGTTTGGAAAATATGTGCGTCCTCGGCCGTGAGCGAGAGCGTACGCGATACGTCGGCGCGGGACAGTGCGGCAATTGTGCGGCCATCGAGTGTCACACTACCGCTGACCGGGTGCAGCATGCCGGCGAGCGTATAGAGGAGAGTGGATTTACCCACGCCGGAGCGGCCAACGATGGCCACCGTTTTCCCGCGTTCAAACGTGAAATCGAAGGGGCCGCCCACCGGTGGGTAGCCCGGCCAGCCGATCCTGGCGTCCCGTGCAAGCAGGCCGGCGCGGGTGGCTGGTGCCGCCGTGGTGGGCGTGGCGGCGGCCGGGGCTGAAGGAGTCGCCGGCCGGGCAGGCGTGGCGGGCTCGGTGAGCACGAACGACTCGGTGAGTGCGGACGGCGTGACGGGGTCGGCCCCCTCCGGGGTGGCCGAATCGAGCAGTTCCATAATGCGGGATGCCGCCTTGGCGCTGTGCACCAACTGGATGGCGCCCTCGGGGAGCTGCTCAATGGCCTCATAGGCGGCTAGTGGGGTGAGCACGCAGACGGCCAGTTCGGTGGCGGCCAGGGTACCGCCGGCGAACTGAAGTACGCCAATAAGAATGGCAGCCGCTACTGAAATACCCATGCATATCGTCTGCAGGGCCTTGGCGGCGGCCTGCGGGCGGGCGGCCGCGTCACGGTGCCTGAAAATACGTGACTCGGTCGCGGCAAGCGCATCTTCCATCCGGCCGAGATACCCGGAAACACGCAGTTCCGAGGGCGAATCCAGCATGGTGAGGGCGTGGGCGGATACCTCCGCTAGATCCTCCACCTGTGCCTCTTCAGCAATCCGTGCGCCCTTGGCCGCCAGCATGGGGCCAACCACGCCGGAGCAAATCAGGCAGGCGGCCAGGATCAGCCCGATGAGTGGAGAGAGCGCGCCCACGATAACGCAGGAAACCAGGGATACAACGATGGCCACGAACGCTGGCTGAATCGCTTTGACCACCACGTCACCAACGGCGTCCACGTCGCGTCCCGTGCGGTCTAGGAGGTCGCCGCGGGACAGTGCGGACACGCTATCCGTGGAGGAATTTGCCAGTGTTTCATACACATGCGTGCGCAGGTGGGACATGCCGTAAAGTGCAACGCGGTGCGAGGAGAGCCGATTGATGTACCGGAGGACGGCTTTTGATACGCCGAGGGCGCGCACAGCGGTGGTGGCCACGGATAGTTGCAGCACGGGTGGCATCTGGGAGGCGCGTGTAATGAGCCAAGCGGATACGGCGGAGAGTCCGACGGCGGACGAGAGTCCAGCTGATCCAGCCGCCACGGACCAGGCGAATCCGGCCTTATCCACATCGAGTGCGTCAATGGAGCGCTTGAGTGCGGTGCGCTCGGAGCGTGGAAGAATCATTAGACCTCCGTTTCAGCGGGCTGGGCAACGGGAGCGGCCGTCACGTCCACCACGTTGTCCGCGATGGCGATGAGCGCGGCACGGTGCGCGATGACCAGCACCGTTCTGCCCTGGGCCCGGAGCTGTTCAACGGCACGCACCACGTGTGCTTCGGACGCAGCATCCAAATGCGCGGACGGTTCGTCGAGGATGACGAACCGCCTGTCAGAAAGAAGAGCGCGCGTGAGCGCGAGGCGTTGCCGCTGACCTACAGAGAGTCCGACGCCGCCCTGCCCCACGCGCGCATTCCAGCGTTCGGGCAGGGCATCGAGGACCTCGGTGAATCCGGTCAGTGAGGCGGCATCCTCGGCAGCCTCGGTAACGATGCCGCCCTCTACCACGTTGTCCGCCACGGTACCAGGAACGATTGCCGGGCGTTGCGGGATCCAGGCCATTTGCGCCCAGAGGGAGGAACGGGCAATGGATCCGAGGGGTAATCCTCCCACGATTACCGCGCCACCGGTGGGATCCACAAAACGCTCGAGAACGGCGGCGGTGGTGGATTTACCGGCGCCCGAGGGACCGCGCAGTGCGGTGATTTGGCCGGGAGTGATAGTGACGGTGAGGTGAGCGGGGGCAATGGTGTCGCGGCCGGGCGCGCGCACGGTGAGGTCCTCGATGCGGATAGTGGCCGAGGCGAGATCCGGCGCATCCATGGTGCCATCCGCCACCAGGTCATCCTGCTCCAGCACAGCAAAGGCCGCATTGGATGCGGCCACACCGTTGGCCGAGGCATGGAACTGCGTCCCAACCTCTCGGATAGGGTTAAACACTTCCGGGGTGAGCATGATGATGGCGAGCCCCACGAACAGGCCCATATGTCCGCTCACCATGCGCAGTCCCACCTCCACCGCCACGATGGCTGTTGACAGCGTGGTAAGGAATTCGAGTACGCCGCCGGAGAGGAAGGCTACATAGAGCGTCTGCATGGTTTTGCTGGCGTAGTCATCACCGAGTTGGCGCACGCGCCGCGCGGGCCCCTTCTCACGGCCGAGCGCCTTGAGTGTGGCGAGCCCGCCGAGCAGGTCGAGGAGCTGCTGGCCGAGCCGCTGCATGGAGGCCAGGCGTTCCGCGGAGAAAGATTCGGTGAGCCGGCCGATGAGCACCATGAACAGTGGAACGAGCGGAATACACACGATAATCGCGACGGCGGACACCCAGTCCATGCAGAGAATGACGATGAGACACAGCGGGGTAGCCGTGACGGAGAGGATTAACTGGGGGAGGAATTTAACGAAATACGTTTCGAGATCATCCAGGCCTGAGGTCACCAGTGACACGGTGGACGTGGTGTTTCCGCCTCCTAGCCACCGTTCGCCAAGATCACCCGCGCGTTTCACGACGGCGGCGCGCAGCCTGGCAATAGTACGCAAGGCAGCGCGGTGTCCGAGCGACTCACGGCAATAGATAAGGAGTGAGCGCACGAGGAAAACGGTCAGGGTGAGGATGCCAAATAATGCGCCGTGCTGCCAGGGCTGATCGCCGTCAATAACCGGGCTGATGGCCCATGCAATGAGGATGCACTGGGCGATAATCAGCGCCGTCTCCAGCATGCCGCTGCCGGCAAGAATGCGCACATAGCGGCGGGTATCCGCCCCGAATTTTAACAGGCGGGGATCCAGAGGTTTCACCGTTCTCCTTTCGCTCTCGCTATCCTACTGGGCCGCTCCGACGACGACGTGACATCCAGCAGTACCGCGTTCGGGCATAAAAATGCGGGCGGCCACAGCCGCCCGCATTTAATAACGCTAGCTGAGCTCGAACTGGCGCACCTTCTTCGGTTCGAGTCCAACGGGCTCAACCGGGATGGTGGCAGGATCGATCCGCTTGCGGAATACCGAATACGCCCAGATCGTGTAGGCGAGCACGATCGGCACGAAGATCACCGTGGCGATCGTCATGACGCCCTGGGTGGGCCGGCTGGCGGCCGCCTGAGCAATCGTCTGGGAATAGGCCGGATCAATAGAGGATTTCATCGTGTACGGAGCCATGGAGATGAAGATGAACACCACGGCCATGGCGATTGCCGCGAAGTGCGCGGCAAAGGCCTTAATTTCCTGCCCCTTGAAGATCCACAGATCAGCGAGGAGGAGGGAAACCGCGGCCAGCGCCAGCGGGAGCAGCGCCCAGGCGGAGCCGGAGTAGGCGAAGAACGCCCACAGGGCCCACACGGCCGTTAGAACGGTGGCAATCGGCGCCCACACGCGGGCCAGCTTGGTGGCGCGCTCCTGAAGTTCACCGCTGGTCTTAATGGCCACAAACAGCGCGCCGTGCGAGGCGAACAGGGACATCGTCACCAGGCCGGCCAGAATGGTGAACGGGGTAAGCAGAGACCAGAAGCCACCGGTGAGGTAGTGCTGGTTATCCGCGAGAGCCTGCCACGTCACATCGGAGGCCGGCAGGGCGTGGAAGGCGCCCTCGGCGTCGTACTGACCCACTTCGATACGCATGCCCTGCACCAGGTTTCCGAAGGCAACGCCCCACAGGATGGAGACGATCCACGCCGAGCCGGTGTGCAACTTGTCCCAGGTGCGACGCCACGTGGTTGTCCGAATCGTCTTGCGCCATTCGAGTGCGCAAATGCGGATGATCAGGCACAGCAGAATGAGAATGAGGGCGATGTACATGCCGGAGAACATGGTGGCGTACCACTCGGGGAAAGCCGCAAAGGTGGCACCGCCTGCCGTCAGGAGCCACACCTCGTTGCCGTCCCAGTGCGGGCCGATGGCGTTGAGAGTGGCGCGCCGTTCGCGCTCATTGCGCGGGAGCGAATTGAGGTGCATGCCCACGCCGAAATCGAAGCCCTCAAGGGTGAGGTATCCGATCCAGAGCACGCAGATAAGAATGAACCAGAGGGTATTGAGTCCTGTTTGTTCCATGACTGCCTCCTAGTACACGAATTCCGGCGTGGCTGCCGAATCATATTCGACAACCTTCTTGCGGGTATTGATGCCCTCACGCGTGTAGCGCGCCAGGAGCCAGATCCAGACGATGCCGAGTGCCGTGTACAGCACGGTGAAGGCGGTGAGCGAGAACGCCACCGAGCCAGCACCCACCGAGTGGGATACACCCATGTTGGTCATGAGGAACACGCCGTCCAGTTCGCTCGGGTATACGACCCAGGGCTGACGGCCGATCTCCGTCATAATCCAGCCCGCGGAGTTAGCAATGAATGGCAGTGGCACCATCCACAGCCAGAACACGCCCCAGCCATGGGACCGGATCAAACGGTCACCGCGCAGGGCGATGAGGCCCACGAGCGTGATAAGGAAGCCCAGCATGCCCACGCCCACCATGACGCGGAAGCCCCAATAGACAGGCATCATGCTCGGACGGAAGTCTGCGTTGGCATAGGTGTCCGCGTACTTCTGCTGCAACTCGCTGTTCACCTGGGAGAGCTGCTGGACTCGGTCGCGCACCTGCTGGTTCGCGTCGTCGATGGAGATAAGCGTGGACTCAGGCCCGGAGAAGTGGTTCGTCATCATGAAGGACTCAAGGCCATCCCAGGGCAGGTAGACGGACTTCGGATTCTCGCAGTCGCTGGAGAACATCATGAGCGAGAGACGAGCGCTGTCCTCGGTGGTGCACACGCCCATCATGGCCGAGGCCTTGGTGGGCTGAATCTCGCCAAGGTGCTGGCCCATAAGGTGGCCGGAGCCGATGGCGAAGATGGAGGCAATGAGGCCGAACCACAGGCCCACGCGGGTGGCGGGCTTCCAGTATTCGCGTGCCTCGGTTTCGCTGCCGGTGAGCTTGATTGAGCGCTGCATCCACCAGATGCCGAAGCCTGCGACCAGGATGCCAGCCAGCATGAGGGAGGCGGCAATGGTGTGTACGAACGTGAGCTGCCACGTGGTGCCGAATAGCTTGAGGAAGCCGCTCATACCGTCCAGCTCAGCGCGGCCGGTCTCCATATTAATAACGGCGCCCTGCGGATCCTGCATAAAGGAATTTGCGGCCAGGATGAATGCGGCGGAGAAGAACGTGCCAAAGGCAAATAGCCAGATCGTGGCATTGTGTACCTTCGCGGAGAGCCGCCCGCGGCCGAAGATCCATAGGCCGAGGAACGTGGACTCGAGGAAGAAGGCGAGTAGCGCTTCAAAGGCCAGCGGTGCGCCGAAGATGTCGCCGACAAAGCGGGAGTACTCGGACCAGTTGAGGCCGAACTGGAATTCCTGCACAATTCCCGTGGCTACACCCAGCGCGAAATTAATGAGCAGAATCTTGCCGAAGAAATCGGTAATACGCTGCCACTTGGGGTCACCCGACTTGCGGGCTTTGGTTTGCATTGTTGCGACGATGAATGCAAGTCCGATAGTCAGCGGTACCTGTAGCCAGTGGTACACAGTTGTGACACCGAATTGCCATCGCGCGAGGGTGAGGGCGTCCACCTTGTCACCTTTCGATTGGATTGCCTTATGACAGCTCACGACGGGGTGAGCTGATTCCGTGGAAGTCCAATATGGGCCCGCGGAGTCATATGAATCTTACAAGCTCTCACCTGATTTGGACTGATAAGAAGCCCTTTTGATTTCGTGGCGAGTAATAGAAATGCCGCGTTTGCGACGCCGTGTCGCACCGGTGGCTTTAGTCCCGGGACTAAAGTCCCTCGTTGGTGCACGCCATGGTGAGGCGTGCCGTTGCGGGGCAGAGGTGGGTTGGTCCGTGTAGACTCTTCCTAGGTTTCGGGCTGGTCCGCATCTGCCCGAGCGTGCGCCCTCTTCTGCGCACGAAGAAAGCTTTTGCGTGGTGTACACGCGTTCGGCGCGGTGGCCGGGGATGCGGCCGGACAGCGTGCCAGGGAAGTGAATATATGTCAGAGTCAGTGGAAACACCCGCGTTCGCGGTTAATCTCTCCGCGCCGCTGTTCCAGGAACCAGATCTCGCAAATGCGATTTATGTACCGGCGGCGGAGCCGGAACCGGTGGAGGAACCTGAGGCACGTGAGGACCGGCCGCGTCGGCGTCGTGAAGAACGGCGAGAGGAAGCCGAGGAAGATAGTTCGCATACGCGGGAGGTAAAGCGTACGCGTCGGCGGCGCGTCTTGACGGAAGAGCCGGCATCGGACGAAGTGTTGGCCCCCAAGGGGTCCACGCGGCTTGCTGCCAAGCGTCAGCGGCGTCGTGCCGGCCGGCAGGCGGAACGGAGCCAACACGCGGTGACCGAGAGCGAATACATCGCCCGGCATGAGGTCATTAAACGTGAAATGCTGGTCCGCGAAAAGGACGGCCTCAACCAGATTGCCGTACTTGAAGATGACGTGCTGGTGGAGCACTACGTTGCTAAGCGCACGGAAGTGTCCATGGTGGGAAATATTTATCTGGGTCGCGTGCAGAATGTACTGCCGTCCATGGAGGCCGCGTTCGTCGATATTGGCGCACGCCGCAATGCGGTGCTCTACGCCGGTGAGGTGAATTGGGAAGCGGCCGGCGTGTCCCGGAAAAATCGGCGCATTGAGAATGCGCTAAAGAGCGGGGACCCGGTACTGGTGCAGGTGACCAAGGATCCCATCGGCCATAAGGGTGCCCGGCTCACGGCGCAGATTACCCTGGCGGGACGTCATTTGGTGCTGGTGCCGGGGCGTAAATCCACCGGCATTTCACGCAAGCTTCTGGAGAAGGAACGGCGCCGTCTCAAGACCATCCTCAAAGAGGTGCTGCCTGAGGATCAGGGCGCGATTGTGCGCACGGCCGCGGAGGGGGCCACTCGCGAACAACTCGAAGAGGACGTCAACCGGCTCGTGGCCACCTGGAACACCATCCAGGAGAAGGCGAAGAATGGTAAGGCGGCGCCCGTGTGTCTGCGTGCGGAACCGGAACTCGCCGTACGTGTGGTGCGTGACGTGTTCAATGAGGATTTCGATTCGCTCCAGGTGCAGGGAGAGGAAACCTGGACCACTATTTCGGAGTACGTGAAGGAGATGTCTCCGGAGCTTGCGGACCGCGTAAGCAAGTGGACGGGTACGGGTGATATTTTCACCGAGCGCCGGGTGGACGAGCAACTCGCGAAAGCATTCGACCGGAAGGTGTGGCTCCCCAGCGGTGGCACGCTCATTATCGATCGCACTGAGGCGATGACGGTGATTGACGTGAACACCGGTAAGTTCACGGGCAGTGGCGGGTCGCTTGAGGAGACGGTCACCAAGAATAATTTGGAGGCTGCCGAGGAGATTGTGCGCCAGCTGCGCCTGCGGGATATTGGCGGCATCGTGGTGGTGGACTTCATCGACATGGTGCTGGAGCAGAATCGCGATCTGGTCCACCGGCGTCTGCTCGAGTGCCTGGCGCGGGATCGCACGCGTCACCAGGTGTCCGAGGTGACTTCGCTCGGTCTTATTCAGATGACCCGCAAGCGTGTGGGGCAGGGGCTGGTCGAGGCGTTCTCCACCACCTGCGAGGCCTGCGATGGACGTGGCTACATCATTCACGATCATCCGGTGGAGCGTGACGAAGGACGCCACAAGCGCACTCGCAAGAGCGCGCGCGAGGAAAAGCAGCGTGATGCTACCCGTGCGGCGATGAATTCCATTGCGGCTGCCACACACGCGGAGGATGAGGAAAAGCCTGCGGAGGAAAAAACGGCGACGTCCTCGACGCCTGCGGATTCCCATGCTTCCGAGGTAAAGGACTCGGCGGCGTCGGCGGGCGAGACTCACTCCGGGTTGAAGGACCAGCCCACCTCGAAGAATTCGGGGGAGCCGGACGCGAAGAATGCGCGTGGTGAAGCTGAAGGTGCCGACGCCGAAGCCCCGGCAGCTAAGAAGCCGGCTAGGAAGCGGGGAACGGAGAAGTCCAGCGCCAAGAAGACGGGTAAGCGCTCGGTTCGTAAGGCTGGCCGCGGCGCCAAAGAGCCTGTTGCTGAGACGGGTACGGATGAGAATTCGGATGGTAAGGCTTCGACGTCGCGGCGTCGCGGGCATCGCGCCGTCGTATTTTCTGGCACCGTGACCCCGAAGTCGAGCGGCGGGCAACGCATTACCGTCACTACCGCAGCACCGAGCGCGGGAGTGAAGGCCGTGAAGACCTCCGGTAAGGCCCGGCGGGCGGTTTCTTCGCGAGGCGTCATCTCAACCGCGCGGTAGGGGTGAGCGGCGCCCGACGCACCGGGGCGCCGCTCATGTGGATGTCGTGCGGTCCGAGCCATGTGGATGCCCGCTGCGAGCCGGCGCAGTGTGCAACGCCACCCATTTCAGGCGGCTGTAACGGGTGGCGAGAGTGGGCCGTGATCGGTAATATGGAATGCCGGTGCCCGGTTTTTATAGGGCTTTCAATCTCTCAATGCAACAGGAGCAGAATGTACGCGATCGTTAAGGCGGGTGGCCGTCAGGAAAAGGTATCCGTCGGGTCCATCGTGGTCATGGATAAGGTGGCGGGCGAAGCCGGGGATACGGTGGAACTTGAGCCCATCATGCTCGTGGATGGCGAAACGGTCACTACTCACACGGACGCCAAGGTGACGGCGGAGATCATCGGGCCGGAGAAGGGGCCGAAGATCAACATCGTTAAGTTCAAGAACAAGACGGGTTACCGCAAGCGCATGGGTCATCGCGAACAGCTGACCCGCGTCAAGATCACCGAAATCAAGTAGCGCCCTGCGCACAAGTTAAAGAAGGTTTTGAGATGGCACATAAGAAGGGTGGAAGCTCCACCAGCAACGGCCGCGACTCAAATGCCCAGCACCTGGGCGTCAAGCGTTACGGCGGTCAGTTCGTGAAGGCCGGCGAAATCCTGGTGCGCCAGCGCGGCACCAAGTTCCACCCGGGCCGTAACGTGGGCCGCGGCAGCGATGACACGCTGTTCGCCCGTGAAACCGGCACGGTGAAGTTCGTGATGCGCCGCGACCATAAGACGGTCGACGTGCTTCCGGTTGAGCCGGTAGCCGCGGAAGCCTAGTCGGCTCCAGCATCGAGGGTGGTGGGCATGTGCCTACCACCCTTTTATTATGTGCACTACCGGGCGGCGCCAGCCCGGCAAGAACAACAAGGAGAACAATGGCCAGCTTTATCGATCACGTGACGCTTCACCTGGCGGCCGGCAACGGCGGCAACGGGGTGGCGTCGGTTAAGCGCGAGAAGTACAAGCCTCTGGGCGGCCCGGATGGCGCCAACGGGGGCAACGGCGGATCCATTATTTTGGAGGTGGATCAGCAGGTTTCCTCCCTGCTAGACCTCCACTTCCAGCCCCATCAGAAGGCAGCCAACGGCGAGCCGGGCGGTGGCGATTTCCAGCGGGGAAAGAATGGACCGGACCTTATTCTCAAGGTGCCCTCGGGTACGGTGGTAAAAACGCCGGCGGGTGAGCCGCTGGCGGACCTGGTGGTGCCCGGCGATCAATTCGTCGCCGCCCGGGGCGGAGCCGGCGGGTTGGGTAATGCGGCACTTGCCACGCAGAAGCGCAAGGCCCCGGGGTTTGCGCTACTGGGTGAGCCGGGGCAGGAGGTCGACGTCGTCCTGGAGCTCAAGCTGGTGGCGGACGTGGCACTGGTGGGCTTCCCCTCGGCCGGTAAGTCCTCGCTCGTCTCGGTACTGTCTGCGGCCAAGCCAAAGATTGCGGACTATCCATTTACCACCCTCGTTCCAAACCTCGGTGTTGTCATGGCGGGGGATTCGCGCTTTACGATCGCGGATGTGCCGGGGCTCATCCCGGGTGCCTCCGAGGGTAAGGGACTTGGGCTCGAGTTTCTCCGTCATATCGAGCGTTGCTCCGTCATTGTGCACGTCATTGACTGTGCCACCCTCGAGCCCGGCCGGGATCCGAAATCCGATATGGAGGCGCTGGAAGCCGAGTTGGCCAGCTACGCGGACCGCGTCCAAGCGACCCCCGGTCTCCCGCCGCTCATGGAACGCCCCCGGGTGGTGGTGCTCAACAAGATGGACGTCCCCGAAGCGCGGGAACTGGCGGACATGGTGACGGAGTCCTTCGTGGGGATGCCCGTGGTGAAGGTGTCCACTGCGACACACGAGGGCCTTGACTCGCTCAAGTACCTGCTGGCGGAGATTGTTTCGGCTGCTCACGCGGCCATGCCGGCCCCGGAGCCCGGCCATGTGGTGCTGCATCCGGCCGCGCAGGATACGGGTGGCTTCACCGTGAAGCGCGCACATCATGATGGCCAGGATTTCTGGCAGGTGCGTGGGCGCAAGCCTGAGCGCTGGGTGCTGCAGACCGATTTCAATAATGACGAAGCGGTGGGCTATCTGGCGGACCGACTCGCCACGCTGGGTATTGAGGACCGCCTGGTGAAGCAGGGTGCGAAGGCCGGTGACATGGTGGTGATTGGCCCGGCGGATGGTGGTTTCGTATTCGACTGGGAGCCGAACGTTGGCTCGGCGGCCGAGGTGCTGGGCGCCCGTGGTGAAGATGAGCGTCTGCGTGGTGAAGCGCGCCGGACCAACCAGGAGCGCCGCGTCCAGTACAAGGAGATGATGGATGCGAAGGCGCGCGCCCGGGAGAATCTCGCACGCGAGCGAGAGGCGGGCATCTGGACGGATCCGGGGGAGTCGGACTAGTAGCCGTGCGTCGGTGATGGGCGGTGCGGGGCAGCACCGCCCGGCGTCGCCGTTGGTTTTACCGCAGCCATTGACTTGGACGCTGACAGAAGGTCCGGTAGTGGATGGTGCGGACCGGGAATATACTGGCCGCGATGCCTCAAGCACGTAAGAGTGAAGTTTTGCACGGACATGTCTGAAGACTTGCTGAATGTGCTTACGGAGCCGTAACTTAGTTCTGTCTCGTCACGAGCGAGATATTCCTGCACAGAGTGCTGAGTGGATTGGCTGAGCAGCATCAAGGGTGACACCCACCCGGATACTTGAAAGCCTTTCGTTTTCGGTTGCCTTCGCCACCATAGAAGGGACCCGATGGCCACACGGTGCTCCGCTGTGAATGTGTGAATAATGTCTGTACAGCTCTCCACGCAACCGGCGTCCCGGTGCGCAACGCGTGCTGCCGCCTACTTTGGTGTTGATCTATCCGTGCTGGGTGCCCATGATGATGGGTGCCCGGAGCCAGGCGCGGATCGGGATCCCATGGCCTATGCGAAGGTCCATGAGATCGCTAGCTGCGCCGCCGCCTCCGCCCAGGGTGGCCTTGATTTTATTGCTTTGAGTGCGGATTTCCGGCTGCGCGCAGCGGCATTTGCCGGATCCGGGCACTCCGATGCCGCGGAATTCGGTACGCGTCTGCTTGGCGGCGGATACGCGGGTGGCGCGTCCGTGGGTGTCGATGCCACCCCCGAGGCAATTCAGGGTGCCGCATATAAGCTTGCGGGTATGGCCCACGGTGTGGTGGCCCTGGAGATCCGCGTTGATCGCTTTACGAAGCTGGATCAGTTGGTGGACGCTATCGCCTACGCCCACGCGCACGCGGTAGCCATTACGGCATGCGTTCACGCCGACGAATTTTTCACGCTCAACGTTCCCAAGCTCACGGCGCTGGTGGATGTGATTCGTCTGCGCACGACAGACCAGCGGCGCGCACGCGAAGTGTGCGCGGAGGTGCATGCGGCGGCCGGCGAACGGACGGTGCGGGTGCTGCTAGAAGTGGGCGTTACGATTTCCGCCACGCGTCGCTCCGCTATTGAACGTGCCCGGCTCATCGAGTCCATGACGGGCCAGCGTCCCTTCTCCACTCAGATTGCGTGCGTAGGTACCGTATACGACGCCGCAGACACGGCCGAGCGCCTCGTAGGTAACGGTTGCGCGGATGGCATCGTGTTCCTTCCGGCGTCTGTACAGACGGATTTGGCTTCGCTCATCCGTGGCGTGCTTCCGCTGCTGCGGGCGCGAGCAGCCCTCGAAGATGAGGATGCGCAGGCGTAGCGCTGCAGTTTATGAATGGGGCGCCCCGCGGGGCGCCCAAAATTTTCCGCAGGAGTGGTTTTACTCTGCGGCCGCCGCCTTCTCCTGCTCAGCGATTTTGGCGCGCACCTCGTCCATATCCAACGCCTGCACCTGATCGATGAGATCCTCTAGTTTGGATCCGGACAGGGCCCCAGCCTGCGAGAACACACGAATGCCGTCGCGGAACACCATGAGCGTGGGGATGGCCTGAATCTTGAAGGCCGCCGCCAGATCCTGGTTTGCATCCGTATCTACCTTGCCGAAGGTAATATCCGCGTGCTTTTCCGAGGCCTTGGCGTAGATGGGACCGAATGCGCGGCACGGACCACACCAGGATGCCCAGAAGTCCAGGAGCACGGTGCCGTCTTTTACGATGTCGTTAAAATTCTGCGAGGTGACCTCGGTGGTTGCCATGGTGGCATTCCTTTCTTCGGAGTTCGTCAATGGCCCAACGTTCGGCCAAGCGGGTATATTCCGGGGATGCGCGCTGCACCGGCACGCAGGGAGGAGCTGCCATGGTGGCGGAAGAAAATCTGCAGATTCCATTTGAGGGCAAGCGTCGCCGTCGGCGTATCGGAGTTATGGGCGGCACGTTTGACCCGATCCACCATGGGCATCTGGTGGCGGCCTCTGAGGTGCAGTATGAGTTCGATCTTGATGAGGTGGTGTTCGTACCCACCGGCAGGCCCGCATTCAAGATTAGGACGCAGGTGACGGCAGCGGAGCACCGGTATCTCATGAGTGTGATTGCCACGGCGTCGAACTCAAAGTTCACGGTGTCCCGCGTGGACATTGAACGCCCGGGTGTGACATACACAATCGATACGCTCCGTGACCTTCACCGGCTCTACCCGGATGCTGACCTGTATTTCATTACGGGTGCGGATGCGCTCGCCGAGATCCTCAAGTGGAAGGACACGGAGGAACTATGGAAATTGGCCACCTTTGTGGGCGTAACGCGGCCCGGACACCGGCTGGATGCGTCCGGATTGCCACGCGGCGTGGTGCGGCTGGTGGAGGTGCCGGCACTGGCCATTTCTTCGACTGATATCCGGCAGCGCGTGCATGAGGGTAAGCCCATTTGGTACCTGGTGCCGGACGGGGTGGCCCAGCACATTCGCAAGTACAATCTTTATCAGGATTAGAGCGGGTAGGCTGAGAGGCCGTAACTGATGAGGAGGTCCACATGCCTGAGGAACCGCGGCTTACTCGGCGGCAAATGCGGGAGCAAGGTTTACTGAAGGCGCTACCCAGTGACGCCCATACCATTTCCCCGGTGCAGCGCCTCTCCGAAACCCAGGAGATTCACCTGGATCGTCCCTCGCGTCGAGATATGCGCAAATTGCGGGAGGCGCGGGAGGCGAGTGCTGAGGCCGGTTCCGCGGCGCTTAACACGGGCAACGATGCACACGGATTGTCCGGCGACGCCGGTAGCGCAGCCCCGCAGGCGCGCGTTTCGGTGTTTGAGCGCTTTGAGGAATCGAAGCCAACGGTTAATCGTCCGGCGGCCGGAACAAATACGGCGCCAGAGGCTGACCGCGCGGCGCAGGGCGGTACCGGGGATCTTTCCGCGGCGGGCACCCACACCCAGGCTTCGGCGGGCGCCGCGCCGGCGGAACCCGCGCAAGCTAATAACGTGTCACAAAGTAGCGAGGCCTCCCTCTCGGATCGCCTACGGCTCCGTTTCCAGCAGGGCGGGCCCGTCCCGGCCGTTGATGCCGCCGCGCCCACCACGAAGGTGCCGGCGCAGGTACCGGAGGCCGCGACGTCGTCGGAAGATACGGCGGCACAACAGGTGGCCGAGATCCGTAACCGTGCCGAAGCGGATGAGGGCAAGCCGGTGCCCCAGGAGAGCAAGCGGAAGGGGCCGCACTGGCTGGTCACGGTGCTGTTCCTACTGATCGCGGTCCTGATCGGGGTGCTCATTGGGCTGGTGGCCAAGCAGCTGTTCTTCGCGGGCGCGGCGGATGATGCGCCGCTCACAATTTTGGCGAATGCTTATGGTGGTGGCTGGCATATCGGCTAGCCCCGCATTGATGGGAGATTGCGTGGAAGCATCTATTCGAGCACAGAAGTTAGCCCAGGCGGCAGCGGAGGCTGGAGCCGACGTAAAGGCCACCTCGATCGTGGCATTGGACGTTTCGGAGCGGTTCGCCATTTCGGACGTGTTTGTTGTCATCTCCGGCAGCACGGAGCGGCAGGTGCGCGCGATAGTGCGCGAGGTTGATGAGCGAGTACGCGCGGCGGGCGGGAAGGAACTTCGCCGTGAAGGTCTCGACGCGGATCCGCGCTGGGTGGTCATGGATTTTGGTGAGATCATCGTTCACGTGCAGCGCGATGAAGATCACAACGAGTACGCTCTCGCGAAGCTGTGGGGTGATTGTCCGCGGCTCGCATTGGTGCTTCCGGGGTACGACGCCGACGGGGAGGCGCTCGATGCGCCGGAGCCCGAGCCGGCACCCGCGTGGTACCAGTGCTTTGCGATGAATTAAGGAGACGGTGTGGGCGCGGATTCTATTCTGCTATGGCGGCACGGACTAACGGATTTCAATGCCCAGGGGCGGATTCAAGGATCCTCGGATATACCGCTCAACGAGGTGGGGCACGGACAGGCGCGGCTGGTGGCGCCGCACATCGCGGCGATCAAGCCCGGGCGGATCATCTGTTCGCCGCTTATTCGTGCCCGGCAGACGGCTGCGGAGGTCACCCGGCTGGTGGGGGTGGACGCGGACGTAGATCCGCGGCTCACGGAACGTAATTTCGGGGAGTGGGAGGGATTGACGCGCGAGGAGATAGCGGCGCGAGACCCCGAACAGTCCGCCGTGTGGAGGGCTGGCGGGCAGCCGGAGGGTGTGGGCGTAGAAACCAAGCAGTCGGTCGGTGCCCGCGTGGTGGCGGCGATTGAGGAGGTATCCGGCCAGATGAATGGCGGGCGTCTGCTCGTGGTGGCTCACGGTGCGGCAATTGCGTGCGGATTGGCCGTGCTTATGGAGACGGACGCCGAGTGGAACGGGCTCGGCGGACTGGAGAACTGTCACTGGGCCTACGTGTCCCGGCAGGATAACCGGACGCCACGCTGGCGTCTGGAGGGATACAACCGGTGGATGGCGAAGGCGACGGATCCGGTGCGCAACCTCGAGGTGGACTAGAGGCGCCGGCGTTCATCATCTGGGTGGCGCACGTCACGCAATTCCTATTTGCCTCGGTGGAAGGTGGACGAGTAAAGTAGTTCAAGTCGCCCGGGGCTATGGCGCAGTTGGTAGCGCGCTTCCATGGCATGGAAGAGGTCGGGGGTTCGAATCCCCCTAGCTCCACTTTTTATCCCGCCTTTGGGCGGGATATTTTTGTATCTGCGGCTCTACGCCGATGCGAGGAGGACGGTGTGAGCCGTACACGGGACCTAACCAGGGGAGAGCCGTTACCGCTCATCGTGCGCTTCTCCTGGCCTCTGGTCCTGTCCGCTTTCTTCCAGCAGCTCTACAGCTTCGTGGATAGCGTGATCGTCGGCCGTTTTGTGGGTGTTGACGCGCTCGCCTCCGTCAATCTGGTGTACCCGATCGTGTTCATTCTTCTCGGCCTCACCATGGGTTCCGCGCTGGGCTTCTGCGTGCCCTACGCGCAGGCGGTGGGGGCGAAGGACCACGCATCGGCGTCTCGGTACTTCTGGAACGGGCTCTACGCGGTGGTAGCGCTTAGCCTGCTACCAGCCGCACTCGCATTCCCGGCGGCCACGCCACTGCTGCGGCTTATCCACATGCCCGCCTCGCTGCTCTCCGCGGCGGCCAGTTACCTCACCATCATCCTGCTGGGTCAGGTGACGGTTATCGCCTACAATTTCGCGGCCGGCATCATTCGTGCTCACGGCAACTCACGCCGGCCCTTCCACTTCTTGCTGCTGGGATGCGCCGTCAACCTGGTGGCGGACCTGCTGTTCATTGTGGGATTCGGCTGGGGTGTAGCCGGCGCCGCGTGGGCGACGGTCATAGGTCAGGCAGTCTCCGCCGTGTGTGCCTTTGCCTATCTACGCAGGATGCGCGTCATCGCCACGGTGGATACAAGCGGGAGCCTGCGTACCCTCAACGGGCCTGTCATCCGGCGGCTGGGCACCGTTGGCCTACCCATGGGTCTCGAACTCGCCGTCAACGGTATCGGCTCGCTTATTCTGCAGGCCTGCGTTAACACTATGGGTGCCGCCGTGGTGGCGGCGGTGGCGGCCGCGGAGAAGATTCGCTCCCTCATCACCCTGCCCATGGAAAATCTGGGCGCGGCAATGTCCACATATACGGCGCAGAACATTGGCGCGGGGCGGATTGATCGCGTGCGCGGCGGCATCCGGGCAGCTCTCACCATTCTCATCGCCTATTGCATCACGGCATTTGGACTGGTGCTTGTGTTACGCGGTCCGCTGGTGGACCTCCTCCTGGGTCCCGCGGTGCCCGAGATTTCCACATTCGCCGAGCGCTACCTCATTGTCGTTGCCGTCTTCTTCACCCTGCATGCCCTGCTCCAGGTGTTCCGCGGCGTTGTGCAGGGGATGGGCTACGGTATGCCCGCGCTGGCCTCGGGTGTCTTGGAGATCCTGGGCCGCGTGGTTGGCGGTGGGTTGGCCGTCTACTGTGCCAGCTATACGCTCGTGTGCCTCGCGAATCCGCTGGCGTGGGCTCTTGCCGCCGCGTACTGCATCATTCTTACTGTTCACCAGGTCCGGTGTATGGAGCGGTAGTGCGTCCGACGGGTGTCGTTGGCGGTGCGGCTCCGACTAGACGACGCCACGACTACGCGCCCGGTACGACGTCGGCGTAGCGCGTGGCCAAACGGCTTTCCTACGGGAGCCGCGCGGCGACGCGGTCGATTTGCGCGGTCTGGAACGAAACGCGAGGGCGGGCGCCCACAGCGACGTCGTGAGGCTCCCCGGCTCCCGGGCAGTAAAAACTAGGCGTCCACCTCACCGTGGTGCTTGCGGATGCTCCACGTGATACCGAGCAGGACGAACCAGAGGGGCGTCAGGCACACCGGCAGGCGGGTGGCCGGGAAGTAAATGAGCACGCCAATGATGAAGACAATGAAAGCGATC
Source organism: Neoactinobaculum massilliense (assembly GCF_900604955.1). GTDB lineage: Bacteria > Actinomycetota > Actinomycetes > Actinomycetales > Actinomycetaceae > Neoactinobaculum > Neoactinobaculum massilliense. Next base: position 481,681 of record NZ_UWPE01000001.1, read on the forward strand.
CCCAACCAGGGGGTCCAGCTGGCGCCGTGGAGCTTGAACTCAGCGGCGGCGTGCTCGGCCGGATGCTGATGCACAAATCGAATGTAGCTGACCAGGATGAGCCCCCAGATAAACAGAATCAGGGTGGTGGCCACGGAGGAGATGAGCTCGAAGCCCTGGAGTACCGAGCCGCCCAGGAACAGGATCGGAATAAAGAGCAGCACCAGCAGACCAATGAGGAGAAGCGCCCGGCGAGGCACGTGATGCTCGGACAGGCCGCCGAACACCCGGTGCGCCTGCCCCGATTTTGCCAGCCCGTACATCATGCGGGAGGAGGAGAAAATACCCGAATTCGTGGAGGACGCTGCGGAGGTAAGTACCACGAAGTTCATGATCGAGGCGGCGGCACCCAGGCCCACCATGGAGAACAGGGACACGAAGGGGGACTGTGCCGGGTCAATCGCGTTCCACGGCGTGATGGCCATAATGACGCTGAGCGCACCCACATAGAAAATGGCGATGCGCATGGGTACCCGGTTAATAGCGCGGGGAATGGTTCGCTTCGGATCCTGCGTTTCGGCTGCCGTGGTGCCGATAAGCTCGGTACCGATGAACGAATAAATGGCCATGGAGAAGGCGGCCAGGAAACCACGCGAACCGGTGGGGAAGAAGCCACCGTGATCCCACAGGTGGGAGAACGATGACACCTCGCCGGTGGGACCCCGGAACCCGCTGATGACCATGGCCACGCCCACCAGGATGAGAGCCACAATTGCGCCAATCTTGATGAGGGCAAACCAGAACTCGACGTCGCCGAAGAGTTTCACCGCGAACAGATTGATCATGACCAGCGCGCCCAGCAGCGCCACCGTACAGATCGCGGAGATCACCATGCTGTGGATCCAGAAATTGAAGTATCCCGTCACCACGATCATGTCCCCGATCGCGATGACCACCCAGAGGAACCAGTATGTCCAGCCCGTCACGTAGCCGGCCCAGGGGCCGATGAGATCATGCGCGAAATCCTGGAAGGACTTGTATTTGAGGTTGTAGATGAGGATCTCACCCATGGCGCGCATGATGAGGAACAGCATGAAGCCCAGGATTACGTACACCAGCAAAATGGAGGGCCCCGCCTGTGAAATGGTGGAGCCCGATCCCATAAATAGACCGGTGCCAATGGCGCCGCCTAGAGCAATGAGCTGAATATTGCGGTTTGATAAGCCGCGCTGCAGCCGTGGGCCCTGGCGGTGCTGTGTTCCCTTCTGACGTGCCATGGTAACTAATAATAAGTGAGAGAAAGGCGCTGTAAGTGGCTGATGGTTCACGCGCAGCCGCTGTAGTGGTGGAGCGCTCAGCACGCAATAATACTGCCTGGACTTTGAGGAGGCAGATATGCGGCAGGGAACGGATCCCAGAGTGCGCATCCGGCAGGCACGCCGACTGGTGGTGAAGGTGGGCAGTTCCTCGCTGACCACTCATGGCCGCATTGATCCGGTCAAACTGGATCGCGTGGTTAACGCGGTGGCCGCGCGTTTGGAGCGAGGGACCCGCGTTGTGCTGGTGTCATCCGGGGCGGTGGCCGCCGGCCTTGGGCCGCTTGGTATGACGCGGCGCCCTCGTTCCCTCTCCTCTCTTCAGGCGGCAGCCTCAGTGGGCCAGGGGCAGTTGATCGCCCAGTACGCGGAGCGATTCGGCGCCCGCGGCACACTGGTTGGGCAGGTGCTCCTCACCGTCGGGGATCTTTCGCGTATTGATTCCTACCAGAATGCCTCCCGTACACTCGAGCGCCTTCTTGCTCTCGGTGCGCTCGCGATCGTCAATGAGAATGACACGGTAGCCACCCAGGAAATACGGTTTGGGGATAACGATCAGCTGGCCGCGCAGGTGGCGGGCCTGGTGGCCGCGGATGCGCTGGTGCTGCTTTCGGATGTGGACGCCCTCTACACGGCTCCGCCCTCGCAGCCCGGTGCGAAACGTATTGACCGGGTGGACGACGTCGAGGCGCTCTCCGTGGTGACGGACGGTCCCGGAAGCGGGGTGGGAACCGGCGGCATGGTGACGAAGCTGCATGCGGCACGGATCGCCGCCGAAATGGGTATTCCCACGCTACTTGCCGCCTCAAGCGAGGCCGCCGAGGCCCTCGGTGGTGCGGCGGGCGGCACCGTGTTTGCCGCCCGGGCGAGCCGGCGGCCGCGCCGCCTTGCCTGGCTTGAGAACACGCCGAAAACAAGCGGTGTGATTCAGGTGGATGCGGGCGCCGTGCGCGCTTTGACGCAGGCGCGGGCGTCATTGCTGGCAGTGGGCGTCACGGCCGTATCCGGTCACTTTCATGCCGGCGACGCCGTCACGGTCACGGGGCCCAACGGAACCGAGGTGGCGCGCGGTATTCCGAACTATTCGGCCGCGCAGGTGGAGGCGATGAAGGGGCTGTCCACCGGCGAGCTTATTCGTCGGCTCGGCGCAGATTTCGCCCGCGAAGTTATTCACGCGGACGTTATTGTGCCGCCACCGGTGGCCTGAGACACCCGGGTGGGCGTGAGATTCCGCGGCCAGCGGGCGTGAGACCGGGAACTGACGCGTCAGGCTCCCGTGATTATCATGCGGCCATGATCACTGAATCTGCCCAGCGGGCGCGTACGGCCGCCCGGATCCTGGCGCTGGCTGGCGCATCCCAGAAGAACACGGCACTTGAATGCATGGCCCGCGCGCTGGATACCCACCGCGGCGATATTCTTGCCGCCAATGCGGAGGATGTAGCACGTGCTCGCGAGGCCGGTACGCCGGATGCCATTGTGGACCGGCTGACGCTGACTGATCAGCGTATTGACGGTATGGCGGCCGGCCTACGTACGGTGGCCGGCCTTCCCGATCCTGTTGGTGAGGTGGAGCGCGGCTGGACGGCGGCCGGCGGCGTGCGCATCACCCAGGTGCGGGTGCCCATGGGCGTGATCGGCATGATTTACGAAGCGCGTCCCAACGTGACCGCGGATGCGGCCGGCATCTGCCTGAAGGCGGGTAATGCGGTGCTACTTCGCGGCAGTTCCTCGGCGCTCACCTCGAATCGGGCGATTGCTGCTGCATTGCGCAGTGGTCTGGAGGAGGCCGGATTGCCGGCGGACGGCGTCGTCCTACTGGAGGGTGGACATGAGATCGTTGCCGAGATGATGCACGCCCGCGGTCTCATTGACCTGCTCATTCCGCGTGGGGGCGCAGGCCTGATCTCCCGGGTGGTGGAGGGGGCAACGGTGCCCGTTATTGAGACGGGTCTGGGTAATTGCCACCTGTTCATTGACGCCTCCGCGCAGCCCGAGATGGCCGTGAAGATTGCGCTTAATGCAAAGGCACAGCGCCCCTCCGTGTGCAATGCGATTGAAACAATCCTGGTGCATCGGGACTGCGTGGAGGAGATGCTTCCGGCTCTCCTCGGGGCTCTGCTCGGCGCCGGGGTCACCATCCACGGTGACGACGCCGTCCTGGCCGCCGCGGACAAGAGTGGCGCACCGAGTGGGACGGTAGTAGCGGCCACGGCGGAGGATTGGAGCCGCGAATATCTCTCTCTCGATGTGGCCATGCGTGTTGTTGATTCCTTCGACGCTGCCGTCACCCACATTCAGCGCTATTCCACCGGTCACTCGGAAACGATTGTCACGGAGAGTAGGGCAAGTGCGGAGGCATTCACCCGGCAGATTGATGCCGCTGCGGTGCTGGTGAATGCGTCCTCCCGGTTTGTAGACGGTGGCGAATTTGGCTTCGGTGCCGAAATCGGTATTTCTACGCAGAAGCTCCATGCCCGCGGGCCGATGGCCGTGCGCGAAATGACCACCACCAAGTACGTGGTGAGCGGGGACGGACAGGTCCGCGCGTAGGTCCGGCTGCGCCGGCCGGGGCAAAGGTGCCCGGGCCGGCGTTACCACAACGGCGTCGTCCATCTCACCAGGTGGACACGTATGAACCCCGTACACCAGCGATGTATACGCTTATCCCATGATGGAAATCCTCTGGAACGGTCGATGGTGGCGCTAACGCGCCCCATCCGTTAGTAACCCCAGAGGAGAACCCCATGCTCGCAGCGAGCACTCTATTCATTCACGCCATTCGATGGCGTAGCCATACCCAGCAGTAGCCGATGAGGGCCGCGGTTTGCGTCCGGCAGCCACGAGAGGGCCGCGGTATAGGCATAGGCACAATGAATAGAGGATAATTATGACTGCAGCACCCATCACCCATGACGCGATTATGAAGCTGGTGGACAAAGGAGACCTCAGCTACAACGAGGCCTACGGCGTTATGGACGAGATCATGAGCGGTGCCACCACGCCCACCCAAAACGCCGCCTATCTGGCCGCGCTTTCCACAAAGAATGCGCGTGCAGAAACCACCGAAGAAATCGCCGGATCCGCCCAGGCCATGCGGGACCACGCCGAACACGTGGAGGCGCCCTACCCGGTGCTGGAAATAGTAGGGACCGGCGGGGACCGCGCCAACTCATTCAATATCTCCACCACCGCCATGTTCGTGATTGCGGCCGGCGGTGTGAAGGTAGCCAAACACGGGAACCGCGCGGCCTCATCAAAATCTGGAACCGCGGACTGCCTCGAGGCGCTGGGTGCCTCGCTTGATCTCGACGGCGCCACGTGCCTGCGAGTGCTGGATCGGGTGGGGGTGTGCTTTATGTTCGCCCAGAAGTTTCACCCGGCCATGAAGTATGTGGGTGGGATTCGCAAGGAATTGGGCGTGCGCACCGTGTTCAATATTCTCGGCCCGCTCACAAACCCCATGCATCCCGAAATGTTCGTCATGGGTGTGTATGACGCCTACCTGGTGGATCTCTTGGCTCCCGTTCTGGCGGACCTGGGTGTCAAGCGCGGCCTTGTGGTTTACGGGCAGGATCGCCTTGACGAAATCTCCGCCTCCGCCCCAACGTCCATAGCGGAGGTTAACAATGGCACCTTCACGCACTTTGAGATTACGCCGGAGCAGGTGGGGCTCGCCCGGGGAACCAAGGAAGCCATCGTGGGCGGTAGGCCGGAGGAGAACGCGCGCATACTTCGCGGCATCCTGGACGGCAGTATTCGGGATACACGCCGAGACATCGTGCTACTCAACGCGGCCGCTGGCCTCTACCTGGGCGGGAAGGCGGAGAGCCTGGCCGAGGGCGTGAGGCTCGCGGGCGAACTCATTGACTCCGGCCAACCCCTGGAATTGGTGGGCCGGTTCGTGGCGGAGACGAATCGGGTAGCGGAGACGGGTCGATGAGCATCCTCGATACGATCGCGAACTCGAACCGGCGCCTAGTAGCCGAGCAGAAGAGAACACGCCCGTTGAAGGAGGTGCAGGAGGCGGCCGTGGCGACACTGGGACATCAGATGGATTTTCCGTTTGAGAAGGCTCTGCGCGGCGACGGTGTTTCCCTCATCGCCGAGTGCAAAAAGGCGTCCCCTTCCCGCGGCCTCATCGCCCCGAATTATCCCTACGTGAGCATTGCGCGCTCCTATGAGGTGGCCGGCGCCGCGGCGATCTCGTGCCTGACCGAGCCGCGCTGGTTCCATGGAAGCATCGTCCATCTCCGTGACATCGCGGCCGCGGTGCGAATCCCCGTGCTCCGGAAAGATTTTGTGGTGGATCCCTACCAGATCTACGAAGCGCGTGAAGCCGGCGCCGCGGCCGTACTGCTCATCTGTGCCATTCTCGAGGAAGCGCAGCTACGCGAATTCATGCTGCTGGCACGCTCACTCGGGCTCTCCGCGCTGGTGGAGGCGCACGGCGCCGAGGAGATCGCCACCGCGTTACGATGCGGGGCCCAGATTATTGGCGTCAATAACCGGGACCTGCGAGATTTCAGTGTGAATCCCCATCACGCGGCGCGGTTGCACGAGCTGGTACCGCCCGGGGTTATTTTCGTGGCGGAATCGGGGATTCACACGGGCGAGGATGTGGCTGCGTTGATGCGCGACGGCGTCGACGCCGTGCTGGTCGGGGAGGCCCTCATGACCGCGCCCGACCGGACCGCCACGATACGCGAACTGCTCGGGCGGTGAGACATGACGCTGGTAAAACTATGCGGACTGCGCACCCTCGCGGACATCGACGCCGCGAACCGTGCCGCGCCGGATTTCGTGGGATTCAATTTCGTACCCACCTCTACGCGGTGCATTGATCCGGACCGTGCGGCCACATTGCGGCGCGCACTCGACCCCGCCATCCAGGCGGTAGGCGTATTCCGTGACGCACCCGCTGAGGCAATCGTCGCGCTCGCGGACACCAACGTTATTCAGGTGATCCAGCTTCACGGCAACGAAACCGAGGAGCAGATCAGCCGTCTCCAGCGGGCGGCCGCATGCCCGGTGTGGCGCGCATTCCGCGTGCGAGGGGAAGCCGACGTGACAGCGGCGAACCGCTCGGGCGCGGATCTGGTGCTCCTCGACTCGGGCGGCGGTACGGGCCACACCTTCAATTGGGAGCTGCTTGCGGGTGTGCAGCGCCCGTACGTCCTGGCGGGCGGGCTCACCCCGGAGAACGTGGGGAAAGCAGTAGTGATGCTACGGCCATACGGGGTGGATACGGCCTCGGGCATAGAGACGAATGGACAGGGCGATCCGGCGAAAATGGCCGCATTCACCCTATCTGTACGTGAGGCACAACCGACGCGGGCGGCGCACCAAGCCGTGCCGGCGTCGGCAGAAAAGTAAAGGATTAATCATGACAACTACTAACACAGCGAGCCGGGGACGATTTGGTCCCTACGGTGGCCAGTACATGCCGGAAACGCTCATGAATGCGGTTATTGAACTGGAGCGCGCCTACAACCACTATCGGACGGATCCAGAATTCCAGCGGGAGCTGGCGCAGCTGCTGAAAAACTATGCGGGGCGGCCCTCACTGCTCTACTTCGCGGAAAACATGACGAAGGATCTGGGCGGCGCCAAGATTTACCTCAAGCGGGAGGATCTCAACCATACCGGTGCGCACAAAATAAATAACGCGCTCGGGCAGGCGCTGCTGGCAAAAAAGATGGGCAAAACGCGGCTCATCGCAGAAACGGGTGCCGGCCAGCACGGGGTAGCCACGGCCACGGTCGCGGCGCTACTGGGTATGGAATGCGTGGTGTTCATGGGGCGCAAGGACACTGAGCGCCAGGCGCTCAACGTGTATCGGATGCGACTGCTCGGTGCTCGGGTGGTGGCCGTTGACTCGGGCACGGGGACGCTTAAGGATGCGGTCAACGAGGCCATGCGTGAATGGACGCGGCGGATTGATGACACGCACTACTGCATCGGTTCGGCCATGGGACCGCATCCTTTCCCGACCATTGTGCGAGATTTCCAGGCCGTGATTTCGGCTGAAACAAAGCAGCAGCTGCAGGAGGCCGAGCAGACGCTTCCGGATTACGTCATCGCGTGCGTGGGTGGTGGCTCCAACGCTATCGGCTCCTTCTACAACTTCATTGGGGACCCTACCGTCAAGCTGGTGGGCGCCGAGGGGGCGGGGCACGGCGTGGAGGCTCCTGACACCGCCGCGACCGTGAGTGCCGGGCGCGTGGGGATTTTCCACGCCATGAAGTCCTACTTCAACCAGGATAAAGATGGCCAGATTAAACCGGTCTACTCGATTTCGGCGGGGCTGGATTATCCGGGCGTTGGCCCTGAACACGCCTACCTGCACGATATCGGGCGTGCCACCTACGTTCCGATCACAGATGAGGAAGCGGTAGACGCCTTCGAGTACCTCTCGCGTATCGAGGGGATCATTCCGGCCATCGAGTCCTCACACGCGGTGGCCTACGCGATGAAACTCGCGCCAACACTCAGTAAAGACAAGATCGTGGTGGTCACGCTCTCGGGCCGCGGCGACAAGGACGTGGCGGCTATTGCCCGCTACCGTGGGGAGGATCTGCATGACTAGCTATCTCGCGCAGGGGCCCGCGCGAATTCGTGACGCGTTCGCGGCCCGCAAGGTTTTTATCCCCTACGTGGTGGCCGGGGATCCGGACCTGGACACCACGGCCGAAGTGATTCGGGCAGCCGTGCGCGGGGGAGCCGACGCCGTGGAGATCGGCATTCCGTTCTCGGACCCAACGGCGGAGGGGCCGGTCATCACAGCGGCCACGCAGCGCTCCCTCGCTCACGGCACCACAACGGCCGATGCATTCACTCTCGTGGAGGAGTTACGCAAGGACGTGACTGTCCCGTTCTTCTTCATGACCTACGCGGCCGTGGTGTTTGCGCGCGGTTCGGAGCAGTTCATTCGACGCTGCGCCGAGGTGGGCGTGGACGGTCTCATCATTCCTGACATTCCATTGGAGGAGCGCGGCGAATTCGCACCGTACTGCGAGAAGTACGGCGTGGCCCTGGTGCCGCTGGTGGCGCCCACCTCCGGCGCCCGAACGGCCGCCATCGCGCGGGCTGCTACCGGGTTCGTCTATGTGGTGAGCTCGCTGGGCGTGACAGGCATGCGGTCCTCCATCACCACGGACGTGCAGCGCCTCTCGGACGCTATCCACGCCGCCGCGGATATTCCCTGCGCCATCGGGTTCGGAATTTCGACGCCGGAGCAGGCAGCCGAGATGGCGGCCCACGCCGACGGGGTGATTGTTGGCAGCGCGATCGTCAACCTGGTAGCTGAGCGCGGGAAGGAGGCTCCGGCTGCGGTCGAGGAATTTGTCGGTGCAATGACGGCCGCAATCCGGGGATGACACGCGGAGCGGTGACCGGTGCCTGTGCCTCGGTCACCGCTCCGTGATGGCGGTGGCCCAGTCTGTTCGTCCCCGTTAGTCCCTTGACACGTGGGGCGCATCTTGGCGAAGCGCCCCACGCCGGGTAGTGTTACTTACAACGAGCCGTGTGGCTCGTGTCACAATCACAAGGGAGTGATAATGGCTTACGCAACAACAAATCCGTACACGGGCAAAGTGGAGAAGACATTCCCCACTGCTTCGGCCACTGAGGTGGATGCGGCCATCGCCAAGGCCCACGGAGCCTTCCTCGAGTGGAAGGAACTACCATTCGAGGAGCGCGCTGAGGTACTGCACAGGGCTGCGCAGATTCTTGCCGAGAACAAGCGCGCCTACGCGGAGATCGTTACCCGCGAAATGGGCAAACTGGTGGCTGAGGCCGAGGCGGAAATAGATATCTGCGTGGGGATGCTCGAGTACTACGTTAAGCGGGGTGCGGACGAAATGGCGCCGCACTTCGTCAAGGCGGGCGGACTCGGTGACACCGACGTCATGGTGGTCAACGAACCCATGGGTGTTATCTATGCCGTCGAACCCTGGAACTTCCCCTACTACCAGGTAATCCGCATCTGCGCGCCACAGTTCACCGCCGGCAACGCAATTCTGCTCAAGCACGCCAGCATCGTGCCGCAGAGCGCGCTGGCCATGGAGGACCTATTTGCCAAGGCCGGTGCGCCGGAGGGGCTGCTTACCGCGGTGTTTGCCGGGCACGAGGCGACGGCCCAGGTGCTTGCGGATCCGCGTGTGCGCGGCGTGGCGCTCACCGGTTCCGAGGGAGCGGGCGCCGCCGTCGCGGCCGAGGCGGGCCGTAATCTCAAGAAGTCCACCCTCGAACTGGGCGGCGCGGATGCCTACGTGGTGCTGGAGGATGCGGACCTGGATAAGGCTGTCCAGTGGGCGGTCATCGGCCGCAACTGGAACGCTGGGCAGGTGTGTGTCTCCTCCAAGCGCATTATCGTGGCCGATGCACTCTACGATGATTTCGTGGCCAAGTACCGTGCTCGGGCCAGGCAGAACCTGGTGGCAGGCGATCCGATGGATTCGGCTACCACCCTCGCGCCGCTCTCCTCGCAGGACGCGGTGGATCAGCTCACCCGTCAGGTGGAACATGCCAAGGAAGAGGGCGCCACGGTGGAGGAGATCGGGATTGAGCTGCCAGACCAGGGTACGTTCTTCCAGCCGATGATCATCACGGATATTCCCGAGGGCTCGGACACGCGGCATACGGAGTTCTTCGGCCCGGTGGCGCAGTTCTACCGGGCGAAGGATGAAGAGGATGCGATCCGCATTGCCAATGACACGCCGTTTGGGTTAGGTGGCTCCGTGTTCTCCCGGGACATTCACCACGCGCAGGCGGTGGCCCGCCGCATCGATACCGGCATGGTCTATATCAACCAGCCCACCGGCGTGAAGGCGGAGATTCCGTTTGGTGGTACCAAGCGTTCCGGGTATGGTCGCGAGCTCACCGAACTGGGCCTTAAGGAATTTGTCAACCAGAAGGTGGTGGCGGTCCGCGACATTGACGGCGAATTCTGACGCGGCCTCAGGTGTCAGCATGGTTGGTCTGCGCGACGTCGTCCTGGACGACGCCACTGTGGTCGTAGCTGCGCCGTTGTGTAGTCCGCGTGGCACTTGACGACGCTGCTGTGCGCGCGTTGAAACGCGGTGTGGTACGGGCCGCCCTTCTGGGTGGGCGGCCCGTACCACGCTTTAGTGCGTGGCGGTGGCCGGTTCTCGCGTAGTTAGGCCGAAGTGCTTTGCAGCCCACGCCGTGATGATCGGCGTGAGGAATGCGGTGACGATGGCGGCGGCTGCCACCTGTGCGGTGGCGGTGGCCAGCACGGCCCCGCCGTACTTGGCTGTATCGACCGTGGCCATGGCCGCAGGTGTCGCCACGTTTGCGCCGGCGCAACTTGAAATTGCGGCGCCCGCAACGCCGCTACCTCCGGTAAGGCGATCGACAGGAATCGTGACTAGTGCACCGATTACTGAGCAAATCACGCCGAGAAGAATTCCGGGCAGGCCCGCCTTTATCAGCTGCGAAAGATTCATGGTGGAGCCCATCGCGAAGAACGTGAGAATGATGATGGGCGTGAGGGCGCCGGCGAACATCTTTCGGAGCGTGGGGAAACAGTTACCCAGCACAATGCCTACGATGATCGGCAGCACGGCACCGAGCAGGCTCCACCCGATTGGGGCCTCGCCTGCCGCGCCGAGGGCAATCATGGTAACGGGTGGGCCCACCACCAGGGTAGTGATGGCCACGGCGCCGCGCTCCACCTCTGTGCCGTAGGTACCCATAAGTCCGGCGTACATTGCATTGTTCGCACCCGAGCAGGTCGCCAGAATGGCCATGGCCGAGAGACCGAACAGGTTGTCATTGAGCCAGAACAGCACGATCAGAGCGAGCGCGACACAAAAGACCACCTTCGTGATAATGAGGATTGCACCCCGGAGCGCTGCTTTCGGGGCGGATTTGAAGGAGATCGTTGTGCCCACAATGACCAGGAAGGCGCCTACAAGGGCGCCGGTTCCTTCGGTGGTCATGGACGTGGTGAAACTGCCAATGGCGAAAACCTGTGGGAAGAGCGTATTAATGAGGCAGCCCAGCAGCAGCGGGATAAGAATGGTGGCTCCGGGGATTTTCCCGAGTCGCGTGAAGAAGCCTTCGTGAGATTTTGCCGGCGGTGTATCTGGCGTGGCGGCACCTCGTGCCATGAGTTCTCGATTCGTTGAAATGATGAGGTATTGCATGGGGTGCCGAGCCCGCAAGCCCGGCACCAAAAACTTGTCTAGCCATCCATGACGATGCCGCCGTCACAGTCACCGATCTCGCCGGTGACGAAGCTGGCGGCGTCGGACGCGAAGAAAAGCACCATCTGCGCCGGCTCGGAAGGTTGTGCAGCGCGCCCGAGCGGGATCATCGCGATTACCTTGTCGTGCTTGGTCTTATCCTCGTTGAGCGCCGTGGTCATCTGAGTGAGCGTGAATGAGGGGCATACGGCGTTGCAGGCGATGCCGTACTTTCCGCCTTCCTTTGCCACTGCTTTGGTGAGGCCGTTGACGCCTGCCTTAGACGAGGCGTATGCGGCGGTCCCAAGTAGCCCACCGCCAATCTTGCCCGCAACGGAAGAGACGTTGACGATGCGTCCACCGCCGATCTTCTTCAAATGGGGGAATAGCGCGCTACACATGGTGAATGTGCCGTTGAGATTGATAGTGATGGTCCGGGACCACTCGGCGTCGTCAATCTCCTCGAAAGGCTTCGCAGAGATAACACCCGCAACGTTGATGAGGGTGTTGGTCTCGGGATGATCCACGAGGATCTGCGTAACTGTTGCGCGGGCCTCATTGGGTGTCCCGATATCGAGGTGATAGTAGGAATTACCTTTTCCTAGCGTCTTGACAAAGGCCTCGCCCTTGGCGTCATCGATATCGGTCACGATCACGTGACCGCCGCCTGCGACGATGCCGCGCGCTATTTCGGAGCCGATCCCGCCGCTTCCTCCTGTCACGATGGCGGTTTTCCCGGTGAAATCAAAAACCATGATTTCTTTCCTTTCTTGGGTTTCGATTCGAAAGTATCCGGAGGTTTTCGCGGAGCACGATGTCAAAGGTCCTCTGAAATATTGGTCCGGGATCGGAGGAAGGGCGCCGGTGCGAGATGAAGACTATGGGCAAATCGTTGCCAGTAGCGGCATTTGCGGAAGAAACGCATGCTGATCCGAATGCGTAACCTATGTTAATGAAATGGAAGGATGTCCGGGTTGCCACATCTTGAGATGTGTTCATCATCTGGACGGGTGGGCTGCGCTTGACGTGGCTCTCGGAATTCTCCTGCGGCTCACCGCGTTCGAGGAGTGGCTAAGAGCGGTGAGGTGCCGCGCAGGAATGGAGATGCTATGGATCTGGATGTACTGGTGATCGGATTCGGTAAGGCGGGCAAGACGCTCGCCATGAAGCGCGGCGCGGCTGGCGACCGTGTGGCTATCGTGGAGCAGTCTCCTGCCATGTACGGTGGCACGTGCATCAATATCGCCTGCGTTCCCACGAAGCGTTTGCTCACCGAAGCGCTGCGAGGTACCGATTGGGTCACGGCGCGTGAAGGCCGCAATGCCTTCATCGATAAGCTCAACGCCGTCAATAAGAAAATGGCACTGGACAAGAACGTGGCGGTGATTGATGGCCACGCTGAATTCACCGGCCCACACTCTGTCCGCGTGACCGGCGGCACCGATACGCTCGACATCACTGCTTCCACCATCATCATCAATACCGGCGCACTGCCCAACAAGTTGGATGTGCCCGGCGCGGATGCTGCGTTTGTCTATGACTCCACCACCATCCAGCAGGTGAAAGCCGCACCGCAGAACCTTGTGATCGTGGGTGGCGGCCCAATCGGCCTCGAATTTGCCACCATGTTTAACGGTTTCGGGTCCCATGTCACGGTGCTTGATGCGGGGGAGCAGCTGCTGCCTCGGTACGGCGCCGACATCCGCACCGGCGTGGAGGAGGAGCTGGCGCGGGTTGGAATCACGGTGGTTCACGGTGCGCGGGTGAAAGCCATTGAGGAAGGCGCCGTGCGGTATTTGGTTGCGGGTGCGGAGCACACTGTCCCGGCAACGGCCGTACTGGCGGCCATCGGGCGTCATCCGGCTACAGATGGTCTAGGCCTTGAGGCGGCAGGCATCAAGGTCACTGAGCGTGGCGCGATTGCGGTGGATGAGCACATGCGCACGAACGTGGAGGGCGTGTACGCGGCAGGCGACGTGACGGGGCATGCCCAGTTCACCTACGCCTCCTACGACGACTTCCGTATCATCCGCTCGGATCGATGGGGCGAGGGTACGCGCACCGCCTCTGGCCGGCTCCTTCCGGTCACCACCTTCATTAATCCGCCGCTGGCCTCCGTGGGGATGAATGAGGAGGAGGCGCGCGAGGAAGCTGAGGAAAAGGGATACGAGCTCAAGGTGGCAGCCGCGGATGTGGCCGCCATGGCCATTGTACCGCGCCCGAAGATCCTCGGGATGCCGCAGGGCCGCGCAAAGATCCTTGTCGATGCAACGCATGATCGCATTCTCGGGGCCACCCTGTGGATGACGGATGCACAGGAACTGATCAATACTGTCGCGCTGGCCATGCGTGAGGGCGTGCCGGCCAGTCACCTGGGATCCGGGATCTATACGCACCCGGCGTCATCTGAGGTATTCAACGCGCTCCTAGAAAACTAACCGGGACGGGGGACGAGTAGCTCGTCCCCCGTGATGTCCCTCCAACGAAAACGCGATGAGACTGGTGCCGTGCCGCGTCGGCGTCGTACCGGACCATGCTCGAACTGGACGGTGGTTACCGCTCCACGTTGTCACCGAATTCGTCGTAGGAATCGATCTGGTAGCGGAAGGGCAGGCCCTCCCAATCGCCCATTTGGGAAATCGCGAAGGCGGCGGTGAGGTGAGCGCGGCCGAGACGTTCAAACGTGTCCAGTCCGTCCAGCGTGCCGGACAGATAACCGGATACGAAGGCGTCGCCGGCACCAATCGGATCCACCACCTGCACATGGTAGGAGGCGCGCTCGGTCACGCCGGAGGTGGCGTACACGCGGGCCTGCTTGGAACCCTTGACCACCACCTCCCGCACGCCGGAATCCAGCAGAACACGGGCGGCGTCGGCGGGATCCGAAGCGTCCGTGAGAATAGTGAGCTCATCGCGTCCGCCGAACACGATTGTGGCGCGGTCAGCCAACGAACGAAGCGTCGCCTTCGCACGCTGAGGATCCCACAGAGAACTGCGATAGTTAATGTCGAAGGAAATGGGCAGGCCCGCTTTACGGGCACAATCCACGCCGTCGTCAATAGCGGCCGCTGCTTCTTCGGAAAGCGCGGACGTAATGCCGGAAATATGAACAATCCGCGGTTCATCCTCCGCGATGGCGGTTTCCACCGAGGAGCGGTGGATATGGGAGCCGGCGGAGCTGACACGGTGGTAATCGACGACACGGCGTCCCAACCCGCCCGGATGGGTGACCAGTAGTCCGGTGGGGCGGTGATCTGAGCGGCTTACATGCTTGATATCAACGCCCTCCGCGCGCAGTCCGCGCACAATTGCGTCGCCAAATGCATCTTTACCCAGGCTGCCAATCCAGGCGGCGCTGTGTCCCAGCCGCGACACGCCGATGGCCACGTTGGACTCTGCGCCGCCGAACGATACTTCGGCGTGCACGCCAGGCACCACCGCACTGGAGAGCCGTACGGACCCCATCGACTCGCCAATCGCCACAATATCCGTCATTCCTGCTCCCTTTCCTGCGGCCGCTCGCCGCGCCCCTCCAACCTTACGCGACACCTGCCGGAGCAGGCTTCGATGGGCGGCGCAGTTCTCATTCCGGACGTGCTCCGGGCCGATCCGTACACATGGCGCGGATCGGCCCGGTGACGAGTGCTGCGCTAATCCGCTTGGCCGTTTGCCTGGCGCTTTGCCGCGTGATCAATGGCCGCACGAACAAGTCCACGGAATAGGGGATTGGGGCGGGTAGGCCGCGAGGTGAACTCGGGGTGAGCCTGCGTAGCGATGAAGTAGGGATGAAGGGAACGATCCATCTCCACGTACTCGACCAGTTTGCCGTCCGGGCTGGTGCCGGACACCTGCAGCCCCACCTTCGCGAGCTGCTCGCGGTAGGCCTGGTTCACCTCGAAACGATGACGATGCCGCTCAGAGGCCTCACGTTTCCCATACAGCTCCGCCGCTAGAGAGCCCTCCGCCAGCACCGCCGGGTAGGCGCCCAGCCGCATGGTGCCGCCAAGATCGCCCTCGCCGGATACAATCTGTTTCTGCTCATCCATGGTGGCCACCACGGGGTCGGGTGTACCGGCGTCGAACTCCGTGGAATTAGCCTGCGTCAAGCCCAACAGGTTTCGGGCCGCTTCAATGACCATGACTTGGAGCCCGAGGCAGATCCCGAGGGTGGGCAGACGATGAATACGCGCAAACTGGACCGCGCCAATCTTTCCCTCGATACCGCGGATACCAAAGCCGCCCGGAACTACGATTCCGTCCACTCCGGCCAGCGCCTCAGCTGCGCCCTCCAGCGTGGCGCAGCGGTCTGCGGCCACCCACCGGATACGAGTGCGCACGTGTTCGCCGAAGCCGCCGGCCCGGATAGCTTCCCCCACGGAGAGATAGGCGTCATGCAGATCCACGTACTTGCCAACCAGTGCGATCTCCACCTCACCGTTTGGGTTCTCTACGCGGTCCAGCAGACGCTTCCACTGGGAAAGATCCGCCTCGCCGGGATCCAAGCTGAGCGTGCGCACAACGAATTCGTCCAGTCCCTGCGCATGCAGGACCATGGGGACCTTATAGATCGAATCCGCGTCTGGGCACTCCACCACATGGTCCACACCGGTCATGAGGGAGATCTTTTCCTTCATGGAGGCGGGAATACTCATCTCGGCCCGGCACACGAGCGCGTCGGGCGTGATGCCGATGGAGCGCAGCGCTGCCACAGAATGCTGGGTGGGCTTGGTCTTCAGTTCTCCGGCGGAGCGGAGATAGGGCACCAGAGACACGTGAACGAACGCCACGTTTCCGCGTCCGAGCCGGGCACGCACCTGGCGGGCGGCTTCAAGGAAGGGCTGGGATTCGATATCGCCGACGGTGCCGCCGATCTCCGTAATAATGATGTCAACGTTCGGGGCGGCCTGTGCGCGCATCCGCCGAATGATCTCGTTCGTGATGTGGGGGATGACCTGCACGGTTTGTCCCAGGAACTTGCCTTCGCGTTCCTTGCGGATTACTTCGGAGTAGACCTGTCCGGTGGTGGCGTTGGCCGCGCCGGAGAGTGAGACATCGAGGAAGCGCTCGTAATGGCCGATATCCAGGTCAGTTTCAGCGCCGTCGTCGGTAACAAATACTTCGCCGTGCTGGAACGGGTTCATGGTGCCAGGATCCACATTGATGTAAGGGTCCAGTTTTTGCATAACAACGTTGAAGCCCCGGGCGCGCAGAAGGTGCCCGAGGCTTGATGCGGTAATGCCCTTACCGAGGGAAGAAACTACGCCACCTGTAATAAATACGTGCTTGGTGACCTTCGTGGTATCAGCTGGCGCTCCAGCGCCCGTGTCATTTGTGCTCACGGGCCTTCAGAATATCGCGCTGTACGTCCGTGTAGGAAGAGCCGAATAGTGGGCTGGCTGCTATTTCACCTCCTCATAAATGAGTGTGCGCGGCGCGGGGGCTTCCGGTCCGATCTCCAGACCGGAAGCGATGGCATCGATCGCCGCATCGAAGCGTTCCGGCGTGTCTGTGTGCAGCGTAAGAATCGGCTCTCCTGCGTGCACGTATTCTCCATAGGTACGGCGAATCTGAATGCCAGCACCCGCCTGAACCGGATCCTCTTTGCGGGCCCTTCCGGCGCCAAGCCGCCATGATGCCGTGCCGAGGGCGAGTGCGTCCATCCGGGTGATAAACCCGTCCTTCTGCGCAAGTACATCCTGGGTGCGGGCGGCGCGGGGCAGTGGAGCATCCGGATCCCCGCCCTGGGCCCGCACCATCGCCCGCCAGGTAGCCATGGCGCGGCCATCCTTGAGCGCGGCGGCAGGATCAGCCTGGATACCGCTCACCTCCAGCATGCGACGGGCAAAAAGCGTGATTTCTTCGGTGAGGTCTGCCGGGCCATGCCCGGAGAGAATGTCTAGTGTTTCCTCAATCTCTAGGGCGTTTCCGATGGCCCGGCCGAGGGGCACATTCATATCCGTGATAATGGCGGAGGTATGCACGCCGGAGGCGTTGCCCAGGTCTACCATGGTGCGCGCCAGCGTGCGGGCGGCGTCCAGATTCTTCATGAATGCGCCGCTGCCCACTTTGACATCAATAATGAGTGAATCGGCACCGGCCGCAATCTTCTTGGACATGATTGAGGAGGCCGTAAGTGGCACGGATTCCACTGTGGCGGTCACATCCCGCAGCGCGTAGAGTTTTTTATCCGCGGGCACCACATTGCCGCTGGCGCCGGCGATAATGACACCCACGCTACGCAGATTTGCCACCATCTCCTCGGCGCTGAGTTCCACGCGGTAACCGGGGATCGATTCGAGTTTGTCCAGTGTTCCACCCGTATGCGCGAGGCCGCGGCCCGACAGCATGGGTACCGCCACGCCGAAGGAGGCCACCAGCGGGGCAAGAGTAAGCGACACCTTGTCACCTACACCGCCGGTTGAGTGCTTATCCGCAGTAACACGGCCGAGCATGCTCCAATCCATGCTCTCACCCGTATCAATCATGGCGTGTGTCCAGTCCACAGTTTCCCGCGTGGTCATGCCGCGCAGAAAAATTGCCATGGCCAGCGCGGACATCTGTTCCTCGGCCACCGTGCCATCGGTATAGGCGGAAACCACCCACTTAATCTGGGCCGTGCTCAGTTCCTCGCCGTCGCGCTTTGCCCGGATAATACTCACCGCGTCAAACATGTATGCTCCCCTCGCTGCGGGCCCATCCCGGCCCGTGTCCCTCTAGGCTACCGGTACGCTCCGACGTGCGTGGGCGAGAGTGAGTGCGGGAGCGCTGTCGCCTGGTACGCTCCGACGGGCGTAGACGGAAGCCATATGGAGAGCACATGCGGCGCGGCAGCGTGTCGTAGTATCACCACAAAAGGAGAAGTATGACGTCAAATCTGTTAAGCCGCGCCCGTGCCGCAGCCCATCACGCCTATGTGCCCTATTCCCATTTCGCCGTGGGGGCCGCCGTACGCACCACTACCGGTGACATATTTATTGGATGCAATGTGGAAAACGCGGCACTCGGCGAAACGATCTGTGCGGAGCGTAACGCCGTGACCACGGCGGTGGCGCAGCTGGGGCCGGAGATGCGCGTGGATACCATCGCGATCGTTGGGCTCGGCGCCGCGCCATGCTGGCCGTGCGGGGCCTGCCGTCAGGTGCTGCGGGAGTTTGGCGTTCGCCGCGTTCTCGTGGAAAACGAGAAGGGACAGCCGGCCGAATTGAGCCTCGAGGATTTGCTGCCACGTTCCTTCGGTCCGGACGCGTTGGCGTAGAACAACCGCGGGTGCGAACGACGTCGTCAAGTCCAGTCCAATCCCGGGAACGCCACCCCGTTACCACGCATACGCGGGGCGCCGAAATGGCGGCGTCGTGCGGGTAGGGCACCCTTACCTTCCTAGTGCCATGCGGAAATAGTTGAGAAAATAAGTTCTTCAAGGGGCGACCCTAAGGAGGACTGATGGACCGCATAAGAAGGTATCCGTGGGTGGCGCTCACCCTGATCTCGCTGATCGTGGACGTTCTCGCGCACTTCACGGGGCTCACCACCGTCGAAGCATGGGTAGCCATAGTGGTTGGTGGGACCGTTGCCATCAGTGTTTCCGTGGGGATGGTACGAGACCTCCTGACCGGACACTGGGGTATCGATATTCTGGCGGTGAGCGCCATTGTGGCCACGCTACTGGTGGGCGAATACCTGGCCGCGCTCGTGGTGTGCCTCATGATTACGGGCGGGGAGGCGCTTGAGGATTACGCGTCCGGCCGCGCTACCCGGAGCCTGCACGCGTTGCTTGAGCGCGCACCACAGGTGGCTCACCGCGTGGAGGCAGACGGGTCGCTCACGGATATCGCCGTACAGGAGGTGGCCATCGGGGACACCGTGCTGGTACGCCCCGCCGAGGTGGTGCCGGTGGACGGCGTCATGGTAGCCGGGACGGACAGCGCGGCCGCGGAGTTTGATCTCTCCTCCCTCACCGGCGAATCTCTCCCCGTCACAAAGTACACGGGAGATGAGGTACTTTCCGGTTCGCTCAACGGCACCACAGCGGTGCGGCTGCGTGCCACCGCGAGTGCCGCCGATTCCCAGTACGCCCGCATCCTGGACCTGGTGCGCAGCGCGGCGGAAAGCCGCGCGCCCATGGTGCGATTGGCGGACAGATACGCGGTGCCGTTCACGGTGATCGCCTACGCCATTGGCATTGCCGCGTGGGTGGTGGCCGGGGATCCGGTACGTTTCGCCGAGGTGCTGGTAGTGGCTACACCATGTCCGCTGCTCATTGCGGCACCGGTGGCGTTCCTGGGCGGCATGTCACGGGCGGCGGGGGAGGGCGTCATCGTGAAAAACGGTGGCACCATTGAAACCCTGGGCATCATTAAGTCCGCCGCCTTTGATAAGACCGGAACACTAACGTACGGCAAGCCTCAGTTGATAAGCATTCAGCCGATGGGGATGAGCGAGGACGAGCTACTGCGTGTGGCCGCGTCCGCCGAACAGTATTCGGTCCACGTACTCGCGGCCCCCATCTGCGCAGCGGCTGAGGAACGCGGACTGAAACTCGCGGCCGCACCGGACGCGCAGGAAGTAGCCACGAAGGGCATAACCGCGCACATCAACGGTGCACGCGTGATCGTAGGGAATCGGAAATTCGTGGCCGAACATGCCGGTGAGGTGGCGCCCGCCGCAATCGACGCCGGTCAGACCGCCGTATACGTATCGATCGATGGCCGCTTCGCCGGGGCGCTCGTACTCGCGGATGCGGTACGCACAAACGCGGGGTGCACGCTCGCGGCACTCGATGATCTCGGGGTGCGGGAGCGCATGATGCTCACCGGCGACACCGGTGCCACCGCCACACGCGTCGCCCAGCAAACCGGCATCACGGACGTGGAAGCAGAACTCCTCCCAGAGGACAAAGTGCGCGCCGTACGCGAGGCTGAGCCCAAGCCCGTCATGATGGTGGGCGACGGCGTCAACGACGCGCCGGTACTCGCCGTGGCGGACGTTGGGGTGGCAATGGGCGCTCGCGGTTCCACGGCCGCCAGCGAAACCGCGGACGTGGTAATCGTGAAGGATGACATTTCGAAGGTTGCGGTTGCCGTAGCTATCGGTCAGAACACGCTCAGGGTGGCCAAGGAATCCATCCTGGTGGGCATTGTTCTCTCCGTCGTTCTGATGGTGGTGGCCGCTTTTGGTGTGATTCCAGCGATTGTGGGCGCGCTGTTACAAGAGGTGGTGGATGTGGTCTCGATCCTTAACGCGCTGCGGTCCATGAAGGAGGGCGATGCCGAGGTGCGGGTCCGGGCGCGGTTAGCGACCGGGATCCGGTGAGGCGATGCCCGGGCATAAAAAGGGCGCCACGAGCCCGGCCCGTGGCGCCCCGTGAAAGTAGGCTACTTAGCTGCCTTCTTTGCTGTCAGGGAACCGGTGGCCACCGCGAGGAGGCCACCCACATAGGCGCCGTTCCGAAGGAACCCGGTGAGGTGCTCCTGGAATTCAGCCCCTGAGTGCTTCCAGAACGGGTGGCCAACAACGGTGGTAGGAATCAGGTTCGCCAGGAGCCCCAGCGCGGAAAGGCGCGGCAGAATGCCCAGGGCCATGGTGGCCCCGCCGAGCGCCAGGGTGTCCGCGTGAAGGAGAGCGAGCTGCTTACCGGTAACGCTCAGGCCCGTGGTGTCATTTACCTTGTCCGCCATACCCTCGAGAGCCGGCGCAATGCGGTCGGCGTGGCTCCGAGCACCAATGCCGCCAGCAATGAGCGGAGCGGCCACGAGTGAGCGAATGACAAAATTCTTCAGAGACATGCTCAGTCCAATCTATTGGTGATTCGGCGCGGCGCTGTGAGGTCCAGACGTCAAATCAAAACTGGCGCATTTCGCGCTTGTCCCTCTTATCATGTCACCTTCGCGCCTCTAGTTGCGCCGCTGGGAGCGAACGGGACTCTGCCGGGCTTGATCCCCGTCAAGGTACCAGCATCCGCTCATCCGTACCTTTCATGGTGTTCACAGAGAGAAAGGAACATCATGAGCAACGTCGTCACCACCAAATTCCGTGCTGAAGGCTTCGCCTGCCCCTCCTG
Organism: Neoactinobaculum massilliense; assembly: GCF_900604955.1. Classification (GTDB taxonomy): domain Bacteria; phylum Actinomycetota; class Actinomycetes; order Actinomycetales; family Actinomycetaceae; genus Neoactinobaculum; species Neoactinobaculum massilliense. The sequence goes on from NZ_UWPE01000001.1 coordinate 503,244, forward strand.
CGTCTCCAAGCCGGAGGGCGCACTTAAGAAGATGGATGGTGTGGAGAATGCCACCGTCCACTACGCCACTTCGCGTTTTGAGGTGACGCATGATCCGGCGGTTGCCTCCACCGACTCCATCCTCGACACGGTTGCCAAGACCGGCTACTCCGCACGTCCTATGGGCCGCTAAATGAAGAAGTGGCTCCATACCTGGGGTGTAACCGCCGGCGCCGTCCTCCTCATCTTGGCCTCCTTCGTGGCCGGGTGGATGGCGCCAGGCGGCTCCGCCTACAACGTACTCATGATCACCGCCGCCGTGTTTGCAGGCTACCCCGTGGCTGCCGGCGCAATCCGCGCACTCACGGCCAAGGTGGCTTCGATCGAACTCCTTGTCACCATCGCTGCCGTGGGTGCTCTTATTCTCGGCAACTATTGGGAAGCTGCGGCCGTGACCTTCCTCTTCGCCTTCGGTGGAGCTCTCGAGAACCTGACGCTCGCCCGCACGCGCTCCGCGCTGGACACGCTGGTTGATGCAGCGCCTGATACAGCGGTGGTATTACGTGACGGGAAGCAACAGACCATCGATACATACGACGTCGTCATTGGGGACCACGTATTAGTCAAGCCCGGGGCGCCCGTCCCCGTAGACGGAATCGTGGAGCACGGAACCGGCGCGGTCACCGAAGCCATGATCACCGGCGAATCTACGCCCGCCTCGAAGCAGAACGGGGACTCGGTATATGCCGGCACCGTGCTTGCCTCCGGAGTGCTCACAGTACGTGTCACCGGGGTGGGGAAGAGCACCACGCTCGCCCGTATCGTCACCCGCGTAGAGGAAGCACAGGACGCTAAGCTGCCCGCGGCCCGTTTCATTGACCGCTTTTCACGCTGGTACACCCCGGCCGTCGTGATAGTTGCTGCTATCGCATGGATTCTCACGGGCAACCCGACGCTCGCCCTCACGTTCCTTGTCATCGCCTGCCCGGGCGCACTCGTTATCGCCATCCCCGTCAGCGTGGTGGCAGGAACTGGCCGTGGCGCTCGCGACGGCGTGCTCATCAAGGGAGGCCAATACCTTGAACTCGCCGCCAAGGTAGACACCGTGGCCTTCGATAAGACGGGCACCCTAACCGTCGGCGTCCCCAGCGTGGTGGCCATCGAGAGTGAGGACCCGGCGCGCACTGTCATGCTCGCGGCAGTCGCCGAGGCTGGTTCGGAACATCCGCTCGCCCAGCCAATTCTTGCCGCTGCACAGCAGGCCGGCTTCACGCAGGACTTGCCAAGCAAGGTGGACCCAGTACCCGGCGAGGGCATCATCGCCGGGGCTGAGGACCTTACGGTCGGTGTGGGGAACCACGCGCTCGTGGCACGCATGGGCGTCGAGATCCCGAGCAACCTGGATGGTGCTGCCGCTAGCTTTGAGTCACGTGGGGCGACGCCAGTGTTCGTCGTAGCGGATGACATGGTAATGGGCGTCATTGGTATCGCCGACGCCGAACGCCCAGAGGCGAGAGAAGCGCTCGCGGCCCTCCGCTCCCGTGGTATTAAGACTGTGATGCTCACGGGTGATGTGAACGGAGTGGCTCGGACCGTGGCCGGCCAGTTAGGGATTGACGACTACCGGGCTGGACTGTTGCCCGAGGATAAGCTGGAGGCCGTATCGGCGCTTCAGCGTGGCGGGCACATCGTGGCGATGGTGGGCGACGGTGTCAATGATGCCCCGGCACTGGCCACAGCAGATGTCGGGGTGGCAATGGGGAGCGCTGGCACCGCGGTGGCCGTTGACACGGCTGATATCGCGCTCATGTCTGATAATCTCAACCGTCTCCCGGAAGCCTTCAAACTCGCGCGGCGAACCGTGCGCACCATGCGCGTGAATGTCGCCCTGGCCATCGCCGTTGTACTCCTGCTGCTGGTGGGCGTGCTGCTGGGCGGCGTCACCATGGCCATCGGGATGCTGGTGCACGAATTAAGCATCCTCGCGGTAATCGGCAATTCGATGCTGCTGCTCCGGCCGGTCCGGAACGTGGCACGGGAGCACCGGGCGCAGGCGGCGGGACATGGCGGGAACGACGCCACGTTTGGTGGTTCACTCCCGAGTGATGCCAACGTGGACGAGGCTAGACTAGGACTCCGCCGCGTCGGCGATATTCAGGAGCGCGTCAATGTCCAGTAGCTCAATGCTCCGCTGCGCAGCCTCGCGAATAATGCCGCCATTCGCGAGGCGGCGCAGTTGCCGCGAGAGGGATTCAGGCGTGGTGTCCAGTAGCGAGGCAATGTCCTTCTTGGGCAGCGGTAGTGTCACCCGATCCTTGTGCATGGGAAGAGAGAGCAGGTAGCTGGCCAGGCGAGCGGCGACATCGCCGGAGATCAACGATTCCAGGCGCGATTCGGTGGCCGTGAGCCGCATGCTCACCTCTCGCAGCATCCGGACGGCCACCGCCGGATAATCCCCCAGTAGTGCCATAAGTTGCTGATGGCCGAACACGCACATCCGGGCGTTATCCACGGCCGTCGCAAAATGCCGAGGCCGTTCACCCGTGAGTACATTTGTTTCCCCCGCGAAATCACCGGGACCGAGTACGCGCAACAGATGCGTGTGGCCGTCCGTGCTCACGTGCGAAATCTTCACGTGGCCCTCGTGAATAACCAGCAGCTTAGGTTCGGGCGCATCGGGCGAAAAGATGATATCCCCCGGTTCGAATTGCGAGGCACGCGCGGCCGTCGCAATGCGCTCTTGGCTCTTTCGGTCCAGGTGTCGAAAGATAGGGACATGCGCTACGCATAGATCGTTAACCACGCTAATTCCTCCTACGCACGCAACGAAGCACGGCCTGCTGATAGCGACAGTGTGGCACGCAGGAACGCGAAACGAAAACGCGCGGGAGCTTCGGCGTCGAACAAAGAACAGTGGCACAAAGTTGCACGGAATGATACGACGTCGAACGAAGGTAACGTAGGTACAAGGTCACCAGAATTGGCGAAATGAGTGGCCGATCACTCATCGGTCGAGTACCGTTGACGTCATGACTAAGAATAATTCACACCTGCCCCACGTCGTGTGTGGTTGGCGGTGGTTTCGCCGGGATTACGGCCGTTCGTAACCTTCGTAAGGCTCCGGTGCGGATCACGCTTATCGATCGTAATCCGTACTCCACGTTTAAGCCGCTTCTATTCCAGGTTGCCAACGGTGCTCTCAATGCGGGGGACATTACCTTCTACCTGCGTTCCACCCGTTCTACCGTGAAAAATGCGCGGTTCGTGCTCGGCGAGTTGGCCCACGTCAATACCGATGAAAAAACAATTGAGCTCACGGATGGCCGTTCCATGAAGTACGACTACCTTGTGCTTGCCGGTGGCACGAACGCCGCCTTCTTCGGTATTCCGGGTGCTGAGGAACACACACTTCCGCTGTACAGCCGGGACCAGGCGCTGGATATTCGTGATCGCTTCTACGGGCTGCTTGATGGACTCGATGCGCTCGAATCCACCGATCATTTCCGCGTGATCGTGGCGGGTGGCGGCCCCACGGGCGTGGAAACGGCCGGTTCCCTCGCCGAAATTCGCAATGACATTCTGAACACGCTTTATCCGGCACTGGATCCAAGCCAGGTGGAAATCGATCTGGTGGATATGGCACCAACTGTGCTGGGTCCCTTCGCGGAGGATACCCAGCAGCGCGCCGCGGCAGCACTTCGTGCTCGCGGGGTGGAGCTGTGGCTGGGCAAGGCCGTGAAGGCGGTGGAAGAGGGCCGTATTAAGCTGCAGGACAGCCAGACCAAAGAAGAAACCTGGTATGACGCCAATATGGTCATCTGGTCCTCCGGTGTGGGCGTGGAAAAGGCAGTCGGTGACTGGGGCATTCCGCAGGGACGCCGCGGCCGTATTCCGGTGGATGATCACATGCGCGTCATCGGCGTGGAAGGCGTGTACGCCGCGGGTGATATGGCGCAATTTGGCGAGCGCGGATTGCCGCAACTGGCGCAGCCGGCACTGCAGACTGGCCGCCACGTGGCACGTCATATTGCTGCCATATTGGATGGACGCGCCATTGAGCCGTTCGAATATCAGGAACTGGGCACCATGGCGTTTATCGGCACGGGCGACGCGGTGGCGGAACTGCCGCACCTGCCCCACATGGATGGCCTGGCCGCCTGGATCGTGTGGCAGGGTGTCCATGTGATGCAGCTGAAGTCCTGGCGTGAGCGCTTTGCGACGGCCGTCAACCTGGCATCCCGCTATATTTTCCAGTCCAAGGCCGGGGACTTCAATATGGGCGACTACCAGCAGTTCTCTCAGCGAGTACTCGAGGGGAAGCCCTACGGGACCGCAGCTCTTGATAAGCCGGTGCCAGCGCATCACGAGTAAAGGTGCACTAGCGCATGTGTGGGCGGCTCGCAGTGAGCCGCCCACACATTTATTGAGTAATTTCGGGCTGAAATCAAGCCCTTTCTGCCCTAGAACGCAGGGATGACCTCGCCGTCGGGCCAGGTTTCCTTGATGTACTGGCTGACCTCTGAGGAGTGGAGCAGGTCATCGAGCTTGGCGATGGAGGCAAGCTTGCCCTCAGATTCGTTCTTGTTCCATGCCAACACGTTGGCGTAGGGGTTGCCCTCGGTCTTTTCGGTGTAAATCGCATCCTTCGAGGGGGTCAGGCCGTTCTGGAGGGCGAAATTACCGTTGACGATGGCGATGTCGACGTCGGGGAGAAGCTTCGGCACCGAGGGGGCGTCTGCCTCACGGAACGTGATGTTCTTCGGGTTTTCGGCCAGGTCATAGATCGTGGGTGCGTCTACGTCCTTCAGCTTGATAATCCCGTTGTCCTGCAGCAATTCGAGTGCGCGGGCCTGATTGGACGGGTCGTTTGTGATGGCAACAACCGCACCATCCGGCAAATCCTTGAGATCCTTAATCTTGTTCGAATAGACGCCGTAGGGCTCCAAATGGATCCCCTCACCGTGGGTGAGTGTCGAGAAACCGCGCTCCTTGGTGTCCTCGTTGAAGTAGGGGACGTGCTGGAAGTAATTGGCGTCGATCTCGCCGTCGTTAAGCGCCTGGTTGGGCTGTACGTAATCCTGATACTCGCGGATTTCGATATTGATGCCGGCTTTTTCCGCCAGGTTCTTCTGCACAAATTCGAGGATCTGCTTCTGCGGGGTAGGGCTTGCGCCCACCACGATGGTGGTATCCGAACCAGCGGATTCCGAGGCGCCCGAGGACGCATTCGAGGAGCAGCCGGCAAGTGCGAGGGCTGCGGTGGCGAGGCCGAGTGCAATTTTCTTAATCATGAGGATGCTTTCTACTACGTGGTGTGGCCGGGTACGCGGATGGTAGCCGTGGCGCTCGTGCGTGACGTAGCGGGTACGTGTTGTACGACGTCGAAGCGTGACGTAGTGCGCCGGTTAGGTGCCGCGTTTTCGCGCGGTTTAGTGCGTGACATACGTACACGGCGATGGTGATTATGCTCCTGTGGTCGGGGAGCGGCGGGATAACCCGCGCTGAGGCCCGTGGCGCACGTGGCGCAAAGCCGGTGGGCTTTCCGTTTAGCCGGCGGGTAGTTCCTCAGCGGTGATCTACCAGCCGGCTGAGCATGTCACCCAGCCACTGGATAAGCATCACTATGGCGACGAGGAGCACCACCACGATGGTGAGCACGTCATAGTTCCGGTTGTAGTAGCCGGCCGTTTGAGCCATGGCGCCAAGGCCACCGCCACCCACGGCCCCCGCCATAGCGGAGTAGCCCACGATGGTGACGGCAAGAATGGTGATGGATTGGATCAAAGCGGGAAGTGCTTCGCGTACGAGAACACCCCATAGCACCCGCTGCCGTGAGGCGCCCATCATCAGTACAGCTTCCACCTTGCCCTGATCTACGCCCATGAGATTCGATTCCACGAGACGCGCAAAATACGGGGCTGCGGAAAGCGTGAGAGGTACGGCGAACTGTTGCCAGGTGTGGCCGGTGCCGGCGATCCAGCGGGAAAAATCAATAAGCAGGAACACCACAATAATGAATGGGATGGCGCGCCCGATATTAACGATGGCGGAAAGGAGCCAATGCACGGCTGAATCCTCATAGAGTCCACCGTGCTGCGTGGCAACCAGGGCCATGCCAAGTAGTAGGCCAATGATTGCGGCCACGAGCGTGGAAACGGCCACCATGGCCAATGTTTCGCCGGTGGCGGCAAGGAGATTCTGTTGGATTGCTGGACTTTGGAACCAGGTACCGTCCGCGAGGAGTGTGCCGTTTGCTAGATGCACAGATGCTTCCAGAATCATTCGGCATCTCCTTCCTCGATGGCGGCGGTGTCGCCGCTTGAGGATGATTCTGCCACGGGTGCTTGCCGCACGGTGGGTGCTAGTCCAGCATGTGAAAGCTGGGCGACGGCGTGATCCACTTCCGAAGCTGGGAACACCAGGGCGAGGCGCGCAAACTGGATCTCGGGTAGCGACTCAAAAGAGCCTGCCGCAATATCTGCACCGAGCCGAGTGGCGAGATCAATGGCGCGTGACCCATTTGGTTCTCCGGGGGTAGCCGTGAAGGCAATGTCCACAACGGTGCCATTCGGGTTTGTGCCGATTGAGGGCAGGGGAACGAGACGCCGTGCCAGAGGCGAATTCATGTCCGAAAGTATGGAGGTGAGGGTGCCGGAGCTGATGGCACGGCCGTTCTGTAGGAGGGTAACGGCGTCGGCAATTTTCCGTACCACGGCCATTTCGTGGGTAATGATCAGAATGGTGATGCCGTAGCGGTCGCGGACCGTGCGCAGAAGATTGAGAATCTGATCTGTTGTGGCGGTATCGAGGGCCGAGGTCGGTTCGTCACACACCAGTACATCCGGGGTGGTGGCGAGCGCACGTGCAATAGCAACACGCTGTCGCTGCCCGCCGGAGAGCTCGCTGGGGTAGGCATGAGCTCGGTCCGCCAGGCCTACCAGCCCGAGGAGCTCCTCCACGCGGCCGCGGCGCTGCTCTTTCGGTACCCCCGCAATGGCCATGGGATAGGCCACGTTTGCGCCGGCCGTACGCTGATCCAGCAGGTTCCCGCCTTGAAACACCATGGCGATTTTGCGGCGTACATCGCGTAGGCCGGCGGCGGACAGGCCCGTAATGGGTTGGCCGTCGATGGAAATGCTTCCCGTGGTGGGCTGCTCAAGTGCGGTGATACAACGAATCAGAGTGGATTTACCGGCGCCAGATTGCCCCACTATTGCGTGAATTTGGCCGGTGGGTACGGTGAGGCTGATATTGTCCAGCGCTACAACGTCCGGTTGGTTGCGGCGCGGGAATCGCTTGGTAACACCGCTCAGCTCAATCACGTGGTACTCCTCCGGTCGGAACGCTCCCAGGGTACCGGTTCTTGAGGGCGGTGCCGCCGGGTAACCATCATGTGGACATGGCGGAGGCGGGTGGCATGGTAGGCGTTGATGCAAAATTCCGTGTCGGAGGGGTATGCGAGCCTGTATGCATGACGCGCATAGATGAGTTTCACGCTCTGTTTCGGATGCTACCTCGGCCCGGCCGTCTCGATATAGGTATCCGGGTAATCGTACGGTCCGGATGGCCGCGGGGTACCCCGTTAGTTTGGCTGTATCGCATGGGCGGCTAGCGGCTGCCTTGGTAGCGTTATACCGCACAGGATGGGCGGTGAGGGAAAGGATGCTCATGAGCAATAACGGCGATCGTTCGGATACGCTGCCGAATGATGCGTGCACTGGTTATGCGCTGGTGGCTTTCGATTTAGATGACACGCTGGCGCCCAGTAAATCGCCGCTACCCGCTCGGATGGCAGTAGAACTACGCCGATTGCTAGAGGTGAGCCAGGTAGCCGTTATTTCCGGTGGGCGTTTTGGCCAGTTTGAATCACAGCTCCTCGCTGGTTTGGGCGGAACGCCGGAGGAATTGGCGCGGCTTCATCTGCTCCCCACCTGTGGTACGCGCTACCTACGTTTTGTAGAAGGAAGCTGGCAAACGCTCTATGAGCACAACCTCACGGCCTCCGAGCGGACGCGCACGCTGGCGGCTCTCGAGGGGGAGGCACGGCGCCTGGGGCTCTGGGAGGAGCATCACTGGGGAGATATTCTGGAGGATCGCGGCTCGCAGGTCACGTTCTCCGCGCTGGGACAGTCTGCTCCGCTTGAAGCGAAACGCGCCTGGGATCCGACGGGAGAGAAGAAGGCCGCTCTGCGCGACGCCGTCGCCGCACGTGTCCCGGACCTCGAGGTGCGTTCCGGTGGCTCCACGTCGGTGGACGTGACACGCAAGGGCGTGGACAAGGCGTATGGCATCGCGGCGCTTTCCGAGCAAACCGGTATTCCTATTGCTCGCATGCTCTTCGTAGGTGACCGGCTGGATCCGGACGGCAATGATTTCCCGGTTACGCGGCTGGGCATTGCCACCCATGCGGTCACGGGTTGGGAGGATACCGCCGAGTTTGTGCGCAGCTACGTCGATCGGGTGCAGGAGAACAAAAATGATAGGTAGTGCGGATATTGATGCCATGTCCGACGCCGATGTGGAGGCTTACCTTGCGGCGCAGAGCCGGCGTGAGGTGAAAAGGACAGAACCCGGTCGGAGTTACGGCATACTCCTCATTATTTGTGCGGCTTTGGGACTGCTGGCATCACTGGAATTGATCTATTCGGAAATCGTCTATTTCCAGAACCCGGGCCAGGCGCTGCTTTGCGATCTTAACCCGCTCATTGGGTGCTCTAAGTTCTTTGATTTACCTATAAACACACTGGTGGGTGACATTCCCAATGCACTCCTTGGTGCGGCCTTCTTTGCCGGATTCCTCGCGCTGGGACTGGTGATCGTTGCCGGTGGTCGTTTTGCGCGCTGGCTCTGGTGGCTGATGAATCTGGGCATGCTTGGCAGCATCTTATTTGTGCTCGTTTTTGTCACGCTCTCCGTAGCCGTGGAGCGCGCGCTGTGCCCCTGGTGCATGGTGGTGTGGACCGTCACCATTCCTATGGTGGTGCACACGTGGACGCGCTCCATGAGCGCCGGTTACATTCCCGGCCCGGCGGGAGCCGCGCGGTATCGCTGGTGGATCACCGGGGCCGTGTACTTTGCGCTTATTGCAGTCGTGGTGGGTGCCTTTTGGAACGAGTGGGGCCAAGTCTTCTAGGCTCGGCCACGCGCACCCGGCGCAGCTGCGTGGCGATCGCGTAAGCACGGCGTCGCAATGACGTGCGCATGGAGGGTGCAGCGCATGGTGTTTAGGCGCTGCACCACTTTTGTTAGGCGAGTGTGTGCAGGTCTTTGGGAACGAATTCGCCCCAGCCCTGATTCCTGAGTGCTGCCCGAAGTTTCTCCATATCTGCATCCAGCTCTTCGCCGGGTACGTTCTTGCGGGCCTGGTCAAAACCTATTGCCTTCTCGCTCTCTGCGGGAATCACATGGAGGTGCGTGTGTGGCACGCCGAGGCCGGCGATCACCATCATGGCGCGAGGCACCCCGAACGCTTCGATCTGCGCGTTACCGATGCGCTTCGCCACGATGAACAGGTGGGCTGCTAGATCGTCGTCGAGATCCGTGAACTTATCGATCTCCTGCCGTGGCACCACCAGCACGTGCCCGGGACGATGCGGCTCGACATCGGCGAACGCTACGGCGGACGGATCAGACCAGACAAAACGGCCGGGAATCTCACCGGCAATAATCTTCGTGAAAACGCTCATGCCTTTACCCTAACGGTGCGAGAAGACTGTGCCTAACCGCGTGGAAGCGTGCGCCCACAGTCCGGGAAAGTGGAGGGGCGGGTCTCTTTTTTTGGACCGCACGGCAGCGTGTCGGAAGCCGGCGGTAGCATGAGACAGATTCGAAAGGAGTCCACGTGGCAGATGAAGCGGTGAACTATCGCTACACCCCCGATCGGGCCCGCCAGATTGAAGAGTCCTGGCAGGAGCGTTGGGAGCAGGAAGGTACCTTCTATGCGGCAAACCCGGAGGGTGCGCTAGCGGGGGATACCAGCGGCGAAAAGTTTTTTGTTCAGGACATGTTCCCGTATCCGTCCGGGAAGGGCCTCCACGTGGGCCATCCGCTTGGCTATATCGCCACGGATACGGTGGCGCGATATCACCGTATGAAGGGTGAAAACGTTCTCTACACCATGGGCTATGACGCCTTTGGCCTGCCGGCGGAGCAGTATGCCGTCCAAACCGGGCAGCATCCGCGAATCACCACCGAGCAGAACATCGCGAATATGCGCTCCCAGCTTCGATTGCTGGGCCTCAGCCATGACTCGCGGCGCTCCTTTGCCACCACGGATGCGGATTACGTGCATTGGACGCAATGGATTTTCGAGCAGATTTTCAACTCCTGGTTTGATCCGGAGGCCCCACGCCGAGACGGACGCGGCAAGGGTGCCGCGCGCCCCATCTCCGAGCTTGAGGCGAAATTCGCCACCGGCGAGCGTCCCACACCGGATGGCCGTGCGTGGGCTGATCTCACTCCGCGGGAGCAGGAGGATATCCTCTCCCAGTACCGTCTGGCCTACATCTCGGAAGCGCCCGTCAACTGGGCGCCCGGCCTGGGAACCGTGCTGGCGAACGAAGAAGTAACGGCGGACGGCCGCTCCGAACGCGGTAATTTCCCTGTGTTCCACCGCAATCTCAAGCAGTGGATGATGCGCATCACCGCCTACGCGGATCGTCTCATCGATGATCTGGACACCATTAATTGGCCGGAGAAGGTCCGCACTATGCAGACCAACTGGATTGGCCGCTCCCATGGCGCCCGGGTTCGCTTTGAGGTAAACGTGGATGGTGGCGTGGAATCGCTGGAGGTATACACCACCCGCCCGGACACACTGTTTGGTGCCACGTTCATGGCGGTTGCTCCGGAACATGAACTGCTGGGTGGCACGGAGCCGGGCAAGTCTGACGACGCCGCTGCGTTGCGTGTTCCCGCCGAGTGGCCGGAGGGTACCCGTGAGGAGTGGACCGGCGGATACGCGAACCCGGTGGAAGCCGTGGCTGCCTACCGTGCGGAAGCGGCGCGCAAGTCCGAGACCGAGCGCACCGATGAGGGCCGTACAAAAACGGGCGTGTTCTCCGGCCTGTACGGTATTGATCCGGTGAACGGCGCCCAGGTGCCCATTTTTGTGGCGGACTACGTGCTTACCGGCTACGGCACGGGCGCAATTATGGCCGTCCCGGCGCACGATGACCGCGACTGGGCTTTCGCCACCAAGTACCACCTGGACATTATCCGCGTGATCGGCCCGGCCGATGATCCTGAGGGACCGGACCTCACCGAGTCCGCCTACACGGGCGATGGCGTCATGGTGAATTCGGCCAATGATTCTCTTGACCTCAACGGCAAGTCCAAGCAGGAGGCCATCGCGGCCACAACCGCTTGGCTGCAGGAACGCGGGGTAGGCGAGGCAGCCACCACCTATCGGCTTCGTGATTGGCTCTTCTCTCGGCAGCGGTACTGGGGTGAACCGTTCCCTATTCTTTGGGATGAGGACGGTGTGCCCCACACGGTGCCGGCGGACCAGCTTCCGGTGGAACTACCGGAGGTGAAGGACTACGCGCCGGTTTCCTTTGATCCGGATGATGCGGATTCGGAGCCCACGCCGCCGCTGGCCAAGGCCTCCGATTGGGTGGAGGTGACCGCGGACCTCGGGGATGGGCCGCGCAAGTATCGCCGCGAAACCAATACAATGCCGCAGTGGGCGGGTTCGTGCTGGTATGAACTGCGCTATGCGGATCCGAAGAATCCGGATGCTTTCTGCTCCCCGGCAAATGAGGCCTACTGGATGGGACCGCGCCCCGAGAAAAGCAACGTGTCCGGCGGCGTGGACCTGTACGTGGGCGGTGTGGAACACGCGGTGCTTCACCTGCTCTATTCGCGGTTCTGGCACAAGGTCCTCTATGACCTCGGTTATGTCTCTTCCTCGGAGCCGTTCCATTCCCTCTTCAACCAGGGCTACATACAGGCCTACGCGTACACGGACGCGCGTGGGGCGTACGTACCGGCGGAGGACGTCGTCGAGCAGACGGATGCGGAAGGTAACACCACCTGGACGTATCAGGGTCAGCTGGTCAACCGTGAATACGGGAAGATGGGCAAGTCCCTCAAGAACATCATCACCCCGGAATCCATGGTGGATCAGTACGGCGCGGATACGTTCCGCGTGTATGAGATGTCCATGGGGCCGTTGGATGTTTCTCGCCCGTGGAATACGCGTGCGGTGGCCGGCTCGCAGCGATTCCTGCAGCGACTGTGGCGAAACGTAGTCGATGAGGAAACCGGTGACGTTACGGTGACCGATGAGGCACCCAGCCATGAGACGGCACGGCTGGTGGCACGCACCATCAAGGAGGTGACCGAGGAGTATGAGGCAATGCGCATCAACACGGCGATTTCCAAGCTCATTATCCTCAACAATCACCTCACGTCGCTGGAGCGCGTGCCGCGGGAGGCGGTGGAGCCGCTCATTCTTATGCTGTCGCCGGTGGCGCCGCACGTGTGCGAAGAACTCTGGTCGAAGCTGGGCCATCCGGCGTCGTTGGCGCGGGAACCATTCCCGACGGTCACGGACCCCTCGCTGCTTGAGCAGGAGCAGGTGACGGCTGTGGTGCAGGTGAAGGGCAAGCTGCGGGATCGTTTCCAGGTGAGTCCGGATATCACGGAGGAGGAGCTCACGGCGTTGGCGCTCGGCAGTGAAAAGGTGCAGCGTCATCTCGATGGCGAACCGCGAAAGATTATCGTTCGCCTGCCCAAGCTCATTAATATCGTTCCCTAAGGAGGGTGTTATGAATGACGCATCTGTGCGCCCGGAGCGTTTCGATGGACTCCCTGCGTGGAGGATTTTTTCCGACGACGGCTCCACCGCTCTCGTAGCAGAACGGGGCGCGACACTGCTGTCCTGGCAACCGGCAGAGCATCTTGAGCTGATTGATAGCTATGCGGATGCGGCCGGCGTGATCGACGGTAAGGAGCGTAAAAACCTGATTGAGGCGCCGTGGGTGGGGCCGATGTCGGACGGCTATACCTTTAATGGGCGGCGTTATGACGTAGCGGAGGACGCAGCGGGCGGACTGGCCGGAAGCGTGGATTTCTCCGGTTCCGCTGCTGGCAATGCGCTGTTCCTCAAGGGCCGTGTAGGCGGGGTGGATTCCTACCCGTGGAAGCTGGCCCTCTCCGTGGTGTACTCATTGGAAGAGGGCGTGACAGATGCGGGCCGGGCCGCGCATTTGTCGGTGAGCGTCACGGTGACCAATGAATCGAGCACGCCCGCACCGGTGGCTATCGGCTGGCGTCCATCGATATGCGTGCCGGGCATTGAGGACGTGGCCAATATTGGCCTGCGGATTCCCGCGCGCACGCGGCTTGCCTCGGATCCGCGGGGCGTACCGATTCCCGGGGATCTTGCGCTCACCGGGATCACCTCCCCTCTGGTATACGGATACCTGGGGCGCAAGGACGTGACGGCTACGTTCACCAGTCTGGTCCCGCGTGCCGACGGTGTGGTGAGCACTACCGCCACGAATGCGGAGAGCGGGGATCGCGTGGAACTCACGCAGGAACCGAGTGAAGCACCGTACGTTCGCGTTGAGGCTGCCGGTAGCACGGCCGGGCAGCGTTCCCTGGTTATCGCACCGGCTTCGGCCTCTGCTAACGCCTTTAACCGCCCTGAACAGACTCCGCGGTTGTCCCTGGGGGCTGGGAAGGTCCGGACCCTCACCGCCACGCTGACGGTGCCGCTGCGGGAGGACCGCTAGGATATAGGCGGCTACACGGCGCCGCCCCGCGGTGTGCACAGAATGCGGGGCGGCGTCATTATGCACAGGTAGCGAGCGCGGCTGACGACGTGGCCGAGTGGTGGCCAGCATGGAGGTATGCGTACACCACCTCCACGTCCGGCCGGACCGGGCACCCGAACGCATCGTTACGTTGATGATGCGGAGGCAAATGCTCGTAGCCGTCTTTCCGCTCTCGCACTGGCTCCGGGAACTGGCGAGGACATCGTGGCGCTCACCGATGAGGGCGGGCCCACACGCTGGCAATTGGAATGGAAACATGTGGCGCTCATCCTGGGCGCCATGCTGGTGGGCGTACTTGCCGTGCTCATATGGGCGTTGGCTTCTCACACGGCATCGGTGAGTGATCATGAACCTGCACCGTTGCAAACCAGTGTGGAACAGGCGTCGCCCGGGGTGGAAAATCAGGTGTCGCCTGTGACAGGCGGGGAAGTAACCGCGCCGGCTCCGGCTGCCTCGACAACCGACAGCTCGGGGGAATCCGTCGTGTATGTATCCGGCCAGGTGCCTCAGGCCGGCGTATACACGCTGCCCGCCCCGGCGCGTGTAGGGGACGCCGTGCAGGCGGCTGGTGGGCTGGGACCGCAGGCCGATCCGGCGGCGGTGAACCTGGCAGCGGCTGTGGAGGACGGTGCCCACGTGCATGTTCCGGCAGTAGGCGAAACGATCCCGCCGGATGCGACGGCGGGTGGAAGCCAAGGCGGGGCGGACACGGCGGGCGCGAACAGTGCCGGGAGCGCTGGTAGCGCACTCATCAATATCAACAGTGCGAGCTCGGTGGAGCTTGAGGAGCTTCCCGGTGTAGGGCCCGCTACGGCAGCGGATATTGTCACCTACCGGCAAGAACACGGGCCGTTTGCTTCAGTGGATGATCTGGAAAACGTGCCGGGAATCGGGCCGGCTAAGCTGGCGAAGATGCGTGACCACGCAACGGTATAGCCGGGCCGGGACGAATCGGCGTGGACGGGCCGGCGCCAGGCTGCACGGGGATGCGTCCGCCCCAGCGTTTTCCCGGTTGCACCCGCCACGGCAGGATATGCGTCTGCTACCGGCGGCGGCCGCTAGCCTATGCGGCGCAGGCGCGTCACTTTACCGTGCCTGGTGGATACTGGCCGTGGTTGCTGCCGTCTGTCTGCTGGCCGGATTAGTACCGCGTCTCCGCACCCAGGCCGCGGTGAGCGCAGGGGCCGCAGGGCTGGCAGCGATAGCAGCGCTCGGCGCCACCTGGGCGGCACGGCCGCCTGACCTCATAGCGCTCGACGGCCGGTACGTCGATATTAGCGGTACGGTCATGACACGGGTGGTCGAGCGTCAGTTGCCCTGGGGTGAGGTGGAATGTACCGCACAAATTCGCCCCAGCCGCGTGGACGGTGGGTCCAGCGAATTCGGATGGAGAGTGCGGCTCCAGGTTACGGTGCCGTGTGACACACTTCGGGGCGATGCGGTGAGCGGACGTGGCCGCCTGCGTGTTTCTGATCCGAACCACCGGGAGACGGGACGCATTAATCTGGCGAATCCACGTATTGTCCGGCATCAAGCTGTCACCGCACAGATAGTCGCAAGGCTGAGTGAGGCGCTCTCGACGGTGCTCGAACCGTTCCCGGACCACGCCCGTGCGCTTATTCCCGGCGTCGCGCTGGGAGATGATTCACAGGTTCCGGATTCGCTGCGCACCGCTATGCAGTCCACCTCGCTTACTCACCTGATTGCCGTATCGGGCGGGCACGTTGCAATTGTCACCGGTGTGGCCATTACGCTGGTAGGACGCCGGCATCGGCGGCTCGCAGCCGCCTGCGCAGCGCTCGCCGTGGTGGCACTTGTGATTCTGGTGGGGCCGGAGCCATCCGTACTGCGGGCCGCGCTCATGGGTGGCCTCATTGTGATGGCGGTCGGCACTGGGCGGCCATCCGGTTCGGCGCCCGCCCTCGCCGTCGCCGTGATTGGCATGACACTGCTGTCCCCGTGGACTGCGCTCAGTTACGGATTCCTCCTGTCAGTGCTGGCCACCATGGGCATCGTACTGGTTGGTGTGCCTATGGGCGCTGCTGTTCGGGGCAGTATTCCGCGGATAATTGCGGAACCGGTGGCGATGTCCCTCGCCGCCCAGCTTTTCTGCATGCCGGTACTGGCATTGTTCACCGACCAGTCCTCGCTCTGGTCCGTTCTGGCTAACGTGGCGATCGCTCCAGCGGTGGCGCCTCTTACCATCACCGGTCTTGGCGCTACGCTGCTTGCGCCCGCGTGTCCGTGGGCTGCGCACCTCCTGCTTATCCCCGCATCGATATGTACGGCGTGGATTGCGGATGTTGCTAGTTTCTGTGCGGCCATGCCGGGGAGCGGGGTGTCTCTTGGTGTCGCTACGCTAGGTCTGATTACCGGGGGAATCCTTCTTCTTGTGCTGCCGAGTCGGTGGCTGTGGGGCGTGGGCGCGATAGTCGGGGCGACAATGAGCGTTTTCGCGCTGCTGCCCGGCGGAGGCGGTATCCCGTCGAACTGGGACGCGGTTCAGTGTGACGTCGGGCAGGGCGCCGCGCTGCTACTGCGGGCCGAGGGGCGGACGGTCATGATTGACGTTGGGCCGGAGGGCGACGCCGCCGTGCGTTGCCTACGTAGTGCTGGGGTTACGCGCATTGACATTCTTGTGCTCACGCATTGGCATGCGGATCACGTGGGTGGTCTTTCCGCCGTGCTCGACCAGGCGACGGTAGGTGAGGTATGGACGTCAGGTAATGCGGAGCCTCAGGCTGCCTCGCGGGCGGCACTACGAGAATTCCGCCGGCGGCATATCCCCGTTACGGAGGCACACGCGGGAGCCGAGGCGCGGGTAGGGGACACGGCACTTCTCCGCGTCATATGGCCAGATCACCCCCGCGGCGATGAGGCATCTGCCAACGACGACGCGCTCGTCCTACGTTCTGATGTTGCCGGTGGCATCCTCGTATTTTCTGACAGTGGAGAGGAGGTGCAGGATCGGTTATACGGCGTGCTGGGTCCAGTCAGGAGTGTGATCGTGGCACACCACGGCAGCGCGGACCAATCGGCCCGTGTGGCCGCACTGCTCAGTCCGGAGATCACGGTGGTGTCCGTTGGCGAGAATAACTACGGCCATCCCGCGCCCATCGTGGCGCGTATTTATCCGCACTATCGTGCCACTCTAGACTGTGGGGCGATCTGGTGGGCTGGCGGCTCTGTGGGCGCACAGCGCTGTGAGACCGGGTGAGGAACGACGTGTGGCAGGCGCGGTGGTTCTGAGGGCTTAAGCGGAGGAATACCGGGTCATGTGCCATGGCGGTGTCGGAGGCACGTGGGATACTGGACGCATGAAAGAGCAGGTAAAAGTTGCGCCGCTGGTTCTGATTGAGGCGGGGGAGCCCGTCCTGGGTGAGCGGGCGGCGCAACGCCTGAGAGAACAGGCCGAGGCGGCAGATCCGCGCACTCAAACCACCATTCTGGATACGCGCACATATGCGGCCGGGCGTATTCCCGTGCTCACCAGCCCGTCCTTGTTTGGGGAACCACGCGTTATTCTCGCTCGGCATGCGGAAAAGATGACCGATGGTTTTCTCAAGGACGCTCTTGCCTACAGTGAAGATCCCGCTCAGGATGTTGTATTTATCGTAGTTCATGAGGGTGGCAACCGCGGCAAGAAGCTCCTGGATGCAATGAAAAAACGAGGGGTGGTCTATTCATTTCCACGTGTCAAGCGTGATTCAGACAAGGCTGATTTGGTGCGCGGGGAGGCCCGGGCGGCTCATCGTCAGATGACCGAGGGTGCGGTGCAGGCGCTCGTGGATGCCGTTGGTCAGGATTTACGTGAGTTACTGGCGGCCACGAATCAGCTGCTCTCGGATGTGAAAGGCCGTATTACGGAAACGTCCGTGCACACGTTCTATGAGGGGCGCACCGAGGCCGGTTCGTTCGATGTAGCGGACGCGGCGTTGGCCGGGGATGCGGGCCGTGCGCTGAAGCTCTCGCGTCAGGCTGTGCAAACGGGTACCAGTCCGGTACCGATTGTCGCGGCTCTGGCAGCGAAACTACGGCAGATTGCACTTGCCCAGGTATCCGGTAAGGTAGCCAGGGGAGAGATCCAGATGGCGCCCTGGCAACTGAAGCGCGCCAAACAGCAGGCGCGGGCCTGGACAGGACGCGGCCTCGGGCGGGCGATTGAGGCTACGGCTCAGGCGGACGAAGAAGTAAAAGGTGGTTCGAAGGATCCCCAATTTGCCCTGGAACGTGCCCTTGTGCGTGTAGCGGAGGCGCGCAGGCTTACCCGTTAGCGTGGGTTGAAATACAAAGTGGGGCCGAAGCGTGCGCTTCGGCCCCACTGACATTCGCTACTTTGCGAGTGCGTTCACCTTGACGGCCAGCTTGGACTTGCGGTTGGCGGCCTGATTCTTGTGAATCACGCCCTTGGATACCGCCTTATCCAGCTTGCGGGAGGCCACGCGGAGCGCCGCTTCGGCAGCCTCAACATCGCCCGCCGCAATCGCCTCACGAGTCTTGCGCACGTAGGTGCGGAGCTCAGACTTGTAGGCCTGGTTACGCTGACGCCGCTTCTCGTTGGTGAGAACGCGCTTCTTCTGCGACTTAATATTTGCCACTGCTACTACTCTTTCAAATCGACAACATGGCCGGCGAGGGGAAACGCTTCAATGTGGACTGTGGGAGTGGGGTCCCCGTGGTTGTCATCGAAGCTGGACCGCCACCCGACCAGGTGAAAGTCCAAGAGGCAAGAATACCAGTACATGTGCGAACGGGCGAGCAATCGCCTGCCCCGCGGCGTGAGATTGCTCGCCCATTCTGTGAGCGGCCGTTACCTGCTCGGCCGCCCACGCTTGAGAGTGGTTTAGTCCTCGCCCTCACCATTTGGGGAGACCAGTACCTTGACGGCCGTCTCATTATGGTTAATGAGCTGATCGAAGCCCTTATCGATAAGATCCTCAAGATTGATCTTGCCGGTGATGAACGGTTTGACGTTGATCTTTCCGGAAGCCACCAGGTCGATCGTCTTTGGATGGGTATTCACGTAGGCAATGGTGCCGCGGATGGTGATCTCCTTGAGTACCACCTGTGCCAGATCCACGGTGGGCTTGTGACCCCAAATGGACGCGTTGACCAGGACGGAACGAGGTGCGCCGGCGTCGATGAGGGTCTGAAGCACCGGATCCGCCGAGGAGGCCTCGAACATGTAATCGGCGCCATTGCCATCGGTGAGCTCGTGTACCTGAGCGGCTACGTCCACTTCGCGGGGATCGAAAGCATAATCCACATGTGCGCTCTCGAGTGCGCGCTTGCGGCGCAGTTCGGAAAGCTCGGTGACGGCCACGGTGAGGCCCTGCGCGTGGAGTACGGAGGCGATGAGCACGCCGATTGGGCCGGCGCCGCCGACGAGTGCGAAGCCCTTCGTGGGACCGGTGATGCCGGCCTGCTCCACGGCATGCACAGCCACGGAGAGCGGCTCAATCAGCGCGGCTTCGTCCAGTGGAATGGAATCCGGAATCTTGTGGATCCACCGGCGCCGTACCACGATGTTCTCCGACAGCCCGCCGCCGCGGCCGGTGAGCCCAATGAAGTTCATGTCCTTGGACAGGTGGTAGGCGTCATTGTTCTCCGACGTATCAACGTCGTCATGTAGTACGTAGGGCTCCACCACCACGTGGTCGCCTACCTTGAGATCGTCAATGCCGTCACCCACTTCGCTGATTACGCCGGACATTTCATAGCCGAGGGTGACCGGGGCGGTTTCGTGTGCCACAGGGCTGGGGGTATTCGGGGTGGGGCAGAAAATGGGCCCGTCTAGGTATTCGTGGAGATCTGTACCGCAGATGCCGCACCAGGCAATCTTGATGCGTGCGGTACCCGGCTTGAGTTGCTGCTGCTCGATATCCTCGATACGGATGTCATGGTTCCCGTAGTAGCGTGCGGCCTTCATTGGCTCTTCTCCTCGGTAGGCTAACCGACGCGCCATCGCGCCGATAAGTGCAAACTACACACCTCTATTATAGTCGTTTTTGTCACATTCGCACAGTTCTTTGGTCGTGGAAATACCGCCTATCGGGTGCACGTGTGTGCGGAAGTTTGGGCGCACTGAAATCTTGTTCGACGACGCCGCAGTCAGACTCGTGACACGTTTCGTGGTCGGTGCACGCGTAGAAGCCGACGGGTCAGGACTACGAGTTTTGCCGCGGAGTAACCCAGGTGGACGAGGACGTCAGTTAGGCAGGATTCTCATTCGTCATGCGAAAAGCCGTAAAACATGTGTAAAGAGTCTGCACGGCCAGTGGGGACCTGAGTGATGGCGATGATGAGGAGGATCTAGTGGCGGGAAAACTACTAGGCAGCCGGAGAATTATCAGGCCGAGACGGATCGGCGTGGCCCTGCGGTAGCGAGCCATCGGTGGATTCGGAATGTGGCGTTTCGTGGGCGGACGATTCCGCCACGCCGGGGGCAGGCAGAGTATCTGCGACGTTTCCCTGGACCGCGGAGAGGGATGGCATGGCGAGGGCGGGCGGGGTGTCCGACGTCGTCGAACCGCTGGTAAGAAGGTCAGAAATCAACGCGTGCACCCGCTCCACCTTGGGCACATTGCGCAGGTAATGGGGCTGATCCGCAGCCGTGTAGATAACAAGCGTGCCTGAACCGAAGCCCCGATCCGTGATGTCACGCTTGAAGGTGAGGTCCGTGGTGCGGGCGAGTGGGATGTCATGGCCGGTACGGGTGAACACGCCGTCGCGGGCAATGACGCGACGATTTGTGACCACGTAGTAGCTCGCCGCCCAGCTCATCCAGGGCCCCAATGTGACGATCCACAGCAGGATAAGGGCTACCACGGCGTCCACCCAAAACACCGCTGGGCGCCAGGTGTGGGGTAGGTAGATGGCGCCAAGCACGGCCAGCGCCACCACAAGCGCGCCGCCAATGAAGTTGCCGGTCAGCACCTTCGCATGAGGGTGGGTTTCGAGGAGCACATGCTCCCCCTCGCTGAGAAGCTTCTTCGAAAACGCCATAGTGTCATGGTGCCACAATCTGGGCCGCCGCGATGAGTGGAGACGTGCGTGGGTGAATAGGTGAAGGCGTCGCTGCGCGCGGTGAACGGACCCGGACGGAACTTGAGCGGACACGGCGTCCCTTAGGCGTCGCTGCGCGCGGCGGACGGGCCTGTAGGGGGGGCGGTGACGATTGCGGTGGCGGTGCCATGGACGGGCTCGCGCGGATACACGCACCCGCGTGAATACATGGCGCGGTTGCCGGAATAGATCGCTAGAATAAGGCGACACGAAAAGGAGAGACGTGCCCAATTTTTCCAGCGAACAACTCGGGCTCATTGCGCCCGGCCAAACAGACCGCCAGCGCATCCGCAACTTTTGCATCATCGCCCACATTGATCACGGCAAGTCCACGCTCGCGGACCGGATGCTGCAGCTGACCGGCATTGTGAAAGCGCGCGACATGCGGGATCAGTACCTGGATCGCATGGCGATTGAGCGGGAGCGTGGTATCACCATCAAATCGCAGGCGGTGCGCATGCCGTGGCTGGTGGACGGGGAACCGTACGCGCTCAATATGATCGACACGCCCGGGCACGTTGATTTTTCCTATGAGGTGAGCCGCTCTCTAGCCGCGTGCGAGGGTGCCGTGCTGCTGGTGGATGCTACCCAGGGGATCCAGGCGCAAACCCTGGCCAACCTGTACATGGCGATGGACCATGACCTGGCCATCATCCCGGTGCTTAACAAAATCGATTTACCGTCCGCGGAACCGGAGCACTACACCCACCAGCTCTCCAGCCTGCTGGGTGTGGAGGAGTCCGAAATTCTCACCGTCAGTGGGAAAACGGGTGCCGGTGTGGCAGAACTGCTGGATCGCGTGGTAGCGGACATTCCGGCCCCGCAGGGGGATCCGGATGGGCCGGCACGGGCGATGATTTTCGACTCCGTCTACGATTCCTACCGCGGTGTGGTCACCTACATCCGCATGGTGGATGGCGCGTTTGATGCGCGCCAGAAGCTGGAAACCATGTCTACGCACACGGAGCACGAACTCCAGGAGCTCGGTGTGATTTCTCCGGAGCCCACCCCCACCCGGTCAATTCGTGCGGGGGAGGTGGGGTACCTGATTACGGGTGTCAAGGATGTACGGCAAACGCGCGTGGGTGACACGGTGACGGTTGCCTCGCGGCCCGCGTCCACGCCTCTGCCGGGATACCAGGATGCCAAGCCCATGGTGTATTCGGGGATTTACCCAATTGACGGATCGGATTTCCCGAATCTTCGTGAGGCGCTGGAGAAACTCCAGTTGAACGACGCCGCCCTGGTATTTGAGCCGGAGACCTCCGTTGCGTTGGGGTTTGGGTTCCGCGTGGGCTTCCTCGGGCTCCTTCATCTGGAGATCACGCGCGAACGTCTGGAAAGCGAATTCGGGCTGGACATTATTGCTACCGCGCCCTCCGTGATTTACCGCGTGATCACGGATGCGGGCCAGGAGGTGCGGGTAACAAACCCGTCCGAATTCCCCGAGGTCAAGGTAGCTCATATTTTTGAGCCGACGGCCAAGGCCTCCATTCTGGCGCCAGCGGACTACGTGGGCACCATCATGGAGCTGGCGCAGGAACGGCGCGGAAATATGGATGGGATGGATTACATCACCGAGGACCGCGTGGAGCTGCGCTACACCATTCCGCTCGCCGAAATCGTCACGGACTTTTTCGACCAGTTGAAATCCCGCACCCGCGGCTACGCCTCGCTTGATTATGACGTGGAGGGGGAGCAGGAGGCGGACCTCGTGAAGGTGGATATTCTCCTCAACCATGAGAAAGTGGACGCGTTCTCGGCGATTGTGCACAAGGATAAGGCGTACACATACGGTAACGCGATGTCCAAGAAGCTCAAGGCCCTCATTCCGCGTCAGCAGTTTGAAATTCCGATTCAGGCCGCCATTGGTACCCGCGTTATTGCCCGCGAAACCATCAAGGCATTGCGCAAGGACGTGCTTTCCAAGTGCTACGGCGGCGATGTGTCCCGTAAGCGCAAGTTGTTGGAGAAGCAGAAGGCCGGCAAGAAGCGCATGAAGTCCATTGGCCGCGTGGATGTGCCACAGGAGGCATTCGTGGCCGCACTCACCTCGGACGCCCCAACCGGGAAGGGAAAGTAATGACCTACCGCCACATTCACTCTTTCTCGCTGCGCGGCAGCCGGCTGGGTAAGCGTCACGAGGCGCTCCTGGCCGAACGAGCCGAGCTACTCATCAGCGTGCCCCGCGGCGAGGAACCGGTGGAAATCGCTGCGGATGCGCGGGTGGACCTGGCCGCCGAATTCGGGCGTGAGGCGCCGCTCATTGTGGAGGTGGGGCCGGGAAGCGGAGAACAGGCCGTTGGTTATGCGGTGCGTCATCCGGAGGTAAACATCCTTTTGGTCGAGGCGTGGCATCCGGGTGTGGGGCGCTGCGTGGCCTCGATTGTGCGCGCAGGCGTTGAGAACGTGCGCGTCCTCGAGGCCGACGCCGTACAGGCGCTTCCCGTTGTGTTTGGGCTCGCGGCGAGCAGGGCTGCTAGCGCGGCGGAGATTGAGGAGATTGGGCCGGGCGTGGATCCCGCGCTGCCGGGCAGCACCAACCCCCGGGCGGCAGAATTGTGGACATTTTTCCCGGATCCGTGGCGGAAAACTCGCCACCACAAGCGGCGCCTGGTCGCGCCGCGATTCGGCGTGGTAGCGGCGGGTATCCTCGAGGACCAGGGGCTGTGGAGGATGGCCACGGACTGGGATGATTACGCTTGGCAGATGCGGGACACGCTGGAGGTGCTCCCGTATTTTGAGAATCCCTACGCGGGGCAAAATCCGGATCCGAATGATCGGGAGCCGGAGCGCGGCGGATTCGCGCGGCGATGGGAGGAGCGCGAGCTCACCCGCTTCGAGGAGCGCGGGCGGGAGGCCGGCAGGAGCGTGCACGATCTGGTGGCGGTAAGGAAAAAGCGTGGCTAAACTCCCCGACGGTATTCCCGTACCTCCGGACGGCCGCGTTCCCAACCCGGACGTGTCCGCAGGATTCTCCGCGTATGTGCATATTCCGTTCTGCCGGGTGCGTTGCGGATACTGCGATTTCAATACCTACACAAATCTGAATTTCGGTGAGGGTGCGAGTACCGGGGATTATCCGGAATCGCTGGCCCGCGAAATCGCGCTTTCGCGCCGCGTGCTGGACACCGGGGATAACCACGCGGCCGTGCGCACCATTTTCTTTGGTGGCGGCACTCCCACCATGCTGCGCCCGGAGCAACTGGTAGGCGTGGTGGCGGACCTGCGGGAGGCGTTCGGCGTCGTCAGGGGCGCTGAAATTACTACCGAATGCAATCCCGAAACGGTGGGAAAGGCAGAGCTTGCGGCGCTGCGGGAGGGTGGTTTCACGCGAATCTCGTTCGGCATGCAGTCCGCGGTGCCCGCCGTTCTCCGGACGCTTGACAGGCTCCACACGCCCGGGCAGGTGGAAAAGGTGACCACGTGGGCGCGGGAACTCGGGCTCGAATACTCGGTGGACCTTATTTATGGGGCGCCGGGGGAGACCATGGAGCAGTGGGAAGCGTCCGTGCGAGAGGCCATTTCCTTCGCGCCAAACCATATCAGTGCCTACGGTCTGCAGGTGGAACCGGGGACGAAAATGGGCGCGCAGGCACGGCGCGGCGAAATTCAGCTGCCGGACCCGGACATACAGGCGGATAAATACGAACTCGCCGATACGCTGTTTACCGAGGCCGGCTACCGCTGGTACGAGATCTCCAACTGGGCGAAACCCGGACACGAGTGCCGCCATAATCTGCTCTACTGGCACAACGCGAACTGGTGGGGATACGGGCCGGGGGCGCATTCGCACATTAATGGGGAACGGTTCTGGAACGTCAAGCACCCACTGGCCTATGCGCAGCGGCTTGCATTGGGGACGACGCCGGCGCAGGCTCGCGAGGTACTGAGCCCGGCCGAGCAGCGCGAAGAGGACATCATGCTAGGTATTCGGCTGCGCGAGGGGATACCGGTGCCGAGCGGGGTGCGTGAGGAAACGCTCGCGGAGCTGCGCGGCGACGGTTTGATCGACGCCGAAGCGCTGCGTACTGGGAGAGTACGGCTCACGCGGCACGGGCGGCTGCTGGGCGACGTGGTGACGCGGGCGCTGTGGTGACGCGGGTGCTGCGGCAATGGTCAGGTGTGGGTGACGTGGGAATAGTGGGCCGCGGGCCCTTCTCACCTGCACAAAGCAAACTGCCATGGGGACTCTGATTTATTCGCTGCTGTTCAGATGATGGACCCTGGCCGCTGCATGGTAACGAGCGTCTATAGGCTCGAAGGTATCCTGACGGAGATTAACTGGTAAATGATCAGGGTTGGGTTCGGGTTTCAGTAGTGGTTTCTTGCTGCGGGTGTACGCGAGCGGAGAGATTGAGGTGACGAATGAGTAATGGCTCGAGAGATTATGGGGTGTGGCTGACCGGCTCCACCTCCGACCAACTTGCAGGCGCCGTACCTCAGGTTGCGGTGCCGTTCGTTATCGTGGCAACAGGGGGGCGTCGCGGTAGCCGGCGGCGTATCGACCGCTAGCCAGATAATTGGAATTCTCATGATGCTGTTCGGCGGCGTCATCGTGGATCGCAGCGATCGCCGCGCACTCATGTACTGGCGGGCGGTTACCGGTGCCGTGCTGTGGATGCTGCTGGGAATCCTGCTGGTTTTAGGCGTTGCCCAGCTATGGCACGTCATCGCAATTGTGATAGCTGTCCAATTTTCCTTCGCGTTGCTCTCAAATTCGGATGAAGCGGCGCTGCGTTCAATTCTCACAGATAATGAAGAATATGCTCGGGCCCGCGGTATCAATCAGGGGCGTGACGCGGTGGTATCCATCGCGGGTGGGCCGCTGGGCGGTTTCCTTTATGGAGCCGCGCACTGGCTTCCATTTATTGCCGCCTCCGTTCTGCACGCAATATATGGCCTGTGCGCAGCTCTCATCAGAACGGACCTGCAGCCCACGGAGATTACTAGAAAATCGACGAAACGTATTGGCTCGATATTCGAGGATATTGCGGTGGGGCTTCGTTTCCTGGTCAGTTCGCGAGTTCGTCTCGGAATTGTGCTGTGGATTGCTTTCGCGCAGACTGCGGCGAACATGCTGACTTTCACCACGATCTATCAATTGATGGGGCACGGATATTCCGCGGCGCAGGTTGCGCTGGTCGAGGTAAGTATGGCGGTTGGCATGATCGTGGCATCCGCGGCAGCATCGATTGCTGTTACTCGCGTTCCATCCGGATGTCTCGCAATTCTCTCGACAATCGGGCTTCTTGTAGCCGCGGTGGGAGCAACGGTGTGGCATAGCTACGGCATGCTGTTCGTTTGGTTTGGAATCGCGGGGTTGACGTTCCCGATCGGTGCTTTAGCCGTACAGGGATTTTTGTTCGCCTCTACTCCGGACAATTTGCAGGGGAGGGCGCAGTCATCTTTGACGGTGGTTTCTTCCATATTTGCCGTATGGGCGCCGCTTGTCGCATCTGCACTGGTTGTGGCTGGCCAGACCACGATGTCCTATGGGTTAGCCGCCGCGCTATTTGTACTTGGGCTTACCGCTATTTTCTGTGCGCCTGCTTTCCGGAAACTGGGGACGGCATCCGAGTGGTCAAAGGCCGAATCCGCTGCTTCACGTGCTGCTGAGGAATCAGGAGAGAAATAAGACCTGCACTGGTTGCCGCGCTACATAGTGTTTTTGTAGTATGCAGCGCGCCTAGCGTTCTAGAGATCGTACGACGCTTCGTCGATGGCCATCTTCGCATCATAGAGGCTAGCGCCAGTGCGTTCCCGATAGGCCTTGATGGCATCGATCTTGCGACCAGAGGCGATGATCTTGCGTTCTTCGTCAGATACCTCGGCGGTCTCTGTGCCGTTCTGTTGCATGCGCAGACGGTGCTGCAGGCTAGTCACTTGCGCGGCGAGCTTCTTGTTTTCCGCACGCAGATACTCAATTTCATGCGCCTGCTTGAACCACTTACCCACGAATCGGTCCTTTCGGTTATGAATGTTTAGATATGTGGATTCTTGCACGCCACGGATGAAGCCCGCAATGTCTCAGAAGGCGTGCGGCGGTTGGGTCCAGGTCAGGGCGCGTGATGGTCTGGTAATCGCTGGCGTACGCGCCTTAATCTATCCACGACTCCAGGCCATGTTGGCATCATCGATGTGAATGGTTGGTAGCAGGAGGAATATCATCCGGGTGTATGTTACGTAAGCATGTCGAGTTCGTGAATCGCGCTGGCTGTGCCACGACGCAATACGGCCTGTGCGAGGACACTCAGCGGTACAGCGGAGGTTTCATCGATTGACATTCCTATGTGCTCGGTTACCCATCTATTCGCGTAGGAAGGCCAATTGAAATCTACGGCGGGTCCTATGCCGGCTAGTGCATCTTGTCTATTGCGAATGTACTGTTGCCAACGTGGGCCGTAATAGGTCCTGAGGAGTGCTACCCATTCGCGATTTGAGTAATCGAGTAGTGTTGCGTCCGCTTCTTCAGCCCATCGCGTGACGAGTGACCATGCTTCTTTTTCCAAACTGGATTCTTTAGAATCGCAAACTGCCTCTGAGATGTCTCGTGCTGAACGTATCCACGGTTCCATATGGAAGTGCCGTGAGTGCGCTAAGACATTAGCTTGTAAGTCAATGAGCTCGAGCAAACGATCTGAGTACAGGTTGAACGCCTGAGCGTTTCTTGCCCTATATGACTCGCTCATTCGATATTGGACGGTTTTGGCCGTATTGGATATGACCTGAGCTAGTAATTCGCAGAGATCGTCAACCAGCGCATTGGTAGGATGGGCGGCTCTGGTATAAATCTCAGTTAGTCTTTCTGTCGCCGCTTCGAGTTGCAGGTGGGAATAGGGGGTTTTAGTACTGCCCCAACTTGATGCTTGTGTAATGACGGAGTCTGACGGGGCAGCCAGAATGACTGATTCTGGAGCGCCTTGGTGGTACCACTGTGGATCATATTGGTAGACGGTTGTAAGCAAGAACTGGACTATCTCATTGAGCTGTTCTGATGTATCGCCGTATCGGTTCTTGTAGAATCGCCAAAGCCATGCAGATATGTTGACTTTTCCTCCCATCCAGGCACTCTGGAACAAGAGTGAAAAAACCGGTGAACGCATGTTGAGTGCCTCAGGCGCGGCTCCAATTCCAACCATATGTCTTGATACTTCAGCATCCTTGATGTGGCCATTCGCAATGCGTGCCAACGGGCCGTCAAGCCCCATTCGTCCACCAAAATTCTCGATGGTGCACCATACCCACGGAAACTGTCTCTGCTCGAGTAGAGCATGATTGGGATGAAGATCGGATTCCAAATCAAGAATTAGACACTGCGAAGGAAACGGAATAGCTGAAAGCTTCTGCTCATCTAGCTGACCTTGCCACTGTTGCAAAACCCAAATGGAGGCAGGATCAGCAGTCTGCATCACCTTTTGTATTGCTCCAAAGATCCGAATTACGGCTGGGGGATCTACACAGCCCCCTTCATGGAGTGGGTCAGCTGAGTAGTAGTGCGTAATCTTTCCGAAAACATCGTCTTGGATTGTGTAGTAGCTCAATGCGAACTCTTGATAGTGTTCGCGCTCGGTTTGTGTTACTCCAGGATCCAATATCGCTGGTCTCCGGAATCCACACCAGGTACCCGAATCGATCGCTGAGAATCCTGAGTTCCTCTCACTAAAGTCTCTTGGTACTACCCCGGTGAACCCTGGGAAAACAGGAGTAATACCTAAGTCCGCCATGCGCTTGTGAATCCTGTGTGCCAGGTGTAAGCGGTTCGGGAACCAATCCGTAGGTAAAGGACTTCCGCAATGGGTCAGATTCTGCATGAAGAACCATGGAAGGTATGCAGCCCCAGGTAGAAAAGATCGAACTTCATCTTCTGTGTACCCATATCGTCTAAGCAGCTGTCTGTAAACTTCCTCGTGGCCCACTAAGTCGAGGAGCATGTTGACTCCGTGCATGGCGCACCAGTCGAGAAGTTTCTCCCACCTTGGCCAGTCCCAGAAGGCCATTGAATAAGAGAAGGTACAGTAATTTAAAAAGTAGCGTACGCGGTACGGGTTCGTATGTGTGCATCCTTCCTGGTGGGATTGTCTTCGCGATATATCGACGTCATTCGTATTGATGGCATCGGGATCTATTCCGATCAGATCGAGGTAATGACAGAATCCAGGCGCGAGCGAAACTCGATCTGATCCATATATCTCAATTCTCCCGTTAGTAGTTGGATGAATCTCAAAATAACTGGTGCCATTGCTTGGAGGATCTGTGGGAATAAAACGGAACTGTAGCTGATAATCTGCTCCGAGTGTTCGTCGCACTAGCCCGTCTAGTATTTCTTGGGTTTGACTGTCATTCTTCTCTGACATAAGTAAGTGCTACCAATCATATGTGGGGTGTGGATATTGATCGACTACATCCTGATGCAAAAGGTTGCTCTGCTTTACCCCTTGACGGATCCTGCTACCAATCCACTGACGATCCACTTTTGGCAGAAGATAAAGAAGATAAAGATCGGTACCAAGGCACAGACTGTCACGGCCATGAAGAGGGGCCAATTTGTCCCGAACTGGCTCACAGCGTTGTATACCTGGAGGACGACGGTTTCCTTCTCCGGTGAGGAAATAAATACGTTTGGATATAGGAAATCATTCCAGGTGCCGATCACTTGAAATACGATGACGGTCACGAGAATAGGTCGTATGACCGGAAGCACGATAGAGAAATAGATCCGCAACGGCCGTGCGCCATCTAGCTTCGCAGCCTCGAAGAGTTCCTTAGGTACTCCACGCATATAACCGACGATCAGGAAGTAGCAGAATACTGCGCCACCTGAGTACAACAGAATCAAGCCGAGTAGGGAATCAACAAGCCCCCACGAGGCTTCCATCTTGTAGAGCGGGATTAGAGTGGCCTGGGCGGGTACGGTGAAGGCAACCATAAGAATGATGCCGACGACCCGCGTTAATACCCATTTCTTTAGGACAACGCCGTAGGCGGCAAGCGAGCCAACCAGCACCTGGATTGCTACCGCGACCACCGTAACGAGCAGCGTGTTCAGGAAGGCTCTGATCATTGAGCCATCTTGAAATGCGTTTGCAAAGTTAGTGAGGGTTAGCTCAGACGGCAACGCTAACGGATGTAAAGTCATATCGACTTGCGACTTGAACGAGTTAACGAGCACGTACCACAGTGGTAGTGCGGAGACTAAAGCAATTGCCAGCATTATTATTGAAAGTACGATTCGCTGGGTCGTCCGCCTGCTGTGGCGATTCATGAAAATCTCCTTGCGATCTTTTGAAAGATTCCGATGTAAGCCATGATCACGACGAAAGCAACAATCGAGAACAGTACAGCTAGTGCCGAGCCGACGCCGTAATCAGATTGTCCAATGCCGCGTAGCACAATGTCTTGCGTGATTGTATGAGTCGCATATCCCGGCCCGCCACCTGTTAATGTCAGTGGAAGTTCATAAACTTTGAGTCCTCCGCTTATCAATAGGAAAAGGGACACCATCATTGCAGGAACTAATTGCGGAACTGTTATATGAATGAACTGTTGCCATGTGCTTGCTCCATCCACCGAAGCCTGTTCATACAGATCCCTTGGGATTGACTGAAGATAAGCAAGGTAGAGCGTTGCGTGCCATCCAACTCCAGCCCAAACTGCGATTAAGATAACTGAGATTTTCGCCAGCGTACTGTCTGCAAGCCATGACACAGGATCAATTCCAAACCGACCGAGAATGGAATTTATGACTCCAGATGATAACGGGGAAAGCAGATACTGCCAGACCGAGCCGAGAATTGCTGCCGACGGTACGCCAAGAAAGAAGAATAGTGACCGCACAAAGGAGCTTCCAAAGAATTTTGTGTTGACAATGACGGCTAGAGGAATCGCGAGGAGTGTTATTAGTGCACTTGAAGCTGCTGCAAATACTATCGTGAACGAAAGGCCCTTTAAGAGACTAGGGTCGCTGAATACCTCCGTGTAGTTTTGTAATCCGACAAATGAATAGTTCGAGGTATAGCCGTTAAAGTCAGTAAACGAATATACGAGAGACTGAGCTAAAGGGACGATAGTCAGTACAGCGAATATACAGACGATGGGTAGGAGTAACCAGACGGTAGCGATTCGTTCACTTCCTGATCTCCACCTAGTACGTTGTGTTGGCTGGGATGTGGCACTGTTGACTGCCATAGATGGTTCACACTTCCGCTTGTCAGAAATATCGGCTTATTACGACATTGCTGGAATTCTTCTGAGACGGCGTCACAAGAGACGCGACGCCGTCTCTATTTTGGTTAGGCGTCTGTATTTACTTGCTGACGCTTTCCCATTTGCTTTGTAAGGTATCTGCCATTTCTGCCGGGGTTGTTTGACCCTGAATCAACAATTGCTGCTGGGAAAGAGCCTCGGATGTCATGGCTTCGGACGCTTTGGACCACGTAAGGCCGTAATACTTTCCTTTTAGCAGATAGTCCGTTGCAACCGGTTGGAACTGCTCGTACGTTCGGGAGGTGTAATTATCGGATAGTGATGTACCGCCCGTCCCTTTCACTGTAAGTTCGATTCCCTTCGCACTGTTGAGGAATGCTAGAAATCGTTCTGCGGCAGCTTGCTTATCTTTTGAGGCACTTGCAGAAATTGCGTATCCACCATCAGGTCCGCCGTTCACGTATGCGGAGCCGCCCGGATATGCAGGAAATGCTGATACGCCGAAGTTGATTCCTGACTGAGATAGTTGTGTGTAGTCCCATGGGCCCGTCCGATAGACGGCAGCCTGGCCCGAAAGGAATGCTTGGACGATCTGGTCCTGGGGTAGCGTCACGTTCTCCTTTGTAACGACGCCATCTTTAATGAGCTTCTGGTACTGCTCAAGGGCCGGTTTCCACGTTTTCGCTACAGTCGATTCACCAGTATCGATGGATTCATCCATTGGAAGGAGACCCTGTTTATCCTGATAACTCGCTATGAGGGCCTGGAGTGTCCCTGAGACGATGGAATCAGTTTCGTCCAAGAACGGGTATGGCACCCCATCTGCCTTCAGTTTCTGGCACATCGTAATGAAATCGCTCAAGTCGGTTGGAACACTGCTGTACCCAGACGCTTTGAGAAGATCCTTATTGTAAACTAGGCCAGCAAACCAGGCTGTTGTTGGCATCCCGTAGACTTTGCCGTCGCGGCTGTACAGATCGAAACTCTTCTCGGGGAGTCCTGAAAGAAAATCTTTACCCGAGAGATCCAATGCAGCTCCGGCATTCATGATGTCGTTACGATTATCTAGCGTAATGACAAATACGTCGGGAGTGTTGTTCCCCGCGATACGGGTTTGCAGAGTCTGAACGTATTCTTGCGGGTCGTTACCGTACGTTACTTTGACGGAGACGTCGGGATTCTCCTTTTCAAACTCTGCAACAATTGGTTTTGTAATTTCTTCGCCATGGTAGGAGAAGTAGGTTATCTCGGTGTCCCCCCCCCCCCGAACTGCTGGTACCTGCGCATGCTGTGCTACCTGCCAACACTGCAGCAACGACTACTGATAGACCAGCTAGCTTTCTAAAGTAAACCAATGCAACCTCCATCGCTTGCATATTTGAAGCTCACTACTCGCCAACGCGTTGCGAGGCGTGGACTACCACTTTCGCTCAACCTATATCGAGCTTGTATCAAAAGATAGCGATTTAGTGGTATTAGAATCAGGACAAATGTCCTTCACTAACATATTTTAAAAACGGAGTCTATTGGACATTTGATAGTAGACGCCTTAGATTTTCATGAGTTTGTTGGCGGGGAACACCGCTACGGAACTTCCCTATGCTTCGTAGGCTAGAAATGAGCATGATACTTAACGGTTACCTACATACAAGATACATAACAACGGGTGGTTTCAGGGCTGACGGATTAGTTGTTTCGTAGCAATCGCAGTTTTGGGGGACTCGGAGTTTTCAAGGAATGGATAGCCGGGGAAGTTATTTCTTTGTTTGGAATTGTTATATTCAAAGATCGTAGAGGAAAGGCCAATGATAAGCAGGAAGAGCTTGGTTTAGCGAAGACTGATGGCTAACCGCGCGGAACCACTAATACTCATCACGAATTAGATGCGGCGGTCGAGGCGGCATACAGCGTGGACTTCCGCGGCGTCGAGCAAAAGATCGTTGCCCACCTATTCGATCTGTACGTGCAGACCACAACGTAGGAACGGTAACGATTATCGGGTGCCCTGTGACATCACGCGGTATCACAGGGCACTTACCAGTAAGAGGAACCTAGGTGTCTTCAGTGCCTCTGGCCTCCCGCGCGCCCTTTACTTGGCCGTGCCAGACGGCGTCGTACTAAACGCTGAGACGGAGGCAGCGCGAATCCGCTAGTCCCATTCCGCGGTGTCCGGGTCCACACCGTGGGTCCGTGCGTTCGCGTCAATAATCGCTTTCAACCACACGGTGAGGCCCTCCGCGTATGCGTCGTAGTGTGCGGTGAAGCGGGGATCCTCAACATACGTACGGGCCAGGATCACCTGACGCTCATAGGAAACAGGCATGAACTGTCCGATCGCGGCGCGATGCGCCTCGGCCAGCGCATTAGCCTCCTCCGAACCAGGTTTCACGCCCGCGTGCATCGCCTCTGCAAGCTGGTGATCGACGTCGTCCATGCGTTCCTTCGTATCCGTCCAATCTGATGCGGACATGGCGGCCGTCTGCTTGGAACTCTCCGCCCATGCGTCGGTATCGCCCCAGTGCTCCTCGGCTTCCGCCTGCCAGGCGGGCAAATTTGCTTCGCCCAGCACCTTTGCCACATCCTCCACCGACAACTTGTCTTCACCCATTGCATCCTCCAAGAGTTGATCGAGAGCTTGAACCATCTGGCCAAGCTCGTCCTGCTTCTGTATAAGCAACGCGCGCTGCCGGCGGAGATGCTCAATGCGGTCGCCGCTGGCGAGTACCTCACGGATTAAGCCGAGGCTCATGCCGGTGGCGCGATAGATGAGAATCTGCTCAAGACGCGCAATGTCAGCGTCGGAATAGAGCCGGTACTCGCCGCTTGTTCGTCCCGACGGCGCGATCAGCCCGCGCTGCTCCCAGTAGTGAAGCGTACGCACCGACACGCCCAGAAGCGCGGCGACCTCGCCGACCGTTCGAAACTCGTCTTCGTTGCTCATAGAGCCATCCTGATGCCTGACGCCGCGTCAGGGTCAAGCGGTAGGAGCATCTCCTGTGGGACGGCCGTGCAACAATGAACCAATCGCAAAAATGGAGGAGGCGGCGCATGACCTGGAACGTTGAGTTCGGCAAGGTTGCTCCCGGTGACGTGAGGCGGATCATTGCCACGCTGCCCGAGTGGTTTGGGCTGCCGCAGTCGAACGAGGAATACGTTGCCGCGGCCGGGGAGAAAGAAACCGCGTACATCCGCGAGGGTGGACACGCGGTTGGCGTCGCAATACTCGATCGGCACTTCTCCCACGTGGTCGAGGTGCATTTTATGGCCGTTGAACGTTCCTATCACGGCCGCGGGATCGGTACGGCGCTCATCGCCGCAATCGAATCGAACGCCCGCGCACAGGGCGTGCGCCTCCTCGAGGTAAAGACGCTTGGTCCCGCCCACCCGGATCCCGGCTACGCGCAAACGCGCCACTTCTATGAGAGCGTGGGATTCCTCCCGCTGGAAGAAACCGACCTCTGGGGTGAGGACAATCCGTGCCTCATCATGGTCAAGCCGCTATAGGCGAGCAGATAGTCACGGACCATCCCCGGACTCGGCCTTACTTGCTAATGAGTACGCAGTAGGCGATCAGCTGGTCCAGCCGCCGCACATCCACCTTGCGCCCGAGCTTAATCTTCAGGTGCCCGGCGCGCGTCCAGAGTTCCACCTCGCCATTCCAATCCATGTGGCCTGCGTTCTCCGTGGACCACATGTTGATGGTGGAGTAGGGGATCGAATAGATCTCTACCTTCTTGCCCGTCATGCCCTGCGAATCGCGAATAATGAGCCGCTTGGACGTGAAAATGGCCGAATCTCGGAAGGTCTTGTAGGCCGCATACGGCTGTTCGCCCTGCACGATGATGCTATTGACGTCCTTGGGAATCGGCACTTCCTCGAAGAAAGTCCATTCGGTGATCCCTGTTGTTTCCACGGTGGCTCCTTTGCGCCGCAATTGTTTACCGGGCGAAAAGCATACTCGCGCGGGTAGCGGCGTAGCCACGCAACCTCCGTCCCTTGTTCCGGCCGCCACGTGGGACGACGTCGTCGCGGCGCGCAGGTACGAACCTGCGCTAGCACGTGCCTACGGCTATCACGAATTAATAAGCGCGTCCACGCGAGCATTCCACAGTGCATTGCCATGGGCGTAGCAGCGGTGGTTGCCGGGAGGTATGTGCGGACGTGGCGGTGGCGTGAACTAAAATTTGTTTGTCGACGCAACCGGAGGTGCGCAATGTTTGCTATTCATGTCTTTGACCCGTCGCTGTGCTGTTCTTCGGGCGTGTGCGGAGCCGATGTTAATCAGGCGCTTGTCGATTTCAACGCGGCCGTAACTGCCGCGCATGAACAGGGCATTGAGGTGGTGCGCCATAACCTCGCCAATGCGCCACTGGATTTTGCCCGGGAGTCCGTCATCAAACAATTGCTCGCGGTCAAGGGGGCTGGCGCGCTGCCCGCCATCGTAGTGGATGGCACTCTCGCGCTCGTTGGGCGTTACCCTTCGCTCGAGGAATTGCGGAGGTGGGCCCGTGAGGGTGCGGGATTACTGTCGACGACGCCGACCCGACGTGCGGGCACGCGGTGCTGCGAGGGCTCAGGATGCTGCTAGCGTCGTGGCCGCCCACCACGCCATTCCTTATGTTCACTGGGAAAGGCGGCGTCGGGAAAACCACCCTGTCGTGTGCCACCGCCGTACAGCTGGCCCGGCGTGGCAAGCGTGTGCTACTTGTATCAACGGACCCGGCCTCGAATATTGCCCAGGTATTTGGCCACCCAATCGGCGCGCATGTCACTGCACTCGGGGACCTGGTGCCGAGCTTTGGGGCAGCGTTGTGTCACGGGGAGGCGGCGAATCAGGACGCGGAGCCGAACCCGGAGACGGTATGGACGCCATCGAGATTGACCCGCAATCCGAGGCTGCGGCTTACCGCGAGTCGGTGCTGGCGCCGGTGCGTGGGCTGCTACCACCCGAGGCGCTGGCCGAAACCGCCGAGACTCTCTCCGGCTCGTGTACGGTGGAGGTGGCCACGTTTAATCGTTTTGTCGATTTCCTCGTCAACCCCGATCTGCAAGCACATTACGACCACATTATTTTTGACACCGCGCCTACCGGCCATACGCTTCGACTCCTCGCCTTGCCCGGAGATTGGTCGAATTTCATTAAGAAGGGTGCTGGGGACGCCTCGTGCCTGGGGCCGCTCAGTGGCCTGGATAAGCACCACACCGACTATGAGCATGCGGTGACAGTGCTGGGGAACCGGGATGAAACCACACTCACGTTGGTGGCGCGGCCCGAAGAGGCAACGCTCGCGGAGGCCGAACGGTCAGCAGGCGAGTTGGCTGGCATGGGAATTCGCCCGCAGGTGCTTGTGGTCAATGGCATGCTGCCGCCTGCTTCCGGGGATCCGCTCCACGAGCGCCTCTACCGCGCCGAGCAGGCAATCGTGCATGCTATCGGGTCACGACACCATGGACTGGCCGGGCTGCGTACCTTCACCGTGCCCATGAGCGCTGAACCAGTTATGGGGGTGGAGAGCCTGACGGAAGTGAGACCGCAGCCGCTGATGCCCACCAGCACCGAGTTTGTGACGCCTGAACACGCCACGGAGGCGAACGCGTTTACACCCGCCCAATCTGCAGATCCAGTGACCGGTTCAACGTCGCCCGCGCCCGTGGCGGGAGCGCTCCGTGTGGCTATGAAAGGCGTGGCCGGCATCGTCGAGCACGTGTGCGAAACCAGCCCGGCGCCGAAAACGATTCTCGCCATGGGAAAAGGCGGCGTAGGTAAAACGACGGTGGCCGAGGCAATTGCCGTGTCTTTAGCTGACCGCGGCATGAATGTACTGCTCGCAACCACTGATCCGGCCTCACACCTCGACCTGATGCTGGCGCGAAACCGGCCGAACCTTGAGGTTACCAATATCAATCCGGAACGAGAGGTAACACGCTACCGGCAGGAGGTACTCGACACTAAAGGAGCCGGCTTGGACGCAACGGCACGCGCCCAACTCCAAGAGGATCTGGCCAGCCCCTGTACGGAGGAAGTGGCCGTATTTCGGGCCTTTTCGCGCGTGCTTGACGAGGCCGACCGACGTTGGGTGGTACTTGACACGGCCCCGACGGGACACACACTTCTGTTGCTGGACGCCACGGGCTCCTACCACCGTGAATTTATGCGTCAGAGTGGGGCCAGTGAAGATCCGACGGGGCACCTCACCGCATTGACGCGGCTTCGTGACGCCACGCGCACGGTCCCCATCCTGGTCACGCTGCCAGAGTCCACGCCGATCCTTGAGGCGCTTGGGCTTGAAGAGGATCTTAAGCGTGCAGGCATTGTTCCGCAGGCCTGGGTGGTGAACCAGTACCTTGGACTTGATGATACGGTCTCGCCATTCCTACTTCGCCGGGCAGCATCGCAACGGCGCACAGTCGAGCGATTGCTTGATCCGGCACACCGCGGAGAGGTAGTTGCTTACATCGCATTCGCGTAGCAGGGGCGGTGGGGACGACGACGTCGCGGCGCCGCCCCTGCTCGCACTCCCGCTAGCGCGTGCCTACGGCTGTCACGAAGTCAATGAGCTCCTCCACGCGTCCCAGCAAACTCGGCTCCAGGTCCTTGTAAGTGTGGACGCAGGCCAGGATCCGCGCCCACCCGAGGCCCACGTCCTCCTTCGTCTGATACGGCCAGCCGAGCCTGCGCAGCGTGCCGCGCTTAATGTCCTCGCCCTTCGGCACGGCGGGCCAGGCGGGGATGCCCACGGCCGCGGGCTTCACCGCCTGCCACACATCCACGTACGGGTGGCCAAGGATAAGAATTCCCGGGCGGCGCATCGCGGCCTCAGCTATGCGTGACTCCTTGGAGCCCGGCACCAGGTGGTCCACCAGCACGCCCGCGCGGCGCTCGTCGCTCGGCTCAAACTCGGCCATTTTCTCCTCCAGGTTGTCCACGCCGAGCAGCTCCTCGACCACTACGCCCTCAAGTGCCAGATCCTCACCCCACACTTTCTGGACCAGTTCGGCGTCGTGCTTGCCCTCCACCCAAATCCGGGACGCGCGCGCAACCCTTGCCCGGTGTTGCTCCACGTGAATCGAACCGGCCGCGTTGATGCGGGGCTTGGTGATGCGGTGCGGACGCGGCGGCGTGAGGCGCACCGGCTGGCCTTCGATCCAGTAGCCGGCGCCCAGTGGGAACACACGCCGAACGCCCCGCTGACCCTCCAGTTCCATCTGCCACAGCCCGCCGCGCCGCCGCACGTCCATGATTTCGCCCACGAACCCACTCTGTACGTCCTCGATCAGCAGTCCCGGGCGCGCTTCAACCTCCCGGGAGGACGGGCGGGCGTGGGGATCATGGGAGAGGACATCGGCGCCGTAGCGGTCAGGCGTGGAGGAGTGCAGTGTCACCGCACCAGGCTATTGCCTTGCCGCTCCAACGCCTACAATTAGCAGTCGAGCGTGTCGAGTGCTGAATTGAGGTGACCATGGGAAGCGATGACAGAAGAATGCGGGTACTTGAGGCGATTGTGCGCGAGTACGTGCTCACGAAGGAGCCCGTGGGGAGCCAGGCGCTGGTGGATCGTTACCGGCTGGGGGTGTCCTCTGCCACCGTCCGCAATGACATGAACCTGCTTGAGGAACGCGGGCTCATCACCCAACCTCACACGTCAGCCGGGCGCGTGCCGACGGATGAGGGCTACCGGGCCATTGTGGACGCCATTGATTCCGTGCGTCCGCTTTCCAGCCCGGAACGCCGTGCGATGGAGCATCTTCTTGACGGCGCCGTGGACCTGGATGATGTGCTGGCGCGTGCGGCTCGTTCGTTGGCAGCTCTCACGCATCAGGTGGCGATCATCCAGTACCCCACGCTGGACCGCTCGGCGGTGCGGCACATTGAACTGGTGCCGGTGGGGGAGCGTCACGTGCTCCTCGTACTCATCACCACGGCTGGCCGGGTGGAACAGCGTCACGTCACGTTCACCCATGCGGTGAATCCGGACGGCCTCGCGCGCCTCACCCGTGAGCTCAACGAATCGGCGGATGGCAAGCGGGGGCGGGCGGCCGCGGCGGCAATGATGACGGTGGTCGATGAGGCTCCGGAAGTCTCACGCCCGGACGTGCGCGCGCTGGTGGATGTGCTCGCCGATCTGCTCAACGATGCCCGTGAGGACCGGCTCACCACCTCGGGGACGTCTAGTCTTTCCCGGCAGGCTGCGGACTTTTCGCGGTCCATCGAGCCCGTGCTGGACGCGCTCGAAGAGCAGGTGGTGCTGCTGCGTCTACTTGCCCTCATGGATGGCAGTCCGTCGGTGAGCATCGGGAAGGAAACGGGGCGAAGCGAACTGTCCGAAACTGCCGTTATCTCCTCCACATACGGGGCCGGAGACGGTGCGGTGGCGCGTGTGGGCGTGGTGGGGCCCACGCGAATGAATTACCGGAGCAATATCGCGGCGGTGCAGGCTGTGGCACGCTACCTCTCGCGGGCATTGGGCACGGAATGACCGGTGTGATGAATTGAGGGTCAGGCAGTAATGGGTCGGAAGGCCGGTGAACAGGCCGGTCGGCCTCATATTTAGCGCGAATCGAATGGAAAGAAGCAAGTGGCAGATTTTTACGAGACTCTCGGAGTGAGCCGGAACGCGACGGATACGGAGATCAAGCGCGCCTACAAGAAGCTGGCGCGCAAACTGCATCCGGATGTGGCCGGCCCCGGTCATGAGGATGAGTTCAAGGCCGTCAATGAGGCCTACACGGTGCTTTCAGATCCGGAAAAGAAGCGCATGTACGACGCCGGTGGCGAGCAGGCGCTGCACGGTGGTGGGTTCGACGCCGCAGGCTTTGGCGGTGCCTTCTCCGATATATTCTCCTCATTCTTCGGGGGCGGCGCCGCAAGCGGGCCAACCCCGCGTGGAGAGCGCGGCCGCGACCGCCTGGAGCGCATCACAATTTCGCTCAAGGATGCCGTGTTCGGTACCAAACGGGACATCAAGGGCTCCTTCGCCGAGCAGTGCCCGATGTGCCATGGCGAGGGGGCGGCGCCCGGCACGCACCCGACCACGTGTGACCAGTGCGGTGGTTCCGGCTCCGTCCGGCAGGTCACCAATTCGCTGTTTGGGCGCATGGTATCCACATCCCCCTGCCCGAAGTGCGGTGGACACGGCACCGTCATCACCACGCCGTGCCCCACCTGCAATGCCGAGGGGCGCGTGCGCGCGGAGAAGTCCATTCCGGTGGATATTCGTGCCGGCATTGAAACAGGGATGCGAATCCGCATGTCCGGTCAGGGCGACGCCGGTATCCAGGGCGGTGCGCCCGGCGACCTATATATTGAGGTTTCCGTCCGCCCCGATCCCATTTTCCGGCGCGCCGGCGACGATCTTCTGGCCGAGGTAACCATTCCCATGACGTCTGCGGCGCTAGGTGCAGAGATCTCCGTGGATACTTTTGATGGCGCGCAGAAGGTAAAGATTCCCGCCGGCACATCCTCCGGGTTTGTGGCCGTATTGCCGGGGCTGGGCACGGGACATCTACGCGGCGAGGGGCGTGGCGACATGCGCATTGCCGTGGTGGTGGAAACCCCCTCTGATCTCACCGGAGAGCAGCGCAAGCTACTGCGAAAACTGGCGGAGCTACGCGGCGAGCAGGCAACGGACGCGTCAATGAGTGAAGAAAACCAGGGCTTCTTCGCTCGGCTGCGGGAGAAGTTCGCCAGGTGACGCTCCCAGTATTTGTGGCTCCGGCCGCCGCACACGCATATCCCGGAGCGCTTCTCACGCTGGATGGTGCAGAAGGCCATCATGCGGTGCGCGTGCGCCGCGTCCGCGTGGGTGAACAGATTGACATTGTGGACGGCCGCGGCACCCGCGCCACCTGCACGGTGACCGTGGTGGCGAAAGATTCGCTTGAAGCCCGGGCGGAGTCGGTGGCGACGGAGCCGGCCGGTACGCGTATCACCGTCGTGCAGGCGCTTGCAAAAGGCGGACGTGATGAGCAGGCCGTAGAAACCTGCACCGAATACGGTGCCGCCGCATTCATCCCCTGGGAGGCGGATCGCTCAGTAGTGCACTGGAAGGGGGAGAAGCGGGCAAAGGGCCGGGCCCGGTGGGAAGTCACCGCACTCGCCGCCGCCAAACAATCCCGCCGGGCCTGGATCCCCGAGGTGCGCGGGGCGCTTAATACGCGAGACCTGGTCGCATTCCTTTCCGCGGAACAGCCCAATGCCGCAGGCCACGCCGATGTGACGGCGAATACCGTCCCGCGGGTCGCCACGCGCGGCGGGGTAGTGCTTATCTGCCACGAAACGGCCACGGTTACCCTTCCGACACTCCTTACCGAGCACCGGGCGGTGGCGGCACGAATACGGGAGGCGGGAGCCACCGTCGTCGTCGGACCGGAAGGTGGTATCTCACCGGCCGAACTTGAAGCACTCGGGGCGGCGGGTGGCATGCCGGTGCTCCTCACTCGCAATGTGCTGCGCTCCGGGAGTGCAGCACCCTTCGCCATCGCCACGATCCAAGCCCTAACCGATACCATGGGCAGTGATGACTGATCTTGCGCAATCGCGGGTACTCGAAGTGCCCGAGCACGTGTCCATGATTCGCCTCCTCGGCCAGCGCGATGAAGTACTGCGCGCGTTGGAGGAGGGCCTGGCGCCGGTAGAAATCCATGTTCTCGGCCACCGCGTCACGCTGAGTGGAGAGACGGGAGCGCTGGATTTTGCGGCGTCGCTGGTATCCCAGCTCATCGAAGTGGTCAGCGAAGGCGAATTCCTCACCCGGGATACCGCCGAACGCGCCATCAAACTAGCCAAATCCGGGGCAGAAAACCCCACCGCCCTCATCGAAACGGATATTCTTTCCGCCCGTGGCACTACGATTCGCCCAAAAACGCTGGGGCAAAAAGAATACGTGGACGCTATCAACGAGAACGCGATCACATTCGGTATCGGGCCGGCTGGGACGGGCAAAACCTACCTGGCCGTCGCCAAGGCCGTGGTGGCGCTGCAGAGCGGGGAAGCCAAGCGGATCATTCTCACGCGGCCGGCGGTGGAAGCCGGAGAATCGCTCGGGTTCCTGCCTGGCTCGCTGACGGATAAGATCGATCCCTACCTGCGCCCGCTCTATGACGCCATGTTTGACATGATGGATCCGGATACGATCACAAAGCTGATGGCCGCCGGCACCATCGAGGTGGCGCCGTTGGCGTACATGCGCGGACGGACCCTCAACGATGCATTCGTGATCCTGGATGAGGCGCAAAACACCACGCCCGAGCAGATGAAAATGTTCCTCACCCGGCTCGGTTTCCATAGTCGAATGGTAATAACCGGGGATGTTACGCAGGTGGACCTGCCCGGGCGCACGCATTCCGGATTGGTGCAGGTACGCCGTGTACTGCGTGACGTGCCGGGCATTCATTTCTCCGAACTCACCACCGCGGACGTGGTGCGAAACGCGCTGGTGGGGGACATCATTGACGCATATGCGCGCTGGGACGCGCGCGAACAGTAGGATTGCATGCCGGGCGCGGGAATCCTGACGTAGGGCCACGACGATCGCGCTGATAAGCGCGCGAGGGAGAACAGTGATTGAGGTAAATGACGAATCCGGTTTCGAGCCGGCGCCGAACCTGGAAGAAATCAACCAGCTGGCCACATTTGTGCTGGATCAAATGCGCGTGCATCCGCTCTCGGACCTTTCGGTACTGCTGGTGGATGAAAAGACCATGGAGGATCTCCACATCAAGTGGATGGACCTGCCCGGGCCCACGGACGTGCTGTCCTTCCCCATGGACGAGTTGCGTCCCACTCCACCCGGCGAAGAACCGAAGCCAGGCATGCTCGGTGACATTGTGGTGTGCCCGCAGGTGGCGCGACGCCAGGCACTTAACATGGGCCACTCCACCGCGGAGGAAATCCTTCTCCTGGTGACGCACGGCATCCTTCATCTGCTGGGCTTTGACCACGCGGACCCGAAGGCTAAAGAAGAAATGTTTGGGCTGCAACGTAAGCTCCTCCTCATATTCCTGGCGGATCGCGGGGGCGGGGATCCAAAGCCCACCGAGGTATAACCACGTCCGTTTCGTAGGGAGGTGTCATGACCGCTCTTGCATTTATCGGGGCCGGTGTCGCCATTTTCTTTGCGCTGTGGTGGACCGTGCTGGGCGCGGCGCTGGGGCGCCTGACACGGACGGAAGCGAGCCAGGCGTTCGATTCTGAATCGGCCCGCGGGCGGCGCCTCATGTTTGTGGAATCGCAACGGGATGCGGCTACCGCCGGCCTCGCCTTCCTCCGTTTGGTCTCTACATCCCTTTACGCCTACGCACTGGGGTGGGGGCTGGCCCAGTTCATGCATGGGCGGGCGCTGGCCGGCGTGTTCCTCCTGGTCACCCTCGTGGTGTGCTGTGGGTTTATGGCATTGCGTCCGCTCAATTTCGGGGTGCGCCGCCACATTCGCGTCCTCAAGTCCTCATCCGGAATGCTGGTGGGCGCCACTCGTTTTGGCAGGCTGTTTATTCGTACCCCGGCCGAACCCGTGGAG
Source organism: Neoactinobaculum massilliense (assembly GCF_900604955.1). Classification (GTDB taxonomy): domain Bacteria; phylum Actinomycetota; class Actinomycetes; order Actinomycetales; family Actinomycetaceae; genus Neoactinobaculum; species Neoactinobaculum massilliense. Next base: position 546,790 of record NZ_UWPE01000001.1, read on the forward strand.
GCACGTAAAGCCGAAGAACAAAAACAAGAGGACCAGTTGGCGCTCATGGTGGAGCGCGTTTCCGAATCCGAGGCGATCGAGGAGGGCGAACGCGAAATCCTTGAATCGCTCTTCGACATGAGCGAGACGATGGTGCGCGAGATCATGGTGCCCCGTACCGACATGATCACGGTGAGCGCCGACACGGACCTGGATTCGGCCCTTTCCCTGTTCGTCCGCTCCGGTTTCTCCCGTATCCCCGTGATGGGTGACAACCTGGATGATCTGCGCGGCATGGCCTACATGAAGGACGTGATCCGCCGAATCCACCGTCGCTCGGACGCCGAGGGTGTGACCGTGAGCGATATTATGCGCCCGCCCGTTTTAGTGCCCGAAACGAAGAACGTGGGTGCCCTCATGCGCGAGCTTCAGGCGCAGCAGGTCCACATCGCCGTCGCCATTGACGAGTACGGCGCCATTGCCGGCCTGGTGACCATCGAGGACATCGTCGAGGAACTGGTGGGCGAAATCGAGGATGAGCATGACCACGGCGAACCTGAGACCGAGGATCTAGGAAGGGGCGCCTTCCGGGTGCCCGCGCGGTGCCCTGTCGATGAGCTCGGGGAGTTGTTTGGGCTCGAATTGAACGACGACGATGTGGACACAGCTGGTGGATTGCTCACGAAGGGACTGGGACGACTGCCAATTCGTGGTAGCGAAACTACGATTGCGGGGTTGCACTTGGTGGCGGACCGCTTCGAGGGGCGCCGGCATCTGCTGTCCACGGTGATCGCCACACGGGCGGAGGCGAAGGAGGAGGAACACGATGCGTGAGGATTTTCGTGCCGGATTCGTGAGCGTGGTGGGCCGGCCCAATACCGGCAAATCCACCCTCATCAACGCGCTGGTCGGCCAGAAAGTTGTTATTACCTCCGCCCGCCCGGAAACTACCCGGCGGGTGATTCGCGCCATCGTCACCCGTGAGGCCGGACAGCTGATCCTCGTGGATACCCCCGGTATGCATCGGCCGCGTACGCTGCTGGGCGAACGCCTCGATGATATGGTGCGTGACGCCATCGCGGACGTGGATACAGAACTCATGTGTCTGCCCGCCAATGAGCCGGTGGGGCCGGGTGACCGCTATCTGCTGGACCTCGCCAAAAAAGGGCGTGTGCCCATCGTGGCCGCCGTGACCAAGACAGATTTGGTGAGCCCGGTAGATCTGGGGGCAAAGCTTGCTGAGGTGAGTGCGCTTTACGATTTCGCGGACATAGTGCCGGTCTCTGCGCGCGCCGGAGTGCAAACAGAAGAGCTGGTGAACGTACTTATTGGACGCATGCCCGCCTCCCCGCCGCTGTATCCGCCCGATGCCACCTCGGATCAATCCGAGGAGACCATCATTAGCGAGCTTATTCGCGAGGCGGGCCTGGAGCGGCTGCGCGACGAACTACCCCATTCGCTCGCGGTCACCATTGATGAAATACAGGATGGGCGTACGAAGAATGGTGCCCCTCTCACGCGCATTCACGCCTCCCTGCACGTAGAGCGTGATTCTCAAAAGGGCATAGTGATTGGGAAGGGAGGCCGGCAACTCCGCCAAATTGGCAAGGAAGCGCGCGCGTCCATTGAACGTATGCTCGGCACGCGCGTTTACCTCTCCCTCCACGTAAAGGTGTCCAAGGATTGGCAGCGGGACCCGAAGATGCTGGGACGGTTCGGTTTCTAGTGTCCGTCGTTGCCTATCCCGCCTCCCGCATGCCGGACGTCACGCGCACGTCCGCCCACCTTCGTCCGCGCATTCCGCGCTACCTAACGTTTGCCTCCTGGCTGGTATGCGTGTGCCTCATGGGGCTGGTGGGCTCCGTACTGGGGCCGGGCTGGAATCCGCAGCCCATGGCCCAAATGGTGGTGCCGGAAACATCGGACACCTCCGTATCCACCGCCAGCGCCACCCCCTCCCTGGGAACTTATCGCGTCACCACCAGCCTGGAGAAGGTACATCTACGCGATGGCAGCGTGGTGACGGCCGAACTCAAGCGACCGGTTGGAGCGGGGGAGAACCTGCCCGCCATGGTGTTTATCCACGGCACGGGTACGAACGGGTATGACGCATTCGAACGGGAAACATCCCTCATCGCGTCAGCCGGCGTAGTGACGCTGACGCCGCAAAAGCGGGTCGATAACTATTCGAACACGTATCGGGATTATTACGCGCTGGCCGACGATTACGAGGATGCGCTAGAGCATCTTCGCGAGGACGAGGGGGTGGATGCGCGTCGCGTGGGAATCTATGCGGTCTCTGAGGGCTGCTTTATTGCTCCGATCATCGCCGCGCGTAATCATGATGTGGCGTTCGTGGCGTTTATCTCCGCGCCCGTGATTCCTATCCGCTTCCAGGGAGCCTTTGCCTCCGATGCGTATCTGCGTGAAATTGGGGCTCCGGTGGAGTTGCGCCGTGCCATCCCCAAGCTTATGGGGCAGGAATTTGGCGACGGTACGTTCCAGTACATCGATTTTGACCCGAGCCCGTTCGAGGCGCAGATGACTATGCCCGTGTTCATGGCCTACGGTACGCTCGATAATTCGATGCCCATGATTCAGGGCCCCACAATCATGCGCGACCAGCTGGCAAAGGCAGACAACCACGCCCTGACGGTGCGCTACTACAAGAATGCGGATCATGGTCTCCAGACCAATCGAAAGGCACTGGACAAGCACGCCATGCGGGATATTGCCACCTGGGTCAACGGCCTCCCATTCTCCGCAACGGCCTCCCCGCACGTGGCAGGTGCCACTCCGCAGCAGGAGTTCCAGGCCGCGGCCTTCCAAATTGGCGCGCGCGGTACGGCCGGTCCGGCGGCCGTATGGGTTCTTGTGGGCGGTGTGGGCCTCATAGTGGTGGGTGGTCTATTGGGATTAGCCACGCTCATTCGGCGCCGCGGACGGAGACTCGGCTCGTTCCGTGGTGCCGGCGCGGCCACCGCGTGGGGCTCTGTATTCTCCGTGGTCAGTTGGGTTGCCCTGTTCGCCTACCTCCTGGTGGTGGTCTACATTGCCACCCACTACGAGCAGAATCTGTGGGCCGTGCGCGGCGGCTGGCTGGTGGTCCGCGTATTGGCGCTCCTGGCCGTGTGGTTCATGGTGTCCGCGTGCGTGCACTGGGTGACCGGACGGCGTCGTAATCCGGCGACGTCGGCGGGGCCACTTGCCGTTATCGCCTTCGGAACCTCCATCCTCGGCCAGTTCCTCCTCCTCCTGGCGCTCGGATACTGGAACGTACTGCCTGCCCTCTTCTAGCGGTGTCCATTTTCGACGCCGAGGAGCCCGGCAGGCGCGGAAGGCGCGCGGCGTCGTCACAGCGGGTGGAACAGCGCCGTGCGATAATGCCGGAGATGAAGCTTTACCGTGACGAGGGGATTGTGCTGCGCACCCGTGATCTGGGCGAGGCGGACCGTATCATTACGTTCTTTCTTCGCTCTCACGGACGCACCGATGCTGTTGCCAAGGGGATACGGCGTACGAAATCCCGTTTTGGTGCGCGGCTGGAACCGTTCTCTCTGGTAGACGTGCAGCTGTACCGGGGTCGCTCCCTGGACATCATCACGGAAGTGGCGACGCTCGATGCGTTCGGCCAGCTGATCGCGGATAACTTTGAAGCGTTTACCGCGGCTAATGCCATGGCAGAAACGGCCCAGCGTCTGGTGGCCGAGGGGGTGGGGGATCGTGGGCAGTACCGGCTGCTGCTCGGTGCGCTCAATTCTCTCGCTCGCTCGGGCCACGAGCCCACCATGGTGGCCGATTCGTATTTTCTGCGGGCACTGGCGCTCTCGGGCTGGGAGCTTGCTACGGACACGTGTGCTACCTGTGGGCGGCCGGATCAGCTGGTGGCCTTTAGTGTGCCCGCCGGTGGGTTTGTCTGTGCGGCGGATGCGCCGGTTGGTGCAGCCCATCCCGATAAGTCCATTTCTGCGCTCCTGCGGGGGTTGGCTCATGGTGACTGGACGGTGGTGGACCAGGCGCCCCGCGGTGCACGCCGTCTGGCCGAGGGCTACGTTGCTGCCTACCTTCAGTGGCACCTGGAGCGCCAAGTGAAGTCCCTTCACCTATTGAGGAGTGCATAAATGGTCGAGGCCAATCCTGTAGAACTCAATCCGGCCGGCCTGGAGCCGCCGCACCTGGAAAAGATTCCGCAGCACGTAGCCATCGTGATGGATGGCAACGGACGGTGGGCGAATGCGCGCGGGCTGCCGAGGACGGCCGGTCATCAGGCGGGGGAGCACTCCCTCATGGACGTAGTAGCTGGCGGTGTGCAGCTGGGCCTCCCGGAAATGTCAGTGTTCGCTTTCTCTACGGAAAACTGGAAGCGCTCGCCGGAGGAGGTGCGATTTCTCATGGGTTTCTCGCGCAGCACTATCCACGACGATCGTGACACGCTGGATAACTGGAATGTACGGGTGCGCTGGGCGGGCCGGCGCACCCGGCTGTGGGCGTCCGTGCTGCGGGAGATTCGCCAGGCTGAGTTTCAAACGCGGAATAACACGGGTATGACGCTCAATCTGTGTCTCAACTACGGTGGGCACGCGGAGATCGCTGATGCCGCGCGTGCTATCGCCGAAGATGTGGCGGCCGGGCGGTTGCGGCCAGCTGATGTCACGGAGCAGACGGTTGCCGACCGTCTCTATCTCCCGGATATGCGTCCGGTGGACCTGTTCATTCGGACCTCGGGAGAGTTCCGTACCTCCAACTTCCTACCCTGGCAATCCGCCTACGCGGAGTACTACGTGACGGATGTGGCCTGGCCGGATTTCGGGCGGCGGCAGCTATGGGAGGCCTGCCGCGCGTTCGGTGGGCGTGAGCGGCGCTTCGGCGGTGCCGTGGACCGGGTGCGAAGTGAGCATAGCGATGAAGGCTGAGACCTTCATCGCCTATGTTTAAGGTTGTGGGCTAAACTAACCGCGTGTATGTGCTCACCATAGATCAGCAGGATTCCCGGCACAGCGAGGACCGTGTGCCGGAGCTTCTTGCGGCACTCGGGTGTGAATTCGAGCGGACCGTTGGCGACGAATTGCAGGGCGTTCTCGAGGCGCCAGGCCAGGTTGCACAGGCCATTCTCACTGCGATGGCCAGCGGAGGCTGGCACATCGGCCTCGGTGCCGGGGACGGAGAGCGCGGCGATTCCATTCGTGCCGGGCGTGGACCAGCATTCGTGCTCGCACGTGAGGCGGTCGAAGCATCCAAGGGGCAGGCACAGTCTTTTGCCGTGCGCGCGGCGCATGGCGGGGCGAGCGATGCCGAAGCGCTTGGCCAGCTGCTCTACGGTGTGATTGCGGCGCGGACGGCCAAACAGGCGATGGTGGCAGCGCTGCTGGAACACGGTGCCACCACCTCGGAGGTGGCTGAATCTCTCGGCATCAGTCCGTCCGCCGTGTCGCAGCGGAAAATCGCGGGCCTGGTGGGCGAGGAACGCGCGGTGCGTCCGCTGTTCGCACGCCTGATTGGAGGGCTGGACTAGTGGCGGTGTTTATTTGGGTTCTTAGCATGGTGGCCTCAATAGGGCTTGGATGGTGCGTGGTTGAACTCATTTTCCGCACCATTCCGCCTACGAATAAGACGAATCCCGAGCCTGCGCGTTCACGCACAGGCAGGGCGGCCGTGCAGCGAAAGCACACAGCGGGGGAGGCTTCGGGCGTGCTTCGTGGCGGCACCTGGATCGGCGTTCTCGAGCGTATCGCTATTACGGGTGCGCTTCTTGCGGGGGAGCCGAGCCTCATTGCAGCGGTAGTGGCCATTAAAGGACTCGGCCGGTGGGCAGACCTACAGGCAAAGCCGGACGCGGCCGAGCGCTTCATCATTGGCACCCTTGCCTCCTACGTCGTGGCCGGGGCGGTGGGTTTTGCCGGCCGGGCCCTGCTGACCATCGTCGCATAGAATCGCCTTATGACCGAGATTCGTCGCTACGCCATCCTCACCCCGTTTGCCCGGGCCGACCTCGTTGCCGCCATCATGCACCTCAGCCACCTGGACGCGTGGGCGGTTCCCACGAACTCCGGCGCGCTTGTGGTGCGCGAACTAGCCACCCCGAAGTATGACGAGTGGGATATTCGCAATATCACCGGTCCCGATCCGGATGAGGAGCCCGCCACTCCCTCCGACGACGCCGTGGCCGTCGCGGCCCAGCTTTCTCGGCTCTCGCCCTACGGCGTCGTCCTCATGGACGTCAATCTGGATGACAGTGATACTGGATTCGAGGCGGGCGTGTCAGGAATGGTTCGTGCCCGGCGCTTCCAGGGTGGTAAACCGGGCGACGACGTTCCTTCGGGACTGCTGCTCAACTCGCTGGACCCCGTGGTAGAGCGACTTGTATTGGGTGACGTAACCCCGGAGAAGAGCGGTGGCATTCATACCACGGAGGTGACCGGGGAACAGCTGGAGCGGCTGCGGCGCGGGACGAACGACGTCGAACAGGATGGTAGTGACGAGGCACGGTAGTGGTACGAATCGCAGTACCACGGATACGCAGGCCTGCTAAACTAGCGGAGACCGACCGGCACTTGCCGGTACGTAAGCGGAGTAATCCCACCTGGTAGCCCACGGGCTGCGGGTTCGCGGCCATGACTTGGCCCTGATAACTCCGTGCGCGTTCACGTCGAGAATCAGAGGAGCAGTCATTAACAAAGAGCCACGTGTCAATGAGCGAATCCACGTAGACAAGGTGCGCCTTGTTGGGCCTAGTGGCGAGCAGGTGGGCGTTGTACACACGAAGGATGCGCTGCGTCTCGCGAAGGAAGCTAACCTGGACCTGGTCGAGGTAGCGGCTAACGCGAACCCGCCCGTCGTCCGGCTCATGGACTACGGAAAGTTTAAGTACGAGTCCGCTGTTAAGGCGCGCGAATCTCGCCGCCATCAAACCAACACGGTGATTAAGTCTATTCGCATCGGTATGAAGATCGATGACAATGACTACAACACGAAGCGTAATCAGGCAGAAAAGTTCCTCAATAACGGGGACAAGGTGAAGTTTGACCTTCGCTTCCGTGGCCGTGAGCAGGGGCGCCCCGAACTGGGTGTGCAACTGCTTAATGGACTGGCCGATGCGCTCTCCGAAGTTTCCACCGTGGAAGCTGCTCCGAAGGCTGAAGGACGGAACATGTCCATGGTTCTGGCCCCGGTCAAGAAGAAGACGCACGCGAAGTCCGATCAGCGCCGCCGCCGCGAGGCAAAGCGCGCTGAGGAGGCTGCCGCACGGAAGGCCGCGGCGCAGGAAACGCCCGCCGCTGAGTAGGCCGGTCAGGAAAGCCATAAAAGTCGCCGCGAAAGCGGCCCGAGTTGAGGATGAGAAATGCCGAAGAACAAGACGCATTCGGGGATGAAGAAGCGTGTTCGCCGCACGGGTTCTGGCAAGCTGATGCGTGAGCGTACAAATAACCGTCACCTCCTGGAGCACAAGAGCTCCTCGCGTAAGCGCCGCAACGGAATCGACGTGAACGTGGACCGGACGAATAAGCGCGAGGTCCGCCGTCTACTCGGCATCTAGCGCACAGCACCAGGAAGTAGGAGGAAAGAGTTATGGCACGCGTTAAGCGCTCTATTAATGCCAAGAAGAAGCGTCGCACCGTCCTGGACCGTGCGTCCGGTTACCGCGGGCAGCGTTCCCGGCTTTACCGCAAGGCGAAGGAGCAGGTTACCCACTCCTTCGTGTACAGCTACCAGGATCGCCGCAAGCGGAAGAACAACTTCCGCAAGCTGTGGATCACGCGTATCAACGCGGTCGCTCGCGCCGAGGGCATGACGTACAACCGCTTCATGCAGGGACTCACCCTCGCCGAGGTGGAGATTGACCGCCGCATGCTTGCCGAGTTGGCCGTCAACGATCCGGCCGCGTTCTCCGGCCTGGTCAAGGTGGCGCGTGAGGCGCTGCCGGCCGATGTCAACGCTCCCAAGGTGGACTAACTTCGGCTAGAAGCAGGTTTTGGCCGAGTTTTGGCCAACAGCGGGCCGGGACACCGCACGGTGCCCCGGCCCTTTTGCGCACGTCCGTTACCTTCCGTTTGCTTGGCACTTATACGCTGGAGTGCATGCGATACTACGCACACCGGGGCAATTCAGCACACGCCCCTGAAAACACAATTGCCGCCTTCGAATCCGCTCAGCGGGCCGGTTTTGAGTGGCTGGAAACCGACATCGACGTGACCAGTGATGGCCAGATTCGGGTGCTACATGATTCTCATCTGGACCGCACCACGAATGGCAGTGGTCTCATTACAGAAATGGCCGCAGCAGAGGTGGACCGGTTGGATGCCGGCTCCTGGTTTGGTCCGGAGTTCGCCGGCCAGCGCATCCCTACTCTCGAGGAGTTTCTCGATTTCATTGAGCAGAGCGGTCTTTCCGTCAATATTGAGATCAAGCCCACGCCGGGCGGCGCCAATGCCGCACGCATCCTTATGAAGGCGGCGGTGGCCGCCTTCGAACGCTTCCCGGGCCGCATTCTCATCTCCTCCTTCAACCACGTGATCCTCTCCGAACTCCGCCACCTTTCCGCTGGCATCCCCGTCGCGCCCCTCTATCCGGAGGGCGCCCTGCCCGAGGGCTGGCTCGCCGTCGCGCAGCTCATGGGTGCCACGGCCATTCATCTGGGTGACGGCACGCCAGAAAGCGGCCGCGCGCTTACAAAGAAGGATATTGCTGAGGTACGGGAGCTCGGCTTCGATGCGTCCGTGTACACGATTACGACGCCGGAGCGGGCGCTCGAACTGGAAAGCTGGGGCGCGACGGGCGTATTTACCAATGGTGAGTTTGGCTCGAACGCGCACTAACTAACCGATGCCTGGTTGACCAGATATAGTGAGCCGAAGTCAAACGTTGGGACATCATGTTTAAGCCAGCATCCAAGATTCAACTGCAGCGCGCCGCCCGGCTCAGCAAGGCAGACGTGCGCATCAAGTTCGGCCAAACCCTGGTGGAGGGTCCGCAGGCAGTGCGGGAACTCCTCCGGTTCGGCCCAGCAGCCGTGCGCGATATCTACCTGACAGAGGAGGCCGCGCAGCGGTACCCCGAGATCGCCGACGCCGCCGACGCCTTCTACGCGCACCTGGTGGAGCCACAGCGCGCCCACCAGGTGGCGCCCGCCGCGCAGGGCGTATTCGCCGTGGTAGAGACGCCGCCGCAGCCGGCTCTGGCTGAGGTGCTGGAGGGCGCCACGTTCGTGGTGGCGACGCTGGATATTCAGGACCCGGGTAATCTCGGCACGATTATCCGAGCGGCGGATGCGGCGGGTGCCGACGCCGTCGTGATCGGCAGGGGAAGTGCGGACTGCCTCTCGCCCAAGGTCATCCGTGCCACCGCCGGCTCGATTTTTCATCTGCCCGTGGTCGAGGGCGTGTCGGAACGCGAACTTGAGGATGAGCTCGGCGCGGCGGGCATTACGTCGCTTGCCGCGGATGCGGGGGGAGCATTCGACCTGGCAGATCTTACCGCCCACGCCTACCGCCACCACTCAGCACAGGGCGAGCCGGACCTTCGCGCACCGCTGGCCTGGGTGCTAGGGAACGAGGCGCGCGGCTTTCAAGATTCCGAATTCGCTGCGGATGCCTGGGTGGCAATCCCGCTGGCCGGATACGCTGAATCCCTGAAAGTGGCTACTGCGGCCTCCGTTCTAGCAATGACGACGGCGATGGTTCGCCGCGGCTAGTTGATACAAAATAAAAGTGGGGCCGGCTGAAAAGCCGGCCCCACCGCACCTTAAAGACTTACTTGTCCAGGTGCTCCTCCTTGAATTCCTTGAACTTAGAGGAGGCGGCGTCGCCAAAGTTCTTGGCGGCGTCCTTTACGTTGTCGGCCGCGTCACGGAGCTTATCGCCGGCGAAATTGCGGACCGCATCCTCAGCGCGGTCGCCCAGATCGTTGATACCCTCGGAAACCTTCTTCGCGGTATCGGAGAGCTTATCCTTCCAATCTTCGGCCATGGTGGCCTCCTTTCGCTTGGGGATACTACAACGTTCACCCTACCAGGGCCTAAGGTCCGCTGTGGTGCAGTTCGCACTCCGTCCAGGTTTCATACTGCCGGCGGGTCCACGTGTCTAGTGCGTCCCTCAATACCCGTGTATAGAAAAGCGGCGCCCGGAGGCGCCGCTTCACGAGAACACCAGACTTACAGCTTGAATGCGGTGGCCGGAATGGTGCTCACCAGATCCTTACCGGTCTCCAGAGCTTCGTCGAGCGTGAGGCGGCCTTCGGCCACCAGGCGTGCGAGGAACGCGGAATCTACGCGGCGGGAGAGATCGTGGCGCGTGGGGATGGAGCAGAAGGCGCGAGTGTCATCGATGAAGCCGGAGGTCTTGTAGAACCCGGCGTACCCGGTGACGGCGCTGCGGTAACGGTTGATGGCGTCCGGCTCATCAATGAACCACCACGGCGCGCCCACGTACACGCTCTTGTAGTAGCCGGCCAGCGGTGCGAGCTCGCGGGAGTAGACCGTTTCGTCGATGGTGAACAGCACCAGGTGGAAGTTGTCATTGTTGCCGTAGGCCGTGAGGAGCGGCTGCAGGTTACGCGTGAACTCCACCGAGGTGGGGATGTCGCCGCCAACGTCGGCGCCATAGTTGGCGAATGCGGCCTCGTCATGGTTGCGGTACACAGCCGGGTGCATGGTCATGACCAGCCCGTCCTCGGTGGCCAGGCGCGCCTGATCGTTGACCATGTGGCGGCGCAGCCGGTCGCCATCTTCCGGCGTAATTTCACCCTTGAGTGCCTGGGCGTAGAGGCGCTCGGCCTCCGTATCAGACAGGCGCGCGGTCCCGGGATCATGATGCGAGTGATCCGAGGACACCGCACCGTGCTCCTTGAAGTAAAGGCGACGCTTGCGCATGGCCTCAAAGTGGCCAGCGTAGGTGGAGGTATCCACGTCCGCGGCCTCACCGAGCTTCTCCACTAGGCTCTTAAAGTCCGGCGTGGCCGGCTCAAGGTACTTATCCGGGCGGAAGGTCGGGACTACGCGGCCATCCCACTCAGGATCCGCTGCCAGCTTCTCGTGGGCGGCCAGGTCGGAGCAGGGGTCATCCGTGGTAGCCATCGTGTTGATGTTGAAGCGGTGATAGAGCGCCCGGGGCAGGAACTCCGGCGAATTCAGCTTTTCCTGGATGGCGTCGTAGATTTCATCGGCGGTGTCCTCGGCAGGCCGCACGTCAATACCGAACACGTCCACGAATTCGTTCGCGAACCAGTAGGCCACGGTGGTGCCGCGCAGATACTTCCAATTGGCGCAGAACAGGCGGAACGCCTTGCGGGCCTGCTCCTCGGTAATGGGGGAGCCCACCGGCACGCCCAGTTCGGAGAGCTCCACACCGCCGGTGGAGTGAATAAGACGGTTCGTGTAGTGATCCGGCGTGAGCAGCAGCGTGGTCGGGTTGTCGAACGGCGTGTTATCTGCCAGCCATTCGGCGGGGACATGGCCGTGCGGGGAAATAATCGGCATGTGCTCTACCTCCGCGTAGAGCTGCCGTGCGATATCACGCGTGTGCGGATCGGCTGGGAACAGGCGGTCCGGATCGAGCGAGAGTGGCTGCTTTGCCATCAGGTGTCCTTTCACTATCTGGTGCCTATGCACCATACGTGTTGATTCTACGCATAGTGACTGTAACGGCTGAGGTGGTGGGTGGCACGCTGCTTCGGGCCAAACGTCCCTTGTACGACGTCGTCGTGGTCACTGCTCCAGGAGGCGGAGCACGGCCGCGAAAAAGTGATGCCGGTGGCAAGAAACGAGTACCGGTGGATTTGTGGTTGGTACGTACTTGCGGGGGCGTACTGTCCCATGCTGCGCCGCCCGGTGGAATGTCGAGTGTCACACGCTATGCGGACTTGTTCCTCACGGCGAAACCATGGGGTGAATGTCTAGGGTAGGCGGGTTGCGGGAATGACCCCGTGTGCGGGAGTGCTGCCAGCGCTGTTGGCGCTTTTCTCCAAGGAAGGATCCGCGTATGCAGTCTGATATTGCCCCTGAAAAGGGACATGAAACCGGCCAGGCGGGAGTAGATTACTCCACCCGGCGTGTTTACCAACCTCGATCCATCACGATCGGGCGTGCGATGGGATACGGCGTTGTCGATTTAATGGGCGGCGGCTGGAACACCATTGTGTCGGGCCTGATGCTTTACTTCTTCACCACCTACGGTGATGTCACGGTGGTGGAATCCGGCTCGATTCTATTGATCGCACGCGTGGTAGACGCGGTGGTCAGCCTGCTCATCGGGCCGGCCTCGGACAACTTCTACCGCACGTGGCTGGGTAAGAAATTCGGCCGCCGGCACTTCTTCCTGCTGGTGGGCGCTCCGCTCATGTTCTTTATTTTCCCGCTGCTCTGGATTCCGGGCCGCGGCTACTGGTACTACCTGGTGGTGTACCTGCTGGTGGAGATTATTATCGCGCTGGTACTCATTCCCTGGGAGACACTGCCCACGGAGATGACGCCGGACTACACGCAGCGCACCAAGCTTTCCTCCACCCGTATGTTCCTCTCCGCCACGGGCACCACGCTGGTGTTCGCTCTGCCCGCATGGGTGAAGGCGCAGTTCCCCGATTGGCCGTGGGGCTTCACCATTGTGGGCGCCACCTTCGCGGTACTATTCGGTGCCGCCATTCTCATTACCTACTTCACCACGTGGGAGCGGGCGCTTACACCTGAAGTGGTGGCGGAGCTGGATCGCCAGCCCAAGATGAGTGTGGGCCGCACCCTCAGCCACACGTGGAATGAGGCCATCACCACCTTCAAGAACCACACCTTTAATCGGCACCTGGCGATCTACCTTCTGTCCTTCACGGCGAAGGATATGTACGCCACCGCGCTGACGTTCTTCATCGTCTATTCGATGGGTCTGGATGAGTCCTTCGGTTTTACGCTGGGCGCCCTTGCCGCGATCGGTATTCCGGTGACGGTGGTGGCCGGATTTGTCATGGTGAAGAAGGGGCCGAAGTTCCTGTGGAACCTGGCCTTCAGCACAATGATCGCCATGCTGCTTGCCTCCGGGGCCGTTTATCTAGCGGGCGTGTCCGGCACCAGTGCCGTGGTGTGGCTGATCATTATCAACCTCATCTACCAGTGCGGCCGCGCCACGCTGGAGTTCACGCCGTGGAACGTATACCCGTTCATTCCGGATATCGATTACATCATGAGCCGCGAGCACCGCGCCGGCGCCTACGCTGCCGTGATGACCTTCGGCCGCAAGTCCACCGGCGCAGTGGCAACGTTCATTGTGTCCTGGCTCATGGGGCTGGCCGGCTTTATTGGCCCGAACGACGCCGGTGTCAAGCAGGCCCAGACGGTGGCCACGCAGCATTGGATCGCCGTGATCCTTGTGTTCGCGCCCATGGCGCTCCTGCTCATTGCGCTCTATCTGGTGCGCCGCTTCGATCTGAACTCGCACACGCATGACATTCTCCGTGAGGAGATCAAGCGCCTCGAGGAGGGTGGCTCCAAGGCTGATGTCACGCCCGAGGCGAAGGCCGTGGTCGAGGACCTGACCGGGCATAAGTACGCAGAATTGTGGCCCGACGTGCCCTGGAGCAAGCAGCTCTAGAAACGGACCGGGCCGATAGGCGGTACGAAAAGGGTGGGCAAATTGCCCACCCTTTTTATTCCCCACGCATGACCGCGCCCCAGCCGAGTGCTCCCTGATAGGACACGGAGGCGCGCGCAACCTCGGCGGCGCTGCCGAGTACCTCCAGCGTGCTCCCCGTTTCCGACAGCCCCGCGTAGGCACCCACGAACACATCCGTAATGCCGATGGAATCTTCCAGATGCTCGATCGGTTCGGCGGCAAGCTCGTAGGCTTCGCCGTCCACGATGGCGCGCACGGCGCCGTCCGACATGATCTGGGCGACCGTTCCCACCCCGCGGCTAGAGAGCCAGAGGAGGAGGGAATCATCGGACACCGTAGGAAGTGAAAAACCGGCACCCGCAATGATGACGTCAACGTGGTCAAGGAAGGAACGTACAGATTCCGTCGGGTAGTCCACGCCGAGTATGACGGGGATACCGCGCTGCCGCGCTGTACGGGCGAGGGCCAAACCCACGTCGCTTACCTCGGCGTCGACCACCAGCGCGTCGGCGCCCTCCAGAACGTCCGCGGCCGGGAATCCGTGCGGCATGGTAGCCGTATCGGGTACAAGCGCCGACGTGGTTCCGTCGGCCTCCACGACGAGCGTAGCGGCCGGAACCGAGGCGGACTCGAGCGGCTCCAACGCGACGTTAGCGGCGTCGAGAAACCCACGCACCACCTGGAGCTGGGCGCCTTGACCTACCGGGCTTACTAGGACGGCGTCGGCGGTAAACAGGGCGGCCGTGCGGGCAGCGTTTGCGGCCACTCCACCAATATCCAGCGCGGTAGCAATGGCCGTGTGCTTTTCACCGCTACGCGGAAACGAATCCACGCGATGAATGAGATCGAGGCGGGTTTGCCCGCAAAATACGATGCGCATGTGTCCACACTATCGAGCCATCTGCTACCGCCGGAACAAACACTCTAGAATAGCCGGGTAGAAAATCAACGAAAGGCCACCATGTCCGAAACGCTCAGCCCGCTTGATGAGGCGGGAATCCGCGGGGCAGTGGCGGAGGCACAGACCGCATTTACAGCGGCCACGACGCATGAGGAACTGAAGGCGGCCCGCGCCGCACATATCGGAGACTCCGCGCCCATTACACTTGCCAACGCCCAGATCCGACACCTTGAGAAGAAAGATAAGCCCACCGCCGGAAAACTATTAGGGGCGGCGCGTAAGGAGATTATGGCGGCCTTTAATGCCGCTACCGAGCGCGTTGATGCAGCGGAATTGGAGCGGGCACTTGCCACCGAAACCGTGGATGTAACGGTGCCGGTCAGTGCCGCGCCGCGCGGTGCACGTCATCCGCTCACCACGCTCGCCAATGATATTGAGGACTTCTTTATCTCCATGGGCTGGGATATCGCGGAGGGCCCGGAGATTGAACACGAGTGGTTCAACTTTGACTCGTTGAACTTCGGCCCGGACCATCCGGCGCGCCAAATGCAAGACACCTTCTACGTGCAGGGTGTGGAAACCGTGGGGGCGAAGGAAGGCCACGGGGAGCCGGGCGCTCCGACGTCGTCCCTGGAAGAAACCGAACACCTGGTACTGCGCACCCACACCTCCCCGGTGCAGTCCCGTTCGCTGCTTTCCCGCGGCGTGCCGCTCTACATTGCCTGCCCGGGCAAGGTGTTCCGGACGGATGCACTGGATGCCACACACACGCCGGTGTTTCATCAGGTGGAAGCGCTCGCCGTGGATGAAGGGTTGACCATGGCGCACCTCAAGGGCACCCTCGACCACTTCGCGCGCACCATGTTCGGGCCGGACGCCAAGACGCGCCTGCGCCCCTCCTACTTCCCATTCACGGAGCCGTCCGCGGAGATGGATCTGTGGTTCCCGCAGAAAGCCGGCGGTCCTGGCTGGATCGAGTGGGGCGGCTGCGGCATGGTCAACCCGGCCGTACTGGCCAACAACGGTATTGACCCCACGCGTTACACGGGCTTCGCGTTCGGCATGGGCATTGAACGCACGCTCATGCTGCGCAATTCAATTGCTGATATGCGGGACATGGTGGAAGGCGACGTGCGCTTCTCCACGCAGTTTGGCACCACCGGAAGGGGAATCTAATGCCGCTCATTCCAATTGATTGGCTCTCGGACCACGTGGAAACACCCGTGGACCTGACCCCGGAGCAGCTGGCCAAGGATCTGGTGCGTGTGGGCTTGGAAGAAGAAGCTATTCACGACGCCGAAGTGACCGGTCCCGTGGTAGTGGGGCGCGTACTCACGCGGGATGCCAAGGAGCAGCACAACGGCAAGGTGATTAATTACTGCCGCGTGGATGTGGGCGCGTTCAACGACGCGCCGGGCGAGGGCAAAGAGCCCTCCGAACTGCCGTCCCGCGGGATTATTTGCGGTGCGCACAATTTCGAGGTGGGGGACTACGTGGTGGCCTCGCTACCCGGCGCCGTGCTGCCCGGTGACTTCGCGATTGCGGCACGGAAAACGTACGGGCATCTTTCTGATGGCATGCTGTGCTCCGCCCGCGAACTCGGGCTCGGGGAGGATCACGACGGCATCATCATCCTTGCGCACTCCGCGGAAGAGGCTGCGGACAAGGGTGTGCCGGCGGTGGGCGAGGATGTGCTCTCCTACCTTGGATTTGGCGGGCGCACGCTGGAAATTAACATCACGCCCGACCGCGGGTACTGCTTCTCCATGCGTGGCGTGGCACGCGAATTCCATCACTCGACAGGCGCGGCCTTCACGGATCGGGCGCTGGAGGAGAACCTGCCCGAGCCTCTACCGGAGGTAAAGAACGGCTTCCCGGTGGTGGTGGAGGACAGTGCGCCCATCCACGGTGTTGCGGGCGTGGACCTTTACACCACGCGGATTGTACGCGGCGTGGATTCTTCCGCCACCAGCCCGGACTGGATGCAGCGCCGCCTGAAGGAGGCGGGCATGCGGCCCATTTCCCTCACCGTGGACGTGTCCAATTACGTGATGCTGGATTTGGGCCTGCCCTCGCATACATTCGATCTGGCCAAGGTGGTGGCGCCGATCGTGGTGCGCCGCGCGAAGGACGGGGAAACGCTTACCACGCTGGACGGGGTGACACGGGAGCTCTCCACAGAGGACCTTGTCATCAGCGATTCCAAGGGTGGGCACGGGGCTCGCGTGCTTGGGCTGGCCGGTGTGATGGGAGGCGAGAGCACTGAAATCACTGAGACCACGCGTGACGTGCTCATCGAGGTAGCCCACTTTGACCCGGTGACTATTGCCCGCACGGCGCGGCGGCACCGGTTACCGTCCGAGGCCTCGAAGCGTTTCGAGCGCGGGGTGGATCCCGCCGCCGCGCGCGTGGCCGGGCAGCGGATTGTCGACCTGCTGGTTCAGTACGGTGGTGGTGAGGCCGGCCCCGAGGTGGGCCAGTACGGAACGGTGGCGGAGCCGGCGGCCATCACCTTTGCCCCGGCAGAAGTAGAACGTCTCACCGGACTCCGTGTGGACGCGCAGCGGATTCGCGGGATTCTTGAGGATATTGGCTGCACGGTTTCGGGCTCTGACCCGATGACGGTCACACCTCCCACGTGGCGTCCGGACCTCAATATCCCGGCGGATCTCGTGGAGGAAGTAGCCCGTATTGAGGGCTACGATGCCATTCCATCCGTTGTGCCGGCCGCCCGGCCTGGACACGGACTCACCCGCCTTCAGCGGCAGCGCCGCGATATCCAGCGGGCATTGGCGGACGCCGGATGGGTGCAGGTGCTCTCCTATCCGTTTATGAGCGAGTCCGAGTTCGACGCCGAGCTGATCCCGGCCGATGACCCGCGCCGCACGGCCCTGCGACTGGTGAATCCGCTCCAGGATGAGGCGCCGCTCATGCGTACGTCCCTGTTGGACACGCTTCTCAAGACGGCGCGTCTTAACGTGGCACGGCAGAATCCGGCCGTCGCATTGTTTGAGACCGGCCTGGTAACGCGGCCCGCGGGTATTACCGCGGCGGTAATTCCCGAGGCAGGACAGCGCCCCGATGATACGGAGCTGGACGCATTGGCCCGTGCGGTGCCGCATCAGCCGCATCATGTGGCGGGCGTGGCCGTGGGGGCGAAGTCAGAACCGCAGGCCGGATTCGAGCCAGAATCCTGGGATTGGCGGGACGCCGTGAGTGCCGCGCTATCCGTGGCGGCCGTGACATACGCGGATGCGTCGGTTCATGCTGCCTCGCATGCTCCGTTCCATCCGGGACGTTGCGCAGAAATCACCGTGGGGTCCACCGTGGTGGGTTACGCGGGGGAGTTGCACCCCTCCGTGGTGGCAGCCTTCGAGCTACTCGAGCGTGCAGTGGCATTCGAAGTGGACACGGATGCGCTGGCCGCGGCTTCACCGGCTCAAGCGCTTCAGGTGGCACCCGTCTACACAGCGCCACCCGCCAAGGAGGACCTTGCCTTTGATGTTCCGGCGAATGCGCCGGCAGGCGAGGTGGAAGCTGTGATTCGCGAGGCCGCCGGTGCGCGGCTGGAGAGTCTCACCCTGTTTGACGTGTACACCGGGGACCAGATCGAGGACGGCCACAAGTCACTGGCGTTCTCGATCCGCCTCCGCGGTGAACAAACACTCAAAGCCGACGATGTGGCGGGACTGCGCAAGCGGATTGTCAAGCGGGTGCGTAAGCGCTTCGGTGGTGAGCTGAGGGCCTAGCGGCTCGTTGGAGTAGGAGCTGGGCAAAACAGTGGGGGCTACATCGATAGATGCAGCCCCCACTCTCGTCGTTCTACGCGGCGCCCAAAACTAGTCCCGGCGCGGACGGCGCGACTTGTGGAAGCGGCCACCGCGGCGCTCGGGGCCGTGATCCTCGGAGATACGCAGTGCACGCCCGGATACCGTGGCCTCGGAAATACGGTGACGCGTTTCCGTATCGAGCGGCACGCCGATCTCCACCAGGGAGAACGTGGGGTAGATGTCGATGTGCCCCAGATCGGAGCCGGCCAAGCCGCCCTCGCCGGTGAGCGCACCCACAATGGCGCCCGGCTTCACGTGATCCTTGTGTCCCACTTCGATGCGATAGCGCTTCGCATGCTGCAACGAACGGTGGCTGGAGGTGCGCTCCTTGCGGCGCGGACGGTCACGGTCCGAATGATCCCGCCGCCCCGCCTTGATGACGTTTGGCACCTCATCCTCAACAGGTCCCGGATCCCGCACGCCGAGTGCCAACAACCCGGCTAGGAGGTCCGCGCGATTCCCGCCCGCGGTGTCGAACGCGCTGAGCAGCTGCCGGTACACATCCAACCGGCCGTTCCCAACGCGGGTGATGGCACGCTGCACCAGTTCCTCGGCGCGGGTCTTAAATACCGTTTCGGCGGTGGGAATATCCACCTCGGTCATCTCAGACTTTGTCATCTTGGCGATGCGGCGAAGCCGAGAAATCTCGCGCGGCGTAACGAAGGTGAGAGAGCGCCCGTGGCGTCCGGCGCGGCCGGTACGCCCAATGCGGTGCACATAGGTGTCCGCCTCACGCGGCACGTCATAGTTGACCACCAGGCCAATACGTTCCACATCCAGTCCGCGCGCAGCCACATCGGTAGCCACCAGCACGTCCAGCGTGCCATTGCGCAACCGGCTCACCAGGCGTTCGCGGTCTTTCTGCGCGACATCTCCGGAGAGAGCGGCGGTGGCCACCCCGCGGGAACCAAGTTCAAGGGCCAGCTCTTCGGCCGTGGCGCGGGTACGCACAAATACCAGCGCCGCGTCCGCCTTGGAGACGGCGAGAACACGAGCAAGAGCGTTCACCTTATGCCGGGTGGGTACCACTGCGTACGTCTGCAGTACGGTGGAGACCGTGGAGGCCGGCGGGGTAACGGAGATTTCTGCAGGATTGTGCAGGTGCTGGTCCGCGATACGCCGGATGGATTTCGGCATGGTAGCGGAGAATAGTGCGGAGACGCGTCCCTCGGCGGGCAGTTCGGCCGCGATCTTCTCCACGTCTTCAGCAAAGCCCATCCGGAGCATCTCGTCGGCTTCGTCAAGTACGAAATACGTGACGTGGCTGAGTTTGAGGGCGCCACGATCCATGAGATCCATGATGCGGCCGGGCGTGCCAACCACTACCTGGACCCCATCCTTCAGCGCATGCAGCTGAGGGCCGTAGGGGGAGCCGCCGTATACGGCGAGCACCCGGACACCGCGTGAATGAGACGCGAAATCCTCGATGGCCTGTGCCCCCTGCATGGCCAGTTCGCGGGTGGGCGCCATGACAAGCGCCTGCACCTCCGTGTTTTCCGGGTCCACGCGGGCGAGCAGCGGCAGCGAGAAGGCGGCGGTTTTACCGGTACCAGTTTGTGCGACGCCGATCACGTCTCGGCCCTCAAGCAGGAGCGGAATGGTTTGGGCCTGAATCGCGGTGGGCGTTTTGAAGCCCATGTCAGCAACGGCCGCGCGGATATCCTCCGGCAGCCCTAGGGAATCGAATGTGATGGCGTTTTCGGGCACGCCGGAGCCCACAGAATTTTCCACACTTACCTCAATGCGTAGCGGCTCACCGCACACACATTGCGGTACAGCCGGGGCGAATTTCGCCGGTGTTACCGTACCTGGAATTTGCTGTTTGTCTGGCGATTGTGCGCAATCACTCCGCGGTGGGTGCGTGGCGGTGCAACCCGCGCTGTGCCCATTGACACCGCGGTGGGTGATGAGTCCGCTGGCACGCTGCGCTAGGCGTCGTGCTCCGTTACCTCGGCCATACGCGGATCAGCATGGAGCGGATCATCGAGCCGTTGCGCGGCTTTTGTGCCGCCCTCCGGAATAATCCGCGCGGCGGCAAAGGAGGCAACGTGGAAAAACATAATCATCACGGCAAAGGCGATGGCTAGCGCCATGCCCTGCGAGGTGGGGAGGGCGCCAATCACAATGCCAATGATGGCGGCACAGAATGCCCCGCCGTAGGTATCCGCCAACTGGAGTGACGACGAGGTGCGGCCCTGGTTTTCCAGCGAGGATATTCCCAGTGCATGCACGCTCAATGCCGGGTAGGCCACACCGGTGAACAATCCTGCCAGCGTCCAGCCGGCTACCACTAACCAGGCTGTGACATTCGGCAGGCATCCGAGCACCACCATCCACACCACCACGGTGGTACCGGCGGCGCCCACGAACGGGAGCCGGGCGCGTACGGCGTCGTCCGTAATACGCCCCGAGGCCCAGGAGCCAATGGCCCACGTGATGGAACCGACCGACACAATGTAGCCGGCAAAATCCGGACGCCAGCCGTGCACCTCCTGCAGCATGAGGGGCATGAACATCTCCATTGCCACGTAGCACCCGTTGAGAAATACGCGGGAAAGGATGGTGGCGGGTAGGCCACGCTTCGCCCGGTAGGTTCCGCGGGGGAGCAGGGGAGAAAGGAACGCGAATCCGGCGATGGCGGCCACCACGCCGGCCGCGTAGGTAAGCGGTGTGAAGGTGTGTGCGCCGGACACCATCTGCAGTGCCACCATGGCCAAGCCCGCGCCGATGGCGGGCAGAACGGTGCGAAGTATGTGTTCGGTGGGGCGTACACGATGGGGCGGAAGGATACGGACCACGCGGAGCACCAACGGCATGATGAGAATCATGAGCACGGGTACGGCGCCAAACACAATGCGCCAGTTCCAGTGCATGACGATGAACCCGGCGATGGCGGGGCCGATGAGCGAGGGCAGCACCCAGGCGGCGGCGAAAGCGGCGAAGAACGAGGGCTGACGTGCCGGTTTCACGGATCCGCCCACCATCGCGTAGAGGGGCACAATGACCATGCCGCCTCCCAGCCCGGCCACCGCGCGTCCCACCACAAACCAGATCATGGTGGGTGCGAACGCTGAGGCGAGCAAACCGGCGGCAAACATGGCGAGCCCCGTAACAAGCGGACGTACGGTGCCGCGGGCGTCGGACCAGGGGCCAGCCAGCGCGGCCGTCATCAACTGAGTGGAGAGCACCACACCCATCGCGAGGGCGTAGAGGCTTTGCCCGTCGAGGGCGCGGGCGACGGTTGGCATCGCGGTGGTGACTGAGAGATTCTCGAATGCTACAAGCGTGATGAGTGTCACCGCCACCACCTTGAGGAAACGTTCACCCCTCGGGTCCAAATACGAATTCGCAGTCACCTTGTCCTCTTCACCTATATCCATCGCTTGAGTGGCGCGGAAAAGTCCAGGCACCGCTAGACTAGACCAGGCAATTTCACCCGTCGAGTGAAAGCGCTGGACCGCCCGTCTCGCGGCCCATGTCAAAGTTGAAAGAGGAAATAGTGCTACGTACGCGCAACGCCGGCTCCCTCCGTCTCGAGGACGCTGGAAAGGAAGTTACGTTGGCCGGGTGGGTGGACCGCCGGCGCGATCACGGCGGTATCGCCTTCATTGATCTACGCGACGCATCGGGCATTGCCCAGCTCACCATTCGCGAGGAGATCGCCCACGAACTGCGCTCCGAATACTGCATCCAGGTGACCGGTACGGTGCGGGAGCGGCCGGAAGGAAATGAGAATCCTGCCCTGCCCACCGGTGAAATCGAGGTGGAGACGGAGAAGGTGACCGTTCTCTCCGCTGCTGACGCGTTGCCCTTCCAGGTGTCCGATCATGCGGAGGATGCCGGTAATGTGCGCGAGGACGTTCGGCTGCGCTACCGCTACCTGGATCTTCGCCGCTCCTATGAGCAGCGTGCGTTGCGCCTGCGCTCCGAGGCGAATAAGGCCGCCCGCGGCGTGTTGGACAAGCACGGTTTTGTTGAGGTGGAAACCCCTACGCTCACCCGCTCCACGCCGGAGGGCGCGCGCGATTTCCTGGTGCCGGCGCGCCTCAACCCGGGGACGTGGTACGCGCTGCCGCAGTCCCCGCAGCTGTTCAAGCAGCTTCTCATGGTGGGCGGCATGGAACGCTACTATCAGCTGGCGCGCTGCTATCGCGATGAGGACTTCCGCGCGGACCGCCAGCCTGAGTTCACCCAGCTTGACGTGGAAATGAGCTTCGTGGAGCAGGACGACGTCATTGCGGTGGCCGAAGATGTTATCAAGGCCATCTGGGGCCTCATCGGCTACGAGGTGAAGACGCCGATTCCGCGCATGACATTCAAGGATGCCATGGAGAAGTACGGTTCCGATAAGCCGGATTTGCGCTTTGGTCAGGAGCTGGTGGATCTCACCGAGTACTTCAAGAACACGCCGTTCCGCGTATTTCAGAACCCATACGTGGGTGCTGTGGTGATGCCCGGAGGCGCCTCCCAGCCGCGGCGCACTTTCGATAAGTGGCAGACCTGGGCGAAGGCCCGGGGTGCGCATGGCCTCGCCTACATTACGGTGGCCGAGGACGGCACATTGGGTGGCCCGGTCGCCAAGAACATTTCTGACTCCGAGCGCGCTGGCATTTGTGAGGCCACGGGCGCCAAGCCCGGTGATTGCATCTTCTTTGCCGCCGGCGAACCCACGTTCTCTCGTGAGCTCCTCGGTGCCGCCCGGCTTGAGATCGGCAAGCGCGCCGGTCTCATTGATGAGAAGGCGTGGGCTTTCACCTGGGTGGTGGACGCGCCCATGTTCAAGCCGGCCTCCGAGGCCGTGGCTGAGGGTGATGTGGCCGTCGGCTCCGGGAAGTGGACGGCCGTGCACCACGCGTTCACGGCTCCGAAGCCCGATCAGATTGACACCTTCGACCAGGATCCGGCCTCCGCTCTCACCAATGCCTACGACATTGTGTGCAACGGCAACGAGATTGGTGGCGGTTCCATCCGTATTCATGATCGCTCCGTGCAGGAACGTGTGTTCAAGGTGATGGGGCTCTCCGAGGAAGAGGCGAACGAGAAGTTCGGCTTCCTGCTCACGGCCTTCAAGTTCGGCGCGCCGCCTCACGGGGGCATTGCGTTCGGCTGGGACCGCATCTTCTCCCTGCTGGTGGGTGCACCGTCTATTCGCGACGTCATTGCTTTCCCGAAGATCGGCAATGGCTGGGATCCGCTTACCGATGCGCCGGGGGCTATTACGGCTCAGCAGCGCAAGGAGGCCGGTGTCGACGCGAAGCCAAAGGAGCACGCGTCGGTCGATGAGAACGGCGCGCCCGTGACGGAGGAATCCGCGAAGTAAAACGCTGATTGCTAGCGTCCGGTGGCCCCGCCCTGTGCGGGGCCATTTCCGACGCCGAAGTGGGCGGGCAAGTTTTCGGCACCCTGTGGCGAGTGGGTTTCGCGCTGTCGATTGCGGATGCCCGGCAGCATACTAGTGCGTGCGAAGATACTCGGCGTGGTGGACGCCTTCAAGAAGTCGCGGATCGGCGTCGCGTGGCACGACGGAGAATTTTCCGCTTGGTTCGGCCACAATTCCGGCCACGGCATCCGGAGAGATAAATCCGTACACACGCAGAATTTCGGCCACGTCCTCACGATGAATAGCCGCGTGCTTGGAGCGCAGGATGCCCTGTTCCGGCGTCCACACGACATAGGCGTGAGCGAGGAGTGCCCGTTTACCTCGCTGCGTACGCGCAGCCAATCCCGCGATTACACGCAGAATGGTGAGCGTGAAGAGTGCGATTATCCCTGCCGCCAGCGTTGGGGTGTGCCCCAGCATTACTCGCCCCGCGATTGCTCCAATTACTACGACGCCGGCCACATCGGTCGTGGAAAGCCTCGCCAGGGTTGTCTGCCCCAGTAGACGCAGCAGAACAATAAAAAATACGTACATGATGGCGGTGGAGGCGGCGACAGCACCGGCCTGTAACCAGGAGAGTCCGAGCAGATCGGCGAAACTCAATGAGGAAAACACACGCTTATCCTGGCACGCGGGGCAGCGCGCCGCAGAATGACCGCTGACGCGTGCAAATGACCGCCGGCGCTAACGCAACGTAGTGACGTCGGCGGACGTAAGGTGATCAATAGTCCGGGCATCCTTCGCGTCCTGCGCGAAACGCGGCTGCCGCTCCGATAGCCCGAGCTTCAGGTAGGCGCGCTCCAACCATCGCGGTGCCCACCAATTCCACCGTCCCAGCACGGTCATTGTGGCCGGAACCAATAGCATGCGCACCAGCGTGGCATCGAAGAAGACGGTGACCGCAAGCATGACGCCCAGCTGACGAATCGGCAGCATATCGCCGAATACAAATCCGATAAATACCGCGATGATGATGGCGGCAGCCGAGGTGATGATGCGCCCGGACGCCTGCAGTCCGCGCTGTACCGAGTGGTTGTTCGAATAGCCCGCATCCCAGAATTCCTTCATGCGCGCCACCAGGAATACCTCGTAATCCATGGAGAGTCCGAAACCGAAGGCCAGGCATAGGGCCACAATGTAGGTTGCCATGCCACTGAGCTGGGGGAGGCCCAAATATCCGTGCTCGAATAGCCACGCGGTAAATCCGAGCGAGGCAACCAGAGAAATAGTATTAATGATGACGGCCTTCAGTGGCACCACGAGGGAACCCGTCATCAAGAACAGCAGCACAAATACGGCAACAACAATGATCGCGAGCGCACCCCACGCGCCGCCCTCAAGCGCGGTATTAAAGTCCAGCTGCATGGCCGCACCGCCACCAACCAGCACGTTGGAGTGGTGGCGGATCTGCTGAACGGTATCCACCACCTGCTGCCCGACGGCGTCGGAGGAGGATGTCCGCACCGCAATCGAATACCAGCCGTCTTCCCGGGCGACGGGCTCACTGACGTTCGTGACGCCGTCGAGGGTCTTGAGCCAGGCCGCCTCGGCCGCGGCGTTCTGCTTTGTCATGACCGTGATGTGAGGTGACGCAAGATCCGGATAGCTGGTGTTCAGTGTGCGTGTCACCGTGTTGATACTTGCCGTATCTGGCAGCACCTCGCTGGTATCCACGCGCATGTTCGCCTGGCCGAGCGGAACCATAAAGAGGCCGAGGAGCGCCAGAATAATGAGCATGGTCAGCCAGGGAATGCGCTGCACGGCCCGGGCGATCGTGGAAAAGGCGCCGTGACTGGTGCCCACATCCGCCTGGAAGCCGGGGATGCGCTTAAGCATGGAAGGCCGCGCAATACGCGCCCCGAGAAGCATGAGAATAGCGGGGACAGCGGTGGTGGCTGCGCATACGGCCAGCAGGGCGATGATGACGGCGCCGATAGAGATCACGCGGAGGAGTGGCACACGAATAACCAGTAGCCCGCACAGGGCCGCGGCGATGGTGACCGCGGAAAACACCACGGTGCGGCCGGCCGTGGCCACGGTGGTTGTGATGGCTTCAATTTGGGCGTCGCGGAAGCCTGCTGGCGTGGGCGTGCCGCGAGGACCGATGGTGATGCCTCGAGCGGTGAGGGAGGCGCGAAGTTCCTCGCGGTAGCGGGAAACCACCAGCAGCCCGTAATCGATGGATAGCGCAATCCCGATGATAGAGATGACATTCAGGATGAGCGAATCGATGGTGGCCGCAAAGGTGCCTACCCAGAGGCAGCCTGCCGCGGTAAAAATTGCCAGGATGGCTCCCGCAAAAGGCATGAGGGCCGCGAGGAAGCCGCCGAATACGATGACCATGAGGATCAGGGCTACGGGCAGGCCAATGGATTCGCCAGTGACGAGGTCTGCGCGGGCTACACCGTTCACGGATTCCAGGGCGAGGTCTGAGGAGGTGGAGGTGAGGGTGCCCTGGGGAGCGAGCGCGTCCCGCCCGTCATTGAGCAGCTGAAGAATTGTGGCTTCGTTGGACTTTTGCGTAGCGCCGTCGGACATGGTGATGGCGATGACGTAGCCATCTTCTGAGAGGAAGGAAGCGAGCTGATTCGTTGCGGTGGTGCGTGCCTGCTCGCGCGCCTGCGCTACCGCCGTGTTGCGTACCTGGGATTCGGAGGGCTGGCCGGCCTGAGCGGAGGCCATCTGCTCCTGTACCTGCTGGGTGGCGAGCGTTTCGGGAACGCCGCGGGCCACCAGCTCGGCGACGGCGTTCGCCGCCTGCTGCTGGGCCGTAGTCGCGGCCTGTTCCAGCTCCTTATCAACCGCCGCGTTGGCCTGTTTACTCGCCTCCTCAAGCGCGTCATACGTCACCGCGGGTGGGATGATAACGGAAGAAACTCCGGGAAGCTTCTTTATTTTGGCCTGAATCGCAGAGGCCTTCTCGCCGTCCGCGGCATCGGCGGTGGTGCCTGAAATAACGGAGACGATTTGGTAGTCATGCGCCGCCTTCTGGATGTCGGTGACGCGGGCGGACTGGCTCCCGGGAACACTGAAATCCGAAGTGCCGAGGCGGCTAAAAATGCTGCCCTGGCCGAACCCAGTGCCCGCTGCAACAACGAAGAACAGTGCTATCGCGCACCAGGCAATAATGACTCTCCGTGGATGAAGCGCGACCCTGCGTCCAAGCCAACTGAACATATTCATATGATGGCAGAGAATCCTGGAAATTTGCGGAAATCGGATTTCGGGCGGCACCGGCGCGCGGGTGCTGACGGCGGTACCCACCGTGGTTGGCGTGAGGATGCACCAGCGGTCCGGACAGCTGCGGGCGGGTGGCGTCGTCGTATCCTGGGGCGGTGGATCTTTTCGAGAACGCGGCAACAGACGAACACGGTATCCCCTCCGGTGCCCACGGACCGCTGGCGGTGCGGATGCGCCCGCGCACACTCGACGAAGTAGTGGGCCAGGATCATCTGCTGGAAACCGGTTCTCCGTTGCGGCGCCTCCTTGAACCCGATTCCTCTTCGGCGCCCACCTCCGTATTTCTCTGGGGGCCACCCGGAACCGGGAAAACCACGCTTGCCTATCTCATCGCACGGGCGGGAGAGCGAGACTTTGTGGAAATCTCGGCCGTGTCCGCCGGCGTGAAGGAAGTTCGCGGTGCTATCGGCGCGGCGCGACGCCGACTGGCCGCCACCGGTCAGCAAACGGTCCTGTTCATTGACGAGGTGCATCGATTTTCAAAAACCCAACAGGACGCCCTGCTACCCGCCGTGGAAAACGGCTGGGTGATTCTCGTGGCGGCAACCACGGAAAACCCGGCGTTTTCGGTGGTGGCGCCGCTGCTTTCGCGTTCGCTCGTGCTGACACTCAACAGCTTGGACGACGCCGCGGTGGGCGGGTTGCTGGACCGTGCGGTGACGGATGAGCGGGGACTGAATGGAGCGGTGCGGCTCGATGCAGGGGCCAAAGATAATATTGTGCGGCTCGCGGCTGGGGATGCGCGGCGTTCGCTGACCATCCTTGAGGCGGCGGCCGATGGGGCACAGCAGCGTGGCGCCGGGGTGGTGGAAGCCGAGGACGTAGCCCGGGCAGCGAACAGTGCCACCGTTCGCTATGACCGCGACGGCGATCAGCACTATCAGGTGATTTCCGCATTCATCAAATCTATTCGCGGCTCCAACGTGGATGCTGCCATGCACTACCTGGCACGCATGCTCGTGGCGGGGGAGGACCCACGTTTTATCGCTCGGCGGCTCATGATCCTGGCGGCAGAGGACGTGGGAATGGCGGACCCGTCCGCTCTCCAAACAGCCACCGCCGCGGCCCAGAGCGTGGCACTCGTTGGGATGCCGGAGGCGCGCATTATTCTCGCGGAGGCTGTGGTGCATTTGGCCACCGCTCCCAAATCAAATCGGGCTTACCTGGCGATCAATCAGGCCATAGCGGACGTCAAGGCGGGGAAAACGCCGCCCGTGCCGCTTCCACTCCGCAATGATTCCTTCAAGGGCGCCAAGGAGATGGGCTACAAGCAGGGATATCGGTACGCGCACGACTACCCGGAGGGGGTGGCGCCCATGGAGTTTATGCCCGAGGGTTTGGAGGATACCCGCTACTACGAGCCAACCCAGCGCGGATATGAGGCCAGTGTCACCAAGCGTCTGGCGCATATTCGCTCGATTCTCACGAGAGATAACTGATAGCCTATACAAGTTGCCCACAGTGGGCATCCCTGGGGTCTTAGCCGTAAGAGTTGGCCCCGCACCATTGGTGTGTACATTGACAGGAGAATATTTTGGCG
Organism: Neoactinobaculum massilliense; assembly: GCF_900604955.1. Classification (GTDB taxonomy): domain Bacteria; phylum Actinomycetota; class Actinomycetes; order Actinomycetales; family Actinomycetaceae; genus Neoactinobaculum; species Neoactinobaculum massilliense. Next base: position 575,249 of record NZ_UWPE01000001.1, read on the forward strand.
AATCGTAATCGTTCCCGCCACGCCGTGCGGCAGTCCCGCGCGCTGGGCGTTGCGCTCACCCCGAAGGCCGAACGCTACATGCAGCGTCGCCCGTACCGTCCGGGTGAAAATGGCCGTGGCCGGGTAAAGGATTCGGACTACTCGGTCCGTCTGAAGGAAAAGCAGCGTCTGCGCGCACAGTACGGCATCCGCGAGGCGCAGATGCGCCGCGTGTGGGATGAAGCTCGGCGCGAAGAGGGCCTGGCCGGTGAGAACCTGGTGGAGCTGCTGGAGATGCGCCTGGATGCCCTGGTGCTTCGCGCCGGTTTTGCTCGCACCATCGCGCAGGCTCGTCAGGTGGTCTCTCACCGTCACATCCTGGTGGATGGCAAGATCGTGAACCTCCCCTCCTTCCGTGTAAAGCCGGGTCAGGTAGTGCAGGTGAAGCCCGCCTCCCAGACCTCCCCGGAGTTCCAGGTAGCGGCCCAGGGTGCGCATCGTGACGTGCTCCCGAAGGTGCCGGATTACCTCGATGTGGAGCTGGAGAAGCTGAAGTTCACGCTGGTGCGTCGCCCGAAGCGCGCGGAAGTGTCGGTGGAAGCTAACGTTCAGCTGATCGTTGAGCACTACTCCCGCTAGTTGGTGAGTACTCTTGAGAGCGCGTCCCCGCGTGGGGCGCGCTCTCTTTTGTAGAATCAGCCTCGCACACTGTGCAGGCATGCCGGAGATCCGGCGGAAACTGGAGAAAATATGCGTACAGCTGAGATTCGGAAGCGCTGGCTTGACTACTTCGCCAAGCACGGGCACCACATTGAGGAATCGGTTCCGTTGGTGTCCCCGGATCCCTCCATCCTGTTCACCATCGCCGGCATGGTGCCCTTCATTCCCTACATTATTGGGACTGAAAAGGCACCGTACTCCCGTGTTGCCTCGGTGCAGAAATGCATTCGCACGAACGATATTGAAAACGTGGGTAAGACCACGCGGCACGGCACGTTCTTCCAGATGGCCGGTAACTTTTCCTTCGGTGATTACTTTAAGGAAGAGGCTATTCCGCTGGCATTTGGACTGCTCACATCGCCGCTAGATGAGGGCGGTTACGGCCTGGACATTAATCGGCTGTGGGTCACCATTTGGGAAAAGGACCAGGTTGCCTATGACACGCTGGTAAAGACCGGCGTGGATCCCGCCCACATTGTCAAACTCACCCGCGAGGAAATCTTCTGGTCAACCGGGCAGCCCGGCCCGGCGGGCCCCTGCGCCGAAATTCACTATGATCGTGGCCCGGAATTTGGACCGGAAGCCGTGGGCGGAACGGTTGATCCGGGCGGGGATCGATACCTGGAACTGTGGAATCTGGTGTTTGATCAGTATCGCCGCGGTGAGGGCAAGGGCAAGGATTATCCGCTGCTGGGTGAGCTTGATCAGACGGCCATCGATACCGGCGCCGGGCTGGAGCGCCTCGCGTTCGTGCTGCAGGGCAAGAACAATATGTATGAGACGGACGAGGTGTTCCCGGTTATCCAGAAGACCGAGGAACTCACCGGGCGTCACTACGGTGAGAATGAGGAAGACGACGTTCGCATGCGCGTTATCGCCGATCACGTGCGTTCCTCGCTCATGCTCATCAATGACACGGTGCGTCCGGGCAACGATGGTCGAGGCTACGTGCTCCGCCGCCTTATGCGCCGCGCGGTTCGCTCCATGCGGCTCCTCGGCGTGGATAAGCCCGTCATGGGTGAACTGATCACCACATCGAAGAATGCGATGGCGGGCTCCTACCCGGAGCTGGAAACTAAGTTCGAGCAGATCTACAACGTGGCGGTCAACGAGGAGGCGGCCTTCCGCCGCACCCTGGAGACGGGCACTGAGATTTTCGATAATGCGGTGGCCACGGCGAAGCAGAATGCACACGGCGGGGCGGTGGTACTACCGGGTTCGGCGGCATTCACGCTGCATGACACCTATGGGTTCCCCATCGATCTCACCCTGGAAATGGCGCAGGAACAGGGCGTGAGCGTTGATGAGCGCGGGTTCCGTGAGCTCATGAGCGAGCAGCGTGAGCGTGCCCGCGCAGACGCCCAGGCGAAGAAGACGGGCCACGTGGACTCCCGTATTTATCATCAGATCCTGGCCGCGCAGGGCGGCCCGACGAAGTTCCTGGGTTACACAGATTTCGCGTCGGATTGCAAAGTCGTGGCACTGCTGCAGAACGGTGTAGAGGTCCCGGCGGTTACCGAACCCGGCGAGGTGGACGTGGTGCTCGATGCCACCCCGTTCTACGCGGAGATGGGCGGCCAGCTGGCCGATGAAGGCACCCTCTCCGTTGCGGGTGGCGGACTGGTGAACGTTGAGGACGTGCAGGCGCCGGTCAAGGGCCTGCACGTCCATCACGGCCGTCTGGTGGAAGGGGCCATCGCCGTGGGTGACATGGTGCACGCGGAGATCGACCGCCTGCGGCGTCAGCAGATCGCGCAGGCTCACACCTCCACGCACATGATTCACAAGGTGCTGCACGAGTACCTGGGCGAGCAGGCCACGCAGGCTGGTTCTGAGGATGCGCCCTCACGGCTCCGCTTTGATTTCCGGCACGGTGAACGGATCTCTGAGCAGACGATGAGGGACATGGAGGCGCGTGTCAACGATCGTCTGCGCGATAACCTCGCCGTTACCTGGCGTGAATACCCGATTGAGGAGGCCAAGAAGCTGGGCGCGCAGATGCTGTTCGGTGAGAAGTACGGCTCCGTGGTGCGCGTGGTGTCCATTGACGACGATTGGTCCCGCGAGTTCTGCGCTGGCACCCATGTTTCCGATACCGGGCAAATCGGCCAGATCACGATCCTGGGCGAAAGCTCCGTCGGGTCCGGCGTGCGCCGCATCGAGGCACTCGTTGGTGAGGGCGCCTACGCGCGTGGCGCCAAGGAGCGTGCCATCGTCAATACGATTTCGTCGATGATGCAGGCTCAGCCCCTTGACCTGCCGGATAGAATCTCCGGCCTCATGGCCCGTCTCAAGGACTCCGAGAAGCAGATCGCGCAGCTTCAGCGCGAGGCTCTGGCGGCCCGTGCGAGCTCGGTCCTGAGCGAGGGCCGCCGGCTCGGCAAGGCCACCTTGTACCACTTCGCAGCGGGAAACGTGGACGGGGCCGACCAGCTTCGCGACGCTGCCCAGGGCATTGCCGGGCGCGTCAGCTCGAGTGAGCCGAACGTCGTTGTCGTCACCGGTATCGCCAAGGAACGGCCCGCAATCGTGGTGGTCTCCTCGAAGGCAGCCCAGGACAGCGGCGTGCGCGCGGGCGATCTGGTCAAGCGTGCGGCCACAATCATGGGTGGCGGCGGTGGCGGCCGGCCGGATATTGCGCAGGGTGGCGGACAGGACGCTACCAAGGTGGATGCCGCGCTGGAGGCGATCGCAAAGGAACTGGACTAGTGCGAAAGGGCGTGCGGATTGGCGTGGATGTTGGCGGGGCGCGCACGGGTGTTGCCGTGAGTGACCCGGACGGCATCATGGCGACGCCGCGCGCCACCCTGCACGCGGACGGCTCGGATGTGCGGCGGGTAGCGAAATGGACACGCGAGTTAGACGCCATGGAAGTGGTGGTGGGCCTGCCTCTCAATATGGATGGCAGTGCCGGTCCATCCGCCCAGAAGGCATGGGCGTGGGCGCGGAAACTAGCCCGGAAAATCGCGCCCGTTCCCGTTCGCATGATGGATGAGCGGCTATCCACTGTTACCGCACACCAGTATCTTCGAGAATCGGGGGTGCCCTCGCGGCGCCACCGACAAGTGGTGGATCAGCAGGCCGCCGTCATTATTCTGGACACCGCTCTCGAGCAGGAGCGGTCCACCGGCGCCGCACCCGGGCGCCCACTGGAGGGAGAACTGTGAGCGACGTCTTCGACGAGTTCGGGGTGCCCAAGCATCGAGGCCACAAGAAGCGGTCCGGATGGTTCGCGCTTTGCATTGTAGCGCTGGTGGTAGTCATCATTACGGCGGCCGCCGTCATTACCGTTCCTATGGTGACGGGTGGTACCAAGATTGTCTCGGACTATGAGGGAACCGGAAGCGGAAGCGTGACCGTCACGGTCCCGGACGGCGCCACCGGCACGGAAATCGCTAATATCCTGAGCGATGAGGGCGTAGTGGCGACGCCGGGGGCTTTCATTAAGGCTTTCAATGCTGACGGTCGGTCCAGCTCCATTCAGCCGGGCACCTATACCTTGAAGAAGAAAATGTCCGCCAGTGCGGCAATCAGTGCGCTACTTGATCCGGCCAATGTGGCCACAATTAAAGTGGTGATTCCCGAGGGGTTCACGCAGTGGCAGCTCTCCGCCCGGCTCGCGAAGAAGTTCGGCGTGGAGGAATCCGCCGTGAAAAAGGCGATGGCTGATACGGACGCCATCGGCCTACCGGCGGAGGCAAACGGGAAGATCGAAGGCTGGGTGGCGCCCGCCACCTACACGTTCGAGCCTGATACCACGGTGACAGAGGCACTCAAAACCATGATTGCCAAGCGGGTGAACGCCCTGAAGTCCCAGGGCGTGGCCCAGGACCAGTGGGAATCGGTGCTTATCAAGGCCTCGATTGTGGAGCGCGAGGTGGCCACCCAGGATGAATATGCGAAGGTGGCGCGTGTCATCGAGAATCGGCTCTCGGATACGACCGGAGAGGTGGCCGGCCGGCTCCAGATGGACTCGACGGTGCTCTACGGCGCGGGGAAGACGGGCGGGGTTCCCACGGCTGCCGAACTCAAGGCTGATACCGCCTATAACACCTACGTACACGCGGGCTTGCCGCCCACACCGATCGGGATGCCCGGGGAGGCGGCCATTGCGGCCGTGCTCGCGCCGGCCCGCGGGGATTGGCTTTATTTCACCACCGTTAATCTCACCACCGGAGAAACGAAGTTCACGGCCGACTACGCCGAGCAGCAGAAGTTCCAGCAGGAATTCCGGGACTGGCTGAAGGCGAATCCGGATGCGGTGAGCAGCGGATCCTAGTAGTGGCGGCGCTTGCGGCGGACCTGTGGATAGATTCGGTGGGGGAGTAACCGGTCAGCATACGCTCGCCCCATGTGGACGAAAGAACGAATTCTGCGCGGGCTCACCACACCGCCGCGGGCGCTGGTAGCAGGTCTGGGCGTGTGCCTGGTCATGTGGCTGGCGGCACTGTACGTGGTGTAGGCGATGCGTCCCTTGATACGGCGTTTGCGCTCTGGGCCGCAATCGGATGTCTACCGGCTGGTGTACTTGTCCTTGCCGGCGCGGTGGATGCATATCGGCACCTACTTCCTGATCCGCTCCTCGTCATAGCGGGTGTGAGCGGCGCCCTGGTTGCCGCGTTGGAGGGCCGATGGATCTCGTTCGCGCTCGCTCCGGCGCTGGTGGTGTGCATAGGGGTGCTGGGGAAACTCACTGCCGTGGGATTCGGGGATGCGAAGCTGTGCGGCGTCGTGGGCCTGTGGCTACCGCCGGGCGCTGCGGGCGTGGCGCTGGTGGGTGGCATCGTTGCGGCCGGGTTGGCGGCGATCGGCGGCCTGCTGCTACGCTTCATCGGTTGGCATACCCAGGTGGCGCTCGGGCCGTGGATAGTGACCGCGACCTTAGGAGTGTGGCTTGCCACTGCCGTTCGGAGCGGTGTGCCGGCGTGTATTCTTGGGTGGGTATAAAGCGAAAGGAACCAACGTGGCAACAACGAACGACCTCAAGAATGGCATGGTGCTGGTGATGGATAACAACCTCTGGCAGGTTGTGGAATTCCAGCACGTGAAGCCGGGTAAGGGGCCCGCGTTCGTGCGCACGAAGCTCAAGAATGTCATGACCGGCAAGACGGTGGACCGCACGCTCAACGCAGGTGTGAAGGTGGAGACCGCTACCGTCGATCATTCGGACATGCAGTACCTCTATAACGATGGCACTGACTACGTGTTCATGGACAAGGAAACCTTCGAGCAGCTGCCCATCTCCCCGGAGGTAATTGGCGATGCCAAGCACTTCCTGCTGGAGAATCAGGATGTGTCGGTCGCTTCCAACGAGGGTCAGGTGCTGTTCGTGGAGCTGCCGGCCAGCGTGGAACTCACCGTGACCTATACGGAGCCGGGCATCCAGGGTGACCGTTCCAATGCGGGCACAAAGCCGGCAACGCTCGAGACGGGCTACGAGATCCAGGTGCCGCTCTTCATCAACGAGGGCGATCGCGTCAAGGTGGATACCCGCTCCGGCGACTACATTTCTCGCGTCTAATGGCCAAGCGAAAGAAGACTGCCCGCACCACGCAGCGGCACCGCGCACTGGACGTCCTTTTTGAGGCGGACGAACGCGGATTGCTGGACGGTGATGACCTGCGCGTGCTCCTCTCGGAGCGCCGTGAGGTCTCCACCGCCCAGGTGCCCATCGGCGATTTTGGTGCGGAGATTGTAGAAACGGTCGCGGAAAACGGCGACAACATCGACACCATGATTGAGGCCGCTTCCGAAGGCTGGGCGCTGGATCGCATGAACGCGGTAGACCGGTCCATTCTTCGCGGCGGCTCAGCGGAACTTATGTTCATGGGAACACCGCGCTCAGCTGTGGTGACGGAGTGGGCCAGCCTGGCGCGCGAATTCTCCACGGACAAGTCTGTTGGCTTCGTCATGGGCGTTCTCAACCGTGTTGATGATTTGCGCCGCCGCGAGCTCGGATTGGCGCCGGTTGGCGGTGGCCGGTCCGCGGGTGCAGCGGACACGCGGGAGCATTCCGCGGAGGACGCCCTTCTTGCGGCCGCCCGGAATGGTGACGTGGAGATTGTCAGCTCAGATAAGGAAGCTGGCGATACGGCGGAGGCTGATCACGAATAGTACGGCCCACGTGACCGGAGGTTCCTAACCCATATGGCCGAAGTTCGGATTCCGGCCAAATAGGCGATCCAACTCCCGGCGTTCCTTCTTTGTGGGCCGTCCGGCGCCCCTATCGCGGCGCGGTAGGGGCAGATAGATATCCGGTCGAGGTGGCGTGAGATCTGTGTAGCACTGACGCGCTTCGGTGGCGCCCACGCGTTTGGATATTTCGCGCTCCACTTTGAGGATTCGATCGAAGCCCCTCACACGGTAGCGAACCGTATCGCCCACTCGCACGGGTGAGGACGGCTTCACGGGTTCATCGTTAATGCGCACGTGCCCGGCCTTTACTTCGTTCGTGGCCAACGTGCGTGATTTGGTTTGCCGCACGCTCCACAGCCACACATCAATCCGGACCATGGCGACAGCCTAGCCGGTACCCGCGTGGGCTGCGCGGGCGGTTTCGTCACTGAACACTCAGTGACATAGGGCGCCTTCCGGCTCTGCTGGCCAGGTTCGCGCGTTCGCCTGTGGCATGATATTGCGCATGACACCCAGAATCTTTGTCCTTGCCGGTCCCTCCGGCGTAGGGAAAGGCACCATAACAGCAGAACTTTTAAAGCGGACGGATCGGGTGTGGCTCTCGGTGTCCGCCACCACGCGGCGCCCTCGACCGGGTGAGGTGGACGGAAAATCCTATTATTTTGTGGACGACGCCGAATTTGATCGCCTGGTAGAAACGGGCGCGATGCTTGAGTGGGCAGTGGTACACGGTACTCATCGGTACGGGACTCCGCGTGCAGCGGTAGAGAAGGCATTGAAACGCGGCCAGGTACCACTGCTGGAGATCGACGTGGCGGGCGCTCGCCAGGTGCGCATCAGCGAGCCGGAGGCATACCAGATCTTCCTACGGCCGCCGTCATGGCAGGAACTTGAGCACAGACTACGGGGCCGGCATACGGAGTCCGATGCCGAAATCGAAGTGCGGCTTGCCACGGCGCGGCGCGAAATGGCGGCGGAAGGGGAATTTGACGCCGTCGTCGTCAATGACTCCGTGTCACGTGCCACGGACGAAGTGCTCCACATTATGGGGCTGGATAGATAGAATAGGTTTTTGCTGCGGCGTAGCGTGGCGAACATAGAAGGGATGTGCATGTTCGGAACTTCTCCGGAACCCGAAGGAATTACCAATCCTCCCATTGATGAGCTCCTGAAGAAAATCGGTTCGAAGTATGAGCTGTCGGTGCTCGCTTCCCAGCGTGCACGCCAAATTGTTGAATATCGCCAGGAAATGGCGCGCGGTGACGGCAATGTGGTTCACTATGGCCCGCTGGTACCGGCGGATCCGGATGAGAAGCCGCTCTCCATTGCGCTGCGCGAAATTGCTGCTGGCAAGTTGGAGTGGACGGTCGGTTCGCACGGCGCACTGAGTCCGGAAGAGGCTCAGGCGGCGGAGCGCGCCGAAGATGTCGAGGCGCCTGCTACTGCTGTTCCTGCACCTGCGGAAGCCGAGTCGGTTGTTAACGCGGCCCAGGATGCTGAACGTGATGCCACCGACAGCGATGCCGCAGGCGTCAGCGACGAACCGGCCGCGGACAGCGCGGCGGCGGATAGCGCAGCAGAGGGCAGCGTAGCTGAGTAAACAGCGTGCCATTGGGGATCGCCACGGCGGTCCCCTTTATTTTTAGGGAGAGATCATGAGTTTGCGGCAGCCATTCACCTCGGAATCCGTCACGGAGGGACACCCCGATAAGGTATGTGACCTCATTGCAGACTCCATTTTGGATGCGCTGCTGGCGCAGGACCCGCATTCGCGGGTGGCGGTGGAAACCATGGTCACCACGGGGCTGGTGCACGTAGCGGGCGAGGTTAGCACAGAGGCCTACGTGGAAATTCCCGCACTGGTGCGGGATACCGTCCGGTCGATCGGATATAACACCCCGGACGTGGGCTTCGACGGTTCCTCGTGCGGCGTCGTCCTTTCGATTGGGCAGCAGTCGCCGGACATCGCCGGAGGAGTCGATCATTCCCTTGAGCAGCGCGAAGGGCGAGCGGCAGACCGCTATGCGACGCAGGGCGCCGGCGATCAGGGCCTTATGTTCGGTTACGCCACCAATGAGACCCTTACGCTCATGCCGGCCCCAATCTTTCTGGCGCATCGTTTCGCGGAACGGCTAGCGCAGGTACGGAAGTCCGGGATAATTGCGGGCTTGCGTCCCGATGGGAAAACGCAGGTGACCATCGGGTACGACGGCGACCGCCCGGCGTCGTTGGATACCGTCGTGGTATCTACGCAGCACGCACCGGAGGTGGAGCTCGGCTGGCTGGAGGGCGAGGTACGGGCCAAAGTTATTTATCCCGTGTTGGAGGAGTCTGGATTGGCCCTCGATACGAGCGCGTTTACGCTATTGGTGAACCCGTCGGGACGGTTTGTACTGGGCGGACCCATGGGCGATTCCGGCGTGACAGGGCGCAAGATCATCGTCGATACATACGGTGGCATGGCTCGCCACGGCGGTGGTGCGTTCTCGGGTAAGGATCCATCCAAGGTGGATCGGAGTGCCTCCTACGCGGCTCGTTGGGTGGCGAAAAACGTGGTGGCAGCTGGGCTGGCCAAGCGTTGCGAGGTACAAATCGCGTACGCAATCGGCAGAGCCACACCCGTATCCGTACGTGTGGAAACGTTTGGCACTGAAACGCAGCCGGTGGATCGTATCCAGAATGCCGTGACCAAGGTGTTTGATTTGCGCCCGGCGGCGATTATTGACGAGCTGGATCTGCTCTGGCCCATCTATGCAAAAACGGCGAATTACGGTCATTTCGGGCGTGAGCTACCCGAGTTTACTTGGGAGCGGACCAACCGTACGGAGGAATTGCTGCGGGCACTTTAAAACACTGACAAGTATCGGCGCGCTGGTGTCTCGAGCTACGCGAGTATGCGGAGGAGAGACGCCGAGGTGTCGGAGCGGCGCGCTAGGCTCGCCACATGAATCGGATTGAAGGACTGGGTGAAATCCCGGAGCTTGGGGAGCAGGGTGCCCTCTTACCCGTGCCCGAGTCCTCGCTGCCCGTCCGCGCCAGCGTGCCGGAGCCGGTGGCGCATGTGCAGGTCATGCTGGCGCAGCCGCACCTGGACCATATTTTCGATTTCCTCATCCCGGAAAAATACGCGGAGGTGGCCCAGCCCGGCGTGCGGGTGGAGGTGATGGTGGGGCCACGGAAAACCAACGGCTTTATCGTGGCACGAGATTCCGTCACGCACTCGGCGGCCAAGCTGAGGCCACTACGGCGGGTGGTTTCGGCGGAGCCGGCATTAGCCCGCTCCACCTGGGAACTTGCGCAGGAGGTATCGCGGCGCTGGGCGTGTTCCATTCCGGACGTACTGCGCTTGGCCGTGCCGGCGCGTCATGCCCGGGCAGAAAAAATGGTGACGGAAGCCGCGGCTCACGCGACGCCGGAGGAATCAGTGGAAAGAGCCGCTGCGGCGGGAAAAGGAGACGCACTCGAATACGAGGCATTCGCCAGTTACCGGGGCGGCCTCGCCTACCTGGAAGCCGTGGCCGAGGGCCGTCACCCGCGGGGTGTCCTTGCCGCGTTGCCGGGTACCCTCGGCACGCGAGCTCTCGTCCGAGAGGCCGTGCAAACAGCGCGGGCGGCCGGTCGAGGCGTCATTGTGATTGTTCCTACCACGCGGGAGGCACGGTCGTTTGCCTCCCTGCTGGGTGATGATCGTGGCGAACCAGTTGCGCTCATGGTGAGCGAATCCTCCGCTGAAGAGCGCTACGGTACCTACCTGCGGGTACTTCGTGGAACGCGGCACATTGTGGTGGGCACGCGGTCGGCGATGTGGGCGCCGGTCGCCAATCTTGGTCTTGCTATCGTCATAGATGACGCCGTCCCACTTCTGCGCGAAGTGCGGGCTCCCTACGCACATGCTCGTGACGTGCTAGATCTGCGCGCGCGCCGGGAGGGGGCCGCATTCCTGGTGGTGGCACCGTATGTCAGTGAAGAGGCGGCACAGCTGGTGACGGAAGGCGCCGTTCTTATCGACGCGAATGAACCCGCACGGCGCGCTGCTTTACCCCGCGTGAGTACGCCGGATCAGTGGCGCGGAGGAATGCGGGACGTTCATCGGCTACCCTCCGCCGCGTTCACCATCATTCGCGGGGGGCTCCAGCGTGGTCCGGTGCTCGTAACAGTGCCGCGTAGCGGGTACCTGCCGCTCATGGCATGCGCCACGTGCGGTCGGGAGGCCCGGTGCTCTCAGTGCGGTGGCGAACTAGCCATCAGTCGACACGGGGAGGCGCCGCGCTGCACCCGGTGCGGGGCAGTGGAGCGCATGTTCAGGTGCCCTAATTGTCAGGGCGGGCGCATCCGTGCCGTCCGAGTGGGTTCCCAGCGAACAGGGGAGGAGGTGGCCCGCGCCTTTCCCGGTGTGGGCGTGGTGATCTCCTCCGCCGGAGGAGCAGACGGCATTACGGCGGGCGTGGACGCCACACCGAGAATCGTGGTGGCCACGCCCGGTGCCGAGCCACTCGCCGAGGGCGGGTACGCCGCCAGCGTCATACTCGACGCACAGTTGCTTGCGGGGCGCGGTCTTGATGGCGAAACGGAGCAGGTGCGGAAGATCGCCCGTGTTGTGGCACGAACTCGAGATGCCCGCCATGGCGGACAGGTGCTCATTGCCGGAAGCGTGCCCGCCACCGTGGTGCGGGCGCTAGCCACCTGGAGCCATGGGGAGCGAGCTGCGGCGAGCCTGCGGGATCGAGCCTCGTTACGTCTCCCGCCTGTCGCCACGTGGGTGGGGGTTTCGGGGGCTCGCGCGGATGTTCGGGCATACCTCGGTGTGCTCAGGCAGGAACTCCGCAGCCAGCAGGGGGACGTGTCACGCGATGCCACCGGAACCGAACCTGCGGGGCCGGTGGATGCGCTGCTTGCCGGCGGTATCCACATGATTGCGGCGGGTGTTGAGGTGCTCGGCCCGGTCCCTGCTCCCCGTGAAGGGGAAGTAACCATGCAATTGCGCACCGAGCATAGCGATGCGCTTCGGCTCACTCGCGCTGCTCGGCGTGCCTACCGCGAATACGCGGGAACAGGCATGGGGGACCCACTTCGAATCGAGCGGGATCCGCCCATGTAGAATGCCGGGGTGAGAATCCTATTTGCTGGTACTCCAGCCGTGGCCGTTCCGTCCTTAAAACAACTTGTTCAGGACGGTTTCGATGTGGCAGCCGTACTCACGCGCGCACCGGCGCCGGTGGGGCGTAAGCGGGTGCTGACGGCGTCGCCCGTACAGCAGGCTGCCGAAGAACTGGGCATTCCCGTACTCACCCCGCGTAGCCTCCGCAAGGACCCGAAAATTGCTGCGCAGATTCGTGATTTGGCGCCGGAGGCAATAGCCGTGGTGGCGTACGGCCTCATCATCCCGGCTGCACTCCTGGACGTCCCCACCCACGGCTGGATCAACCTGCACTTCTCGTTGCTGCCGCGTTGGCGAGGCGCAGCCCCGGTTAACTACGCCCTCGCAGCCGGCGACCATGAAACCGGCGCGGCCACCTTCCGCATCGAGGCGGGCCTGGATACCGGACCCGTATTTGAACAGATCCGCGAACCCATTTCTGATACGGATACGGCCGGGGATCTCTTGGAACGGCTCGCTAAACGTGGAGCGCCCATGCTGTCCCACACCCTCACCGCACTCTCGGCGGGTACCGCGACCCCCACACCCCAACAGGGCACTATCACTACGGCACCGCAGTTTGACTCGTCATGGGCACGCATCGATTGGACGCGGCCGGCCCCGGAAGTGTCCGCGCGTATCCGCGCCGTTTCCCCGGTGCCAGGAGCCTGGACACTACTTCATGGGCAGCGCTTCAAGGTGGGGCCCATCACCGTCGTCGAACAATCGGGACGTACGCTCGTGCCGGGCGAAATTAGTGATGATGGCACCGTGGGTACCGGAACACTGCCGGTGAAGCTTGGCCGCGTGGCGCCGGCCGGCAAACAGCATATGGATGCCGCAGATTGGCTGCGTGGTGCTCATCTTCAGTCCGCCACGCGATTCGAGGAGGAGAAGTAATGGCCTGGGTGCCCCGTCACCAGAAGTCGGATCCCGCACGTCGGGTGGCCTTTAACGTGATCCGTGCCGTCCACGAGGACGACGCCTACGCGAACCTGGCGCTGCCGCCGGCGATTGATCGTGCCTGGTTGAACAAGCGCGATGCGGCTTTTGCTACCTCCCTCACCTACGGCACGCTGCGCCTCGAGGGCCGAATGGATGCCATTATTGCCCGGGCGAGTGCGGATCGAAGCATCGATCAGATTGATGCGCCCGTTCTTGACCTGCTACGGCTCGGTGTGTACCAACTGGTGGAACTCGGCACGCCTCCGCACGCGGCCATTAATGAGACGGTGGCCCTCACCCGAAACGAGCTGGGACAGGGGACGGCCGGTTTCGTTAACGCTGTGCTGCGTCGCGTATCGGAACGCGGTAACTGGGAGGAAATTCTTCGTCGTTCCGCGGCAAGCGAAGCCCAATTCCTCTCCGCATGGTATTCGCACCCGCGCTGGATCGTGGATGCCTATGCCCGCACGCTCGAGGCATGCGGCAGGAAAAACGCGGTCGAGCCCATACTCGAGGCGAACAATAGCCCCGCCAAGGTGGCGCTGGTGCCGCGTGGCCTCACGCCGGAGGCGCTTCGCGACCGTGTGGAACGCGCCAAGATGACAGCGGATGCGCCGGCGCTGGTTCCGAGTGCGGTACTACTGGATTCGGGGAATCCGGCCCGCCTGTGGCCGGTGCAGGATGGTACTGCGGGGGTTGAGGACGAGGGCTCTCAACTCATCGCCCGCATGTTCGTGGCGGCGTCGATCACCGATGAGTCAGGCAGGCCACTTGAGGGAGCGGGTGGCGATAGCCGGTGGCTGGACATGTGCGCGGGTCCGGGCGGTAAAACCGCCACGATCGCGGCCGTTGCCGCTCAGCGCGGTGCCACCGTATTCGCCAATGAACCGCAGCCACATCGCTTGGACCTGGTGGAGGATGCCGTGGCGCCGTGGACGGACAATGTGGCTTTCCGCGAGGGAGACGGCCGCGAGATCGGTGCCGAGGAACCAAATGCCTATGACCGTGTGCTAGTGGATGCGCCGTGTTCCGGGCTGGGGGCGCTCCGGCGTCGCCCGGAAGCACGGTGGCGCAAGGACCCGGCGGATCTCGCGGAGCTTGCGGCACTGCAGGGGGAGTTGCTTGATTCCGCCTATCGCGCCGTGCGTCCGGGTGGCCTGCTCTACTACACCACGTGCACACCAACACTGGAGGAGACGCGGGACGTCATCTCAGCATTTCTCGAGCGAACCCCCGGCGCAAGCCTGGGGGATGCGCGCGCGGAAGCGGATGCAATAACGCTTCATCCCGTGGGCGGTTGGGATAAGACGGTCCAGCTCTGGCCGGATACGGACGGTAGCGACGCCATGTTCATTGCGCGCATACTCAAAGCCGCCTAGCGTGGGCGAACGCCGCATACCACTCCGCGGGTGGATGACGCCGCATAGATCGGTGTGGAACTGAAAGTCTGCTTGGCGCACGGTGAGCGAAGCGCGGGCGATAGGCTTACCGCATGAGTATTCTTATCTCCCCCTCCGTCCTTAATTGCGATTTCGGCCATTTCGCTGCCGAACTGGACAAAATTAAGGACGCGGACTGGGTCCATGTGGACATTATGGACAACCACTTTGTGCCAAATCTTGCGCTGGGCATGCCCGTGTTTGAAGCGGCCGCAAAGTATGCGGCAAGCCCACTTGATGCGCATCTCATGATTGAGGATCCTGACACGTGGGCGCCTTCCTATGCGGAGGCCGGCGCGGCATCGGTTACCTTCCACGTGGAGGCCGCGAAGGCCCCGATCCGTCTGGCGCGCGAACTACACGCGAAGGGCGTGCGCGTGGGCCTGGGTCTGCGTCCGGCCACGGATATCACCGCATACGCAGATATTCTGGGCGAATTTGATCAGATCCTCGTGATGACGGTTGAGCCTGGCTTTGGGGGACAGAAGTTCCTCTCCTCAATGCTTCCCAAGATTCGTCGCACACGGAAGCTTATTGAGGCGGCTGGGCTGGAAACCTGGATTCAGGTGGATGGCGGTATTTCCCAGGCCACCATTGCGAGTGCGGCGGAGGCCGGCGCGAATAATTTTGTGGCCGGTTCGGCGGTTTTCAAGGCGGCGGATGCGGCCGCGGAGATCGGGGCGCTACGAAGCCTCGCCACGGAGCATTCGGCGCACTAGTATGGCCTCAGTGCTCCGGGGTCAGTGAAACTCTGAGCCGGCGGTATAGTCCGCGACCCGTGTAAGCGGTGGATCGGGTGGAATTCCCGAACCGACGGTTAAAGTCCGGATGGGAGGCGCACTTAGGCTCGCATTCGGCGTGCCGCTCCCTCGTTCCCCGGTGCGGGGAGAGGTTGAATGAAGTTGCGGCGTTGGGCACCGGCATTTTTCTTGGGTGTGGCCCTCATTCTGCTGTGGTGGGCGCTGACCGCCAGCGGCACCATTGCGGCCGGTATAGTGCCTAATCCGGTTGATGTTGTGCGCCGCATTGGCACCAGTTTTTCTGCCGGTTACATGCTCCCGGCCATGCTCACCACGCTGGGTGAGGCGGCGGCGGGTTGCGTGATTGCCGCCGTCGTCGGTATTCCGGTGGGTTACGGGCTGGCAAAATCCCCCCTCTTTTCTCGCCTTGTGGAGCCCTATGTGGCGGTCTCCCAGGCGGTTCCGGCTGTGGCCGTAGCCCCGCTCCTGGTGATATGGATCGGCTACGGTTTCGCTCCGATTACTGTGCTCTGCGCCATCATGGTTATTTTCCCGGTTATTGTCTCCACCTCCGTGGGTGTGCGCGGAATTGACCACGACGTGCTCGGTGCGGCACGGCTGGATGGCGCCTCCGGATGGCGGATGGCGCGTTCCATGGAAATTCCGCTGGCCGCACCCCACGTCCTCGCAGGCCTGCGCACCGGTTTTACGCTCTCGATTACGGGCGCCGTTGTGGGCGAAATGGTGATCGGGGGCAGCGGCCTGGGCATGCAACTCACCACCGCGCAGGGAGGCGCGGACGTGACGGGCATGTTCGCCGTCATCATTCTTATGGCCGTGCTGGCGGCCATAATCTATGCGCTCGCCCTGATGGTAGAGCGCTCGATATCGCGAAAGGTTGGGGTCGATGTTGCGTAGATTGGTGGCCGGGATTGCCGGCTTGTTACTGGTACTTGCGGGATGCTCGGGGGAGAACGGGACGGCGTCGTCCGCCTCAGCGAGCGATGGCACCCCGCTGACGATTGGGCTTACCTACGTTCCCGATATTCAGTTTTCTCCGTTCTACGTGGCGGAGCAGAAGGGCTACTTCGCCGACGAGGGCCTGAACGTGACGCTGCGTCACCACGGCGCCCAGGAGTCGCTGTTGGGCGCGCTGGGTTCGGGCGAAGAGGGTGTGGTAGTTGCCGGCGGCGACGAAATGATGGTGGGACGTTCCCAGAATATTAACGTGGTGGATTGGGGCACCCTGTACCAGACGTATCCGGTGAGTCTCATCGTCCCCAAGGACTCTTCGATCATTTCGGTGGCGGACCTAGCCGGAAAAACGGTGGGCGTGCCGGGCACATACGGCGAAACCTACTACGCACTGAAGGCCGCCCTCACAGAGGCGGGGCTTAACGACAAGGTGAACGTACAGACCATCGGTTATACCCAGCAAGCGGCGCTGACTACTAAGAAGGTGGACGCCGTCGTCGGTTTCATTAATTCCGACGCCGTATCCATCGAGCGTGCCGGCACTCCCGTGCGTACCATCGAGTTGGTTCAGGGCGGTGTACCGCTGGTTGGTGCGGGGCTCGGCTCGCTGGAGCCTAACGTGAAGACGCACCGTGACACCTATGCGGCGGTGCTACGCGCCCTGCGTCACGCTGTCGAATTTATGACGTCCCATCCGGAGGAAACCGTTAAAATCACGCAGCGCTACGTCCCCTCGCTCGCGGAGGCGGACAATGCGGCGCAGGCGCGGGCCGTGCTGGATGCCACGCTCAGACTGTATGGAAACGCGGATCAGTTGGGTGCGCAGAATGCGGACACGTGGGCACAGCAGGCTTCATTCCTTGAAGGGGAATTCCTCGAGAAGCCGGTAGCGGCCCAGGACGCATTCGTTGATCTCACGAAGTAGAAGCGTGGACGCGCCGCGAGCTCGGCAACAGCGGCTAGCCAAGCAGTTCGGCGGCCGCGAACCCGGCTGCACCAGCGGCGAGAAACGCGAGTGGATCGGCGCTGAGCCCGCGGCCCATGGTGCTCAGTTTGACCGGCGAATGCTGTAGCGGGCCCACAAGGGCGCTGGCGGGCACCTCTCGCACGGTGAGGTGCGGGGTGGCGGCCAATCGCTGGACGTGCCCGGCCATGCGCGCCCGAATATCCGCGGGAATCCCGGCGGATAAGGCATCCTGGCCCAGCACGGGAACCGGGCACAGCGCGGGCGTGAGGGCCACGCGCGTAAGGGCCGTGAGCGTGTGGTGAGAAATGCCCCGGTGCCGTTCGCGTGCGTCCGCACTAGACATGCGCAGCAGCGCCACGGCCCGCCCACCCAGCGCGTTTGCCGCGTTGACGTATTCACCGGTGCGTACGCCCGAGAATCCCCACCGGGTATCCGTTCCAAGGTTGCCCGGGCCCTGGGACACAATGGCCACATCGGCGTGCCACACCAGCCGGGCGGCGAGGAGCGCACTGTGCACGTTAACCGTCTCCAATTCGCCGCCAAAGGCCTGTCCCGCCGTAATGGTTCCGAGTATGTCCCCGCGCTCAGTGAGCGCGGCTGCCGTGCGCGAAAACCAGGCGGGCAGGGCACCGCCGTCGTCCATGATGTAGGCGATACGCACCTCCGGTAGTCGAGACCGAAGTACAGCCACCACGGCGGGCAACGCGGAGTGCAGGTCCGCTACCACCACGGGCATGCCGTCAATGGAATCCGCGCCGGCGAGCAGGTCATGCGCGGTCGATTCCTGTTCATCCGTTCCCAACGTGAGATACTGCAGCGGAGTGTAACGCGCCTTCACCACGTGGCCGGGCGCGGGTGCCGGATCCGGCGGGAGCCGATCGGGGAGGGCGGCGACGAAGAGATAACCGCCGGTTCCCAAGTTCTTTGCCACCGCCGACGCTGTCAACAGCACGCGGTCACCCACCTCCGCATGGCCCGTGAGGGGCGGGTAGTTGATCGCGCGCGCCGTGCCCTCGGATACCGTCACGGTCAGTTCCTGCGCACCGTGCCATTCGCGCACCACGTCCACCACGCGTCCGTTCCGCCAAATCATCATGCGGTCAGCCTAGTGTGCCGGGCGGTAGGGTAGGGCACGTGGTACAGGACATCGGGCGGGGAAGCCGCCAGATCGCGCTTCTTGAGGCGATCCGTAGCGGGGGCGGGCTCACGGTTCGAGATGCCGCCACGCTGCCCGCCTACGCCGCCGCACCCACTCGCGGTGCATTCACGCGCCGCTTTGAGCGGGATCTGGCGGAACTGCGCGAGGCCGGCTATCCCATTGAGGTGGAATCGCGGAATGGCAACTACGTGTATGTGCTTCGTGAGAACGCGCCCGTTATTGCCGCGGTCGGTTCGCTTGGGGTGGGTATCCTACGGAGCGTCATGGCGGGAGCTGCGCCCGGCACACCGCACCTGGGCAGTGCCAATAACGGTATTGAAAAGCTACTGGCTGCTTCTCCGCCCCTCCCCGCACGGATGACGGCCGTGCGTGCGACCATTCCCACCGGACCCGCCGCCGCGGTACTGGCGCGGGCGATTCAACAGGGACGGCAGGTACGTTTCCGGTACCGGCGTACCATCACGGAAACGAAGAATTACCTGGTGGAGCCATGGCAGATTTCCGTGTTTGAGAACGCATTTTACGTGTCCGGCGTGGCCCACACGGACAGCTGGGTTACCCGCACGTTCAAGGTCGATCGTATTGATGCGGAGAGCGTTCGCGTGGGTGGGGCGGCCACCCAGCCGCGGCACGCGGTAAACACGGCTGTCTTCCACGCACCCACCGTGATTCTTGCCATCCGGCCCGGCGGCGCTGCCCCGCTCCGCGAGCGCGGCAGAACGATTGTGGTGAGGCGGGTAGTGGGCGCCGTAGCTGAAAACGAGGCCCAGGCGGTTCCGGCGGACGTTGCCGCGGAAGTACCGGCTGGATGGGACACGATCCGCCTCAGCTATCCCACGTGGGGCCGGCTCTGGGAGGATCTCACCATGTATCGAGGCTCTGTTCGGCTGGTCGGTGATGCCGATGCTTTGGCGGAGTGGCACCAGCGTACGGCTCAGGTGGCACGCGCAGCGGAGGCCTCGGCATGATCCGCGTGCAGCGAGCCGTGGAGATTAACGCCATCCTCGTGTATCTGGACCGAGTGGGAGGTACGGCCACTCTGGGCGGATTGGCGGCGCACTTCGGCACCGATTGGCGGCGCATACTTGCGGCACTGTGGGAGGCGAACACGGCGGAAATGTGGGATGGCCGCATCCCGTTTACCCTGGACCTACCGCTCCCACCCGGCCAGGAGGAACCGGGGGAGGAGCGCGCATCGGCTCTTTCCTCGGTCAGTTTCGTATCTGGACAGGCCCGCCCCCTTGCACTGACGTTGGATGAGGCCATGGCGGTGCTAGCCGTGCTTGATTCGGTGGCAGAAGTGACATCGCCGGGGCCGGAATTGGCGGCGCTGGCGTCCACCCGTAGCGCGGTTAGTGATGGCCTGGCGCAGGCCGGATTCGATAGCGTGCTGTGGGCCCCACCCGTGCCGGTCGCTGCACCGTCCACTACGGCGGCAATCGCCACGGCGCTGGAGCACACTTGCTACCTGGAATTCAGCTACTTTTCACCTGCTCACCCCGAGGGGAAGCGGGTGAAAACCCTTCCAGTTGATGTGACACCGGGCGGAGAACCGCTGCTGCGCGCCTTTGATTCCGACGAACTCCACCACTACAGGCTGGATCGCATGGCGGACGTACGAACCGGTGACGCTGCATCGGCCTCCACGCTTGAGACCGCACGTCGAGCAGCCGCACAGGAAACGGCCTGGCAACCCGGTGGCGAGCGTGTCACGATCACGGTGACGCAGGCGGCGCGGTGGCTGGCGGAATCCGTGCCCGTCTCAGCCATCACGCGGGGCGAGAATATTGAGATCGTGCTGCGGGCGCGCTCGGAGACATGGCTCGCCTCCCTGCTAGCACAGGTGGGTGGGGCACTGGTATCGATTAAGCCGGCTTCCGTTGCGGCTCGCATGGCACAGATTTTCAGAGAATTAGCAGAGACCGCGGCACCCGCGAACGCAGCGGACATGGTCGCGGTACCGCAGGGCGGCGCCGCAGTGAATACCACCACCGCCCTTCCCACGACGCACACGGAGGAGAGCGCATGAGCTACATCCTGGATAATTATGTAGAGGGCTTTGCCGCTCACGGCATCACGCTAGACGAGTTCCAGGTGGAGGCGTGCCGCGAGCTGGAGGCCGGCCGTGACGTGCTCGTATCCGCTCCTACCGGGGCGGGAAAAACCGTGGTGGCGCGCTACGCGGTGGAACTCGCCCTCGCCACCGGGAAGCGGTGCATCTACACCGCGCCGATTAAAGCGCTCTCGAACCAAAAGTACGCGGATCTGACCGAGGAACTGGGGGAGGACGCCGTCGGACTACTGACGGGAGATTTCACCGTTAATCGAGAGGCCCCCATCCTGGTGGTCACCACCGAGGTACTCCGCAACATGCTCTTCCAGGGGGCTTCGGACCTTGCCGATACCGGGTACGCGGTACTGGACGAGGTGCACTACCTGGCGGATCCGGACCGCGGGCCGGTGTGGGAGGAGGTTATCCTTTCCCTGCCCGAACACGTGCGGCTCATCTCACTTTCCGCCACCATCGCGAACACGGGTGAACTGGTGGCATGGATGCGGTCCGTGCGTGGAGATACGGCGCTGGTCACCTCGAGTGTGCGTCCGGTACCACTGCGGCAATGTGCACTTTTTGGCAAGCACCTGGTGCCGGTGTACGACGCCGACGCTGAGAGGCCCAGCCGCGCACTTGTTGCGGGGGTGAAACGCGAGCAGGAACGGGCCGAGCAGCGCCACCGTGCGGCGCGCGTGGGGGAGCGGGATCGCCGCCGGGTGCTACGTGTGCTGGGTAGGGAGGACATGCTCCCCGCCATTGAGTTTATTTTCTCCCGGAAGGGCTGCGACCGCGCGGTTGATTCACTGCTTCGCCACGACGTCGTGCTCACCGATGCTGCTGAACAACAGGAGATCCGGGCGGAGGTGGCGCGCGTGCGCGAGCAACTCACCGCCGGAGATAGGCACGCTATTGGCTTTGACCGGGCCGCCCGCGCGCTAGAACGCGGTTTTGGTGCCCACCATGCCGGCGTGTTTCCGGCCGTGAAAGAGCTCATCGAACGGCTGACGGCGCGAGGACTGGTGAAGATCGTGTATGCCACGGGCACGCTGGCGCTGGGGATTGACATGCCGGTGCGCACGGTGGTGCTCGAGGACTTGACGCGGTGGGACGGCGCCGGATTTGTGAATCTTTCGGCCACGGAGTATACGCAGCTCATTGGGCGTGCCGGGCGGCGCGGTAAGGACCCGGTGGGTAACGCGGTGATTCTGGGCGGGCCAGAATTGGACCCCGAGCATCTGGCGGATATTGGCAGCGGGCGGGTGGATCCGCTCCATTCCGTGTTCCGTCCCTCTTACAACACGGTGACAAACCTGGTGCTGGACCGGGGCTACGCGGAGGCGCGGGCCCTCATGGCACGCAGTTTCGCACAGTTCCAGCGCAACGCGGAGATTGGCACCGTGAATGCGCGCCTGGAGCGAGTGCGTCGCAAGATTGCGGGTGAGGAGAGACATCTCCACTGCGAGCGCGGAAACCTGGTCGAGTACGTGCGGCTACGGGAGAAGGCGGGCCACGCCCGGAAGGCGGCGAGAAAGGCCGCGAAGCGGGCATACCGGGCGCGCATCGAGGAGAGCTTTGCCACCGCGCGCACCGGCCAGGTGTACGCCTACGGGGTGGGCGGAGAGCTCGAGTACGGGCTAGTGCTGTCCGTGCACAGGAAACGACTGCGCGTACTTACGTGGCTGGGTGAGGTGTTGTGGTTGGAGCTTGCGGATCTTTCCTCGGAGATGCGCGGGGTGGCGAGTGTTTCGCTACCCACCGGGCTGCCAGTGAAACGGCCGGATGTGCGTGAGAGCGTGGCTGAGGAGATTACCGACGCCGTGGAGGAGCGCGTGGACCTGGGGCTTGACGAGGATTTGTTGGCACCGTGGTCCCGGTTTGCGGAACCGGACGACGCCGCTGTGCTCGCCCACCCCGTTCATGCGTGTCCGGACCTCGCCGAGCATTTGCGCGTGGCGGAGGGACTGGTGTCCCTTGATCACCGCGCCGCCGAATTAGCCCGGGCGGCCGATTCGTACGCCGATTCGGTTGGACGCGAATTCGACGCCACCGCACGCGTGCTCGAGCGGCGCGGGCTCCTCCTAGACGGTAGTGACGGCACACTGACCGGCGGGCGCGGGGCTGGCGTGCTGCGCGAACTGCACGCGGATGCCGACCTACTTCTCTATGAAGCGCTTTCCACCGTGGGTGAAGAGGAGATTGAGGCGGATGTGTTCGCCGGCTGGATGTCACTGTTCCTGTCCGACGATCGATTGGGCTCCATGTATCCGCGTTCCCGCGAGCTCTTCCGCCTGACCCAGCGCACGCGGAAGATAGCCACCGAATTGCAGGCCGTTGAAGCAGAGGAGGGGATTGAACGCACCCCGGATTTGACACCCGGATGCGCGGATGTGTTCGCCGGCTGGGTGAGCGGGTGGACACTTGGCCAGTGCATTGAGGCCTCTCGCCTGTCAGCTGGCGATTTTATTAATGCGGCGCGCAGGCTGGTGGACCTGCTGGGACAGGTACGTGCGGCCACGGAGGGCACCTGGATTGCTGATGTGGCGGCGAAAGCCCGGGATGGTGTGCGCCGTTCGGAGCTGTTCTAATGCCGTGGGCATTCCTGTCGGCGCTCCTCGGCGGGGTGGCACTCTGGGCCGCGTTCCCACCCGTGGGCTGGTGGTGGACCGCGCCCGTAGGCATCACATTCCTCGTGCTCGCCGCGTTGCGGGGTGGGGCCGGGCGGGCTTTCCTGGGCGGGTGGCTGTGCGGTGTCGTCTTTTTTGGACTGCAGTGGGACTTCGTGCAGGAGGCGTCCGGCCTGCTCTGGGCGCGGGTACTCCTCGCCGGATTTGAGGCGCTAGCGGTGGGACTGTTTGCCTGGCTGCTGCGTGGATTATCGCGGCGCTGGCGAAGCCCCTGGACGGTGGCGGCCGGCGGTGCCGCGCTGTGGGCCGCATTGGAACTGCTGCGCTCCGAGCAGCCCCTGGGCGGTTTCCCCTGGGGTACCCTCGCCTTCTCTCAAGTAGGCGGACCGCTGGGCAGGCTGGCGCCCTATGGGTCCACGATGCTGGTGAGCGCGGCCGTGGCCTTTGTTGGCATCCTGGTGGCGGCCGGCGTGAGGCGGCGCGGACTAACACGGTGGTGGAGTGTTGCGGGCGCCGCCCTTCTCACCATTGGAATTGGTTTCCTTCCCACCGCCGCGGCCACCGGGCAGACGTTGAAGGTTGGGTTCGCCCAGGGAATCGTGCCTCGCGGTGGTCAGGGGGCCGGTGGTCTCAGTCAGGCCATCGCCGTCACGGACGGGCTGCGGGCCGCCTCCGAACGTATCCAAGGTGCCGATCTACTACTGTGGCCCGAATCGGCGTCGGACATGGACCCGCGCCAGGACGCGAACGCACGCGCACTTATTGACGCGGCCTCGCAGAAGGCGGGGGTGCCCATTCTGCTGGGCACGCAGGAATACCAGGCGCGCACGCGGTACAACCAGTATGTGGTGTGGATGCCGGGGCAGGGCATGACGGGGCTCTACGCGAAGCAGCACCCGGTACCGTACGGCGAGTACGTGCCGGGGCGGGAATTCGCCGCAAAGATCACCGGGGCGGTGAATATGATTTCCGTGGACATGCTCGCCGGTAACAAGCCCGCCTACCTTGATGTGCCGCTCAAATCTGGCACCGTCCAGGTGGCCACACCTATCTGCTTCGAGGTGGCCTACGACGGAATCGTGGGGGAGGCCGTGCGCGCGGGTGCACAGTTCATTGTGGTGCCCACCAATAACGCCTCCTTTGGATCCACGGCCGAATCTGCTCAGCAGATGCAAATGACGCAATTCCGTGCCATGGAGAGTGGGCGGTTCGCCGTGCAGGTTTCCACCGTGGGTGTGTCCGGTGTGGCGGCACCGAACGGGATGGTGACTAACGAGACGAAGCCGTGGACAGAGGCGGCTGAGGTCGCCCGGATTCGCCTTTCAACCACGCTTACCTTTGCTACTCGCTTTGGGGAGGCGCTGCGCTGGATCACGTATGGCCTGGGCGCGGGCGTGGCGGCGATAGGATTAAGCGGACTAATTAGCCGGCATACCGCGGGGCATCAGATTGGCCGTGGCGGGCGCCGGCATCGGGCGTAAAGGAGCAGCCATGAAGGCCGTTGTTGCCATCCCCACCTATAACGAGGCGCAGAACCTGCCGGGCATCGTGGCGCGGACTCGCCGCGCTGTCACTGCGGACATCCTGGTTGTGGATGATGCTTCGCCGGATGGTACGGGTGAACTCGCGGAGAAGCTGGCAGCGGCGGATCCCGCCATTCACGTGATGCACCGCGCCGGTAAGGGAGGACTGGGTAAGGCCTATCTCGCGGCTTTTGCCTGGGCCGAGGAACACGGCTATACGCATGTCGTGGAAATGGACGCGGATGGTTCCCATCATCCTGAGGAGCTGCACCGGCTGCTTGCTCGTGCCGACGAGCCCGATCATCCAGATCTCGTGATTGGTTCGCGCTACACGCGTGGCGGGCGTATCCGCGGCTGGTCGAAAGCGCGCGAGTTGCTCTCCCGCGCGGGGAATCTCTATATCAAAGTAATGCTGGGCCTGCCGGTGGCGGATGCGACGGCAGGCTTCCGGGTGTACCGGCTGGATACGCTGGCGCGCATAGGGCTCGACGTCGAGGCGAGCGGTTATTTCTTCCAAACGGACATGACGGCGCACGTGGTATCCCATGGTGGAACCGCGGTTGAAGTACCGATTACGTTTACGGAGCGCCTCGCCGGTGAATCGAAACTGTCCGGTGCCGTGTTTAGCGAATCCCTGCGGCGCACCACCAAGATGGGTGTGCGCCGCTATCTGGGCCTGCTCAAGCGCTAGGGGAGACGCTCGCCCGGCCTATTTTCGGCGGGGGTGCCGCGGTCCTCATGGGTAACAGAATTGAAGCTCGTGATTCGTTCGGGCCCTACTTGCCGGAGGAATCGTCGGACACATCTGCGGCCTAAGGGTACAGATAGCGCTTTCACGCCCTTTCCGGAGACGTGCCGTTATTAAGTCGTGGCCAATAAAATCGACAAATGAGCACGGAGACTCGATCTGGTTAAAAAGAAACTCGTGGACCTAACCCCGGGCAGGGGAGAGGCCCACGAGCAACGTGGAGGATGTCTACGGACGGTGTCAGTACCGTGGACCCGACGGAACTAGTGAATATCGTGGAGACGCAGCTTGCCCTGATGAAGCAAATCAAGGCGCTCTTCAAGCAGCACCTGTAGCTCATCAATCTCACGGCGTTCGCGAAGCATGTCCCAGTGCGTACGCTGCTGCTTTTTCTTTTTCTTCTCCTCGATGTCCGCCTTATCATGCTGAAGCTCGGCCTTAGCGCCGCACTTGCACATCCAGGTGGCCGGAAGATCTGCGTCCGCTGCAAGTGTGACCGCGAATTGGTGGCCGTTGGGGCACAGGTATTCCGCCTGCTTGCGTTCCACGAACTTCACGTGGTCCGCAGATTCGAGTGAGTTGGAGCCAAGCCTCATGCCACGAAGCGAACGTTCTGCCATTGCCATCCTTTCGAAACGAACTCTTATAGTAACGCGCCCGGGCGAGATTCATTCCCGTCCGGGCATGCTCCTGGTCACGTGCGCACTATTCGACGTCGGTTGCCCCACGCCGTCAGTACGCACGGACAACCTACTTCGGCTGCACAGTCCAGCTGGGTGCTTCGTCACGGCCTGATGCTTCATCAGCTTCCGCCGCCTCAGCGGTTTCCTGAATGATGCCCTGCGCGTGGTGCGAAGGCGCATAGACCGACAGCACCTGCATAGGTGTATCGCCCGTGTTACGCACATCGTGCCAGCGGCCGGCTGGAACCAGAATGGCCCAACCCGCCTCGACGTCCTGCTGGAACGTGAGGTGATCCTTGGCGTCTCCCATGACGGCCTGACCGTGACCGGCTTCCAGCCGCAGGAACTGATCCGTGTCGGGGTGAACTTCCAGACCAATCGATGCGCCCACAGGAATGCTCACGAGCGTGACCTGAAGATATTTGCCCGTCCAGGCGACGGTGCGATAGTTCGTATTCTCTGTCGTGGCCTCGTGCGCGTTGAATGATTGCGGATCGGGACCTACATCTTGTAGATGCATGGCTGCATTCCTTTCTCTCGCGGTACCTTGAATTCTACCTTTGTTCGAAGGAGTACCTGGGGCCGGCATCGGTATCCCAGACGTAGCGCGCCGATAATGTATATTATGTCAAAACAGCTGGAGTGCGGAGCGTTTGACACTGCCGGCACTACCCCGCGCCCTCCTTCTCGCTACGCCCGCCTTGAGCACATTGGCCGAAAGGTTTGAGCCAATCGCCAGCCATGACCGCTCGGTTGTTTCCACGTTTGCATCTCGTTCTAGTTTCAGAATGTGAACGTAAGTTGACCGGGACGTGACCGCTGCGGCGTCGTCGAAGAAAAACTGGGATTATAGGCCCATGGCGAAAATCCATCCCGTTGACCAAGTGCCTCCATTTGGCAAATTGTCAGTACTTTCCCTGCAGCACGTGCTGAGTTTCTACGCCGGCGCCGTCATTGTGCCGATCCTCATCGCGTCCTCGCTGGGCCTCTCGCAGGAAACGACTATCCATCTTATCAATGCGGACCTGTTTACCTGTGGGCTTGCCACCCTTATTCAGTCGGTGGGCGTGACCCGGTGGGTCGGTGCACGCCTGCCAATCATTCAGGGCGTTACCACCACTGCCGTGACACCAATTATCGCGATTGGCCTGGCCGCTACGGAAGGTAAAGGCGGTGAGGCCGGCCTTCCGCTCATCTACGGCGCAATCATTATTGCCGGCCTTTTCACATTCCTTGTGGCACCCTACTTCGTCAAGCTACTGCGCTTCTTCCCGCCGGTGGTGACCGGAACGGTACTGCTCGTCATGGGTACCTCACTGCTGGCCGTATCTGCCAATGATTTTGTGGGATACGCGGAGGGTACACCGCCGCTGCGCACGCTCGCCTACGGGTTCGGCACGCTGCTGGTCATCGTGCTGGCCCAGCGCTTCTTCAAGGGATTTCTCGGTACCATTGCCGTACTCATCGGACTGCTGCTAGGTACCGGCGTGGCCTGGATACTGGGCGATCTTGATCCGGACAAGGTGACCGCGATCGGAAGCTCCGCCTCGCTGGGCGTGACCACCCCGTTCTATTTCGGGCTTCCCGCATTTTCCGCCACTGCCTGCCTATCCATGATTATTGTCATGTGCATCACCATGGTGGAAACCACCGGTGACACGTTTGCCGTAGGAGAAATCGTCGGCAAGCGCATCACGGGTAACACGGTGGCGGCCGCCATCCGAGCCGACGGCGTATCCACCCTCCTAGGCGGTATCCTCAACTCTTTCCCATACACTTTCTTCGCCCAGAATGTTGGCCTGGTACGTATCACCCGCGTGAAATCCCGCTGGGTAGCCTCCGGTGCTGCCGTCATTATGATCATCCTCGGCGTGATACCTAAGGCCGGCGCGGTGGTAGCCACGATTCCCTCGCCTGTGCTGGGTGGCGCCTCCCTGGCGCTGTTCGCCAATGTGGCGTGGGTGGGCCTCCAGACCATCGCCAAGTCCGATCTACGGGATAACCGCAATGCCGTCATTGTCACCACCTCCCTTGCACTGGCGATGCTGGTGACGTTCAAGCCGGAGATTGCGCAGGCTTTTCCGCACTGGGCTCAGGTGTTCTTCTCCTCGGGAATGGTGATGGGTGCCACGGTGGCAATTCTCCTCAATTTGCTCTTCTTCCACGTCGGTAAGCCAAAGCAGGATGTGGTACGCAGCCAGCGCGGTGAAGGCCTCACCATCGAGGAAATCAATGCGATGGACAAGCCCACCTTTGTCTCGACATTCTCCCACCTGTTCAATAGCGCTACCTGGCCCGTGGAGCGCGCGTGGGAGCGCCGTCCCTTCGCCGACGTCGCTGACCTACGTGGTGCGTTCCAGGAGGCCGTCCTTACCGCCAGTAGCGAGGAGCAGCGGGACCTGGTGCGCGCCTATCCGGGTATGGCGCAACTGGTGTCCGCGGACGAAGATGAGGCGGCGCGAATCTCGCAGGATATCGGTGCGGTGGCCATCGGAACGGCTACGGACATTGAACTGCGCCAGCTCGATGATCTCGAGCAGCACTTCCAGGAGAAGTTCGGGACGCCCTACGTTGCCTACCTCTCCCCCACAGACACTCCCGCCAGCATCATCGCGCGCGGTGTGGCCCGCCTGGAGAACTCGCCCGTGGCTGAGCAAGCCGAATCTCTCACGCAGGTGGTGCGGATTGCTAATGATCGCTTCGATCAGCAGGTACGAGCGGCGGATCCTGTGGCTGCGGCCTGGGAAGCCAAGTGGCTTGAATAGTATGTGGCTAAATGGCCCGCGTATATCGCGGGCCATTTCTTATTTAAGGCTACGCCTGACGTTTCTTTGCCGCGCGCCGTACCGCCAGCTCGTCAATCGGGGCCGCAGCGCTTTCCACGTGGTCACTGGGCAGCGTGGAAAGGGAACCTTCCACTTCCTGCCATACGCGTCCTACAGCGATGCCAAACACGCCCTGACCGCCACGCACCAGGTCAATTACTTCGTCGTCGGACGTGCATTCGTATACCGAAGCGCCGTCGGACATGAGCGTGATACGCGCCAGATCATCCACACCAAATTCTGCCAGCTGTGCCACCGCCACGCGAATCTGTTGCAGGGACACGCCGGTGTCCAGGAGGCGCTTAACCACCTTGAGAACCAGGATGTCGCGGAAGGAGTAAAGCCGCTGCGTGCCAGATCCAGAAGCGGACTGAATGGACGGAGAAACCAGACCCGTGCGGTCCCAATAGTCCAGCTGGCGGTAAGTGATGCCGGCCGCCCGGCAGGCCACTGGGCCGCGGTAACCGATGCCCTCTTCAAAATGTGAGCGAGGGTCTCCGAATAGCGTGGGCTGGTAGACGGCCTCAGCATCGCTCATAGTTACTCCGTTCACGCGTGGATCAATGCACTTACTTTAACGCGGCGCGCGGATCGCCGTAGTGACCGGCGTGTCGGGACGGGTGGTTGCGCGGGCGAGGCAAAGAAGTTATGGGGCGCCCGTGCTTACCGCATCTCCACTTCCACGCTTTCGGAGAGCAGCGCCTGATACAGGTGAGATACAGCAGCGGTATCGGCCGTCGCGGCCTGAATAGCCCGCTCACCGGCACCCGGCGTTTGCGGATGTGGCCGGGAGGCACGCTGATTGGCCATCATGACGGCGTGCGCGTGGGCGGACGTACGGATTTGGCGCACCTGACGCAGGTCGTAGCCCTCGGCTACCAGCATGAGTACGTAGCGAATGATCTCGGGGGCATGGCTTGACAGCCCGCCGCGCGCATCGGTCTGCAGGATGCCCGCTGTGATCATGTCCTCAATGTCCGCCACGGCTGCGCCGGTGGTTTCCGCCACGTCTGCGATACGCAATCGCATATTCGGCTGCGGGCGCACATTGTTATCCTGCTCGCCCACCATCCGCATACGCTCGGGCCGGCCATTCTCCGCTACTTCGCCCGCGTCCAATTGACGCAACATCTCGCCTATCTGATCGAGGGGGAGAAAACGGTCCCGCTGCTCCCGCATAACAAAGCGGAGGCGCTCCACATCCGCCGTGGAGAATACACGTTGATTAGCAGAGGACCGATGCGGATGCACCAGCCCCTTGGACTCATAGTGGCGAATTTGAGAAATTGACACCAGGGGGAACTCGCTACTGAGCATCTGCCGCACCTCACCGATGCGGAAGGTTGGCGTGTGCGAGGCCGACTGGGGCCACTCCCCCCGGCACTCCCGCTGGGCCGCTGTCGCGGCGTTCACTTAAACCGCCCGAGAAGAATAGAAGGTGAGGCGGAACTTGCCGATCTGGATTTCATCGCTGTCGTGTAGATCCGCGCCGTCCACCCGGTTCCGATTTACATAGGTGCCGTTAAGGGAACCCGAATCCCGGATCGAGAAGTGACCCTCCATGCGAATAAAGCGTGCATGCTTGCGGGACACCGTGACGTCGTCCAGAAAAATATCGGCGCGCGGGCTACGACCCACGTTTGTGATTTCCGAGTTAAGAAGGAACCGCGCCCCCTCGTTCGGGCCAGAAAGCGCGAACAGAAGTGCAGACCCCTTCGGGAGACCCTGTAGTGCGCTCACCTCATCTGGCGAGAGCGTACGCGGCGCGTTTGGCTGCTCCACCCGGGAGCCAATAGCCTGGAACGTGCTGGTAGAAGTAGGGGACTCGGCACCGTTGTGCGGGTCAAACTGCTCGGACATTTCCCCTCCATCTTCAGCGATCGTAACAATGTTATAACGGTGCCACAGTGCGACGCCAGGCGCAGCCAGTTTCGTGTGCCACGTATCTCCTCGTGAATGATTACACATGGAGGGCGGACTGGGAATTTCGGCTCGGGTGCGCTATTCTCGACTGGTCGGTCGCACGGGCTATGGCGCAGTTTGGTAGCGCACTTGACTGGGGGTCAAGGGGTCGTGGGTTCAAATCCCGCTAGCCCGACTGAAGAAGAAACCCGCGGGATACCAACGAAAGGTAGCCCGCGGGTTTTCTTATGACCGGGGAATTAGGTACCCAAAAGGTACCCACGAAAGCAGATCTGAGCGGCAAAATGGCTCCGTGAACCTAACCGTTGTCCGTTCGCGGGGTGTGGAGACGGTCGGGCTGAATCCCTTGCCCTCTCCTGGCCCTCTCCTGGTTTGTCAGCCTGGTTGCGCCCTGACCTTGAGAAATTCTGCCCGTCGGGCGGGGCCGCGCGGGCAACAGATGGGCAACGTTGACTCTCTGCCTGGTGGGTGACCGTTAGGTACCCAAAAGGTACCCGCCGCTCGCGGGCAGGTAGGCCGTGAGCAGGTCAAAGCGAAGCCGGTGCCGCTGAACGGTATGAAAACTCTTCAGTTGATGGAAAATGCCCGGTTCCGAGCCCCGATTGGCCCCCAAAGCGGGCACTGGCCGTCAACTCAAGAGAAATCCGTCAACTCAGTGGCGCCGGGCTGGTTGGGCACGAACCCAGGTGCCTCAGCTGGCGGCAGGGGCCTGCTAGGGCCGCGCCGGGCTCGTTGGCGCACCAGCCTTCCTACTTCGCCTCCGTCAGCACTCCCCGATCCATCCGTACTATCCGGTCCGCCATGCGGGCGGTCACCTGCGGATCATGCGAGATGAACAGCATCGCCAGTCCGCGGGCCTGCTGCACCCGCTCCAGCACGCCCAGCACCTGGGTCCGCGTGCCGGGGTCCAGGGCGGACACCGCCTCGTCGCACACCAGCACGTCCGGCCGCGCGGCGAGAGCGCGCGCGATAGCGAGGCGCTGGCGCTGCCCACCCGACAGGTAGATAGGCCGCCGGTCTGCCACAGAGGCCGGCAGGTTTACTTCGTCCAGCGACGCCGCGATCTCGCTGCCGAGGGCCCCGGGGCGGCGCACACGCCCGCCACTCAGGGCGTCCGCCAGGATCTCCCCACACGTGCGGCGGGGGTCAAAACTGGTGAGCGCATCCTGCGGAATATAGCCCATGCGTCCGCGGCGATCACGACGGACCCGTTCCCGGCCGGGCACCCACGGTGTGCCCAAGAACTCCACGCTGCCCGCATTCGGGCTGAGCAACCCGAGCACGATCCGCGCCAGGGTAGATTTCCCCGATCCGGACTCCCCCACCAGGCCGAGGGTTTCGCCGCGCCGGAGCTTAAAGCTCGCGTCATCCACGGCCCGTACCTCGCCACGGCGCCCATTGAATGTGCGGGTGACGTGCTGGGCACGCAGAACGACGTCGTTCTCCACCACGCTCCCCCGCTCACGTACAGGGGTTTCCGCGAGAAAAGCGGCGAGCTGACGGCCCAGGTGCGTAGCGCGCACGTCCTCCACCGGCGCCGCAATGGTGCCATCTTTCAGCTCATAGACGCGGTGCGCCACCCGGGAAACACCCTCGAGATCATGTGAAATGAGCAGGATCGCGCGGCCCCGCTCAGCGAGTCCAGTAAGCAGATCCAATTCTGCATCCCGCGTGACAGGGTCCAGAGATGCCGTCGGTTCATCGGCAATGATGACAGGCGGATCCTGGGCAACCGCAGCGGCCACGAGAGCGCGCTGGCGCTGCCCACCGGACATCTCGTCGGCCCTGCGATCCAGAAACGTCACCCCGCCCGGTAGGCCCGCCGTTTCTAACAGCTCGACCGCGCGCTTCCGGCGATCACCACGGTATGCGGCCCCCAACGCCTCACTAATCTCGGCGCCGATGGTGCGCAGCGGGTCCAGGCCCACCAGCGCATCCTGCATAATCATGCCGACCCGACGCCCGCGGACCGCACGCCACCTCCTATCCGAGGCAGCTGCCATGTCGGCCTCGCCGTCGTCCCACCGATAGATCAGATGCTCGGCACGCACCCGCGCACCCTCGCCCGTCAACCCCAGAAGCGTGCGGGCGGTGACGGACTTACCGGCGCCACTGGAGCCCACGAGGCCCACCACCTCACCCGGATACACGGTCAAGTTGCCGTCGTGGATCACCCGGTGTGCGCCGAAACGTACTTCGAGGCCACGCACCTCCAATGCTGGTTTCATGCTGCGCCTCCCGCCGTACGCGTCCGTGCCTGTATTGAGCGGCCTAATCCAGTGGCCGCTAGGGCAACAATAAGAATTGCCAGACCCGGACATAGCGTCAGCCACCACGCGCCTGTCAGCAGATAGTCACGGCCCGCAGAAAGCATGGCTCCCCATTCCGGCGAGGGCGGCGGCGTGCCCAGGCCAAGGAAAGAGAGCGCCGAGGCCCAGATAATGGACTGTCCTAATCCCAGTGTGGCCATGGAAAATAGTGGCGCCACCGTATTGGGCACCACCGTGTGAACGAGACGATGCCACCAGGAACGGCCCATAATGATGTCCTGCTCAACATACGGCGAGGTGCGCACCGCCAGCATGGTGGAGCGCAAAATCCGCGCGTAGCCGGGTGCACTAGAAAGTCCGACGGCGATCGTTGTTGTCAAAACTCCCGGACCCCACACGGCGATGACCAGGAGAGCGAGGAGAATCCCGGGGAAGGCGAAGCCCACCTCCAGGACGCGTGCGATGGCTTCATCCAGCCAGCGTGGTCCAAGCGCGGCCGCCGTGCCCAAGATGAGTCCCAGCCCCATGCCAATCGCGGTGGCAGCAAGCCCCATAAGAAGTGAGGCTGAGGTGCCATGAATAATGCGCGTGTAAATATCGCGGCCGGATTCGTCCGTGCCAAGAATATGGGCACCGCTCGGCGCGCTCATGCCCGTGAGCGGATCGGTGGCGAGTGGGTCGCCCGGGGCAAGCAGATTCGGCCACAGGGCGGCTACGAGGAAGAAGGCCAGAATAACAAGTGAGATCCAGAGGAGCGGACGAACCCGGTAGCTCCGGTGCGGCCGCGCCTCCCGGGTACGACGCCGCCCAAGGCGCCCGGGTGCGGCGCCGATTTTCTGCGGAGTTTCAGCCACGCTGGGCCTCCTTTCGGCGTGCGGCCGTGCGCGGATCTACCAGCGCCTCCCCCACTTCGGTGAGCAGTGTGAGAAGCACGTAAATGACCGCGACGGCGATGAGGCCGCCGGCTACCAGCGGAATATCGCGGGCCACCACGGCGTCGAGCAGGGTGCGGCCCAAACCTTGGCGCCCAAAAATGGTCTCCACCACCACGGCGCCGGATACTAGTGAACCGAACACCCAGGCCGACGTTGACACACCGGGCAGAGCGGCGTGACGCAGCACGTGAGTAAAGAACAATCGAGTACGGGAAATACCGCGGGCAAGCGCCGTCGTCACGAACGGCTGCTGGAGCGTATCGGCTAGCCGCTCCCGAATCACCTGTCCGAGGAACCCCGCGGAGGGAATGGCCAGGGCTACCGCCGGCAGAATATAACCCTGCCACCCACTACTGATGGCTACGGGCAATCCCAATCCCGCCGCGAAAACCGCAATAAGGATAATGGCGAGAAAGAATTGCGGCAGCACGGCATTAATCTGTTCCAGCGCAGAAGCCACACGCCACGCGAATTGGCCGCCGGTCACGGACCACCAGGCCAGCGCAACCGCTATCACCCAGGCAAGCAGAAGCGCAACAAAAGCGAGTATCAGCGTGGTGGGTAGCTGTTCGGCAATGATGGCGGATACGGGGCGCTTGAGCGCATAGGAATCACCGAGGTTCCCGGTCGCTACCCGCCCCAAAAAATCAAAATATTGGATGAGTACGGGCTTATCGAAGCCGTACTCCACGCGGGCGCGTGCCACCGCCTCCGGGGAAGCATTGGAGGCGGGGCCACCCAGCACAGCCAGAACGGGATCGCCGGGGATGAGACGGATTGCAACAACCACCGCCCATAACGTCCAGATGGCGCCCAGAATGCGCCAGGCAATGCGCCGCACGGTTTACTTCCAGGACGCGTCGAGGAATGTGGGCACGCCCAGCTGCGGCTGCAGCCGATAGCCCGCAAGGTCCTTGGTGTAAGCCGTCTGCACCATCTGGCCATAGAGCGGGATCACCGTGTGAGAATCCAGAATCATACGCTGGGCCTTCTCATAGAGCGGGCCGCGGACGGAATCAGAGTCCTCCTGTGAGGCCTGATCCAGTACCGCATCCAGTTCGGGGCTGGACCAACCCGTGTTGTTCGCGTGATACCCCGACGGCGCCGGCTCGATAGCGCTGGAGGAATAGACCGTGCGCAGCACATCTGGAGACGTCTTGGAGTACGGGGCAATAATCGCGTCAAAGGTCCAATCTCCGGATGCCGCATACCAGGAGGAAAGGTCGAGTAGCTCGATCTTGACATCGAATCCCACCTTCTTTTCCTGATCCGCAATCTGCTGCACAAGGGACTGCTCAGCAGGAATGGACTGGTTCGTGGAGAGTGGGAAGGAGACGGTCAGGCGCTTCCCGTCCTTCATGCGCACGCCATCGGTATCGCGGTCGGTCCAGCCGGCCTTATCCAGCAGCTTGTTTGCCGCATCCGTGTCAGGCGTGAACATATCCGGATCCTGCACGCCAAACTTCACCGAATCCGAGAGGATCGAATAGGAACGCTCCAGCGTGCCGTGATAGAGGGACTTGATAGCCGGGTCAATATCCATCCCCTTGATGAACGCCTGCCGTACGGAATCATCATTGAACGGGGCGCGCCGTGTATTGAGCTCAATACGGGCCGTGGTGCCCGGACGAGCAAACACAGCCGTGCCATAGTTGGAATCCTTCTCCAGTTGCGCCAGCGCATCGGGCTGCACCGAGTCAATGACATCCACCTGTCCGGACTTTAGGGCCGCGAGACGCGTGGATGATTCCGGAATGAATTGCCATACGATCTTTTCGATCTTTGCGGCACCCTCCTGATTCTTCGCATCCGCGGGTGCCGACTTGTAGCCCTCGTAGCGGGTAAAGGTGATCTGCTTTTTCTGCTCCCAGTTCTCCACCTGGAACGGACCCGTGCCGTACGGGTGAGCACAGTTGGCCTCCTCGCCTCGCTTGATGCCGGCCGGCGATTCCATAGCCGTCCATGTTTGCGCGAGCGACTCGATGAGGGCGCCATCCGGCTCCGAGAGGTCGAAACGCACCGTGTGTGCATCCAGCGGTACCACCTGCTTCACCTTGGACATGGCAAGGATGGCCGTGGAGGACTTCGTGTTCGGATCCTTCATATGGTTGACATTCGCCACCACGGCATCCGCGTTGAAGTCGGTGCCATCCTGGAACTTGACGCCTTCCCGGAGAGATACGGTCCAGCTGAGTTTGTCGGAAGCAACCTTGGCGGAGGTGGCTAGCCACGGGATAATCTCGCCGTCCGAATTCTTAGAGAAAAGGGACTCGAGGAACTGGTTTCCGGCGAGAGCCTGCGGGAAATTACCACCCACGTGCGGATCCAGGCAGGTGGGTTCCGCATCTCCGGTGGCGAACGTCACAGTATTCTTCTCCGCAGTCGAATTTCCTGCGCACCCACTCAATCCGAATGCCAGGGCGGCAATACCGAGGGACGCGCAGAGGCGCTGAAGAGCATGGATCTTCACGGTTTCCTCCATCAACCTTGAAAAACTGACACAAAATAGTTGAAAGCTGTGCCATACTACGCGGGCTGTTTCGGCTGCAATGCGGCGTGGGTTACTTTCCAGTGCGCGTACACTCGGCCCTATGAGCGAGCATTGGGACAACGAATCCGCGCTCGACTCCATCATTGCGCGGCTTACCGGCATTTTGGCTAGTGAGCTCGACGCGCAGGATGGAAGTGAGCTCGGCACCTGGGTATCGCGTATCCGCCACGGGTCAGAACTTCTAGAGGATGCGAAATCCTCCGCCCGTAGCGAAGCCGATGACCTCACCACACACGTGGTTGACTGGCTCACCGAGGATCACAACGTCGAATCGGCGGGCCGCCTAGCCCGCGCGCTTTCCATCTACTTCCTGCTCGCTAATGCGGCGGACCAGGGCGTGCGTTCGCGTGAGATTCAGGATCGCTCGGACAGTGAGGGATGGCTGGCGCGCAGCGTTGCCGGAGCCGCCAAGGCGCTGGGAACCGAGGGACTGCAGAAGGTGGTGGATGCGCTGGATGTTCACATGGTGTTCACCGCCCACCCCACCGAGGCCTCGCGCCGCGCCGTGCTCACTAAGCTGCGTGGTATTTCTGAAATCGTGGCCGTCCCCACCGAGCCAGGCACAGCCGCGCGCGAATTGCAGGATGCACGCCTTGCCGAACTGGTGGAAAGCCTGTGGGTGACGGATGAAATTCGGCATGTGCAGCCCACCCCGCAGGATGAGGCGCGCAATCTCATGTGGTACCTGCGGGACCTCTATTCGACGTCGCTGCCGTCCATGCTTACCAGCTTCCGTTATGAGCTCGCCAAGTACGGCGTGAAGGTACCGGAAGATTCCCTCCCCCTGAGGTTCGGTTCATGGATTGGCGGGGATCGCGATGGCAATCCGTTCGTCACGCCGGCCGTGACGGCCGAGGTACTCCGGATCCAATCTCACACGGCCCTTGCTATAGCCCAGGAAATCCTCAGCCGGGCACTCATCACTGTTTCGGCGTCCTCCCGGCTAAGCGGTACCGATGCAACACTGCAGGCTTCTATCCAGCAGGATTTGGATACGCCGGGGCTCTTGTCGGCGGATGACGCAAAGCTTTACGCCGATGAGCCCTATCGGCTCAAGGTACTCGCGATTCGCGCCAAGGTGGCCAACACCTCGGAGCGGTTGCAGCACGGCTCAGACCACGAACCGCATCGGGACTACGCGACGCCAGAAGAGATGGTGGCGGAAATTGACCTGGTACGTGAGTCCCTGCGGCGTCACGGTGCTCCGAAGGTGGCCGACGGCGAGTTGCGTTCGGCGCGTGATGTCGTTGCACAGATGGGATTCTCCCTGGCCACGTTGGATGTGCGTGAGCATTCGGAGAAGCATCATGATTTGCTTGCCGAGATCTTTGACGGTTATGGGGAACTGGACCGTCCTTACGCAAGCCTGACGCGAGACGAGCGTACGGCCGTGCTTTCTCGGACATTGGCCTCTCCCCGGCCGTTAGCACCCGCGTCACTCACCGGTCCGGACTCCTCACTTTCTGAAGGCGCACAGCGTACCTTCGATGTGTTCCAGGAGATTCGCCATGCGCACTCGGTCTACGGCAAACGGTCCATCCGTACGTATCTGGTATCCATGACGCACGGTGCGGATGACATTCTGGCCGTGGCATTGCTGGCGCGCGAAGCCGGCCTCGTGGATGTGCGCAAGGGCCACATTCGTTCGGATCTAGATTTTGCGCCACTGCTGGAACAGGTGGAGGAACTGCGCACGGCCGGCAGTATCATGCGCACGCTTTTCAATGATCCTACGTATCGCGAATTGGTACGTGCGCGCGGCAATCATCAGGAGGTGATGCTGGGTTACTCGGATTCGAATAAGGATGCGGGTATTTTCACCTCACTGTGGGAGATTCACCAGGCCGAGCGGCAACTGCGTGACGTGTGCGCTGAATACGGCATCTCTCTGACGCTTTTCCATGGTCGAGGTGGTTCGGTGGGCCGCGGCGGTGGTCCTACCTACGAGGCCATTCTCGGTCAGCCCGCCGGGGTAATCACCGGATCCATCAAGTTCACGGAGCAGGGCGAGGTTATCTCCGACAAGTACATGGTGCCCGCGTTGGCGCGCGAGAACCTGGATATTGCGGTCGCGGCCACGTTAGAGGCCGCCGGCTTGCATCGAGCGTCTCGTTCCGGCGCGGCCCGACTCAAGCGTTTCAACGAGGTCATGGACTTTACCTCGGACGCGGCCTTCCGCTCCTACCGGGACCTCATGGATATGAATGGGATCGCCACCTATTTCACCTCCGCTACGCCGGTGGAATTGCTGGGTGATCTCAAGATTGGTTCGCGCCCCTCGAAACGTAATACCTCGGAGCAGGGACTGGATGGTCTTCGCGCTATCCCCTGGGTGTTTGGCTGGACGCAATCCCGTCAGATTGTGCCCGGGTGGTACGGCGTCGGTTCTGGGCTCAAGGCGGCTCGTGAGGCCGGGTTCGAGCCGGAACTGAAGGAGATGGCCAGCCGGTGGGTGTTCTTCCGCTCGGTCATTTCCAACGTGGAAATGACCCTGGCCAAAACGGACATGGATATTGCTCGGCACTACGTTCACACATTGGTAGATCGAAGCCTCTGGCCCATCTACGCGAAGATTCGCGAGGAGTATGAGCTGACCGTCGCCGAGATTACGCGACTTACCGGGCAGTCCGTGCTCCTCGAGTCGGAGCCGACACTCGCTCGAAGCCTGGCGGTCCGCGACCGGTATCTCCGCCCAATTCACTATTTGCAGGTCTCCCTTCTCGCCCGGGTGCGCAAAGACACGGATCGAGGCTGTGAAGTACCCGCGGATGTTAAGCGCGCGGTCCTCACAACAGTAAATGGCGTCGCTGCGGGCATGAGAAATACCGGCTAGCACATACATACTGTTAACGAAAGGCCCAGTTTTATTTGAAACTGGGCCTTTTTTCCCCTGATATTTCATCCTCATTTCACGTAAAATTTAAACCGTGAAAAATTCCGAGCCGAAACGAGTAGGCCGTAAACAACGTTTTAATGCCCAAGATGTCATAACGGCTGCCGCCAATATTGGGCTGGACCGTTTCACCATGAGTGAGGTGGCCACCGAGGTGGGTGTAGCCGCTCCGGCCGTGTACCGGATTTTCCGTGGACGCGAGGACGTGGTGGATTCCACTCTCCAGGATGCCGCCGCCCGCACCCCGCTTGTACCGGAGGGACTGGAATGGTCAGAGGCCATCCGTTTCTACACGGATACGCTTCTGGATACTATTCGCTCCTATCGCGGACTCGCCAGCGTGGTACTGGAGCAGCCGGCACGGTACGTTGCGTTTTTGCCTCACATGGAGGCCTTCGCCCGCATGCTTGCATCCGTGGGCTTCTCCGAGCAGGCCGCCGGTCGTCTCTCCACCGTGTACACCAGCATCGTGATGCAGGGCGGCGCCGCCCTCAGCTGGGCAAGCAACTGGAAAGATCCGGCAAAGACTCTGAGCGACTACCCCATTGTGGGTAACTTTGTTCACCACATTGAGGCGGGTGATCGGGATGAGCTTCACGAGATCATGAAGAATTTCTTCATCGCTCAAGCGAAGGCGAGTGGTGTCACCCTGCCCCCCCCCCAGAGAGAGCTAGGAAAATAACAGACACGCATTAGTTTTCACCAGGTGTTACCACCGGGCGCCCCAGAGGTGCCCGGTTTTTTTAGCGCTACCTATGCCGACGCCGTTCTATCGCCCGGATCAACCCGCGCGCCTCGACGTCGTCGGTATAGAAAAGTGGGGTGCCCGGCTACCGCCGCACACCCCACTCATCCGTTGCAGTTTAGCGCTTCACGCGCGCAGAACCGCCGTTCACCAGGTTCTCTACTTCTTCGATGGAGGCCATCGAGGTATCACCCGGCGTGGTCATCGCTAGCGCACCATGAGCGGCGCCGTAGTTGACGGCCTTCGTAATGTCGCCAAACTCCATGAGTCCGTAGATGAGACCGGAGGCGAAGGAATCTCCGCCGCCCACGCGGTCGAAGATCTCCAGGCCGTCACGCTGGGTGGCCTGTACGAAGCCCTGATCACGCTTCCACGCAACGGCGCCCCAGTCGTTCACCGTGGCGCTGCGAACCTGACGCATCGTGGTGGCGATGGCCTTGAAGTTCGGGTACGTGGCCGCAGCCTTGTCAATCATCTTGTGGAAGGACTCCACCTGGAGGTTATCCAGGTTGGCGTTAACACCCTCAACTTCGAGGCCCAGGGCCGCCGTGAAATCTTCCTCATTACCGATCATGACGTCAACGTACTGCGCCAGCTCGCGGTTCACTTCCTGAGCGCGGGCCTGGCCACCCTGCGCCTTTCACAGGGAGGAGCGGTAGTTGAGGTCATAGGAGACGATGGTGCCGTGCTCATGCGCGGACTTCATGGCCGCCTTGACCGTTTCGGCGGTGGTCTCGGAGAGGGCCGCGTAAATGCCACCAGTGTGGAGCCAGCGCACGCCGAGGTCACCGAACAGATGGTCCCAGTCCACCGCATCCGGCTTCATCTGGGAGATCGCGGTATTGGCGCGGTCCGATGTACCGACCGCACCGCGCACACCGAAGCCGCGCTCAGTGAAGTTGAGGCCGTTACGGGACGAGCGACCGATGCCGTCATCCTCAACCCACTGAATGAAGCGAGTATCCACGCCGCCCTGAAGGATGAGATCCTCAAGGAGACGTCCTACTTCGTTGCGTACCAGGGAGGTGACAACGGCGGCCCGCTTGCCGAATACCCGGCGCAGACCACGGGCCACGTTGTACTCACCGCCGCCCTCGGACGCGCGGAACTGACGTGCCGTACGGACACGTCCCTCCCCCGGGTCCAGGCGAAGCATTACTTCGCCAAGGGACACGATGTCATACGCGGTTTCTTCGGCGCTCTTAATCTGCAGCGAATCGCTCACTTACGAATCTCCTTTACGGTGTCCGTTGCCAGCTTGGCGATGCGGGTAATCTCCGCGAAGTTGTGATCATTGATGAGGGCGCGCTTGGCAACCCAGGAGCCGGAAACGGCGGCAATGCCCTCGTAGGAGACCCACTCAGCAAGATTGTCCTGGTTCACGCCACCGGACGGCAGGAAGAAGGTGGAGTTGAACGGTCCGCGCAGGGCCTTAACCATCTTGAGACCGCCCGCTTCACCACCCGGGAAGAACTTGACAACCTTGGCCCCAAACTTGAGCGCCATCATAACTTCGGTTGCCGTTTGCACACCCGGAAGGTAAGGAATGTTGCGGTCAATGGCCACATCGGCGATGTCCTCATTCCACCCCGGGGACACCAGGAAGTGAGCACCCAGATCAATGGCCTTGGTGGCCTGCTCGCCGTTCAGCACCGTGCCGGCGCCGACCGTCATGCCCTCAACGTCCTTCATAGCCGCGATAGCATCCCCGCCAGCAGCGGTACGGAACGTTACCTCCGCGACGCCGATACCACCGGCCACGAGTGCCTTCGCCGTATCAACGGCGTCCGCGGCGTCGTCGATAACGACTACCGGGACGATCGGGTTCGCCTCAAGCAACGGAAGCGCATTGGGAAGCTGCTTTGTCATTTACTTGCTCGCCTTCTTCATTCTGTCAATTGCATCCCACAGGCCCAGCAGGTACTGGGTGCCCAAGGCGCGGTCGTAGAGAGGATAGCCGGGACGCCCGGTCTCTCCCCAGATCATGCGGCCGTGGTCCGGGCGCACATAGACGTCCGGGCACGTGTCATAGATGGCCTCCATGATGGCGACCATGTCAAGAGAACCGTCCGCTGACCAGTGAGCGGCCTCCTGGAACTTACGCTCGCCCAGGTACTTCACGTTACGCACGTGAGCGGCCGCGACGCGGCCGCGCTCCCCGAACTCACGGAAGATGGCCGGCACATCGTTGTCCGGGTTAGAGCCCAGCGAACCGGCGCACAGGCACAGCGCGTTGGACGGAGAATCCACGAGCTTGACAATCTTGTCAATGTCATCGCGGTTCTTGTAGGCGCGCGGAATGCCGAACAGATCCCACGCCGGATCGTCCGGGTGGCAAGCCATGCGGATACCCACACGCTCGCAGGTGGGGATGATGCCCTCCAGGAAGTACTTCCAGTTCTCGCGCAGCTGCTCCACCGTCATGCCCTGGTAGAGCTTCATAACCTCATCGAGGCGCTCGAGGCGCTCCGGCTCCCAGCCCGGCAGCGTGAGGCCATTGGATTCGTCGGCCGTCTTGGCCACGATATCCTGCGGCGTCATGCCCTCTAGATCCTTCTGATCGAAGTACAGGCAGGTGGAGCCGTCCTCGTTCACGTGAGCGAGCTCCGTGCGGAGCCAGTCGAAGACGGGCATGAAGTTGTAGATAACAACCTTGACGCCGAACTCAGCCAGGTTCTCGAGGGTGGTCTTGTAGTTCTCGATGTACTGGTCACGCGTGGGCAGGCCTAGCTTGATGTCCTCGTGAACGTTGACGGACTCGATGATTTCGCACTCGAGGCCGGCCTCGTGCACCTGGTCCATCATCTTCTTAATTTCGGACTTCTCCCATACTTCGCCAGCCTGGTACTGGGAGAGCACGCCCATGATGCCCGTTTCGCCCGGAATCTGCTTGATGTACTGGAGCGGGATCGGGTCATAGCCCTCGCCGTACCAGCGGAACGTCATCTTCATTAGTTGATCTCCTCATGGATAGTTGTACGAATGGCACCCGGACCCGCAATGAGCCGGGAGAAGAGGGCCTCCGCCTTGGCCCCGAGCGGGGTGGTGTAGAGGTCCACGCCAAAGATTGCAGCATTGGAGAAGATGGGCTGGAGGTGGGCGTGCACATCCGTATCCTCACCCAGCTTGATGTCCTTCACATACTCATGAAGTTCGTCGTAGAGCGGATCAGATGAAGGCTCGAACTCCTTGCCCTCGTCATCAACCTGCATGAGGTAGCGCGCCCACAGCGCGAATACCAGCGGAATTGCCACCAGGGAATCCAGATCCGTGCCGCGCTTAATGTGCTCCTTGACCGGCACACCGTAGCGGATCGGCAGCTTCTGAGAGGTATCCATGGCGATTCGAGCCGGGCTATCCGGCAGATACCGATTCGGGAAGCGCTGTTCGAGCACTTCACCGAGGAAATCCTCCGGCTTGACGATGCCCGGATTCGTGGCCACCGGCAGCGTTTCCTTCCAGCCCAGCCGGTGTACCAGAGCGGACAGATCCGCATCCCGCATCTCGGAATCGATCGTCGGGAAGTGCAGCAGCACACCCGAGATAGCGAGTGCCGTGTGAAGCGGGTTGAGGCAAGAGGATACCTTCATGCTCTCGAACGCATCGCACGTCTCACGGTCCGTGATGATAACGCCGTAGTTCTCCAGCTTCGGGCGGTCCGCCGCGAAGTTATCCTCCACGATGAGGTACTCCGTGGGCTCCGAATTTACGAAGCCCGCCACCGGGGTGCGTCCCACGTGATCAATACCCATATCCTCGAAACCGGCCGTGGCAAGAGCCTCGGACACTTCCTCAGAGGGACGCGGGGTGATCTTGTCAATCACGGAGATCGGGAAGGCGACCTTGCTGGAATCGGAAACCCAGTCCGCAAAGCCCTGTTCCATCTTGCCGGCTTCCACCCAACCCGTGGCTACGGTGAGGATGGAGTCACGCAGCTTATCCCCATTGTGGGAGAAGTTATCCGTGGAGAGCAGCGTGATGGGAGCCGCGCCCTCGCGGTAACGATGCGCCAGTAGGGCGGCCACGGACACCATGGTGTTCGCGTTGCGGGCGTAGGGATCACCGTTAAAGGCGTCCTTTACGGCGTCGGTCACGTTGCCGTGGGAATCCTGGATCGAATAGCCCTTTTCCGTGACCGTGAACGTCATGAGGGTGACGGAAGG
Organism: Neoactinobaculum massilliense; assembly: GCF_900604955.1. GTDB lineage: Bacteria > Actinomycetota > Actinomycetes > Actinomycetales > Actinomycetaceae > Neoactinobaculum > Neoactinobaculum massilliense. The sequence goes on from NZ_UWPE01000001.1 coordinate 619,381, forward strand.
ATCAGCCATGAGCTTCGTGAGGCGCTCCCAATCCGCCTCCCGCTGCCAGCTCAGGGACTCCGCCATACCCGCGATAACGCGCTCATCGCGGCTGCCATCTGGATTGAGGATGACACCCAGCGTCAGATTGTCGAACGGCGTGAGCTGAAGATCCTGTTCCTTCGGATCCATCGGGACCACACCCGTGATAGGCCAGTAATCACCAGCAGCCAGGGCGTCGTCGGCAATACGTGCCAGGAAGATACGGAAGATGTTGCCCGGACCCAGATGAATCCAGCGCGGCTCCTTCCGTGCCCGCTCCTGAACGGCGCTGACGTCGAACTCGGGCACCTTAATGCCTGCCTTTGCGAGTTCTCCGTCTGCCGAAATTGATTTGAGGTTCAGCTTCATCGATGCCCCTTACTTCTTTCTCTCGTGGGCGAATGGTCCTAACGACCAGCCGTGCATATTCTACACGGCAGGTGGGCCTTTGGTCACGCTTGAAATGGCAGCCTGGCGCCATTTTCCGCTATGTGCGAGCGCTAAGCCGGCTATTTCCGCGGGCGGCGCTGGCGGGGACGCACCGATATTTCGATGGGTGTTCCCCTAAATCCAAACCGCTCTCGAAGTTGATTTTCGAGAAAACGCCTGTAGGTTTCCTCGAGAAATCCCGTGGTGAACAAAACAAATCGTGGGGGCCGGTGAGAAACCTGCGTGCCGAAAAGAATACGGGGTTGTTTTCCGCCGCGCACCGGGTGCGGGTGCGCCGCCGTTACTTCGGACAGGAACGCGTTAAGTTTGCCCGTCGTGATGCGCATGTCCCAGGATGCAAGAGCCGTATTAATGGCGCCCGACAGCCTATTCGTGTGCCAGCCCGTACGTGCCGAAAGGTTGATCCTCTCTGCCCATTGCATCTGGACCAGTTCGGTTTCGAGCTCGCGCCCCAATTCAAGGCGGCGCTCCTCCCCTACTTCATCCCACTTGTTGCACACAATCACCAGTGCGCGTCCGGCGTCGATCACCTGCTGGATGACGCGAATATCCTGCTCCGTCAGAGGCTGGGACGCGTCTACCAGCGCGAGGCCCAATTCCGCATTTTCCAGCGCCTTCGCGGTACGCAGCGACGCATAGTAGTCGGCACCCGACGTGCGGTGAAGCCGGCGCCGAATACCCGCCGTATCCACCAGAGTGAAGGGCTGGCCGTCAATGAGCACGGTTTCGTCCACCGGGTCGCGGGTGGTACCGGCCACGTTGCTGACGACGGCGCGCGTGGTGCCCGCGAGCTGGTTGAGGAGTGAAGACTTACCCACGTTGGGCCGTCCCACAATGGCGATACGGCGCGGCCCCTTGATCTCCGGTGCGTGGGCTACGCGAGAGACAGCGGGAAGGGTGCCGACCACGGCGTCGAGAAGGTCGCCCGTACCGCGCCCATGCATGGCCGAGACCGGGTGGGGCTCACCCATACCCAGGCTCCACAGTGCCGCCGCATCCGGCTCCTGCGTTGGTGAGTCCACCTTGTTCGCAGCCAGAATCACCGGTTTGCCGGCGCGGCGCAGCAGCTTGACGATACTCAGATCCGTGTCCGTGGCACCCACGGTGGCGTCCACCACGAGAAGGACGGCGTCCGCCCCCGAGATTGCAATTTCCGCCTGCCGGGCTACCTCCTCATCAAGGCCGTCCACGTCAATTTCCCAACCGCCCGTGTCTACAACGGTGAAGCGGCGTCCGCCCCATTCGGCCGGGTAGGACACGCGGTCACGTGTGACGCCGGGCGTGTCCTGTACCACGGCCACACGCTGCCCCACGATTCGGTTGACCAGGGAGGATTTCCCTACATTTGGCCGTCCAACAATGGCGAGTATGGGCAGCGTCCCCTCGCCATCTGCTGCATGTTCGTCCTCCGAGGTTTCACCGGCCAAGTCGGCCAGATCCTCCTCGGTGAGTTCGTATCGCTCCAAATCGGAGCGGAGTACGGAGGCGCGCTCCTCCTCTGTCGGCTCGGTTTCGCTCATCGCATTTCCTCCGGTACCAGGTCAATAATCGCGTCCCGCGTCTGCTCAATGGAGAGGCGCGAAGAATCAATTGTCACTACACCATCCGCAGCCGTGGTGAAATTCGTAACCGTCGCGTCCTTCGCGTCCCGCTCGGTCACTTCCGCGCGGGTTGCGGCGAGCGCCGCGGAGTCCTTGGTCCCCTGATTTTCTAGGGCACGCCGCTCCAGGCGCGTTTTTTCCGACGCCGTTAGCAGCACACGCACATCCGCATCCGGTGCCACCACCGTGGTGATATCCCGCCCTTCGGCAATGATGCGGCCGGCCGAGCGAATAATCGCCTGCTGTCGGGCTACCAGGATGGCGCGCACGTCCAGGTTGACAGCTACCTTCGAGACCACACGGGAGAGCTCCGAGGTGCGAATGGCCGCCGTAATATCCGTGCCGGCTACCGTGATGTTCTGTGCGTCCGGATCAAGCGGCATGCGGAGGTTCATCTTGGCAACGGCCGCGGTGACCGCCTCGTGATCGTCGAGATCAATGCCGCAGTGGTGAGCCCACCACGCGGCAGCCCGATACATGGCCCCGGTATCGAGGTAGCCGAGGCCAAGTTTGCGTGCCACGGCCTTGGATACAGTGGACTTACCTGAACCCGAGGGCCCATCCACCGCGATCACCACATTCATGCGCTTTTCCTTCCCGTCTTGTCCACCACCGTTCTCCTCGCGCGAACCCGCCGCCAGGCAGGCTTGCAAGGCGGCCTCGCGCGCCCGAACCCTGCCCGGCCCAGGGCCGCCGAAAAACTACCCGTCCGGTTCGGCGTCGTCGAGCTACAGACCCACCGAGTGCTTGAGCGCCGAAAGTTCCGTGCCGCGAATAATCCGCGTACGGCCCGGCTTCAAGTGTCCCGCCGTGATCGTAGCGAACTTGATGCGCACCAGTTCGAGTACCGGGTGTCCCACCTCACCCATCATGCGGCGTACCAGCCGGTTGCGGCCCTCGTGCAGCGTAATCTCCACGATTGAGTTTCGCTGTGCCGCCTCGCGTAGCACAAACTTATCCACTCGCACGGGGCCATCCTTGAGGGTGATGCCCTGCTGGAGCACGCGTCCCAGTCCGCGCGTCACCGTGCCCTGCACCCGTGCCACGTAGGTTTTCGGAACCTCGTACTTCGGGTGCGTGAGGCGGTAGGTGAGTTCGCCGTCGTTAGAAAGCAGAATCAAGCCCTCGGTATCCTCATCCAGCCGCCCCACATGGTGGAGGCGCTGGGGAAACTCGGTGACGTATTGAGCAAGGGATGGGCGGCCCATCTCGTCGTCCATGGTGGATACGACGCCCGTGGGCTTGTATAGAGCCACGGTGAGGAGGTCCTCGTTCGTTTCGATCGAGAGGCCATCCACGCGAATGTGATCCACCGCCGGGTCAACGCGCGTACCCAGCTGCGTAACCACCGCGCCATTTACTTCCACGCGGCCCTGCGTAATGAGTTCCTCCGAGTAGCGCCGCGAACCCACGCCCGCGTGCGCCATTACCTTCTGCAGGCGTTCCTTCACCTGACGTCTCCTTCATCTTCAAGTTCATCCAGTTCGGGGAGGTAGGGCGCCAGTGGCGCCAGGTCATCCAGCGAGTCCATCCCCATGGCCTCGAAAAACGCGGTCGTCGTACCATACAGCCGCGCCCCGGTATCCGTTGCCCCCACGTCCGCCACCAACCCGCGGGCGCTCAGCGTACGCACGACGCCATCCACGTTCACACCACGAATTGCAGCGATTTGAGCACGCGTAACGGGCTGACGGTACGCGATCACGGCCAGGGTTTCCAGTGCGGCGGCCGATAGTTTCGACGTGCGATCACCCACTACGAAGGGCCGCACGACGTCGTCGTACCGAGGATTCGTATAGAGACGCCAGCCTCCACCCACGTTCCGTAGTTGAAAACCACGTTCCCGCCCCGTGCCGTATTCCTCCTTCAGCGCGGCCAGTAACCCGTTCACCGTGGCCTCGGATTCACCGAGCGAGGCGGCAAGCGTGCTCACAGAGAGTGGTTCGACGGCGACGAACAGGAGTGCCTCCAACGCACCCAGGCGTGTTTCGCCCATCACTCTCCTCCCCGGGATAGACCGGCCGGGGCCATGTATCCCCTCGCCGCTACAGCAACCTTTTATGTTATCACGCGTCCCACTCTGACTGCCCGTCGCGTGCTCCCGTGTCTTCTTCAGGCGTGGCGCGAATCATGAGGGGCCCCAGCGGTTCGGCCTGCTCGGCGACCACCGCGCGACGCCGCAGCAGCGTGAGTAGAGCGAGGAATCGCGCCACCACCGTTGCCGTAGTCGGCGCATCACTACAGAGCTCTGAGAAGCTGAGCGTGCCGCGGGTGAGGCGTTCCTCCACAACACGCATCTCTTGCTCAACCGGAACCTCAGCAAAATGCAGATGGCTGATCTCTACCTGGGGCTCCGAGGTATCGCGCGCAAATGCGGTGGCAGCCAACAGCGCTAAATCCCCAACGGTGAGACCCAGGCGCACGGCCGGGAGCGCATCCAGCAGGCGCTCCTCCACCGGCACATCCCGCCCAAACGCGCGTGACGCTAGGCGCGTTCGGAGGTCGCCCGCTACCTCCTTGAACGCCTTGTACTGCAACAGCTTGGCGAACAGGAGATCGCGTTCCTCGAGTAGTTCTGCGTCCTCGCTGTCCTCCGTATGCCCGGGAAGCAGCCTGGCTGCCTTCAACGCCAGCAGAGTGGAGGCCACCACCACAAATTCGCTCATCTGATCCAGATTCGCACCCTCGCGGGCACGCACAAAATCGATGAACTCATCCGTGACCGCGGCCAGCGCCACCTCGGTGACGTCCAGCCTTTTCTTGGCGATCATGGAAAGCAGCACGGAGAATGGCCCGGAGAAAACATCCAGGTCCACCTCGAAATCCTGCCTGTCCGCCATGTGCTAGGCGCACTGCCCTTTCGCGATGACCTCCCGAGCGAATTGGCGATACTGCTTGGCACCAGAGTGGCTCGGCGCATACTGGGTAATGGGCTCAGCGGCCACGGAGGCGTCCGGGAACTTGACGGTACGCGTGATGAACGTGGAATACACCTTGTCCGCGAAGCCCTCCTTCACCGAGTGCATGACATCCCGAGAATGCAGCGTACGCAGATCCACCATGGTGAGCAGTACACCGTCAATCGTGAGACGCGGGTTGAGGCGATCCTGGATGCGCGCAATCTGCTCCGTGAGCAGCGCCACTCCGCGCATCGCAAAGAATTCGGCTTCCAGCGGAATGATCACACCGTGTGCGGCCGTCAGCGCATTGACCGTGAGCAAACCGAGGGAGGGCTGGCAGTCGATGATGATGAGGTCATAGGTGTTCAGTACCGGCCGCAGCACACGCAGCAGAGCCTGCTCGCGAGCCACCTCGTTAATCAGCACAATCTCGGCCGCCGAAAGATCGATATTGGCGGGCACCACATCCAATCCCGGTACAGACGTGTGCTGAATAATGGATTCCACATCCGGGTGATCGGCGATTAATTCGTTGTAAATAGTGCGGTCCAGGCCACGCGCATTAATACCCAGGCCGGCGGATGCCGCCCCCTGCGGATCAAAATCCACCACCAGCACGCGACGGCCGTAATCAGCCAGTGCGGCCGCGAGGTTAATCGTGGTGGTGGTTTTCCCCACGCCGCCCTTTTGATTGGCCATCGCCACGATTCGGGCGGGCCCGTGGCTGGGAAGCGGGGCAGGTTCGGGGAAATCCACCTGCGGGGTGTCAAAAAGGGCGTCTGATTCGGTCACGTCCTTACACTACCCGAGCCGGGCATCCTCGCGATGCGGTCGATGCGCATGTTCGTGTCTGGGAGGAGGCCGGCGTGCCATACACATCAGTCGGCCGGTACCAAAGGCGGATACCGAACGCCCGTGACAAGACGATGCCCGGCACGCCTACCGATACGAATCCGCCTGCAGGGAGTAGAGCCCCGCGTAGAGGCCACCACGATCTATTAATTCCCTGTGCGAACCGACCTCAGCCACCCTGCCGGCATCGAGCACCACCACCAGGTCCGCCGCTGCCACCGTGGAGAAACGATGCATGATGAGCAGCGTGACCGCACCGTCCCGGCGAGCCGCCCCGGCAGCCTTGATATAGCGGCTAAAGATGACGTCCTCAGTAAACGCGTCCAGCGCGGAGGTAGGTTCATCCAGCACCAGTAACAGTGGATGGGGCCGCATCATGCCGCGGGCAATCGCCAGGCGCTGCCACTGGCCACCCGAGAGATCCTGTCCGCCCCACGCAGTGCCAAGCTGCGTGTCTAGACCTTCCGACAACGCGGCCACAACATCCGCGGCGGCACCCTGTTCGAGCGCGAGGCCGATGGCCTTCCGGTCCTCGATCCGCGGTAGACCACCGATACCCACCGTCTTCCCGGCGGTCAGTTCAAAGCGTACGTAATCCTGAAATGCTCCCGAGCACCGCTGCCGCCACGCCGTGATATCGAACATGTTCAACGGCGTACCGTCTATTGTTACCTCTCCGTCGCTCGGGTCATACATGCCGGTCAGGAGGGAGGCGAGTGTGGTTTTCCCGGAGCCGTTCTCCCCGACCACCGCTACGACGCTCCCCGCCGGCAGATTGAGGTTAATGTCCTCAAGCGCGCGCCGTGAGGCACCGGGGTAGGAAAAACTCACGTGATGGAGCGCGATACCGGTCCCCAGGCGCGAGGGCGGCACCGCCGTACCGGCATGCCGCGTGTTTTCCGTCTCAAGGTACCGGCGCACCCAGACAAAGCGGCCCGTCTCCCGGAGAACCTCGGAGAATGTTTGAATGGCGAATGGCAGGCCGTTGAATGCCTCCATGATGCCCAGCATCACCGTAATCGCGCCGGCAAGTACAGCCACGGATACGGTCCCCACCCGGGCGCCCACCGTAAGGACCCACAGCACCCACAGAGATACACCGCTGTAGAACAGGGAGGCGAGAAAACGCAGGGCCTGTTGGAGCGAGGTGGCACGGGAGAACGGCCGACGCCAGCCCCGCGCGGCGTCCGCAAGGCGAACGAAGAACCAGCGTTGCGCCCCAAGTACGCGCAATTCGGCCGAGGACTCCACGCCGCAGGCGATCTCCTGCAGATGCGCAGTGAGCCGGCCCGGCTGGGCGGAGGCCTTCTCCGCCTTCTCATCCAGCTTGGGCGTGTAAAGCCCCAGCGCCACGGTGGGCAATGCGGCTAGCACGGCGAATACCATCAGCGGGTGCAACGCGATCGCGCTCACCGTGAGCACAATCGGACGCACAATCTGGTTCAATACCACGATGGTCATGTTGAAGGTGTTGCCGAGGGAGCCGGATTTATCGGCGAGCTGCTTCACCTCGTCCTGCACCTTCGGGTCTTCGTAGAGCGTCAGAGTAGGCACGCTACCGAGCATGCGCGCCACTTCCGAGTTGTAGTAGCCCTGCAGCTTTTCCATGAGCAGGATACGGCTGTTCGTGCCCACCACCATAAGGCTCATGGGGAGGCTGGACACGATGACCAGGCAGACGCCGCCGGCCACGGTGGTGCCCAGGGTGTGGGCGGCCACGCCTCCGGCCACCATGGCCACGAACACGGGAATGAGCCCCGAGATTGCATTTCCCGTGGCCTCAAGCAGTGCGAGGAAGAATGCGGACGGGCTAGTCCGAATCGCCCGCGCTATCAGTTGCGGGAGCCCCTTCCATCCGAGCCGTGTCATGCCATTTCTCCTTCGTTCCCTGCGGCTGCCCCCGTGTGCTCAGCATCCGCGCTCTCGGGGTGCTTCTTGCCTGCACTCACGCCAAGGCACTCCCCACCGGCATATTCATCGTTCGGGTGTTCCTCGCCCGCATCGTCTTTATCCACGCCGTCTTCGTTCATGCCGTCTTCATCCGCGTTTCCGGCCGCCTGGAAACGCGCCGCCTGCGTCGTGAACATATCCGCATAGAGCCCGCCGTGGGCCATGAGCTCCTCGTGAGTGCCGTCCTCGGTGATCCGTCCGCCGTCCAGCACCACGATTCTGTCCGCCTCACGCACGGAAGAAAGCCGGTGAGTAACCAGAATGCGGGTGGTTTCTCCGGGCATATCGAGGAACCGCGCGAACAGCTCGGCTTCCGCGCGTACGTCCAGCGCCGAAGTGGGCTCGTCCAGGATGAGGAGGCCCGCTCTGTGCTCCACCCGTGCGAGGGCACGCGCCAGGGCTATGCGTTGCCACTGACCGCCAGATAGGTCCGTGCCGTCCGGGTAGGCAGCACTGAGTACCCGGTCCAGGCTCCCCACGCGGTCGAGCACGGGTTCCGCGCCCGCCCGGTGGATACCGGCGAGGGCCAGCCTATCCCGCTCTGCCGTGCCCGCCAGTGCGGGCACGATGTTGTCCCGTACCGACATCTCCAGCCGGGTGAAGTTCTGTAGCACCATGCCAATATGCGCGGGCGCGAAGCCTGGCTCTATGGGATCGTGGCCGGCCACCCGAATGGTGCCGCCGCTCGGCCGCTCCAGCCCCGAGAGAAGACGCATGAGCGTGGATTTCCCCGAACCGTTCACGCCCACAATGGCCAGGGACTGCCCGGCCGGAACCGCGAGATTGAGCCCGTCTAGGACCGGACGGTCCGCACCCGGGTAGCTGAAGCTCAGGTTCTGGATGGAGATACTCAGTGCCGCGGACTCCGTTTCCCGGCCGCTCTCCCCCACGCCTGTGCTGTTACTCTCCGAGTCGGTTCCGGTGATGCCACGTGCCGGAACTACGCCTGTGGCGTCCGTGGAACTCGCGGCCGGCACGCGCCAGGTGATGCGAACGCCCAGCTTCCGTCCAAGCTCCCAAATCTCTTCAATCTGCTTGCGCCCACGCGCGATAATCTCGGCAAAATCTCCCACCGGCCCGAAGGCCTCCGTACCCATGATCGCCTGAATGAGCGCGACAAACGAACCGGCGCTCACCAGCCCGATCCAGGCATCGTGAATGAGCCAGGCCAGAGAGATCCCGGTGATCGCCGTGATAAGCGCCAAGGTGCCGAGGAAACGACGGTAAGTGCCTGAGCGCTGTGCCCACGCCTGCTCCTTGGCCGTGCGCCACAGGTCCATTGAACGCTTGATCGCCCACGGAGTAAGCCCGAAGAGGCGCAGTTCACGTCCGGTGTCTCGCCGCGTGGCGAGCTGCTGATACCAGCCGCTTCGGCGCAATTCTGCCCCATCACCCATGCTCTGGTACACGCCCGTAATGTAGGTGGTGGTGGCCACGGATGCGGCCCACATCCCGGCCACCAGCAGTACGGCCACCACGGGTTGCCAGGCAAGGAGCAGCACCACCGAGGCAATGCCGGAGAGGCGCGTGGACCAGACGGTCCAGGTGGACGACGTTGTTTCGCGCACCAGGTAGTCCCGCGAGTTATCAACAAGCGTACGGATTCGCCCGCCAATCTCCGGGTTTTCCAGGTGACGCACCGAGGCGGGCTCCACCGCCAGCTGGGCGATGGCCACCGCCGTCGCCGTAACCGTGCGCTCCTGGAGCCGTGCGCTCAGGCTGCGCTGGAGCGCAGCAAAGAGGGCCGAGCCCACCACCGATCCAGCGAGTATCCAGAACTGGAGGGCGGCATTACCGCCGCTCGTGACGGCGTCGACCAGAGAGCCGGAGGAGACCATGAGCAGGTAGGAGGCAACCGGAAGCAGGAGGGTGACCAGGCCGGTGGTAAGCGTGAGGAATGAACCGACCGCCCACCACTGTGCCCACTGCGCTCGAAATCCCCGGACGCTCTGGCGTATGGACGCGAACGCCATCCGGATGCGGCTGTCTCCCATGCTGTCATCCTAGAAATGAGCTCCGACAGGAAGACTTTCCTGTCCATTTGCCGGACGATTCGACGCCCGGCGCTATTCGTGCAGCGCCCGCGGATGGGACGTAACGTACACCTCCCGCATGGTCTGCGCGCTCACCTTGGTGTAAATCTGCGTGGTGGTGACAGAGGCATGCCCCAGCATCTCCTGCACAACACGGATGTCTGCGCCGCCCTGAAGCAGATGAGTAGCGAAGGAATGCCGCAGCGAATGCGGCGTGACGTGCTCCAGGCCCGCCCGGTGCGCGGCCGTTTGGATGATGCCCCACGCGCTTTGCCGTGACAGCGGGCGCCCCCGCGTGTTGAGGAATAGCGCGGGGGTCCCGTCTCCGCGCGCCGCGAGTTCCGGACGCGCCCGCACCTCGTAAGCCGCCACCGCATCCGCCGCATAGGAGCCCAGTGGCAGTACCCGTTCTTTGCGTCCCTTTCCGAACAGTCGAATGGACCGCTCAGAGAGGTCAATATCATCCGCCGTGAGCCCGACCGCCTCCGATACGCGCGCCCCGGTCCCGTAGAGCACCTCAAGGAGGGCTCGATCACGAATGCCAATAGCCCCCTCCTGCTCAGAGGCAGCGTCAAGGAGGGCATTGACTTCCGGCACTGTTAAGGCCTTGGGTAACCGTGTGCCGGGCTTCGGTGGCTTCACACCGGCCGCAGGATTGACGCTCGTCATGTCCTCGTCAAACGCAAAACGATGGAAGGAGCGCACTGCCGCCAATGCTCGTGCCACAGACGTACGGGCCATACCCTCTTCTACTAGCCGCTCCGAAAATGAGGCGACGTCCTCTCCACTCACCGCGGCGACGTCGTCGCGGCCACGCGCCTGAAGGTGACCCGCATACTTCCCAAGATCCCGGCGGTAGGCGGCCACCGTGTTTGCGGATAGTGCGCGCTCCACGGCGATATTCGCCAAAAACTGCTGGATGGCGCGCGTGATGTGCATAAATCGAGTATAAGGGCTCATCTGAAGAGTTAGCCGCGGCGCTAGACTCATCTAGGCAGGCTTTTAATCAATGAGGAGGAAGTATGTCTCAGCTCGAATGGTCCAATCTCGATCAGCGCGCCGTTGACACGGCCCGCGTGCTCGCAGCGGACGCGGTGCAAAAGGTGGGCAACGGCCACCCGGGAACGGCCATTTCGCTGGCGCCCGTCGCCTATCTGCTCTACCAGAAGGTTATGCGCGCCGATCCGCAGGATCCCCGGTGGGAAGGGCGTGACCGCTTCATTCTCTCCATTGGTCACAGTTCACTCACCCAGTACAACCAGCTGTTCCTGGCGGGATATGGACTGGAAAAGAAGGACATTGAATCCCTACGCACCTGGGGTTCCCTCACCCCGGGCCATCCAGAATTTGGACTCACAAACGGTGTGGAAATGACCACTGGGCCGCTTGGACAGGGCCTTTCGTCCGCCGTCGGCTTCGCCATGTCGCAGCGCCGCGTGCGCGGACTCATGGATCCGGATGCCGCGGACGGTACCTCACCCTTCGATCACTTCGTGTATGTCATTGCCGGCGACGGTGATCTTGAGGAAGGCATCACCTCCGAAGCCTCCTCCATTGCGGGCACGCAGGAACTGGGCAACCTCATTGTCATTTACGATGACAACCGCATTTCCATTGAGGACGACACCTCTATCGCGTTCAACGAGGATGTAGAGGCACGCTACCGCTCCTATGGCTGGCACACGCAGCACGTGGACTGGGTGAATGGCGGTGATTACAGGGAGGATCTCGCGGCGCTTTACGCGGCCATTGAGGCCGCCAAGCAGGAACGGTCCAAGCCCTCCCTCATTCGTCTTTCTACCATCATTGCCTGGCCGTGCCCCACCAAGCAGGGGTCCGGCTCCTCGCACGGCGCTGCGCTTGGCGACGACGAGGTGGCCGGCCTCAAGAAGGTGCTGGGCTTCGATCCTGACAAGACGTTTGAGGTGGCTCCGGAGGTACTGGAGCACGCCCGTAAGAACGCAGCTGAGCGTGCCGCGGCGGCCCATCAGGAATGGGATGCCAAGTTCGCCGCCTGGCGCACCGCACACCCGGATCGTGCAGCTCTCTATGATCGTCTCGCCGCTCACCAGCTCCCCGAGGGCTGGACGGACGTGCTCCCCAGCTGGGAGCCCGGGTTGAAGGGTGTGGCTACGCGTGCGGCGTCCGGCAAGGTGCTCTCCGCCCTCGCGCCCGTACTGCCCGAACTTTGGGGCGGTTCTGCGGACTTGGCCGGCTCCAACAAGACCACCATGGATGGCGAGCCCTCCTTCATTCCCGATGACCACGCCACCAAGGCGTTCCCGGGCAACAAGTACGGCCGCACACTCCACTTCGGCATTCGCGAGCACGCCATGGGTGCCATCGTCAACGGCATTGTGCTGGACGGACTCACGCGCGCCTACGGCGGCACGTTCCTCCAGTTCGCGGACTACATGCGCGGCGCCGTTCGACTTGCCGCACTCATGAATGTGCCCTCCGTCTACGTGTGGACGCATGATTCCATCGGCGTGGGCGAGGACGGCCCCACCCACCAGCCAATCGAGCACCTCTGGTCGCTCCGCGCCATCCCGAACCTCGCGGTAGTGCGCCCGGCGGATGCTAATGAAACGGCCGCCGCCTGGCGCACCATTCTGGAGCACTCGGATCGCGGGCCCGCCGGCCTCATTCTCACGCGCCAGGGTGTGCCGGTGCTGGAGGGAACCTCAGCCGAGGGCGTGAGCCGCGGTGGGTACGTACTCGCGGACTCCCCCACCGGCACCGTGGACGTTCAGCTGCTGGCCACCGGTTCCGAGGTTCAGCTCGCTGTCGCCGCGCGTGAGGCATTGGCGAAGGAGGGTGTGGGTGCTCGCGTTATTTCCCTGCCCTGCCTCGAATGGTTTGAAGCGCAGGACGAGGACTACCGCAACTCCGTGATCCTGCCGGGTGTCAAGGCGCGCGTCTCCGTCGAGGCGGGCGCCACCCTCGGCTGGCCGAAGTATGTGGGGGATGCCGGCCGTATGGTGGGTATCGATCACTTCGGCGCCTCCGCCTCCGGGCCGGAGCTCTACGAGCGTTTCGGAGTCACCGCCGACGCCGTTGTGGAGGCCGCTCGCGCCACCATCGCGGCAACTAAGTAGCGCAAGCTAGCGGAAAGGGCCCGGCAGTGCCGGGCCCTTTTGCGACGTAACAGCGCCCGCGGACGCGGACTCAACGCCGTACCGCGGCTTCTTCCGTGTCTGATGTTCGCGCACGGACAAGGATGTTCCGGCGTGTCGGCACCACGCGGTATCTTGAACGGGGTGCAGGCGCTGTCTGCCGGCCCCTATTTTCTGGAGGAGACACATGACCAACCCGTTGCGTGCGGTGCCGGACCGGCGCCTGGAGAAGATAGCCGGTCCAAGCGGCGTCGTACTGTTTGGCATCACCGGTGACCTCGCCCGGCACAAAATTCTGCCGTCCATCTATGACCTGGCCAATCGCGGCCTACTCCCGCCCTCCTTCTCTCTTATCGGTGTGGCACGGCGTCACATCGAGAACATCTGGGACAAGGTCACGGACTTTATCCGGGCCGGCGCGAACACGGAGGTCACGGACGCCACGCTGGCCCAGCTGCGGTCCGGTTTTCGCATGGTCGAAGGGCTCTATGAGGAGCCTTCCACCTACGCGGAAATCGGCCGTGTCATGGAAGAACTGGATGAGCACCGCGGGACGGCCGGTAATTTCGCCTTCTACATGGCTATCCCGCCCAAGCTCTTTGAAACGGTGGCGGACGGCCTAGCGGGTGCCGGTATTGCGCGCGCACCCGAGGGCTCATGGCGCCGCGTGGTGATCGAAAAACCCTTTGGCCATGATATTGCTTCCGCACGCGAGCTCAACGGCGCCATTACGCGTGTTTTTCCTGAAAACTCCGTGTTCCGCATTGATCACTATCTGGGCAAAGAAACCGTCCAGAATATTCTCGCGCTTCGTTTTGCCAACGAAATGTTCGAGCCCATCTGGAACGCGCAGCACGTGGATCATGTCCAGATCACCATGGCGGAAACGGCCGGTATTGGGAGCCGCGCCGGCTACTACGACGGCGTGGGTGCGGCGCGCGATGTCATCCAGAACCATCTACTTCAGTTGCTTGCACTGACAGCCATGGAGGAGCCGATCTCCTTCGACGCCGCTGCGTTGCGCGCCGAAAAAGAGAAGGTGCTCTCCGCCACCCACCTGTGGTCGACGGCCGCGGAGTCCTCCATTCGTGCCCAGTACACGGGTGGCTGGCAGGGTGGCCGCTGGATCAAGGCGTACCGGGATGAGGATAATATTCCCAAGGATTCGACGACGGACACCTACGCGGCTCTTAAACTCGCGGTCGATACCCGCCGCTGGGCGGGTGTGCCATTTTACTTGCGTACCGGGAAACGCCTTGGCAAGCGTGTTTCCGAGATCGCCATCGTGCTCAAAAAGCCATCCTTCCTCCCATTCCCGGAGCAAGCAGGCCTGGAACGGAACGCTCTGGTGATGCGCGTCCAACCGCATGAGGGCGCCACCTTCAAGTTCGCCTCCAAGGTGCCAGGTCCGAACATGAAACTCCGTGATGTCACCATGGATTTTGCCTACGGCCACGCATTCACCGAGTACTCGCCGGAGGCTTACGAACGTCTTATTCTCGACGTACTGCTGGGAGAACCACCGCTGTTCCCGCAGTGGCGTGAGGTGGAGGAATCGTGGCGCATCCTCGATGTGGCCGAAGCATATTGGGAGGCACATCCTGAAACGCTTGAGTTCTACTCACCCGGCACCTGGGGGCCAGCTGGTGCCGAGGCCATGATTGAGACAGATGGCTACGCCTGGCGGCGTCCGTAGGCTGGAGGAAGCATGAAGAAGACCATTACTGACACCACATCGGCCGCCGTTGATCTGGAACTTAATTCGCTGCGCGAAACCGTGGGTAGCTCGGCCCTGGGCCGCGTACTCACCCTCGTCGTCGTGAAGAGTGAAGCGGCTGTTAAAAAAGCGCTTGATGCCGCCTACGAATCCTCTCAGGCGCATCCTTCCCGCGTGATCGTCATACTCCCCCAGCCCGGCGGCGAGCCGCGGCTGAACGCAGAACTGCGTGTGGGCAGTGACGCCGGCGCCTCAGAGATTGCCATCCTGCGGGCACGCGGCGGAGCGGCCGACAACCTGGATACCCTCGTCACCCCGCTACTACTTTCAGACACGCCCGTGGTGGTGTGGTGGTTGGATGAGATTCCGGCGGATCCCGGGCATTCCGCGCTGGGGCGGATCGCTACCCGTCGGATCACTACGCTACAGCGTTCCCATACAAATCCGGCGACGGCGCTGCGCAGCCTCCGGGCCACCTATACGCCGGGCGATACCGATCTCGCCTGGGCCGCCACCACCCGGTGGCGCAACTATCTGGCGGCGCTGCTCGATGAATTCCCTACTCGGCAACCGGCTTCCGCACGTGTGGTAGGCGAGAAGGATCGCGGTGCCACGCTCATGCTCGGCGCGTGGCTGGGGCTGAGGCTGGGCGTACCCGTCGCTCTTGAGCATGAGGATGCAGCAGGCCTCATTACCTATGCAGAAATCACTTTTGCCGACGGCGAGGCCGTGTCCGTCCACCGCCCCACCGGAAATACCCACGCGATGCTGCACCGTCCCGGTCGTCATGATCAACAGGTCGGCCTGGCGCCCCGCACTCTTGACGCCATGCTGATTGAGGAACTCCAGGAGATGGGCCGGGATCATGCCTATGAGGACGTGCTGCTGCACGGCCTGCCGGCGGTTGGTATCAGCTAGGGCCGCCGGTACAAATAATGGGGGCGGCTAAGCCGCCCCCATTATTTGCATGGACTTTACTGATACTTAACGATGAGGCCCATGATGGCCACCACGACCACCCACACGATGGCCACAGCCACGGTGATGCGGTTGAGGTTTCGCTCAGCCACACCCGAAGAACGCATGGAGGTGGAAATGCCACCACCGAACATCTCCGAGATGCCACCTCCCTTGCCCTTGTGAAGCAGGATGGACAGGGTGAGTAGGAGGCTGGTGATGATCAGCAGTACCTCGCACACAATGAGAATGACATGCACTGTGGTTGTTCCTTCCTCGATAGGGACAGCATACCTTAGGAGCCAAGCGCTCCTAAGGTATGGGGCGAGTTACATCTTCTGATACTCAGCCATAGCGGCGAAATCCTCCGGTTTGAGGCTTGCACCGCCCACTAGAGCACCATCGATATCTCGCTGTGCCATGAGTTCCTTAATGTTGCCGGGCTTCGCGGAGCCACCGTACAGCACACGTATGGATTCTGCCGCCCCCGCGCCGAAGCGCTCAGAGATGCGAGCGCGGATAGCGCCGCACACCTCCTGGGCGTCAGCCGGCGTAGCTACCTTCCCGGTGCCGATGGCCCAGATCGGCTCGTAGGCTACCACCACGCGGCCAACAGCATCCGCCTCCCAGCCGGAGAACATGGCGTCGATCTGCCCCAGCACGTGTTCAACGTGCTTACCGGCCTCGCGCACCTCCAGCGCTTCGCCACAGCAGATCACGGGCACGATGCCGGCGGCGAGGGCCTTCGCGGCCTTCGCTCCCACTTCCGTGTCCGTTTCGCCGTGGTACTGACGGCGCTCCGAGTGCCCCACGATCACGTAGGAGCACCCGAGCTTGGTCAGCATGGACACCGAGATATCACCCGTGAATGCCCCGTTATCCTGGGCCGACACATCCTGCGCACCATAGGCGATTTTCAACTCATCGGAGTCCACGAGGGTTTGCACGGAACGAATGTCCGTGAACGGCGGAAACACCGCCACCTCTACCCGGTTGAAGTCATGCTGGGCGTCACCAAGCGTCCACGCCAACTTCTGCACCAGATGCGTGGCCTCCAGATGATCCATATTCATCTTCCAGTTGCCCGCAAGGAGCGGTGTGCGTGCCATTAGTCCTCCAAAACAGCGATACCGGGGAGTTCCTTGCCCTCGAGGAACTCGAGGGAGGCGCCGCCACCGGTGGAAATGTGGTTGAACTTGCTCTCGTCAAACCCTAGCAGCCGGACCGCAGCCGCAGAATCTCCACCGCCCACGATGGTGAAGCCGGGCGCATCCTGAATGGCCTCGGCGATGCCCGCGGTGCCCTTGGCGAAGGTGGGGAACTCGAACACGCCGACCGGCCCGTTCCACACCACCGTCTTCGCGTCCGCAATCTTGGAGGCAAACAGCTTGACCGTTTCCGGTCCAATATCCAGGCCCATCTTGTCCGCCGGAATGTCATCAACGGACACTACGTCGCCGGCGGCGTCGCGATCAAACTTTGCCGCAACCACCTCATCGACGGGCAGGACGATCTCCACGCCCTTCTCCTTGGCCTTGGCCAGGTACTCCTTGGCGGTTTCCACCTTGTCCTCTTCCAGCAGCGAAGTACCCACTTCCTTGCCCTCAGCCTTAAGGAAGGTGAAGGCCATGCCGCCGCCAATAAGAATGCGGTCCGCCTTCTCAATGAGGTTATCGATCACCGGGATCTTGTCCGAAACCTTGGAGCCGCCCAGTACCACCGTGTAGGGGTGAGCCGGATTGTCCGTGCCCTTGGAGAGCGCCTCAATCTCCTTCTGGACCAGCAGGCCCGCGGCGGATGGAAGCTTGGAGGCGACGTCGTAGACGGACGCCTGCTTGCGGTGCACCACACCGAAGCCGTCGGACACAAATACGTCGGCCAGGGACGCATACTCCGCGGCGATCTCTGCGCGCTCGGCATCGTCCTTCGAGTTCTCACGGCCGTCAAAACGGACATTCTCCAGCAGGAGAATCTCGCCGTCCTTGAGAGCGGCCGCCTTGGCGTGCGCATCCTCGCCCGTGGTATCCGCGGCGAGTACTACCGGCTGACCCAGCAGCTCGGAGAGACGCTTGGCAACGGGAGCCAGGGAAAGCTTGGGGTTCACCTGCCCCTTCGGGCGGCCAAGGTGAGCGGCATTGATGATACGGGCCCCATCGCCCAGCAGCTTCTTCAGCGTGGGGAGAGCGGCGCGGATACGGCCGTCATCCGTGATTTCGCCATTCTCATCCAGTGGCACGTTGTAATCCGAGCGGACAAAAACCTTCTTGCCCGCGAGGTCACCCAGAGATTCGATCGTCTTCATTTTGGTTCCTTACCTTGAAAGCTTAAGAAAAGGGTGCCCGCTAGAGCCTTGAACTCTGGCGAGCACCCTTAATCGCATTGAACTAGGCGAGCTTGGAGCCGACATACTGGGTGAGCTTCACCAGGGAGGTGGCGTAGCCCCACTCGTTGTCGTACCAAGCGCCGATCTTCACGAGGCCGTCCACAACCTTGGTCAGGCCGGCGTCGAAGATGGATTGGTTCGGGTTGCCGATGATGTCAGAGGATACAATCGGATCCTCGGTGTACTGGAGGTGACCCTTGAGATCGCCCTCAGCGGCAGCCTTGAACGCAGCGTTGATCTCCTCAACGGTGATGTCCTTCTTCTCCGGGATGAAGGTCAGGTCCGTGAGGGAGCCGGTGATGACCGGCACGCGGAGCGCGTAGCCGTCAAACTTGCCGGCCAGCTCCGGGATCACCAGGGCCACGGCCTGGGCAGCGCCCGTGGACGTGGGGATGATCGAGTAGGTGGCGGCGCGAGCACGGCGCAGATCCTTGTGCGGGCCGTCCTGGAGGTGCTGATCCGCGGTGAAGGCGTGCACCGTGGTCATGAGGCCCTTCTCGATACCGAAGTTGTCCACCAGTACCTTGGCGGCAGGCGCCAGGCAGTTGGTGGTGCAAGACGCGTTGGAGATGACGTTGTGCTTCTCCGGATCGTAGGTGTTCTCATTGACGCCCATCACGAAGGCGGCATCCACGCCCTTGCCCGGGGCGGAGATGATGACCTTCTTGGCGCCGGCCTTGATGTGGGCCGAAGCAGCCTCAGAGGTGCGGAAGCGGCCGGTGGACTCGATGACCACGTCCACGCCAAGATCCTTCCAGGGGAGGTTGGCGGGATCCTTCTCCGCAAGCACCTTGATGAGCTTGCCGTCCACCGTGATGCCCTCATCGGTGGCCGCAACCTCGTTCTCAAGGACGCCGTTCGCGGTGTCATACTTGAGCAGCGTGGCCAGCGTCTTCACGTCGGTCAGATCGTTGACGGCGACAACCTCGAGGTCAAAGTTGTACTTCAGGATCGAGCGGAGAGCAAGGCGACCGATGCGGCCAAATCCGTTGATACCAATACGAGTGGTCACTATTTTCCTCCTCCTGCAGTTCATGCAGATCGGTTGATTCTCACCAGACGTGAGAAGTTGAGTGCTGGTTTTCACCAGAACCATGGACATTCTAGCGAAAGGCCATACTTAGCGGCAGGCCAAGGGTCCTGAGAATCCGCGGGTAGGAGAAAACTAGCGTCCGGTGGCCAATCCGTGCTGTTCAGCCACCGCATCCATGGTGGTGGGAATGCCCTGCCGCGCTGCTTCCTTATCCGCGAGCGATGTGAGGCGCCGTAGGCGCCCGGCCACGGCGTCCTTTGAGGCGGGTGGATCCAGGTGCTCGCCCAGTACAGCGAGGGAATCGCTCGGATAGGCCAGCCGCACATCACCAGCGGCCCGCAGATTATCGGGAACGGAGGCGCCCAGAATCTCAAAGGCACGCTCCACCCGAATAACGGTGGTGACCGCCGCTGCGGCCGAGCGTCTGATGTTCGCATCGTCAAAGTTGGCCAGTCTGTTCGCTGACCCCTTGACCTCACGCTCTACTCGCAGTTCCTCCCACTGCAGCACGGCGTCATGCGCCCCCATCCGCGCCAGCATGTCGGAGATCGCCTCTCCACCCCGAATATCCACGCGGGCACTCCCCCGTGACTCGCGGACACGGTAGGGAATATCAAGCCGCCTCGCTAATCCGCCCAGCGCGTAGGCGGCCTCCATACGGGGGCACACCACCTCCAACGCCGCATTACGCCCCGGTTCCATGAGGCTGCCCCGCGCCAGAAACGCCCCGCGCCAGGCCGCGGCCGCGTCCGCCTTGGTGCCGGACATGATCCGGTGGGACAGGCCCAGTACCTGGCGTCCATGCATGTCCAGAAGCCCGAGCTTGCGCGCGATACGTTCGGCGTCGTCCGAAACGGTGACCACGAAACGCTGCCCGTTACGCATCTCCCCGGACACCTCAATAAGCGCCGGCTCCACATTGAAAACGCGTCTCATGCAATCCCACAGGCGCTCCGCACTGGCGCGATGCGAGAGGCCGGCTTCCAGATCCAGGTGCCGTTCGTGAATGGAGATGCCGCCGGCAACGCGAAACATGGCGGACATCTCGGCTAGTACGGCACTGGTGCCCACGGGCCGCACGTGCACTAGTTCTTCTTTGACGGCGGTGGTCATTGCCGGCATTTACTCCTCCTCCACATCGCCCACGGCGCCCTCGAAGGCGTCACGCAGCGCCGCGGCAAGTCGAATCGAATCATGCCGTGCGGGTTCACCGCGCATACTCACCTGCCGCAGCATAAGCGTGGCGCCCAGTTGCTCGGCCGCGGTTGTTACGGCGTCGATATCCCCCACCGCCGCAGGATCGGCTATGACGACGTCGACGCCGAGGTCGGGCGCGTACTGGTGGAAGGAACGGAGGTGGCCGGCCGCGTCCATGCCCTTCGTTTCCCAATCCGAGCACAGGTTAAGTACCAGCGCCTTGCGGGCGCGCGTGGTGCGTAGAGCGTGCTGAATCTCCGGAACCATGAGGTGCGGAATGACGGAGGTGTACCAGGAGCCGGGGCCGAATACGGCCCAGTCCGCGTGCTCGATGGCCTCCAGCGTCTCGGGAACAGCCGGCGGATCCTCGGGAAAAATGCGGACGCGCTCCACGCGGCCCTCAGCCGTTGCCACGGCCACCTGGCCGCGCACGACTGTGTGGACGCCATTATTGTCCACGTCCGCCTCCACCGTGAGCGGAATGGCGGCCATGGGCAGCACGCGGCCCGTCACCTTGAGCAGACGCCCCACCCAGTCCAGGCTGGCTACGGTGTCCCCCAGTTCCTCCCACAGGGCCACAATGAGGAGATTACCCAGCGAATGGCCGTTAAGCGGTCCGTTCGAGGTAAATCGATGCTGAAGCACGTCCCGCCAGATAAGGCCCCACTCGCCATCCTCCGTGAGCGCAGCCAGTGCCATGCGCAGGTCCCCGGGCGGGATCACGTCAAATTCTTTACGCAGCCGTCCCGAGGAACCACCGTCATCGGCGACCGTCACGACGGCGACGATATTGCGGGTGAGGACCCGCAGCGCGGACAGGGTGGCGTAGAGCCCGTGTCCCCCGCCGAATGCGACCACGCGTGGTCCGCGCGCACCACGGCCCAGGAACGTCGGTTCCACGCCCAGATGCGGCCCGCTACTCACCTGCGCATCCGTCCAAGGATCCGCGGCGGTAGGAGGAACCCCGGGAATAGCAGGCGTAGGAACCCGGTGTTTCGCCGCGCTTCCTCCTTTTTCGCGTTTCGCCGCGGTCTGTTGTTCGCGCATTACTCGCGCCCCAGGTCCCGATGAATAGTGCGCACGTTGTGCCCGCGGCTGCGCAGATACTCGGAGATCGCATTGGCGATGGCAACCGAGCGGTGCTGCCCGCCCGTGCACCCAATGACGATGGAGGTAAATGGCTTCATTTCGCGCTGATAGCCGGCCAGCACCGAGTCCATGAGATGACCATACTGCTCCACAAACTCACGTGCCCCCGGCTGGGCCAGCACGTAGTCTGCCACCGGGGCATCATTCCCGTTGAGGTGCCGCAATTCCGTCACCCAGTACGGGTTCGGTAGGAAGCGCACATCCGCCACGTTGTCCGCATCCAGTGGAATACCGTACTTGAATCCGAATGAGGTGACCGTCACGCGCGGGGCGGCGGCGTCCTCCCCCACCAGTGTGCGTACCTTCCGCGCCAAATCATGGACGGATAGACCCGTCGTGTTAATGACGTAGTCCGCACGCCGCGCCAGATCCGCGAGAATTGCGCGTTCCTTGACAATGCCATCCAGGAGACGACCATCCCCCTGCAGCGGGTGCGGCCGGCGCACACTCTCGTAGCGGCGCACCAGCTCTTCATCCGAGGCATCGAGGAAAATGATCCGGTAGGCAATACCGCCGGTCTTGAGCTCGTGGAGGGCATCCACCAGCTCCGCGAAGAACTCCCGCCCGCGCACATCCACCACCACGGCCAGGCGGTTAACCCCACCGTCCGGAGTGATAAGGCCGGCCAGCGCCCGGATAAGCCGCGGCGGAATATTGTCCACCACGTACCAGCCCAGATCCTCAAGTGTGGCTGCGGTGCGGGAGCGGCCGGCGCCGGACATACCGGTCACAATGAGCACTTCCGGCACATTGGGCACAATTGGCGTGGCAGCCTCATCTTTGGCCACCACGGCGGGGATATTGGCCGTGGCCGACGGATCATAACGGCGAGTTTCACTCATGGGGCCATCTTGCCACAGGCACCACGCGGTGAGCGGGCGGCGCTAAGCCCGCGGCTGCCCGGGCGTGGTATCGGAAATCTCCGGCGAGGAAGCATCCTGACCGGGCTGACTTGACGTCTCTGCATGAAATGCCCGATATACGGTGTCCGCCAGCTTGGGGCCGATACCTTCCACCGCCTCCAAGTCCGCACGGTCCGCCTGCCGAATTCTGGCCAGTGAACCAAGAGCCTTCAGTAGGGCCTTTTGCTTAGCCGGGCCCAGACCCGGGATGGAATCAAGCGCCGAGCGCGTCATATTCTCCCCGCGCTTCTTGCGGTGGAACATAATCGCGAAACGATGGGACTCGTCGCGCAGCTGCTGAAGTAGCCGGAGCGCCGGCGAGGTGCGCGGAAAAATCACCGGGAATTCCTCGCCGGGGATCCACACTTCTTCCAGGCGCTTGGCAAGGCCCACAATTTGCACGTCCGCGTGGAGTTCGTCTACCACCTTTTGGGCGGCGTTCACCTGCGGTAGGCCACCGTCCACCACAATGAGGTCCGGGTGATAGGCGAAGCGCCGCGGCCGCGAACTGGATTCATCGGCGCCCCGTGCGTGCAGCTCCGCGGCGCGGGCCACGTCCTCTTCACCGCCGGCGTCACTGGCCGCGGCGTCGTCGTCCTTTAAGCGCGAGAGCCTACGCCGCAACACCTCATCCATGGCCGCCGTATCGTCCGGAACACCGTGTCCCTCCGGACCGCGCACGATGTAGTGACGGTAATCCGCTTTCTTTTTCAGCCCGTCCTCAAATACCACCATCGAACCCACCTGCTGATTTCCCTGGGTGTGGGAGATGTCGTAGCCCTCGATCCGGAGCGGGGCACGCGGCAGATCCAGTCCATCCCGCAGTTCCTCAAGCGCCTGCGTCCGCACGGTCATATCCTGCGCGCGAGCCAACTTGTTGCGCTGGAAAGCCTGCCGCGCATTCTCGTGCACAATTTCCGCCAGATGGGCCTTCTTGCCACGCTGGGGACGCTTGAGGCGCACCGGTCCGCCACGCCGATCCGAAAGCCACCGTTCCATCGCGGCCCGGTCCGTGGGAAACTCCGGCACCCAGATCTCCGCCGGAATCGCGCCGGTGGGCACATGATCCCGATCATCCACCGCATTACCCGCCTCCACCGTACGATCCCCCTGGGTGCCCACGCCCCGATAGGCGTCATACGCCGGATCGCCGTATACGTGCAGGAGTAGCTGGTTGACCACCTCCGCCGGGGAGGTACCGTCTGTTTCGCTCACCCAGCCGCGCTGCCCGCGGATACGGCCCCCACGCACGAAGAACAACTGCACGGAGGCGTCAATCTCATCGGCCTCAAGGCCCACCACGTCCGTGTTGAGATTGCCCTCAAATACCACGTCATTACGCTGTACGGCTGTTTCCAGCGCCTTCACTTCATCGCGTAGCTTCGCCGCGCGTTCGAAATCCTCCTGCGCGGCGGCCAGGCGCATCTGCCGTTTCTTGGCATTAATGATCGTGGAACCGTCCGAATCCATGAAGTCCACGAACGCCTGGCACTGTTCCCGGTTGTAAGCCTCGCTCACACGCCCGGCACAGATCCCGTTACACAGCCCAATGTGCGTATTAAAACAGGGTCTCCCAGAGCGGCGCGCCTGCTTGAACTGCGCATCCGTGCACCCGCGCATGTGAAACACGGGGCGCAGCGAATCCAGGGTCTGCCGGATCGCCCACACCTTCGTAAACGGACCGAAATAAACGGAATCGCGGCGATGCTTCTCCCGGGTGATATACGGGCGCGGATACCGCGATCCCATGGATACCGCTAGGTACGGATAGGACTTATTGTCCCGGAACATCACATTAAACGGCGGTTCCAGCTGCTTAATGAGCGAATACTCCAGCGTGAGTGCTTCAATTTCGGAGCCTACCACCACCCACACCACGTGAGTGGCTGAAAAAACCATTTTCCGGATACGCGGAATCAGGTTTTCGGGGGGCTGGAAATAGTTGGCCAGCCGTTGGCGCAGGTTTTTCGCCTTCCCCACGTAGAGCACGCGCTCTTCGGCATCGAGAAAACGATAGACGCCCGGGTCCGTGGGGATGGTGCCCTGTGGCGGCCGGTAGGACTGCGGATCGGCCACCTAGGCACGCCCTCCCTTCAGCATCTCCGCCAGGTAGTGCCCCGTGTAGGAGTCCGGCACCTTCGCCACCTGTTCCGGCGTGCCCGTGGCCACCACGGTGCCGCCGCCGTTACCACCCTCCGGCCCCATGTCAATAATCCAGTCCGCGCACTTAATAACGTCCAGATTATGCTCGATCACAATCACCGTATTGCCCTGCTCCACAAGGCCTTGAAGCACCAGGAGCAGCTTGCGGATGTCCTCAAAATGCAGCCCCGTGGTGGGTTCGTCGAGGATATATACGGAGCGGCCCCGCGTCCGGCGGTGAAGTTCGGAGGCTAGCTTGACGCGCTGTGCCTCGCCTCCGGAGAGCGTGGTGGCGGATTGCCCCAGCCGCACGTATCCCAGGCCCACCTGTTCCAGCGTGGCCAGGTAGCGGGTGATGGACTGCACCGGCTCGAAGAACTCCCGCGCCTCATGAATGGTCATGCCCAGCACTTCGGAGACGTTCTTGCCCTTGTAGTGCACCTCCAGTGTTTCGCGGTTGTACCGCGCACCATGGCACACCTCGCAGGGAACGTACACATCCGGTAGGAAATTCATTTCGATCTTGATGGTGCCGTCACCCTTGCAGTTCTCGCAGCGACCGCCCTTCGTGTTGAAGGAGAAGCGGCCCGGCCCATAGCCGCGCACCTTCGCTTCAGGGGTCTCGGCGAAAATGTTGCGCACCTTGTCCCATAGACCCGTATAGGTGGCCGGGTTGGAGCGCGGTGTCCGGCCAATGGGTGACTGGTCAACGTGCACCACCTTGTCCAGGTCCTCAGGCACCTCCACACTCCGATGCTTACCCGGCACCAGTCGGGCTCGATTCAGCTGATTGGCGAGCGCGCGGTAGAGAATCTGATTGACCAGGGTGGACTTGCCCGAGCCGGATACGCCGGTCACGGCAATAAAAGTGCCCACGGGGAATTTCACCGTAATGTTTTTAAGATTGTTCTCCGCCGCTCCACGCACGACAATCTGCCGCTTCGTGTCCCGCTTACGGCGTTTCGCGGGAACGGCAATGGCGCGGCGCCCAGCCAGGTAATCCCCGGTGACCGAATCTTTGCACTCGATCAACCCGGCCACGTCTCCGGCGTAGACAATCTGGCCGCCCAGTTCACCCGCACCCGGGCCCACATCCACCACATAATCGGCGCTGCGAATGGTGTCCTCGTCATGCTCGACCACCAGCAGGGTGTTCCCGAGGTCCCGCAACTTTTTGAGGGTGGCAAGCAGCTTGTCGTTATCGCGCTGATGCAGCCCAATGGAGGGTTCGTCCAGCACATAGAGCACGCCCACCAGCCCCGAACCAATCTGGGTGGCAAGGCGAATACGCTGCGCCTCCCCTCCCGAGAGCGTGGACGCCGAGCGCGCCAAGGTGAGATAGGAGAGCCCCACGTCCTCAAGGAAGTGCATACGAATCTTGACTTCCTTTAGCACCTGCGCGGCGATCTGCGCCTGCCGGGAATCGAGGGTCACGGTTTCAAGGAAACGGGTGGCCTCGTCGATGGGTAGCCGCGTGAGCTCGTCAATGTTCAGTTCTCCGAGCCGCACGGCCAGTACTTCGGGCTTGAGGCGCGCGCCGTGGCAGACCGTGCAGGGTACCTCCCGCATGTAGCCCTCATAGCGCTGCTTCGACCAGTCCGATTCGGTCTCTGCCCGCTTGCGCTGCACGTAGTTGAACACGCCCTCAAATCCCGTGGAGTAGGTGCGCATTTTTCCCCACCGGTTGCGGTACTTGACCTGCACCTCGTAGTTGGAGCCGTGCAGCAGTGCGTCCCGGGCGCGCTTGGGTAGGGCCTTCCACGGTGTGTCGACGTCGAAGCCGAGCTCTTCCCCCAGCGCCTCCATCTGACGGGTAAAGAAGTCACGATGCCCGGTCCAGGGCGCAATCGCGCCATCCCGGAGGGTTTTCGTGGGGTCAGGAACCACCAGGTCCTCGGCCACCTCCAGCTTGGACCCGATACCGTCGCAGGCCGGGCAGGCGCCGTAGGGAGCGTTAAAAGAGAACGTACGCGGCTGGATTTCCTCGAGAGCCAGCGGGTGGCCGTTAGGACACGCACGCTGCTCGGAGAAACGCCGCTGCCGCTCCGGATCGCCGGGATCCCTGTCCGGCAGCTCCACCACCAGGCCCTTGGAAAGCCGGAGCGCCTGCTCCACCGAATCCGTGAGTCGGGTACGAATACCATCGCGGATCACCATGCGGTCCACCACCACATCGATGGAGTGCCGCAGCTTCTTATCCAGCTTGGGCGCCTCATCGAGACGCACAATCTCCGAGTCCACGCGTGCTCGCGTGAAGCCCTCGGTGCGCAGATCGTTAAATAGTTCGGTGTACTCGCCTTTGCGGTC
This sequence comes from Neoactinobaculum massilliense, assembly GCF_900604955.1. Lineage (GTDB taxonomy): Bacteria > Actinomycetota > Actinomycetes > Actinomycetales > Actinomycetaceae > Neoactinobaculum > Neoactinobaculum massilliense. Next base: position 646,091 of record NZ_UWPE01000001.1, read on the forward strand.
CCGGATCATGGGTGCGAGAACCAGGAACCGGGTGCCTTCCGGATAGGCGAGTACGGCATCCACGATCTGCTGTGCGCTCTGCGCCTGAATTCGTGCACCGCAGACGGGGCAATACTGAATACCGGCACGCGCGTAGAGCACGCGCAGGTAGTCATAGACTTCGGTCACCGTCCCCACCGTGGAGCGCGGGTTGTGATTCGTAGATTTCTGATCGATCGCCACGGCGGGTGAGAGTCCCTCGATGAGGTCCACATCCGGCTTATCCATCTGCCCGAGGAACATGCGCGCATACGAGGAGAGTGATTCCACATAACGCCGCTGTCCCTCGGCAAAAATAGTGTCAAATGCCAGCGACGATTTTCCCGATCCGGACAATCCGGTGAATACGGCGAGCGTATTGCGAGGGATTTCCAGCGACACGTCCTGGAGATTGTTCTCTCGAGCGCCCTTAACGCGAATCACATCATTCACGCCGGACACTTTACACAACCGAACAGTTGTTCGGCATTCCGAGGCTCACCGTCACCGTCTTGCGTGAGAAGCCCGACGACGCCGAACGCGAGCGTACTAACTACGCGCGCGCCCACGACGTCGTCGCGCTACTTCTCCGTGGAGCGCTGCTTAAGCCACGACGCCACAACCGTAATCACCAGGACCACCATGATGACCGCCAGTGAACTGAGCGGGCTAAACGCGGGGATAACCGTCAGCCAGCCGTAGGCATGGCATGCCTCGACCACCAGTTTCAGGCCGATGAAACCGAGGATAACGGCGAGTCCGTAATGCAGGTACACGAGACGGTTGAGCAGTCCATCCACCAGGAAGAACATTTGCCGAAGCCCCATGAGCGCGAATGCGTTGGCCGCGAAAATGATGAGCGGCTGCTGGGTGAGGCCAAAGGAGGCCGGGATGGAATCGAGGGCGAACATGAGATCCGCGCCGCCGATCGCCATGATGCAGAGAATGTAGGGGGTGAGCTCTTTCCGCCCCGTCGCCGGGTTGAGGGTGCGCGCACTGTCGTCGGTAAAGTGGTCGGCCACCGGGTAAAAACGGCGCACCAGCTTTACAAAACCGTTCTCGTTGTGCGTTGTTTCTTCGGTTTCCTCCTCCTCGCCGGTACCCTCCCGCGCCTGCTTGATGGCCGTGTAAATAAGGAAAGCAGCGAAGATAAAGAAGACCCAGGAGAAGCGGGCAATGAGCGCGGCGCCGGCCAGAATGAACACCAGGCGGAGCAGGAGCGCGATAATGATGCCCCAGAACAGCACCTTTTGTTCATATTTCCGGGGCACCGCGAAGGAGCCCATGATGATAATGAACACGAAAATGTTGTCCACGGACAGCGAAAGCTCCGTGAAGTAGGACGAGTAGAACTGGACGCCAAATTCGGGAGCATGCTGCCACATCAGATACAGGCCCAGTACCAGCGCCAACGCCACGTAGAATCCGAGCCAGCCGGCGCTTTCCTTCATGGACGGTTCGTGCGGCTTACGCACGTGCGATACCAGATCAAATCCAAGCAGACCGATCACCACAACGGCCAGGATGCCCCACTCAAGAGGATGCACCGCCATTTGGGCGGCCGACGCCGCGGACACAGTGCCCGCCATAAGTACAGAGTTCAAGAGATCCTCCGGTTGCTAATAGACCGGAGGTCTTCTCCGCCCCGTGGGCGATCCGCCCGGGCAGAGCCGTGATGACGAACGAATACTTATGGAGTACTCCCCTCCGGAGGCGAGTCTATCCGCCCGGAGCTACGGATCACCTGGATGTGAGCAATTTCCGGCTACTTCTGCGCCTGCTGGGAGTGCCACAGCTCCGATTTAAGATCCTTAATCTCATCGCGGTAGCGGGCAGCGAGCTCGAATTGAAGGTGATCAGACGCGGCGTGCATTTGTGCTTCCAGGTCCTCGATCATCTTGCGCAGCTCGGCCCCGCCTTTGGCACGTGCAATCTCCGCCGCCGACGCGCGCCCCTTCGCGCTGTCCGGCTCCTGCCGGTAGCCGCCCTCCAGGAGCGTTTCCGTGTCCACGTCCTCCCGCGCCAGCATGTCCGTGACATCCGCGATCTTCTTGCGAAGTGGTTGCGGATCGATGCCGTGTTCCTTGTTGTAGGCGATTTGAATTTCACGACGCCGGTTTGTCTCGTCGATAGCCTGCTTCATGTTGGGGGTGATCGTGTCCCCGTACATGTGCACCTCTCCGGACACGTTTCGGGCCGCGCGGCCAATGGTCTGGATGAGCGAGGTGGTGGAACGCAAAAAGCCCTGCTTATCCGCGTCCAGAATCGCAACGAGCGACACCTCCGGGAGGTCCAGACCCTCACGAAGCAGATTGATGCCCACCAGAACGTCAAACTCGCCGAGTCGCAGCTCACGCAGCAATTCCACGCGCCGCAGGGTTTCGACGTCGGAATGCATGTACTCCACCCGTACCCCGCGGTCCGCGAGGTAGTCCGTGAGGTCCTCGGCCATCTTCTTCGTGAGCGTGGTGACCAGGACGCGCTCGTTCTTCTCCGTTCGCTGACGGATCTCCTCCAGTAGATCGTCGATCTGGTGCTCGGTGGGTTTGACCTTGATGAGCGGATCCACCAGACCGGTGGGGCGGATAATCTGTTCCACATAGCCATCCGAACGCTCGCGCTCGTAATTGCCGGGCGTAGCGGACATGTAGACGGTCTGCCCCACGCGCGCCTCGAATTCGGCAAATTTCAGGGGACGGTTATCCATGGCGGAGGGCAGGCGGAACCCGTACTCGACGAGTGTGCGCTTGCGGGACATATCGCCCTCATACATGGCCCCAATTTGCGGCACGGTCACGTGGGACTCATCAAGAATGAGCAGGAAATCATCCGGGAAGTAATCCAGTAGCGTGTTTGGCGGCGTGCCCGGCCCGCGCCCGTCAATGTGCCGCGAATAGTTCTCGATGCCCGAGCACGTGCCAATATTGCGCATCATCTCCAGGTCATAGGTGGTGCGCATCTCCAAGCGCTGCGCCTCAAGGAGCTTGTTCTCACTGCGCAATTCCGCCAGGCGCCCATCGAGCTCCTCCTCGATGGAATGGATGGCGCGTTCCATGCGCTCGGGGCCGGCAATGTAGTGCGACGCCGGGAAGATGTGGGCCGTTTCCACCCGGTCTATTACCTCCCCCGTCAGGGGATGCAGGGTGGAGAGCGAATCTATTTCGTCCCCGAAGAACTCAATCCGAATGGCCAGCTCCTCATAAACGGGGATGATTTCCACCGTGTCCCCGCGCACCCGGAATGTGCCGCGAGTGAAGGCAATGTCATTGCGCGTGTACTGCATCCCCACGAAGGTGCGCAGTAGTTCATCCCGGTCCACCCGGTCCCCCACGGTGAGCTGGACCATTCGGTCCACGTACTCCTGCGGCGTGCCCAAACCATAGATGCAGGAAACCGAGGCCACCACCACCGTGTCTCTGCGCGTCAGCAGCGAGTTTGTGGCCGAATGCCGCAGCCGCTCCACCTCGTCATTGATCGATGAATCTTTCTCAATGAAGGTGTCCGTTTGCGGTACGTAGGCTTCCGGCTGGTAGTAGTCGTAGTAGGACACGAAGTACTCCACCGCATTGTGTGGGAGTAGCTCGCGGAATTCTGCCGCCATCTGCGCGGCCAGTGTTTTATTCGGTTCAATAATGAGCGTGGGGCGCTGCACCTGCTCCACCAGCCAGGCGGCCGTGGCGGATTTGCCGGTGCCCGTGGCACCCAGGAGCACAATGTCCTTCTCACCGTTGTTCAGGCGTTCGGTGAGTTCTTTGATGGCACGCGGCTGATCGCCGGACGGGGTGTAGTCCGTGATTACTTCGAAGGGGTTTTCCGCGCGCCGAATGTGAGTCTCGAGGGCCATACTGGCCATCGTAGCGGTATACGAAGGGCCCGCAGCAGCGGGCCCTTACGTTATGAGCAAACGGAACGGCGCAGTGGGACTGCTCGGCCGCTTGCCGGCACGTCCTAGCTCAACGCCGCATGGAGCGTGAGGATAGCGCTCTCGCCCGCGTGGAGCCTCGGCGCGCCGTCGCGCACGCGGGTGGCCTTCACACACACAAAGTGCTCCCACGCGTCATCGGGCATGTCCGTGTTGGACTGTGACCCAGCTGTGCCTGGGTTCCACACCACCGTCTTGTCCGATTCCGGTGACGTCACGGTGATGGTGCGGCCGGCGGTCCCGTCCGCGATGGCGATGGGGCCGGTGAACGGGTAGAACCGGTCCACTGTTTGCCCCGTGAGCGCTTCGAAGGCACCGTCCGGGAGCGCTGCGTTTCCGTTCAGACGGTCAACACCGCCCGATTCCACACCGCTGAGGCTCACGTGCCTTGCGTCCACCGCCCAGTACGCGTGCAGCGCCAGCTCGGGTTGCACCTCGCCGCCGCCAGCGTTGGTCACGGCGAACTCAATGCCTAGCTCCCGGCCAAACACCACCGTGTAGCGCAGCGAAAGCGCCGCAGAATCACGCTCACCCGGACGCTCACCAGCGAGAGTGAGTACCACGGTGACGGTGCCGGCGTCGTTACGAACGTCCTCGAGCTCCCAGGTGTGGATACGCGCCCACCCGTGCAACCCATCCTCCGAGGGGCCAAACCATGGTGTAATGACCGGAATGCCGCCGCGAATGGGCTCTCCCTGAGTAAAGACGGAATCCGGGCTCATATAGAGTGCGGACGGCTGGCCAGCCGGTGCCCACGCGGCCACGTGCGCCCCATAGAGATACACCAGGCCGGTGGCCACATCCGTCTTCACCTCGACGGCCTGCAAACCGTGCTTCGTTACCAGTTGCACCCCATCGAGTGCCGAAAAATCAACCATGCTTCTCCTTTGAACAATCCAAGTTTAAGGGGTACCGAGTACCTCCCCGGCGTCGCGCTAGTGGATGAATACGGACAGAACCATCACGTAGGCGAGGGACGCCAGCGAACCCGAGGCGAGCAGGCCGCACCATGTTCTGAACGTGTCCTTAATGGACAGGTTGAAATACTCCTTAAACAGCCAGAACGAGGCATCGTTGATGATCGTCATGAAGTTGGAGCCGGCCGCCGTGGCCAGTACCAGGAGCGTCGGATTAATACCGGCCATCATGGCGCCGGTGGACGGATCCACCACCGCAGCGGCAATAATACCGGCCGACGTGAGTGCCGCCACCACACCCTGGCCGGTTGCTAGCCGAATGAGCACGGTGATCAGCCACGCCATAATGTAGGGCGAAATCGAGGAGGCCGTCATGAGGTTACCGATGTAGTCGCCCACGCCAGAATCGATCACCACCTGCTTGAAGGCGCCGCCGCCGCCAATGATCATGACCACGCCGGCGATGGTGCCGATCGCGCCCGTGAAGGCCTTCATGCACCACTTGGAATCGTGGTGCTGCGCCGTGCCAAACAGCAGGAAGGCGAGCACGAGGGCGATGGACATGGCCACCGGGGAGGAGCCAAAGAAGTTAATCCACTGCCCGGCGGCTGATTCCTTGTCAATGAACGTATTGAGGATGGTCACCGCGATCATGATGAGCGCCGGCGAGAGCGGCACCAGCAGGGATACCCAGAACGACGGCGGATTGGTCGCCTCGGTCGCGGCATCCGCATCCTGCTCCATGAATTCCGGGGTGGGACGCTCCAGGTTTCCAATCAGCTTCGGCCACAGGAGCCCGCCCACCAGCACCCAGATAATGGCCATGGGAATGCCGAGCAGGTACACCATGCCGGTATCCGCACCGTAGGTTTCCACGAGCGCCACGGGGCCGGCCTGCGGCGGGAAGATTGAATGCGCCACGGTGGTGGCCGCGACGGCTGGAATAGCCAGGCCCAGCCACGGGACACGCGCTTCCTTGGCGATGGAGATCACCAGCGGCGCGATCATGATGAACGCGACCTCGTAGAACATGGCGAGACCGAATACAAGGCCGATGATAATGACTGCGGCCTTCACCCATCGCACGCCAAACTTGCGAATGAGCGTGGAGGCGAGCACATGGGAGGCACCAGAATCCACCATAAGTTTGCCGATCGCGGCACCGAACACCACGATGATGGCCAGTGAGCCCAGCGTGGAGCCAAAACCATTCGTGATGGTGGTAAGCGCGTCACCCGGCGCCATGCCGTTCAGTAGTGCAACGGCCAGAGCCGAGAGCAGGAGCGCCAGCATCGAGTTGACGTTGAACTTAATGTTGAGAAACAGCATCAACGCGATGCCGACCACGAGCCAAACTATGGGCAAGATATTCCCCCTCAAAATTGCGTGGAGCCCGTAAAGGGCAAACATTTCTCAATATAGGCAAAATCGAGACCGGAAATTCGGGACCTTTGTGGAGCGCGACGACGCCGTTGCGGGCACCCGCTACCACGCGCGTATGCCCACCACCACGCATGTAGCTCTTAAACGCTCATCCCCAGCCAGGTACGCGCGAGATCCGCAACAAGCTCCTCTAGTTCCGGCGTGCTCCCCGCATTGTTCACCCAGATATGCGTCACCTCCCGGCGTTGCGCATCACTCACCTGGGCGCGAATCCTGGCCTGCGCCTCCTCGCGCGGCAGGCCGCGCTCCTCAAGCCGCTTCAACCGGAGGCGAAGGGGTGCCGTCACCATGACGACGGCGTCGTACTCCCCCGCCGTGCCCGTCTCCACCAGCAACGGGATATCCGCAACGCCCACCGCCCCCGTGGGGAGCGCGTCAAGGCGGCGTTTCGTTTCCGCCAGCACCCACGGAACGATAATGTCCTCAAGCGTGTGGCGGCACGCCGCGTTGGCGAAAACAAGCTGCGCAAGGCGGCGCCGATCTAACTGGTCCCCCGCGAATACGCCCGGACCAAATGCCTCCCGCACCCGCTCTGCGCCCGAAGAACCCGGAGCGGTGGCCTCACGCGCCAATTCATCGTTATCCACCACCACGGCACCCAAACGCTTAAGAACTCGGGAAACCGTAGACTTCCCGGTCCCAATCCCGCCCGAGACAGCCACATGAAGCGCACGATGGGCCGGCAGTGTAATGGGGCGGAGGAGTTCGGCGCGCGCAGCGCCGCGAGTAAGCATTCCGGGCATAGAAAAAGGGTAGCGGGAAATGAACGGCTCCCTGCCTATCGGAACTGAATTGCACAGTCCAACAAACAGGGAGCAGCTCAATCCGCTACCCGGCGGGTAACGATCCGCACGCCGCGGCGGCGTGCTTAGTTGTTCGTCAGCTTCTCACGAAGAGCGGCCAGCGCCTCATCGGCGTCGGAATCGAGCGAACCCGCGGACTCCGACGTGGAGGAATAGCTGGTTTCGTGGGACACGGACGCGGTATCGGCCGAGTGGCCGGCATCCGCCTCGAAAGCGCGGGAAACCTGAGCCTTGTGGCCCTCCCAGCGCTCCTGCGCGGCCGCGTACTCCTGCTCCCAGGCCTGACGCTGCTTCTCGTAACCCTCGAGCCACTCGTTGGTTTCCGGATCGAAGCCTTCGGGGTACTTGTAGTTGCCGTTTTCGTCGTACTCCGCAGCCATGCCGTAGAGCGACGGATCGAAATCATCAGAGTTCGGATCCACGCCCTCGTTCGCCTGCTTGAGCGAGAGGGAGATGCGGCGGCGGTCGAGATCGATATCGATCACCTTGACGTAAATGGTCTCGCCAACCTTGACCACTTCCTCCGGGGAATCCACGTGGCGCGGAGCAAGCTCGGAGATATGGACCAGGCCCTCGATGCCGTCCTCGACGCGAACGAAGGCGCCGAACGGAACCACCTTGGTGACCTTGCCCGGCACGATCTGGCCGATGGAGTGCGTACGAGCGAAGGACTGCCAGGGATCTTCCTGGGTGGCCTTGAGGGACAGGGACACGCGCTCGCGATCCAGGTCCACATCCAGCACCTCGACCATGACCTTCTGGCCGACCGACACGGCGTCGGACGGGTGATCGATGTGCTTCCAGGACAGCTCCGAAACGTGCACGAGGCCGTCCACGCCACCGAGATCCACGAAAGCGCCGAAGTTGACAATGGAGGACACAACGCCCTCGCGTACCTGGCCCTTGTGCAGCTGGTGAAGGAATTCGCCACGAGCCTGGGACTGGGTCTCCTCCAGCCACGCGCGGCGAGAGAGCACCACGTTGTTGCGGTTCTTATCCAGCTCGATAACCTTGGCTTCGAGCTCGCGGCCGATGTACGGCTGCAGGTCACGGACGCGACGCATCTCCACCAGGGAGGCCGGCAGGAAGCCACGCAGACCGATGTCCAGGATGAGGCCGCCCTTGACGACTTCAATGACGGTTCCGGTAACAACACCTTCATCCGCCTTGATCTGCTCAACCTTCTTCCAGGCGCGCTCGTACTGGGCACGCTTCTTGGAGAGGAGCAGACGGCCTTCCTTGTCCTCCTTCTGGAGAACCAGGGCTTCGATGGTGTCACCCACCTCGACTACATCGTCGGGGTCAACGTCATGCTTGATCGAGAGTTCCTTGGAGGGAATAACACCCTCGGTCTTGTAGCCGATGTCGAGGAGAACCTCATCACGGTCCACCTTGACGACAGTGCCTTCGACAATGTCGCCGTCGTTAAAGTACTTGATCGTCTTATCGATCGCGGCGATAAGTTCTTCCTCGCCGCCGATATCGTTAACGGCGACCTCGGGAAAAGTCGAGGACTCGTTGGTGTTATTGGCCATAAATTAATGACTCCGGTTAATTAGAGTAATAGTTCGGGAGCGCTACGCGCCCAGTGGCAGCGGGTGCCGGCACCAATCCCTCACTCTACGGCCTGATAACGGCCCGAGCAAGCCAATTTGAGCGAATCTAACTAGTGGGCTGCGGCACGCGAACCGCGGCCGCCTGGCTAGTGAGCCGCGGCACGCCAGTCTGTCCCGTATCCCACACCAACCGAGAGCGGCACGGCCAGCGGGTAGGCGGAGCCCATTTCCCGCCGCACAATCGCCTCAACCGCTTCCCGTTCACCCGGCGCCACTTCAAGCACCAGTTCGTCGTGGACCTGAATGAGGATCCGCGAGGAGAGGTGCGCGTCCCCGAGCGCTGCCGCCACCTGCACCATCGCCACCTTGATGATGTCCGCCGCGCTGCCCTGGATGGGTGCGTTAAGTGCCATGCGTTCCGCCGCGTCCCGCAGGCGCGGGTTCTTGGAGGTGAGTTCGGGCAGATACCGACGCCGTCCGAGGATCGTTTCGGTGTAGCCGTCGCGTTTCGCCTGTTCCACCAGCGAATTGAGGTAGGTGCGCACATTGCCGAACCGAGCAAAATACGCGTCCATTAGTTCCTGCGCCTCGCGGGTGGGCACATGGAGTTGGGCGGCCAGTCCGTAAGAGGAGAGGCCGTAGGCCAGTCCGTAACTCATGGCCTTCACTTTGGAACGCTGGGCTGGCGTCACGGATTTCTCCGGAATGTTGTATACAAGCGAGGCGACGTAGGAATGGAGATCCTCACCCTCCTGGAACGCTTCGATGAGCCCCTCATCCCGGGAAAGCGAGGCCATGATGCGCATCTCTATTTGCGAGTAATCGGCGGTCAGCAGGCCTTCAAAACCCTCACCCGGGATAAATACGGAGCGGATTTGGCGTCCTTCCTCTGTGCGCGCGTGAATATTCTGCAGGTTGGGTTCCGTGGAGGAGAGCCGGCCGGTCGCGGCCACCGCCTGCTGGAAGGTGGTGTGAATGCGCCCGTCCGGCTGCACGGCGGCGCTTAGCCCCTCGACCGACTGCCGGAGTTTCGTCACTTCTCGGTGAGCCAGTAATGCGCCGAGGAACTGCTGTCCCGCCACGGCCTGTGCGTCCTCACGCGCCGCGATCTTCTCCGCCAACGTAGCTAGCGCATCCGCATTTGTGGTGTAGCCGGATTTCGTCTTCTTCGTTTTCGGTAGCCCGAGCTCGTCGAAAAGCACGGCCTGCAATTGCTTCGGACTGGCCAGGTTTACTTCATGCCCGATAGCGGCATAGGCCTCCTGCGCCGCCATGGACACGCGGGAATCAAAGTCCTTCCACATGCCGTCCAGCTTGACCTTGTCCACCGCGATCCCGGTTGCCTCCATGCGCTCGAGCGCCCTCTCCACGGCTAATTCCAGCCGCGTGAGATCCCCGTTTTCGCCGTGCTTAGCCAATTCCTTATCCAGGGCTTGCGCCAGCGGCACCTCAACGGCAGCGAGGCGCGCCAGTTGATCGTCACCGGCCTCCAGCCCTGGAATCTGGCCGGCGGATTCGGGCGCATTGACTTCCACACCAAGGTGACGAATGGCCAGGTCCCCCACGTCATAGGTGCGCTGTCCCGGATAAAGCAAATACGCCGAGAGCATCGTGTCCCGCGCCACGCCATTCAACTCGTAACCTGCACCGTGCCAGGCATGCCAGGCACCCTTCGCGTCATGGACAACCTTCTTGGACTCACCGCTGAGGAACGCGGCCAGCGCCTTCGTGCCCTTCTCATCCACATCGGCGAGGTCCACTGACAGCACATCCTGGCCGGCTGCGATCGCAAACCGTTCCACGTCGCCCTGACCAGGCCCGAAGGCGCCGCGAACCGCCATGCCGTAGGCGGGCGCATCCCGGTGCGCCTCCAGCCAACCGGCCACATCATCGGTACTTACGCGGAGTTCGTCGGCTCCGGATGGCTCACCGGTGCCACCTTTCTCCGGAAGCGCCGCGAGCACGCGCCGTCGCAGTCCGGTGAAGTCAAAACTGTCAAAGAGCGCGTGCATGCGCTCCCGCTCCACCCCGGCGGGCCGCAGTTCCTCAAGATCCGCCACTATGGGCAGGTCCCGTACGGACTGATTAATACGGCGGTTGAGCCGTACCTGCTCCTCGCTGGCTCGTAGTGCCTCGCCAGCCTTTCCGCGAATATCCGCCGCGTTGGCGAGAATTCCCTCGAGGTCCCCGTACTTGGCGATCCATTTGGCGGCCGTCTTAGGCCCCACGCCCTTCACCCCGGGAATGTTGTCCGCGCCTTCTCCCACCAGTGCGGCCATATCCGGGTACTGCGCCGGGGTGACGCCGGTGCGCGCCACAATCGCGTCCGGGTCCAGCTCTACCATGGCCGAACGCGGCATGGGGTAGAGCACGTGCACGTGATCCGAAACTAGCTGATAGGAATCCTTATCCCCGGATGCGACCCAGACCTGCCACCCGGCCGCTTCACCGCGCGTGGCGAGGGTGGCCACAATGTCATCCGCCTCGAAATCCTCCACGGTGAGCCAGCGGATGCCGAGTACATCCAGCACCGCCTGGATGAGGCTGATCTGTCCCTTGAATTCCTCCGGCGTGGCCGCACGCCCACCCTTGTAATCGGGGTACTCCCTGGTACGGAATGTGCCACCCGGCAGATCAAAGGCCACCGCCACGTGTGTGGGGTGATGATCCTCGATCATCTTGAGCAGCGTGGAGGTGAACCCGTAGACGGCATTTAGGTATTGTCCGGCGGCATTGCGGAAGTTATCAGGCCGCAGTGCGTAGAAGGAGCGAAATGCCATGGAATGGCCGTCAAGTAGCAGGAGCGATTCAGTCACTCCCCCACCTTACCGTGCCGGCGCCCCATCACCGGGGCGCCACGACGTCGTACTACCGCGCAGGTACGGGCCTACTTTGAGCGACCCACCTGCTCAATGACAGCGTCCGCAACTTCGCGCATGGTGAGGCGCCGGTCCATGGATGTCTTTTGGATCCAGCGGAAGGCTTCCGGCTCCGTCAGGCCCATGTGGCTCTCCAGCAGACCCTTTGCGCGGTCCACCCGCTTACGGGTTTCAAACTGCTCACTGAGTGAGGACACCTCGCTCTCCAGGGCAGCGATCTCCTCATTACGGGATACAGCGATCTCGATTGCGGGTAGCAGATCCGCGGCCGTGAAGGGCTTGACCACGTAGGCCATGGCGCCCGCGTCGCGGGCGGAATCCACCAATTCCTTCTGCGAGTATGCCGTAAGCATCACGATGGCCGTGCGCTGGTTGTCGAGGATCTGACCGGCCGCCGTGATGCCGTCCATACCGGGCATCTTGACGTCCATGATCACCACATCGGGTTCTAGTTCGGCCGCAAGTTTGACCGCCTGCTCACCATCGGAGCCTTCGCCCACAACTTCGTAGCCCGCATCCTCAAGCGTTTCCACGATATCCAACCGGATAAGTGTTTCGTCCTCCACTACCAGAGCACGAGTTTTCTCCTGCTCCTGTGTGGCATTGGCCTGCGTCATCCTCGACTCCTTTCGGCCTTAGTGCTTAGTGCTTCGGGCGGGACTCGAACCCGCATGCCTTGCGGCGCTGCATTTTGAGTGCAGTGTGTCTACCATTTCACCACCGAAGCGTGGCGGAGGCCGAAGCCCCCAGCAGCTTACTAATACCGGTCGTCTTCTCCAACCTTGATGAGACGCAAGGTATTCGTGGAACCGGACACACCCGTGGGCATACCCGTCACGATCTCCACGCGCTCGCCCTCACCGGCAATGTGCAGGGACTGCAGACGCTCGGACACCTGGTGCACCACCTCGGCCATTGAGCGAGCCGGATCCACCGTGTAGGCCTCCGTACCCCAGAGCAGGGAGAGCTGGTTACGCACCTTGTCACTCGGGGTCAGCGCGATGAGGCGAATGTGGGACCGCTGCCGTGCCATGAACCAGCGGTGTGCCCCGTGCTCGTGTACACCACCATGGCATTGACATCGAGCTCCTCGGCCACCTTGACGGCAGCCTTCGTCAGCGCGCGGGTACGCCCACCGTGCTCATCGTCGATTTCCGGAATACGATCCAGGCCATTTTCCTCGGTGAAGCGAACAATGTTCGCCATGGTTTCCACCGTCTTCGTGGGATAGAGGCCCACGGAGGTTTCGCCGGAAAGCATCACCGCATCCGCGCCGTCCAGGATCGCGTTAGCGCAATCGGACGCCTCAGCGCGAGTGGGCCGCGGATTGGTGGTCATGGAATCGAGTACCTGGGTGGCGAGAATCACTGGCTTTGCGCGCAGGCGAGCCAGTTCAATCGCCTTCTTCTGCACCAGCGGCACCTGCTCCAGGGGCAGTTCCACGCCCAGATCACCACGGGCCACCATGATGCCGTCGAACGCATCCACGATCTCCTCGAGGTTCTCCACGGCCTGCGGCTTCTCAATCTTGGCAATCACGGGGAGATGAATATCGAGCTCATCCATGATCGCGTGCACCGGCTCAATATCCTTAGCGCTCCGCACGAAGGACAGCGCAATCACATCCGCGCCGTACTGGAGGCCCCAGCGCAGATCCGCCGCATCCTTATCCGTCAGTGCCGGCAGCGACACCGGCACGCCGGGAAGATTGACACCCTTGTGGTCAGAGACCGGACCCGGCACCACCACGGAGGTCACCACGTCCGTATCCGTAACCTCCTCCACGCGGACGGCCACCTTGCCATCGTCAATGAGGATCATGTCCCCCTGGTGGCAATCTCCCGGCAGCCCCTTGTAGGTGGTGGAAACGCGCTCCTTCGTACCCTCCACGTCATCAACGGTGATGGTGAACTTGTCACCAGCGGCCAGCTCCACCTCGTGGTCAATAAACGTACCGAGACGGATCTTCGGACCCTGGAGGTCAACCAGCACGGCGATCGACCGGTCAATATCCTTGGCCGCCTGGCGTACGCGATCGATGCGCTCCTCATGCTCCGCGTGGGAACCGTGGGACGCGTTAGGGTGCATACAATCTTTGCTTTGCGCATGGCCTGATTCTAACGGAGAATGGACATGCGTGCGGACCATAGACCTAGATGCAGTCATTCTCTCACGTTGACGCGGTACCCGCGCAAAGGCTCATCCGATAGACGGCACCGCGGACCATAGGACCTTCCGGCACCTGTCACATCCTAAAGCGACTTCGCGCGGCGATGGTTATGCCGCCGCTCCTTGCGCACCTCTTCCCGGCGCTCCTCCTCCGCAATCTTCTGTTCGAAGGTGACCCGGGCGGCGTCGGACATCCACACCTCCCCCATCTCAGGATGCTGACGCAGGCGCCGCGTCAACCAGATGAAGAGGATAAGGCCCAGCGCAAACACGATAATGCTGGTCCACACGTTAAGCCGAAGGCCGAGGATGTGGTTAGCGGTGTCAATGCGCAGATTCTCAATCCAGCACCGCCCTGCCGTATAGATCATGATGTAGGCCGCGAATACCTGGCCGCCACGCAGACGGAACCGCCGCTCCAGCCAGACCAGGGCGGCCGCGCCAAGCAGACACCAGATCATTTCGTAGAGGAACGTGGGGTGGAACAGCGTGCCCGGCGCGTATCCGACGGGCAGGTGAGCGGCGTCGATTTCCAGGCCCCACGGCAGCGTGGTGGGCTTCCCGAACAACTCCTGGTTAAAGTAATTACCCAGTCGACCAATGGCCTGCGCCACAAAGAGAGCAGGTGCAATCGCGTCAGCCAGCGGGGCGAGCCGAAGCCCCATGCTTCGGGCGGTCAACCATACGGCAAGCGCGCCGAATAGCACGGCACCCCAGATGCCCAATCCGCCCTCCCAGATGGCGAAGGCGCGCCACGGATTACGGCCCGACCCAAAGTAGAGCTGGTGATCCGTCACCACGTGGTAGATACGTGCGCCAATAATGCCCACCAGCACGGCCCAGAACGCAATATCGGGCAGTGCGGCTACCGGACCGCCCCGCTTCACGTAGCGGCGTTTAAGGATCACGTAGGCCACGATGATGCCCACAATGATGGCCAGCGCGTAGGCGTGGATAGAAACCGACCCGAGGTACAGCGCAGAACGGGACGGAGACGGGATCGATGCGGAAATCATGGTGCCTCCCTGATAGCGACGCGCCCACGCTACCATTTGGCGTTACCCTTGCCGGGTGATTGACATCGACTCCTACCTGGCCGTTATTGAAGCGCGCCACCAGGCTGCCGGCCGGCAGATTTATGCGGCCCTGGACGGGCGTAGCGGAGCGGGGAAAACATCCACCGCCACCCGCATGGCGGGAGCATTACGCGCTCGCGGCCTCACCGTCACCGTATTGGAGGTGGAGACGTTTGTGGCCGGCTGGGATGGCCTGGAGGCGGGTACGCACCGCGTTGCGCACACCATCCTGGCCCCGCTATCCCACGGCGAAAGTCCCCTGGTGGCGAGCTGGAACTGGGTAGAGAACCACTGGAATGAGCCCGCGCCCATTCCGCTGACCGACGTACTGGTACTGGCCGGATGCGGTGCGACGTCCTTTGCCTGCGCGCCCTACATGGACGTTACCGCCTGGCTTGAGGCGCCCGAATCCGTCAGGCGCGCCCGCGTTGCCAAGCGCGACGGCGATCCATCCGCGTGGTGGGAGCGCTGGGCCCGTCAGGAAACCCAGTTGCTTGCAGAGCGAGATTCCCCCGCACTCGCCGATTTTTTGTGGACGACGGCGTAGCGGGATCCGGCCCGGGCCAGTCATTCGGACCGGGCCGGGCTCACCTAAGCCGCCGCGGCCATCTGCGCGATGAGCGCATCCACACTCGCGTCCGCCGCCGCCAATGGGTCCGGTAGCGAGATGGCCGTAGCAATACCGGGCAGTTCTACCTTTGCCCAATCCGCCTTGATATCACGGTGATGGCGCTCCGCGGCCGCAATGAGATCCCCGCGCACTTTCGCCCTCGTGGTTTGCGGTGGCGTAGTCACAGCGATCCGCACCTGTTCGGGGGTGACCAAGCGGGCCAGGAGGCCCCCGGCTTCCATCCGGGCACCGAGACCGTCCTCGGTGATGTCGTGGTAGGCCAGCTCTAGACGTGCTAGGCGTGGGTCATCCCAATCGGCTCCGCTGCGTGCCCGATAGCGCTCAAGCAGCCGCCGTTTTGCCACCCAGTCAATTTCTGTTTCCACCCGCTCGGGATGTCCATCCGCAATGGCGTCCAGGGCGCGCGTCCACAGATCAAACAGATGCCGGCGTGTTGTGTCCAGCTCTGCTGTGTAACCGTGACGGTCGTAGTAGCGGCCGACGGCGTCACGCATCGTGCGTTGAATATCCAGCGCCGTAGTATCCGCGCCGTCTGTTCGCTCAATCTTCGCCGTTCCCGTAGGATCCGCGCTAATCCGCCGAATGGCCGCCATCGAGTCCGTGAGTTCGAGATCCGGAATGATGGCACCTTCCTCCAGCATGGTGACCATCGCCTCCGTAATGGCCACCTTCAACCCGGTGGTCACCGTGCTCACGTTGGAATCGCCGACGATCACGTGCATACGGCGCACTTTGGCGGCGTCGCCGTGAGGTTCGTCGCGCGTATTAATCATTGGTCGGGACCGCGTGGTGGCCGAGGAGAGCGCCTCCCACATTTCATAGGAACGCGAGGAGAGTTCAAACCGCGCCGCACCGCCCGCAACACGGTGAATGAAGCCGGACCCCGCCACCAGTTGCCGCGACACAAAGAATGGCACCAGCCGGTTGATACGCACCTTGAAATCGCTGCGACGGCGAAGCATGTAGTTCTCGTGGCAACCAAACGAATGTCCCGCGCTGTCCTCATTATTGCGGAACACGTGGAGCTTTCCCGCCACACCCCGGGCCGCCAGGTTGGCATTGGCAGCCCGAGTCAAGCGGGCCACAAGCTCCTGTCCCGCAGCATCCTGGGCTACGAGATCCGTGATGGAGTCGCACTCCGCGGAGGCGTACTCGGGGTGAGAACCAACATCCAGGTAGAGCCGGCCTCCGTTTTTCAGGAATGCACTGGTGGAATGCCGCTCTACGTTGACCGGGGCAAACATGAGTTCGGCGGCGGCATCCGCATCCAGTGGCGGTTCCCCACCATTGATAGCCGCACACGTCACGCCGTACTCGGTTTCAATGCCCATTACACGGCGCGTGCTCACTCCCCACCCTTCTGCACGAAGCCCTGCACAAACTCGGATGCGTTGGTTTCAAGTACCGAATCAATATCATCCAGGAGTGCATCAACATCCAGGTCCTCGTGGCGAACCTGAACCTCCTCCTGCTCCTGTTCCTGCTCCTGGGGCGCCTGCCGCTGCGG
Source organism: Neoactinobaculum massilliense (assembly GCF_900604955.1). GTDB lineage: Bacteria > Actinomycetota > Actinomycetes > Actinomycetales > Actinomycetaceae > Neoactinobaculum > Neoactinobaculum massilliense. The sequence goes on from NZ_UWPE01000001.1 coordinate 663,012, forward strand.
CTGCGCAAATTCCTGACTACTCATATTCCTCCCTTTCATTCGGCGGTCACCGAAGTGGCCGTCGCTTCCCGTTTTCACACCGGCCCATGACCGTAGAGCCCACGGCCTAGAGTCCGGCGAAAATAGTTACGGCGCAACGGAGCTGTGCCGTCTAGCCTGCCTCCGGCTAGTGTCTAAGCCGATGTACGGCCTCGCCCGCACTGTTCGCCCCCGCAATCGTGGCCTCAATTTCCGTACGGGTGAATCGCGCCGGATCAGGCATGGCAAAGCGGGTGAGCTCCTCTCCGCCCTCATCAAGGATCATTTCGCTCCAGGAGCCGGCCACCACCTCATTCGGGTAGCGGTCCACCAGGGCGCCGCGGAGGAAGGCACGGGTGGAGTCTGGCGGATTTGCCACCGCCCAGCGCACCTCATCCTCGGTAAACAGCCGCTCTACCCGGCCCGCGGTGTCAAGACGCCGGACCAGTGAATGTTCCGGGCGTAGGTCATGCCACTGGAGATCGACAGCACGAAGTTTCGGGGCATCCCAGCCCAACCCACCGCGTTCCTTGAGCCCAGAAAGTAACTGGTACTTGGCTACCCACTCCACCTGCCGGGCCACGGAGAATATGTCTGTCCGCAGGCCGTCCAGCACTGTCTGCCACCGCGTGAGGATCTCCGTGGTGTCCCAATCCGGGCCCCCGTTCTCCTCGATCGCATCCGCCACGGCGTCGTGATAGATCTGCTGCACATCTAGCGCCGTCAGCGGCGTACCCGTGGTTGCAAGCGGTTCCGAAAGTGTGAGATCGCGGGATACCACGTGGGCGGCTGGAACCGGGGCGCGTAGCACGGCCGCCTCGATGTCCAGCGGCACATCATCCTGCTCCAGCAGCCACAGGACCAGCGAGGTGGTCCCCACCTTGAGCAGGGTGGAGACATCGAACAGATTCGCGTCTCCCTCAATAACGTGCAGCCGGCGATAGCGTTTGTCATCCGCGTGGGGCTCATCGCGGGTATTGATAATGGGGCGGTTAAACGTGGTTTCCAGCCCCACCTCCGCCTCGATGTAATCCGCTCGCTGAGAGATCTGGAAACCGGGCATCTCTGAGCGCTGCCCCAGGCCCACGCGCCCCGCCCCGCAAATCAGTGGCCGAGTAACCAGGAACGGCGTCAGGTAGCGAATGATGTCCTGGAAGGAGACGGCGCGCTCCACCAGGTAGTTTTCGTGGCTGCCGTAGGCGGCGCCCTTCCCATCCACGTTGTTCTTGTAAAGAACGAACTCGCGCCCGTGCCGGCTGCCAATTTCCATGGCCTCCTGGGCGATCGCCTCCCCCGCCCGGTCCCAGAGTACGGCCTCCCGCGGATTCGCGGTTTCCGGGGACGAATACTCGGGATGAGCATGATCCGTGTAGAGGCGCCCGCCGTTGCGAAGCACCGCGTTGGGCGTGCGCGGCGCCGCGAGCTGTGCCGCGGTAGGCCGCGCGATGGTGTTCCCGGCCCCGGAGGGGGCGGGGTGGAGCGGATCGTCGGTCAGCTGCGAGGGATCCGCCGCGCTCCGGTCCATGTGAAAGCCCCGCGCATCCCGCAGCGGGTCCTCGCCAAGGTAATCCCACATGATGGCGCCCCGGCGGGAGGTAGCCGTGCCCTCCGCGCCGTAACCCGTCACCACGGCGTTCGACTCCTCGACAACATCCCCGCTGCCGTTCTTTTCCTGGATGCCGAACTCGGTTTCTAACCCGACAATTCGCCTTGCCGTCATCTTTTCTCCTATTCGGCGTGTAGGGGACGCACGGAAACAAGCTTGCCGAGATGCCGGTATCCGTTCACGCGTGCCCACTCTTCAGGATCCTGAATGGCTTCCAGCTGCTGATTCTCCACGACCTCATCGCGTACAGCGGCCAGTATGTGTGCCTCCCCAATACCGCGCTCCCCGGTGGCCAGTAGCGACTTGATAGCTCCCTTCTTGGCACGGTCGACGATAGACGCAAGCATGGCCCCGGACGTCACGTCACCGATGTAAAGCGTTTCGCGGCGCCCGCTCGCGTAGGTGAGTTCAGCGAACTCATTCTCTTCGGTGCGTGCGTAGAGCGCGTGGGCGGCTGTTTCGCCCAGCGCTACCACCTCGGCGTCTACACCGCCGCGCGCCGCCACTTCCGTAGCCAGGTAAGGCAGCGAGGTGGTGAGGTACTTCGAAAGGATGTCCACCGCCGCCGCCTCATCCGGGCGATCGATACGAATCTTGATATCTAACCGGCCCGGACGTAGCACGGCCGGGTCAATCATGTCCTCACGATTGGACGCACCGATCACGATGACGTTCTGGAGTCCCTCCACGCCATCAATTTCCGCCAGTAGCTGCGGAACCACGGTGGTTTCCACGTCCGAGGAGATCCCTGACCCGCGCGTGCGGAACAGCGCCTCCATCTCATCGAAGAAGATCACCACGGGAATGCCCTGGGTGGCATGGTCACGGGCGCGGGAGAAGATTTCCCGGATCTGTCGCTCGGTTTCACCCACGTACTTGTCCAGCAGCTGCGGCCCCTTGATGTTAAGGAAGAAGGAGCGTTGACCGCTGCCGCCGGCGCGTTCGGCAAGTGAGGTGGCCACGGCTTTAGCAATCATGGTTTTACCGTTTCCGGGCGGGCCGTACAGCAGTACGCCCTTGGGCGGCCTCAGTCCATGTTCCCGGTAAAGCTCCGGATGCAGGAAGGGCAGTTCCACAGAATCCCGGATTTGTTCCACCTGCGGCCCCAGCCCGCCGATATCCGCATAGGACACGTCCGGAATTTCTTCCAGCATGAGGTGACGCAGGTCCGGCCGCTCCACGGGTGCCAAAATGAAGCCGGTTTTAAGGTCCGCCAGCATGGTGTCACCAACGGAGATTTCGGTAGCGCGCACATTATCCGAGAGGGTGAATACACGCGAATCATCCGGGTGTACCTTGACCAGCACGCGCCGAGAGTCCAGCACCAGCTCCACGCTCACAGTGGAGCCGGTATCCGCGTAATCCCCCGCGCTCACAATGGTCATTTCACTGTTAAGGCGCACCTGCTGGCCGGGATGCAATTGGCTGAGATAGAGCTCCTTAGAGGCGGACACGTTCAGTTTGCGCGAACCCACCTGTACGTCTACCGTGGCATCCCCGGTGCGCACGCGATCCACAATCCCATAGGTGAGCGGCGGCGCCGAAAGATCCTGAAGCCGTTCATCGAGCTCTTTAATCTTTTGGCGCGCGCCGAGGAGAGCGGAGGTGAGGCGTTGATTTCGTTCCCTCAAATCCGCCACGTCAGGCGTCACTTCCGGTTCCATAGCTGCCTTCCTTTACGTTGCAATTAGTCTACGCGGGAGCCCCGACATCGTCGGTGCCGCTCACCTCACCCCCGGTGTCACGCCCGTTCCTGCGCGCCTCCGTTTTTCCGACGACGACGGCCGCACCCGGGTCGCCCGCCTCACGCTGCATGTTCCGCGCGGCCAATTCCTCGTCAATCCGCTGCTGCATGCGTTCCAGGTGCACGTGAGAGCTCGTACTGCCCGTCTCTTCAATATCAGCGCGCTCCGCAATGTCACGCCGGACACGCCGCAGCTTCCTCGGTGCGATGGCGCGTTCGCCGAAAGCATCCTCATCCCAGGTTTGCGTCTCCCACGGCATCGGGCCGGCGTAGGCACCTTTTGAGGGACGGCTTACGAGTGTCATCTCCGCGCCGTCCGCCAATCGCCTCGCCTGCACAAGGAAGCCGGTGTGCGCCACCATCCGGTGATCGGGGCGAACAGCCAGTCCTTCCGAGTGCCAGGTGCGCACCAGTGTTTCGCTCGCTTCCGGCTCAGTAAATCTTCCCGAACCACGTAACGTTTCTACGGTCCGGGACAGCTGCGTCGTCGTCGCGACATAGGCGAGGAACACACCACCCGGACGCAGGGCATGCACGGCACTTGGGATCATTTCCCAGGGCGCCAGCATATCCAGGATCACGTGGTCGAAATGGGCCCGCTCCCCGGCCAGCAAAGCCTCACCCGCCTCCCCCACTCGAATCTCATAGCAGGAGGGGCGCGTGCCAAACCAGGAGATCACATTGGCAGCCGCGATCTCGGCGAACTCGGGACGGCGCTCAACTGAAAGCAACTCCCCCGCCTCACCAATGGCATCCAGCAGAGAGATTGAGAGCGCACCCGAGCCCGCACCGGCCTCGAACACGCGCGCGCCCGGAAATACATCTGCACCGTGCGTAATCTGAGCGGCATCCTTCGGATAGATGACCGTCGCACCGCGCGGCATAGAGAGTACGTAATCGGAAATTAACGGCCGCAGTGCGAGGAACGGACGGCCTTCTCGCGAGATAACAACACTGCCTTCCTCCTTCCCAATGAGCCAGGCGTGCGGGAAGGAACCGCGATTGGATTGGAACTGGCCATCCGCTGCAAGCGAAATGGTGTAGTGACGTCCCTTCGGATCCGTCAACTGCACACGTTCGCCAGCCTGGAATGGGCCGCGATGAGGTCTGGTATACACAGCCGGCACTCTACCGGCGCGAGCTCACTTGAGAACACCGTGGGTATCCGAGCCGGCCACGAACCTGTGGGAGGCCCCGGCTAAGGTGGGGGCATGGCAACACACGCAGCGCTTTCGCCCTCACGCACCAAAGATTTCAAGCAGTGCCCGCTTCTTTTCCGGTTCCGCTCGGTCGATCGACTCTCACAGCCGCCCACCAAGGAACAGTTGCGCGGAACCATTGTGCACTCGGTTCTTGAGCATCTCTTTGACTACAGCCCGCAGGAGCGCACGCCGGAAACCGCCCATGCCCTGCTCCCCACCCGCTGGAATAGCCACGTGGAAGCGCACCCGGACGTCATAGAAATCTTCACCTCGGAAAACGAATTGGCGGAGTGGATGGATTCGGCCGGTTCCCTGCTGGATAACTACTTCCACATGGAGAATCCGCAGTTCCTGCAGCCGGTGGCACGGGAGCGCTTTGTGAATGCGAGGCTCACATCCGGGCTGGCCATTCGCGGCATCGTAGACCGGCTAGACGCCACGCCAACAGGTGAACAGCGCGTGGTGGATTACAAGACGGGGAAATCACCGGCCGCGCGCTTTCAGGATGAGGCGCTGTTTCAGATGCGCTTCTACGCGCTGGCGCTGAAACTTGCCACCGGCACCATGCCTATCAGAACACAGCTTGTGTATCTCAAGGACGGCCGCACTCTCACGTATGATCCCACCCCGGAGGATTTGCCTCGCCTGGCAGAGGACCTCAATAACACCTGGGAACTCATTGAGAAGCGGCTTGATTCTGGCGATTTCGAACCACACACATCCCGGCTCTGCGATTGGTGCTATTTCAAGCGCATTTGCCCGGCGTGGGGTGGCACGCCGCCGGACATCTCCGCGGATGGAGTGGAGTACATGCGCACCGCGAAAGCGTAGCGGCGCAGCCTACCTAAGCAAATCGATGCCCAGCAGCGCCCGCACGGTGAGCACCACGGGCATGGGATAGCCGGATGGAGCGGCGGCCCAGCGGTCCACGACCGCCAGCGCGCGCGGTGTATCAAGATCCGCGGCGATGGCCGCGGCAACGCTGCGTGCCGAGATGCTGCCGCCGTCCCCGGTAGACGCATCATGCCCCGCCGCGTGGCGCCAGGCGGCCAGGCGCTGCTCCGCACGGCGCATATCCTCATCCGTGTATTCCCAGTCATCCCGGTAATGATGCGCGAGGATCATGAGGCGAACGGCCTGGGCATCGTGGCCGGCTTTCATCAGTTCGCTGACTCGCACCAGGTTGCCCAGCGATTTGGACATTTTTTCTCCCCGGTAGGCCACCATGCCGGCATGCATATGGAATGTCACCGTGGCCGGCGCTCCGAATGCCGTTCGGAGGAGCGATTCGCTCATTTCGTGGTGAGGGAAGAGCAGATCGCGCCCACCCGCCTGGACCGCGATATCTCGGCCCAGCACGCGGCGAGCAATATACGCGCATTCAATATGCCACCCGGGGCGCCATGCGCCGGGCGCCCCACCATCCGGCCGGAAATTATCCCCACGCACGCCCTTCCACAGTTGCTGGTCAAGCGGATGGTGCTTACCCGGGCGGGTGGAATCACCGCCGTGCTCATCGAACAGTGCCGCAAGATTACTCTGAGCGAACACGGGGGCCTGGGCGAAATTCGGGTCCGCCGTCAGATCCAGATAAATGTCCTCCGACCCGTCACCGTTGGGCAGCCGATAGGTAATATGACGGGCTTCCAGTGCCCGCACGGTTTCCTCCAGCGGATCCAGAATCTCCGACACCGCAATCCAGCGGCTCGGCGGTACCACACCCAGGGCAGCCATATCCGAGCGGAACAGCGCAATCTGCGAATCGGCAAGTTGCCGCCAATCCACCCCCGTCGCAGCGGCACGTTCAAAAAGAGGGTCATCGATATCCGTAACATTCTGGGCATACACCGGCGCTTTTCCGGCCGCCAGCCAATAGCGCAACAGCGTATCGGCCATGAGATAGGTGAAAGCATGCCCCAGGTGGGTGGCGTCGTACGGTGTGATGCCGCATGTGTAGAGGGTGGGATGGGCGGCATCGACCTCGCGCACTGTCTGCTGGGCTGAATCGAAGAGCCGCAGCGGCGGCAATTCGCCCAGTTGCTCCAGGTCCTGACACGCCCACGTTTCCATCCTGTCCATCCCTTCTGTTCGGCTACGCGCCCAGGATTGCACGCCGCGGGTTGCCCGCTTGTCCGCCCGAGGCCGTCCGACGCACACCGGCGTCGTAACGTGCCCACCCGGCGTCGCGGACCGGGCGAGCACCCCACTAATACGCGCCGGCTATCGCGGTCCTAATACACAGAGAGCGCCCCGAAGGCGAGACCCACCATCACGAGGATACCGACCACCACGCGATACCATACAAACCCCTGGTAGGACTTCGTGGATACCAGCTTAAGGAACCAGCCAATGATGACGTAACCCACCACGAATGAGATGATCGTGGCCACGATGGTGGGACCGGCTACAAGCTGAGCCGTGCCCGCGTACTTGAAGAGCTGATAGAAACCGGACAGCACCACGGCCGGGATGGCGAGGAGGAAGGAGACGCGGGCTGCAGCCTCGCGCGTGTAACCCAGCAGTAACCCGGTGGTAATGGTGCCGCCCGAGCGGGATACACCCGGGATGAGCGCCAGCGCCTGGCCGAGGCCCATCAGGAAACCGTCGCGCAATCCCATCTTTTCCATTTCCTTCGTGCGCCGGCTGTAGCGGTCCGCCCACCCCAGAATCAGGCCGAACACAATGAGCACGGTGGCCGTAATGTAGAGGTTTCGCAGCGTCGTCTCGATGACGTTCGACAGCAGCAGTCCAAGAATGCCGATGGGCAGGGTGCCAATAATCACGATCCAGCCCATGCGAACATCCGGATCCTGCTGCGTCACGCTTGACTTCTTTGAAAGCGCGCGGAACCACTTGGAAATAATGCGAACAATATCCTTCCAGAAGAAGGTAATAACCGCCGCTTCCGTACCCAATTGGATGACAGCCGTGAACGCCGCCCCCGGGTCACCCCAGTTGAACAAGTCCCCGAAAATGCGAATGTGCGCGGAGGAGGAAATAGGGAGAAACTCCGTGAGCCCTTGAATAAGGCCCAGTAGGGCCGCTTCGATGTAAGTCACGGCGAAAGCATAGGGCACCGTTCTGTACATGCACGAAACTCGGCGCGTTGCACCGCTCACGCTAGGCTTGCCCTATGCAACAACGTCATGTGGGATCCAGTGGCCTTCAAGTTTCGGAGGTGGGACTCGGCACGCTCACGTGGGGACGTGACACCACCGAGGATGAGGCGGCCGGACAGTTACAGGCGTTTCTCGACGCCGGCGGCACCCTCGTTGATACCTCACCCGCGTTCGGGGGTGGCGCGGCCGAGACCACGGTGGGGCATCTGCTGGACGGCGCGTTCGATCGAGCGGACCTGGTGCTGTGCGCACGAACGGGCTATCACGGGGCATCCCCCGCTTCTGGGCGCAGCGCCATTTTGGATGGACTAGATGCCACGCTCATGCGGCTCGGCACGGATCACGTTGACCTGCTGGTGCTTGCCGGCCCGGATCCGGTAGCCACCGATGAGGAAACAGCGCTGGCGCTCGCATCCGTGGCGGCCTCCGGGCGGGCACGCTACATCGGTATTTCCGGTTATCCGGCGTGGCGTGCGGCGGCGGTGGCAACGCTCCTCAAGGAGCGCAGGGTGGAGCCCCTGAGGGCCGTGATGACCGAGTACTCGCTGCTAGAGCGCTCTCCCGAACGTGACCTACTGCCGCTGGCCGCCCATCTCGGCATGGGTGTGCTGGCTACCTCTGCACTGGGGCGCGGCGTTCTCACTGGAAAGTACCGTCATTCCATTCCACCCACGTCCCGTGCCGCATCTGAGCATCTGGCCGCGTTCGTGGACCCCTATCTAACGGAGCCTGCGCGGCGCATTGTCGAAGCCGTGGTACGCGCCGCCGATGGACTGGGACGTTCCGCAGCCGACGTCGCTCTCGGTTGGCTGCTCTCCACCTCAATTTCATCCGCCGTGGTGGGTGCTCGCACAGCCGCGCAACTGGCAGCCACGCTCGAAACCGTGGATACGCTTCCGCAGATTGTGATGGAGGCGCTTTCGGACGCGTCTGTGAGCGCGCTCTAGCGACTCACTGGCCTCGCTAGCACCTACTCGTCGTCGACGTCGTCCTCATCGAAGTCGACGTCATCATCTAGCTCATCATCGCCGTCGTAGTATTCATACTCGTCGGCGTCATCCTCATCGTCATCATCGGCATAGATATCCAGCGGGGACTCCACGCCGAACTCCGTGAAAATGACGTCATCGTAGATGGTGTAGGCGTCCGCTAGGGCATCCGACGCCTCGATCACCGAGTCCGCGTCAGGATCCCCCGCCGTAGTGGCGGCCTGGTGGAACGTTTCAAGGGCTCCGATCAGCCGGTCAAGCGCGGAGCGAGGGTCAGTAGCCATGGCGCCATCGTAGCGCGGTACGCCACCGTCGCGCCAACCGTTTCGCGCTGTGTTTCCGGGGCCCGGCTTCGCCTTTTTGCCGACGCCGATGCCCACGCTCGCCCGGGTGATCGCGTCACCTACCTGGGCGAGCGGGCGGCGTCGTACTAGAGCCCGAGGACACGACGCAAATCGGGACGGAAGTAATGCGAACCCTTGAGCACCTTGCCGTCCTCCCGGTAGATGGGCTTGCCGTCATCACCCAGCTTGGAGAGGTTGGACGCCTGGATTTCCGCCAGTACATCGCGCATGGGGATGCCGAGCTCAAGAGCCATACCGTAGATGACATAGACCAGATCACCCAGCGCATCCGCTACTTCCACGGTGTCGCGTGTGTGGTCATCCATTTGCTCGGCCTCACGGAAGGCGGCCACGATGCGTTCTCCGGCTGCACGTCCGTAGCTGGCCGTCACGAGTTCGCTGAACTCCTCGGCGACGAGCCTAAGACGCAGATGAATACGCTCTCGATCAGCATTGGGGCCGTCCGTAACAATAGGTAGACCGTAGATTTCATGGAATTGGCGTACCAGGGCTTCGGGCTGGCGCGCATCACCGTAGGCGGGATGGCGCGGATCCGGACCGAACCATGCATGTTGGGGCCGGCGGGGCTCATCCCTACGCAGGGACGCGGTGAACAGATCCACCACCCGCCCCTTATTGGTCTGGGCTGCACGCTGACGACCCTCGAAGGTGAAGCCCAGTTTCCAGGCCACCCTGAGCGAGGCCCAATTAGGCTCCCCGTCACTGTATTCAACGCTCCAGCGCACGGCCGGCAGACCGAGCGTGTCAAAGGCATAGTCAAGGATTCTGTTAACCGCCTCCGTGACGACGCCGCGGCCACGCTGCTCTGGTGCGACCCAGATGGCGGGGCTTGGAACACCTGCACCATTGCTGGAGAGTCCAACACAGGCGATGGGATCCCCATCCTGTTGCTCACGCACAAAGAAGGTGGGCAACTCCGGATTCCAGTTGGCTCCCGAATTCGCCGCAATGAACGCTTTCGCATCCGATTCCGTGTAGGGGCTGGGCACCGTGGTCCAACGCTGGATCGTGGCGTCGGAGCAAATCCGCGCAACAGCGGACGCGTCGGCCTCGCGCGGTTCGGTGAGAACAAATCGCTGAGTATGAAGAACTGGAGCAGTCATGCGGCATAGTCTAAGCTGCATGACTCGACGCCGCCCGATAGCAAAAATCCCGCGACACACTTTACTGTGCCGCGGGACCTCTGTGCGCGGAGGGGGACTTGAACCCCCACTCCCTTTTTGTTCAGGAACTAGCACCTCAAGCTAGCGCGTCTACCTATTCCGCCACCCGCGCGGGTGAACAACGGATAAAACCTTAGCACGGGATATGCCGCTACTCCACCGCGGAGATTCTCAATTTCGCGTGAAGTATCTCGCACTGGAACTATTCGTTGCCATCTACTAGATGCGCATCTTCAATATCCTCCCCGAAGGTGGCCGACAGAATTTGCACGGATAACCGGTCGAGACGCTGTTCGAGGGAGCGGCGTGTGGCTCGCCGCCGCGCAGGGCTCATTGCGTCGAGGACAGGAAGCGCGGCGCTGATGGACTCAAGTTCCCGGCGCCACCGAGAAGCGCTCTCGGCCGCCTCGGCCGTTTGAGCGGAGGCGAACATATAGGTGACGTGCTCACGCAGCACTTGGACGCGCTCCTCGAGCACCACCCGGGTGCCGCGGCGCCACTTGCGCTGTGCGCCGGTGCCACCGTGGTCCTGCCGTCCGCCGCCGCGGGAGAGCTTAGAGCGGAGCGCAGCCCGCAGCTTCGGGTTATGCCTGAGAAAACGCTCCACCTCCGGACCGGCCGTCACCAGCGCAGTAATGAGAAGTGGGCCGCCGCGTTTCGCGATCTGCCACAGAGATTTCCATGCTGACATGTACCCTCCTCAATTCTCGCGAAAGTCTATCGCGCGGACCATTACGCGCCCCTAGCGGAAATCACGCGACTTAAGCGGGAGACGAAGCGGAAGCGCTTCTAGCCCATCCGCCACAAATACCACGGCGCCATCGGACTTCTCCACCACGCCGCGCACCACCAAAGCTTGCGCAGTGCATGCGACCGTTTTATGACGCTCCCACAACGCCGGAGAACAGAGCACGTTAAGAAGTCCGGTTTCATCCTCGAGAGAGAGGAAGGTGATGCCATTGGCCGTCATGGGGCGCTGCCGGTGCGTAACGATCCCGGCCACACGAATGCGCGTATGTTCCTCGGCGTTGACTGTATCGGCCACAGTCACCACGCCCCGCTTCGTAAGCGCAGGCCGAAGAAATTCCGTGGGATAGCGCCCCGTGGACAGACCGGTGGAGACAAGATCCGCGGCCACCTCCTCCGCCTCGGTCATTGTTGCGAGTGCAGGCGCCTTTCCCACCGGCTCAGTACCGGGGAGCGCGGGCTGATAGTAGCGACCCGCGCGTTCTGGTTTCTGCCCGAGTGTGTGCGCCAACCACACGCCCCGCCGCCGGCTCATCCCCAGTGACCGCAGCGCACCGGCCGTGGCCAGCGCTTCGAGGTCATGTTCCGAGAGCCCCGCGCGTCGCGCCAGGTCAGCGGTGTCCGTAAACGGTGTAGCGCGGGCTGCCACAATGCGTTCGGCCGCCTCCCCCAGCCCTTTTACCGTATTGAGCCCCAGCCTTATGGCGCGGGTGGGGCACGCGTCCACCAGCGGGTGAGGCCGCAGTGGCCGCGGCGCCGTTTCCTCCAGCGAGGCCTGTGCGGCTGACACAGTCACATCCGGAGGTAGTACGGATACGCCGTGGGTGCGTGCATCTGCCACCAGCGTTTGCGGCGAATAGAAGCCCATGGGCTGCGCATTCAGAATGCCCAGGTAGAACGCCTCAGGATGATGCACCTTCAGCCACGCGGAGGCATACACCAGGTAGGCAAAGGAAAACGCGTGTGATTCGGGGAAACCAAACTCGGCGAATGCTTTAAGCTTTTCATATATGCGTTCTGCCGCATCGTATGAAATACCGCGTTTCTTCATACCCGCCATCAGATCCATCCGGAGCGCCTCCATTTTCTCTAGAGAGCGTTTGGATCCCATAGCTTTACGCAACCGATCTGCGGCAGCGGGGCTGAACCCGGCGGCATCGATCGCAATCTGCATGAGTTGCTCCTGGAACAGTGGGATGCCCAGCGTTTTCTCCAGTGCGGGTTTAAGCGAGGGATGAAGATAGGTAACCGGTTCCTCCCCGCGTCGGCGGCGAATGTAGGGGTTGACGGAATTTCCCTGAATGGGACCGGGACGGATAAGCGCCACCTCGATAACGATGTCGTAGAACGTTTTGGGGCGAAGTCTGGGGAGCGTAGCCATTTGGGCACGTGATTCAACCTGGAAAACACCCACCGTATCCGCCGCCTGTAGCAGTGCATAAACGCGCGGATCCTCCTGCGGGAGGTTGTGCAGACCCAGCTCGTTACCATCCGGGGCCCGCAACCCGCGAGCGCCGAGCTCCGTGAATGCCAGGCGCAGCGCGGTGAGCATTCCTAGGCCCAGTAGATCGAATTTGACGAATCCGGCGGCCGCGCAGTCGTCCTTATCCCACTGGAGCACCGTGCGCCCGGGCATGGTGGCCCACTCCACCGGGCATACGTCGATGACAGGCCGATCCGCAATCACCATACCGGAGGAGTGAATACCCAGGTGACGCGGTAGCCGTTGAAGGTGAGAGGCGAGGACAGCGACGTCGTGGGGAACATGGGACGTGTCCCAGCGTGCGGTGAACGTGGCTGACCGTGGCAGGGCTTTTTCGGCCGCGGCATGTGCCTCCTTGGTGGGGTCTGGAACGCGTCCACGCTGACGTGGGGTGCGGTGTTCGATGGATCCGGACCATCCTTCCGCCTGGCCGGATGAATACCCCAGTGCCTTGGCCACATCGCGAATGGCGGAACGGGGCCGATAGGTGACTGCGTTCGCCACCTGGGCGGCGCACATGCGTCCATACCGCTGATAAACGTGCTGGATTACTTCTTCACGCCGTCCGGATTCAATGTCCAGGTCAATATCCGGTGGGCCGGAACGGCCGGGTGATAGGAAACGCTCGAAGAGCATTTTGTGGCGCACTGCGTCCACCGCCGTAATGCCCAGCGCGTAGCAGACGGCGGAGTTTGCCGCCGAGCCGCGCCCCTGACACCAGATATTACGGGCGGCGCAGAACTCCACGATTTCGTGGACAATAAGGAAATAGCCGGGGAATTTAAGCTGCTTAATCACGGTCATTTCGTGGTCGATCTGCGCCCAGGCGGTGGGGTTGGCGGCGCGGGTGCTGTAGCGCGCGGTTGCTCCCCGGCGTACCAGTTCGGCCAGCCAGGTGGTTTCCGTATGACCTGCCGGCACAGGGAACGGCGGCAAGCTGGGTGCCACCAGGGCCAGATCGAAAGCACAGTCCTGCGCCAGAGCTGCGGCAGCCTCAATATTGCGCTGCCTGCCGCCATGCAGCGCCAGCATCTGCTCCCCTGAGCGTAGGTAGGAGCCGGCAGCCGGCAGATAGCCATCCATATCCGCGAGCGCACACCCCGCGCGGGTGGCGGCCAGAATGTCCGCTATCTTGCGGTCCTGCGGCCGGGCATAGTGCACGTTGCCGGTAACGATGGCCGGGGCTCCGGCACGCCGAGCCACCCGGACAAGCACGTCGTTTCGTTCCGCATCCAGCGGTTCACCGGTGGCGGTCAATTCCACCGCTACGTTATCCCTACCGAAGAGGTCCTGCAGTTCGGTTAATGCACGCCCCGCAGCGTCCTCCGCCCAGACAGGTTCGGATTCAAGGGCTCGACGCACGGAGCCTTTTCGGCATCCTGTGAGCACCATCCAGTCCTGCGCACACCCCGCTAATTCGGGCAGCGTATAGTGCGCCTCACCCTTTTTACCGCTGGCTAGTTGTGCCCCGCCCACCGCTCGCGACAGCGCCGTATAGCCTCGGGGCGAGCGCGCCAGGATAACCACGTGATCGCCAGCGGGATCCGGGCTCCCCACCCGCGGCTCGGCGGTGCCTACCGCCAGTTCTGTTCCAACGACGACGGGCAGCCCCACGTCACGGGCCGCTTCCGACAGTTGAATGATCCCGGGGAAACCATTGTGGTCTGTGAGTGCCAGAGCGCTGAGGCCCAGTTCTACGCTGCGCTCGACAAGTTCCTCGGGCAGCGATGCGCCGTCAAGGAATGAGTAGGCGGAGTGGGCATGTAATTCCGCGTAGGCAACGCTAGACATAGCTGCCCGCCTCTCGCCATGTGCCATGTTCCGTGTAGAGGAGCGCTGCTCCCTCTGATAGCACTACCTGAAGATAGGCGCGCCGCTGCGCTGTGTGTGGATCCCACCAGCGCTGTTCCATGACCCAGGGGCCGGCGAAATTAGTAATGCGGGTGGCGCGTCGCCCGGAGATAAGGGCGGTGGGTACGGCCGTGGCACAGCCTGCCGTGCACACCAGTTGCCCGTTACCGGATACACCCAGTGCGTGGCCGCATGCCCCGGTGAGTGCCACGGATACCTCGCCTGTTGGGATCACCACGGGTGCGGGATCGGGGATGTGCCCGGGCCAGGGTAGATGCGGGGCGGGCGTTTCTGGCGTACCCCATGTTTCTTCCCGATAGCGTTCCTGAGGTGTACGTCCACCTTTGTCCCGTGGCGCACGCACGGCATCTTCGCCAAGGATGGATTGAATGCGCTCAGCCCCGCGTGCCGCCGCTACCGCATGTTCGCCGCGCCCACCCCACAGGGTCTCCGGCCGGCTGCCCAGCGCCACCGTATGGGACAGACACAGGGTGAGTCGAGAAAGGGCGCCGCCGCTTTCCCCGCTATTAATCCAGGCGGCTAGCTGCCAGCGCACCCGATCCGTCAGGTCCTTTTGTTGCCCGCCATCTATCATCCAGCTGCGGGTGAATTCTCCTGCCTCCGTGGTGGCTGTAATAGCCAGCTCTCCCCCGCCAACGCCGCGTACGGCCATCGCCTGCGTTAGTTCTTCGCTCATGGCACGGGCGGCAAATGCGGCCTGTTCTGCCACATCAAGTGGCGGTTCGAACGCACGAGTCACATTGATTACCGGAATGGAGCGTTTCCCCAATACCTCTGTTATGTCCTGCCCCGAGGCGAGGTTCCACGCTGTCACACCGTCCATGCCGAAACGCGTGATGAGTGCGCTACGTCCCAGGGCGTGTACGGCTCCCAGCGTACGCACCCCCAAGCGGTCCAGAAGATCCACCACGTGGCTCATATCCGCACGGGCCGCAGGCGAAGTGGCACCTAACAGCAGCGTGCTTACCGGCTGAGAGGCAAGAAAAGCTCGCGTAGATGCGGCGGGCACCAATCGCTCGGATCGAGCTGCCAGTAGCGCAGCCAGCGTCCCTTCAGCAACTCCCACCCGAGCTTCGCAGCCGGCAATAGTGGCTACTTCTCCCCCTACGGCGTCCGCCAGTGCCTCTTCACCACCATTAGCACGCGCCGCCCCACACACCGGGAAGATCACATTGCCGGGCTCACGTATGGTAAGCCGAGCCACCAGTCGATCCAGGGCGCGGAGCACGGGTTCAAACATGCGGGTATCCCGCGCAGTGTCCACCGGGATTACCGTGAGTTCTGGGCAGAGGGACTGGGCATGCCGCTTCTTCATACCCGCACTGATACCCAGCGAGCGCGCCCACGCGTTCGCCGCCACTATCCCACGCCCGCCCAGCACCGCCGCCGGTTCGCCCACCGGCGCCACGCCCGCCATTTCTGCGGCCGTAATAGGCCAATCGGGGATCCATACGGCCATTTGCCTCATGAGGCCACCACGTGGAGTCCGCTCCGGCTGGGCGTATCTACCCCCGCTTCCCTTCCCGTGGGCACAGTAGTAGCGGCCGCGGGTACAGGCATGTCCACCGCACCGGTGGTTACAGCCGCAGGAGCCGGTGCAACATCGGGTACAGCTGCAAGCACCGGATTATCAAGCTGCCAGCCTTGATCCGTGAGAAGAATGCGCAGCGCCGCCCCGCCGCCCCGCAGTTCCACCCGGAGCGCACGCAGATGTCCTTTACCGGCGTTCATTCCCTCCGCGCCGATGAACCGTGCGGCAAGTTTTTCGCGCGCCGCCCATTCCTCACCGATCAGCAGCGTGCCGCGGGTGAGAGCGCGCCGCGCCAGTGCGCGCCGCGCCCCACGATCTAGGCGTACACCGCACCCCACTATCACCACCTGGAAACCGTCAATAGCGGCCGTGAGTACGCGGGATGCGTTTACCTCCCCTACGCGGGGCACCGTTACCGTATGAGAAAGGTCCACACCGAGCCCGGCTGCCGCTCCCCACCCCATATCCGGAATGCCGATACACGCCATCCAGGCACCCTGCGAGGAAGGAATAGAGGCCAAAAGAACAGCAGCCAGCCGCGAGCCAAAGGTGGCAAAAGTTTGTCCGGGTGCCACGCCACGCGGAAAGAGCACACCCAATTCCTCCGGCACATGCCATCCGCCTGCGGCAACCTCCCATTCTTTTCCACGCGGATGCGCAGTCACCAATCCCACGGATTCTTCCGCAGCCGCCAGCACCGCACGCGCTGCGTCTAGTTTCGTTGCCGCCATGGTTTCTCCCTTCAGCACATACTGTAATCGAACAAGTGTTCGAATATGAGAGTAGAGGCAGGCTCCGACAGTGGTCGCACACCACCACATGTGCACCCACCAACCACGGCCCGCCACACACGTTGACCGTCGCCTCCACTAGGCTGTGGCACCGTGTTCCATATCGTTTACTATGAGCCGCGAATTCCCGGCAATACCGGTGCCGCCATTCGCCTCGCCGCATGCACCGGCGCCACCCTCCATCTCATCGAGCCGCTCGGCTTCGATTTCTCGGATAAGCATTTGAAGCGCGCCGGCCTTGACTATCACGATCTTGCCGACGTCCATATTCACAAGAATTTCGACGCTTTCCTCGCGAATGTCGCCCCCGCGCGCATTTTCGGCTTCACGGGCCATACAGAAAATAACTACGCGGATATTGCCTATCGGGACGGCGATGCTCTCATGTTCGGCCCCGAACCCACCGGCATTCCCGCTCGCGTTCTCGCCCGCCCCGAGGTCACCATGGCACTACGTATCCCCATGCTGCCCCGCCGGCGCTCACTTAACCTCTCAAACGCTACCGCCATCGCCGTTTATGAAGCCTGGCGACAGGTGGGATTTGATGGCGCCACGAATTTTTCCTAGCGGACTAGGCCCATTTACGCCGCAAGCGAACATGGTTCGTTTCTTCCTTATGCCGACGTCGTAGGTTTTCGCTCACGTCCAGTGCAAGCGCACCGTCCGTACACAAGCGGTGCACACCCCGCTACTGTGTGCTTTCCTCCGCCAGCCGCGCTTTTTCGAAATCGTAGCGCTCCTGCACGGGCTCAAGCAGTTCAGAAACGGGAAGATCAAGCGCGTCGGCGAGACGCAGAATAGTCATCATGCGCGGGTTTGCCGGCCGCTCCGACTTATGATCCGAATGCCCTGACTCTAAGTCCTGAATAGTGGAGCGATTCACGCCCGAGGCAAGGGAAAGCTGCTCCTGCGTCATCCCCAAGGATTCCCGCCGACGGCGTACTGTACCCGCCATCGCATAAGCCACCCGGCTTTCGAGAATCGAATCCGCCACGCCCACACTTTGGGCCGAAAATGCCCACCGGAGCGACCGGGCATACCCGGCTTCCCACCGTGAAGGTGGCACGCAGCTCGCACTCCGGCCATACACACGCGCCCTACGGTAGGAACGTTCTTGGAAGCGAAGAGAACAGCTACACGCGTAACTCCCAGCACGCCACGGCGCTCGCGGCCGCTACATTAAGCGAATCCACTCCGCCGGCCATCGGAATAATAACGGAATAGTCCGCGTGGGCAATCGTCGCGTGCTTAAGACCGTCCCCCTCGGTACCCAGAATGAGGGCCACCTTCGAATCCGGGCTGCTCACCACCGGTAGCGCCGCAAATTCATCGAGCGATACCGAATCCGCCGCGAGCGCCAGTGCGGCCGTGGTGAATCCTTCAGCTTTCAGCAGGTCCATGGAGCGCGGCCACGCCGGGATACGCGTCCACGGCACCTGGAATACGGTGCCCATGGATACACGAACAGAGCGCCGGTAAAGCGGATCGGCAGAATCGTCGGTCACCAGCACCGCATCCACGCCCAACGCCGCGCAGGAACGGAAAATCGCGCCGACATTCGTATGGTCCACCAGCGCCTCCAGCACCACCACACGCCGCGCCGGTTTCCCGCCGCGGGCAGTACGTAGCAGTTCGGTCACGTCCGGCAGCATCGGCCGGTTCATGGCAGCCAGAGCACCGCGGTGCACCTTGAATCCAGTGATCGAGGTGAGCACCGTCTCGGGTGCGATGTATACCGGGACCGGTCCGCCGTCGTCCTGGCCGGTGGCCATCCGCACCCAGGGGGTGAGATCCGGGAGCCACTTAGGACTGGTGAGGAAGGAGCGTGGGGAGTGCCCCGCCTGAATGGCCCGCATAATGACTTTGGTTGATTCGGCCATGTAGAGGCCACGCTCGGTTTCCAGGTGGCGGCGGAGATTAACATCCGTGAGCCGCACGTAGTCGTCAAGTGCGGCATCCATCGAATCAGAGAGATATACGTACACTTTCTTATTCCGCGCGAACGCCCACGGTATCCCCCTTCCGGCCTGTGTTAACACCCTGCGCATCAGCTGCGGCATCGCAGCGTTTCACCCGGGAATGCTGGAGGCCGCTCAATACCGCACCCCCGATCATGCGTCTTCTCGCACCAGTCGAGCCGAGTATCGCCCGCTCTCATAGCTGACGCTAAGCGGTAGCTTAAACAGTGTCGATAGATGCTCCGCGGTGATGACCTCACCAATGGGCCCCTGGGCCACGATTCGACCACTATCCATGAGGAGCGCATGCGTAAAGCCCTCCGGAATCTCTTCCACGTGGTGTGTCACCATGATGAACACCGGCGTAGAAGGCTGGGAGGCAAGGGCGGAGAGGGAGGCCAGCACACGCTCACGCCCGCCCAGATCCAACCCCTCCGTCGGCTCATCAAGCACCAGAAGTTCCGGGTTGGGCATGAGTGCGCGGGCGATACCCAGCCGCTTGCGTTCACCGCTGGAAAGCACCCCCACCCTGCGCTGCGCGATGCCCTCCAAGCCGAGCGCCGCTAGGAGCCGGCCCGCCCGCGCGTCGTCGGACTCATCGAATTCTTCCCGCCACGCAGCTAGGTGACCGTAGGCGGCCGTCCGAACGGACTCAAAAACCGTCTCATCATCCGGGACCATCGCATCAACGGCGGCGGATGTCATGCCAATAAAACTGCGCAGTTCGGACAGGTCCGTTCCACCCAGTTTCTCCCCCACCACCTCGGCCTGACCGGAGGTGGGGAACACGCGCCCGGCAATGAGCTGGACCAGGGTGGATTTCCCGGCGCCGTTGGGCCCCAGGATCACCCACCGCTCCCCCTCATTCACGGTCCAGGAGACGGAGTCAAGAATGGTGGTTCCCGAGCGGCGCACGGTAGCTCCGCGGACTGTCAACACATGCATATTTCCACCCTAGCGGAGCAGATCCGCACTAGCCGAGAATGTCCGTGTAGAAACGGAGCGTTTGCCGGGCAATTTCATCCCAGGAGAATTCGCGCTCCACCCGCTCCCGTCCGGCCCTGCCCATGGCGGCCGCGCGCTGCGGATCACCAACCATTGCCGCCAGGCGCTCACCCAGATCCTTCTCAAACTGCTCCGGATCAAGCGGCGTGCCCGTGCCATCCTGTTTCTGCTCAATCGGCACCAGGAGACCGGTTTCTCCGTCCACGATGCAGTCCGGTATTCCGCCCGTGTTCGTGCCCACCACCGGCAGGCCGCAGGCCATCGCCTCCAGATTGACGATGCCGAGCGGCTCATAGATGGAAGGCGTGACAAACGTAGTGGAGCAGGATTCGAGGGCCACAATGTCCGCGTGGGGCAGGTGTTCTTCGATCCACACGACGCCGGGGCGGGAAGCTTGAAGATCGCGCACGAGGGTACGTGTTTCCGCCGCAATTTCAGGGGTGTCCGGCGCGCCGGCCAGGAGAATTACCTGCGCCTCCTCCACGTAGCGCAGCGCCCGCAGCAGGAACGGAACACCTTTCTGACGGGTAACTCGCCCTACGAAGATGACGGTGGGCTTCTCCGGATCGAGTCCCGTACGCGTCCGGAAAATTGCGCGCGCCTCCTCCCATTCCGTCTCACTGTGGGGCGCCCGCCAGGCCTCCAGATCAATGCCGTTGTGAATCACCCGCACGCGATTCGGGTCCACAGATGGGTAGGCGCGCAGAATGTCCTCGCGCATGCCACGCGATACGGCAACAATGCCCGCCGCATCCTCGTAAGCGGTGCGCTCCGCCCAGGAGGAGAGCTCGTAACCCCCACCCAGTTGCTCACGTTTCCACGGACGCAGCGGTTCGAGGGAATGAGCGGATACCACGTGGGGAATACCGTGGTAGAGATGGGCCAGATGCCCGGCCATATTTGCGTACCACGTGTGTGAATGGACAATGTCTGCACCGGCAATGTCCTCCACCATGGTGAGATCCGTTCCCAGCGCCTTGAGGGCACCATTAGCCTTCCCCAGCGCGTCCGGTGCCGAATATCCGGTGAGATTCACGCCGTCCGGCACATCCGCCAGCTCCGAAGGACTGCGTTCGCCGTCGAAGGCACGCACGTGTACCTCCGCCAGTGGAGCAAGAGCACGCGACAATTCCGTGACGTGCACGCCAGCGCCGCCATACACGTGGGGCGGATATTCACGAGTAAGAAGATCTATGCGCATAATCACACCCTACCGGTTCCGGACTCACACGCCCACAAAGTCCACACTCCGCACCGCTGCGTGGCATGCGTCACCATCCGCTAGGCTATAGATATGACAAAGAATCCGAGGGTCCTCGCTATCGTCTTGGCCGGCGGCGAGGGCAAGCGTCTCATGCCTCTCACCAAGGACCGAGCAAAGCCGGCCGTCCCCTTTGGGGGAATCTATCGGCTCATTGATTTCTCTCTATCAAACATTGTTAACTCCGGTTTTCTCCAGGTAGTGGTGCTCACCCAATACAAGTCCCACTCCCTGGATCGCCATATTTCCCGCACCTGGCGTATGTCCAATCTGCTGGGAAACTACGTGGCCCCGGTGCCGGCCCAGCAGCGCGTGGGTAAGTCCTGGTATTTAGGCAGCGCGGACGCCATCTACCAGTCCCTCAACGTCATTGAGGATGAAAAACCGGACTACGTGGTGGTGACGGGTGCGGACAACATTTATCGCATGGATTTCTCACAGATGCTCGAGCAGCACCTGGAGATGGGATTTGATCTCACCATTGCGGGTATTCGCCAGCCCATGGAACTGGCTCCGTCCTTCGGAGTGATTGATACGGATAAAGAGGACGCCCGCAAGGTCACCCGCTTCCTAGAAAAGCCGCAGGACACCACGGGGCTGGGGCTACCGGACGCGCCGGACCAGTTCCTTGCCTCCATGGGCAACTACATTTTCACCACGGATGCGCTCTACGACGTGCTCAATCAGGATGCGGAGGATTCCTCGTCCGCGCATGACATGGGCGGCTCGATTGTGCCCATGTTCGTTGAGGCCGCCAACTGCGGCGTCTACGACTTCTCGAAGAACCGCATCCCCGGGGAGGGCAACGAACTGGATCGCGACTACTGGCGTGACGTGGGCACCATTGACTCCTATTACGCGGCGAACATGGACCTCATCTCCGTGGTACCCGAATTCAACCTGTACAACGATCGCTGGCCCATCTACGCGGGCTACACCGGGCTTCCACCGGCCAAGTTCGTCTATGGGCACCATGAGAGGCTCGGGCACGCCCTTGACTCCATCGTCTCCCCCGGCGTGATCATTTCCGGCGGCGAGGTGATGGGCTCCGTGCTCAGTCCCGGCGCACGTATTAATTCGTGGTCATCCGTACGCGAATCCGTACTGTTTGACCACGTCAACGTGGGGCGCAACGCCACCGTCATTCGCTCCATCGTGGATAAGAACGTGCAAATCGAGGAGGGCGCTCAGCTGGGGGTCAATCACGACTATGACCGCGAGCGCGGCTTCTATGTGAGCGATGGCGGTATCACCGTGGTACCGAAGAACGCGGTGGTACACCGGTAGGATGCCGCGTTCGGGGCCGGCGTGCCGGGCCGGTGCCCGCCGGATAACCCGGGCGCGGTCTCGAGTTTGCCCGCGCGCGAATAAGGTGCCCGGGCGCATCGCCCACTCAGATGCCCGGCCGCACCACGGCGTCGACCCGAAGCATCCGCGCGTCCAGGTCCGTCCAGTCCTCCGCGGTCACCAGGCGCCCCACGGAGAAGGTGGCCGTCGAGAAGCTCGCGTATCCCGCGGTCACACCGGGCGAATCCGGGGCCGCGAGCAGCGCGGTGGCCGCACTCATAGTGGGTTCGTGACCCACCACCAGTACGGTGTCCGCCTCCCCCGCGGTCGCTTTCACCAGTGCGACGACGTCGCGCCACCCCGCACTGTAGAGGTCCCGTTCTACACGCACCGCGCCGGCTTTGATACCCGCGCGCGCAAGCGTCTCCCATGTTTCCTGCGTACGCGTGGCGCCCGAGACAAGCGCCAGGTCAATCGGAGTGAACTTCTCCAGGCGCGGCGCTTGGACGCGTACCTGGTCCCTGCCGTGCGGGGTGAGCGGACGGGAAAAATCTGAGGCGCCGCCGCCGGCCAGCCCGTGCCGCATGAGAATGAGCGTTTTCACGTCCCGACCCTATGCCAGCGAGATGAGATCCAGGTAATCCTCTGACCAGAGATCCTCATCCCCATCGGGCAGCAGTAGCACGCGCTCAGGCTTCAATGCGGCCACCGCACCCTCGTCGTGAGAGACCAGGATTACCGCACCCTCATACTTGGCAAGCGCGGCCAGCACCTCGTCACGGGAGGCCGGGTCAAGATTGTTGGTTGGTTCGTCAAGCAGCAACACGTTCGCACCACTCACCACCAGCATGGCCAGGGCCAGCCGTGTCTGTTCACCGCCGGAGAGCACGCCAGCGGGTTTGTCGGCGTCGGCCCCGGAGAAAAGGAAGGAACCCAGCACGGAACGCAGGCCCGTCTCGTCAAGGTTCGGGGGCGCCACGAAACGGAGATTGTCCACCACGGTCTTGTCGTTATCGATTGTTTCGTGTTCCTGAGCGTAGTAGCCAAGCTTAAGGCCATACCCGCGGATCACGTCACCCGAATCCGGCTGCTCCACGCCGGCCAGAATCTTGAGAAGCGTGGTTTTACCCGCGCCGTTGAGCCCCAGCACCACCACACGGCTGCCACGATCAATGGCCAAATCGATACCGGTGAACACCTCAAGCGACCCGTAAGTTTTCGTCAGGCCCTTCGCCTGCAGCGGGGTGCGGCCCGCCGGGGCCGGATCCGGGAAACGCAGGTTCGCCACCCGATCCTCCTGCTGCACCTCTTCGAGCCCCTCAAGCAGTTTCTCCGCGCGGCGCGCCATCTGCTGGGCGGCCACCGCCTTCGTGGCCTTCGCGTGAAGTTTCTCCGCCTGCGCCCGCAGCTGCGCCGCCTTCTTCTCCGCGTTCGCGCGCTCGCGGCGACGGCGCCGCTCATCCGTCTCACGCTGCTTGAGATAGGCGTTCCACCCCATGGAGTACTGATCGAGTACGCCCCGGTTCGCATCCAGGTGCCAGATTGCCGTGGCCGTATCCTCCAGTAGTTCCACCGAGTGGGAAATCACCAGGAACCCGCCGGCATACGTTTTGAGGTGATCTCGCAGCCACACGATCGAATCATGGTCCAGGTGGTTGGTGGGCTCGTCCAGCAGCAGGGTGTCGGCCTGAGAAAAGAGGATGCGCGCCAATTCCACGCGCCGCCGCTGCCCACCGGAGAGCGTGTCCAGCGGCTGGTCGAGGAGACGCTCGGCCAGCCCCAGCGCCGCCGCCATCTGGGCCGCCTCCGCATTCGCCGCGTAACCGCCAGCCGCCGTGAATTCGTCATTGATACGCACGTAGCGCTCCATGGCCTTTTCCTGCTTCGCCCCGCTCAGCGTGGACATCTCATGTTCGGCTTTGCGCAGCCGGCGAAGCAGCGCACCAATTCCACGCGCCTCAAGAATGCGATCACGGACACGCTCCTGGCCGTTGCCCACATGCGTATCCTGCGGGAGATAACCAATCGAACCGCCGCGCCCCACCGTACCCTCATGCTCCACCAGCGTGGAGGCGTTCGGATCATCCGCAAGCAGCCTCATGAGCGTAGTTTTTCCCGCACCGTTACGCCCCACCAGCCCGATCCGGTCCCCCTTGGCAATCTGGAACGTGGCGTGACAAAGGAGCGCGCGGGCTCCAATGCGGATACTGAGGTCATTGGCGGTAATCATCCCGGCAACTCTACCGCGCGGCATACTGGTGGCATGCGCGATGCGGAACACAAGGCCATAACGGACGACGCCGAATCGATCATGGGCAGCGCCACGGGGATCGGATCGAATCCGCCCGTGCCTGGCGCACGCCGCGTCTCACCGGCTCCGGCACCGCGTGCGTTTCGGGTACTGGTGGTGGTCATGGCAGCCAGCGTGGTGGCTGCTGCCGTGGCGGACTCCGTGCCCGCACGGCTCATCGCGTGGGGCGTGGCGGCACTGGCCTTCGTGTGGTGGGCGGCGGCGCTGGGCCGCGAGCAGGCACGGCTCCACCACCGGGGCGAATCAATGAATCGCCGAGCCGGCATGGCGGTGGGGGTGACCGGCGCCACCGGGTTTATTGCCGTGGCGGCCACCGGCGTGCTGCTGGCGCAGGCACTGGTAGCCTAGCGGGCCCGCCGTGCGCTAGATATTAAAGCCCAGCGCGCGGAGCATATCCCGGCCGTCATCGGTGATGCGCTGAGGTCCCCACGGTGGCAGCCACACCCAGTTAATCTGAACCGAAGAGACAATCCCTTCCGTGGCCGCAGCCGTTTGCTGCTCAATAAGATCCGTGAGCGGGCATGCAGCCGATGTGAGCGTCATGTCAATGGTCGCGTCCGTGCCATCCGTGGTGACGCCGTACACCAGTCCCAGGTCCACCACGTTGATGCCCAGCTCCGGGTCAATGACGTCCTTGAGTGCTTCGAGCACAACATTCGGATCCACGTCCTCCTCCACCTTCCTGGTGAAGTCTGTGACCGCATCCTCACTCATCGCCTCTCTCCCTTCTTGCCAGGGCCTGATCGGTGGCGTCGCGAACAGCCATCCAACCGAGCAGCGCGCACTTAATTCGCATGGGGAATTTAGCCACTCCCTCAAAAGCGGCCGCATCCTCCAGCGCGGACATTTTTTCCGCCGTTAAATCATGCCCGCGCGAGTCCATGAGTTCGCGGAACGTGGCGTAGAGATCCGCCAGTTCGTCAATGGACCTGCCCTCCACCAGGTCATGCATGATGCCAATCGAGGCCTGCGAAATAGAGCAGCCGTCCCCCTGCCAGCCGAGTTTTTCCACCCGGCTACCGTCCTTGGACAGCTTCACCTTGACGGTGATGCGATCCCCGCAGACGGGGTTCATCTGGAAACTCTCGCCCTCGGCATCCGCCAGGTCCTCCTCTCCGCTCCGCTCCCGCGCGGCGTCAAGAATGATCGCCTGGTACATCTCATCCATATCACTCATTACTTCTCCACTCCAAAGTACGCACGCACCCCCGCAAGCGCATCCAAGAACGCGGCCACGTCGTCGACGTCGTTGTAGGGACCGAAGGACACCCTGTTCGACGCCGTCACGCCGAAGTGCGCGTGGATAGGTTGCGCGCAGTGATGACCGGTACGTATGGCCACGCCGGCGGCGTCGAGCACCTGACCGACGTCGTGGGGATGCACACCGTCCACGGTGAACGCGATAATGCCGGTGCGGTTCGCCCCATCCGCGGGGCCGAGCACCCGCACGCCCGGTATCTCCGCCATGCCGGCGAGCGTGCGCGCGGTGAGAGCCCGCTCCGAGGTGGCCACGTTTTCCATGCCGAGTTTCTCCAGGTAGCTCACCGCCTCAGCCAACCCGATGGCCTGCACCACCGGTTGGGTGCCCGCCTCAAAGCGGGCGGGCGGCGCCGCAAAGGTGGTGCGCTCCATGGTGACCAGTTTGATCATGGAACCACCCGTGAGGAACGGAGGCAGGGCATTGAGCAGTTCGCGGCGCCCATAGAGCCCGCCAATCCCCGTGGGTCCCAGCATCTTGTGGCCGGAGAAGACGGCAAAATCCACGTCCAGCGCATGGACATTCACCGGCATGTGTGGCACAGACTGACACGCATCCAGCACCGTGATGGCGCCCACCGCTTTCGCCGCCGCCACGATCTGGGCAACGGGCGAGACCGCACCGGTCACGTTGGACACGTGCGTGAAGGCCACAATCTTGGTGGTGCTGTCAATCCGGTCCAGTGTGGCCGGGTCAATGCGCCCCTCGGGATCGAGGTCCAGCCAGCGCAACGTGGCCCCCGTGCGGGCCGCCAGCTCCTGCCACGGCACCAGGTTTGCGTGATGCTCAGCACGGGTGGTGA
This sequence comes from Neoactinobaculum massilliense, assembly GCF_900604955.1. Taxonomy (GTDB): domain Bacteria; phylum Actinomycetota; class Actinomycetes; order Actinomycetales; family Actinomycetaceae; genus Neoactinobaculum; species Neoactinobaculum massilliense. Next base: position 689,524 of record NZ_UWPE01000001.1, read on the forward strand.
CGATGGAATCACCCGGTGCGAGGCGAAACTTCTCCGTCAGCGCCGGATCATAGGCGCCGGCGTGGTCCGAATCGGCGAGCGCCTCCCCACGCCCCAGTGAGGCGTTGGAGCAGGCATAGGCGAGCAGGTTGAGCGCCGCGGTGGAACCCGAGGTCCACACAATCTCCCCCGGGTCCGCCCCCACGAAGGCGGCCACCGTGGCCCGCGCGTCCTCGAAGGCCAGCGTGGACTCGGCCGCGAGCGTGTGCGCGCCGCGCTTGACCGCACCATTGGTTTCGCTATCAAAACGAACCATGGCGTCCATCACCGCGCGGGGACGCTGAGAGGTGGCCCCGGAATCCAGGTAGACGAGCCGGTGCCCGTTCACCCGCCGGGAGAAAATAGGGAAATCACTACGCGGCGCTAGCACCTAGGCCTCCACGTATTCGTCGTATCCGTTGGCTTCCAGTTCTTCGGCCAGCTCGGGGCCACCGGTACGAACAATCTGCCCGTGAGCAAATACGTGCACGAAATCCGGCTTCACGTACTGGAGAATGCGGTTGTAGTGGGTGATGAGAAGGATGGAGTTCTTGGTGCGCTGGTGCACATCCATGATGCCCTCGGACACCACGCGGAGCGCGTCCACGTCCAGGCCCGAATCTGTCTCATCGAGAAGCGCGATCTTGGGCTCGAGTAGCTCCATCTGGAGCACCTCGGTACGCTTTTTCTCACCACCGGAGAAGCCCACGTTGAGGTCACGCTTGATGAAGTCCGAATCCACCCGGAGGGTCTTGGTCACCTCGTTGAGTTTCGAGGTCCACTCACGCAGCTTGGGTGCGTGACCGTCAATCGAGGTTTTGGCCGTGCGGAGGAAATTGGTGACGGATACACCCGGCACCTCCACCGGGTACTGCATGGCCAGGAACAGGCCGGCCCTTGCCCGCTCGTCCGGCGTCATGTCCGTGATGTCCTCGTCGTTCAGGTAAATCTTGCCCGAGGTGACCCTGTACTTGGGGTGGCCGGCCACCGTGTAGGCGGTGGTGGACTTGCCCGAACCGTTGGGACCCATGATCGCGTGAATCTCATTGTCCCCAATGTGGAGGTTAACCCCGTGGAGAATCGGCTTCTCTTCACCCTCCTTGGTGATGACCGAGGCGTGTAGATCCTTAATATCAAGTGTTGCCATGCTGGCTCCTTAAATGGTGTGGTCAACGTCCACAAGGACGTCCGCGCCGGAAATCTCCAACGCAAAAACTGGTACTGGTTTGACGGCGGGAAGGGAATTGGGCTTACCCGTGAAAAGATCGAAGCTGGAGCCATGTTTCCAGCACTCGATCTCATGGTCGAATACGTCACCCTCTGAGAGAGAGACGCGGGCGTGGGAGCAGGTATCGCCAATGGCGTGCCAGGTTCCATCCGAATCTCTGGCCACGCACACGAGGATTTGTTTCCCGGCCCCATCCGTCAGCGTCACCTGTGTGGCGGCAGCCGGCTCCACCTCGGTGGTGGCGCATGCACGTTGCAGGCTCACGCGTCCTCCCCCAGATCCAGTTCCCGCTCGATGGCACCCATGAGTTTCTCCCGCACCGGCGCCACATCAATCTGATCCACCAGTTCTGCGAAGAAACCACGCACCACCAGGCGGCGCGCCACGCTGGCCGGAATACCGCGGGCCTCGAGGTAGAACAGCTGCTCCTCATCGAAACGACCGGTGGCCGAGGCGTGCCCGGCCCCCACGATGTCACCGGTGAGTATCTCCAGGTTCGGCACGGAGTTGGCCAGCGCGCCATCGGTCAGCACCAGGTTGCGGTTGAGCTCATACGTGTCCGTCTGGGCAGCATCCGCCCGAATCAGGACGTCACCCACCCACACGGAATGGGCGTCCTTCCCCGCCAGCGCACCCTTGTACGTGGTGCGGGACTTGCAGTGGGCCGGCTTGTGGTCCACGAATACGCGGTGTTCGTGGTGGCGGCCCGCCTCCGTAATGTAGGCACCCAGCAGATTCGACTCGGCGCCCTCGCCCTCGAAGGTCTGTTGCGTGGTAACACGGACAAAATTGCCGCCAATGGTCACCACAATGTGCCGGAGCTTCGCGTTACGCCCCAGGCTCAGGCGCTGAGCGGAGTGCATGGCGCCGCTGGGTTCCTGCTCCTGGACGGAGACGATGGTGACATCGGCGTCGTCCCCAACGCGCGCCTCCACGGTTTCCGTAAGATTGCCGGCGCCCGTATGCTCAAGCACCACGACGCCACTGGCTCTGCTCGGCACGTCCACGAAGGTGTGTACCGCGCTCATGCCGGTGGGCGCGTCAATCCGTAGAACGGCGTCGGCGTGCTCACCAAGCGTCACCACATGCGAGGTGCGGAACGCCGCCCAGGCCAGTGCCGCAGCACGGTCGTCGGGACGCCCCACGGTGCCAAGCCGCGGATCCTCGCGCCCCACTTCCTCAATCGTGACGTTATCCGCGTTTTCTACGGTCACGTGTGCCGGGGCCATATCCTGCGAGGCTTCAACGAACGGCGCGGCCCGGTCCATCGGCGTAAACCGCCAGTTTTCCTCATCGTCGCCGCCGCGAGGCACCGCGAAATCGTCCGGGTCAAATGAGGTGAGCCGGTCCGATCGGTCCGAATGCTTCAATTGCGTGGCCTCCATTAGCCGACGCTCCCTTCCATCTGCAGGTCAATAAGCCGATTAAGCTCCAGGGCGTACTCCATGGGCAATTCGCGTGCGATGGGCTCCACAAAACCACGCACAATCATGCCCATGGCCTCCTGCTCGGAGAGGCCACGCTGCTCCAGGTAGAACAGTTGGTCCTCACTCACCTTCGTGACCGTCGCTTCGTGTCCCATCTCGACGTCGTCGGTGCGCACGTCCACGTAGGGGTAGGTATCGGTGCGGGAAATGTCATCCACCAGCAGTGCATCGCACACCGTATTGGACTTCGAACCGTGCGCGTCCTCCGAAATCTCCACGAGACCGCGGTAGGCGGAGCGCCCGCCACCACGGGAAATGGACTTGGACACGATGGACGAGGTGGTGTTCGGCGCCATGTGGTACATCTTCGCGCCGGTGTCCTGATGCTGACCCGGGCCCGCGAATGCGGCCGAAAGCGCCTGGCCATGCGCGTGCTCTCCCAGGAGCATGCAGGAGGGGTACTTCATGTTGATGCGCGAGCCGATGTTGCCATCCACCCACTCCATCGCGCCACCCTCCTCAACCGCGGCGCGCTGAGTCACGAGGTTGAGCACGTTGTTGGACCAGTTCTGCACCGTCGTATAGCGGCAGTGCGCGTTCTTTTTCACCACGATCTCCACGATGGCTGCATGCAGCGAATCCTCCGAGTAGATCGGCGCCGTGCACCCCTCCACATAGTGGACCGAGGAGCCCTCGTCGCAAATAATGAGCGTGCGCTCGAACTGGCCCATCGCCTGCGTGTTGATGCGGAAATAGGCCTGCAGCGGGATTTCCACGTGCACGTTCTTCGGCACATAGACAAAGGAACCACCGGACCACACCGCCGTGTTGAGGGAGGCGAACTTGTTGTCTCCGGCGGGGATAACCGTGCCGAAGTACTCCTTCACCAGGTCCTCGTGCTCACGCAGCGCCGTATCCGTGTCCACGAAAATAACGCCCTGGGCAGCCAGATCATCACGGATGGAGTTGTAGACCACCTCGGACTCATACTGAGCCGCCACACCGGCCACCAGGCGCTCTTTTTCCGCTTCGGGAATACCCAGCCGGTCATAGGTGGTCTTAATATCGCTGGGCAGCTCGTTCCAGTCCTTGGCCTGTTTATCGGTGGCGCGCACAAAGTACTTGAAATCATCGAAATTGATGCCGGAAAGATCTGCACCCCACGTGGGCATCGGGCGCCGCTCGAATAGCTTGAGCGCTCGCAAGCGCCGCTTGAGCATCCATTCTGGTTCGTGCTTCGCCGCGGAGATGGAGCGAACCACGGACTCGTCAAGCCCGCGCCTAGCTCTCTCCCCCGCCTCGTCGGAGTCATGCCAGCCGAATTCGTAGGCGCCGGAGAGCGATGCAATAGCCTCGTCCTGCTCGCGTACGGCATCAGCTACGGCAGCCTCGTGCCGAGTCTGTGTCATGTTCATCCTTTCTGCAGTGCCGGAGCATGCCGCCCCGATACGTTTCCTGGCGCCCACCCGCGCCTCTCCCAACGGCGGCGGGGCGGATAGGCCCGCATTTCTATGCGGCGGTTAGGCGGTTGTGCGTCGCACTGGCGCGCCACCCGGAATCGACACGTTGCACACGTGTGCCCCGCCGGCAATGGTCGAAAGCCGCTGCACGTGCGTATCCAGAAGGCGCCCCACGGCACGCGTTTCTGCCTCACATAATGCTGGTACGTGCTCGGCCACCTCGAGAATAGGGCAGTGTCCCTGGCAGAGCTGGAGGGTGGTGGTACCCGCCACGCGCCGAACCGACGTGGCGTATCCGTCCTGGGTGAATGCCCGCGCCAACGCCTGTGCGCGCTTGCGGAGAGAGTTGCCTCCTTTTTCGACGACGCCGCCGTAGCGCGTCACCAGTTCCGCTTCCCGTTTCTGCGCGAATTGTTCTACGCCCGTCGGGCCGAGTTCCTGCCGCACAAAATCGAATACTCGGTTCGCCAGGGATCCGCACGCATCCCCCAGGACCGACTGCCCGGAATCCGTGGCCACATACTTCCGCGCTGGACGTCCTCGACGCGCATGATCGGATACGTGGGCCGTATATTCCTCGATCTGGCCGGCACGTTCCAGGTGCGCCACGTGTCTGCGTACAGCGGCGGGTGTGAGCACGGTGATCTGAGCCAGCTCAGTGGAGGTAATTGGTCCGTTCTCAACAATGAGGCGGAGGATGCGGTCCCGTGTGCGTTCATCAACAGCAACTCGCGGCATTTGAGTCTCCTCTCAGCTCGCCCCATTTTAGCAACGTAGCAATTGCGAAAACAATGTGGACGGGTCGGAGTGTCTACGTTTCGTGAACGGCGTGGCGCTGTACGACGCCGCGGCACGGCCTCACGTAGGCGAGTGCCCCTATTCCACGGAATGCCCGGGGTGACGGCGTCGTGAGGACCGCGCGGTGTACGCCAGTACAGCGGTAACCAGCGTGGGCGAGGACAACCGACCCTCCAGCACGCCCTCCAAAACTTCGCTCACGGGCACCCACCGGCGTTCGATCTCGGCTTCCTCATCCACGCGCGGGAAGGGCTCCTCGGCCCGGGTGGAATGCTCGGCAAGGTAACACGTCAAGCGCTCGTTCCCCGCGCCGGGCGAGGAAAAGAACGTGCACAGGAATGTGAGGTGGGAGGCCACTAAATCGGCTTCCTCACGCAACTCGCGGACCGCTGCGGCTTCGGGCGCCTCGCCCTCCACATCGAGCATGCCGGCCGGAATCTCCCAGAGTAGCGCATGAACCGGATGGCGATACTGCCGGATAAGTAGCATTTCGGGGCCGGCCGTCCCGCCGCGCACGGCCATGACCGCCACGCCGTCGTGACGCTCCATCCATTCGCGATTCATTCGCGCGCCCGTCGTGGCAAGTTCCAGGTTGTCCACCCACGCCCGTGACACCGCACCGTGAAAACGCTCCTCATGGGAGAGCAGACGGGCGTGGTGCGGTGCGAATTCATCTTTCAGTTCCATGCTTCACCTCTAGTGACTTTGGTGCCCCGAACTCGGGATGCCGCGTGCCCGTCAGCGCACTACGATCCAGCCCCACGATGGTGGCGGCGCCCAGCCCAAGCGTGAGTATGCCGCCAGCTCCAGCCGCGATCAGCGCGCCGAGCACCGAATGGCCCATCGCCGTCAGAATCCACCGGGCTACCCACCATCCGGCCAAGCCCGCCACGGTTGCGGCCGGCACCATAATAAGTGCGGAACGCCCCACACCGGCGAGTGCCCGGTGTCCCACAGCCCGGTGCACCGCCCAGAGTTGGCCCACGGCAGCCACGCTCATACCAACGCTGATGCCGACGCCGATAGCCGTCAGCACACTCGCGCGCCCCTGCGTTCCGGCCAGCCAGTATCCGGCCACCACGGCGGCCACTCCCAACCAGGCACCCACGTTGACGGCCGCCACAGCACGGGGTCTATCGGTGGCGAACAGTACACGGGAGCAGTGGTAAATGAGCGAATAGCCGAGCAGCCCGGGTGCCATGCACACCAGGGCGTGGGCCATGCCGTCCACCGGACGTACCACGGCAAATACGTATTCTGCCGGCACGGCGACGGCCGCAAGCAGTGCCACACAGAGAATCCCCACGTCCACCACCAGCCGGGTGGATGCCGCGGTGAGGCGTGCCAGTCCCGGCCGCCCCGGCAGCGCGGCGGCTTCGGCCAGCCGCGGGTACACGGCGGTGGCAATGGGTACCGCCAGCACCGCATAGGGCACCATATAGACCTGATTAGCAAACGTGTAGACCGGATAGGTGCCCACATCCCCGCGCGCGTTGGCGAACACCATAATGGCCACAATTTGCACCTGCTGCGCCACCACGCCGCCGATACCGGCGGCGGCCAGTGTTGCCGCACGCCTGCCCACACCGGCGGGAAAACGTAGGGTGGGGCGAACCCTGCTGAGGCGCAGGACAGGAATGAGCTGCGGCAGCGAAAATGCCACGACGCCGAGCGTGGTTCCCCACCCCAGCACGTAAACGGCGGCGGTGGACAGCGCCGCCGGATGGGCTTGCTGGCCGGCGGCTACCGCCTGAAACACCGCAAATGCGGCAATGACGGTTACGGAGGAGAGCGCCGGAGCCAGTGCCGGGAGGACAAAATGCCGGTGCGCCTGCAATACGCCGGTGCACACGGCGGCCAGCCCGTAGAGTGGAACCTGCCAGGAAAAAGTGCGCAGCAGAGTGGCGCCCAGCGCCATTTCATCGGGCTTCGCGGCCGGTAGCAGCACAGTCACAACGGCGTTGGCCCCCGCGGTGAGGAGCAGCGCCATCGGCACCGTTAGCGCAACCACCCACGTGAGTAGAGCAGAGACGGTGCGGTCGGCCTCGTCCTGTAGCTGCCTGGCGAGGAAACCGGATACCAGCGGAATGACGGCAGCCGCCAGCGCGCCGCCAGCCACCACCTCAAAGAGCACATTGGGCACCGTGTTCGCGGTGGAATAAGCCTCCCCGGCCTCGGTGGCACCCACCGCCCAGTTCTGCACCCATACGCGCACGAACCCGATGAGGCGCGAAAGCAGAGTCAGCGCAGCGATGGATCCGGCGGCCGATAGTGCCGCCCGACGCAGCGATCTCACGCGTCTGCCCCGCGTCCCCATCGGTCGAGTGCCGCCAGCCACGGCGTGGAAGCGATGATTCGGCTGAAGGAGTAGCGCTCCGAGAGCGCATTAAGTGCGACGACGACGACGAGTGCCGGCCAGCGCACGCCCGCCGGCGCGGCGGCAAGCGCGTATCCCAGCGTAGCGCCGAGGGCGTTCGAACCCAGGTCGCCGAGCATGGTTGTGCCGTGCGCATCCTCCGGGAAACAGACAGCACCGGTTGCGAGGACAGCGCCGGCCAGCGGCCCGGTGGGAGCTGTGGCGAGCGTGAGGGGCAGAGCCAGCGCGCCCGCGCCCTTGAGCGCTCGAGCTGGGCGAAGGTCGAGAAGATTGACCGCATTCGCGGTGCCTGCAATAAGGGCGGCCTGGCAGCCCCACGTCATGGTGCGGATCAGCCCCGAACCGGACCGTTTCATCCCGGCTGCCGCCAGTGCGCCGCCCGTACCGATGATGCAGATTTTCGCCAAACCGCTGGTGAGCTGACCGTGCCGCAACGCCCCTAGGTGCCCCTTGAATCCCTTTGCGGCCGCTGGGAACCGATCCTCACAGTGGTCGTCAATGGCACCCGCAACGGCACCGGCAAGCGCCGCGAACGAGCCGCCCGACGCACCGGCGGCTGCAGCGCCCGCTACCACGCCCATGGCGGCCGCGATGCCTTCACCGAGTCCCACGGTGCGGCCATCTCCCGCCACCCGTGTCCACTCGGCGCCCGGGAGGGCATGGCTGACCCACCGGCCAACCGCCGCCCCCGTGAGCGCGCCCAGTACGGCACGCGTACGTGTAAACCTCACTTGGACGAGGACTCTGCGGACGGCGTGTACCGCGTCCCGATAGCGGCGTCGGCGCCCTTCTCTGAGCCGAGAGCCTCATGCTTGCCGGACAGCTCCGCGCCAAGTGCCAGCACGGTATTAATGGTGGCCGTATCCGTGCCGAGCGAATCCACCGTGGAGCCGCTCCCCTCACCACGAATAGCAGCGAGCAGATCATCATCGCCGCCACCGATAGCCACGGAGGGCCCAACCGCGCTCATACCCGCAAAGGCAGCCCGGTAGGTGGTGGCGTTGGCGGATTCGAGCGCCGCCGCGCTGGCATCCGCACTGGGCGTTGTGGACGTATCCGACGTATCGGCCGGAAGGGACGGCGTCACCAGCACCACGGCCGTAGCCGCAGCCTTGGGGGTAGCCGCCGTTTGAATGAGCGGATTATCCCCGCTCGAGAGCGTGGTCAGGATCGCGGACACGTTGGAATCCGAAGGGTCCCCACGCAGCGCGGTGGCCACGGCCCGCCCCAGTGTCTCCTCCGTGCTGGCGTTGTCCGGCACGTCCGTCAGGTACTGCGTGAGCGAATCGGCGATCGTGGAGCGGTAGGAGCTTGTGGCCGCATCCGAGAACGCCTCGGTCAAGGAGACCACACCGGACACGGATCCACCGGCCTTCGTGATTTCCTGCTGTACCTTTTGAATATCCTCATCGGAGGCATCCGGGGTGACAGCGAAGCCAATGCGCTGCCCCTTAAGCGTGCCGGCGGTCAGTTGCTCGCCGGCGGCCAGCACGGCCGTGTTGGCGGCGTCGAGCTGCGCATTCGCCGTGTCCAGCTGGGTGCGCATGTCGTCCCGGGAGGCGCGCAGTGAATCCAGCTGCCCGGACAGTTCGTTACCGAGCGAGCCCTGCAGCGGCCCCGCCCCAAGAATGATGCCCACCGCCAGCGCCAGAAACACGGACACCAGCGAAACCAAGTGATAGCGAAAATCAACCATGAACGTCCTCTAGAACAAATTCGTCAGCGAGTGCCACACGTCGCCCAACCATGTGGCGATGAGGCTAAGCGTGAGCCGGCCGGTGGTGGTGGAGGCAAGCGCCACCAGGACGGCCGCCAGGCCGGCCACCACCAGCAGGGCAATCATGCCGTTGGAGATGCGGGAGCGGTAAAGCCGCGAAACGCCTTTCGCATCAATGAGTTTTCCGCCCACGGCCAGGCGCGTAAGGAAGGTGGACGCCATGCCGCTGCGGCCTTTGTCCAGGAATTCCACGAGCGTGTTGTGCGTACCCACGGCCACGATCAGCCGTGCCCCCTTGGCGTTGGCGAGCAGCATGGCCACGTCCTCCGAGGTGCCCGTGCAGGGGAACACCACGTGGGGCACGCCCAGGTCCTCGACCCGCTTTTTGCCCGGCGCACGCCCGTCACGATATGCGTGCACCACGATCTCCGCACCGGAGCGCAGTAGCGCCCGATCGGATACCGAATCCATGTCCCCCACAATAATGTCCGGCTTGTATCCGGTCTCAAGGATCGCGTCCGCACCACCGTCCACGCCGATGAGCAGTGGCCGGTACTCACGAATGTAGGGCCGCAGCGCCGCAATATCCTCCTTGTAGCGGTATCCGCGCACCACCACGAGGACGTCGCGCCCGGCAATCTTCGTGCGAATATCGGGCACCCCGAGGCCATCAAAGATGAGGTCCTTTTCACGGCCGATGTATTCCTGCGTGTTCGTGGCGAACGCCTTGAGCTGTGTGGCCATGCCCGCCTGCGCCTCTTTGGCCGCACGCGCAATAGTTTCCGCGGTCTGTACGGTGCCGGCCGCGATCACCTCCCCGTTTCTGCGCACCTCGCCGTTCTCATCCACCTCAACACGGTCGCCATCTCGCAGGTCCATGACGGCCGGCCCCAGATCGTCAATGAGCGGCACACCGGCTTCATTAAGAATTCCGGGTCCCAGGTTGGGATAGCGCCCCGAGGTCGATTTAGCCGCGTTCAGTACGGCGGCTGGTTTGCGTTCCACGAGGCTTTCGGCTGCTACCCGATCCAGATCCACGTGGTTGATGACGGCAATATCGCCTTCTTGGAGGCGCCGCGTGAGCTTCTTGGTTCGGGGGTCCACGCGCGCCGAGCCCACGATTGCGCCGTCGGGCTGCTCCTCATGTCGCTTACCGAGATGAAATACCACGGATTTATCGTGCCACACTTACCTCGGCGAGGAGTTCAGCGGCGTGGGCGCGTCCCAGTGTCGTATCGGTGCCGGCCAGCATACGCGCCAATTCCTCAAGACGTGCTTCTCCGGTCACCTCGTGAACCGCGGTTTTGGCCATGCCTTTCGTTGTCTTTTTCACGACGACGGCGTGGGTGCTCGCGTGGGCAGCCACCTGGGCCAGGTGGGTAACCACGATGGCCTGGTTTACCTTGGCTAGCCGCGCCAATCGGGCACCCACGGCCAGCGCTGCGCGCCCGCCCACGCCGGCATCCACCTCGTCAAAAATGAGGGTTTGGTGGGCATGGCCGGAGCGCGCGGCAAGGGCCACTTCAAGGGCCAACATGATGCGTGAGAGCTCACCACCCGACGCGCTCTTGGCGAGCGGCGCGAGAGGCGCACCACGGTGAGATGCGAGCCGGAACGTGACGGAGTCCATTCCACTGGGTCCCGGTTCAGTGGGCGTGAGAGCAATATCAAAATGCGCATCCGGGAGGGAGAGCGCGGGTAATTCGGCTTCGACCGCTTGCGCGAGGGCGGTGGCAGCGGCGGTGCGCGCCGCCGTGAGCGCGGCCCCGGCGGCGTGCATAGACGCATCAGCCGCAGCCAATTCGGCTTCCAGCTGCTGCCGTGTTTCTTCCGGATCGCCCAGTGCGGCCAGATCCGCACGAGCGCGTTCAGCAGCCGCCAGCGCCTCGGGAATATCCATGCCGATGTCCTTGCGCAGTCCGGCAAGGGCCTGCCGCCGGGCGTAGATGGCGGCGAGGCGTTCGGGCTGCGCCTCGTTATGGGCCGCGAGATCCGCTAATTCGGCACCGATATCCGTCACTTCCGCCGCTACGGATTCGAGCCGCTCGCGCAGCCCCGCCGTCGAATCTACGCCGCTCAGTTTCTCGAGTGCTGCCGCTATCGTGGCGGCCGCCGGCTGTTCCTCCACGTCCGAACCAGTCAGGGCCGAGGCTGCCGCAGAAAGCGCGTCGTAGCGGTCTTCCGCTCCTTCTAGCTCACGCGCTTCTGCTCGGAGCGCCTCATCCTCTCCCTCCTCGGGGGCAACGGCGTCGATCTTGTCCAAGAGGGCGCGCGCTGCCAGCCGACGTTCGGCGGCCTTCGCCACGGAGGCGTTGAATGCATCGAGCTTGTCCTGTGCCGTCGTGTACGCCGAATATGCCGCGGCCCATTTCTCTATCTTTCGCCGGATCTCCGTACCGTAGGCGTCCAGGGCTGCTCGCTGCTGTGCGGGCCCGGCTAGGCGCAGCTGATCGGCTTGCCCGTGAATGGTCACCAACTGGGAGGTGACTTCATTGAGCAGTGCGGTGGGGACGGATCGTCCGCCCAAAAATGCTCGGGACCGCCCGGTAGCCGGCACCACTCGCGCGGCGAGCAGTACCGCACGCCCGTCCTCGACGTCGACGCTGCCGCCCGCTTCCCGTACGCGCGCCACCACGGGGTGATCGGGGTCGATCACAAAGGTGCCCTCCACGGTTGCCTCGCGGGCCCCAACCCGCACCTTCGACGGATCCGCTTTTGCGCCGAGCAGTAGCTGGAAGGATGTGATTGCCATTGTCTTGCCGGCGCCCGTTTCACCCGTCAGCGCCGTGAGGCCGGCTCCCAGCGGCAGTTCGGCCTCCTCAATGACGCCCAGGTTGGTGATACGTACACGCTCGATCACGCGGCCCCCTCGGATCGCCACCCCTGCACGGGAAGATGAAACTTTTTCACTAGTCGCTCGGAAAACAGGGTGGAGCCGAGCCGGGCCAGCTTAATGGATGTTTCTCCCTTGGTGGCTAGGATTTCTGTGCCCGCCGGCGCATTAATGGAGCGGCGGCCGTCGCACCACACCACGGCTTCCTCCTCGGTGATGCGCACCCCGGCGACAGAGTTCGGACTAACCACAAGGGGACGGCTGAATAGGGTGTGCCCGGCGATGGGCACAATAATCATGGCTTCCACGTCCGGCCACACCACGGGGCCGCCCACGGAGAAGTTGTAGGCGGTGGACCCGGTGGGGGTGGAAAATACCAGACCATCCGCGCGAAATGCGGATACGGCACGCTGATCCACCGCGAAGCTCACGCCAATCATTCGGGAGGAGGGGCTTTTTTCAATCGATACGTCGTTCAGCGCCCAGTTGGTGGTCACGGTGCCATCCGGCAGCGTGACGCGCAGTCCCATGGTCATGCGTTCGTCCACCTGCCAGTCACGCTGCACAATTCGTGCCACGACCGTGGGCAATTCGTCAGGCTCGGCTTCCGAAAGGAAACCCAGATGACCATAGTTAATTCCGAGGATGGGTACACCCACCGTGCGAGCAATCTCGGCGCCACGCAGGATGGTACCGTCCCCGCCCATCACCAAGATAAGTTCGGCACCGCGTGCACCCGCGGGCGTTTCGCTGGTATCCACTTCGAAACCCTCGGCCTCCAGAAGGGTACGCAGCACCGCCGCAGTTTCTCGCACCTCGGCGCGGTCACCGCGGTGAATCACCATGGACACTAAACGCCTCAACTGGGCCTCCTTTACTTCGACCATGCTACCCGCGTGAGCCCCGTCGCTTGACGCCCGGTGAATCTCAGCGGCGCCGGTAATCGTGGACGCTATGGGCCTGCCGGAAGCCCCACCGTCAGCGTCGGCTAGTCCTCGTGCGCCAGCCGGCCGAGCTTGCCCGCCGGACCGTTGTGCACGGCCTCACGGACCGCATCCTCAAGGCCGTCCCCAAGCAGGTCCGGCCCATCCTTTGCCATGTGCAGGAAATACTCCACGTTACCGGCGGGCCCCGGGAGCGGCGAGGGCGCCACCGCCTGGATCGCTAATCCTTCCGCGCGTGCCGCCCGTGCCACGTCCGTAACGGTTTCCACGTGGAGCGCCGGATCCCTCACCACGCCGCCGTGGCCCAACCGGTCCTTACCCACCTCGAACTGCGGTTTCACCATGAGTAGGAAATGGGCGTCAGCGGCGGAAGCTCGCACCAGCGCGGGCATGACCAGTTTGAGGGATATGAAGCTCAGATCACCAACGACGAGGCCGGCCTTCGGTGTGACCAGTGCCGGATCCAGGGTGCGCACGTTGGTACGTTCAATCACGGTGACGCGCGTATCCTCGCGGAGGCGCCACGCGATCTGTCCGTATCCCACGTCGACGGCGTACACGTGCGTAGCACCACGCCGCAGTAGAACATCCGTAAATCCACCGGTGGAAGCGCCCGCATCCAGTGCTATGGCGCCCTGCACCCGCGGCGCCTGCTCGCCGAGGTAATCTAGCGCGCCCGCCAGCTTGTAAGCACCCCGGGACACATAGTGTTCCGAAGCGTCCTCCCGAACGAGGAGCGCCTGGGCCGGATCCATCTGACGCGCGGGTTTGGTTACTTCACCCCCGTCCAGGAAAACGGCTCCCATTCGGATGAGCGCGGCCGCCTCCGAGCGGGATTTAGCCAGATTCCGCCGCACGAGCTCGGCGTCTACCCGTACCAGTCGTCCCATTAGCGTGCACGTCCCAGATCTCGGCCCAGCGCCTCCGCAACACGTTCCAGAATGTCGATCTGCTCAGCATCGGACGCCTGGTCGAGCGAGTCCAGGAGCACGGCGGCGTCGTCCGGAGCCTGGGGCTTCGGCGCGTCCCCGCGTTCTTCTCCCCTCGCGCTAGTCACAGGGACTCACCACGGTGAATTCGGGAAGGTGGGATGCCAGGGTCTCGCGCGGCAGTCCCCTGTCCACTGCTTCCCACGCAGCTTTCGCCAACGCCCGGTAGGCCGTCACCGGAATCGGTGCGTCGGCGCCGACCGGCATCCCGTCCACCGTGACTGTGGGTACGCCTGCATCATTCACCGAGGCGCGGGCTCCAGCCGCGCTCCATGCGCCGTCGGCATCACGAACGGGTGCTCTGTAGGGTGCGTTGAGCTCGCGCAGGTCCACCAGCAGGTAGTGGGGGCGTTCCTCCGGCACGGCAAGTACCACGTCACGGGCCGAGTTCACCCCGGTGAGTACGTGGCAGCTTGGAATTTCGGCCGCGTTGGCGCCACGCACATCCGTATTGAGGCGGTCTCCCACGGCACCCGGCGCTGTTGCACCCAGGTGCTTGGTTGCGGTCCGGAAGATTTCCGGTTCCGGCTTTCCGCCCGACGCCGCCTTGACGCCCGTGGCGTTTTCCACCGCACGTACCAGGGATCCCTGGCCCACCATGAATCCGCGCTCCATGGGTAGCGTCGCATCCAGGTTGCTGGCGATGTAGGCGGCCCCACGTTCGATGGCCAGGGCGGCCTCTGAGAGATCCTTCCACCCCACCTCGGGGTAGAACCCGTGGACGACGACGTCTGGAGCGTCATCCGCTGAGTGCACCGGAATTAGGTTCGCGTCCTTGAGCGCAGCCATGACGCCCGGACCGGCAATCGGCAACACTTTGCCGCCCGGGAAGCGCTCTTCGGCCATGTGTACGGCCACCATCGCCGAGGAGAGCACTTCTTCCGGGTGGCCGGTAATACCAACCGAGGCGAGCTGCGCTACCACCTCGTCAGCGGACCGGGACGCATTGTTCGTCAGGAACATGACGGGCAATGTGATCGTGCCGAAGGCCTCCGCGGCATGCGGTGCGGGCTTGGACCCCAGGTAGAGCACACCGTCCAGATCGAAAATGATGCCGTCAAACTGCTCGATCAGGTTCATTCGGCCTCGGTTCCCTCCGCCGCATCCGAGTTTTCATCCGCAGGAGCGACGGTTGCCTCACTGTCAGCGTTTCCTTGAGCACTTGCCCCGTCATCAGCCGAGGCTACCCTGTCCGCTTCATCCTGATCCGTGCTCTCCACGGTGGCCGTAGCCGAGGACTCGGCGTCGGCAACGTCCGCTTCCTCTGTGGCCGCCTCGTTCCCACCGGCGGCATCGGCATGCGTCACGTCGGCACCCGCGGCCGAAGCCGGCTCCGAGTTATCGACGGTGTCCTGCTCAGACTTTGCATCCTGGGGATCGGAATCTTCCGACGGCTCTTCCGTCTCGATATCCACGGCATCGCCGTCGAACACGGACTGCCACC
The DNA here is from genome assembly GCF_900604955.1 of Neoactinobaculum massilliense. Lineage (GTDB taxonomy): Bacteria > Actinomycetota > Actinomycetes > Actinomycetales > Actinomycetaceae > Neoactinobaculum > Neoactinobaculum massilliense. Next base: position 704,759 of record NZ_UWPE01000001.1, read on the forward strand.
TGCCGCGAATCTCGTCCGCCTCGGTGTCGCGACCCACCTCTTCAAGCCGGTCGGCACGTACGAGCTCCACGCGCGCACGCAGTTCGCCATCAAGCTCCGAGGTATTTACCTTCTCGATCGCTGCCAATCCGCCTTCAGAATCACCCGCATCCGCGCGTGCACCAGACGTCACGATCGCCAGCTCAATCTGTGTGGCCGGATCCAGACGCTTCATCGGAATCTCTGCGATGAAGGACAGCGCCTTTTCCGGCCGTCCGAGCCCACGCTCGGCGTCGGCCTCCAGCGTCACATGCGAGTAATCATCCGTCATGCGACGGTAGGTGCGTAGCTCTCGTAGCGCCTCCCCGTATCGGCCGGTGAGGTAGCTGGTCACGCCAAGCGCTTCGCGCACAATATCGATGCGTCGTGCGGAGGCGTAGGCCGCCTTCGCGTGCTCGTATGCCAGTTCCGGATTGTCGTCGATAACGGAACCGGCGTACGCGAGGTGACGGGCAACTTGGTCCGCATTTGCCTTACTTAGCGGGCGCAGATGGCGCAGGCCCTCCTGGCCGAGATCCGATGCCTGCACAGAATCCGGTACCCGGGGGCCACGGCTGCGCGGCGCTTCATCGCGGCGATCTTCGCCCCGCCGCGTTTCGCTGCGACGGTCATCACGGCGGTCATCCCGACGACGCTCACCCCAACGATCACCACGATCGCTCCGACCACCACGCCGATCATCATTCCACCGGCCACCACGGTCATCACGCCGATCGCCCCAACGCCCACGATCATCCCGCGAACGCCCATCACGATCCCGACGACCGCCACGCCACTCATCACGACACCCACGATCCGAAGAATCCCACCGATGCCCACGCTCCTGGCCACCACGCCCATCACGCGACCAATTCGACTCCCGCCGGCCATCCCGACGACGCTCACCCCAACGATCACCACGATCACTCCGACCACCACGCCGATCATCGCGTGCATGCCATTCACCGCGGTCACGCCGGCCATTGGCGTCTCGATTCCAGCGCCCCGCATTACCGCCGCGGTGCTGGGAGTCGCGGTCACGGGCCGACTGCCATCCGCCCCGCTCAGAATTCTCTCGATCAGACATCGCTACCTCTCCTTTAAACAAACACGCGCGCAAGGCGCCAGACTGCCGTTTAGTCTACGCGAACAAAACCTCATGACGCTTGCATGCTATTCGTTCCGTTGCGCACCGTCGATTCGGTGGATTACTGCCTCACACAGCTCCTCTGGCGCGAAAGATTTCAAGTTCTTATTCGAAGGACTATTGCCTTTGCAAAAACGCGATTAGGTTGGTGCGCTATCAAAATTGCGGTGTGTTGGTGGATTGTTTTGTGGGTCCGCTCCATCAGTCGTGGGCATGAGTACGACGGCGAAGCGGGGCGCGTGGTAGTGCCCCGCTTTTCGTGTTTCAGGGCGTGTGGGAACCGGTGGTCCTGGTTCCTGGTTTCCGTGCCCTTGGGCTCGTGGGTCTTGTGTCTACGGTCTTGTCTACCGGATGCCCCGCCCCTTTTGGGGTGTGGGTGTGAAAAAGAGGGGGGTGCTCGCATGAGCACCCCCCTCTGGGGTTTGTGGGCGGCGGTGTCTTACTCTCCCACACCCTATCGAGTGCAGTACCATCAGCGCGTTGCGGGCTTAGCTACCGGGTTCGGAATGGGCCCGGGCTTTTCCCCACAGCCATGACCACCGCCACAAGCATGGATCACCACAACCCTGCCGACTAGGCGTGGGGGCCGTGAATCGTATAGTAGACGCGAACAACAAGAAAGAATCGTGTAGGTTTTCGGCCATTAGTACCGGTCAGCTCCACCCTTTACAAGGCGTCTACTTCCGGCCTATCCATCCCATCATCTCTAGGAGGCCTCACCCAACCCCACAGGGCTGGTAGGAGAACTTATCTTGAAGCAGGCTTCCCGCTTAGATGCTTTCAGCGGTTATCCCTCCCGAACGTGGCTAACCAGCCGTGCTCCTGGCGGAACAACTGGCACACTAGAGGTTCGTCCATCCCGGTCCTCTCGTACTAGGGACAGCCCTTCACAATTCTCCAACGCGCGTAGCGGATAGGGACCGAACTGTCTCACGACGTTCTGAACCCAGCTCGCGTACCGCTTTAATAGGCGAACAGCCTAACCCTTGGGACCTACTCCAGCCCCAGGATGCGACGAGCCGACATCGAGGTGCCAAACCATTCCGTCGATATGAACTCTTGGGAAGGATCAGCCTGTTATCCCCGGGGTACCTTTTATCCGTTGAGCGACAGCGCTTCCACAAGCCACTGCCGGATCACTAGTTCCTACTTTCGTACCTGCCCGACATGTCTGTCTCACAGTCAAGCTCCCTTGTGCACTTACACTCACCACCTGGTTACCAACCAGGCCGAGGGAACCTTTGAGCGCCTCCGTTACTTTTTAGGAGGCAACCGCCCCAGTTAAACTACCCACCAGGCACTGTCCCTGACCCGGATCACGGGTCGAGGTTAGAAGTGCAACACGGCCAGAGTGGTATTTCACCAATGACTCCACACCCACTAGCGTGACTGCTTCACCGTCTCCCACCTATCCTACACAAGCCGTACCGAACACCAATACCAAGCTATAGTAAAGGTCCCGGGGTCTTTCCGTCCTGCTACGCGAAACGAGCATCTTTACTCGTAATGCAATTTCACCGAGTTCATGATCGAGACAGTGGAGAAGTCGTTACGCCATTCGTGCAGGTCGGAACTTACCCGACAAGGAATTTCGCTACCTTAGGATGGTTATAGTTACCACCGCCGTTTACTGGGGCTTAACTTCCCAGCCTCACACCCACAAGGAGTGCTCACCAGTCTGCTTAACCTTCCAGCACCGGGCAGGCGTCAGTCCGTATACATCGCCTTACAGCTTCGCACGGACCTGTGTTTTTGATAAACAGTCGCTTCTCCCTAGACTCTGCGACCCTCAACCCCACATACCCGCACGGGGCATGCCAAGTCTCAGGTCCCCCTTCTCCCGAAGTTACGGGGGCATTTTGCCGAGTTCCTTAATCATGATTCACTCGCACGCCTTAGTATTCTCTACCAGACCACCAGTGTCGGTTTCGGGTACGGGCGGTTCAAACCTCGCGTCGATGCTTTTCTCGGCAGCCCAGGATCATTCACTACCCCATATACTGGGTCCTCATCAGGCCTCACCCACACGTCTCCCGGATTTACCTAGAAAACGGGCCACACCCTTGAACGTGCCAAGCCATAAGACACGCTGAACTACCACTCTGCGTCACACCTGTTACCACGCTTGCGACCCGTACTTCGGACCCCACGCCGCCCCGCCCACCCATACAAGAAAAATCCTGCACAGGACAGACAGTTTGGGGTGGTTAGCATCAACACGGACCACACGGACGGTTCTCTACCGGTACCAGAATATGAACTGGTCACCCATCGACTACGCCTGACGGCCTCGCCTTAGGACCCGACTAACCCAGGGCGGACAAGCCTGCCCCTGGAACCCTTAGTCATACAGCGGACGGGATTCTCACCCGCCTCTCGTTACTCATGCCTGCATTCTCACTCGCGTCCAATCCACAACCCATCACCAGGCTGCTTCACCTCGAACACGACGCTCCCCTACCCAACACCACCACAAGGATGATGATCATTGCCGCGGTTTCGGCGGTGTACTTCAGCCCCGCTACATTGTCGGCGCAGAATCACTTGACCAGTGAGCTATTACGCACTCTTTCAAGGATGGCTGCTTCTAAGCCAACCTCCTGGTTGTCACAGCAACTCCACATCCTTTCCCACTTAGCACACACTTAGGGGCCTTAACCGGCGGTCTGGGCTGTTTCCCTCTCGACCATGAAGTTTATTCCCCACAGTCTCACTGCGCTGCTACCTGTCCCTGGCATTCGGAGTTTGGCTGATATCAGTAACCCGACAGGGCCCGTCCACCATCCAGTCGCTCTACCTCCAAGGCAGACCACAACACGCTGCACCAAAATGCATTTCGGGGAGAACCAGCTATCACGGAGTTTGATTGGCCTTTCACCCCTACCCACAGCTCATCCCCTCCATTTTCAACTGAAGTGGGTTCGCGCCTCCACACGCTCTTACACATGCTTCACACTGGCCATGGGTAGATCACCCCGCTTCGGGTCTAGAACACGCAACTACCGCCCTTAACAGACTCGCTTTCGCTACGGATACCCCACACGGGTTAACCTCGCCACGCATCACTAACTCGCAGGCTCATTCTTCAATAGGCACGCCATCACCCCCACACAGGAGCTCTGACGGATTGTAGGCGCCCGGTTTCAGGCACTATTTCACTCCCCTCCCGGGGTACTTTTCACCATTCCCTCACGGTACTATCCGCTATCGGTCACAACAGGTATTCAGCCTTACCACATGGTCATGGCAGATTCACACGAGATTCCACGAGCCCCGTGCTACTCGGGAACACATCAACGCAGCCCAGGCAATTCCAGTTACACGGCTCTCACGCTCTCCGGCAGGCCTTCCCAGACCCTTCACCTATCACCCAGGTTTATCACTACGCACCCCAACGTCGGTCAGGATAAAGACACGTCCCACAACCCCCAGCATGCACCACCCGACGGCTCAACACACACACTAGGTTTAGGCTCCTCCGCTTTCGCTCGCCACTACTCACGGAATATCTACTCCAGCAGGTACTAAGATGTTTCACTTCCCCGCGTTACCACCACCCCCCTATCAATTCAGGAGGCAGCGACCAGGCATCACCCCAGCCAGGTTTCCCCATTCGGACACCCTCGGATCAAAACTCGCTAGCCAATTCCCCGAGGCTTATCGCAGGCTACAACGTCCTTCTTCGGCCCATCATGCCAAGGCATCCACCGAACGCCCAACACAACCTACAAACAAAATCTAAAGATGCTCGCGTCCACTATACAATTCACAACCACCACACCAACACCACGCACAAACACACACATAACGCGCGCATCCACACATGGATAGTCACAGGGCCAGTAACCCAGAACCTGACAGCATGAAGACCAGAGAGCATCCACACACAAACCACACAAACACAGGCCACACCAAGCAGCCCATCATGGTTTCAATCCTTAGAAAGGAGGTGATCCAGCCGCACCTTCCGGTACGGCTACCTTGTTACGACTTCGTCCCAATCACCAGCCCCACCTTCGACCGCTCCCCCCACAAGGGTTAGGCCACGAGCTTCGGGTGTTGCCGACTTTCATGACGTGACGGGCGGTGTGTACAAGGCCCGAGAACGTATTCACCGCAGCGTTGCTGATCTGCGATTACTAGCGACTCCGACTTCATGGGGTCGAGTTGCAGACCCCAATCCGAACTGAGACCAGCTTTAAGGGATTCGCTCCACCTCACAGTATCGCCACCCTCTGTACCGGCCATTGTAGCATGCGTGAAGCCCAAGACATAAGGGGCATGATGATTTGACGTCATCCCCACCCTCCTCCGAGTTAACCCCGGCAGTCTCTCGTGAGTCCCCGGCCAAACCGCTGGTAACACGAGACAAGGGTTGCGCTCGTTGCGGGACTTAACCCAACATCTCACGACACGAGCTGACGACAACCATGCACCACCTGTCTACCCGCCCTAAAAGGGCCACACCATCTCTGGCATGTCCAAGTAGATGTCAAGCCTTGGTAAGGTTCTTCGCGTTGCATCGAATTAATCCGCATGCTCCGCCGCTTGTGCGGGCCCCCGTCAATTTCTTTGAGTTTTAGCCTTGCGGCCGTACTCCCCAGGCGGGGAACTTAATGCGTTAGCTACGGCGCAGACCCCGTGGAAGGACCCCACACCTAGTTCCCAACGTTTACAGCATGGACTACCAGGGTATCTAATCCTGTTCGCTCCCCACGCTTTCGCTTCTCAGCGTCAGTAATGGCCCAGTGACCTGCCTTCGCCATCGGTGTTCTTCCAGATATCTGCGCATTCCACCGCTACACCTGGAGTTCCAATCACCCCTACCACACTCTAGCCTGCCCGTACCCACTGCACGCTCAGGGTTAAGCCCCAAGTTTTCACAGCAGGCGCAACAAGCCGCCTACAAGCTCTTTACGCCCAATAATTCCGGACAACGCTCGCGCCCTACGTATTACCGCGGCTGCTGGCACGTAGTTAGCCGGCGCTTCTTATCCAGGTACCCTCAACCCCAAGAACACTCAAGGCCTTGTTCCCCAGCGAAAGAGGTTTACAACCCGAAAGCCGTCATCCCCCACGCGGCGTCGCTGCATCAGGCTTCCGCCCATTGTGCAATATCCCCCACTGCTGCCTCCCGTAGGAGCCTGGGCCGTATCTCAGTCCCAATGTGGCCGGTCACCCTCTCAGGCCGGCTACCCGTCACCGCCTTGGTAGGCCATCACCCCACCAACAAGCTGATAGGCCGCGAGCCCATCCCCCCTCAGAAAAACCCTTTCCAACACCCCACATGCGTGGGACGCAGAATATCCAGTATTAGACCCCGTTTCCAAGGCTTATCCCAAAAGGAAGGGCAGGTTACTCACGTATTACTCACCCGTTCGCCACTCGTGTACACCCCAACAAGTTGAGGCGCCTTACCGTTCGACTTGCATGTGTTAAGCACGCCGCCAGCGTTCGTCCTGAGCCAGAATCAAACTCTCCACAAAAACCAGAAAGCCAAAACGACTCACAAAAACACAACAACCACACCCACCAACACCCACACCACAGTGCAAGCATCAGCCAGCAGTCATCATGGCCTGCCCACCAAGACAGGACTCACAAAAACAACAAACCAACCAACCCCCACAAAAAGGAGCACAGCCAGCCTGTTCTTACTCTCAAAAGTCAACACACTATCAAGCACTCAACCACCACCCCCACACCCCACACACCCAGAACAACCCCAAGCACACAGGAAGGAGAAAACACCACCCCACAGCACCACCCAGCCACCCCCAAAGGGAGAAAACCAAGCACCACCACAAGGCGACGAAGCACAAGCATACCCACCACCCCCACCACCACACAACACCACAAACCCATGCCACTAATCACAAGTTAAACCAAAACATTCCACAATACGAAAACAAGCCTGCCCACAAAATGAACAAACCCATCCACCCACCACACCACCGAGAAACCACCACCACACCCAAAAACACAAAAAGGGAGACCAGAAAAATCCGATCTCCCATACCAAAGCCAAGAACGCCCCGGAAATACCCCGACCCTAGCCCATACGCCCGGCTACACGCGCACCACCGCGAGGTTCTTCTTGCCTTTCCGTAGCAGCGCAATACGTCCGGGCAGCAGATCGGAGGCGGCCAGTCGCGCCTCGCCGTCGGTAATCTTCTGATTATTTAGGTAGAGCCCGCCGGACTTGAGCGTGCGCCGCGCTGCACCCACGCCCTTCTCGAGCCCCGTCTCCACAAAGAGCCGCACCAGCTCGTCGCCCGGCGCCGCCGTAGCGCTCGGAAGCTGCGCGACCGCTGCACCCAGCGTTTGCTCATCAAGTCCGGCAAGTTCTCCCCCACCAAACAGCGCCTCGGATGCTCGCTGGACGCGCGCCACGGCGTCGGCACCGTGTACCCACTCCGTAACATCCGCAGCCAGTACTTTTTGCGCATGACGCCGATGCGGAGCCTCCTGCACCTCCTGAGCAAGCGCCTCGATTTCCTCGCGGGTACGGAACGTAAACACCTTGAGCAGGTGGACCACATCGGCGTCGGCTGTATTGAGCCAGAACTGATAGAACGCATAGGGGCTCAGCATCTCGGGATCGAGCCAGATTGCCCCACCCTCAGACTTGCCGAACTTGGTGCCATCCGATTTAGTGATGAGCGGATTGGTAAGCACATGCACGTCCTTGCCCTCGACCTTGCGGATGAGATCCATGCCGCCCACCAGGTTGCCCCACTGGTCGTTCCCCCCGAGCTCTAGCGTGACCCCGTACTTACGGTAAAGCTGGAGAAAATCATTAGCCTGGAGGATCTGATAGGAAAACTCGGTGTAGGAAATTCCCTCATCTGAAGCCAGGCGCCGCGCCACAATATCCTTCGAGAGCATGGTGCCCATGCGGAAGTGCTTACCGAGGTCGCGGAGAAAATCGATGGCACTCATCTGACTGGTCCAGTCATAGTTATTGACCATGCGCACCGGATTTGGACCGTCGAATTCAAGCAGGCGCTCCAATTGCCCGCGCAGCGCCTGCGCCCACTGAGCAACCGTGTCCTTGGAATTCAACTGGCGTTCCGAGGAGGGCCGCGGATCCCCAATGAGCCCCGTTGCCCCGCCCACGAGCGCGATGGGATGGTGCCCCGCGAGCTGCAGATGCCGCATCACCTTGATCGCCACCAGGTGGCCATGATGAAGAGACGGCGCCGTGGGATCGAATCCGCAATAGAACGTGAGCGGCCCCGAGTTCAGCGCCTGCCGTAGCGCATCCAGGTCCGTATGCTGGGCCACCAGCCCACGCCACTGCAGCTCGTCAAGAACGTCCGTCACTGTATCCTCCGTGTTCGCATTGTTGCCAATCGCACGCTTCCACGTGCGTAGTAGCAGGCTACCGCGGTCCTCCCGCATTTTCCGGTGTGTACCTAACTTCTGGGGATTTTCACCGCACCGTCGACGCCGACGCGGCCGCTTCGCCCCACGAGCGAGGTTCCTGCGGTCTCGTTCGTGGACGTACGAGCCTCCGATCGCGGTCCCGTCCGTATATTCGAGGTACGCACCACCCTCCCGGGGAACCTGGCGGAATCCGCACTACACTGGCTCCGCCATGCTGAAGGAGATGAATGGATAATCCACGTTATTTCACGGTACCTGGATCAGACCGTGTGTTTGACCGCAACAAAATGCTGTTTGTGCTCATCCTGTCCCTGTGTATCTCACTCATTCAGGTGAGCTCGGTCAACAACCTACTACCGTCTATTGAGCACGCCATCGGCGCCTCACAATCGGATATTCAGTGGGTGCTCTCCGGCTATTCGCTGGCCTTTGGTCTCCTGCTGGTTCCTATGGGCCGGCTGGGCGATATTTTCGGCCGCTCTATGATGTGGATGATTGGCGTTGCGATCTTTACGGTGGCCTCAATCCTGTGTGGCATTGCAGCCGATCCCGTCATGCTTAATCTGGCGCGCGCCCTGCAGGGCGTGGGTGCCGGCGTCTTTTCCCCGCAGGTGACGGGCATGATTCAGCAGTATTTTGAAGGCCACGAGCGTGCCCGCGCATTCTCCTATATGGGCCTGGCCATTTCTGCGTCGGTCGCCGTGGGCCCGGTACTCTCCGGATTCTTTGTACTTATTCTCCAGGACGCAGGCTGGCGCTGGAGCTTTGTCGCCAACGCACCGATTGGTATTGCCGCGTTCCTGCTGGGCCTACGGTGGCTCGCGTTCTCTAAGGAACGCCGCACAATCGGCCCGAACGCCGCCAAGAATGATGCCACCTACCGGCGCAGCGCCAAGCGTGCCGGAAAAGAGGTGGGGCGCATGCGAGGACTCTCCATCGACTTGGACCCCGTGGGCACGCTGCTCCTCGCCGTCGCCGTGTTGGCCATTATGCTGCCCTTCATGTTGGATGCATCCTGGCGCTGGTGGCTACTGCTCCTCGGTATCCTTGCTGCCGCTTCCTGGGTGTGGTGGGAAGGTCATTACGAGCGTAACGGGCATATTCCCATGGTGAGTCTGTCTATGTTCAGAACCGAGAGCTACGCCCTCGGCACGCTTATTTCCGCCGTTCAGTTCCTCGGAACCACCTCCGTATTTGTCGTGCTGGCTATGGCCGTACAGCAGGGTCTCGGGTTCAGTGCATTTGAGGCGGGATTCATTGGGCTTCCGAACGCGATCGTCTCCGGGTATATGGCCGTGTGGGCCGGCCGTTATGCGGTAAATAAGGGGCGTGAGGTTCAGGTGGGTGCCTTCGTAGCGATCCTGGTCTCCCTGGTGGCAACAATTCCCGTGGCCTACTGGGTATTCACCACGGGAGCCAGCGGCTGGTGGCTGGCCATTCCCATCACCATTGAAGGCATTGGCCTGGGTGCGGTTGGCTCGGCGAATCAAACCCAGTCAATGATGGAGATTCCATCGGCCCATGGCGGAACGGCCGGCGGCGTCCAGCAAACCTCCCAGCGCATCGCCACGGCCATCGGCACCGCGCTTATTACGGCGGTGCTGTTCGCGTGCGTGCCCGGCGGCCCGGAGGCCACAGCCCATCAGTGGGCCATCGGATTCGGCTGGGCGATGGGCACAATCGCGGTCATCGTTGCCCTCGCCCTTGCGCTCTCTGTGGTGTATATGCGCCGTGGCCGGGTGCGGCGCGCCGTGTAGCACCGCTACGCAGCCACGCGCCGAAGCGTCTCCACGGCCGCGTAGAACTCCGTATACGCACCGGCCTCGGCCCGTAGCGGCGCAAGCACACTGGACTCGGCACGGGCCGAAATTTCCTGTTTGAGGCGCGCAGACACCCGCTGCTCAACGCGGCGTCGTCCCACCTGCCGGGCGGGCCGCGCAATCGCTGAGCATAGTACGCACCACACGGCGCCGCCCAGAAGCAGTACGGCGGGTATGGGCAGTACGCCCCAGTAGGGCGGCTCACCGAGACGAATACCCAGCGCCCCACCAATCCAAATGAGCAGGTACCAGACCAGGCCGGCCGCCAGCGCCGCCGTACCGATCCACTGGCAGGTGTTGAGCACGCCCCACCACGCGGGACGACGCCGATACTCCGTGTCCGCGCGAGCAATAATCTGCTCGGCTTCGTCTCCGAGGGCGTCGGCACCGGTACCGGCCGTTCCCCGCACGGATGCGCGCCACCGGCGTGGCAGCGCCGCACAGGCCCGATCCGTATATGCTGCCAGCGCCGCTCGCGCCGCCGCCCACCGGGCAGGCGACGTCACCCGATTAAGTGCGCCCGTCTCACCCGTATCGTCGCGGCGCACCAGATGCAGGCGCTCGAGCGGATCCGCACCTCGCGTCCGGAGCCACCGCACCACCGGCCACCCGGTGGCCTTGAGCGCCCGGCGCTCGTATGATGCGCCGGCGGCCCGTGCCACCGTGTCCGCGCCAGCCGCGCGTGCTAGCAGGCCAGCCACCGGCGTGAAATCCTCCACGGTAGGCTGCGGAGCCGTGCCGCCTGCCGCACCGGTTGCCTGCAGGAGTGCCGCACCAGCACCGCGTACGCTGCCGGCCAGCCGCTCCGCGGCCGCCTGTCGCGTGCCCGCCACCTTGCTAATGGCCGCTTGAAGCACGCCGAGATTCTCCGCCGTGGCCGCGGACACCGCCACCAGTTCCGGGGTGATACCGTCCGCCGCGGCCTGCCGTGCCAGATCCTCCAGCACGTCTCTTCGTTCTGATTCGTTTAGCCTATCAACCTGGTTGAGCACGATAATCATGGATGCGGACTGCTGCGTGAGGTGACGCAGATAGTCCTCATGCACCACCGCATCCGCGTATTTCTGCGGGTCCAGTACCCACACCAGTACATCGGCCCGGGAGATAATGCGAGAGGCCTCCTCCCGGTGCGTACTCTCCGTGGAATCCAAATCCGGCAGGTCAATCAGCACCACGTCCCGCCACGGTGCCGCGTCCAATTGCAGGAGCACCTTTCGCTCCCGCACTCCCAACCAGTCCAGCAGATCTGCAGCGTGACGGCCCGATACGGCCAATGCCGTACCCGTGGTGGGCCGGCGTACGGCCGTACGCGCAACGCGCTGTCCCACCAGCGCATTAAGAAGGCTCGATTTTCCCGAGCCCGTCGCTCCGGCCAGCGCCACCACCGTGCGGCCAATGCCCACGCGCGCACGTGCATCGGCGACATCCAGTACGCCACGCGCACTCTCCTCTGCCTCGGGATCCACGCGTCCCGCGGACAGTTCCAGTGCACGCTCAAGATGCGACAGTCCTGTTGGCAGGTCCACACTCGCCACTAGATCAGCTCCTTGCGGGCGGCAATACTGGCCGCCTCAAATGATTCCGTCACGTTTGTCAGTTCGCCCTCGCTAAGGTTCAACCGCTCCACTTCTGCTTCAAACGGGTCCCGGTCTCGCCCCAGGAATTCCTCGGCGAGCGCCATGAGACGCGAGCGCGCGGACCGAGTGAGACGGCGAACAGCGTCGTCCCCAAAAACCGTTTCCAGTAGCCGCTGCGCCACCACCGCCGTGCCACCGGCAATCGCAACCTCACCGCCGGTCAGGCCTGCCGTCTGCGAAAACAGCAGGATCATGAGCGCCACGCCGGTCGCATTGACGCCGAGGGAAAGCAGGCGGGCGGTCACCCGTTTCCCCTCCCCTTCTTCCTCCAGCAGGGCGACGACGCCGCGCTGCCACTCGCGTACCACACGCGCCGCGTCCTCGCGCCGCTCCGTTTCGCCGCGTACATGTCCATTCGCGGCCAGTGCCATACCGGCCCCGGTGGTAGTTTCCTCCCAGGCGGCCGAAGTGCTGTGAATAGCGTTCGTTGCGGCAGAGACCAGGAGGGAGGTCAGCGTGTCCTCAATGGCCTCGCCCGCCTGCCGGGTGCTGCGTACCGTGGTGGCGGTGCGCCCGGTAAAGAACGATGCGATCCGATCTCGGATCCCGGATACGCCAGATTCGATGCGCCTGGTGAACTCGCCGGCACCCGCCATTTCCTGCCAGCGTTGGAGTACTTCACCGCGGAGCAGAGAACCGTCGCGCATGGAGACAGCAATCGAGCGGGAGGCCTCGGCAAACGCATCATTCAACGCACCGCTCAGATGACCGCAGACCTCCAGCTGCTGGGTATAGGCGCCCACCACCACATCCTCGCGTTCGAGAAGCGCCGTGAGCGCGCCGGCCAGCGTTTGCCGCGCTACTGATTCTCGAGCGCGCGCATCCTCGGAGAGTCCCTCCAGCCAGCCGCGCAAAGGAGACATGTCGGCAGGCGGCAGTAGGCCGCCCGTCTTCGACTGCTCCGCAATGACGAAGAGAGGCGCCGCGCCCAGACCGTGCTCCTCAAGACGCCGCACCAGATCGGGGCGCACCTCGCCCGCGGCTCCGTTCGGAACCCGGTTAAGTACCACCGCCAGCACAATGTTGCGTTCGGCGGCCTGGTCCAGCAGAGCCCACGGGATTGCATCCGCGTAGCGCGCGGCCGTGGTAACAAACACCCACAGATCCGCGGCACCCAATAGTTCGGCCGCAAGCATACGGTTTTCCGCCACAACCGAATCAATATCCGGCGAATCCAGAATGGCAAGCCCCTGGGGCAGTGAACGGGAGGAAACCAGTTGCACTTCCGTTACGCTTCCGGGCTCGCCAGCCGATCCGGTCACCCGGGCGAGGCCAGGTAGTACAGGCCCGTGCTCAAACCATTCGGCATCCGCGGGCGCGTGCACCAGCACGGGCCGGCGCGTGGTAGGCCGAAGTGCCGATGCGCGAGTAACTCCCTCCCCCATGAGAGAGTTCACGATTGTGGACTTTCCAGATCCGGTGGAACCACCCACCACAGCGAGTAGCGGCGCATCGATCCGGTGCAGCCGCGGAATCACGTAGTCATCCAACTGCATGATGGAATCCGCTGCCGCGTCCTGTCCCTCATCACGCCGTGAGGCTGCGATGGGGAACGCCAGGGTGGTGAGCGCGTCCCGTAGCTCACTCAACGCTTCAGTAAGGCGCGTGGCCGCCTCACTCATCGCTGCTCACCACCGCCGGTCGGAGATCCGCTGCCGGCGGCTCCCACACGTCCGGATCCGCCGGGACCTGCTCCCCTGAACGAATATCGCGCACCTGCTCGCCATCTTCCGCCGTGAACCACACGAACGGGATTCCGCGCCGGTCCGCGTTACGTATTTGCTTGCCGAACTTCTGGGAATTCGGCGAGACATCAGCCGCAATGCCGCGCGCACGCAGGCTCATAGCGATCTTTTCCGCATGCAGGCGCTCCGCCTCATCTGTCACGGCCACATACACGGCCGTGGGTACCTTGCGGGTGGCCTGGAGCAGTCCGCGCCCGATGAAGCGTGAAACCAGCCTGGAGACGCCAATGGAAAGCCCCACGCCGGGGAACTTCTTATTTCCCTGGGCCACCAGATTGTCGTACCTGCCACCGGAGCACACCGAACCGAGGTCCTCATGGCCCTCCAGCGTGGATTCATATACGGAACCCGTGTAGTAGTCCAGCCCGCGGGCAATGGAGAGATCCGCTTGAAGTGAGCCGGGAATCAACGCATTTGCTTCGTCAACCAACCGGGTGAGTTCCTCGAGTCCGGCGTCCAACAGCTCCGAGTGGTAGCCGAGCGCCCGTACACGGTCCGCGAAAGACGTATCCGAGGTGCGGATGGAGGCGAGTTGCACAGCGAGGTCCGCCTGCTGCGCGTTGGCGCCCACCTCCTCGGTGAGCATCTCCGCCACGGCCGAAGCTCCCACCTTGTCTAGCTTATCCATGACCCGGAGCGTGCCCTCGGTATCCTCGATTCCAATGGCCTCATAAAAGCCCTGCGCCAGCTTGCGATTGGAGGCGCGAACAGTCACCTTGGGAATGGGCAGCTTGGAGAGTGCATCCACCATAACCAGCGGCAACTCCACCTCGTGATGGAAGGCGAGGGTATCCTGCCCCACCACATCCACATCCGCCTGATAGAACTCACGGAAGCGGCCATCCTGCGGGCGTTCACCGCGCCACACTTTTTGGATCTGGTACCGCTTAAACGGGAAATCAAGTTTTCCGGCGTGCTCCAGGACGTAGCGTGCCAGCGGCACGGTGAGATCAAAATGCAGCCCCAGCTGCGCATCCTGATCCTGCCCACCCTGGAGACGGGAGAGCAGGTAGATCTCTTTGGATGTTTCGCCCTTGCGCAGCAGCTGATCGAGAGGCTCCACCGCGCGGGTCTCCACCTCTGAGAATCCGTGGAGTTCGAAGGTGGACCGGAGCGTATCGAGCACACTCCGCTCCACTATCCGCTCCTGGGGTAGGTACTCGGGGAATCCGGACAGCGGTGCAATTTTCATGCGTTTATTCTTGCACGTTGGCGCGCATTCCGCGGCCGCCCGCCGCGCGGATCACTCACGGCCCCGCCCGCGTGTCACGTGCGTGGTGCTACAGCGCGCCGTGCAGGAACGGGGAGGTGCGTAGTTCGCGTCCCCAGGTCGACGTCGAACCGTGGCCGGGCAGTAAGTTACGTTCCGGCTCCAAATGGTCACGCAGGTAGCCGAGCGAGATGCGCATGGCGTCGGCATCCCCACCCATGAGGTCCGTGCGCCCAATGCCGTTCCGGAATATAACGTCCCCCGTCAGTGCGTGCAGGGTGGGGTGCGCGTCTGAGCTGAGCAGCGTGCGTGAAGCCGAGTCAAGCTCGCCGGCGAAGGTAAACACCGCCGAACCCTCGGTATGCCCGGGCGCCGGCAATACCTCGAAGGTAATACCGCCGGCCGTGAAACCGGCGTCGGCACGCTCAATCCGAACCGGCCGCTGCCAGGGATGCCCGGCGATCGCCGCGATGAGTTCAGCCGGATGAAGATTTCCGCGCGCCGGATCCTCCAGGCGCACCCGGTCCGCGTCCATGATCCATACCGGCGCCTCGCCCGCAACGATTGCCGCATCCCACACGTGATCCGCGTGCCCGTGCGTGAGGAGTACACCGGCCAGATCAAGATGGAGTTCAGCGAGCGTGGAGGCCGCCCACTGGGCACTACCGGCCCCCGGATCCACTACGACGCCGGCCTCGGCCCCCAGGATGTAACAGTTCGCGTTGAGATACGTCTCAGAGTAGCGACGAATAATCATGCTCCTACGCTACCGCGCCGAAAAGCCCGCTATCAGGCGAGAATTCGACGTAGACTAACGGGCATAGTGTTCCTTTAGCGCTACGCGCCATTTTCCGAGGAGTTTCCATGAGCGAGTCTCAACCCGCATCCACGCCCGTCACGCCGGGTCAGCCAGAAGAAGCCACGCAGGTGCCCGCCGCCCAGGCGAGTGTCCAGCCCGGTGAGAACGCGGCAGCGATGGCAACTGAGGCGCCCGGCGCGCCGGCTCCCACCACGCCGGTGGTATTCACGCCGGAGGAAGCGGCAGCCGCGGCTTTCGGCCGTGTGGCAGACGATGGCTCCGTGTATGTCCGCGAAGCGGAGGGCGAACGCAAGGTGGGCGAATTCGCCGCTAGCGGCTCCACTCAGGATGCGCTCCTTATCTTTGTGCGCCGCTATACGGAACTCGCCACTCAGGTGGCCCTCCTCGAGCAGCGCGTGGAAACTATCGCACCGGAAGAGGCAGGTAAATCCCTCAAGAGCCTCCGCAAGGACCTTGAGGCGCCGGATGCGGTGGGTGATCTCGCGGCTCTACGTAACCGCCTAGAAACGCTCTCCACCCGGATTGAACAGCGCCGCGCCGAAGTAGCCGAGGAGCGCAAGGCGGCCAAGGCCGCCGCCCTGGCCGCCCGCATGGCCGTGGTGGAGCGGGCAGAAGCACTCGCCGCCCAGGATCCGGCCCAGACTCACTGGAAGAACACGCGCGCTGAGCTTTCCTCCCTGTTTGAGGAGTGGCAGCGGCAGCAGAAGTCCGGCGTACGCATCGACCGCCCCACCGAGCAGAAGCTATGGAAGCGTTTCTCCCAGGCGCGCAGCGCATTCGACCGCAACCGGCGCAAGCACTTCGCCCAGTTGGATACGGAGCGTCAGGCAGTCGTGGCTCGCAAGGAGGCACTCATCAAGGAAGCCGAAGCACTGGCTACCTCCACGGATTGGGGTACCACCTCGGCTCAGTATCGTGAACTCATGGATGAGTGGCGCCACGCCGGCCGCGCACGCCACCGTGAAGATGATGCGCTCTGGGATCGGTTCCGTGCGGCCCAGCAGCCGTTCTTCGATGCCCGAGCTGCGCATTTCGCTCAGCAGGATGAAGCCCGCGGGGATAACCTCTCCCGTAAGCTTGCGCTCCTCAAGGACGCGGAGAAGGTGCTGGAGATTTCCGATCCGGAGCAGGCCCGCAATGCTCTCCGCAAGGTGGAGGATAAGTGGGATGAAATCGGTGAGGTGCCGCGCAAGGATGAGGCACGCACCGAGGGGCGCATGCGTGAAATTGAGGATCAGATTCGACGCGCCGAGGCCGAGCAGTGGCGCCGTACCGATCCGGAAAAGCAGGCGCGTTCCAACGGTATGGCGGCCCAACTCGAGGCGCTCATCGAGGAACTTGACGGCGAAATCGCGGCCGCCAAGGCCAAGGGCGATGACAAGCAGGTAGCGGAACTTGAAGAATCTCGCCGGGCACGCGTGGCCTGGCTGGAGCAGGTGAATTCCGCGCTCTAGTTTCTGTGGACACGCGGGGCCGCGCCTGTGGATGGGCGCGGCCCCGTTTTTTGCGTGCGGCAAGAATCGGTACATGAGCACATGGCGTACCGCATCGTTTCCGTCCGCCGCTGAGGCCACCCTGATTCGGGAGGGCCTCCTCATCCCGTATACGGCAGACCACGCCGCCCCGGCTGATTTGGCGGCAACACCGCCACTTCGTGGCGCTCTGATTAGCCCGCTATTGCCCGCCGGCGCCACCGCCGTCGGACTCACCGCATGCTGGATCCATACCGGTTGGTGGCCGAGCTCTCGCTTCCCCGCACTCACAGCAGGGCACCCCTACCGCTCGGACCCCTGCATTCGAACGCGGACCGTCATTCCGCAGGAGCACATCACCCATATTGGCGGCTGCCCCGTGACCCTGCCGGCACGCACCGCGGCGGATCTCCTTCTCCTCGAGCCCACGGATATAGCGCTCAGTGGCCTCTTTATGCTCGCCGAACCGCCGGACCGTCCCGCCTTTTTCTCCGACCTGACCCGAATACTGGCCAGCATGCACCGGCGCCCTCGCCTTCCCCGTGCCCGGGCCATTGTTCAGGCACTGAGTGACGCCGCCCGCGATTAAGCGGAAGTCCCACCCACAGGAAGCTTCCCTACCGCCGGCGCATCGTCTAGTGATGCGGAGACTTCTGCGAATTATTCACCCGATACACCGCGTACACCCCATCCACCTTCCGAATGTCCGTCATCACCCGGCCCAGATGACGCGGATCTGCCACCCGCAGCGTGAACACCTCGTGGGCCTGCCGTTCCTTGGAAGAAACCAGGTTGCCACCCACCAGTTCAATGCCGTCATCCGAAATGACGCGGGATACATCCGCCAGCAGGCCCTTACGATCCAGCGCGTCCACCTGGATTTGCACGGTAAATATGGCGCTGGTCTCTTCACTCCACGCCACCGGAATGAAGCGGTCCGGGTTGCGGCGCAACTGGGTGACATTCGGACAATCCCGCCGGTGCACAGACAGCCCATGACCGCGCGTCACGAACCCAACAATTTCATCCGGAGGCACCGGCATGCAGCACTTGGCCAGCTTGATCTGCATTTCCCCGGAACCCATGGACTCAACAACAACGGCTTCGTCCCCATTGCCGCCCACCTTCGGAGCGATCCGCGTGGGGGTAATGCCCTCCGTCAGATCATCCTCAACGGCGGCCTCCCCACCCTGGTTCTGGATGAGCCGGCGTACCACCGTATCCGCTGATACACCGCCCTCACCAATACCCAGGTAGAGATCATTAACGTCCTTGCGGCCAAACTCCCGGGCCACATCGCCCAGTGTCTCGTGGCTCATGAGCCGCTGGACCGGCTGATTCTTTCGCCGGATTTCGCGGGCAAGCTTCTCCTTGCCCGCCTCTAGCGCCTCATCCCGCCGCGACTTGCGGAACCATTGCTTAATCTTGGCGCGGGCGCGAGGGGATACGACGAAGTCCAGCCAGTCCCGCGACGGCCCGGCATCCAGTGCCTTGGACGTGATGATCTCTACGGTGTCACCACTCTCCAGTTTGTGGTCCAGCGTGACAAGGCGATCATTCACCTTCGCCCCGATCGTGTGATGGCCCACCTCGGTATGCACGGAGTATGCGAAGTCCACCGGAGTGGACCCGAGAGGCAGTTCCAGTACTTCACCACGCGGCGTGAACACGTAGACCTGCTGCCCGGAAATCTCATAGGAAAGAGACTCCAGAAACTCTGTGGGATCCGCCGTTTCGCGCTGCCAATCCACCAGCTGCCGCAACCAGTTCAGTTGATTTTCCATGCTCTGGTCGGTCTTGGCCGCGTTCTCAAAGTGCGTAGCATTCGGGTTCTGCTTGTAGCGCCAGTGCGCCGCAATGCCATATTCCGCCCGCTTATGCATCTCATAGGTGCGAATCTGAATCTCGAGAGAGCGGTTTTCCGGCCCAATCACCGTGGTGTGAATGGACTGGTACAGGTTGAACTTCGGGGAGGCGATGTAATCCTTGATGCGCCCCTGGATTGGCGTATAAAGCGTATTTGCAACACCCAGAGCCGCATAGCAATCCGGGATGGTCTCTACCAGAACACGCAGACCCACCAGATCATAGATGTCGTTGAAATCCTTCCCACGCAAGATCATCTTCTGGTAGATGGAGTAGTAGTGCTTGGGCCGCCCGTTGATGGTGCACTTGATATGGGAATCTTTCAGTGCCCCGGCCAGTTCGCTCTTCACCTTCTTGATGTAGCTCACACGCTCCGGGGTACGTTCGGTCACCAGCCGATCAATTTCCGCGTAAATCTCCGGATAGAGCGCATTAAAGGAGCGATCCTCCAGCTCGGACTTCACCGTGCTCATTCCCAGCCGGTGAGCAAGCGGCGCATATATTTCAAGTGTTTCTTTGGCTTTCCGCTCCGCCTTCTCCTTGGAGACAAACTTCCACGTGCGCGCATTGTGAAGCCGATCCGCAAGTTTAATGATGAGCACGCGGATGTCCTTAGACATGGCGATCACCATCTTGCGCACGGTTTCCGCCTGGGCGGCTTGCCCGTAGGTCATCTTGTCCAGTTTGGTGACACCATCCACCAGCAGCGCTACCGTGCCACCGAATTCCCGCTCCACATCATCGAACGTGTAGCTGGTGTCCTCGACGGTGTCATGGAGTAGCCCACCCACGATGGTGTCCTCATCCATGCCCAATTCGGCCAGGATGGTGGCAACGGCAATGGGATGCGTGATGTACGGTTCGCCGGATTCTCGCTCCTGGCCCTTATGGCACGCGGCCGCCACCTCGTAGGCGTGGAGAATCCGGGCCCGATCTACATTGCGGTCCTGAAGTAGCGTGGCGAGGCCGCGCAGCATCTCCGGCACGCCCGTCCACTGTTTGGTCGATGCGACCACCGAATCGTCAGCCATGGCTCTCCTTTGTAATGTGCCTATCCTAGTTGCCTCGCGCCCGCGCTCATATCACGTCCGTCATCCGAAAGCCCATACGAAAGGGGAGACGCCTCAGCGCCTCCCCCATCGCACCCGCGCGCCTACTAGTAGGAGAGCACCGAGCGTACGTCGTAATTCGAGAGCCGTCCCCGCGCCCCCAGCGCGGCCAACTCAATAAGGACACACAGGCCGGCAACCACGCCACCGCTCCGCTCAATGAGCTGGAACGCAGCGTTGGCTGTACCGCCCGTGGCCAGGACATCGTCGAGCACCAGAACGCGCTGACCATCCTTCACCGTGAAGGGCTGTACCTCCATGCGCGCCGAACCGTACTCGAGGTCGTAATCCACGCCCTCGACGGGTCCGGGCAGCCGTCCTGCCTTACGCACGGTCACCATGCCCACGCCCATCGCGTAGGCCAGCGGTGCGGAAAGAATGAAGCCGCGGGATTCGAGACCCGCCACCGCATCAATCTTGCCGTCGTACATGGTCCCGATCGCATCGATCAGCTGATGGAATGCCTTCCCATCCGCGATAAGCGGCGTGATATCCCGAAACAGCACACCCGGGGCGGGAAAATCCGGAAGATCGCGCACTTTGGAGGCGATCATATCCACTAGTTCCGGAGAGAATCCTTCGCTCACTTCTTCTTTCTCCTATTCTTCCGGTGTGGCTGAGAGGACGCACCCAGGTGCTCACCCGGGGTCCGAATACCCACCAGTACATTTTCTTCCTCGGCCGGCTCCTCCCCCGCCTCTACCCGGCGCTTACGCTCCAGGCGGGCGGCCTCCACCTCTGCCGTATGCTTCTTCATGGCCGGATCCTGATTTGTCAGGGTCACAGCCAGCGGCGAAGCGAGGAAAATAGAGGATAGTGCGGAGAGAATCAGGCCCATAAACAGCACCGTTGCGAGATCCCGCAGCGAGCCTGCGCCAAGAAGCCCCACACCGATAAAGAGAATGCAAGCCACGGGCAGCAGCGACGTCACCGACGTATTAATAGACCGAATGAGAGTCTGGTTCACGGCCAAGTTTGTGGACTCCGCGAACGTCACATCCTTCTGCGTGAGGAGGTGCTCCGAATTCTCACGCACCTTATCGAACACCACCACGGTGTCATAGAGCGAGTAGCCCAAAATGGTAAGGAGGCCAATGACCGTGGACGGCGTGAACTCCAACCCGAATAGGCAGTAAATACCCACCGTCACTATGAGATCGTGGAACAGAGCCAGCACCGCACCCAGCGTGCTTCGCCATGATCGGAAGTAAAGGCTGAGTCCGATGAACACCAGTACGATAAACCAGATAAAGCCCTGCAGGGCCTTCACGGAGATGTCCTGACCCCACACCGGTCCGATGAACGTGGAAGTTACCTCCTCCACGCTGGTGCCGTACGCGTCGGCAAGCGCGGAGCGAATCTCCGTTGTTTCGTCGTTACTCAGCTTGGAGCCTCCGGCCACCTGGACACGGAGAGCGGACTTGCCCACCTGCGCCACGCGCGCCGAATCCTCGCCCGCATACTGAGAGATGATGTTGACGGCCGGCCGCTGGTTGACGGTGCTCGCATTGGACACCGTGAACTGGGAACCGCCGGTGAAATCGATGCCGAGATTAAGCCCCTTAAAGCCCAGCGCCGCCAGCGACACGATCACCGCCACTATGGCGATGGTGAACCAGATCTTGCGGTTCTGGACAATGCGGTAGCTCTTCTTACCGGAGTAGAGCGCGTTGCCGAAGGAATACATCGACATTACTTGGCCTCCTCTTCCGCCGTAGGGCTCTCCGCCGGCGTATCCGTCTCCGCGGTCTCGACGACGACGCCGTTGGCCGCCCGGCGCTGCGCCGCGCGACGTTCAGCCAGTGTCACGCCGGCCTGCGCGGCCCGAGTGGTGCCGCGGCCCGTATAGCGAGGCGCACGGCCGAGCGCCTCGGCACTCATGCCGGACCACCGGTGTCCCTCTCCGAAGAACCTGGTGCGCACCAGACGCATCATCATCGGATAGGTGAACATGATGACCACCACCAGATCCAGGATGGTGGTAATACCCAGGGTGAACGCGAACCCTCGTACCGACCCGACGGCCGCCAGATACAGCACAATGGCCGCCACCAGGTTCACACCGTCCGACACAAAGATGGTCCGCTTGGCACGATGCCACCCGCGCGACACCGAGGAACGCAGCGAATGACCGTCACGGATTTCATCACGAATACGCTCGAAGAACACGATGAAGGAATCCGCCGAAATACCGATAGATATCACGAGGCCCACTACGCCGGCCAGCGAGAGCCGGTAGCCCATAGTCCACGAAAGCAAGCACACGATGAGATAGGACAGGCCCGTGGCCAGCACCACGGATCCGATCGCCACCACACCGAGCGCGTGGTACTGCCAGATAAGGTACATGACGATAAGTAGAAGCCCAACTAGACCGGCAATGAGGCCGGCGGAGAGGGATTCTGTACCAAGCGTTGCCGAAATCTGCTGTTCGGACTGCACCTCAAACTGAAGGGGCAGCGAACCGAACTGAAGCTGATTGGCGAGGGTCTTAGCGGACTGTGCATTGATGCCACCACCGGAGATGGAAGCCTGCCCACCGTTAATCTGCTGGTTCGGCACCGGATTGGAGATCACATGCCCGTCCAGCACGATCGCGAATTCATTCTGCGGAGACTGCAGGCTCACCAGCCGGCCGGTGATATCCGCAAACTCTTTCGCACCCTTGGAATTGAACTGCAGCTGAACAATGTACTTGCCCTCCTGCTGATCAAATCCGGGTGATGCCTGCGATATATCCGTACCCTCAATATCGGCTGGACCCAGCACAAACTTGGTGCCACCCTCACCGCACGCCACGAGAGCCTTCTTCGGATCATCCGTGGCGGCCGACTGCGGGTTATCGCCCGTGCAGTCCATCGTGAGAACGTCATAAAGCACCTGTTCGGAGCTTGCCCACGTCGCATCCGAGCTGTTCTTCGGCGTACCGCTCACGGTATCTGAAATCTTTCCGTCACCGTTAGCGTCCGCAAGCTCCAGGGCCTTGGCTTTCAGTTCCTTGCCCGTATACGGCGTTTGGCTGGCCGAGGACGATGCACTGGGACTTGCGCTGGCCGAAGCTTCGGTGCTGGCGTTACTCGTCGCCGACGCCGAGGCACTGGCCGTACCGCTAGCCGATGCGGTCTCGCTGCTCCCGGCGGTCGCCGAGGTGTCCGGCGTCGTCGACTTTCCCGTAGCCTGCTCATACATTGCGGGCGTTAACGGAGTGGCCGTGGCCATCTCCAGCACCGGACGCATGCGGAGGACAGCAGAGGTGCGTACCAGATTGAGCGTCTCCTCTGACGGGTGCCCCGGAAGGGCGACAACGATATTTGAGCCGCCCTGGGATGAAATTTCCGCCTCGGCCACACCGGACGCATCCACGCGCTGGCGAATAATCGCAATCGCCTGGTTAATATCATCCTGGGTGACCTGTGAACCGTTCGTGGTTTTCGGCGTGAGAATCAATTCCGTGCCGCCCTCAAGGTCCAGGGCAAAATCCGGGGTCCAGCGTGACTTGTGGCCCGTAATGGAACCGATAGTGAGTGCCACCGCCAAGGCAATCGCCAAGACGGTAAGCACAACAAGCCGGCGCCACGGTGCACGTGCCGCCGAAGAGTGTTGAGTTTTTGCCATGATTCTTACTTTTGCTCCGTGTCCGCAGAATCGTCGGTCCCGTCGCGAGCGGCATCCTGCTCCGAAAGAGTCTCGTCCGTGTTCGTCGCTGCGTTTGCCGCCTCAGCGGCATCCTCAGCGGCCGCTTCTTCCTCGGTGATGGGGCTCAACGGAATCTCCGCAGCCCCCTGGATAGCAGCGCGCATCCACACCGTCTCATCGCCCGCGGGGCTTTCGAGCGTTACCGCATCGCCATCCACGGCGACAATCTTCCCGTAGAAACCGGAGCCGGTCACCACGTTGACGCCCACTTTGATGGCTTTATCACGCTCATCAATCCGCCGCTTCTGTTCCTTCTTGGCTGAGTTATTCATGAACCAGGCCATCCCGAACATCACTACGACGATGATGAGAAGAATGATGGGTCCCACGCGCGATCCTCTCCCGTCAATAGACAATTACCGGTGCAGTCTACCTGGCCAAGGTTGCCCGCGCAGAACCAATCAGCATGCGAACGCACTCACGCCAATTAATGAGCACCCGGTACGCCGGTATCCTCATTTGCCAAGCTATGGGCTCCCCTGGGACATGCACCACCCTGCATGGCTAGAGCGTGGCCTGCTCCGGCGGCGGTGTGAGGCCAAGATGCTGCCACGCGAGCATCGTTGCTTTCCGCCCGCGGGGCGTACGCACCAGGAATCCCTCCCGCACCAGGTAGGGCTCACACACCTCCTCGACCGTCTCAGCCTCCTCCCCCACGCTTACCGAGAGCGTGGCCAGGCCTACCGGGCCGCCCCCAAAACGGCGGCATACGGCGTCGAGCACGGCACGGTCCAACCTATTGAGGCCGCATTTATCCACTTCGAACAGATCGAGCGCACTGGATGCTGCTTCTTCGTCCAGCGTGCCGGAGCCGTGCACCTGCGCCCAATCTCGGACACGCCGCAGTAACCGGTTGGCCACGCGCGGGGTGCCGCGGGACCGAGAGGCGATCTCGCTGGCCGCTTCCTCCGTGATATCCACTTCCAGTTTGAGCGCATTGCGCGTGACAATAGTGGCCAGTTCCTCCGTGGTGTAGTACTCAAGGTGAGCGGTAAAACCGAACCGGTCACGCAGCGGAGCGGGCAGTAGTCCGGAGCGCGTGGTAGCTCCCACCACCGTGAAATACGGCAGCGGCAGAGGGATGGACGTGGCGCCGGGCCCCTTGCCCACCATGACGTCCACGCGGAAATCCTCCATTGCCAGGTAGAGCATCTCCTCCGCGGGGCGGGCTAACCGGTGAATCTCGTCGATGAACAGCACGTCACCCTCCTGAACGGAGGAGAGCAGGGCCGCCAAATCACCGGCCGTCTGGATGGCGGGCCCCGAGGTAATCCGCAGTGCGCCACCCACCTCGTTGGCAATAATCATTGCCAACGTCGTTTTCCCCAGGCCCGGCGGACCGGCCAGAAGCACGTGATCGGGTGTGCGCCCACGCCCCAGGGCCGCCTGCAACACCAGCGAGAGTTGCTTGCGGACCGTATCCTGCCCCACAAATTCTGAGAGCTGACGGGGCCGGAGCGCCGCTTCTTCAGCGCGTTCAGGTTCCGTTGCGTCCGGTGATACCAGATTCGCCTCACTCACTTACTTCCGCCTCCCCAGCACCCGGAGGGATTCGCGTAGCAGCTGGGCCACGGTGCCATCGGGGTGCGCCTCAGCCGCCTCCGTAACCGCCGCGTGTGCTTCCGTTTCTCCCCAGCCCAACCCGGTAAGTGCGACGACGACGTCCGCGATCGCCGCCCCGGACGTCTCCGACGCCACCCCCTCCTCCGGCGCGGCCGGACCCAGCTTGGTAGCAAGTTCAAGGATCATGCGCTGGGCACTCTTCTTCCCCACCCCCGGCACACGCTGCAGCCGGGCCGTATCCTTGGCCTCCACCGCACGGCGCAAATCATTCGGGGACAGCGTGGAGAGTACGGCCAGGGCAAGTTTGGCGCCGATACCGGAGACGGATTGCAAAGCTAAATATGTAGCACGTTCATCGGGGCTGGCAAAGCCGAAAAGCGCCAGGGAGTCCTGCCTCACCACCAGGGTGGTGTAGAGCATTCCCTCCTCTCCTTCACGAAGGGAGGACAGCGCACTGGCCGTGGCGTTGATGGAGAGGCCCAGCCCATCCACGCTGATTTCAGCCTCCGTTGCGCCCACGTGGAGCACCTTCCCGCGTACGCTTGAAATCACAGCAACTCCTTCGAACGTTTGTTCCAAACTCTACCGGATCTTGCCGCCCCGCGCGCTCTCGAACGGCGTCGGAACTTTTAAGTACGCCCGGCGATCGGCGTCGTAAAAACGCGGGCCTGGGGCCGCACACCAACACCGAATAATGCGTGTACCTCTCGCGCGGGAAACCGGCCGCCTACTCCACACCCGGCGTAACCGCGCCGTGACGGGATGCTAAATGCTCCGCATCGGCCCACATCTTCTGCGCGGGCGTCAGCCCCGGGCCCTCATTACGAGGCAGATACCCGGCACCGCCGTGCTGACCATTATCCAGGCCGCCCGCCAGCGCCTCTGCCCCGCCGCGCCAGGCGTGCGTAATCGCAATCGCCAGCGCGTCCGCCGCATCCTTAGGCCGGGGCAACTGCTCCATGCGGAGAATACGTTTCACCATTGTCTGGACCTGCAGCTTGTGTGCACGCCCGTTTCCACTCACGGCCGCTTTAACCTCGGAGGGCGAGTGCATCCCCAGCGGAAGCCCCGCCCGCGCCGCCGCCAACATTGCAATTCCCGCCACCTGTGCCGTGGACGTTACGGAGCGCACATTCGACTGCGCGAACACGCGCTCGATCGCCACCACATCGGGATGAAACTCCTCGATCACCGCGTCGATGGCATTGGCGATCAGCAGGAGGCGCTGGTGGGGCGCCATATCCACCGGGCTGCGCCCCACCCGCATATCAACGAGCCTCACTCGGCGCCGCGAATCGGCATCAATTGTGCCAAGACCGCACCGGGTGAGGCCCGGATCGATACCTAGAATGCGCACCGCGCCCTAGTCCTCGTCTTCCTCCGCAAGCTGCGCGGCCACGTCCGCAGGAACATCCTCGTTCGTGTAAACATCCTGGACGTCATCAAGATCATCGAGAGCGTCGAGCAGACGCTGAACCTTGTGAGCGCCGTCCAGATCCACCGGCACCTTCATCGAGGGCACCCAGCGGCTTTCAGCCGCCGCATAGTCAATACCCGCATCCTGCAGGGCAGTACGCACCGCCACCACGTCCTTCGGATCGCAGTAGATGAGGAAGGTGTCCCCACCATCCTCGACCTCGTCCGCACCCGCATCAAGCACGGCCATGAGCACGTCATCCTCCGTGGTGCCACCGGCCTTCTCCGCCTCTACCACACCACGACGGTTGAACAGGTAGGAAACGGAGCCCGGGTCAGCGAGGTTACCGCCGTTGCGGGAGAGCGTGGTGCGCACGTCCGACGCCGCACGGTTGCGGTTATCCGTCAGGCATTCGATGAGAATGGCGACGCCGCCCGGCGCGTAGCCCTCGTAGCTGATGGATTCGTACTGGACTGAACCGTCCGTGGCGCCGCTGCCACGCTTGACAGCGCGATCAATGTTATCGGCTGGCACCGAGGCCTTTTTGGCCTTCTGGATCGCATCGTAGAGGGTCGGGTTTCCCGCGGGGTCCCCACCACCGGTGCGCGCAGCAACCTCGATGTTCTTCACCATGCGCGCGAACATCTTGCCGCGCTTGGCGTCAATGGCGGCCTTCTTGTGCTTGGTGGTGGCCCACTTAGAGTGTCCCGACACGTGCGTCTCCTCCGCTTGGACAGTATTTCCAGCTCATTGTAATCATCTCGCAGGCGCTATGCGTGATGCACACTTGGGAACAGGCCACAGGCTCAGCTCTCCCAGATCTCCGTGACCCGCCCGTCCCAGCCGCGCCACCACGCCGCAGCCATCCGATCGAGTCCACGCGGATACGTCACCGCATCCGTTCCCAGGTTGTCCGGTGCGTACCAGGCGGCACCCTCGAGAAGTTCCCGTTCCCACAGCGTGAGAGTTGCATCGCGCTGAGCCGCCGCTTGCTCCGCCTCCGCCACGGTGAGCCGAACCGTAAAGAACTCCTCATCCTGGCGGCGGGTTTCATGGACAAAATGGAATGTGGCGTGCCGATGCAGCACCGGTCCTTCAAGGCGGTCCGCTTCCACCCGAACGCCCGTTTCCTCGCGGAATTCACGCACAGCACCATCGCGGGCGCTCTCCCCCGCCGCAAGCCCGCCGCCGGGTGTGAAATACCAGCGATGCGCCGTGTCCCCTTCGTCGTGGCCGAGCAGCAGTAGGATGCGGCCGGCCGGATCAAAGGCCACCACGCGCGCAGCCTTTCGATGGGGCACTCCGTCCGCATCCGGTACCCATTCGGCCTCCAGGGCAGCCTCCTCCGCCTGCTCTGCGGCGCTACGATTACTCGTCATCAATATCCACCGTCCTTGGCACGGGCGCAGTGCCCGCCAGATGAAGCAGCCGTGGCAGGAGCGATGCGCGTAGCTGGCGCGCCTGGGCTACATGCGAATTATGGAATGACCGCGTGAGCCGTACATCCAACCGTGCCCGGGAGAGGCGATCAAGGCTATGCTGCGCCGCCGGGGAAATGTCACTCCGATCAATGCCATCCACGGTGAGTCGCAGTGCACGGGACAGGTTGGACTCCGCCTCACGCCGTAGCCGAGGCGAGGGAAGATCCAATACCGTCGGTGCACGTCGATCCGTAATGGCACCCAGGGCATCATCCACCGGCGCCACCATACTCAGGCTCATGGCATGGTCCGCCGCATCCACTAAAACTACCGCTCCGGCCATATCCAGAATGCTGCTCACACCCACTTCGTGAGCCACCTGCGCGCGGTTTGCCAGTGCCTGTTCAAGGGCCTGACGCGACTTCAGAATGGTGACATGCAGCCGGTCGATGCGCCGCGCATCAATGACCGCCCACACAGCCACCACAACGATCGCCAGCACTACCAGCATCCACAACACGGCGAACCTCATTCTTCCACCTCCAGATGGGCGGTACGCACGGCCGTCTCATACACGGCCAGCACCTGGGAGGCCACCGCGGACCAGTCATAACGCTCAGATTCAGTCCTGGCCTTGGCGGCCGTGGCCGCTCGGCGCGGCGCATCCCGCAGCGCCGCAATCAGCACGCGCGCCAAATCCTCCGCGTCCCCGTTTGCGTAGAGGTCACCAAATTCGCCCTCACCGAGGACCGCGCGGAACGCGGGAATATCGGATGCCACCACAAATCCACCGGCGGCCATGGCTTCAATCAGAATGATGCCGAAAGATTCCCCGCCGGTGTTGGGAGCCACGTATGCGGTAGCACTGGCGAGTAGCGCGGCTTTATCGGCGTCGCTCACCGGCCCAAGAAATGTGACAGCGGGCGCCACGGCGCCAAACAGTTTTCGCGCGGCCTCCTGATTGCCCTTCCCGGCCACGATGAAGTGGACATCGGGGAACGCGGCCTGGATCTGCCCCGCCGCCGCAGCCAGTATGGGCAGTCCTTTTCGCGATTCGTCCATGCGGCCCAGGAATGCGACGGTGGGTGCAGCTTCTCCGCCCGTAAAGCGCGGGTCCTTCTCCACGTGAAATTGACGCGTGTACACGCCGTTCGGGATGATGTAGGCATCGCCGCCCAGATACTGCACCAGCGTGCGGCGTGCCTCCTGGGACACTGCGATGCGCGCCTGGATTTTTTCGAGGAAGGGACGGAGTACCGGCCCAAATATATCGAGTGTGCGGGACCGCTCCATCGAGGTGTGATGGGTGGAGACCACGGGCACATCGGATGCCATAAGGGCAAGCATTGAAACGGAAGGAACCAGCGGCTCATGCACGTGCACCACATCGAAATGTCCCGCCCGTAGCCAGTTTTTCACCGCGTGGTTAACCCGCGGCCCGAACGCCAACCGAGCCACCGAGCCGTTGTAGGGCACCGGGACTGCCGCTCCCACCGGGGTGATGGTCTCGTCAGTCCCCTCGCTAGGAGCGATCACGGATACATAGTGTCCACGACGGCGAAGTTCGGCGGCCAAGTCTCGGATGTGGAACTGCACCCCTCCCGGCACATCCCAGGAGTATGGGCAGGCAATCCCGATTCTCATGCGTTCTCCCTCGCCTCTTCGGCCTCCCGTTCCCGCGCCGCGCGCTCACGACTGCGAGCCAGCCGGTCCTGGTCCAGGTCATTCACAAAAAGCGGCTGGAGCATATGCCAGTCCTCGAGATGTGCACGCAGCCCCGATTCGATCCGGCTCACCCACGCCTGGGTCATCCGCTCAAGATCACGCTGCTTTTCCGCTACCGAGGCATCCGGACTGACGCTTGAATAAACGGGATCGTATGCCTCCACCACCACGCGCCACCGGGTTCCTGCCCCGCGCTTGCGGGGCGCCCTCTGGTAATAGGAGAGAACGGGAAGAAGAGGAAGCCCAAGGCTCTGTGCCAGAATGGCCGGCCCGGGGGCTACGCGCGCGA
The DNA here is from genome assembly GCF_900604955.1 of Neoactinobaculum massilliense. Classification (GTDB taxonomy): domain Bacteria; phylum Actinomycetota; class Actinomycetes; order Actinomycetales; family Actinomycetaceae; genus Neoactinobaculum; species Neoactinobaculum massilliense. The sequence goes on from NZ_UWPE01000001.1 coordinate 735,103, forward strand.
TTCCCTCTCCCAGGTGCACCTCAATGCCGGTGTGCGTGAGGTCCCGATCTGCTAGTAGCGGGACCAGCACACCGCCCTTTGCCAGCTCGCCCTCCAGTTTATGGATGGCGCCACCACCCTTAATAACTGGGAAAATGGTGAGGCCCAGCTCCTCGCGAAAGTCCACGAAGGAGTGGTACAGCTCCTCTGGTTCCAGTTTCTCCACCAGCGTGGCCGTGGCCCCAAGATTGAGGGTGGCCCAGGCGCCAGCGAGATCCCAATTTCCAGCATGGAGTAGAGCGCCCACGAATGAGCGGCCCTGAGGCATCCCGGTTTTCATTTGCTCAAGATTCACGGCCACGAAGTGGGCATTAATATCCGCCTCATTCATTGACCGCAGCCGGAATACCTCGTAGTAGTAACGCATGTAGCTTCGCATGGCGGCCCGCGAGAGCCGGCGTGCCTCAGCTCCTCGCAAACCGGGCCTCAGCCGCGCCTGATTCTTGCGAAGTTGGCGGGTGCCGGTGGTAGGGAGCTCCCCCACCACCGTACCGACGACGTTGAAGATCCCCCTGCCCAGCGGCTCGGGTAACCGATTGACCACCGCGTCCGCCGCGCGGAACACCTTCATAACGTCCATTCATTCCTCCCCAACGCCGCGAGAATCTGCCGGGTGCGTCAAATTCGTGGCCGGCCCGTGGCCATTTCGCTGATCGTCCAAATCCGCACCATCCTGCGTATCCGCGCCCGCCGCGCGCCCGCCGCTAGCCACGGCCTGCTGCTTCACCGTGATCATCCGCTGCAGCACGGTGATGAACCCGGCCACAAACAGGTACCAGGCCGCCACCAGCAGCAGCCAGGTAAGCCATTCGCCCCACCCGGTGCCGGCCAACCAGGCGGCGGCCAGCAGAATGACCAGCCGGTCCGCACGCTCGGAGAGCCCAACATTCGCCGAATACCCACTGGCCTCGGCACGCGCTTTGGCGTAGGAGGTGGTGATTGCCACCACCAGTCCGCCCAGGAGGCCCACCATGATCCAGTTGGTCGCTCCAATTTGGTAGCGATATACCCACACCATGATGCCGGCGAAAATAGCGCCGTCAGCCAGGCGGTCACACGTGGCGTCCAGGAACGCGCCCCAGGCGGAGGAGGTGTGCGTGAGCCGCGCCAACTGCCCGTCAAGGCTGTCCATGATCACCACCGCGCCGATCAGCCAGGACGCCCAGACCGGGTGTCCCAGCGGATATAGCGTCAGTGCAAGCAGTACGGTGACTGCCGTGCCCGTGATGGTGATGGCGTCCGCCGTAATCCCCGCCTTGACAGCAAGGCGGGCAATTGGCCCGAACACGCGATAGGCGAATGGGCGCCCCGAGCGCGAGAGCATCTAGGCCTCCTCGATCTTTTCTCCAGCCGGATCGTTGACGCGGCGGGCCACCACGTCCTCGATGTGCGCGATGGCACGATCCACCGGGATACCGTTCTGCTGGGCGCCATCCCGATAACGGAAGGACACCGCCCCGGCCTCCGCATCCTCACCGCCGGCAATCAGCACGAAGGGCACCTTTTCCTTGGCGGCCGTGCGAATCTTCTTGCCGAAGCGGTCCGAGGAGTGGTCCACCTCCACGCGGATGTGATGCGCCCGGAGCTGTGCGGCTACCTCGTCAACGTAACCATCGAAGGCCTCAGCTACCGGAATGAGCCGCACCTGCACCGGCGCCAGCCAGGCGGGGAATGCGCCGGCGTAGTGCTCGGTCAGCACACCAACGAAACGCTCGATGGAACCAAACAGGGCACGGTGAATCATTACGGGGCGCTGTCGGGAACCATCCTTCGCCGTGTACTCCAGGTCAAAACGTTCGGGGAGATTGAAGTCCAGCTGGATTGTGGACATCTGCCACGTACGCCCGATGGCATCACGCGCCTGCACGGAGATCTTCGGGCCGTAGAACGCCGCGCCTTCCGGATCCGGCACCAGTTCCAGGCCCGACGCCGTTGCCACGTCACGGAGCGTATTGGTCGCTTCCTCCCACAGCGCGTCATCGCCGATGAACTTCTTCGGGTCCTTCGTGGAGAGCTCCAGGTAGAAATCGTTGAGACCGAAATCCTTGAGGAGATCGAGCACGAACTTAAGGACGGAGGCAATCTCCTCCCCCATCTGCTCGCGAGTGGTGTAGATGTGCGAATCATCCTGCGTGAAACCACGGGCGCGCGTAAGCCCATGCACCACGCCGGACTTTTCGTAGCGGTATACGGTGCCGAACTCGAAGAGCCGCAGCGGCAGATCGCGGTAGGAGCGCCCGCGCGACTTGTAGATGAGAGAGTGCATGGGGCAATTCATCGGCTTGAGGTAGTAGTCCTGCCCCTGCTTCGTGATATTGCCCTCCGCGTCCCGTTCCTCGTCAAGGTGCATGGGCGGGAACATGCCGTCCTTGTACCACGAGAGGTGACCGGAGGTTTCAAAGAGTGCGCCCTTGGTGATGTGCGGCGTGTTAACGAAGCTGTAGCCGGCCTCCAGGTGGCGCTGACGGGAGTAGTCCTCCATGAGCATGCGCAGCATGCCACCCTTGGGATGGAATAGCGCCAGGCCGGACCCCAGTTCTTCCGGGAAGGAGAACAGGTCCAATTCCTGTCCGAGCCGCCGGTGATCGCGCTTCTCCGCCTCGGCCATGCGTGTCTGGTAGGCCGTGAGATCCTCCTTGGATGCCCATGCCGTGCCATAAATACGCTGCAGCTGATCGTTTGCCTGGTCACCCTTCCAGTAGGCGGCCGATGACTTGGTGAGGGCGAAGCCGTTGCCAATATAGGAGGTGGATGGCACGTGCGGACCGCGGCATAGATCAGACCAGACGGTGGTGCCGTGGCGATCCACGTTGTCGTACATGGTGAGGCCACCCTCGCCCACCTCGACGCTTGCGGCCTCTGACCCCGCGCCCTTTGTTTCAATCAGTTCAAGCTTGTAGGGCTGCGCGGCTTCTTCCTGGCGCGCTTGCTCCTTAGAGACCTCACGGCGTACGAAACGCTGGCTTGACTTCACAATCTTCTTCATGCGCTTTTCGAGATCACGAAGCAGTTCGGGCGTTACGGGATCGATATTGCCGAAATCGTAGTAGAAGCCATCCTCAATGAACGGACCCACTCCCAGGTGCGCATCCGGGTAGATCTGCTGGAGCGCCTGCGCGAGCACGTGTGTGGTGGAGTGACGCAGAATGTTAAGCCCGTCCGGGCTGTCCTTTGTAACCGTCTCTACCTCGGCACCGTCCAGCGTGGACAGGTCCGTAGCAAGATCCCGCAGCTCGCCGTTCACACGAAGAGCGACGATGGTGCGATCCTTGCCAAAGAGATCGATACCGGTGGTCTGATCCTCGATGGTTTGCGGTTTCCCGTCGATCGAGAGATGTGCAGCCATGTGTCTCCTTAAATTGTTGATTGGCGCCGTTACTAGGGGCGTCCCGGTTAGTCTACTCATGCCCACCGGCAGGAACCTGCCTCCGGGCCTGTCGGTGGGATTCGTCATGGCATTCCGACGACGCCGCCAGCCCGGTGGCCATGTACTCGACCAGTGCAGTGGTCAGCGCCACGTCACATTGGCTCATCACGCAGGTAGGCCCGCGGGAAACCCGCGGGCCTACCTCTTCCGCAACTACGCAGGCTCTCTACGAGCCGTGCGTTCGACGTCGTCGGGAATGCGCCAGAAACATATCCGGCACCATCTACTCCGCCTTATGCGCTGCCTTCTTTGCCGGCACGAAACCATAAACCGTGAGTACCAGGCCAATCACGCCAAGTGCCACACCGGCCCACAGGGCTACCTTGCCCACCACAGACCAGCCGTACACGTTAAGCAGAGTGCCACGAATCGTGGAGCCGTTGAGGAACGTGTCAACACGGAGAGACTGAAGTGATGCGGCCGTCTTCGCCGCCTCGGAAGTGGTGGTCGGATCCGCGATTTCCTTGTCAGCGAGGGCCTGAGCCTCTTCTTCCGTGGCGTCCGGGTGAGCAGCCTTGACCTCAGCGAGCACCTTATCCTGCGCATCACTCACGTTCTTGCCCAGCGTTGCATACGTGGCGCCCTCAAGCCCTGCGGCCTTGGCGGCAGCGGCCATGTGCTTGGCCACAAAGTTGTCCGCGTACGCCTTGGCTTCCTTGCCGGTGGACATCTTCTGGCCCGCGTACGGCGTCAGGACATCGGCGTCCGCCTGCGTAATTGAGCCTGCCTTCACCTGCGCCGCCAGCGCATCCTTGGTGGGCATCGTGATGTCCTGCTGCGCGAGCTGTCCGGCAATGAAGTTGCCTGCATACACGCCTCCGCTGAGCGCACCAATCCCAACAAGGAGAAGGATGATGCCGAAAATTTTGCCCAGGGTCTTGTACACCCGCGAAACGGAATTGTCTTCCATGACTGTTCCTTTGATTTGTTGCACGGTGGGATCTTCCGCCCCACTCCGGGTGAGCATATGTCCATGAAGCCGCGGCGCCTAGAGCAAAAATGCATCTGGGCGCTCGCACTTATCCGCACCCTGTATCCCCCACCACACCCGAAGGCTTTAAGTCCTATTTTCAACTGAATGTTCAATGCTTGTGGATACTTAAGTGAGCACACCCCTTGCCACCGCTCGGCTTCAATGAGCAGCAGGAAGAGAAATGTGAACCACTCCGGGGCTAAGTTAATGATTTGCGGCGATAGATAAAATCTACGGTCGCACGTGCGACCACACACCCGCGATAATCACGTACCTGCAATGGGCGTATGGCCAAATAGCGGGGTAGGGTGCTGACCGATCGTCGCCGGCTCTATCCGCAATTGCGCAGGGAGCTACATACACTCACCGGACACAAAAATCCCCACAATTGAAATGATTCAATCGCGGGGTATCAATCATAAAACCCAAAAGAGATAGTGGGCGATACTGGGATCGAACCAGTGACCTCTTCCGTGTCAGGGAAGCGCGCTCCCTCTGCGCCAATCGCCCGATGCGAGGTGGGTACGGGATTCGAACCCGTGTGCACGGCTTTGCAGGCCGTTGCCTCGCCTCTCGGCCAACCCACCGTGCGGATTGACAGAAGAACTGCCACTCCTCCGAGCGGATGACGGGGCTCGGACCCGCGACCTCCACCTTGGCAAGGTGGCGCTCTACCAACTGAGCTACATCCGCGAACGCCTTGCGGCGACCTGTAAAACTATAGCGGGCACCCCCTCACGTGTCCAATGCAGATTCGTGAGGTCTACGCCACGCTCCGAAAACATTGTTGAGAGTTGCGCCAGCCGGCTTGAAACCTGTACTCTCTATATCCGTTCGGGCGATTAGCTCAGTGGTTAGAGCGCTTCGTTCACACCGAAGAGGTCACTGGTTCGAATCCAGTACCGCCCACGAACAGCCACCGAAAGGTGGCTTTTTCTGTATCTGCCGGCGAGTACCCGGCGCTCGGTATCTGGCGGTACCCGCGGGTTGGTTCCTGACAGCTGTCATCTGGCGGTACCTGGCGAGCAGCAACGGATGATCGGTATCCGCCGGACGCATCAGCCCAGGGGTGGGTGGGGCGCTGAGTTGATGAAAAAACTCTTGAGTTGATGGCTAGTGCCCGGTTTTGGGCCTCGAATCGTCCCTCAACCGCGCATTTTCCGTCCACTCGGTAGGAAACCATGAGTTGAGCGCCCCACCGGTGCCGCCACCTCGCCAACGGCACCAACAAGTCCCCGTTGCACGAGGGGCACTCCGAGCTGCGTGCCGAAGGAATGTCGGAGCTGGTCAGAGTCCTCATTGCACGCGGGGCGCCCAGCTGGGCCTGCCCGGTGAAACACCGCCGCTGGAGACTCTCCGTTGCACGCGGGGCGCCCCCGCCAACCGCACCAACCGATAGCCGCTGCACGCCGCCAACCGCACATACCGGCACGTATCCCCCTGGCGCCGCGCCACCGCACCCCGCACGTACCTGCACGTCCCGCCCACGGGCCGCTCCCCGCCAACCGCACACAAAAAGGGCGACGACGTGCGTGACGTCGTCGCCCTCACCAGCACGCGGAACCCTACTTCACGTACGGAATGTTCTCCGCCGCGGGCGCCTTGGAGCGGCCCACGAAGCCCGCTACGGCCACAATGGTGACCACGTAGGGGATCATGTTGACCAGCTCGGAGGGGATGTTGCCGTTCAGCGCCGGGAGCAGGCGTGCAACGGCCTGAGCGAAGCCAAACATGGTGGCCGCCGCCACCGCCCCGAGTGGGTGCCACTTCCCCAGAATCATGGCCGCCAGGGCAATATAGCCGTTGCCGGCGGAGATGTTCTCGGAGAATGTCATGCCCGAACCGATGGTGAAGAAAGCGCCACCCAGGCCGGCAATCGCAGAGCCGAGGATCGTGTTGCGCCACCGGGTGCGGTTGACGTTGATGCCCACGGTATCCGCGGCCTCCGGATGCTCGCCCACCGCGCGCATCCGCAGACCCCAGCGGGAGCGGTAGAGGAACACCGAGAGCAGTGCCACCACCACGTACATGAGGTATACGAGGATCGACTGGTCAAACAGCGCCGGCCCGATCACGGGAATCTGGGAGAGCACGGGAATGGGCAGATCCGGCAGCGAATACTTGTTTGTATTGAGATGCTCGGGATCCGCCTTCATGACGGTGCCAAAGAAGAACGTGGTGAGGCCCAGCGCCAAAACATTGAGCACCACGCCCACAATGATCTGATCCACCCCGTATTTGACCGAGAATACAGCCAGCAGCCAGCCGAACAGGCAGGCCACGATCGGCGCCGCCACCAGGCCAAGCAGCGAGCTGTGCGTGAGCGAGGCCACCATGACCGCGGCGAAGGCGCCAGCCAGCATGTCTCCTTCGATCGCGATGTTGACCACGCCCGCGTGCTCCCCAACGACGCCCGAGAGTGCACCAAAGATCAGCGGCGTGGAGATGGCCACGGTGGATACAAGTACCGAGGTGAGCGTCACCGCACCCGTTGAGCCTGCCCCCGCGAAAATAAGGAATCCCGCCACAAATAGGAGCCCCACAACCACGCCGGTTCCCACCCGCGCACCCCGATGGTGGGAACGATGCGTGGCCGCGTAGGTGGCCCACACGGCACCGATAACGGTGATGGCCGCAAACACCCACAGCACACCAGACGCGTTAATCGTGATATCCGCAATGTTAAGGGCTTGCCCGCGGTCATTGAGGCGCAGCCGGGTGGTGCCGTGCGCCGCCACCGCGAACCAGATGAGGAACAGCGCCGCGATCGCGTAGGTGATGGGTGCTTTCCACGAAATGCGCGTTTGCGCGGCCGATTCCGCCACAGAAGGCGACACGTTACTCATTGTTCTCTCCGTTCTGTGCGGTGGGTTCTTGGACATGGCGCCCGCCTTCCGGGCGTGGCGCCGGTATAGCCTCCGGGACGTGCGCGGCAGCTACCGACGCCGAAGGGACGGCGTGCTTGGCAGCATCCGCGAGCTGTGAATCCGCCCCGGTATTCGGATGCCCTATGGGCAGCAGGCCGGCAGCTAGTTCCTCCCGAAGCGAGTGCCCGGTGGGATGGGGCAGGTGGAATAGCCAGCGCACTAGCGCGGGCGCCGCGATGAGCAGCACGATGACGGACTGCAGAATGAGCACCATGTCGATGGGCACGCCCGCCTGGGACTGCATGGGGTATCCGCCAGCGCGGAAGGCACCAAACAGCAGGCCCGCCAGCAGCGTACCCACCGGGGTGTTACGCCCCAGTAGCGCCACCGTGATGGCATCGAAACCGATGGAGCCGGCCACGTCCAGTGTGACGTATCCGATGTCGCCAAGTGCCTGATTGGCCCCGGCAAGCCCTAGGAATGCACCCGAAATAGCCATCGTGGCCACCGTGATTTTGCCGGCGGACACACCCGCTGTCCGGGCCGCATCAGGATTTGCCCCCACGGCACGCACTTCAAAACCCAGTGTCGAACGCTCAAGCAACCACCAGTAGACGACCACAGCTGCCAGCGCCACGATGAAGCCCACATTCACCTTGAATGGTGCGGATAAAAGCTTGGCGAAGGCCGCGGAATCGGCCACGTTAGCCGTTCGAGGTTGACCGGACCCTGCCAGCTGCCAGTACTTCTGCCCAAGGCAGTAGGCCAGGCCCAGCGAGGCGATGGAGTTGAGCATGATCGTCACGATCACCTCATTGGCACCGGTGCGTGCCTTGAGGATACCGGCGATGGCGGACCAGATGCAGCCCGCCGCTACGGCCGCAATGACGGCCACGAGGGTGTGTAGCCCCATGGGCAGTGACAACTTGGTGCCCACCCACACCGCCGCCAGCGCGCCGGCAATAATCTGCCCTGCACCACCAATGTTGAACAGTCCGGCGCGGAAGCCGAACGCCACCCCTAGCCCACCGATGATGAGCGGCGTCGCATTGTAGAGAGTGTCCGTGATCGGCTTGATCTGACGCTGCCAGGTGGCCGCGGTGGGATCAAAAATGGCGCCGCGGAACATGGCCACGTATGCCTCCCCCACCGAGGCACCAGAAATCACGATGAGGATGGCGCCCACCAGGAACGCCACCACCACGGCAAGTAGTGAGACAAACCAGCCTGAGGCCAGCATGTGGCGAACGGTGATGCCGAACCGGCCACCTTGAACGTTGCGCCGGAGCGCAGGAGCCTGCGAACTCACGCCATTTCCTCCTTTGTGGCGCCCGCAAGCGCCTCGCTGGCCGGCACACCGGCCATCATCAATCCCAGTACCTCCGACGGCGTGGAGGGCGGCACAATCCCAACGATCTTGCCCCGATACATGACGGCAACGCGATCCGAGAGTTGGGTTACCTCGTCCAGTTCGGAGGAGATAACCAGCACCGGGACACCGCGATCACGGACCGCAATAATCTGGTTGTGGATGAATTCCACGCTGCCCACGTCCACGCCGCGGGTGGGCTGATTTGCTACCAGAAGCTTGAGACCACGCGATAGCTCTCGGGCCACCACCACCTTTTGCTGGTTGCCTCCCGAAAGCGTGGCGATCGGATCCTCGATGGCACCTACGCGAATGTCGTATTCCTCCGTGGCCCGTTCCGCCTCATGCCGGACCGCCGTCCGCTGGAGTTCCCCGTGACGCGCAAAGGGGGCGTCACGGTAGCGGTCCAACACCAGGTTGGCCGCCACGGAGAAGCTGGCGACAATGCCGTCGCGCGTACGATCCTCGGGAATGAACCCCACCCCGGCGTCGAGCGATTTTCGCGGGCTCGCGTGGGTGATGTCATGGCCATCCAGTGAGATAGTGCCGCTCGCCGGATCCTCAAGTCCCAGAATCGCACGTGCCAGGGACGTCTGCCCATTGCCCTCCACGCCAGCAATGCCCAGTACCTCGCCGCCGCGCACCTCGAAACTCACGTTATCGAGGGTGAGCTTGCGGCCGGCGTCGAACGCGGAGAGGTGAGAAACCTTCAGCGAATTCTCCCGGACGTGCGGCGCTTCCTTCTGCACCTGCAGCATCACGGGACGGCCCACCATCATGGTGGCCAGGTCCGCCTCGCTGGTATCCGGGGTGGCGCTACCCACCACGCGGCCGCGCCGAATGACGGTGATTTCATCGGCCACTGCGCGCACCTCCCGCAGTTTGTGGGTGATGAACACAATGGAGGTACCGGCATCCGCGAGTTTGCGCATGGTGGCCATCAGCTCGTCGGTTTCCTGCGGGGTGAGGACCGCGGTGGGCTCGTCAAGAATGAGCACCTTCGCCTCACGCACCAGCGCCTTGGCGATCTCCACGCGCTGCTGGAGTCCGACCGGTAGATCCTCGATGAGCACATCCGGATCGAGCTCAAAGCCGTAATCAGCGGAGACCTGCTCTACCCGACGCCGCGCCTCTTTCACGTTGATGAGCCCCGCGCGTCCGGTCGGCTCATCCCCGAGCACCAGCGATTCGGCCACGGTAAACACAGGGATGAGCATGAAGTGCTGATGAACCATGCCGATGCCCGCGGCCACGGCGTCGCCCGGACCGGAGATTTTGACGGGTTTGCCGTCGATGAGAATTTCACCCTCGTCGGGCTGATGCAGCCCATACAGGATATTCATGAGGGTGGACTTTCCCGCCCCGTTTTCACCGAGGAGCGCATGGATATGCCCCTCTTTGATTTCTAGATTGATGTGATCGTTGGCGGTTACGGGACCAAACCGCTTGGTGATCCCGCGTAGCTCCAGCTCCATGGGGCTCCCTTCGCTTAGTTGCAGGAATCCTATCGCGCGTGAGGCTCACGCTGAGCCAATCGGCCACATCGTGTGCCCCGACGACGCCGTCCGCCGCGCCAGCCTCCCTGCGTGCGGCAGCAGGTATCACGGACGTGCGAAAGCCCGCCGCAGCGGTATCCCGGTAAAGGACCGTTCGTCTACGGCGGGCCATCTATTCTGACGCGCTAGGCCTGAGGCTGGGCGTCGGAGGTGATCTTCAGTTCACCCGAGGTGATCTGGTCGGTCAGCTTGCTGACCTCGTCCTTCAGGGACTGAGGCACCTTGGAATCAAAATCGTGGTACGGGGCGAGTCCCACACCCTTGTTCTCCAGCGTGCCAATGTAGGGCGTGCCGTCCAGCTTGCCCTCCGAGCCGGCCTTCACGGTGTCGTACACGGCGTTGTCGATGCGCTTCAGCACCGAGGTAATCACAATGTCCTTGTAATCCGGAGCGGACTCATACCAGTCCGAGTCCACGCCGATGATGTAGGCATTGCCGGAATCCTTGGCCGCCGTACCGGCGCCAAGTGCCGCGTTGCCGGCCACGGGCATGATGATGTCCGCGCCCTGGTCGATGAACTGCTGTGCCTGCTGCTTGCCGAGGGACTTATCCTCGAAGGACTGGGTGAATGCACCGGACTGCTTGGCCTTATCCCAGCCGAGCACCTTCACATTCGTGCCCTTAGCCTTGTTGTAGGCGACCACGCCGTCCACGAAACCATCCATGAAGATGGTGACGGTGGGGATCTGCTGACCGCCGAAGGTGGCCACCGTGCCCGTCTTCGTCATGCCGGCTGCCACGTAGCCCGCCAGGTAGGCGGCCTCCACCGTGTTGAACTCTAGGGCGCGGCCGTTATCCACGCTCACGGACTTACCGCTGGCATCCTGGAAGGCAGAATCCACCAGCGCGAAGTTAAGATCCGAATTATCCTGCGCGGCCTGCGTGATATCCGCCGCGAGGAGGAAGCCGACGCCGATGGTGAGGTTGCATCCGCCCGAGACAAGCGAATCAATATTCGGCTGGTAATCCGAGGCACTGTTGGACTCGGCGGTGCCCGTCTCAACACCCAGCTTCTTGGCGGCGCGCTGCAAACCGTTGTAGGCGGCCTCGTTGAAGGAGTGGTCATCCCACCCGCCGGAATCAGACACAACACACGCCTTGTAGTCCGAGGACGCACCGGAAGCGGTGGACTTTGCGGACCCGCCCGTGGAGCACGCCGTGAGCGTGAGCGCGGCTGCCGCGGCCAGCGCCGCGAACTTTGAAGCCTTCTTCATGTGGATTCTCCTCATTATTGGCAGTAGGCCGAGCCTGCGGCGCCGCGGGGCGCCGCGCAACCCAAAATTTTACTGGACGTTTACCTAAAATTCCCCTGACGGCCACTAACCGAGCATTCACCGTCCGTACTTTGAACGTGAGCAGGACGGCGTCGTCGCCGTTCCCCCGTACTCTACCCTCCTAAAACCGCTCCACCGCGCGTATCGCGCGCATCAAACACGGCCTGTAGCGGGCTATGAGAGAATGACGTCATGAGAATTTGGCCCGGAAATGCCTATCCCCTCGGCGCTACCTTTGACGGCACCGGAACGAATTTTGCGCTCTATTCCTCGGTAGCCGAGAAGGTGGAACTATGCCTACTCGGGGCGGACAACGCCGAAACACACGTGGAATTACGCGAGGTGGATGGCAACGTGTGGCACTGCTACCTCCCCGGTGTACGGCCGGGACAGCGCTACGGCTACCGGGTGTACGGCCCCTATGATCCCTCCCACGGCCTCCGCTGCGATCCGTCCAAGTTCCTCCTCGACCCCTATGCCAAGGCCATCGATGGCAACGTGAGAAACGAGCAGGAAATTTTTTCCTATCGTTTCGAGGATCCCACCCAGCGGTCGGAGCTGGATTCACTGGGGCACACACCCGTCTCCGTGGTGGTCAATCCATTCTTTGACTGGGGCAGGGACCGTCCGCCCGCCCACGAATACAACGAGACCATTATTTATGAGGCACACGTGCGCGGCTTTACCATGCGCCACCCGGATGTGCCCGAAGCGCTCCGCGGCACATACGCCGGCCTGGCGCACCCCTCGGTGGTGCGCTATTTCAAGGAGCTGGGTATCACGGCCGTGGAGCTCATGCCTGTCCACCAGTTCATTAATGATCCCACGCTGCAGGAGCGCGGCCTGTCCAACTATTGGGGATACAACACGATCGGCTTCTTTGCACCCCATGACGCCTACGCGGCGCGCGGCGGCGGGGAGCAGGTGGATGAGTTCAAGGGCATGGTTAAATCGCTCCATGAGGCGGGCATCGAGGTGATTCTCGACGTGGTGTATAACCACACCGCCGAGGGCAACGACATGGGACCCACACTCTCCTTCAAGGGCATTGACAATCCCTCCTATTACCGGCTGGTTCCCGGCGATGAGGCGCACTACTTTGACACCACGGGCACCGGCAATTCCCTCAACATGAAATCGCCCCACACCCTCCAGCTCATTATGGATTCGCTGCGCTACTGGATCACCGACATGCACGTGGACGGGTTCCGTTTCGATCTCGCCTCCACCCTGGCGCGGGAGCTGTACGCGGTGGATAAGCTCTCCTCCTTCTTTGACATTATTCAGCAGGATCCGATCATCTCCCAGGTGAAGCTCATTGCTGAGCCGTGGGATATTGGCGAGGGTGGCTACAACGTGGGCGGATTCCCGCCGCTGTGGACAGAATGGAACGGAAAGTTCCGTGATACCGTCCGTGATTTCTGGCGCGGCGAACCGGCCACGCTCCCCGAATTCGCCTCCCGCCTCACCGGCTCCTCGGATCTCTACGAATCCTCGGGGCGCCGCCCCTACGCCTCCATCAATTTCGTTACCGCCCACGATGGCTTCACGCTGCGGGACCTCGTCTCCTACAACAGCAAGCACAATGAGGCGAACGGCGAGGACAATAAGGACGGGGAGAACAACAACCGCTCCTGGAATTGCGGCGTCGAGGGCGAAACGGATGATGCGAACGTGCTCGCCCTCCGGCATCGCCAGGTGCGCAATTTCATGGCCACACTGCTCTTCTCCGAGGGCATCCCCATGATTTCGGCGGGCGATGAGATCGGGCGCACGCAGGGCGGCAATAACAATGCCTACTGCCAGGACAACGAAACCTCCTGGGTGGATTGGAATTTTTCTCCGGATGCGTTGGACTTCCTCGAATTCACCCGCGATGCCATCCAGTTCCGCAAGGACCACCCGGCCCTGCGCCGGCGCCGTTTTTTGAACGACGATTCCCTCACCAAGTGCGAGGATGCGCTGGGTGAAATCCAGTGGTTCCAACCCGACTCCTCACCCATGACCGCGGCGGATTGGGAGTCCGGTTTCGCCCGATCGCTCATGGTGTTCTTCAATGGCCACGGTATCCGCGAACCAGGTCACTTCGGCGAAGACATTTTCGACGACGACCTGCTGTTTACATTCAACGCCGGCGATGACCCGGTGGAGTTCACCATCCCGGACGCCCAATTCGGGCGCACCTGGCGCGTGGTGCTTTCCACCGCCGGTTCCACGGATCCGGGCACCCGCTTCGCTCCAGGGGAGCATTTCTCGCTGGTGGGGCGCGAGATGCGCGTACTTATCAACGCCACCGAGGAGATCGAGAACGCCTCGCGCATCTACACGAACGTGGTGGGCACCGAGGAAGCCTATGTGTACCGTCAGCTCAAACAGGCCGAGAAGCGCAAGGGCGAGGTTCTTGCCTCTTCCGTCCACCGCCGCAGCCCCGCGGAGGAAGCCGCATTTTGGAAAAAGGTAGCGCTCGCCTCTCACGCCGCGAGCGCCCCGGATGAAACTCCTGGCGACGTTCCGGATGCGGATACCGCGGATGGTGGCGCTTCTGGTACCCGGGAGGCTTCCGGTAGCGGCGCTGAGTGATTTTTTGCGCGGTACTCCCGCACCTCCCGGAGCACCGCGCACACTGGCGGACGGCGTCGTCGTGTCCGCGGGTGCGGGCGTGCGTTAGCGTGGAGACATGAAAGTTTCCCGGCGCACACCTATTTCTACCTACCGGCTCCAGCTGGGCCCGCAGTTTACCTTCGACGCCGCGCGCAGGACTCTCCCCTACCTTCATGAACTTGGCGTGACGGACGTGTATTGCTCGCCCATCCTGCAGGCGGCGCCCGGTTCCACTCACGGGTACGACGTCGTGGACCACACTCGTATTTCGGAGGCCATGGGTGGGCGCGTGGCGTTTGAGCAGTTCGCGGATGCCGCACATGAGCTGGGCATGGGTGTGGTGGTGGACGTGGTGCCCAACCATATGGCCGTGCCCACGCCGCTCTATCACAACAGGGTGCTGTGGCGGGTGCTACGGGATGGGAAGGATTCCCCCTACGCCAAGTGGTTCGACGTGGACGTGTCCGAGGGACAGGACGGGCTGCTACTTCCGGTGCTGGGCGATCGTATTGGCACCGTGTTGGCCAAGGGTCAGCTTACGTTGGAGCGGATGGTGGTGCCCGGCTTTGAGGGTGAGGGCGAAGCATGGGTACTCCGCTACTTTGACCACGTGTTCCCGGTGCGAGCCAATACGGAGGCTCTGCCGCTCTCCGAACTGGTGGACCGCCAGTATTACCGCCTGGCTTACTGGCGCGTGGCCGAGGAGGAACTCAACTACCGGCGTTTTTTCGACGTGGATACGCTTGCCGCCATTCGGGTGGAGGATCCGGAGGTGTTTGAAGCCTCGCACCGGCTACTGTTCACCGAATTCGACGCCGGCTACATCGACGGTTTCCGCATCGACCACCCGGACGGGCTGGCCAACCCGCGTGAATACTTTGAACGGCTAAACCGGGCTACCGGGGGCGCCTGGGTGGTGGCAGAAAAGATTCTCGAGGATGAGGAGACGCTCCCGGCGGACTGGAAGGTGGCCGGCACCACCGGTTATGAGCTCAGCTGGCGGATCGGCGCCATGCTGGCCGATCCCACCGGGGTGAACGGGCTGTACGGGCTGTGGGCACTAGCCACCGGGGAAACCGAACCGTATCTGGCAATGGAGGTGAACGCGAAAAGGCAGATCATTGATTCTTCTCTGCATGCCGAGCTGCTTCGCATGGCAAATCTCATGGGCCAGGTGACGCGTTCGGACGTGCGACTACGTGACCACACGGTGCGGGCACTCACGGATGCGGTGGCCGCACTCGCCATCTCCATGGATCGTTACCGTGCCTATGTGGAACCCGGCCGGCGTCCCACGGCGGAGGCCGAGGACACGATTACCCGGGCAGCTCGGCGGGCGGGCACGCTTCTCGGCCCCGATCGGCGCGAAACCCTCGAGCTAGTGGTGGACATTCTGTTGGGCCGGGAGATCGGATCGGCCGGGCGCACGCATGATGCTCAGCGCAATAAAGCCATTGTGCAGTTTCAGCAACTGTGCGGTCCCGTAATGGCCAAGGGCGTGGAGGACACCCTCTTCTACCGTTTTACGCCCTACACCTATGCGAACGAGGTGGGCTCCACTCCCACCGCGCCCGCCATTGAACCGGATCAGGCCTGGCACTACGTGGCTAAACTCGCCGCCGGGTGGCCGTCCTCCATGAGTACGCTCACCACCCATGATACGAAGCGCGGAGAGGACGTCCGTGCCGCCATCGCCACGCTCACCGAATATCCCGGCGAATGGCGCGATCTGGTTACGCAGGTACGTGCCCGGCACGCCGAACAGGCCGCCGGTGTGGACAGCCGCATGGAAGCACTGATGTGGCAGGCCATCTACGGCACCTGGACGGACGAGGGGCCCATTGAGGTGGACCGGCTGGTGACCTATCTGCAGAAGGCAGCGCGAGAAGAAAAGGATTGGACCAGCTGGACGGATCCCGATACGGGAGGTGAGGAGCGCCTGTACACCTACGCCCGCACCGTGCTGGCGAGTGATGAATCCCGCTCTGATATCGCCGCTTTCTGGGCGCGCACGGCGTCAGCTCGGCAAGCGCGGCTGCTGGCGCAAAAGGTTATTGCGCTTACCATCCTCGGCGTGGCGGATAATTACCAGGGCGAGGAAATTACCCGCAACATTCTTGTGGATCCGGATAACCGACGCCCGGTAGATTTTGCTGCCCTCAAGGCCCGGCTTGACGCATTGACCACGCGCAATACGCCGGGACAATCTATTGATGATCGCAAACTGTGGGTGACCTCCCGTATTCTTCAGCTACGCCGCAGGATTCCGGAGGCATTTGTTGGAGATGGTTCAGGGGTAATGCCGCTGGCCACCACCACGGGCCACGCGATCGCGTTTGCCCGTACAGTCAACGATGTCCCGCGCGTGCTGGTCATTACTGAGCGTCTGCATCGCGGCATCCACCAGGCGGGAACGAACGAGGCGGCCGTGGTGCTCCCGCACGGCCGTTGGCGGGATATTTTTACCGATTCTATCCACGAGGGCACCGTGTCAATTTCCCGCCTGTTCGCTGATCTACCCGTGGCCGTGCTATATGCGGAAGAAGAGGCTGACGCATGATGACACGCGTATGGGCACCCAACGCCCAATCCGTCGCACTTGTGACGGAGGCGGGAACCGCGCCGATGACACCCCTGTGGGGACGTCGCACCGAACCGCGTGGCTCACGTGACGCTAACACCGGCGGCGCCGGGGCATTTGTGAGCAGCGCGGCCGGGTCCGGCGGCGCCGGTACGACGACGAACGGGGCGCTCGAGCCCCGCACGTACGGCTGGTGGGAAGGACCGGCGCTTGAGGCGGGTCAACGCTACGGTTTCTCGCTTGATGGTGGCGATCCCCTCCCTGATCCGCGCTCGCGGTTCCAACCCGACGGTGTCCACGGCCCCTCCGAATGGATGGATCCGGCTGCCTTCCACTTCAGTCCGTTTACCCCGCCGAATGCTCTCGGCGCCGTGTTCTACGAACTACACGTTGGCACGTTCACGCCGGAGGGCACCTTCGCCGCAGCCGCCACAAAACTCCCCTACCTCGCCCGCCTGGGCATCCAATACGTAGAAATTATGCCCGTGGCCCCCACCCCGGGCACACGGAACTGGGGCTATGACGGCGTCGACATTTTCGCGGTCAACGCCGCCTACGGCGGTCCCGCGGGATTTGCCGCGTTTATCGAGGCGGCGCACCGCGCAGGCATCGGTGTATGCCTGGACGTGGTATATAACCACTTCGGACCCGACGGAAACTACCTTCACCCCTTCGGCCCCTACTTCACGAACCGTCATGAGAGCCCATGGGGCGAAGGCATAAACTTTGACGGCTCCCCGGAAGTGCGCCGATACTTCATCGATAACGCGCTCCAGTGGATCCGGGACTACCACGTGGATGCGCTGCGTCTGGACGCGGTCCACGAGATGGTGGACAACTCCCCGCGCCACATTCTCGCGGATATTGCTGACGCCGTGCATGATTTCGGCCGCCGGGCGCACCGGCGGGTAGCGCTCATCGCGGAGTCGGATCGCAATAACCCGCTGACGGTAACCCCCACCGCCGAGGGCGGACTGGGGATGGACGCGCAGTGGGCCGATGATCTGCATCATGCCCTCCACGTGTATCTCACCGGGGAGCACCACGCCTACTATGGCGATTTTGCTCTCCCCGGTGCATTGGAAAAGGCCGCTCGCCACGTGTTCGTGCACGATGGCAACTTTTCGAGCTTCCGTGGCCGCCCCTGGGGTGCGCCTGTCTCCCCGCGGGTGGATTCGCGTCGCTTCGTTGCCTTTGTGCAGAATCATGATCAGGTGGGAAACCGGGCACTTGGCGACCGCCCGGACCTTTGCCCCGCCCAGCAGGCGGTGGGGCTGGCGCTCACCCTGCTTTCGCCGTTCACTCCCATGCTCTTCATGGGTGAGGAGTGGGGCGCCACCACCCCGTTCCTCTTTTTCACGGACTACGCCGGGGAGCTGGGACGCTCCGTGGATGAGGGACGCCGCAAAGAGTTTAAGGACTGGGGGTGGGAGACGGCGGAGCGCATCCCGGCCCCGCAGGCGCTTTCCACGTTTACCGCCTCAAAGCTTGACTGGACGGAGGCGGGTAGGGAGCTGGCGGATTTCACGCGCACCCTCATCTCACTCCGGCACTCGGATTTCTCCAGTGCGGACCGGGAGGATTCAGAGATTGTGCGCCTGGGGAGCGCCGGCTACTACCGCCGCGGCCAGAATTACGTGGTCTTCTCCGTGGCAGGCGCCGCCACCGTGAGCTTGCCCGCTGCCGGCCTGCGGGTGGCCGCCACCTTCGGGGCACCCACCCTGGCCGGCAGCACGGTCACGTTCACCGGCCCGGGTGTGGCCGTGCTGGTGGCGTAGCTCAGGCCCGGTCGCCGCTCGGCCCATCGCCGCGCTTGCCACCCCGCAGCCGCGTGAGGGCACGCTTCGCCACGGCCACGCCGCCGCGCTTCGCCTTGAGGGCCACCGTGAGGCCGCGGTAGTAGAGCGGATAGATCGGCGTGTCCCAGGCCCCGGCCACCTCGGTGATGTGCTCGGAGAACTTCGTTTTGAATCCGCGTACACCCGCCAGCTGAGGCGCACGCTCCGAATCGATGCCCATGAGATCGAAGGACTCCACGCCCTCCTTCTTCAATTGTGTGGCCATGTACCACACCAGGAGGTCTGGGCCGCCGGCCTTGCGTGCCTCCGCATTCGACCCGGCGTAGTAGTAGGTGGCAAGCCTGTCCGTTTTCGTCACGATGCCCCAGCACAGCGGGCGCCCGCCCGCACGCACCGTGTAGAGGCGCGCATGTTCACCCAGTGAGGCAAGCATCCGCTCATAGGTGGATTGTGGGGAAATGCCAAAGGAATCGCGCTGGCCCGTTTCCTTCAGAATGGCGTACAGCTCCCCGAATACCTCTCCGGCCCGCGCGGTCTCTTCGCTGCATTCCAGCGTGGTATTCCGCATGGCTCGGCGCACGTCCCGCCGCCCACGCTTCTTGAACGAAGCCATGAGATCTTCTTCGCTCTGGGTGAGATCCAGCACCACTGTCCGGTCAAACGTCACGGATTGAAGCAGCTCGTGGAGATCCGCCGCGTTCGCCCACGCATGTAACCTAATGAAGGCGATCCGCCGGGAGAGCCGGTGGACTACGGCGCGCAGTTCACGGCGGAACTGTGCCTCCTCCATCGGCGAGGGCTGCTCCCCCACCCAGACGGGCCCGTGCTTCGCCCATGCGTACCGGAAGCCGCGCCCCGTGAGCTCCGTAAGCGAGATAAAGGCACGGGGCTCACCGTCCCGGTCCCATACCAGCCGCGTCAGGGGGCTACGGCCGGCCACGGCGTCGTCGAACGAATCCCACGTGGGCGTTTGCTCGAGGGGCAGTAATACGCCGCAATCGGCGGCCTCCTGAAGATAGCGGGAATCCTGGACCTGTCGGAAAGCGCTTGAGTGCATGGCTCCCATCCTACGGCGCGCCTGCCACCGCCGGTGGAGGGAACCCCTTACATTAATCGGGTGATTGACGCACCAGCTCCGTTCGCCCGCGCCCTTGATTCACTGCGAGGCCACACGTTCCGTCCGGAGCTACGGGTGCATCAGGTTCCCCCACCGCGGAATCTAGCGCCCTGGGCCGTGGCACTGGAGGCCCGCATTAGTTCCTCTCGCACCGGGGAGGATTTTCGCGGGCGCGGACGCTTTGTGGTGCTCTATGATCCGGCGGGACAACCGGCTTGGGAGGGCCCTTTCCGCCTGGTCTCTACGGCCGCGGCACCCACCGATGAGGATATGGCGGCCGATCCATTACTCGGTGAGGTGGCCTGGAGTTGGCTGGCCGATGCGCTCACCATTGAAGATGCGTCATACCACAATCTGGTTGGTACGGTGAGCCGCATATACAATGAATCGTTCGGCGGCCTCGAGCGTTCCTCCTTCCTCACCGAGCTTGAGCTCCGCGCTTCGTGGAGCCCTGACAATGCCAACCTGTTCTCTCATCTGGAGGCCTGGGTAGCATTCCTCGCCCGCGTCGGAGGCCTTGCCCCGGCGGGTGTGGCCACACTGCCCCGCCTTCTTCACCCTTCACATGACTAATCTTTCCGATCCGGTTCCCGCTACTGTTTCTCCTCTTGATGTACCCCGCGGTGGCGTACCCCCGCTCACCAATACGGATGTCGACGCCGCTGTTCAGCGCCTTGCGTGCGGCACCGGTCCCTTTGCCGTGGATACTGAGCGCGCCATGGGTATTCGCTATTCGGAGCGCGCCTACCTGGTTCAGATCAAGCGCGCGGGGGCGGGGATTGTGCTACTGGACCCGCTCGGAATTGAGGACCGGCTGGGCGGCCTCAGGGACGTCATGAGTAGGGATCAGTGGATTCTTCACGCCGCGGACCAGGATCTCCCCTGCCTACGCGAATTGGGCCTTGAGCCGCCCGAGCTATTCGATACCGAGATAGCGGGCATGATTCTGGGCTTCGAACACATCTCCCTTCAAGCCGAGGTAGAGAACGTACTGGGCATCCGCCTGGCCAAGGAGTACTCGAATTCTGATTGGTCGGTGCGCCCCGTTTCCGAACCCATGCGCGCCTACGCGGCACTGGACGTGGAGGTACTCATTGAATTACGCGACGCGCTCACAGCGATGCTGGAGCAGGCCGGACGGCTCGACTGGGCACTCCAGGAGAATGAAGCGGTGCGAGTAAGCCGGCCGAAACCGAAACGCAAGGAACGGTGGCGCCGACACGCGAAGAGCGCGGGGATCAAGGACCGGCGGGGACTCGAGATGCTGCGCCAACTGTGGCTGGCCCGTGAGGAACTCGCAAAGGCGCGCGATATCGCCCCCGAGCATGTGTTTCCGGGGAAGGCCATGGCCGCGCTCGCCGCCGCTAAGCCGCGTTCGGAGCAGGATGTGCGCCGTCATTCGACGCTGCGCTCCCAGGCTCGCCGGCGCGACGCCGGTGTATACGCCTCCGCCGTCCGTCAGGCCTGGCGCACGTCTGAAGACAATCTGCCCCCACGCCGCCCCGTGTCGTCGGACCCTTATCCGGCCACCCGTGAGTGGCACCGCGCCTCGCCTGCAGGCGCCGAACGCTGGGCCGTGGTGCGCCCCGCCGTGATTGCACGCGCGGAGGAATTGGGGATCCGCCAGGATGTGCTACTCAAACCCGCCTTCCAAAAGCAGCTGGCCTGGACCGGGTGGGAGGACAGCTCCGTGGCGCAGGTACTGACCACCCTCGGTGCTCGCCCCTGGCAGGTGGACCAGGTGGCGCCGGCCATCGAGCGCGCCTGGGCAAAGTAGCGGTGCGGGCCGGCGGGCCCACGTTTCGTTCCACCCGTGGTTCGCCGTTGGCGTTCGGCGCGTCCAGCCCTGCGGCTGGGTTCGCCCCACCGGCGAGCCGCCTACCGATGCTATACGCTGCCCGTGCTACTCCAGCGCGGTGACCACTTCGAAGTGATACGTGTTCGGGAACAGGTCCACGGATTCAATGGAGGTCACCCGGCGTCCTTCGGCCACCAGCGTGGCCACGTCACGCGCCATCGCCGCCGGATCGCAGGAGATAAGCACGATGCGCCGCGCCTCCCCGCTACCCAGCACTTTTGCCACGTCTACTCCCAGGCCAGAGCGAGGCGGATCGGCCACCACCACGTCCGCGGGCGTGCTTGCCACCCGCGGCGTCACCTTGCCGGTAGCGGCCTGCGCCCACGGAAAGTCCCGTAGGTTCGCGCGAGCATCCTCCACGGCCAGGGCGCTCCCCTCCACCGAACTGACCCGGCCACCCGCACCCACCGCGATGGCCAACGGCTGGGTGAACAATCCGGCGCCGGCGTACAACTCGACCACGCGGTCGCCGTCGTGCGGGCGGGCAGCGCGCATCACCAGACGGATGAGCGTTTCCGGCGCCATGCGATGCACCTGCCAGAATCCGCCGGCCCGTACCCGGTAGGAGTAGAGGGCGCCGTCCACCACCACATCCTCGGTGACGAATGGACTCACGCCGATCCCGGGTGCGCTCTCTACCTCCCGGTTAATCACCACCACGGGATCCGAGCCGCTGGGCGCCACGGCACGTACGCGGTCCCCGGGCCGAATCACACTGTTCCAACGCCCCTCCAGCAGCCCCAGCTCCGCAATCTCAGGAACGGCGAGCGGCATGGAATGAAGCGGAAGGATCTCTTTGCCCCGCTCCCGGTACATGCCGAGCCGACCCTCGGCGTCCGCTGTCAACTCAATGCGCGTCCGGGTATGCCAACCCCCACCGGGCAGATCCGAAGGGAGGGTGCGCACACGCGGTTCGATCCCCACCTCATCCAGGTGCTCAGCGAGAGCCTCCCCGCCCACGCGCCGCAACGTGGAGCGCAGGACACGGGTTTTCCACTCGGCCTGAAAGGCGAATTCCACGTGTCCCAGGTCCGCGCCACCCACGCCGCCCGGTCCGCCCTCGGCCCAGGGATGCACCACCCGATGCGGTGATGGGTTCTCCAGCACCTCCACCACGTCGCCGCGCAGGTACTTGGCGTTCTCCGAAGTGACCTCCACCGCCACGGTTTCTCCCGGCAACCCGAAGCGAGCAAACACGGTTTTCCCGCGAGTATGGCCCGGCTCCGCCGGCAGATGGCCCACGGCCACGCCGCGATGCCCAATATCGGTGAGTGTGACGTTAATCATTCTTCGGACTCCTCAGCTTCGGATACCGGATATGGCACAGCAATAAGCATCACGCGATCTTCCTGGGACAACTCCGCGAAAAGCCGCCGCATGCCCCCGCGGAGCATACCCGCGCGCCCCGCGTCCGGCCGTGACACAGAGGGCGCAAACACGGCGACGACGTCGTGCGGATGCCCGGCAAGCAACGCACGCACGTAGGTGAGAACCGGTTCGCGAAGAGAGCCGGCCGGCGTTCCCAGCACGGTGAGGCTGACGGGAAGGCGCGAGGCATCCCAGTCTTCGCGCACGCGACCGGTGCGGCGCGGATCGAAGTCCACCAGCAGCGCGGTGAGCGTGGAGAGCCGAAGCGAACGCGCATAGGTCACCGCGCGCAGAGAAGGAAGGTCCAGGGCATCGACAAGAATGATGCCGTGTACGCGGGTGGGCAGGCTTCGACCGGCGGTGAGATCGTCGGGCCGCAGTGTCTCCACAGCCATGGCGCGCCGCCGCTGCCCCGCCAGCACCAGGGCGGACGGCACCGCCAGCACCAGCATCGTGAGGAGCGAGGAGAACGGGTTCACCACCACCTCCGTAAGGAGCACAAGTAAGCCGAATACGGCGAGAACGCCGAACACCCAGCGCGAGGTGGCCGCGCGGCGCCGCACCTCCTGTTCCTCACTCTTGCGAAGCACGGCGAGGCCGCGCCGCACGAGGGCCAGCGCATACAGCGTGTACACGGTGAACGCACTGAACACAAACATTTGCGCCATCTCACGGTTAACCGTGACGAAGGCGGCAATGAGGGCGGCGAGCAGTCCGGCCACCACCACGACGGCGCGCCGGGGCCGACGCGCTTCCGGGGAGGCGAACGCCGCCGGCAAAATGCGATCCCGCGCGAGCTCACTCAGGAGACGGGGAATACGGTCGTAGACCACGAGCACAGCAGACATTGCACCGAGGATGAGCGCACCACCCACCGCGGCTGCCACCTGCCCGTTCATCAGGGCACCCGCTACACCCACCAGCGTGACATCGCCCTCCGCGCCACCGAAGCCCAACGCCTCCACCATGTAGGTGGAGAGCATGATGGCCACGGCCGCCAGGCCGAAAGAACGCAGAAGCACACGGAAGGGCACGTGGCGTCGTTCTCTGCGGGGCGTGAGGCGCTCGGAGACGACGACGAGGAGCGCAGCGGGCAGGAGAGCCACCAGGCAACCGCGCACCACGTCTGCACCCGTGTATCCCGCGCTCCCGGTAGGCGTGGGATGAACCGAGGCAAAGAGGATTGTGCCTGGGTGCATCGTTGGCAGCGGAGCGGGCGCGGCCGGAGCCTGCGCGATCGCCGCGAATGCCGCATCCGTGGCGGATGCCTCATGAATAAGCCCGGCCACAATGACCGTGGTGAGGGCTAGACCGGCGGCAAAGCCGCCCGCGCCGAGTAATCGCGGCGGCACGCGCTTGCCCAGCATGGTGGGGATGGCAAGAAGAATTACCATCGGAATGGTGATAAGCCGCCCGTCCACGGCAAATGGGGTGATGCGGTCCATGACGGTGGCCACCACACCGGCAATCATGACCAGCAGGAGCACGTGGCACACAAAACGAGCGGCCGCCATGATGACGCCGGCACGAGCGCCCAGGTAGGTGGCCGCCAGCGTCTGGGAGGAGGCGCGCGGCACCAGCCGCGTAACACCCAGGCTGCCGGCCAGCGCAATCCCGAGCGCGGCGATGCCCACGGCCGTTGCCCCACCCACCGTGCCGGCGGGGGCGTGCGCGAGGGTGTTCTGGAGCGGGCCGGGAACCAGAATCGCGGACATGGTCACCAGAACGTAGATACCCGTGGCGCCGGCCGCTTCTTTCGCTGTGCGTGTCATCGCATATAACGGTACCCGGCCCGCCCGCGAAGCGGATGGCGGGTGGCCGGCCACATCCGGGCCTCGTGCGGTAGCGTGAAGCGCGTGCACTTCGTGATTATGGGTTGTGGCCGAGTGGGGGCGTCGCTGGCGCGTACCCTCGCCAGCATGGGTCATTCGGTAGCGATCATTGACCGGGACGCAGAGGCGTTTCGGCGTCTTCCGGAGGATTTCACCGGACAGGAGGTGACCGGTGTGGGATTTGACCGTGACGTGCTCAAGCAGGCCGGCATCGAGGAGGCGGACGGATTCGCTGCCGTTTCTTCCGGCGATAATTCGAATATTATCGCCGCCCGCGTGGTGCGAGAAAACTTCGGTATCGCCAACGTGGTGGCGCGAATCTATGATCCGTCCCGGGCAGACCTCTATGAGCGGCTGGGTGTCCCCACGGTGGCCACCGTGAAATGGACTGCGGACCGCGTGCTCCACAAGCTCATTCCGCTCGGCCCTCACTACACCTATTCGGATGCGATTGCTGAGATGTCCCTGGTGAACGTGGATGTGGATGAGAGTTGGTTTGGTTCCTCCATGGCGCAGCTGGAGGACGCCACCGGTGCCCGCGTCGCCTACCTCACCCGCTACGGTGCGGGCGTACTCCCCGATGAGGACGAGGTGCTTCAGGATGGCGATGGCCTCTCCCTCATCGTTCCCACCGCGCATGCCGCTGCCGCGCAGCATGTGCTCATGAACTCAAAGAAGGACTCCCAGTGAACATCCTTATTGTGGGCGCCGGCGCCGTGGGCCGTAGCGTAGCGCGCGAACTCGTGGCTGCAAACAACCTCACCATCATTGACGTCAAGCCGCAGGCGATGAAGATCTCCTCCGTACCGGAGGCGGATTGGCAGCTGGGTGATGCCTGCGAGATTCCCACGCTGGAAGCTGCGGGCGCCGGCGAGGCGGACATCGTGGTGGCCGCCACCGGGGACGATCGCGTCAATCTGGTGACCTCGCTCCTGGCAAAAACGGAATTCGGCGTGGAGCGTGTGATCGCCCGCGTCAATAATCCGAAGAATGAATGGCTGTTCAATGACAGCTGGGGCGTGGATGTCACCGTGTCCACCCCGCGCACGATGACGGCACTGGTTCAGGATGCGGTGGCGGATGGCAGCCTCTCTCGCGTGCTCGTCTTTCATCGTTCCGGTGCCTCGCTCTGGCAGGCAACCGTGGCCGACACCGCGCCGGCCCGCGGCACAACGGTGGCCGCCCTCGGCCTTCCGGCGGGTGTTGCGATCACCGCAATTGTGCGCGACGGCGCCCCATTTGCCGCCGATCCGGACCTCACCTTCGATGCCGGAGACCAGGTGCTCCTCATCGGCACTATCGATAAGGCCTCCATGGGCACGGTGGAGGCGCTTTTCCGGGGCGCGGCGGCCTAACCGACGGGGCACTGTACGGCGGGCTTTGGGCGCTGGGACGACGCCGAACGCTACAGCACCGGGTCGTCCGGATCGTAGGGGTGCAGGTAGGTATCCACCGGTGGAAGATCACGCACCAATAGCCAGGACAGCCACAGCACGCCACCGTAGAGGAACGGGCCCATAATGACCTTCGCCACGCCAAGCGCAGCCGTCAGCCCGCCCAGGTAGAGCGGCCCCTGGACCGCCACCCGCAGAGCAAATAGCCCCGCCCACATCCATGTCACCACCGTGTACCGGCGCCGGGTGGTTTTACCCTCCGGGACCGTGGAGGTGCGCCAGGCAGCGGCGTCGTCACGAAGAAAACCGATGATGTATCCCACCAGTGGGTGCCGTACGAGCACGGAGAGTAGCAGTATCGCGCAGTAGACAATGTTAAGAATGAGGCCAAGCGCGAAATAGTTGGCGGGCTGCCCGCTGTGCCACGCCCAGATAGTGGACAGAGCGGTAGTAAAAAGGCCGGCAAGGGCCGGACCGGTATCCAGGTGCTGGAATGTGCGGATAAGCGTGGCCAGTAGCGCGAAGGCGAGAGCGGTAACCAGTGGAACGCCGAGGCCACCGGTCACCGTGTACAGAACCACGAAAATGATGGCCGGTGCATTGGCCTCGATAACGCCGCGGACGCCTCCCACGGCCTCCCACATATTGAAGGACTCCCCCGCCACGGAGCGCACGCCGCTCATGACACCTCCACCAGTGGTTGCACCCGGTAGCTCGGGCACACGATGACGCGCTCACCGCGCCAGCAGACCGGGGCACCCCGCATGACCACGTGGTCCCCCACCGCCAGGCAGCGAATGCTTCGGCGTCCAAGAAACATGGCTGTCCAATCTCCATTCGGAGCGTGCACCCGCACGGCGACGTGGGGTTGGCGGGTGGTACCCGGGTAGGAGATGGAGGTTACCGTTCCGGTCACCGTTACCTGGCGTTTCACCGCTAGTGGATCTCCTGAATCTCGGGGCCGCGCTTGGGCAGCTCGATGGAGGGGCGCTCCGGCCGTGGTGCAGTCCGGTCCGGTTGGGGAAGGCGCAGCGGAAGCAGTTCACGCGGCGGATGCGGGGTTTGCCCTCGGCTTACCACCAGGTTGTCCAGGATTTCGTGGAGAAAATCAATGCCATCCTGGGCACCCTGTGCTCCCGCCCCGGTCATGGCCGCCCGCAGTAGCCAGCGGGGGCCATCAATACCGATGAAACGCACGGGGACACGCACCCCCTTGGAGGGACCCACCATAGAGGCATCCACTTCTTTGCCGTAGTGACCGTCCACCTCATCGAAGTGGCCGTGCTGGGAAACAATTGACGTGATGACGGCGGGGCGAATCTCATCCCAGATTCCGTGCGATTTTGGCGCCGCGAATACCTGGAGCTGGACGGAGGTACCGCCCTTGGAGTACACGACGCCCATCACGGTGCCCTGCTGCTGCATCACCGAAAACTGGATGCGAGCCTCCTCCACATACGGGAGCTGGAGCGCACCCGCGTCGATCCGGCGCGCCTCGGGAACATCATCCGAATCCGCATCATAAGGACCCAGGCCATCCTGACCGCGCGTATAGCCGGTAGATGCAGCGGGGGCCACGCCGCCCGCCGCAATATCCTCGCCCTCCGCCGGCTCGGAAACCACATCCTGTGGCGCCTCAGGCGTGCCTTCCGTCGCGTCCTTGTGCTTCCTATGCCAAAACAGTCCCATGGTGCTTGCTCCTTTGTCCGTCCCAGGCTACCTGCTTTTCATCCGCTCGCGCCGGGGCGATTGTGACAGGCACCCGAACCGGCGGCGAGCACACCGGACGACGTGAACACCCGCACAATCACCCGCACCGCCGGGCGCAAAAACACCACCGGGCATAAAGAAAGGCGCCCGAGGCGCCCTTCTTCGTTAAGCCGCGCAGTCCTGGCAAACGGGTAACCCGTTCTCGTAGTGATCCAGCTGTGAAGCATGGTGCACCAAGAAACACTGGGAGCACGTAAATTCGTCGTCCTGTGCCGGCACCACGTTGACGGCTAATTCAACATTGGACAGGTCCGCGCCGGGCAGCTCAAAACCTTCCGCCGCTTCTACCTCATCCTCGTCAACGTTTCCAGACTGGTCCTCGGAACGCGCGCCCAGGGCCTTCAGTGAATCCTCGCGGATGTCGTCATCCCGCTTACGCGGGGCATCGTAATCAGTTGCCATCTCTGCTCCTCTTGTGGGTCCGATCCCCCTATGGCTCATCAAGACAACGCGGAAGGAACTAAGATGTTCCCGCTCGCGCTCCTGAACGCGCGGCTAGTGTAGCAAGCGGATTCCACCTGTCAAGAGCGGCATTTCGCACCGACCTGGCAGGGCGGCTACGATGTAGCCACCAAGCGGAGAAAGGTTGCCATGAAGTCTCTGGAGCTATTGGGCCTGCAATCAGACGGGGAACACATCACCCTCAATGATGCGGAGGGCAACCGCTACTCCCTGCCCGTCACCGATGATCTGCGCGCCCTCCTACGCCGTGATCGGGATCCCAAGGAGATTGCCACCAAGCCGGCCCATCAAATGGCACCCAGGGAAATCCAGGCGCTCATCCGGCAGGGCAAGACGGTTGATGAAGTATCGGAGCTGGCCGCAACGCCGGCCTCCCGTATTGCAGCCCTTGCTCATCCAATCGAGGTGGAGCGCGCCTACACGGCCCAGCAGGCCCGCCGCTTCCCGGTGAGCCAGGATACCGGCGCCTTCACACTTGAAGAACTGGTGACGTCCCGCCTGGTGGGACGCGGGGTCCCGGCGCGCAGCGTCGTGTGGGATGCCACGCGCACACATGGCCATCCGTGGGAGCTCACCGCCGGTTTCGAGGTGGACGGGAACCCGCACAGGGCCCGCTGGAGCGTGGATATGGAGGCGCGCACCGTCGAAGCCCTCAACGATGAGGCCGCATGGCTCTCCGAATCATCCCTTGAGCACGACGCCGCCCCCTGGCGTCCGGTCAACACGCCACCGGCGGAGAATCTAGGCGGCGTGCCCTCCATTGACGCGGTCCTATCCTCACTTGATTCCCAGCGCGGCAAATTCCGCCCCATGCCGGATGAGGACAATGACGTTCCCGCCCCCGGGTTCGACGGCGCCCATCCTGCCGCGGACACCCCCGCGGATGGTCCGACGGCACGCGTGCTCCCGCTCCGGGCCCCGGACACGCCCGGCCAGCGCAGCCTGCTGAAAGAGCTTGGTGTTTTGGAGCGTGCCGATCAGCGCACGGCAATGGAGGCGCGCCCGGCCGACGGCACAAATGCCGCGGATGCTGCGACGCCGACCACGGCGGACCAGCCGGCCTCTTCAACCGAGCCGAGTTCGACTCCAAAGGCAGCCGAACCCGCTCCCGAACCCAAGAAAAAGGCCTCGCGACGCCGGAAGGACCGCCCCACCATGCCCAGCTGGGATGAGATCGTCTTCGGCAAGAAGGACTAGCGCCCCACCTCATGTAGCACCAGGGGGATGCGCATCTCCGCTTCCGTCAGTGAGCCGTGCACGCCCTTCATGAAGGGGCGGTTTGCACCCCGCTCGCGGGAATCGGACACGGCCACGCAGCCACGCTGGAATGAAATGACATCCCCGCACACCGCGAGCGCCCACTCGCTCATTTCCCCATAGATTCCACTCGCGGCAGCCTCCTGCTTGGTGACCACAACGGCGTCGTCGCCCAGAACGTTTTGCCACCGCTCGCGTACGCCTTCCGGATCGCGGGTGTAGAGGTGACGGCAGCGTTCCTCTCCCGAGACAAGGTCCACGCCTTCGCGTAGCTCGGGCAGGGAGGCGATGTCATAGCGCGAGGTCACGTCAATCATGCCGTGGTCCGCGGTGAGCACGATCAGGGTGCCGGTGGGCAGGGCACGTTCGAGGCGGCCAAGTCCTGAATCGAGCTCCTCAAGGCGCGCGGCCCATTCCTCGCTGCGCCAGCCGTGTCCGTGACCGGCGTGATCCACCATGTCCCAGTAGAGATATGCGAGCCGGCCCGTCCGGAGAAACGCGGCGGCACGGTCCACGCGCTCAGCAAGCGTTTTCCCGCCCAGGTGCGAGGCGCCCCGCTGGCTGGCGCGCGTGAGGCCGGAGGCGAAGAAGGCTGGATCCTGTACCACGGCCACCGGGGGCTCGTCCATATTGTCCTGTGCCCACGTCGCTACCTCACGGGCCATCCCATCGTTGTGTTCAGTGGCCGGGCCATCGGCAACCCGGCTTGCCGCCTGCTCGAACAACGTAGGAACCCGCTGCCACTCCTCCGGTCTCATCCCGGCCTGCTTCCATTTGAGCAGTGAGAAGCTTCGCCCGGTGGCCGGGGACCGCAGCGCGTAGGAGAGCATGGCCGTCTGCCCCGGGCGCTCACCGGTGCCTAGGGCAGTGAGCGCGGCAGCCGTGGTGGAGGGAGCAATCGTGGAGATCACGTGACGGTCCCAGGCGCGCAGGTGAGCGGCGTAGGAAAGCCGCTCGGCAAGATTGAGGGCGCCTAGACCGTCCACCAGGACCAGGCAGACGCGCTTGGCAGCCGGGATCCCCAGTACGGCACGGTCCTCGCCGCCGGTGGATCCCCCGCTAGCGGTGGAAATCCCCACGGCGTCCAGGCACGCCCCCAGCACGCCGCGAAGGTTCGCCGGGAGCACGGGCACGAAGTCTGAAGCCTTTGAAAAAATGGACATGAGGCGAGCCTACCGCGGTTCGTATCACCCACCGCGGCCGCAGATTCCGCGATACTAGGGGGCATGGCTTCCGTTTCAGAACACATCGTTGACGTCAACGTGTCCACGGAGATGCGCACCTCCTTCCTCGAGTACTCCTACTCGGTGATCTACGCGCGTGCGCTCCCGGATGCGCGGGACGGCCTCAAGCCCGTTCAGCGGCGCATCCTCTACCAGATGGGTGAGATGGGGCTGCGCCCCGACAAGCCGCATGTCAAATCCTCCCGCGTGGTGGGTGAGGTGATGGGGAAGCTGCACCCACACGGCGATTCGGCCATTTATGAGGCCACCGTGCGTCTGGCTCAACCGTTCACGATGCGCCTGCCGCTGGTGGATGGACACGGCAATTTCGGCTCGCTCGATGATGGTCCGGCCGCCTCGCGCTACACGGAAGCGCGCCTGGCCCCCGCCGCCCTGCCCATGCTCGCCTCAATTGACGAGGACACCGTGGACATGGTGCCGAATTATGACAACACGCTGGAGCAACCCTCGGTACTGCCAGCGGCCATTCCCAACCTGCTGGTTAATGGCTCCTCGGGTATTGCCGTGGGCATGGCCACGAATATTCCGCCCCACAATCTGGTGGAGGTGGTGAATGCAGCCAAGTATCTGCTTGCCCACCCCGATGCCACCCTGGATGATCTCATGCGCTTTGTCCCCGGCCCGGATCTCCCCGAGGGCGGGAAGATCGTGGGGCTGGACGGTATTCGGGACGCCTATGAAACGGGCCGCGGGATTTTCCGTACACGGGCCACGGCGTCGATCGAGAAGGTGAGCGCTCGCAAGCGCGGCATCGTCTTCACCGAACTCCCCTACCTGGTGGGCCCGGAGAAGGTGATTGCCAAGCTCAAGGATGCGGTGCAGTCCAAGAAGGTGAAGGGCGTCTCGGGGGTGCAAAATCTTACCGACCGCCACCACGGCATGCGCCTGGTGGTGGAGGTGAAGAACGGCTTCAACCCGGAGGCCGTGCTTGCCCAGCTCTACAGGCACACCCCGCTTGAAGAATCCTTCGGTATTAACAATGTGGCACTCGTTGATGGCCAGCCGCAAACCCTCGGCCTCAAAGCACTACTACGTGTGTGGGTGGATCATCGCATCACCGTGGTGCGGCGCCGCTCCGAATTCCGCCTGAAGAAGGCGCAGGATGATCTCCACCTGGTGGA
Source organism: Neoactinobaculum massilliense (assembly GCF_900604955.1). Taxonomy (GTDB): domain Bacteria; phylum Actinomycetota; class Actinomycetes; order Actinomycetales; family Actinomycetaceae; genus Neoactinobaculum; species Neoactinobaculum massilliense. Next base: position 767,012 of record NZ_UWPE01000001.1, read on the forward strand.
GGGCCTCCTCACCGCCGTGCTCAATATCGACGAGGTGATCGCCGTTATCCGGTCCTCCGAGGACACGGCGGCCGCCCGCACCCGCCTCATGGCCGTCTTCGATCTGGACGAGGCGCAAGCGGATTACATTCTTGAACTACGTCTGCGCCGGCTCACCCGGTACTCTCAGCTGGAGCTCGAGCAGCGCAGGGATGAGCTGAACGCGACCATTTCCGAGCTCACGGACATTCTTGGGAGTGAAGCGCACCTGCACCGCGTGGTGGCTGACGAGATGACCGAGGTGGCGCGTACTTACGGCACGCCGCGGCGCACGGTCCTCCTTGCGTCCGATGGCGCCGCCCCCGCCGCCCCTCTCGAGATTGCCGACGACCCCACGTGGGTGCTGCTTTCCGGCACCGGCCTGGTGGCGCGCACGGAAAGCGGTGAGCGACCGGTCCGTACTGGTCCCCGCATACTTCACGACGCCGTTGTTGCCGCGGTACCTGCCACCGCGCGCGGACGCGTGGGGGTACTGACCGATGCGGGAACGGTGTACGCCGTCGACGTCGTCTCGCTTCCCACCATTCCTGATTCAGCAGGCGCGCCGTCGTTGGCGGGTGGCTCGCCCATTGGCGAACTCGCTCTGTTCGGGAACGGAGAAGTGCCGCTCACCCTGGTGCCGTTGGGCGAGGAGGCACCACCGTTGGCCATCGCCACGGCGCAGGGCCGGATTAAGCGCCTGCAGGCAGCCCACCCGGACAAGGATTCCTGGGAGATCATCACGCTTCAGGATGGGGATCGAGTGATCGGTGCTGCACCGGCACCGGATGCCAGCCAACTGGTACTGGTCACAAACACCGCACAACTGCTGCGCTTTGAAGCCTCCGCCGTTCGCCCACAGGGCCGCACAGGCCGCGGTATTGCCGGAATGAAGCTGGCTGCCGACGCGCATGTCATTGCACTCGGGGTGGTGCGCAATGAGGATGTGAGCGCAGCCCTTGTGGCCACGGTTGCCGCCGCCTCGGGCGCCCTACCCGGCACGGCATCCGGTAGCGCGAAGGTGACCCCGCTGGACCGTTTCCCGGCCAAGGGACGTGCCACCGGTGGCGTGCGCTGCCAGCGTTTCCTGAAGGGCGAGGACATGCTGCAACTCGCCTACGTGGGGATGGAGCCGCTGCGGGCGGTGAGCGCGTCGGGACGAGCGGTGCCCCTACCGGAGCCGGTGGAGAAGCGTGATGCGAGCGGTACGGAGGTGGAGGCACCCATAGCCGCCATCGGATAGTGTTCGGCCGTTCCCTCGCACCACGTTCCGCACACCACAGTGAGATTCGCACGACGAACGCGGGTAGGCGGCATCGTCCCGGGAAAAACCGCGCCGCGCCGCCAACCTGTCCGCCGCGCTCCGTCCCCTACATCGTCTCACCAGGTGCACTCCAGGCTTTTCGCATGATGGTAGGACCGTTGACGTTCAAGCTCGGCCGAGTATTCTCTCCCCATACGGTTCCAAGGGACCGACTCTCCGCCCCACGTGGCGCTATCGCCTTCCGGGAGCCGGAAAACTACGGCCATCCGGCCGCCAGTCGAGACCAGTAGAAAGGACGATGATGCGAGGATTTGGCGCGTCAAAGATCATGGGATGGCGCTTCGCGCTCCTGGTCATCACGCTGATGGCACTCATGATCAGCATGTTTACTAATGCCCCAAGTGCATTCGCAGCCGGTAGTTCAGGCTCGGACAGCGCAAGGGGCAAATCTTTTGTTATTGCAACGGACACCACCTTCGCCCCGTTCGAGTACCGGGATACCGCCGGTGAACTCACGGGCATCGATATTGACCTCATTAACGAGGCCGCCAAGCGCGAAGGTTTCACGGTCACCATCCGGGCGGTTGGGTTTGACGCCGCTCTCCAGGCCGTACAGTCCGGACAGGCCGACGCGGTGCTATCCGGCATGTCCATCACGGATGAGCGCAAGAAAGTCTTTGATTTTTCGGACCCGTATTTCGATTCCGGGGTCCAGATGGCCGTGCGGGCCAACAATAATGACATCACCTCCTATGAGGATCTCCGCGGCCAAACGGTAGTAGCCAAGACGGGCGCCGAAGGACTCGCATTCGCGCAGTCCATTGCCGATAAATACGGGTTTACCGTCAAGGCACTGGCACAGGCGGATACCATGTACTCCGAGGTGAACGCGGGCCACGCAGCCGCCGTATTTGATGATTATCCGGTGCTGGCCTACGGGATTAAGCAGGGCAATGGCCTCAAGGTGGTCACCCCCAAGGAATCCGGCGCACAGTACGGTACGGCCGTACTCAAGGGCACACACGCGGACTATCTCAACGCATTTAATGATGCACTTGCCTCGATGAAGGCGGATGGCACCTACCAGCAGATTATTGATAAGTATCTGAGTAGTGATGCGTCCGAGGCCAACACGTCCTTCTGGGGCCTACTGTCCAGTTCACTTCCCAGCCTGCTACGCGGCCTAGGTATCACCGTGGCGGTCGCCGCCATCGCGCTGGCCATCGCCACCGCACTGGGCGTCCTGTTCGGCTTCTTCCGGGTGTCCCACAATCGTGTTCTCAAGGCACTCGCCGCTATTTACGTCAATATCTTCCGCGGCACCCCTGTGCTAGTGCAGGCGTTCTTCTTCTACTTCGGTGTTCCCGCCGTCACCGGACAAAACATTCCGGTGTTCTGGGCGGGCGTTATTACCCTGGCGCTTAATGCCGGCGCATACATGACGGAAATTGTGCGCGGCGGTATTGACTCGGTGGATCCGGGCCAGATGGAAGCGGCGCGGTCGCTCGGTATGAGCTGGCTGCAATCCATGACCCATGTGGTGGTGCCGCAGGCGATTAAGATCGCCACGCCCTCCGCTATTAATCAGTTCATCATCACCCTCAAGGACACCTCCCTCCTGGCGGTGTTGGGCCTGGCAGAACTCACCTATCAGGGGCAGCAGATCATTGCCCGCAACTTCCGCTCCTTCGAGATGTGGATCATTGTGGGCGTTCTCTACTTCATCGTGATCATGCTCCTGACGTGGCTGTCCAATATTCTCGATAGGAGGTTCAACAAGTGAGTGCCACCGATATTCTCCGCACCAACGCGGATGTAGATCTTTCCATTCCGGTCCATGAGCGGCCGGTCATTCTCTCCGTCAAGGACCTCCACAAGAACTATGGGCACACCCACGTGCTCAAGGGCCTCTCCGTAGATGTTCACGAGGGCGAAGTGGTCTCCATCATCGGCCCCTCCGGTGCCGGCAAGTCCACCTTCCTGCGCTCCATCACCCGGCTGGAAACCCCCACCTCCGGCACCATTAAGTTCCGCGACCGGCTGATCACCGGGGACAAGAAGTCCCTTAATAAGCTGCGACGCCGCATTGGCATGGTGTTCCAGCACTTCAATCTGTTCCCCAACAAGACGGTGCTGGAGAACGTGACCATGGCGCCCACTGTGCTGGGACTCATGTCCAAGCCCGAAGCCGAGAAGCTGGCACTCCAGCTGCTCGACCGTGTGCACCTGGCCGAGCGCGCGAATTCGCGGCCCACGGAGCTTTCCGGTGGTCAGAAGCAGCGTGTAGCGATCGCCCGAGCCCTGGCCATGAAGCCGGACATCATGCTGTTCGACGAGGCCACCTCCGCGCTCGACCCCGAAATGGTGGGCGATGTGCTGGATGTGATTCGTGACCTCGCACTGCGCGGCATGACCATGATTCTGGTGACCCACGAGATGGGATTCGCCCGCGAAACCTCGGATCGCATCCTGTTCATGGACGGGGGCGGCATTCTGGAGCAGGGCTCCCCGGAGCAGATTTTCGGCTCCCCCACCGAGGAGCGCACGCAGGCGTTCCTGTCCAAAGTGCTGTAGGAACTCTGGGTGGTCGGCGCGCCGATCCACCCAGGCCGATCTGGCCGACGCTGAATGGCGGACTCGCGATTGCGGGTCCGCCATTTTTATCTGGTTTCGTGGAGCCGCGGATTATGCAGGTGACGCGGGCTCCACGACCGCCGGCGCAGCAGCCGCCGTGCCTTACTCGTCGCGCAGTGCCAGTCCCTGCTCCTTAATGACCGCAAGGAGCGGCGCCGTTTCGCTGCGGCTCACACCCATTTTTCGAGCGATTTGCGCGGTGAATTTATCTACCCTGCGGTTCTCGTCCCGGAGGTCGTAGTACTGGGCGACGACGTCGTCGTACTCACGTAGCGCCTCGGTAACGTTGGAGAATGCGGGGTACTCGTCGACGCCGACTGTGACGTTCAGTGGGAGGCGCGGCTTGTACTGGGGCGCCTGGGCCGGGTGGCCGATGAGGAGGCCGAGGACCGGGAAGGTTTGGCGCGGCAGTTTGAGTGCGCGGATGACGCGACGGTAATCCCCCGCAATGGAGCCGAGGTAAACGGTACCGAGGTCCATGGACTCGGCGGCCACCACTACGTTCTGCGCGGCCAGGAGGGAATCCTTGACGGCGGCGAAGAAGGTGGAGGCAAGTTCGGTAGCCTCCGGACCTTGGCCAGCCTCCTTACGGATCTGGGCGTCGCGGTGGACATCGGCAACGAATATCCACAGCTGGCCGGCGGTGCCATCCACGTAAGGCTGGCCGGAGGCCTCATAAATCTCGTGACGAATGGCGGGGTTGAGGACGCGAATGATCGTGCACTGCTGATAGAAGCTGGACGTGGCCGTATGACGGGCTACTTCCAGGAGCGTCTCCACCTCACGGTTCGTGAGCGCCTCGTCCGTGAAGCGGCGAATGGTACGGTGCGAGAGCTGTAGCGCAACCGTCTTGTTCGGGTCCAGACCCGAAAAGTCCTCCCGGAGCGAATCGCGGTTATTAGTAATCTGTTCAGCCATGGTCTCAGCGTAGTCGCGCGGGAAGCCGTAGCAATATCTCGGTTTTCGGGCGGATCTGAGGACTTTGCGGGCGGGTGTCGCTACATTGAGGGGTGGTATCACTAGGCTGAGAGGTGGGTTACTTGCCCTGGTCTGGGTGACTCTTCGTCGAGGACGTCGCCAGGTGGAATCTAGGCCACCCACCGGGCATCCGCGTAAGGGCGACGGCTATACCCCAGCCAAAACTTGCTATCTTCGGCTGATGCTGCGACGGTGTGGACGTACTCGGGCTGTCTGATGCCTGAGCGGTAGGAGTCAATTTGGTGTCCACGTTTCGCGAGGATTCAGCATGCGTTTGCTCCACGTCAATCACACGGAGAAGGGTATTAAATGCCCGCCGGGCCCGCCGCCGGCCACCTCTCTCAACGAAGTTCCAGAGTTGACTCGGCAGTTTTGCATCCCGTATGTCGTCCCACGTTGTCAGCGGCTTTTTCGGTAGCCGCCAAAGTGCGCCGTACCAGACCACAAGTGCCACCTCAACGACCAAGAATATGATTGCAGGAAGGATCCCCCACGGCCAGTTCCACGCCAAAAATGAAATACTAACGAAAAGCGTAGTATAAATCGCACACAGAATGGCCCAAATCATCCAGGGCGTTCCCCGGGACCATCTCGGCCGGCAGGCTTCTGCTCCGTTTCCGCCATTCTGCGACCACTCACCGCCTGGCCCTGAGATGACCTTGTATTCGTCAATCAGGTTGAGAAGTGATTCGCCGCGCTCCCAACCAATCCTCTGAGTAAAAGCCGCCTGTATGATGGCCATGCCGATTGTGATGACCAAGTACCCAGCGATCGAACCTCCAGAGATCGACGCATCGGGGGCTGGCTTCCAAAGAGCTATACAACCGACCGGTAGGATTATCATGGCCGCAAGCAGCAACAAACTCGGCCAGTAACGGCGCCACGTACCCGTTGCATCACTCAGCTGAAGATTCTTCCCCTCACCGCCACTTCCAGCAGAGTGACGGTACTCCCAGCTCAACACGCTCCAATTTGTGACGCAACGGAACGCAGATAGTGCTCGTGACGCGCTGTCCTCCCATCCCTGCGAGGCGGCGAGGGCTACTGGAGACAGGTCCACCGCAAGAATTGCCACAACCCAAAGGATGGTTCCCTTAACGGCCTGCGAGTCGCTGAGGCTGGCATATACAAGCGATGTGAGCCCCGCTCCTGCCATTATGGCGGCGCCAGGAAAAAGAGCATACAGAGTGCCACGGGCCACGCGCTCTTCGCTGCTTTCTGATTCGAAATCGGAAATTATGCTCTCTGTTTGACGTTGAAAGGGGCTCACGTGAGCCCCTCCTCCGTCATTTTCCGGCTTGAGCAAGTGCATGACGTACGACTCATTCCCGAGTACGCGAACAACCTCAGGACTACATTTTTCGCCTGAATCGACCTTTTGAAATACGTGTACGACTCGCGCCCTGAACTCTTTCAATCGATTTCGTTGGCCCTGCGCCCACTTGGCGATACGTTCCACGCTAATCAGAACAACTACTATCGCGAGTATTCCGACCGTGACATCCCACCAGTTGGTCATCTCGAATGCGACGGGTTCTAGCGCGTCTTCGAGAGAAATACCGCGCAAGGCCTCGCCATCTGAGGACTCTGATAACAAGAGCTTCCACGCAGAGGCTACCAATGTCGGTATGTAACCCACCGACAGAAGGAGCACGAAGAACGCAAAGGCCAACCCCACCTGCAGCCCTATCTTGCTCCACCACCAGCGAGCCTCGGCACCACTACTTCGCACGGTACGCCCTATCTCATTCGTGGATACTGATCGTAACTAACGTACCCCTACGCGTCGATGGCATCCATGGAGATATCGTCCGCGCCATCCACGATGAACTGGCGGCGCGGCGCCACCTCGCTTCCCATGAGCACGTCGAATACGCTCTCGGCCTCGCGCAGCGCCGCCTCATCTTCGATGTCGATACGCCGCAGCGTCCGCTTATCCCGATCCATGGTGGTTTCGGCCAGCTGCTGCGCGTCCATCTCCCCCAGGCCCTTGTAGCGCTGGATGGGCTCCTTGTAACGTTTCCCGGCCCGCTCCAGCTTACGGATCTCCTGATGGAGCTGAGCTTCCGAGTAGGTGTAGATGTAGCGGCCTTTCTTTCCGCCCGAGCCGGCCACCTCGATCCGGTGGAGCGGCGGCACGGCGGCATAGACGCGGCCCTCTTCGATGAGTGGGCGCATGTACCGGAAGAACAGCGTGAGCAGCAGGGTGCGAATGTGCGCACCGTCCACGTCCGCATCCGTCATCATGATGACCTTGCCGTAGCGCGCATTATCCACGTTGAAGGTGCGCCCCGAGCCGGCACCGATCACCTGAATAATGGCGGACACCTCCGCATTACGCAGAATCTCCGCCGGTGATGCCTTCTGCACGTTGAGGATTTTCCCGCGAATCGGGAGGAGCGCCTGAAACTCGCTGTCGCGGGCTAGCTTCGCCGTACCGAGCGCGGAGTCGCCCTCCACAATGAACAGTTCGGCGTTTTCCACGTCCTCGGAGCGGCAATCCGCCAGCTTTGCCGGCATCGCGGAGCTTTCCAGCGCGTTCTTGCGGCGCGAGATTTCCTTATGCATACGGGCCGATACGCGCACCCGCATTTCCGCGACCACCTTTTCCAGCAGCCGATTTGTTTCTGTTTTCTGATCACGCTTGGAGGAACCCAGCACTTCCGTGAGCTGCTCGGTCACCATGGTGGACACAATCTGGCGGATGGGCGCCGTCCCCAGTACCTCCTTGGTTTGGCCCTCAAATTGAGGTTCCGCCATGCGCACGGTGACGACGGCGGTGAGCCCGGCCAGCACGTCGTCCTTCTCGATGCGCACGTCACGGCTGGTGATCTTCAGTTTGCGAGAGTTCTTATCCACCAGCGCGCGCATGGCCTTGAGTAGTCCCTGCTCGAATCCCGTCTGGTGGGTGCCTCCTTCGGGAGTACGAATAATATTGACAAAACTCTCCACCCGCGTCTCATAACCGGTGCCCCAGCGCAGCGCCACGTCCACGGTAGCCGTACGTTCCACGCTCTTTGCCCGCAGGTGCCCCGACTTTTTATCCAGCACCTGTGCTTTTTCTTCGTAGGTGCCCTCCCCCGAAATACGGATGGTGTCCGTCACCGCCCGATCCGCGGCCAGAAAGTCCACAAAATCCTTGGTGCCACCCTCGTAGCGGAATTCCTGCGTGACCGGGTTGCCATCTTCCCCTACGGCCTCGGCACGGTGATCCTCCACCACGATGCTCAGGTCAGGGATGAGAAATGCGGTCTGCCGTACGCGCTCGATTAGTTCCTCGTAGGAGAACTCGGCGGTGGAGAGGAAAATCTCCGGGTCCGCCCAGTAGCGCACCCGCGTGCCTGTCTTTTTCTTGGCCGTTTTCCCAACGATGGCGAGTTCGCTCCCGTCCGTAAATGCCTTAAATGGATTTTCCGGGGATGGTTGCTTTTGCCCATCGCTGTACACGCCCGGCTCACCGCGGCGAAATTGCATTTGATAGGTCTTTCCACCCCGGTCCACCTGGACATCCATCCGGGCTGAGAGCGCGTTCACCACGGACGCACCCACGCCGTGGAGTCCGCCGGACGCGGAGTAGGAACCACTGCCGAATTTTCCTCCGGCGTGGAGGCGCGTGTACACCACCTCCACGCCGGAGAGTCCCACGCCCGGCACGGTGTCTACGGGCACGCCGCGACCGTCGTCGTGCACAGCGACGGAACCGTCCCCGTACAGAATCACCCTGATGTTATGAGCGAAGCCCTCGAGCGCCTCATCGACCGCGTTATCGATGATTTCCCACAGGCAATGCATGAGGCCACGAGAATCCGTTGTGCCGATGTACATGCCGGGGCGCTTGCGAACGGCGTCGAGGCCGCCGAGCACCTGGAGATGACGAGCTGAGTATTCTTCGCTGGTTGACACGCCGTACATGGTATCGAACGTCTGTGCGAGGACCGACGAGGTGTGGCGAAGTCAGGGGCACCGGACAACTACGCAGGCGTACTATCCTGCCCGGCGCGAAAACGGCGATGCCCGGATCGCGAGCACACAAAAGGCGGGTACCGCGTGGCACCCGCCTCCGCGCTGTACCTCTAATCGATACGGTCGCGTTCGTCCTGGATACGCACCGCGCCCTCCCGCAGCTTCTCCAGATGCTGATTGGCGTGATGCCCGCAGAATAGAAATTCGCCGTAGGGCATGACTACGCGCACATAGGCCTGTGCACCGCATGCGTCACAGCGGTCCTCCGCCGTCAGGGGCCTCATTTCAATGGTTGCTGAAGTACTCACGCCTATATCAAAGCATGAAGTCTCACCCGTATTCCGTGATGTCCGCATTGTGTTCGCCACCAGCGCTAGGGTTGGGCGCATGCATGGATTCGCGGCCATTGATTTGGAAACCACCGGGCTCTCCCCCAGCTCCGACCGCATTATTGAGATCGGCGTGGTGGTACTGGATGAGCAATGCCGCGAACTTGAGCAGTGGTCCACCCTGGTGAACCCGGGGCGCCCCGTCGGTGCCACGTTTGTTCATGGCATCACGGATAACGACGTCGCCACCGCGCCCTCCTTCACCGAGATTCTGCCCGCACTGGTGCCGTTACTGCGCGGCCGGGCGATCGTGGCGCACAACGCACCCTTTGACGTGGGCTTCCTGAACGCGGCATTCGGGCGAGCAAGTTTCCCGCTTCGTATTCCCGCGGCCGCCACGGTGGACACGTTGGAGCAGTCGCGCATCTACCTGCCGGAGGGAAGGCATTCTCTGGTGGCCGCCACCGCGCGTGCCGGCATACCACTGCCCACGCACCACCGCGCACTCGGCGATGCACGAGCAGCCGCCGGGCTCCTACGGGTGTACATGGAACGGGAAGCTGGCGGCGTACGCTTCGCCGAGGAGGCCCGCACGCGCGATGGTGCGCCCGTCTACCCGCGCAGCTGGATGCCGGCCCTGAAAGCCGCCGCCTACGTGCCCTGGCCGGATCCACTCTTCTAGCGCGTCTCATTCAAGGCGTCCCAGCCACGGCAAAGGGGCGTCCGGCCACAGACCGGACGCCCCCCCAAACTACTGCGCGCTCTATCTACTCCGACTACTCGAGATAGTCGCGAAGTACCTGGGAACGGCTCGGGTGACGCAGCTTGGACATCGTCTTCGATTCAATCTGGCGAATACGCTCGCGCGTCACGCCGTACACGCGGCCTATCTCATCAAGTGTCTTGGGCTGGCCATCCGTCAAACCGAAGCGCATGGACACCACACCGGCCTCACGCTCCGAGAGCGTATCGAGTACCTGATGAAGCTGCTCCTGCAGCATGGTGAATCCCACCGCATCCGCGGGGTGAACAGCCTCAGAATCCTCGATGAGATCGCCGAATTCTGAATCGCCATCCTCGCCCAGCGGCGTGTGCAGCGAGATCGGCTCGCGGCCGTAGCGCTGTACCTCCACCACGCGTTCTTCCGTCATATCCAGCTCGTTAGCTAGTTCCTCGGTGGTGGGTTCGCGGCCCAGATCCTGAAGCATCTGCCGTTGCACGCGCGCCAGCTTGTTAATCACCTCCACCATGTGCACGGGAATGCGGATGGTGCGGGACTGATCCGCCATGGCGCGGGTGATGGCCTGCCGAATCCACCACGTGGCGTAGGTAGAGAACTTGAAGCCCTTCGTGTAGTCAAACTTCTCTACCGCGCGCACCAGGCCGAGGTTGCCCTCCTGAATAAGATCCAGGAACAGCATGCCGCGCCCCGTGTACCGCTTGGCGAGAGACACCACCAGGCGGAGATTTGCCTCTAGAAGGTGATTTTTAGCGTTGTGGCCATCACGTGAGATGACACGTAGATCGCGCTTGCGCTTGCGATCCTGTTCTTCATAATCCGCATCCGGATGATCCAGCAGGTACTGCGCGTAAAGCCCGGCCTCGATACGCTTGGAAAGCTCCACTTCCTCGGCCGCATTGAGCAACGGCACGCGGCCAATCTGCTTGAGGTAGTCCTTCACCGGATCCGCGGTGGCACCGGCGGTGTGTACACGGACAGCCGGTTCATCCGAGCTATCCGAATCCTTCACCGTGAAGCTGCCCTTTGCCCGGCTCTTTGGCTTCTCGTCTTTGGCTTCGTTTTTTTCTTCCGAATCTTCCTCTGTTTCTTCATCCTCAGAGGCGTCATCATCGGATTCGTCAGCATCATCTACGGTGTCAGAGGCATCATCGTCAAGGTCTAGATCCTCGGTGAGATCCACATCCTCGTCCATGTCCTCCGCCATGAGGTCCTCGTCCAGTTTGTCCGGTTCCGGGGCATGCTCATCCTTGACCGCGGCCTCCTTCGATGCCTTGGAGGCGGACTTCACGGACTTTTTCTTGGACCCCTTAGCTGTCGAAGCCTTGGTAGTGCGCTTCTTCGCAGGCGCCTTCGCCGCGGCGGACTTCGTGGCCTTACGCTTGGCGGTTTTCTTCTGCGGTGCCGCCTCGTCTGCTACGACTTCCTGCTCCTGTGCGCTGGCTCGCTGACTGGCCACGTGAACCCTTTCCGCTTGACACACGCCGGACACACACCGGCGCAAATACAGAGACTAAACGAGATAGCACGCGAAATTGTTCCCGGCAATATGTGAGAGAAACCCTAAAATCAGTTGTCCACCATCTCCGACGCCGTCATCCACGGTGGTAGCACGCTTGCGTCGAGCGCCTCGCTTAGGAGCCTGGTGAGCGTGTAACCAGGATCGATCTCGCACGCGGACTGCACCCGCGCCGCCGCCACCGAGTTCATACCCAGCCACCAGGCAAGATAGGCCGACGTAGCTAGAACCGGGGCTGTTGGAACATAAGCGGCAACGGCCTCAAGAAGCAATCGCACATTATCCGCCCGCACCACATGTGGCATCTTCAACCCCATTATTTCCTCGGGCCGGAGCGGCATGCCCAACGGCACTTCCGCGAGCGCCCACGCCAGTAGCGCGTCCCGAAGAGGCACCTGATCGATGACCGCCGCCAACGCACCGGCCTCGGCGGCGGTCAGTGCACTGTCGCCACGGCGATGAAGAAGCCTGCCCACGGTTCCGGTGAGCATGTCACCCGCCCCGTGGGTATCACACGCGGCACCCGCTGTCATTGTGCTTGGCTTGCCACCGGTATCCTCGCCGCTACTCATTGTTTCCGCATCGTCCGCAGCCGCTTCTCGCATGTGCCACATGGCACGCACGTGCTCAGCCGCGTCACGCAGCGCGGGTGATTGGGGAATGATTGCCATCTCCGGTGGCGTCTCGGTGGGTGCCGATCCCTCGTAGACGAATTGCGCGGCAGCAAGGCTCCCCTGTAACTCGTTCCAGGGCCGCAGCTGCCCGCTCACACTCATGAATCCTCGCGGATCAGCAAAGTAAAGAAACAGTTCCGCAGCCTCACCCCATCGTTCCTCCAGCGCCTCCCACAGGATCTCCGCTGCCCCCACGTATTCGGAACCGTCACGCGCCACCTGGAGTTCGGCGTCATCTGAATAGACGGCGAGTACAGCGCGGCGTACCCCGCACGCCAGTAGAGTGGCGGCCAACGCACGCGCACGCTCCTCGGTGAGCGGCCCGGTAGCGAGGTCCACGGTGAGAATCGGGCAGGCTCCATCGGGTAGACCGCTGCAGGCAGGCGGTGTTGAATCAATCCCCAATACAACAGCGTGGTGCGTGGGCACAAAACCCAGGAGATGCGGGATAACGGCGAGCGCTTCCTCCGGCGAGTACAAAGTAATTGTGTTCATGGGCATAGTCCAGCGCGGACCACCGGTTCCATACGCCGAATCCGAGCCGCCTGTGGATGCTCATAACACCTGACTACCTCGGGACGCGGCGAGCAGCCGGGAAACTGCCCGGTAGACTCCATTTATGGCCATTGATGCGTTTCTTGAGGCGGTCACGGAGCATATTAGCCGCGCACTCGCCTACGTTGACACCGGAGTGCAATTACCGTCCGCCACCCGCGAGGGATTCAATCCGGCACGCGCGTTAATGCGAGGCGGAAAGCGCACCCGCGCCCGGCTGGTCCGTGCCGGCATGCTCGCCGCGGAGCCCGTACCTACCGCCTCTCTTCAGGAGCGAGCGGCGATGCTCGCGGCCGGCGTCGAACTATTCCAGTTAGCCGCGCTTATTCACGACGACGTGGTGGATCACTCGCCCACACGCCGCGGCGTACCCGCGTATCACGTTGCACTCGAAGAAACCCACGCGCGCCGGTCATGGCGCGGAGATTCGGCAGATTTCGGACGCAGCGCCGCCGTTGTGCTTGGAGACGCACTACTTGGCAGCGCCGTCAGCCTGGCCGCGCAGGCAGCAGCCGATGCCCCGGCGGTGATGACACGATTCGCACGCATGATCACCAGCGTTGGTTGGGGCCAGTACCTGGATCTGCGCTCCGAAGTACAACCGTTACGCGCCGCGGAGACGGCACAGCGCGAAGCCATGGAGGTTATCAGCCTGAAAACCGTCGGTTATTCGGCCGTGGATCCTCTTCTCATGGGCGCCCTACTTGGCGGTGCGGGGACGGAGATGACAGACGTCCTCGAATCTTTTGCCCGCCCATTTGGCGTCGCTTTCCAGCTGCAGGACGACGCACTGGGGGTGTTCGGTGACCCGGCCGAAACCGGTAAGCCGGCCGGAGGGGACCTGGCAGAAGGAAAACACACCGTGCTACTTGCGCTCACCCGTGAGCGCGCCACCTCCGCACAGATGCGCGCTATTGACGCGCTAGCCGGAAGCAAGCCCACCACCGCCCAGGTGGAGCGCGCTCGCCGCGTGATCACCGAGTGCGGTGCCCAGCGCGCCCATGAAGCGCTCATCGCTCGTTACGAGGCGGCCGCGCGCTCCGTGCTTACGGCTATCCCCGAACCGGCCCGGGGCACGCTGGCCTCATTCCTGGACGGGCTCAGTGGACGCAGCCGGTAACGCCTGCTAAACGGCTACACTGTGTACGTGGCATCACTTTGTACAGCATTCACACCTGGCACAATTGTCACAGATTAGATCGAGCGGCATTCACCGCCGCTCACCGTCCACGACGTACGGGAGAGGAGGGACACCTTGGCATCATCCACCGCGGATCGTCTCCATGGGTTGCACCTCACCCCTCACCTCACTCCCACGCAGCTTCGGGAGTATCTCCGCGAGATGACCGTCCCCTCACGGGTGGACATGCAGGATGCGGTCAGCCATACGGCCACCATCATGGGTGTTAATCCGCATCTAGCCATGGGTGTGGCCTATATCGAATCCGGTTTTGAGGCGGCGAAGGTTTCAGATTCAGGCGCGATCGGCGTTATGCAGCTCGGGCCGGAAGCGGCGGAGTGGGCGGGCCTCCTGGTGGGCCGAGAGCTCAATCCCCTCAACCCCGCGGATAACATCACCGCAGGTATAGCAATACTGCGCTACCTCCTTCGCCACACGTCCTCGGTCCATGAGGCCGTGGGCGCCTACTATCAGGGCCTCGCCTCTATCCGTTCCACCGGTCCGCTGCCCGCCACGCAAAACTATGTCACCCGCGTGGTGCGTGCCGCTCGCCTCCTCTGAACGGTACCCCGTGGATTCTCTGAGCCTGGGCACCGTGGTGGATGGCCGCTACCGCATTGAGGCACGCATTGCCCGCGGCGGCATGGCCACCGTGTACCGAGCGCTCGATACCAGCCTCGACCGCGTCGTCGCCCTCAAGATGATGCACCCCTATCTGGCCGCCCAGCCGGCTTTCACCGCGCGATTCCGCACCGAAGCCCGCGCGGCCGCACGCCTGTCTAATCCGCACGTGGTCAGCGTGTTTGATCAGGGCATGTGGGCCTCACCCGATGGGAGTGCCGCCTACCTCACCATGGAATTCATGGCGGGCCCGGACCTGCGCTCGGAACTGCGCCGTTTTGGATCCTTCAACCTCGGTACAGTGCTGGAGCTTCTTGACCAGGTACTGGACGCCCTGGCCGCCGCCCACCGCGCGGGTATTGTGCACCGTGATATCAAGCCGGAAAACATCCTGCTTGAGCAGCCTCTACCGCCTGCCTCCACTCTGAACCACGCTGCCATTCAGGCGAAGGTAGCAGATTTTGGGCTGGCCCGCGCCGTCAGCACGGCCACCACCTCCACGGCCTCCTACGGCACTGTTGCCTACCTTGCGCCCGAGCTCATCGAATCGTCGGACGCCGCGACCCCGCGCTCGGACCTGTACGCCGTCGGCATCATGGCCTTCGAGCTTCTCACCGGCACGCTCCCGTTCCACGGCGAAACCCCCATTTCGGTTGCCTTCCAGCACCTCAACGCCCCGATGCCACGTGTGGGCACCCAGGCCACGTGGCTGCCCGACGCCGTTGACTCGCTGATTGGACTGCTCACGGCCAAGGATCCATCGCGTCGCCCCATCGACGCCGCCGCGGCACTCACCGAGCTTCGCCGCATTCGCGCCATGATTCCCCGGGAGATTCTCATTCGGCGTATTCCCGTGATCCCACTCGCGACGGTGTCCCGGCCTGCTCACGGCGAACCCACCCGGGTGCGCCATGCTGCCCATACGCGCCGGGTCGCTCATGCGGGCGCGGCACCGGAGCTTACCCGCCGCGCGGCCGCGGTGGGCACCGGACCCAATCACGCCTCCGAGGTACCGGCAACCCGCAAGCGGTCAGCCCGCCCCAAACGCCGCCGCTGGCCCTGGCTGCTCGTGTTCCTCCTGGTTGCGGCCGCAGCCGGCGCCGCCTGGTGGTTTCTTGCGGGTCCGGGCCGTCGTATCCCGGTGCCGGATGTCACCGGTCAGAGCGCCGCAACGGCCACCGAGACGCTCGCCCAGGCCGGATTCACGGTCAACCAAACACAGGATTTCTCTGACTCCGTGACCGAGGGCCTGGTGATCTCAACGGATCCAGCCGCCGGCGCATCGATCCTCACCACCAGCCCCGTGCAAATTACGGTGTCCCGCGGCGTCGAAATGGTGACGGTACCCGACGTGTCGGGAATGAGCGAGCAGGACGCAACCGCCACGCTCCAGGGGGCACGGCTTACTCCCTCCACCACCGAGGCCTACTCGGAAACCGTGGAGCGTGGCGGCGTCGTCGAACAATCGGCGGCACCGGGTACCTCGCTCCCCCACGATTCCACGGTAGAAATCACCGTTTCAAAGGGCCGCGAGCCTATCGAGGTGCCGAACGTAACGAATACGTCCCGTGCCGACGCCGTCGCACGAATCGAGCAGGCGGGACTCAAGGCGGACGCAACCGAGGCGTTCTCGGACACCACGGCAGCCGGTACCGTCATCAGTCAGGACCCGGCGGACGGTACCCTCTTCCGCGGTGACACCGTGCACCTGACCATCTCCAAGGGACCCGAGCTGGTGGAGGTGCCGGATGTGCTCAACATGCCCTTTGACGAGGCAAAGGAAACGCTCGAATCCGCCGGATTTAAAGTGGAGCGCAAGGACATTCTGGGCGGATACCTCGGATTCGTGCGCGGAGAATCACCGACGGGTAAGCAAAAGCCCGGCACCACCATTACGCTGTCGGTGGTTTAGCCGGGCTTACCCGCCACGCTACCGGACTATTTCGCCCCGTCGCCCTGCGCCGAACCATCCTCGATCTGCCCGATCTCTCCCAGCAGCTTGCGGAACCAGGACCTATTGATATTGAACGGCTTGTGCCCGGCCACCCGCGGGAAGGCGATGCAAGAGAGCAGATTGCCGTTCTCCTCGTCGTGTCCCACCAGGCCGGATTCTCCGCGCATGGCCGCATCCACCGCGAAATCCACCATGCCCTTGATAAGCACCAGGTCGCGGTCCGAGGCCGGGGCGGAACGTGAGAAGTACCCGGACTTCTGCACCAGGGTCTTCTCCGCCCCCAAACGGGAAGCGAACTGCGAGGCGAACCATTCGCCGGGGTTAATCTTGTCCAACTTGACGTGCCCGAAGGCGTCAATCGGAACCTCCTGGCCGGTGGCCCGCATGTGCGCCACGATCTCATCGACACCGGCGCCCTCGGAGAGGAAAATATTGACGTTGCCCAGCCGGTCCATGATGCCCCGGAGTCGCTTCGCTTCGGTGGCGAAATCAATGGTCATTTCGGGCAGGTATACGGCATGAACATCCCAGGTTTCAGGTGTGAGCCCCAGCAGCGGCGCCCACGTTTGGCGGCCCACCCAATTGTGATATTCGGATGCTGCTTCGGCGGTGAGGTAGCCACAGTTACGCCCCATCACCTCATGAATAATGAGCACGCGCGGGGTGGAGTTGTGCTCGGCAATGATATGCTCGGCGAAATGGGCGGCCTCCTCCGCGGCCGTCCACGCGCCCATGGATTGGGCCACCGGCACGATGTCATTGTCAATCGTTTTTGGCAGGCCCACCACGGTGAGCGAGTAGCCGTTATCTTCCAGGTAGGCGGCCAGGTCCGCGGCCGTTGTACTGGTGTCATCACCGCCGATAGTATGGAGCACGTCCACGCCATCCTTCTGCAGCTGCTTGGCGGCCACTTCCAGGGCGTTTTCGCCCTCGTGGATGAGTCCACGACGAAGCAGATCCTCCGTGTTCGTCAGTTTGACACGCGAGTTTCCGATGGGCGAACCGCCGAAGAAGTGGAGGATGTGCGTCTGCTTGCGCGCCTCCGGAGTCACCGTAATCGAGTCCCCAAGCAGTAGCCCGCGGTACCCGTACCTGTAGGCGATAATCTCCGTTTCAGGCGAGAGCTCCGTATAACGCTCAATGAGGCCAGCCACGGCGGACGACAGGCACGGGGCATATCCTCCGGCCGTAAGAATTGCTACTCGACGGATGGTCATCATTGTCCTTTCGTCACGTCACGGCGACGTCGTTGCGATCGCGCGGGTTCCATGTTAGCCGCCTTTTACCCGTGTTCACGGCCTGCCCCACGCGAGTTCCCTTACACGTCCGACCTGGTCACGCGCCTACGCGCCCTCCCAGGCGTGCCAGAGCGCCGCGTACTGCCCGCCACGTGCCAGCAGCGCGCGGTGACTCCCCGTCTCAACGATGCGCCCATCGTTCATAACCGCTATCCGGTCCGCACTATCCACGCTGAAGAGGCGATGCGCCACGGATATCACCGTGCGGCCACGCAGCACCGCGGCGAGGGCGCGCTCGGTGGCGCGGGCGGACACGGCGGACATGGCGGCGGTAGCCTCATCGAGGATCACGATGGCGGGATCCTGCAGCAGCACGCGAGCAAGCGCCAGCCGCTGCGCCTCCCCGGGCCGGAGCACGCCGTTGCTCACCTCACGATCAAGCGGCGCGTCCAGTTCCACCGTGTCCAGCGCGCGCCGCAGCTCCGCATCCGTGGCGTTTTCTCGGGCCAGGCGCAGATTATCGGCCACCGTACCGGTGAACACGTAATTTTCCTGGGTGACCAGCGCCACCAGGCGGCGTAGTCGCGCCTCGGGGATGCGGGACACATCCACCCCTCCGATCGTGACACGTCCCCGCTGGGGTTCCCCAAGGCCGGCCATGAGGCGGACCAGGGTAGATTTCCCGGCACCGGACATACCGACAATGGTGAGCCGCTCCCCCGGCGCCACAAACACGGTGATGTCACGGAGAGCCGGACGCGCGCCGGCGTCGTCGTACCAGAACGTGGCCCCCTCCACCCGGACCTCCATACCGCGAGGCTCCTCGTTTCCCTCTGGTACGCGCGGGGCGAGACTAATCCCGACGATGCGCTGGAGCGCCACGGAGGCGTACTGGATCGAGTCCATGAGCCAGGAAATGGTCTGTAGCGGGCCGGCCAGCTGCAGGCAGTACATGACCAGCATGGCCAGGCCGCCGGGGGTGAGGCCGTGGTGTAGTAGCACGGGACCCGCAAGCACCGCGCAGCATGCCGGCACATAGATGAGGATGCGCATGGTGGCGGCGAAGCGAGAACGCTGGATGGACGTGTACACCTCGTTGCGTTGGAATTCGCGCAGCACGGTGTGTACGCGTCCCTCACGGACGCGCCCCAGCCCCGCCGCGTCCACGGTGGTGTACTGAGCGAGGGTCTCACTAGTGAGGCCGTCGGCATCGGCGCGGCTTTCAGCGGCGGCACGGTAGGCGGGGATTGAGTAGCGCAGGTAGCGGCGGGTGGTCAGCCACAGTCCTACGCCGGACAGCACGATGGCCCCGGCCATGATGGGCGCCGTCCAGCAGATGGCTGCACCCACAGCCACCAGGTTAATGAGGGTAACCACGGTGAGCGTGAGGTCATTCTGGATAAAACCGGATATCTGCTTGATGTCACCCGTGGTGCGCCCGAGGAGATCCCCGGTACCGGCACGCTCCACGGTTTCCAGCGGTAATCCGACGACGCCGTCCACCGCTTCCTCCCGCAGCTGGGCAAATACGGTTTCCCCGAACACATAGGAGGCATGACCGGACCAATAGGTCAGCCCCATGTCCGCCACCACGACGACGCCGATCGCCGCGAGCAGGCGCGGAAGCGCGGCAGTCTGGCCGGCGAGTAGAGCATCAATGGCCCAGCCGATGAGGGCGGGCACGGCAATTTCGGCCGCGGCCACGAGTACCTTGAGGGCGAGCATACGAGCGAAGGCGGCGGCGTGGCCGCGCAGGAGGGCGGCGAGGCGACGGACGACCTCACGCCCGGAAGCAATGGGAAGAATCATTGTCTTTCTCCTTCCGCGCGGCGGACCACCCGCCGGTAAGCCGGCAGCTCAAGGAGCTTCGCATGTGATCCCACGTGTGCGCCGGCGGAATCGAGGAACACCACCGTGTCCGCCTGCGCGAGGACCAGCGGGGAGGCGGTGACCACGAGGGTGGTGGCGTTCAGGCGGGCCCGGTGAACACCGGCGGCCACGGCCGCCTCCGTATGGGAGTCGAGGGCGGAGGTGGGCTCGTCAAGGATGAGCACCGGAGGCGCCGCGGCCAGGGCGCGGGCGATGGCCACACGCTGACGCTGCCCGCCGGAGAGGTTACGGCCGCGCTCGGTGAGTTCACCGTCGAGGCCACCCAGGGCATCCGCGGCGTCACCCGCCATGGCCGCAGTAATGGCCGCCGTGAGGTGGACATCCGCGGGCTTGGGACCATATGTCGGGTGTCCGGCCGGCTCCAGCCCGTGCTCGCGCCGCACCGTGTCCGTAATGATTTGACGCATCGTGCGCGGTTGTCTGCCGGCCGCGTCTGCGCCGGCCAGGTTCTCCCGGAGCGTCCCGGCGAACACCTCAGGAATCGGCGTGCAGTAGAGGATTCCTGCCCGCACCTCCGCGAGCGCCACCCGGTCCAGCCGCGTACGCCGGTCACCTACGCGAGCCTCCACAACGCCGTCGTCCACACGTGCGAACCTGCGCGCTACCGCGCTCCCCTGCTCGGGGCTGGCGGTAACCAGTGCCGTGAGGCGGCCGGGGGTGAGCGTGACGCCGGAGGCGGCGTCGTACAGGGAGACGCGAGACCACTCGGGTGCGGGTACGGGTATATCCGGTTCGGTCAGGAGCGGCGGGGCGGCCAGGGCGGCCTCGATGCGCTGGGCGGACACGTGGGCGGCGGTGTACTCGCGCACGCAGTTGGCAAACGCGGCGATCGGTGCGGACACATAGCCGGCCAAGCCCCATACGCCCACTACCTGACCAGGCGTGATGATGCCGCGGGTGGCGAGTATCAGCGAGGCGATGGCGAGGAGCGCGGAGAAGCCGGTGGGGAGGGCATCAATGGCCGTGTCGATGAGGGCACCGGGCCGTGCCAGGGCGATGCCCGCCGCTTTCACCCGGCTGGATTGGCGCCGGTAGCGCCGCAGGAACCAGGGTGTTCCGCCGGTGCCGCGGAGAATGCGCAGCCCGGCCACCGTGTCCGCGGTCATGGACGTGAGCGTACCCATTTCGTGGCGCACCGCTGCACGTCGGCGCGTGAGGGAGGGAACCAGGCGGGTGGTAGCCCAGGTGATGAGCGGGGCGCCGACCGCTGCGATGATGCCGAGCAGTGGGGAGGACGCGAAGATCAGCACCACGATGATGATTTCGGCAAGCAGGTTCGCGGCGGCATAGGGCGGGTAGAGGGCAAAGCTGCCCAGCGTGTCCGGGTCGGCGCCGGCCGCCTGCACCAGGTCGCCACTACTTTCTGCGCGCACGCGCCGCGGGAAGAGGTGATGGATGACGCCCAGGCGCACGTCGATGCCGGCGGGGCGCGTGAGCGGGATTTCGAAGACATCAACAAAGGCGCCGAGAGCGCAGGATAGTAGGCCGACTACCAACCAGGCCATGGGTATCAGGAGCGCGCCGCCGGCCGTCAGCCGGTCCACGGCGCGCCCGAGCGCCCAGACCACGAGCACGGGGCCCACGGCCACCAGGACATCGGCAAGGAAAACGGTGAGGGCGTAGCGCCAGGAGGGCAGCAGTGCGCGGCGCTCCAGCCCGCGCACGCTGGTGGGAATGGATGAATTTTCAGGAACGCGATAGGCCTCCGGCAGGGAGGCGGGCATGGATGCCACAAAGATTCGCATGGGTGCCTTTCAGATGGACGAGCAGGGCATACTGCTCCCGCGAAATCACGGCACCGGGAGTATTTAGCGGGCGATGCCGGAGAGGGAGCTGTGGAACGAGTCCATACGGCATCGCCTTTCCGAGGGATAAAGAGTCCATCTGACGGGCCCACTTTATACAATGTGCGCCATGACGTCTAATAACCTGGGCGGCCCGCGCGATTGGAGCCCGCCCGAGATCGACGAGGACTTCGAGAGCATCGACCCGGACCTGCTTGCCGAATTCAATCCGCCCGCGCCGCCGGCCCACCCGCTGCAACGCTGGGCGTGGATCGCCACCGCGATCTGCCTGCTGGGCGGCATTCTGAGCTGGCTGCTCCACGGGCCCGGGTGGCTGCGCGGCGTGCTGTTCGTGGGAGCGGTGATGTGCGCGGTGGTTGCGGTGATGGCCTCGGCGCCGCATTCCCGCGATATCGACGACGATGGCGCCCGACTCTAGACATGCCGCGCGTAATAATGCCCTGCGTCCATGCGCCCCGGGGTGTACGGACGCAGGCAGTCGACGTCGTACCGGTTGCCCGCGCCGCCGGCTCCAGAGGCTGTCGGCGCTTAGGCATAGCCTGACGCTATGAAGGAACCCATCACCGCTCCGGCGCCGGGCAGGCGGCTGGACCTGGAACGTGCCGCGCGGCACGCGGAGGGCCAGGGCACACCGCCGGCCACCCAGATGCAGTTTGGTGACCTCGGCACACCGCTGGAAGAGGTCACATTTGTGGTGGTGGACCTGGAAACCACGGGCGGACGCCCGGGCGCGCATGCCATCACGGAATTCGGTGCGGTCAAGGTGCAGGGCGGAGAGGAGCTCGGCCAGTTCTCCACGCTGGTCAATCCCGGCGTACCCATCCCACCGCAGATCACCCTGCTCACCGGCATCACCACGGGCATGGTGGCTGAGGCGCCATCCATTGACCACGTGCTGCCTGCGTTTCTTGACTTTGTTGGCGCGGATGCGGTGCTGGTAGCCCACAATGCGCGCTTTGACGTGGGACACCTCAAAATTGCGGCCAAGGAACTGGGTATCCCCTGGCCGCGCCTCGGCGTGGTGGACACCCTCGCGCTCTCCCGGCGCGTATTCACCCGGGATGAGGTCCCCAACCACAAACTGGGCACGCTCGCCGCCTACTGCCACGCCGCCGTCTCGCCTACGCATCGTGCCTTGGATGATGCACGCGCCACGGTGGACGTCCTCCATACCATGCTGGAGCGGCTCGGACCGCTCGGAGTCACCCACCTGGAGGATCTGCGCACAGCCACGGACCGAGTGCCGGCGAAACGTCGGCGCAAGGCGAGCCTCGCGGACGGCCTGCCGCACTCCCCGGGTGTATACCGTTTTCTTGGTCCACGCAGCGAGGTGCTCTATGTGGGCACCTCTGTCAACGTGTATAAACGCGTGCGCCAATACTTCACGGCATCCGAATCCCGCCGCCGCATGGGTGAGATGGTGGACCTGGCGCGCAAGGTGGAGGCCACCGCAACAGAGACGGTGCTCCAGGCCAGTGTGGAAGAGGTACGGGAAATAGCTGCGTTTGATCCTCCCTACAACCGGCGCTCGCGGCGGCCACAAAACAAGCCGTGGCTGGAGCTTACGGAAAAGCCACATCTGCGCCTCAAGGTTGCCCGCGGCATCCCGGAGGCGAATATGGAAACCTCGCTGGGGCCGTTTGGTTCGGGCTCGCAGGCGCGCCGGGCACTCGAACTGATTAATGATGAGGCCGGGCTTCGCGGCCGTGGTCTCGGCATCGCTCGCCGTTCGGATCTTTCCGATACCCCGTGCACCGTTCACACCGATCAGGAGGGCCGGCCGTGCTGTGTGCTCCCGCCACGGGGCATGCTCAATGCGCCCGAGGTAGCCCGCCTCCGCGCCGCAGAAATTCTGGCCGGGAAACTTGACGCCGTATGGGCGCATGCGAAGGGACGGCTGCGCCGCCTCTCCACCGAGGAACGCTTCGAACAGGCCTCCATTGAGCGTGACCGTCTCCAGGCCGTACTGACGGCGGCCAAACGAAGGGAGAAGTTACTCCCGATTCTGCGGGCCGCCGAGATTCGCGCCGCCTCCTACCGGGGGGATCACTGGGAGGTGGCCGTCGTGCGCTGGGGCAAACTGGTTGCGGCCGCCCGCGTGCCCTCCGATCAGTTCCCACCCGACATTGTGGACGCTCTGGCCCGCACCGCACCGGAGGTTGAGCGCCCCGCGCGGGCCGGCGGCGCCACGCATATCGAGGAGTCTGAGATTCTGGCCGACTGGCTGACCGACCCCACTACGCGCGTGCTCTCAGTGGAATCCGAGCGGCCACTCGCCTTACCGATCAATGCGGCAGCCCGCTTCTCGCTGCCCCAGCCCGTTGACCTCCCACCCGCCTTTGTGCCCTCGGACGGGCCGGGACACCGGCGTCCGCGTCGCTCCTAGAGCCAAAACTAAGCCGCGCCACCGCGGCGTCGTTCCAGGACTTGCGTGGCTGGTAACGAAGGCCGCGGAATAAAATCGACGCCCACGGGATTCAGAAAGCGTCAGCGATGAAAGGAGGCCGTTATGGCCACGTATGAACTCCCGGAACTCCCCTATGATTACTCGGCGCTAGAGCCCTATATCTCGGGCAAGATCATGGAACTCCACCATGACAAGCACCACCAGACATACGTGAACGGCGCGAACAAGGCGCTGGAAAACCTCGCGGCTGCACGTGAATCAGGCAATTTCGCGGCTATCAACCAGTACTCTAAGGATCTGGCTTTCAACCTGGGCGGCCACATCAACCACTCCATTTTCTGGACGCTACTCTCCCCGGATGGCGGCGGGGAGCCGGAAGGCGAGGTTGCGGAGGCCATCAAGGACTCCTTCGGTTCCTTCCAGAACTTCCAGGCCCAGTTCACCGCGGTGTCCACGGGCATTCAGGGCTCCGGCTGGGGCGTGCTCGCCTATGATTCCGTGGCCGGCAAGCTGGTCACCTTCCAGCTCTACGATCAGGCCAACAATGTGCCCGAAGGGGTCTTCCCCATCTTCCAGCTGGACATGTGGGAGCACGCCTACTATCTGGACTACCTCAATGTGAAGGGCGACTACGTGAAGGCCATCTGGAATATAGTTAACTGGCAGGAAGTGGCCAACCGGCTTGCTGACGCCCAGCAGAAGGCCCAGGGACTCATCATCCGCTAGTGGCCAAACATGGGTAGCTCGCAAGACCTACCGCTACCAGGCCGCTATGCCCGGCCCCGCGGTTTGCCAGAGGTTTGCCACGCATCGCAGCCGGGCAGCCACGTGCAGGCGTAAAAGCCGGATGGGCGTAACGGCAGAGCGAACATACGAGAGGGGGCGGGAATATCCCGCCCCCTCTCGTCTACCCTGCTCGATTACATGGACCCCACGATGTCCACGACGACGGCGAGCGTCTTTTCCTCACTGTCACCGGGCACCGTCATGAACACGCGAGATCCTACCGGAATCCCGGCCAGTGCATTGAACACGGTCTGTCCGGTGGTGGGAATAAACGCGGCCCCCTTGGGCACCGTGGTTCCCGTCCACGTGTTCTCGGTGTAGGAATTCTTCCAGTCCGTGGCCGCGTACTGAATGATGTACGTGCCAGAATCCGGCAGTGCCTTGCCCGTACCGCGGGCAATCACCGTCACCTGCGGGCTATTTGCCTCGGTGGCCGTTGCGGATGGATCCGTGACGGGTGCCTTCTGCCCATCCTTCACCTTGAGATCAGTGATGGGCTCGCCAAGACCCGCGGAGAAGGTGACGGGAAGGTCAGCCACCTTGGTCTCCTCCTTGGCGTCCTTCTGCCCGGTTTGCGCGGGCACCACACCGCTGGTGATCTCCACGTAGAAGGCGATCGTATCCGTTCCGCTAATGCCCGCTTGCGAATTGCCCTGCGCCCCATAGCCGTAGTCCGCCGGGATGGAGATGATGAGCTTGTCCCCCACATGCGCGTGGGACATGGGATACGTCCACCCCTTTACCACCTGGGTGAGCACGAAGCTGGTGCCCTGGCCACGCTCAAAGGAGGAATCAAAGGGGACGGGATTTCCCCACACCTGCCCCACGTAGTTGGCGGACACCATGGAATCCTCGGAGAGCGCCTCACCCTTCCCCTGGGACACCACGCACACGCGTAACCCGTCAGGCGCATCCCCATCCGGGAACCCGAGCTTCACGGTGCCGGAGGAGGTTTTCCCCACGTTCGGCATTCCGCTCGGGCCGTACTTTATTTCAGGCTCATCCCCGTTTGCCGCGATATCCGCGGTATTCACGCACGTGGGTTCCTTGTACGCAATCGGTTCCGCATCCGCCGTGGCCGTGGCACTTGCGCTGGCCGACGCCGACGCTGAGGCCGCGCCGCTTCCCGATTCCCCCGAGCACGCCGCCAGGCCCAGCATCATGAGCAGGGCTACTCCGGCCGTTGCCGCTTTACGCATGCTTCTTCCCCATTTCAGCGATCTTGCTTAGCAGGATGGCTTCGGCGGTTGTGGCCTTCTTCCAATCGTCAAGAGCAAGGGACTCGTTCTGGGAGTGAGCACGCGTGTCCGGATCCTCAAT
Organism: Neoactinobaculum massilliense; assembly: GCF_900604955.1. Taxonomy (GTDB): domain Bacteria; phylum Actinomycetota; class Actinomycetes; order Actinomycetales; family Actinomycetaceae; genus Neoactinobaculum; species Neoactinobaculum massilliense. Next base: position 792,886 of record NZ_UWPE01000001.1, read on the forward strand.
ACCGGTGAGCAGCACCTCGGCGTGAGGGAACATTGCCTTGAGGTTGGAGACAAACGGAATAGATCCACCGGAGCCGATATTGACGGGCTCGGTGTGCCAGGCGTCGCGGAAGGCATCAAGAGCGGCCTGCGCGGCGGGTGAGTCCACGTTCTCCTTGTAGCCGGGGCCGGCCTCCTTAATCTCGGCGGTGATCTTAGCGCCGAACGGGGCGTGCGCCTTCAGGTGCTCCACCAGCTTTTCTGCGGCCTCCCGCGTGTTCTGGCCGGGGGCAACGCGCAGCGAGAGCACACCGGTTACCGACGGGATGATGGTGTTGGAGGATTCGGCCACGCTGGTGACATCCATCCCCACCACGGCGATGGCCGGCTGCGTCCACATCCGAGAGGCGAGAGAACCGTGACCGGCCAGCTGCACGCCATCAAGTACGCTCGCATCCTTGCGCAGCACGTCCTCCGGGTAGTCGGCTTCGGCGTCGTCGTAGGAGGTGAGGCCGGCAACCGCCACACTGCCGTCTTCATTGTGAAGCGTGGCCACCAGCCGAGCGAAAGCCGTCACCGCATCAATGATCGGTCCACCGAACTGTCCGGAGTGCACGGCATGCTCCAGGGTGGAGACGGTAACCTCAACGGTGGCGACGCCGCGCAGCGAGGTGGTGAGCGACGGCGTACCCACGCGCCAGTTTCCACAATCCGCTACCACGATGACGTCGGCCGCCAGGCGGTCCCGGTAGGTCTCCAGGAAGTCCTCAAAGGTGGGCGACCCTACTTCTTCTTCGCCCTCGATGAACACGTTGACGTTGACGCCCAGTTCGTCACCGAGCACCTTGAGTGCACCCATGTGCATCATGATGCCGGCCTTGTCGTCTGCGGCGCCGCGCCCATACAGGCGGCCGTCTCGCTCCGTGGGCTCGAAGGGATCGGATTCCCAGGTATCCAGGGTGCCGGCCGGCTGCACGTCATGGTGCGAGTAGAGCAGCACCGTGGGGGCATCCTCACTCACCGTGCGGCGCGCCAATACGGCGGGCCGGCCCGTCCGTCCGTCCTGCGTCTTCAACTGCACAACTTCCGCCTCAAGGCCACGGTCACGCGCCAATTCCGCCACACGCTCGGCGCTTTCACGCACCCGCGCCTGATCGAAAGCGTCCACCGAGACAGAGGGAATGCGTACCAGGGATTCCAGTTCTTCGCGCAGCTGAGGAAGGAGTTCCTCCGTGCGCCGTGTGATTTCTTCACTCTCCATGTGATCAACCCTACCGGCCCGCGCGCCCCGCGGTCGGTTCTACCCCACCGGTCGGTACGGTGCGGTACCAAACGACGTCGGTCGCTGACGGCTCCGCCCAAGCCCTACGTTCCCGTGCGACGTCGTCGTGGCAGGTAGTAGGACGCCGAGTCGTGAGGCTCCCCTACGCGGCGGGCCGCGTTTGCGTAAACTAAACGCGCACTCACGAGGGGAGATTTTTGTGTTCGGACGTAAGAAGAAGGACGAAGCGGACGCGACGGTGGAGGAAACACCGCGCCTGCCCAAGGGCTATACGCCCGCAAAGGGCACGCCAACGCCGAAGCGTAAGCAGGTAGAGAACGCGCGCCGCCGGCCTCTCATCGCCTCGGGTGCGCATCTCACCAAGGAACAGAAGAAGATACTCAAGGCGGAGCAGCGCGCGCGGAGCGAGGAAATCCGCAACACGGAGTACCAGGCCATGAAGACCGGGGATATCGCCCACATGCCGTGGGAGCATCGCGGCCGCGAGCGCGCCTGGGCCCGCGATTTTCTCGATGCGCGGCGCACCAGCGCGGTAGGGCTGATGCCGCTAGCTATCGTGCTGATCATCGGATTGTTCGCACTGCGTAATTATCCGGTGATTCTCAACTTCTTCATTATTGCGGCGTACGTGGTCATGTTCATCATGTTCATCGACGCCATCTGGCTGGCCGTCAGAACAAAGCGCGCCGTTCGCTACCATTTTGGCGAGGATCGCATTCCGCCGCGCCTGCAGGGCCAGCTCACGTCTCGCGCAATGACGCCGCGTCGCTGGCGGCTCCCCAAGCCGCAGGTCAAGGCTCATGAGTACCCCGCGGGTGGCACGCCCGCCGAATATCGCGAGGCCTACCGGAACAATCGCGCGAAGGCGCGCGAGGAGAAGAAGCTGCAGCGCGAAGTAGCGCGGGAAAAGTAAGGCCACCCGGCCGGTTAACCCCGGCTGTATTGGTCGGGCAAACTGCGCCGGCCAATACGGCCGCAATCACCGAGCAGCTACTGCAAACTGCGGTTCGCGATATGTGCGGGGCGAGAATAGAACAGCCAGCCAAGAGCCAGCAGCGCCCCGACGGTGGTCAGATAAAAATAACTGGAACCCGCCTGGTACCAAGGATTGACGGCGATAAATGCGTCCGGAAGGATGGTACCCACCACCGGCATCACCACGTTCAAAGCCCACGACACCCCGGCTACGCGCCGCATTCGCCGACCATTATGGAGCGTGCCAATGGCCGCCAGCATCCATATGGCGGCGGCCAGAATAGCTACGGCGGCCTGAGCGGGATGCCGAGCCACGAACGCGTCGGAGGCACCAATCACGGTGCGCCACACCACCACCACGGCACCCACCAATAGCAAACCAATGAATACGGCAGGCCACCCTGTAGCCCGATGCCTCGTATCCTTGATCAGTTCCGCCATTGATTTCCTCAGTCCAGGGGCCCGCGCTTCGGTACCACAACCCATCGAGTGTACGCTAGGCCAATCCCGCTCTACCGTGCTACCTCCCACACGTGATGTGCGCCGCCACCACGCCCACACCATCTCACGGTAGGGTTTCGCCCGGCCCATCGGGAATTCGCGCCGCTCAATTATCGTTTTCGGCAGAGCGTTTTTGCGAATTTGGGTGAACTTTTCATGGCACAATGAAGAAGAGCGCCGAAAGTCCTAGACGTTCGGTATCGGTCCATAAAGAACGGAGAAGTTGGTGGCAGAAACAAAGGAATACGACGTCGTAATCCTTGGCGGTGGCAGTGGCGGATACGCAACTGCTCTCCGCGCTGGGCAACTCGGCATGTCGGTTGCGCTAATCGAAGCGGACAAGGTAGGCGGCACCTGCCTGCACTACGGATGCATCCCCGCCAAGGCGCTGCTTCACGCCGCTGAAGTAGCAGACGAAATGCGCGAAGGCCCGTCCATCGGTGTGATGGGCACCTTCAACGGCATGGACATGGTGGCCCTCAACGCCTTCAAGGACGGCGTCATTGGCAAGATGTTCAAGGGCCTGCAGGGCCTTCTCAAGGGACGTCACGTTGAGATCGTCAACGGCTGGGGAACGCTGGTAGCACGTGACACCATTCAGGTGAACGGCGTCAACTACAAGGGCAAGCATGTCGTGCTTGCCTCCGGCTCCTACTCCAAGACCATCGGCCAGCAGATCACCTCTCGCGTGATTACCTCCACCGAGGCGCTGAGCCTCACCCAGGTTCCGTCCTCGGCCATCGTGCTGGGCGGCGGTGTGATTGGTGTGGAATTCGCCTCCACCTGGAAGTCCTACGGTGCGGATGTTCAGATCATCGAGGGCCTGCCCCACCTCGTGGCCAACGAGGACATCGATATTTCTAAGAACCTTGAGCGCCAGTTCAAGAAGCGCGGTATCAAGTTCGCCACCTCCACCATGTTTGACCACGTGGAGGAGACGGCTACCGGCGTGCGCGTGTTCACCCAGGATGGCAAGGAGTACGACGCCGATATCCTGCTGATCGCGGTCGGTCGCGGCCCGCGCACCAAGGATCTGGGGTACGAGCAGCAGGGCATCACCATGGACCGTGGCTTCGTGCTGACCGATGAGCGCCTCCGCACCAACGTTGAGGGCATCTACGCCGTCGGCGATATCGTGCCGGGACCGCAGCTGGCCCACCGCGGCTTCCTGCAGGGCGTGTTCGTGGCCGAGGACATCGCCGGGCTCAACCCGCGTGTCATCAACCCGGATTACATCCCACGCGTCACCTTCTGCCGTCCCGAGATCGCTTCCGTCGGTATCACGCAGGCTCAAGCCGAGGAGAAGTTCGGTAAGGCTAACGTGGAGACGGCCAAGTTCAACCTGGCCGGCAACGGTAAGTCCCAGATGCTCGGTGCAGACGGCTTCGTCAAGCTGGTTCGCCAGAAGGATGGCCCCATCGTGGGCTTCCACGCCATCGGCGCCCGTATGGGTGAGCAGATCGGTGAGGGCGAAACCATGGTTGCTTGGGAAGCCTTCCCGGAGGATTACAACGGGCTTATTCATGCCCATCCGACCCAGAACGAGGCCCTTGGCGAAGCCGCCATGGCACTCGCTGGCAAGCCGCTTCATTCCAACTAGAGGGGATCACAATGTCAGAACCTATTAAGCTGCCCTCACTGGGCGAATCTGTTGACAGCGCCACCGTCACCTCGTGGCTGAAGGAAGTTGGCGAGGAAGTAGCAGAAGGCGAACCGATTCTCGAGGTGTCCACGGACAAGGTGGATTCCGAGGTTCCCTCCCCCGTCGCCGGCATTCTGGAGAAGAAGGTTGTTGACGAGGATGACGAAGTAGAAACTGGCGCCATTCTTGGCTACATCGGTGATGGCTCCGGCGTGGAGGCGGGCGGAGCGGCAGAAGCCGCCCCCGCTGCTCCCGCACCCGCAGCTGCCCCGGCCCCGGCCGCTACTCCAGCTCCGGCCGCCGCACCTGCCGCTGGTGCTGCTACCGGCACCGAGGTCACGCTCCCGGCTCTGGGCGAGTCCGTGGACGAGGCCACCGTCACCTCCTGGCTCAAGGAGATTGGCGATTCCGTTGAGGTGGGCGAGCCCATCGTTGAGGTGTCCACGGACAAGGTGGATTCCGAGGTTCCCTCCCCCGTCGCCGGTACGCTCCTTGAAATTCGCGCGCAGGAAGACGAGGAGGTCGAGGTTGGCGCAGTGCTCGCCGTCATTGGTGATGCCGCCGCCGTCCCGGCTCCGGCCCCCGCTGCCGCTCCGGCACCGGCTCCCGCCGCGGCCCCGGCCGCACCGCAGGTTCAGGCCACCACTGCTGAACCCGATGCCTACATCACGCCGATCGTCCGCAAGCTCGGTAAGGAGCTGGGCGTGGATCTCAGCAAGGTGAAGGGCACCGGTGTTGGTGGCCGTATCCGCCGCCAGGATGTTGAGGCAGCCGCCAAGGCTGCCCCGGCTCCCGCCGCTGCGCCGGCCGCTCCGGCCCCCGCTGCTGCTCCGGCCCCGGCCAAGCCGGCCGCCAAGGCTGCCCCGGCCTCCGCTGAGGCCGATCAGCTGCGTGGCACCACGCAGAAGATGACCCGCCTGCGTCAGACCATCGCCAAGCGCATGGTCGAGTCTCTGCAGGTGTCCGCCCAGCTCACCACGGTGATTCGCGTGGACGTGACGAACATGGTCAATCTCCGCAACCGCGTCAAGGGCGAGTTCCAGTCCCGTGAGGGCACGAAGCTCACCTACCTGCCCTTCTTCGTGAAGGCAGCAATTGATGTGCTGAAGAACCACCCGAAGCTCAACGCCACCATCCATGACAAGGAAGTGGAGTACTTCGATCACGAGAACATCGGCATCGCGGTAGATACGCCGCGCGGCCTGTTCGTTCCGGTGGTGAAGAACGCGGGTGAGCTCAACATCGCGGGCCTGGCCAAGGAAATCAACACCTTGGCTGGCGCGGTACGAGAGAACACCATGAAGCCGGATCAGCTCTCCGGTGGCACGTTCACCATCACGAACACCGGTATCAACGGCGTTATGTTCGATACCCCGGTTATCAACCAGCCTGAGGTGGCCATCCTCGGCATCGGCGGCATTCTCCGGGAGCCGGCCGTGGTGAAGGACGCCAACGGCAACGAAACGATCGGTATCCGTTCCGTGGTGTACCCGGCGATCACCTATGATCACCGTCTCGTGGACGGCGCTGAAGCCGGCCGCTTCCTCAAGGAATACAAGCAGCGCCTTGAGGCCGCGGATTTCGAAGCTGACCTGTAAAGCGAAGCTTCGCTGAACCGCTGGTGGGGATCGGGCACGCGCCCGGTCCCCACTTTTTTAAACGCATTACTCGCACGGACTCACGTCCACCAGTTGGCCCGCATCCAGTTGCCACACGGCGCAGCGTGGCTGCGCCACCCCGAAGGCTCGCCCGTCGGCGTAACGTAACCGCCGCTGCCTGGTCCACACCTCCACCCGGCCGTCAGAATTCGCCTGCGCAGCCACTACCTCGGTATCAATGTCCACCACCGGCGCGTCCGTCAGCTCACTGGCGAACGCCTGCGCCCGTGCTCGCTCCGGCCCATCTGGCGCAGTGAGCGCAATAATCGCCGCGCCATCGCCCGCCATAATGGCCGCATCGCGGGCGGATACCAGTTCTGAGACAAGCTCCATCACCCCGTGCGTAGCGTCCGAATCCGGCGGGGCCGACGTCGTGGTGGGAGCAGCCTGCCTAGCGGCGGATGATTGCGACACCTCGGATGTGGATACGCCGGCGCCCCACGCGTTCGCCGGGCTCGGCATCCCGGTGGTGCCAGCGGGGCCCGCGGCCGGATGCGTCACCGTGGGCATCCCGAACCCCATCACGCAGCCGATTGCCAGCGCCACCGGTAGCGCCCACCACCTCCACGTTCTAGCCGCCGCACCTTGCTTGGCACCGCAGCGAGAGTCTTGAAAACGCGAGGACACACCCGGGCTACTGTGCCGGCCACGGTGGGGCGCGCGGCCCGGCAGGCTCTCGGCATGATGTGTTCGGCGTCGTTCCATAGGGCTATTTCACCCCGTGACCGCACTCTCACGCGCAGGTTATCCACAGGCTTCCAAGGTCCAGGTAGAATGGGCGGGTATTTCCAAGGAAGGGTGGCCATGGCCAAGCAAAAGCAGCAACAGAAGCGGCCCGGCTTCTTCGCGACGCTCCGTGACGCGTATAAGATTTCCCGCCGTACTTACCCCGCACTTGGCTGGTGGCTCGCCGGCGTAGGGGTGCTTGGCTTGGCAATCGGCGTGGTGGTGGGTGCCATCACGAAAGCGTGGGTGGCCTGGATTATTCTGGGCGTCCTCCTGGCACTCACATTCCCCATGCTGCTGCTCACGCGACTAGTCCGTAACGCCTCTTACGCGCAGCTTAAGGGCGTGCCCGGCGCCACCACAGCGGTGCTTGGGAATCTCCGCGGCGCCTGGATCACACAGGATGAGCCTGTGCGCGTGAATGCTCGCCATCAGGACATGGTGTTCCGCGCTATCGGGAAGCCGGGCGTGGTGCTTGTTGCTGAAGGCCCGAAGTCACGCACGGCGAAACTGGCGCGGGATGCAGAGCGCGATGTCCACCACGTGTCACGCGAAGTGCCTGTCACCATTCTTTTTGTCGGTGACGGCGAAGGCCAGGTACCGCTCAGCAAGCTTGAGCGTACGGTGAAGCGCCTCCCCAGCAAGATCAGCCGAGCCGAAGTGTCCGCCCTGGACATGCGGCTTCGGGCACTGGGCAATAACGCGCTCTCCATTCCAAAGGGAATCGATCCACTCAATACAAAGGTGTCTCGCCGCGCACTCCGCGGCAACTGACACTAGGCTCCGCGAAACTCGCGGAGTTTTTTGTTTCCGGAACCACGCAGCTTATCCATCGAGGTCCGCATATCATGAGGACCAACCAACAACAGGAGAAACATGTTCGCCAACGCCACCGAGGCAGTTGATTTCATCAAGAATGAAGATATCCAGCTCCTCGATATTCGATTTACTGATCTGCTGGGTTCCACGCAACATTTCACGGTATCCGCTGCCGGCCTCACGGCGGATGAGCTCTCCGCGGGCTACATGTTCGACGGGTCCTCCATCACCGGTTTCACGGAAATTCATAAATCGGACATGCGCCTCCTCCCCGATTTCTCCTCCTCCTTCGTGGATCCGTTCCGTTCCACGCCCACGCTGAACATGAACTTCGCCGTGGTTGATGGCGAGACAAATAAGGGATACGGCCGCGATCCCCGCATGGTTGCCAAGCGTGCGGAAGCCTACCTGCGCTCCACGGGTATTGCGGACACCGTCAGCTTCGGCGCTGAAGCAGAGTTCTATTTGTTCGACGACGTCCGCTACTCCACCACTACTAATGCGTCCAGTTTCCTGGTTGATTCGTCTGAGGGTGCCTGGAACTCCAATCGTGAGGAGGAGGGCGGTAACTCCGGATACAAAATTCCCGTGCGCGGCGGCTACTTCCCTGTTCCGCCTACAGACGCCTCCACGGAGGTTCGCGATTTCATGTGTGCCACGCTGGAGAAGGTAGGCCTCATTGTGGAGCGCGCCCACCATGAGGTTGGCACCGGCGGCCAGCAGGAGATCAACTACCGTTACGCCCCGTTGCTCACCGCCGCGGATGACATGATGAAGTTCAAGTATGTGGTACGTATGTGTGCGGATGAAGCCGGAATGACCGCCACATTCATGCCTAAGCCCCTGGCTGGTGACAACGGTTCCGGCATGCACTGCCATCAGTCACTGTGGAAGGATGGCCAGCCCATCTTCGCGGATCCCGCCGGTTACGCGGGTCTGTCCGAGGCGGCGCGTTTCTACATCGGTGGACTTATCAAGCATGCGCCCTCGCTGGCCGCGTTCACCAATCCCACCACAAACTCCTACCGGCGCCTGGTCCCGGGTTTTGAAGCTCCCGTTAACCTGGTGTACTCCTCCGGTAATCGCTCGGCATGCATTCGTATTCCGCGGGCCGGTGACGCGCCGGCCGCCAAGCGCGTGGAATACCGCGTCCCGGATCCCACCGCAAACCCCTACCTGGCCTTTTCGGCGCAGCTCATGGCCGGTCTGGACGGCATTCTCAACCGGATTGAGCCACCCGCACCGGTGGATAAGAACCTCTATTCTCTTCCCGCCGAGGAATTGGCACAGATCGGAAAAATGCCCGGTTCCCTGGAGGAGGCGCTTAACGCCCTCGCGGAGGATCACGCCTACCTCACGGCCGGGAATGTGTTCAGCGAGGATCTGATTTCCACGTGGATTCAGTTGAAGATGGACCGTGAGGTAACGCCGCTTCGTGCCCTTCCCCACCCCTACGAGTTCAACCTGTACTACAAGTACTAAAAACATCGGACCCCACGCGGACTGTTTCGATTTCAGTTTGAGAGCAGTCCGCGTGGGGTCTCGCGCACCGAAGACGGCGCTGGGCAGGCCGAGGCGTTCCTACCCCCTCTTCTTTCCCTCCCCAGCGGGGCGTTTCTTCCGTGGACTTGCGTCCAGATCGTCGGCCAGCGGATGGGAATGGAGCCGGCGCTCTATACCCATAAGCGCCTCGGTCAGGCCGGCCCAGGTGGTCCACTCATTCGATGTGGATACCATCCACGGCACCGCATCGGCCACCGTCATGTTTTCCACCACGGCTAACCGCTCCAGCGAATTCTCCCATTCTTTCATACAGTCCAGCGCACTAGCCCAGGAGGAATAGCCCGCAAAGCCGGCTAGCGTGGCGCCTTCGCTCCGTGGCGCTTCAATGAGGAATCGCCGGAAACCCGCCACTTGATCACACGCCACGATGCCGTCCGGTGTAAGCGAGGAATACCGGAGGACGGCGACGAGCCCCATGAGGGCCACCGCCGCCGATACACCAAACCAGAATCCGCCCAGCCCCGTGGCAATCAGCCAGATGAGCGCACCGAGTGCACCGAGCGCACCGACACCCGCAAGTACGGCACCAATGGTGCCCAGTGCTTCGCGCCGGCGCGAGTACCATCCGCGCGTGAGTACCTCCCGCTTCTCCGCCTCCGCCTGTGCCAGTGAGGCACGCAGCGAATAGCCCTGGACGCGTGCAAGCGGCTTGCCCTCCACCGGAAGTCCGGCCGATTCAAGTGCGCTTCGGTAGCTCACCGAATCCACGGGATTGGCCGCGGCGTAGGCGGCCGATTCTGCCCTGCCGCTCTCCAGTACCGCGAGAAGGCTGCGGGCATCCTCCGGGAGGTCATCTCCTTCGGATTCGCGGTCAAGGCGCACAATATAGACCCGCTGACCCGCCGTGGTGTGATCCGTCATGAATACAAAACCGATGTAGCCGCGCCGGGCCAACTCAAACAGCGTGGCGGTAGTGGATTCATCCCCCGCTGAGCCGCGGTAAAGAAACCCGCCCACACCCGGTGACATCTCTGGCGGGGCAGAGCGGAGCGGCGCCTCGTCTGTGCCAGCGCGACGCAGCGGATGCTTACCAATACGCGGAAATTCTCCGCGCGGCGTATCCGCATAGGCGCGGGACGCCCGCAGCGCCACCAGCATCACGGCCAGGGCGAACACCACCAGGGCCAATCCTGCTACAAACTCCGGCACGGTAATTCCCAGTGTCTGCACCACTCTGTTCACGCTACCTCCCGGCTGCTAGCCTACCGGCCGCGTGCGAGCCTACCGATCCCTCGCGGTATTTCTTGTCGGAGTTGTGCCCCGTCATTTCTTGCCGGAGTTGTGCCCCGCCGCAGGTCTCGACGCCTCTCACCTGCCGTCCGTCCATCATCACTGGCCCCACAATTTCCCTCCCTGCCCGGCTGCTCGCCGCCCGGCGTCGGCCGGACATACAAAACACCCGCTGCTACCACCCACATCCTCCGCTGTGGCGTAGCCTACAGGCGTGAAGATTCAGACTATGCCGAACGCGGGCATTGACGTATCCGCCGTCGCGCTCGGGCTCATGCGCATTAACGATAAATCTGACGCCGAGATCCGTAATCTCTACGCCGCCGCCCGTGAATCCGGAATTAATTTCTTTGATAACGCGGACATCTACGGCCCCACTCTGCACGCATGTGAGGCCCGTTTTGGCGGAGCGCTCAAGCTCTCCTCATCCGAACGCGAGCACATCATCATCCAGACGAAGGCGGGCATCGTCAAGGATCAGGGATACTACGACTTTTCCTATGACCACATCATGCAGGAGGTCAATGACTCCCTTGCCGCGCTGAGGACGGACTATATCGACATCCTGCTGCTGCATCGTCCGGATGCGCTGGCTGAACCGGAGGAGGTAGCGCGCGCATTTTCTGATCTTCAGGCCGGTGGCAAGGTGCGCTTCTTCGGCGTCTCCAACCACACGCCGCGGCAGATCGACCTGTTGAAAATGGCTGTACGGCAACCCATTGTGGCGAACCAAATGCAGCTTTCCATGACGCATTCGTTCCTGGTGGCTCAGGGCATTGCCGCAAATATGCGCGAGGATCAGGCTGTGGTGCGCGACGGCGGCGGCCTGGTGGACTACTGCCGGGTAGGTGGTATCACGCTCCAGGCGTGGTCACCCATGCAGAGCGGTGAGGGCGGGCTCGTGCTTGACCACGAGCGCTACCCCGAGCTCATGGAGGTAGTTGACCATCTTGCCACCAAGTACGGTGTCACCCCGGAGGCTATCGCCACGGCATGGATCACGCGGCATCCGGCAAACATTCAGGTGATTCTAGGAACCACCTCGCCCCAGCGCGTACGTGATTCCGCGGCGGGTGCGGATGTGGTGCTGACTCGTGCCGAGTGGTACGCGATCCTCCGGGCGGCAGGTTGGATCGTTCCCTAGTGCCCCACATCGCCGGGCCCACCGCGCTTATCCGATAGGATAGTGAGTCGCGCGGTTCGCTCATGCACCGCGTGCCGTGCCCGATCCTAGGAGAACCCATCATTCCCCTGACATCATTGCAATCATCCGCAGCCTCACTGGATGGCCTCACCGGCTGGGTCGTGACCGTTGTGGACACTATCGGCGAACTCGGTGTGGCACTCCTGATTGCCCTGGAGAACGTGTTCCCGCCCATCCCCTCGGAAGTCATTCTTCCGTTAGCCGGCTTTACGGCGGGACAGCCCGGTTCCGCCATGTCGTGGCTTTCCGCCGTAGGTGCGGCAACCGCCGGATCGCTCCTGGGCGCCTGGATCCTCTACGGGCTGGGCTACTGGTTTGGACGCGAACGCACTCGCAAGTTTCTTCTGTGGCTCCCGCTCACCAAGGCCTCGGACGTGGATAGGACCGAAGCGTGGTTCGATGCTCACGGCAAGTGGACCGTCTTTTTTGGCCGCATGATTCCTGTGTTTCGCTCGCTGATCTCGCTTCCGGCCGGCGTGGTGAAAATGAATGTCTGGGCTTTCACCCTGCTGACCACGGCGGGTTCGGCCATCTGGAACATCGTGCTCATTACGGCCGGCTACTATCTAGGGGCAAACTGGACTGTAGTCCGGGATTATGTGGGGTATGTGGCCTCTGGGGTGGTGGTTCTCCTCGTCGTGGCCATTATCTGGTGGATAATCCATCGCGTGCGGCAAAATCGCACGGCCGCGTAGCGTCCAGGGTCAGTATGATTGCGTGCCATACAGGATCCGTTCGACGCCGCCGGCGTGCCTTCACCACGGCTAGTAGACGGGCATCACCTGGGCGGCGTGGCCCGCGCCGCCTCGTCCCAGGCATTTCTCCCATAACGGGGGTAGATTTAGTTATCTGGATCCGTCACATCTATTCTGGATCTGTCACATTTATGGAGAATTCATGAAGATTACAGTCATCGGTCTTGGCTATGTGGGGCTCTCCAATGCCCTCCTACTTTCGTTCCACCACGATGTGTGGGGCCTTGATATCAGTGAGGAGCGGGTTGCTACGCTGCAGGCGGGAAAGAGCCCACTTGTGGACCGGGAGATCGAGGCTGCCATGGCCGATAGCTCGAAGAGCTTCCAGGTGACCATGGACTTTGCCGCGGCAATCGCGGACGCGTCCTACGTAATCATCGCTACCCCGACGAACTACGACGAGGTGCGTAACCAGTTCGACACGAGCGCTGTTGATTCCGTACTACAGCAGCTGGTGGATGCCGAGTACAAGGGCGCCGTCATTATCAAGTCCACCATTCCGATTGGTTTCACCGCGGATGCACGCAAGCGCTTCCCTGCGCTGAGCATTAGCTTCTCCCCCGAGTTCCTGCGCGAGGGCAAGGCACTCTACGACAACCAGCATCCGAGCCGCGTGGTGGTCTCCGACGAGGTTCCCGAGGGCCCGGCTTTCGCGAAAATCCTGGCGGGTGCGGCACTCGATGAGAACGTTTCAGTTCTTACCACCCCGTGCACGGAGTGCGAGGCCATCAAGCTATTCGCTAATACATACCTGGCTATGCGCGTGGCCTATTTCAATGAACTGGACAGCTTCGCAATGTCCAAGGGCCTGAGCACCAAGAAGATCGTCGAGGGCGTATCGCTCGATCCCCGTATCGGTAACCACTACAACAATCCGAGCTTCGGTTACGGCGGGTACTGCCTCCCGAAGGACAGCAAGGAACTCCTCGCCAACTTCGAGGGCGTACCGCAGGCCCTCATCAGCGCCATCGTTGAATCTAATGACATCCGTAAGCAGTTCATCACGGATTCCGTGATCGCCGAGCATCCCACCACGGTGGGTGTCTACCGGCTCGCGATGAAGTCCGGTTCTGATAATGCTCGTTCCTCGGCAATCCTGGATATTATCGGCCGGCTCACAAAGCAGGGCATTAACGTGATCGTTTACGATCAGGGTGTCAAGCGCGAGCTGCACAAGGATCTCACGTATGTTGATGATTTTGCGGCCTTCGCCCAGGATTCTGATCTTATCCTGGCCAACCGCATGGATTCGGAACTAAAGCCGTACGCCTCGAAGGTTCGCACGCGCGATCTTTTCGAACGCGACTAGTCCCTGACAAGAAAGCAGGACAGCATGACCGGCAGCAGCGAAACTCCGTCCCTACCGGGGCCCGAGCCCGTCCAGCGCGTACGTGTTCAACACCTACGTGAAATGATGAAGCGTGGCGAAAAGATCACGGCCCTGACGGCGTCGAGCACGGATACCGCACGGATCTTTGATGCTGCCGGCGTGGACCTGCTCTATGTGAGCGAAACTCTCGCCGCCTCCCAGCTGGGGTACTCCACGGTCCTGTCCCTTAACCTCAACCACATGGTGGAGGCCACTTCTGCCGTCACCCGCGGCACCACGCGTGCTTTCATTGTGGCGGATCTTCCGTTTGGTTCCTACGAGTCCTCCCCCACGCAGGCCATCGCCAGCGCGGTGCAGCTGGTGCGCGCGGGAGCCGACGCCGTGGCCGTGAGTGCTGCCACGCCTACGATCCGCGCCATCACACAGGCGGGCATGAACGTTATGGCACGCATTGGATATGTGCCGCAGCACGACGCCGTACTGGGCGGGCCGCGCGTGGTGGGGCGCCGGGAGCGTGAGGCCGAAGCCCTCGTTGATATGGCCGGGGAAGCCGAGGAGGCGGGTGTCTTCGCGGTACTTCTCGACATGGTGCCGGCCAAGCTGGCGGGTAAAATCACGGAGATCCTGCACGTCCCCACCATTGGGCTGGGTGCCGGTCCGCACACCGACGGCCAGGTACTGGAGTGGACGGACGTAGCCGGTATATCCCAGCAGCACCCCGGTTACGCACGCGCTTTCGGCGACGTGACCGGCGCCCTTCGCGCCGCCGTGGATTCCTACCGCAGCGCCGTCACGGAGGAACGCTTCCCGGGGCCGGAACAGTCTGCGTAATACGCGTCACTACCCCGCTACGCGGCGCCACCGACGTCGCCTGCCATCCCGTCACTACCTCGACCGGTTCAGGCTCCTAGACTGGTCGTATGACTGAACTAGCAAGCCGGGCCCCGCTGGGGCACACCATTCAGGGCCGTATTTCGCCCAGGTTGAACGTGCCAAACTCTATTGAGCGGCCAGAGTACATGTTCCATGACGGCCCGGAGCGTATCACGGCATCCGATGTGAAGGATGAGGAGACCATCGAGCGTATCCGCGAGGCCGGTACCATTGCCGCGGATGCCATGTATGAGGCCGCCAAGGCAATCAAGCCGGGCGTCACCACGGACACGCTGGACAGAATCGCCCACGAGTACATGGTGGATAACGGCGCCTACCCCTCCACGCTCGGATACATGGGCTACCCGAAGTCCATCTGCACGTCAGTGAATGAGGTGATCTGCCATGGCATCCCTGACGACCGCCCACTTGAAGAAGGCGACATCATTAACCTGGATGTCACCGCCTACAAGAATGGCGTGCATGGCGATACGTCGGCAATGTTCACCGTCGGCGAGGTGGATGAGGAGTCCCGCCTGCTCATTGAGCGCACCGCCCAGGCCACGCTACGCGGTATCCGCGCCGCCAAGGTGGGCCGGGAAATCAATGTTATTGGCCGCGTTATCGAGGTGTACGCGAAGCGCTTCCAGTATGGGGATGTGCATGATTTCACCGGGCACGGCGTGGGCGAAGCATTCCACTCCGGCCTCATCGTGCCGCACTATGACGCCGCGCCGCTGTACAACACGGTGATTGAACCGGGCATGGTGTTCACCGTGGAGCCCATGCTCACCCTTGGCACCATCGATTACGATATTTGGGATAACGATTGGACCGCATCCACCAAGGACAAGGGCCGCACCGCCCAGTGGGAGCACACCATTGTGGTCCGTGAGGATGGTTTCGAGCTACTTACGCTGCCCTCTGACCCGTCGGTCGGTTTGCGCCCCTAGTATTTATGGCACGAAAAGGTGGTGGGCTGGCGGTTGCCGGCCCACCACCTTGCGCGGTTCTACTTCTCTACCTCATCCGGATGAGGAATAAGGAAAGAGGCAGCGAAGGCAAGCGCCATGATAATGGCACCCACAAGCACCGCCCAGCGGTAGCCCGCTACGGGTCCCGAGGCTGCCTGCAGCGCCTGCTGAATGGCAAAGATAATCGCGAAGGAGAGTCCGGCGCCCAGGTTGAACGCACCGGAGTTCATGCCGGGCAGATAGCCCTGGTTATCCCTCGGCGAGAGCACCACGCCCAGTCCGTTCAACATGATGTTGCAGGTGCCCGCATAGGTGAGTCCCAGGAAGATGGAGAACACCAGCAGGAACGCCGGAGCCGGGTGGTGCAGGAAGATTGCAAACACCACCAGTCCCATAACGGAGAGCACCAACCCGCCACGCAGCACCTTGCGGAAACCCCAGCGTGCGGCCAGTTGCCCCGCCACCGGCCCCATGAGCAGGCCGGCAATCGCGTACGGAGAAAGCGTCCACCAGGACACGATGCCGGCGGACATGCCGGCGCCCGCCTCCGGGTCCTGCGCCAGGTTTGGCAGGATGCCGTTCATGACGGCGAATACGCCCGTCATGGTGAGAAGCGTGGTGAGCAGAAGGGCCCAGGTGCGGCGCTGCTTCATGTAGTGCGTAGTCACCAACGGTGCATGCGCATTCGTTTCGATACGCCAGAACACCACGAAGGCCACGGCGGCGAGCACGATGAGCCCCGCAACGAGACCCCAGTTAGCCCCGCCGAGCTTGCCCATTTCATTGAACGCGAAGTAGAGGCCACCGAGCACCACGAGCAGGGCAGGGACACCCGGCCAGTCCATCTTCTGCGACTCAGAGGAGCGGGATTCCACTGTGCCGAGAGCGACGCCGATGACCGCGAGCACGGCCACGCCCGCCATGGTCCAGAAGACGGAGCGGAATCCGTATGTTTCTGCCAGCCAGCCGCCCAGTAGTGCGTCCAGGCCGGCAATGCCGCCGTTTACGGCCGTGAGGATGGACATGAGCTTGGCGTAGTGAGCGTTATCCGTCACCTGCTGGTGAAGCATGATGAGTGCCAGCGGCACGATCGGACCCGAGGTACCCTGGATGATTCGGCCGATACCCAGCACCGTCACGTTAGTGGCCAGCGCGGATACCACGCATCCCACACCGGTGGCGATGAGCATACCGAGCATGATCTTTTTCCGGCCGGCCAGATCACCCCAGCGTGGCAGGAACAATGAGAACAATGCCGCGGCGGCGAAGAATCCCGTCTGGGTCACACCGATTTCCGCCTGGGTGGCATTAAGCTGCTGCCCCATCACGGTCAGGGCCGGCGCTAGCATGCTGGCATTGAGCTGGAATGCAAAAATGGCGGCCATGAGCGCCGTCATCAGCGCCCCGATGGATACGGTGCGGCCGCGCACGTCATTGTGCGACATTTCAATATCCCTTCTTTATCTCACGCGCCGGTTGGCGCGCCTGCGGCGTCCGGTGCCGGACACCGCTCCTGCGCAGAGTACACGCGGTGGGCCGTCAGTATCCACCTGACGGCCCCTCCTACTTCTCCTCCGCTCCGGACGGGCTGGCCGAGGCATCGGCGTCGTCCGGCTCCGTAGCACCGGGGCTGCGAAGAACGCGCTGTGCTACGGTGTGGGCATCCTCCACCGCTTGGCGCAGATCGTGGTGGCTAAGCCACGAGGAGAGGAAGCCCGCATTAAAGGCGTCCCCCGCGCCCGTCATATCGCGCACCTCGTCCACCGGCGGCACCGGCACCTCAAACATCAGTTCGGCGCCGCGGAATACCCGGGTGGGATTCTTCCCTGCCCGCGCCAGCAGCACGGTGGTGGGGTCCAGTTCCTTGAGGAATGGGCCGGGGCCATCCGGGCCGGTGAGCTCCAGCATGGCCGTTTCATCCTCGTTGGCCGTAATGAAATCCGGGTCCATGTCCCGCATAATGGCACGGAACTTGTCCAGCCCGTACAGATCAATCATGCCCGTGGAAGAAACGTCGAAAGAGAGCTGACCGCCATTGGCCTTCACTCGTTTGGCAGCGTCCAGCACGCTGGAGGCCGTTGGTTCCGACTGAAGCGAATACCCCGTTATGTGGAGCAATTCCACGTCTTCCAGCAGCTCCGGCTCTACGGGTTCCAGCAACGCCGAGGCGCCACGTGATGGGAACATCATGCGCTCCCCATCCTCATTGATGAGCACCACAATCATGCCCGTGGTGCCGTGCTGCTCCATGTGCACGTCCACGCCGTGGCTTTCGAGCTCCTTCGTAACCACAAAGCCGCCCAGGTCCTCCCCCACGCAACCGATGAAACGCGTGGGGTAGCGCGGACCAGCAAAAGCGGCCACATTAGCGGCGGAGCCGCCCCGGTTCATGGTGATAGCGGACTTTGTATCCGTCGCCGGACGAAGAGGCTCCTCCAGCCACACCACGATGTCCTGAACTACATCGCCAATGACCCCGAGCATCACTCGGCTCCAGCTAGGAGTGCCTTTGCAACGGCGGTGGCCAGGCGAACGTTGTTGCGGTAAAGCGCCACGTTCGCGTCCAGGGAAGCATCCTTCGTCTCCTGGCGGATGTACTCGAGGAGGAAGGGCGTGACGGCCTGGCCCTCAATGCCCTGCTCATCCAGCGCATCCCACGCCTTCTGCACAACGCCGTGGAGAAGATCCGGATCCAGCTGCTCATCCTTCGGCACCGGGTTGCCCACCAGAAGCGCCGAGGGCAGGCCCAGGCCGCGCTGCGCCGTGAAGGCGGTGGCAATCTCCTCCGGGGAATCGAGCCGGACCGGCACCTTGAAGCCGGAATCCTGAACGTAGAAGCCCGGGTAGTTATCCGTCTGGTAGCCCACCACCGGGATCGAGAGCGATTCAAAGCGCTCGAGCGTGGCGTGAATATCCAGCACCGCCTTGGCGCCGGAGCTGATCATGACGATGGGGTTGTTGGCCAGGGCGTAGAGATCCGCGGATTCGTCAAAGTTGGTGGAGGCGCCGTGGTGCACGCCGCCGAGCCCACCCGTGGCGAACACGGAGATGCCAGCGCGAACGGCCAGCAGGGACGTAGCGGCGATGGTGGTGCCGTAGTTGCGCTTGGTGACCGCGGCGATGGGAAGCTCGCGAACGGACGCCTTCCCCACCGTGTCATCGTTAGCGAGTTCTTCGATCTCAGTAGCCGTGAGGCCCACCGTGGGGACGCCGTGGAACACGCCGATGGTAGCGGGCACCGCGCCGGCGTCGCGAATAATCTTCTCTGCCTCGGTGGCCACGTCCACGTTGCGCGGGCGGGGCAGACCGTGCGTGATAATGGTGGATTCGAGAGCCACCACCGGCTTACCGGCCTTGACGGCTTCGGAAACCTCGGGAGCAACCTTCATGAAGCTGGACATGTAATCTCCTTTGACCAATCGGGAGTCCTGAATTGAGGATCAAATAAATTATGGGGTTCCTGGGCGTCAAGAACCAGACCGAGAAACATATCACACCATAAGATTGTTCTATGACGTTTACTCTGCGGCAGGTACGCGTGTTCGTGACGCTCGCCAGCACCCTTCACTTTGGGGAGGCGGCCGGGCGCCTGCATCTTTCTCAACCGGCCGTCAGCGCGGATCTGCGCAATCTTGAAGCGGCCCTGGGCGTGCGTCTCATTGATCGCAACCGCGCCGGGAACACGCTCACCGAGGCGGGACGTGCGGCACTCCCGTGGGCGACACGAATGATAGAGGACGCGCACCAGTTTGAGCTCAGTGCCCGAGCCGAACCCGAGGTGGTGCGCCTTGCCGTCTCCCCGTCCATGGTGAATCGCCTCATTCCCGCGCTCTTGGCGCACCTTGAGGCAGCGCCACAAAACGTCCACCTGGACGTCCACGAGGTGGGTACCGGGGAGGGTGAGGCGCTGGTACTTCGTGGTACCGTCGACGCCGCCCTGGGCCACTTCCTGCACACGGAGCACGGTTTTCGGAGGCTAACGCTGGGACAGGATCCCGTCTATGTGATTGCCAATGGCCTGCCCTCAGCGCCGGGCACACCACTGTGCATGGCCAGCCTGGCCGGGCGATCCTTGCTTCTGTGGAATAGGAAGCGCAATCCCGCCTACTACGATGCCCTGCTAGCGATCTGCCGGGAGCGCGGGCTCGAGCCCACGGTAGTGGAATCAAGCCCGCTGATTTCTGGGCCGCGCTCCTATCATCTGCGCATGGGTCAGTCCTTCAGCCTGGTGCCGCAAGCATTTGCGCTGGAGGCGCCGCGATCCATGGCGACGGCGCCGCTTACGCCGCCCGCCTACCTGCCATTGCATTTGCTTTATCATCCGCCGGCCACCGCGGGAATGGAGGCAATTGTGCGCGGCATCCGCACCATTACTCGCGCCGGAGTGTCGCAGAACGGCGTTACTCACGCTGGCTGATTCCGATCTCACCGCCACCGTGCCTGCGTGCGGCCTCTTCGCGCCGAGTGAGCCCCAAACCAGTGACAACGAGGGGCGCGGAGTCATGCTCCGCGCCCCTCGCGCGAGTTGGCCTATACGCCGGGTTCTGTACCGCCGAAGCGGTGGCGACCATCCATCTACGCCCATCATTGCTGACGGGCTCTAGCAGCCCACCCGTGCACTCAGCGGGACGCCTCAACGTGCACTGTTTGGCCTTGCTCCCGGTGGGGCTTGCCCTGCCGCCTCGGTCACCCGAGACGCGGTGGTCTCTTACACCGCCGTTTCACCCTTACCGCTTGCGCGGCGGTTTGATTTCTGTGGCGCTATCCCGCGGGTCACCCCGGGTGGCTGTTAACCACCACCGTTCCCTGTGGAGCCCGGACGTTCCTCGGAGCCGAAGCCTCGCGGCCGCCCGGCCAACTCGAGCGTCCATTCTATGCGCACCAAGTCCTATCGGGCCGAAAAGTGAGACATCCAGCGCCGGGGCCACCGCGGGTCACAGATGCTCAACACGCACGATAACGGCGTCGTAGTCCTCGGAGAGCAGCACCTCATCCTCGGGCGCATTCTTGATGCGGGCCACCTCCACCGGGGAGAAGGACACCCCGGCATTCGTCGCACCGCTGGGCGCCATGGCAATCACGGTGTAGCCGCCGGTGGAGCGCGCGTGCTCATAGGCGTTGCGTAGCTCCCCCGCAATTGGTTCTAGCAGCGCATCTCGCTTGGCGCGCAGCTTGTCGGCCTCGCCTTCAATCTCCGCCACAGCGTCCTCTAACTCCGAGCGCTTGGCGAGCATGGACTCGTTGAGATCCTTCATTTCCCGTTCGATCGTGGCCGCCCGCTGCTCGCGGTAGTCCACTTCTTCAAGCGCGGCGAATTCATCCTCGGAGGCCTCATCCAGCTTTGCCCGCGCGGCCTTGATCTCCTCAGCCAGGGCCAGCAACCCCTTGGAGGTGAGTCCCTCACCGGAGTTGTACTGCTTTTCCTTGGACTCCACGTCCGTCCGAATCGTGGCCGTAGCCGCCTCACGCGCATCCAGGTCCTCGTGGGCCTCCGTAAGCCGGCCCTCATTCTGCGTGCGCTCATAGGACTTGGCCGCGATGATATTCATGAGTGTGCCAAGGTCCGCCCGCAGCGGATGCTTGGTGTTCGTGGCTTCGAGCCGGGCAATTTGTGCGTCCAGATCCGCCACCTTAATGAGCGCCAGTTGATCCGCGCGAGGAGCTTTCATGGGTGCCACCTTTCGTTGTGTGCCCAGTTTAGTCTGGCCTGTGTTCTGTGTTCGACGCCGGAGCGGGGGCCCGCCACGTACGCTCCGGCTCCACGTCGCCCCCGCGCAAGGCGAGACCCCACGCGTCGGTCACGATGGTGGACACCTCGGTTTCGAGTTCGGGTAGTTTCTCCGCGAGCGCCGCCTGCATGTAGCCGAGGAGGGGCCATTCGGTGGCGAAGTGGGTGGCACACACGAGTGCGCAGCCGCCGTTCCACAGATGGTCCGTGGCCGGATGATGGCGCAGGTCCGCGGTGAGATACACATCCGCACCCGCGGCGTTGGCCGCGTCGAGGAGGGACTGTCCGGCTCCCGAGCAGATAGCCACGCGCTCGATCCGCGCATCCGGGTCACCCGCCACGAGGATGCCCGCGGGAACACGCGGAATGACGCGTTCGACCGCGTGGGCGAAGTTCCTCAGGCTCATTGGCTCCACGAGTGTGCCGACCCCACCGATGCCCGTCTCAGCCTCCAGCGGGCGCTCAAGATTCACGCCCAGCGGCTCCGCGAGCGCCCGCGTGGAAGCGGCCACGTCCGCGTTCGTATGCGCGGAAAAAATGGCCAGATGATGGCGAATCGCCTCCGTCATCCAGCATCCCTTACCCGTGGTGGCGGCCACCGAGCTGGTGCCGCGCAGGAGTAGCGGATGGTGCGTGATGAGCATGTCCGCGCCGGTAGTGATCGCCTCCTGCACGGTGGCGGCGCACGGGTCCACGGCGAAGAGCACCCGCCGCACCGATTCCGTCGGCACACCTACCGACAACCCCACGCGGTCCCAAGCCTCCGCGGATTCCGGCGGGTAGATGACATTCATGGCATCCACAACTCTCTGCACTGTGTACATGCATTTAACCTACCGGACTCCCGCGTTCTGGCATCGGGCATCACACGCGGCCACTAGCATGAAAGGCGACAGTACGTAGTAACAGTCGGAGCTTCATCATGAGAGCTATCGGATACACCACAACCACATCTGCCCCGTCCGAGCACTCGTTCGTCGAACGAGAACTGGAGATTCCGCAGCCCCGTCCCCACGACGTCGTCGTTCAGGTGGCCGCGGTGTCCATCAACCCGGTTGACACCTCACAGCGCCGTATTATTGCACCCCACGGATTCCGGGTGCTCGGCTTTGACGGCTGCGGGACCGTTGTTGCGGCCGGCGTGGAGGCCGGCGTCGCCGTGGGAAGCCGCGTGTACTATGCAGGTGCGATTGACCGCCCCGGTTCCAATCAGCAGTTCCAGGCGGTGGATGGGCGCATCGTTGCCCCGGCTCCCGCTTCCCTGTCCGACGCCGACGCTGCCGCGCTCCCTCTTACCTCACTAACCGCGTGGGAGTGCCTGTTTGATCGGCTGGAGATTTCGGCGGATTCTCACGGCGATTTGCTTATTGTGGGTGGTTCGGGTGGAGTGGGCGTGATTGCTATTCAGCTCGCGCACCTGCTGGCGCCCCGCGTCCGCGTGATCGCGACGGCGTCTCCTTCCCGTGAGGCCCTGGTGCGGTCACTGGGCGCCGATGCGGTGGTGGATCACCATAGTGACCTCGTTGCCCAGGTGAAGGCACTTGCCCCGGGCGGCGTGAAGTGGATTCTCAGCGCCTACTCGAAGGGACAGGAGCCCATTTATGCGCACATTTGCGCGCCGTTCGCGAAGATCGTAGCCATTGACGGCGGCTCACGGGATATTGCTCCGCTGATGTCCAAGTCGGTCTCCTGGGGGTGGGAGTTCATGTTTACCGCCTCCAAGCGGCAGGACATCCCCGCCATGGAACACCAGGGCCGGATCCTCAAACGGGTGGCAGAACTGGTGGACGCCGGACGCATTCACCCGGTGGTAGCCGAGCGTCTCTCCCCGATCTCGGCCGCCACGCTTCGCCACGGCCATGAGCTATCCGAATCTCATCACCTGGCAGGAAAGGTAGTGCTCTCAGGCTGGGCGGATTAGACACGAAACACTTCTACCGTGCAAAAGGGCGGCCCAGCGCCAGCTGGACCGCCCTTTTGAGGTGCTACGCCTCCTTACGTGCCCTCACTACCAGGCCGGCGCCCAGCAGGCCGAGCGCCAGGAGCACAAGCCCCACGGCGTTCATGCCGGTGTGGGCCAGTCCGGTACCACCCGGTGTTGCCGTCGGCCCGTGAGAGCCACCGGTTGTCGGCGCACTCGAACCGCCGCTCGGCGCGGTGGATCCACTCGGTTCAGAGGTGCCGCTCGGCTCAGCCGTGGACTGAGACGGTTCGCCCGTCGGCTCAGTGGTCGGCTCACCGGTGGGCCGGTCGGTGGGTTCGCCCGTCGGCTGGTCCGTCGGCTCACCAGAACCACCCGTGGAGAACTCATGAGACCACGATGTCTCCGCTCCCTCGGCGAGCACGTACTCACCGCCGGACTCGGCCGTACCGGCAGCGCGAGCCGTGAGCGTCACCGTCGCGCCCGCTTCGGCGTCGTACGTACCGGCCCCGACAACCTTGCCGTCCACCAGGTACTCAACGCCCGCAACCCGCGGGACCGTGTAGGTACGCACCCCGTCGGCGTCGCGGAACGTGACAGCCTCAGGCGTCACCGCAACCGGCTCCACCTTGCACTCGCTGGACTTTGCGAACACCGGCGTCACGGACGTGGCCGGCGTACCGTCACCGTCGTAGTTGAGAGCCCAGATCCGCGAACTGCTCACGTCCGCCGGCATCATCTGGATAGTCTCCATGAGGTACTTGGCCAGCTCCAGCTGCCCCTTCGGGCGCATGAAACCGTTCGCGTCGTACCACTCGACGGCCACCACGCCGTCCGCGTTGACCGCGTCAACGGAGGCAACCCATGCGGTCGCATCAACGAGAACCACGCTCTTGGTCTGAGCAATGGAACGCATCGCCTGCGCATACGGGCTCACCTCATTGCCCAGCTGGGCCGGGGTGATGAGAACGGGCACGGCACCGTCGGCCGTCACCCTGTCCACCAGTTCGGTGATGTTATCCGTGAATGCGTTCACGGACGGCTCCACCACCTTCCCATTGAACAGGACGTCCGGCGCGATGAACACCACGTTCGGATTCTGCGGCTTTACGGCACTGGTGTAGCGCTCAAGAAGGTCAGCGGACGTGAGCCCGTTGAGGCCCGCGTTCTCCACATACTTCATGCGCATACCCGCCGGCTGATTCTGATGCTCCCACCGGAGCACCTCCTCAAAGGCCTGCACGTAGTTCTTCGCGGAAAGATCCGTCATCGTGCCCTGCGTGGTGGCGCCACCGAGGAATGCCCACATCTGGGCATCCGTGCTCGCGTAAAGCTTGGCGAGCGCTTCCGGCGCGGGCGTGGTGGATTCGCCGTTCGGGATCGAGGCGATGGCAGCGGGGTCCAGCACCGTCGGGTAGGCCGCCACGTAATCCAGCGTCCCCACGAAGTCCTTGACGCCCGCCGTCTCCCCGGCCTTGCGCATCGCATCCCTGTACTGCGGGAGTGCGCCGCCC
The DNA here is from genome assembly GCF_900604955.1 of Neoactinobaculum massilliense. GTDB lineage: Bacteria > Actinomycetota > Actinomycetes > Actinomycetales > Actinomycetaceae > Neoactinobaculum > Neoactinobaculum massilliense. The sequence continues at coordinate 817,559 of NZ_UWPE01000001.1, forward strand.
AGCGTCACCGTGTCGATGTCAAACCTGGCCGGGTCCAGATTGAGGCCGGCAAGGTTCGCCTGCTTCACCGATTTCCCATCGATGTAGACGTCCAGCAGATTCGCCGCAACGTTCACCGATACCGTGTGGAACTCGCCATCTTTGACGGGCGACTGGTCCCACATGGTGAAGAAATCGTAGCCCGATCCAAAGTTACGGCTGATCCTCAGACTCGAATTCTTGATCGAGATGGTGAGCACCTTGCCCGTGTCCTTATCCGCCAGGGATGCCACCACCATCTCCGTGGTGGTGTCGGTAGCGGGATCCGCCTTAAACCGGACGGTCACGTTGCCTGCGCTCGCCTGCGCAAACTGGGCGAGTCCGTTCCCGTCGGTCACCAGGTCCGTGCCGGCACCGGTGTAGGCCTTCTTTGGAGCGGTGAGGAAGCCGGCCTGGGAGAGCCCGGTGCCACCGAGGAACTGCTCGGCAGCGTTATCACTCGGCAGCTTCACCTTCCCACCGTAGGGGGTCACCGACGCCGTCTTGGTCTCGGCAAGCCGCGAATCCTTGGTGAGCATTCCCAGCGAGTCCAGAATGAGTTTCGCCCATTCCAGGTGCCCCTGCGCATTCGGATGGATGGAATCGGTGGCGGTGTGCAGCGCCGGGTTGATCTCTTCCCCGCCGTTGTTTTCCTTCCACCAGGTGGCCTCATCCACGAACAGAACCTTCTTCTCCTCGGCCAGCTGACGCTCGGCTGCGAAGTAGGTATCGAGGTTCGCGTTATTATCCGCGTTCTTCGTGTAGTTCTGTGTCATGAGTACGGGGATTCCGCCCGCGGCCCGTACCTCATCGATTGTTTTCGAGAGATTCTCCCGGTATTGCGCCAGCGGGACCACCGGTGTGTCCTGGCGTCCATCGTTCATTCCGAAGGCGATGAACACCACATCGGCGTGCCTGTCCGTCACATAGGCAGCGAGGTTATTGCGCATCCACGAGGTGTCAGCGGAGGACACGCCCGTGTTGAGCACAATGTCTCTGCTGCGATCCGCGCACTCCAGCGAGGTGGTGCGAAGGTTGTCCTCGAAGTACTCCGAGAAACGCTTCTCACCGTTCGTGTGCATCACGCCGTGAGTGATCGAATCGCCGGTGAACAGCCACGTCATTGGCGTGGAATTGGCAATCCGGCTCTGTAGCTTCCGGTAATCGTCCAGTCCGGCGTTGTACGCCTTCCACTCAGCGGTTGTCCTGCTTACCGTCGGCGCACTCTCCACATAGGTGATGGTGGGCGAGGCGAGCAGCGAGGGCTTCGTGGGATTGTCGATGCTTTCGGCTACCAGGCGAATGTAATCACCCGTCTTCACCGTGATGGGGTTCTCCGCGGTGATGCTCTTCCAGTCCGCCGCCTGAACCAGGGAGTCCTTAAGAACAACCGATTCGAGGACGTCGTCATTATGCATGAGGGAGAGCTTGACCATACCGCCGGTGTTGCCGTCCTGCCGGAGGAATGGCTCATTGCCCTTGAGGGTGAACGTAATCTGTCCGTCCTTGGGTGCCTTGAACACCATGGCCGTACCGCCCGCGGATTGCGGCGAGTCAGAAAGCAGCCCCTGAATATCCCCGCGCGCATCCGGGTCCGGAAGGTCATGGTTCGCATACTGGATGCCGGGACCGTAGTAGGTATCGACCGTCCAATTCGGGTAGGTGGAATCGTAGGCCGTAATGTTCTTCCAGGCGCCATTCACACCGTCCTGGTATTGCGCATACCAGACGGGGCCCTGCACATTGTTCTGGTAGTCGTGCACCCAGGCGTAGGTGTCACCCGACTGCTCGGAGGAGCTTCCCGGCTTGGGCAGCGTGGTGGGATCAACGGCGTCGCCCGCGATCTGAATCGCGCCGACGTCGGTGGCACCCTCAAGCTTGCTGCCGAGGAAATCGTTAGATGCAGCCGCAAATCCGTTCTGGTCAATGATGGTCGAACCGGAGTTTGCTGCCTTCGAGCCCTCCACGAGCTTGTAGCCGGAGAATGCGTCGGTACCCGTCAAGGTCGACGCCGTCTTCCCCGGCTGCCGGTAGGCTTGCAGGTTTGTTTGCGCGCTTACCGGACCCGTGCCCGGATCGGCCATGATCTTCTCACCGGCACCCGCCACAATGGCCTTCGTATCGGAGGCCGGTTGGTTCGCGAAGTTGTAGTAGAGGTTGTTGTTGTATGTCTTCTTTCCTCCGCTCTGCTCCCAGTTGCCGGTGGCAGGAGTGGAACCCGAGTTGTAGAAAATGTTGTTTTCGATGGTGGCCGTGCCGTTAATGGTGTGCTTGCCCAGCACCGGCACGCCCTCCGCTATGTAGAACGTGTTGTTGTACACGTGCGCTTCGGGCAAACCATCGGGGATGTCGATGATGCCACCCAGATCGTTCTGTGAAATGTTGTAGCGGAAGGTGGAGTTCATGACCTGCTGCCCGCAGAACATGACCGTGCCGCCCGTGTTCCCGTGCGAGTAGTTGTACTGATAGATCGTCCCATCGCCGTAATCGGCGTCCCAGGCCTGGCCGTCGCCGTTACCCTGCGCGGAGTTGAGGGTGTTGAACGCCTCGTTGAACTGGAATACCGCGTTCTTGGACTTCCACGGCCAGATCGCCGCCGCCACCTTGCCACCGCGGTTCTTTCCCGTACGCAGGGACGTGGCATTGACATAGTCCGTGTTGTTGATCTGTCGTGCAGCGTCCACGGACACGTTGTATTCAACAAGCGGCCGATCCGCATAGAACGTGGTGATGGCGTCGCCTCCAGCGCCCTTCACGTAGTTTCCGCGAATGACAACGTTCGTTTGCCCGTATGTCCGCATCACATCATCGGACAGTTCCGCCGATGTGAAGTGGCTGGCCGAGCCCGTGTAGCCCACGCCGATTCCCCACCGGTTTACGTTCTCCACACGATTATTAAGGATTTGCACGTCATCAAACCGCGCAACGCCGGTAGCGGCCTCATCCTTCGCCTTGTGGGCAATGACGTAGATGCCGCCGTTGGCCATGTGCTTGTTGTAAACGTTGCCGTCCACATCGTGAATGTAGAGATTCTTGAGAACCACGTGGTTGACGGTGCCGATGTTCTCGGCGATCACCGCAACGCCGGTGCGATCCATCTGATCGGCGTCGTTGTAGTGGGATTCCTCGTCCTTGGAGAGAGCGTTCGTGATCTCCAGGTCCGAAACCTCCACATACTCGACATCCTTGAGAAGAATCGAGGTGGACACGTCGCCCTGGAACGTGTGCGATGAAGAGTCGAGGCTCGTGTTGTAGTCCTCGTACCACACGCCGTTCCCGTTCGTATTAATGATCGGGCGCGGCTTGGTTTCATCGCCGTAGGCGGAGATCTTAATCGACGCGTCCTTATTTCCAGAGCCCTTCACATGAAGGTAGTCACCATTGAATGTGTCACCGCGGCGGAACAGGACGGCATCGCCGGGCTGCATTTCTAGGCTGTTCACCGGCGTCGTCGTCTTAAACGCGGTTTCGGGGCTCAGGCCGTCGTTAGTATCGGACCCATCGTTGGACACGTACCAGGTGGTGCCTTCGTAGGTGCCGCCGGCAGATCCTGCCTTATCGAGAGCCAGGGTAAAACGGTCCGTTGATGTACGCGGAATACCCGTACCGTCATCCTCTTCAGAGAAGTTAACCGTCACCGTGTAGTGCTGCTGGCTATCATTGCCCACGCTCGGCGTGCCCTCGATAGCACCTGTCTTTGTGTTATAGGAAAGTCCCTGCGGTAGTCCCGTCACCGTGACCGTATTCGCCAGCATCGGATCATCGCCGTTAAACTTCAGCGGAATATTCACCGTTTTCTCATCAACAGCGAACTTGATTGACGTGTCGGATAGCTGCGGCTCCGTTGCCAGATGATCGGTCAGCCACGGGAGCGTGAAATTGAGATAGTCGATGCCCGAACCATTGGGTTCATAGAGAAGCCCAATGGTGCCATCGGGTTGAACCGCCATCGTGGTGTAGGAGGAATTTGCGGACCGGAACTCCTTTGAGACGGGCCAGGTTTGGCCGTCGTCGTAGGAGAGTGAAACGGTGCCGTTGTTGCGTGCACTCGCGTTCTTCGTGTTGGAGAAGAGCAGTACTTTCGAGCGCAGTGTTCCCGGCTCCGCGTTCGGGAATGCGCGAATGATCTGCGCGTTGTTTCCCGGATCAATGAGGTCCGTCTGGGTACGGTAATCCTTCCAGGTGACTCCGCCGTCATCCGAAATAGCTACGATGCGGTGCCCGATGGCGGCTGATGCACCGTGCGTGCGCGAGTTGAGCATGAGCCTGCCGTCGGAAAGCTCCACCACCTTGTTCTCGTTGAACACCCAGCTGCCGCCATCGGCCCCATCCGTCACCGAGGTGAAGTTGCCCGAATGCCAGGTTTCGCCGTGATCATCCGAGTAGATCGTCATTGCCAGGATGGTGCCATCCTTTTTGACGCAGGCGGTCTGCTGTAGGAGACGCCCCCGATAGGGATCCTGCATCTTCTGTGTGCCCGCACCGGACGTGGCGAAGCAGGACTGAAGATCCTGTGCCTTCTGCCCCAGCACCTCGTTCGTGATGATGCGCTGCTCCCACGTGTAGCCGTTGTCCTTCGAGATGGACAGCGCCAGATTCATCGTGTGCGTATTGGTCTCATCGATGGTGCCGTCCGTATTGAACGTATAGGCCGGGTTGTTTGCGAATACGCCCGAGGCCTGCGAGTAGACGTGGAAGTTGAAGATGGTCCCCGTCGTGTAGTCGACGACGTAGGAGGGGTCCGAGTAGCCCTTACGCCCGTTTGCGTTGGCGTCACCGTTATTTCCCTGCGCGATGACCACCTCCGGCCCCCAGGTGGTGCCACCATCGGTAGAACGACGCTGCATGATCCAGTTCGCGTTGGGGGAGTCTCCTCCCCCGCCGCCGGCCTTGGGACGCTTGTCGTATGCGGCCAGGATGTCCCCATTGGAGGCAACTGCGATGGCCGGGATGCGAATGTTGTTGTCCGCGTCCGAGCTTGCGATCGAGAGGGCACTGGTGATGTTTGCCTCTAGATTCGGATCCGCGTCTGGAGCTTCAAAACCGGTAGCGGCGGGCCACGAACCATTTGTTTCGACGTGGGCTGTGGCAGCTACGCGCTGAAGAATGGTGCCGTCCTTTGTCACGTCGAGGAGAACTTGAGGATCCACGGATCCCTTTTCAAGGTCCGTCTCCGTGATTGTGTAGGTGAGAGCGGTGCACGTGAACGTCTCATGGGCACCAACGTTCGTGGCAGCGCAGCTGCCCTTTACCTTAGAGGCGTCAGCGAGGCTAAACGCGAGCGCCTCATCGGCGGTATTGGTAGCCACCAGCGAGAACGTCAGCTGATCGCCAGCTTTATAGGAAGATTTTGTTGTTTCAGCGTTGACGTCGAAGCTGTTAATTGTCGCAGCACTTTGCGCAACCGGGATGGCAGACCCCGTGGTGGGATCAAACGTGGTCATGTCTCCAAGATAGCCAGCCTGCGAATACATACCCCACGTAATACTCGGGGTAAATGAACCCGCCGCCTGATCCGCCTCAGTAATTGTGTGTGTGGCAAAAACACACGAAAGGGTCTGACCCGGCGTGATCTTGGTCCACTTGCACCCCTCCCATTTGGTGAGATTTGAGCTAACGGACTTAAACGATCGGGCAATGTCGGTGTTGTTTGTCACGGTCATTGCGAACTGCACAACTTCGCCCACCTGCCACGGGACGCCGTCCGCTTTGGCATTCGACACCGTCAGCGTTGCCGGCGCCGCGTTGGACGTAACCTGCGCAGCGGTAGCCAGAGCGGACGAATCACTTCCGCCTGTGGCAGCCGCCGAGGTTCGTGCGCCCGCCTGGGCCACGGAGGATACGGTTTGAGTTTGAGCCGTTTCACTTTCTAACGGCGATGCATTGGCAGCCGAACCGGCTGCCACCAGAGAGAATGCGATGGCCAGGGCTGAGATCCCCGACACTGCTCGTCTTTGAGCATGTTGCACGTGGAACATAGGGCTTATTATGCCCACCCGTTGTTTATGTCACAATCGATTTTCGCGCCAACAGTGGGAAAAATTGTCCTCGTCGGTTAACCGATTACTTCATATAGCCGGACACAATAGACGCAAGGTCCTCCATGCGGGTATCTATTTTCTCGCTAGCCTGTGCTTTCTTGACCATCTGTGCGAAGAGCTCCCGTCGCAAGTCCATCACCACGTTCGGACGTACGTCGTCAAGCGTGGCGGGAGAGCCATCCTCTAGTGTCCATTCCTTCGAATTGAAATGGTCCACAATCTGCTGGTCGGTGAGTTCCATGCCCGGTAGAGAAGCATCACTGACGTATTGCTCCTCAAGTCTGCTCATGTCATAGCTGACAAACGTAGACATGTCATATTCGGTGAGTCCATAGACGGGTTCGCCGTTCTCTATTTTCTTCTCCCGCGACGCGTTCTCCGCCTCGTAGCGCTTCTTCACCGACGTCCAGCTGTTCGAGTCAATGAGTTTGCCCTGTGCTGCCACGTCGTAGAAGGCATACCGGTAGGCGAGGTCGCTCACCGCCGCATCAGCGACGGCGTACGCCGAGGATCCTTTGGTATTGCTGGTCCAGAAGTCGGTGGGGACCTCCCCGCCATCGGGAACCATTTGCATGACCACCTGGTTTTTCACCTCATTAACGGCGAACTTGAATTCCTCCTCGGAAATTCGCTGACCATCAATGGTTAACGCCACCGTTGGCACCGCTGGCCGGCTCCTCCTCATGGCTATGCCAACGCCGGCCGCAACAACCACTAACGTCACCAGGCAAATGGCCATGACGCGTTTCCGCCTGTTTTCCCGGTGCCCGCCGGTGGATTTCTGCTTATTACTCACGCCGCGCCTCCTCCCCGGTTAAAGGTACACATCTGCCACGCTTTCTGCCCGGGACGCAGGGCGGCGGCCATGTGCCGCCGCCCTGCCGGTTATGCGTCCCTCCGCGCCCGCAGTATCAGGCCGGTACCGAGCAGGCCGAGTGCCGCCAGCACCATGACCGCGGTATTCATGCCCGTATGCGCCAGCAGACCAGTCGTTGCCGGTGGCACGGGCGTCGTCGGCCCCGTGCCAGTCGGCCCAGTGCTGCTCGTTCCGGTCTCACTCGGCGCCGCACTTGCGGAACCGCCTGGCACGGAACCACCCGGCGTCGTCGCGCTCGCGGACACACCGGGCCCAGCCGACGTCGAACCCCCACTACCCGGTGTTGAGGATCCGGATGGTACGTCCGAACCCGAGGGCGTGCAGGTGGACGAATCTGTTTCTTCCGGGCCTCCCGGCTCCTCCGCCTTCACCGTGACGGTCACCGTATCTTTTACGGTGTTACCGCCAACCGTCAAGGAAAGCGTGCCGAGGTACGTGCCCGGCGCGTTAGGTGCCGCCGCGCTCAGCGTGAAGAGCCCGTTCTGTTGGCGGTCATTGTGAGTAGAGGTAGTGCCGGGCAGATAGGGCCGCTCCACCGTGGCGTCCACGGCGTCGTCGGTCGCAACCTCGGACCCCGCCTTCACCCACGAAATGGCGGCTGATACCTGCTCCAAGGTTGTCGCCGGCGAGTATCCGTAACCGAGCGTTACAGATGCCCCCGCCTCGGCCACGCGGGTATCCACACCGGCCACCTGCGGATTCGTAGTCACCGCATCGCCCTGGTAGAAATCCACCCCAGAGGCGGTAAGCGCGGGCAGGATATTCGTCAGCCGGTCACGGAATTGAGCCACCTTGCCCGCACGCACAGCCTCGGGCGACCACGCCACCTCGGCGGTCGCGGCCGCACGCGGAAACTCAAGGAAGAAAATGTCCTGGATTGAACGCATGTGCTCATTCCACATGGCACCTTCCACGCCCAGTGTTGCCGCATCCGAACCCGCAACGGAGGCCGGATCATAGTTGTAGAACGCGTTAATGCCGCAGTATCCGGCGCTACCGCACGCCCAATTGGGCCCCGCCACGTCCGTGCCGGGACGCTGTGGGAAGTACGTATTTCCCGCCAGCGAGTAGATGACCTGCGCGCCTTCGCTGCTGACCGCGTTGCCCACACCCGCGGACCACGCCTGAAGCACATCTCCCGGCTGCTGCGTTCCCGCCGCGGCCTCGTTCCATCCGATCGGCGTGAGCCCTTTCTCCCGGATGAGCGTAGCCGCTTTTGTCACGAATGCCTCATAGGATGCCTTCCCCGCGGCCGTCTTCGTCATCTCCTGGGATTCATCCCCGCCGAAGTGGAAGTACGGCGCCTTGGTGATCGCAGACACCTGATCGACCACGTGGTTGATAAAGGTCCACGTTGCCTCCGAGTTCGGATCAAGGTAGGAGTAACCCACATCCGCCGTCGTGTTTGCATCCGCCGTGAGGTAGCGAGCCGAATCCGTGATCGTCTGCCCGCTGCTATTCACCGTGCCATTGTGCGAAGAACCGGGCGTATTGAGCTGCGGAATTGCGTGGAGGGCGGCCTCGGTATGCCCGGGCATGTCGATTTCCGGCACCACGGTCACGTGACGCGCCTGGGCGTAGGCGACGATCTCGCGTAGGTCATCCTGCGTGTAGTAGCCCGGCACACCCGCGTCGGTGTTGAATCGCGTGGCACCGATTGCCGTCTGCCCGGACACGGAGGTGAGCCGCGTGTAGTCGATGGTGTCGCCCTCTGCGCGCCCATCGTTCGTAATTTCGATGCGCCAGCCCTGATCGTCGGCCAGGTGGAGGTGCAGATAGTTGAGTTTGAACCGTGAGTAGGCGTCTACCGCTTCCTTTACCTCCTCCACCGTGAGGAACGAACGGGATGGATCGAGCATCATTGAGCGGTATCCGAACCGCGGCTGATCGGTAATGTGCACGGCCGGGAACGTCCACGGCCCGTTTGTCACGGACTCATAAGAAGCCCACGGTCCGAACAGTTGACGTAGTGTCTGCGCGCCGTTAAATAGTCCGTGAGCTGTCGACGCCATCACGCTTACCCCGCCCGAGTCCGCATCGAGGGTGTAGGCCTCCCCGGCGGGCCCTCCCGCATCCAGAACAAACCGAATATCGGCCACCGCATCCGCCGAGGATTGAGCAACAGGAAGTGCGAATCCCGTCGCTGCCCGCAGGCCGGTAGCAAAGCGTTCCGCCTCGGCTACCCCGGCTCCGGTTGCAAGGATTGCCGCATCTTTTTCAAGCGTGAATGGCTCCCCATCGGTGGCCTCGTAGGTGACCGGCTGCGGGATAAGCGCGGGCAACGCGGTCCCGGATTCCTCAGATGTATTCCCCGGATTGTCCGTGAACACGCCAAATATCTCGAACTCCCAGATCCCTATGGGCCACTGCGAGTTGCGGGCACTCGTGGACACGCGCCAGTAGCGCGCCGTGGTTGGTAGGCCCGCGGTCGTGGTATCCGTATCAATCGCCGACGACGCCGCACCGGCCAGGTTCACCGCCACCGGCGTCCAGGTGTTTCCGTCCGTTGAGGCTTCGATCGCATAGTTTGTTGCGTACTGCTTACCCCAGGTAACCGTCACATGGCTAATGTCCGCGGGTGCCCCGAGATCGACCGCTAGCCACACCCGGTCCGCCGAATTCGCGGACCAGCGGGATGCCACCGGGTCGCGGAAGTTTGCGCCTTGATCGCGGAACGTGACGTCGCCACCGGTATTGCCGTCGATAGTTAGTTCGGGGCCCCACTGACCCGCCACCTCCTGGCCGGAGGCACTGGCGGTGCCGTGAGGGGCAAGGTTGGTCACGCCGGATTCCGCGGCACTGGCTGGAAGCGCAGCGAGGCCTCCACCCGCCAACGCGAGGACCACGGCGAATAGAAACGATAGTTTTCGCAAATAATGCATTGTTACGTCCTTCTTGCTGCGCCCGTCCTCACGTAGCGAGAGCACGTGCGACGACGGGTATGCCGAGGTGGACACCATGTCAAAATGAGAGCCGCTGCCCAGAAAACGAGGGCCCCGACAATGGTGGGGAGGAAACCCGTGTTTCCTCCCCACAGCTCGTTAGGCGTCCTTGCGCGCCCTCACCACCAGGCCGGTACCGAGCAGGCTGAGCGCCACCAGCGCCAGCACCGCGGCATTCACGCCCGTGTGCGCCAGCCCTTCACCGGACGGCGTTGGGCTTGGTTTGATCGTTACCGAACCAGAGCCGCCCGGTGCCGTTGTACCCGCGGAACCACCCGGCGTTGCACTGGCGGACGCACCGGACCCAGCCGAGCCGCTGGGACCGCCGGAGGTACCCGGCGTCGTCGGAGACTCCGAGGGCTTATCCGTAGCAGTGCCGGAAGGCCCAGCAGATGGCGAATCGGTGGGTGTCCCCGTGGGAGAATCCGTCGGCGTAACGGACGGCGAATCCGTCGGCGAATCCGTCGGCTCCGCCTCGGACGTGCAGGTGCCACCCAGGCGGATCTCCGCCGCCCCACCGTAGGCCTTACCGTTCTGGGAACTGGTTTGCACCATCTTGACGTAGGTGCCCGCCGCGGGCTGGGCGAACTCAATCACCTGCGGGGTGGTCACGTCCGCGAGTTCACCCGTGGCAACGGGATCACCCCAGTTCGCCCCATCGGTGGAGACGTAGATCTCGTAGCCCTTCACGCGTCCGTTCATCGCACCCTGCCGAGCCGTGTACTCGATGCCCGTCATCGTGCATGTCACGTTCTCGTCGGCAGCCGCAGCCTTCGGCTGAAGAACAATGTAATGCGGGTAGGGCAGGTCCGGACCCCACTGGGTGTGCCAGTATGTGCTCGCATCACCGTCAATCGCCGCGGCGGCCGGCCCGTTCGGTGCCGGTTCACCGGACTTCTGCTCCGAAGAGACATCCACCACGGTGAGGTCAGACCCACCAATCGGGTTGGCAAGCGGGAAGTTTGCCGGATCCACGTGCACTGTCTGAGTTCCGGAGCCCTCCGCGCCATCGAAGGTCCACGTACCCGTGAACGAGATGTCCCCGGGCTCCGCCCCCTTCGGAATGGTCAGCGTCCAGGTGGCCACGGACTTCTCGCCAGGCTTGACAATGGTCTCACCCGATGTGGCGGATGTAAGCGTCCACCCGTCGGGCACGCTCACCGCATGCTGGACATTCGTCGCGTTACCCGCCGCCCCTTCGGGCAGGCTCACCGTTGAGGTGACGAGCATCTGATAGTGCGAAGAATCCTCGCTTTCCTGGGCCTCCGCGGTGAGCGACGTGGTGGGCAGGATGCCCAGTTTCTCCACGCGGAAGTTATCGATCACCAGGTCGCCCTGATCCTCGCTGCCGGACTTCGTGATGCCGAGGAACGTGGGGTTCTCGCCCACCGTGAATTCCTTCGTGAAGGTCTTCGTTCCCTCGCCCGCGGTTCCGGAGCTGTCCTTCCAGCCCGTTCCGCGTGTCTGGGCAATCGGCCAGGTTTCGTCGGTCACCTGTTTCCAGGCGCTGCCGCTGGCCTCATCGTGTCCAAGGATCATCGCGTAATCGCCGTTGAACGCGGCCTGGTAGTCATATGTCACCCGATAGGTGGTGTTGGCCTCGAGCGGGATCGAGCCTTCGGCCGTGCGAAGGATGAGGCCCTGATTCTCCTGGTGAGCCAGGAGGGACCAGTGTCCATCAAGCACGTTGTCGAGATACTTCTGTCCCTCTTCGATGCCGGAGCCGGTCACCTTGCCCCACCAGCCGGACTGTGAATACGGCTCATGGCGCTCCGCCAGCTGAGTGCGAGCGTCCCCGCCCGCGTTCGTTGAACCGGTGACAAACGGCCAGTAGCCAGTGTCCGTGTCCTCGAAGTCGGTATAGAACACCGTCTCCGGGTTCTCCTTCGTCGCCATGTTCCGGTAGGCCACCACGCGGAGGTCATCGATGTCCACGGTCGCGTTGCCCTTTGCAGCCGCTACCTCGAACGTGAACGGGCTGCCGTCCGTATGGAAGAACACGGGGACGCGCTGGAAGTAGGTGCCCAGCTTTTCGTCCGACGCCGTCGCGTTAACCGCCGCCGAGGAGTGGATGGTGGTGGCCACCGTGCCCGCCTTCGGGGAGGCCTGGTAGTTCGTTGCGGTGATACCGTCGCCCATGGCGGCAACCGTCACGTCGCGCGTTTGCCCGGGTTGGATCTCCACCCACGCCCACATCGAATAGTCACCGGCGGGAAGCGTGATGTCCTGAGAGATCGACGCCGCCTCGCCCGCGGCCAGTTCCGCCTGGTAGTTCTGCCGGTCCGTCTTCGTGACCGACGCCGAACCGGTCACCCGGTAGGAGTCAAGGGTTCCGGAGAAGAAACCGGGATCCTTGATATGCGTGCCTTCGCCCCAGTTTGGCGTGACAGCAGCCGGAACCGCAGACGTCGGATACAGCACGTAGGCCGTATCATCCTCCGTGGCCGGAAGGGTGATGGTTCCATTCGTCACGGCAACGTCGGCTACCTTGACACGGCCCATGTCCGTCAGCTTGAAGAGCGTGAGCGAGGACTGCGCGCTCCAGGCGTCGGTGAGCTTCCAGGTAGCCGTGGCATTGCCCGGGTTCCAGTAGTAGAGGCGGTTGGTACCGCCGTCCTTCCAGGGAAGGAGATAGGAGCCATCGGTCTTGAACACCGTGGCGCCGTCGTACGTGATGGTGCGATTGGTTGGGGAGGTTGGATATCCGGCGATATGGTCCACCGCGGAGGTCACGGTGGTGCCGTTCTTAAAGACAACCTTGCCGGTTTCACCGTTCGCCGCGGGGGTCCAACTCATAATGTCGGACTGCTGGAGGAACTTGGTTGGGAGGTTATGCTCCCACACGTTCTTAATGAATGCCGTGTGATCCGCGTGGCCCGTCCACCCCTCGAAATCCTGAATGCCGGCATTGCCAAGCATGGGATCCGGGTTGAAGGTGTCACGGTAGGAGTTCTCCACGAAACGAATCAGCTGAGAGTTCAGCCCCTTGGTTGACACGCCTCCATACGGTTCATCAGTGGCCCAGTGGGACCACGTCGAGTAGGACGGCATGCCATAGGCCCACTCCGAGCCGAGGCGCCACCCCTGCTTTTCCATCTCTGAGGCGAACCGCTGCGCTTCCCAACCCGAGCCGTAGTACACGTCCCAGTAGAGGAAGTTGAGGTTAGAATCCGCCGGGAATTCTTCCCGCAGCTGATCGAGCCGGGCCAGCACGTTGCCCGAGCCCAGGTCCAGGTTGCGGTCCATGTAGTAGGCCTGGTTCATCCATCCCCATGCTGCCGATGGCGGCATGGAAATCTGGCAGGGAGCCGCTACCTTGTCACTGTTGTAGCCGTTCATGCCGTCGGAGAAGCAGTTGGCCTCTGAATAGGATTCGGTTGCATTGACATGGATGCCGAAACTGGCGTTGTACTTCTTCCCTTCCTCGGTGAGAGTCTTGAGATCCTCAAGCCCTCCGGCACGTTCGTTGTAGTGGTTGGCGTAATCTCCCTGTGCCGAATCATGTCCCTCTGCCTGATATCCCTTGAGGAGGGCCTGCTGGCCGAGGTTGTCCGTTTCCAGGGAGATGCGCTTCGTATCGTCGAGCGTCCGGAGGAACGGGTGCGTGGCCTGCGAAACGATGTTGAACGGGATCCGCTGGATCACATTGTTCTTCACTTCGTCGCGGCCCACCGCCACCGTGAGAATGTCGCGAGTAGCAATTGCACCGTCCTGCCAGGTCACCGCACCGTCCGCATTCGCGTCGGCGGTGATCTTTACCTTGACCATGGGCTCGGCATCGTGGCCAATATTAGCGCTGCCCGCATCGGCGAGCTTCTTCACCGAGCTAGCCCAGTAGGTCCAGGCATCAGGAGAGATGGTCGCAACGTTCTGTCCCGCAACATCCGTCTTTACCTTGTAGACAAAACGGGAGTTGTTATCAGTTCCCGTGATGGCGTTAGTTTCAAATCCGGCGGCCAGCTCGCTCGACGCCGCCGTAATCATGTACGCCTTCGTGGCGGCCTTAGCCTCCGCGCCACTCACCTGAATGAGGGTATCGCCCGGCTTATAGTTGGCGTTCGCGTTTCCGTTGTTGTCATAGGCGCGGCTGGTCTGGATGGTGGCGGCCATGAGCTGGGAAGCCGTGTCCTTCCCGGTGAGGCTGACCAGGTCCAGATCTGGAATCTGGATCGTTGTCACCTGCCGCGAAGGATCCTTCATCGTCAGCTGGTAGCTGAGCACAGCGTTCTTCACGCTCATCGTCGCGTCAAAGCCCACACCGTCCAGGGCCGTGGTCACCGGGTAGGTAACCGAGGCGTGGTCCTTGGAAACGGTGGGGGTACCGACCGTCACGGCCGTGGCCTTCCCGTTCACCAGAACGGAGGAAATGGCGTCTCCGTACTTGCCCGCGATTTGTTTTCCGCCCAGTTGGTAGTCCACCACCTGCGGAAAGTCCGGGTGTGTCCGCACCGTGAGCTCGCCATCCGTAATGGTCGGGGCGCCCTCGGGCACCTCAATCTGTGGCCCATCACCCGGTACCGGATCCGTAGTCTCGCGCGCCACCGCCGTCGCCGCACCAAATTCGGCGAGCGAACCGGGTTGCTTCGACGTATCGTTTCCACCCCATGCGGACTTGTAAATCACCTTGACGCACCGTGCCTTCGTGGGTGTGAACGTGACGTTAACGTCGGCGAGTTTGCCGGAAGCGGGCTTGGCCTCCACGGACCCGTCACTCACCGTCGTGAATTCGGCGGCGTCCACCGTACTGGCTGCGCTGCACTGCGTATCCGTGCTCACCTGGACCTCGTAGTCACCCACACGACCCGAGCCATTCGAGGATTGGCGCGGCGTGAGCGTCACGCGCCCCAGGTTGTTCACCTCCGCACCCAGATCAATGACAAACCAGTGCGGAAGCGGGTCCTCACCGCCCACCCACTTCGTATGCCAGTAGGTGTCCTTGTTCCCATCGAGCACGAGCGCAATCGGACCGTTAGCTCCTTCACCGGATGTCTCTACGGAGTCCGCCGCCACGGCCGTCATACTGCTCTGGTCGAGCGCCGTGTAGTCATAGGAGGTGGCACCTGCGGCTGCGGGTGAGATGCCGCAGAGGGAGACCGTCGTTGCGAAGGCCACCAGGCCGCCCCATTTTCTTATTCGAAATCGCTTCATTCTCGTCTCTCTATATCGTGGTTAGGAGGCGGCAACGCTGCCGCACTGACGGGGATGTTGCGCGCACCTCAGGATTACCGGGACACAGCCCTGTGCACCTCGGAAACCAGATTTGCGTAACAGCCTCAAGCTATCCCCGCTGGTGTCCTTCGCGCGGGTATTTCGTGGATTTCACCCGAATACGCGGGGAATCGCGCTACTCCCCTCATTCGTGCAAAAATAGGCCCTACGTCATTAAGTTTGCCGCGAATCGGTGCCCGTTTGTGCGCGGGACGACGCCGGAGCGGTACGTATCCCATTCTTCCGAGGTAGGTGCCCGCGTTCTGCACACCGCCCAATCGGACGTGCGAGGGTGACGAAATAACGCGGCAGACAGCGCAATACCACATAGAAAACGGACTGCTGATACGCGCGCATGTTTGACAACTTTATTTGTGGACCCGACCGGATTCGAACCGATGACACCTGCGGTGTAAACGCAGTGCTCTAACCAACTGAGCTACGGGTCCCGAGGGCGGCATACCGCCCAAGCGTTTGCCTACTTACATTACGCCCGCAACCCCATCGCTGCCAAGCGCACACCCGTCCAATCATCGGAAATTGCCTGAGATGTGGTGGCCTGCATACCCGCGGTAGTGGCTGCCTCCTCAATCACCGTGTGGGGTACGTACCCTGGCTGACGAGGCGCCGGTACCAGCAGCCAAGCGACCGCATGTTCCGAATCAAAATTTGCCTTCATATCAATAAGCAGATCGGCAAGATCGTCGGCGTCGCCATCATCGGCACGCCACCACGCCAGGGCGCCGTCCACAATCCCCTGATAATCCTCATCCACCAGTGATTCCCCGGTGGCCTTCTCAATATCCTCTCGAATCTCCCCGGCAACATCATCGTCATACCCGAATTCCTGGATAACGTTGCCAGCCTCGAAACCGTACGAAGTCATGCACTAATCGCACCCTATTTTGAGCGCCAATGCAAATAAAATACGCGCGACAATCCCCTCAACTTTGCCGCGCAAGGCCGTTTGGCGCCGCGCCTGCACGCACGAAAACGGCGTCGTCCGCTCTATCCTCCAGCCACGTCGCCTCAATCACAGCAGCCGTGGGACCTTCTACCCGATTCTCTCCAGCATCTCCCAGGAATCTCTGTAGAATGACAATGTTGAACTACCGCCTTTAAGGTGTAGTTCCGGCAGCATGTCAATCAATCAAGGGAGATTCTCGTGAGCTCACAAGGTGAGTCCGACCAGGTCCACATTGGCCAACTGAGCCAGATTGCGGATTCGGATCCCGAAGAAACCCGCGAATGGGTGGAGTCGGTCAATGACCTCGTCGAAACGAATGGTACGGAGCGCGCCAAGTACGTCCTCTCCATGGCGGCCGAACACGCGCGGCAGAAGGGTGTGGATCTAGGCCCGGAGCTGGTCACTCCCTACATCAACACCATTCCGGCCTCCGATCAGCTGCCCTATCCCGGGGATCTCGAGGCGGAGTGCAAGTTCGCTAACTGGGTTCGGTGGAATGAAGCAGTACTGGTGACCCGTGCACAGCGTCCGGGCGTGGACGTTGGCGGCCACATTTCCTCCTACGCCGGTCAGTCCACCCTCTGGGAGGTGGGCCTCAACCACTTCTTCCGCGGTCCGGATGCGCCGGGCGGCGGCGATCAGGTGTTCTTCCAGGGTCACTCCGCCGAAGGCCTCTACTCCCGCGCGTTCCTCGAGGGCCGGCTGAGCGAAGCGGATCTCATGACGTTCCGTCAGGAAGCATCCCGCCCGGGCGGGGGACGTGGTCTATCCTCCTACGCCCACCCGCGTTCCATGCCGGACTTTTGGCAGTTCCCCACCGTGTCCCTCGGTCTGGGCATCGTGTTCTCCATCTACCAGGCCTGGTTCAACAAGTACCTGACCGGCCGTGGCATCAAGGACACCACCGATCAGCACGTGTGGGGCCTCATGGGCGACGGCGAGATGGACGAAGCCGAATCGCGTGGCTTCCTGCACTTCGCCGGCCAGCAGAAGCTGGACAACCTGACACACGTGGTCTCCGTCAACCTGGAGCGTCTGGACGGCCCGGTACGCGGCAACGGCAAGATCCTCGACGAGCTCGAGGCCTCCTACAAGGGCGCCGGCTGGAATGTCATCAAGGTTGTGTGGGGCTCCGAGTGGGATGAGCTGCTCCGCAAAGACAAGGATCTCGCCCTCACCAAGCTGATGAGCACCACGCTCGACGGCGATATTCAGGGCATGCCTACGTTCGACGGCGCCTGGGTACGTACGAACTTCTTCGGTCGCGATCCGCGCACGAAGCAGATGGTGGAGAACATGTCGGATGATGACCTGTTCAACATGCATCGTGGCGGGCACGATCCGGTGAAGATTGCTACCGCCATGCGCGCGGCCCTGGCCCACAAGGGCCAGCCCACCGTGATTCTGGCGCAGACCATTAAGGGCTACGGCCTGGGCCCGGACTTCGAGGGCCGCAATGCCACCCACCAGATGGATACGCTGACCACCCAGAACTTCAAGGATCTGCGCGATCGCAACGAGATTCCGCTCCCGGATTCGGCTCTGGAGGATCCGTTCAACGTCCCGTTCTACAAGCCGGATGACAGCGACGAAGTACTTCAGTACATCAAGGCTCGCCGCACCGAGCTGGGTGGCTCGCTCCCCCAGCGGCGCGTGTTCAAGGGTGGCGTCAAGCTGCCGGCGGACAAGGCATTCAAGAGCGTGAAGAAGGGCTCCGGCAAGCAGCGCGTAGCCACCACGATGGCCCTTGTTCGTATCGTCAAGGACATTATCCGCGATAAGGACTTCGGCTTCCGCATGGTGCCGATCGTCCCGGATGAGGCGCGCACCTTCGGCATGGAGTCCATGTTCCCGTCCCAGAAGATCTTCAACACCCTGGGCCAGGATTACACCCCGGTTGATGCGGATACGCTGCTCTCCTACCGCGAGGCCACGAACGGCGTGCTCATGCACACCGGCATTTCCGAGGCCGGTTCGGTGGCCGCATTCAATGCGGTGGGTACCTCCTACGCCACCCACGGCGTGCCGATGGTGCCGTTCTACATCTTCTACTCGATGTTCGGCTTCCAGCGCACAGGCGATCAGTTCTGGCAGGGCATGGACGCGGAGGCCCGCGGCTTCATCATTGGTGGCACCGCCGGCCGTACCACGCTGACGGGCGAGGGCAAGCAGCACATGGACGGCCATTCGCCGGTGCTGGCTTCCACGAACCCGGCCGTCGTGATCTACGATCCGGCCTACGCCTACGAGGTTGGCTACATCTTCCGTGACGGTCTCACCCGCATGTACGGTGATGGTTCGGACGGGCGCGATCAGAACGTCATGTACTACCTGACCGTGTACAACGAGCCGATTCACCAGCCGAAGGAGCCGGAGAACGTGGACGTGGATGGCATCATTCACGGTATCCACAAGGTGGAGGAGCACGACAACCTGGGTGGCCCCAAGGTGCAGCTGCTCGCCTCCGGTGTGGGTGTGCCGTGGGCCCGCTACGCCAAGAAGATGCTCCGGGATGACTGGGGCGTGGATGCGGCCGTATGGTCCGTCACGTCCTGGTACGAACTCCGCCGCAACGGCCTCGAGGCCAACAAGCACAACTTCCTTCACCCGGAGGAGGCGCCGCAGGTTGCCTACCTGACCAACAAGCTGCAGGGTGCAGAGGGCCCGGTCATCGCCACCTCGGATTACGATCACCAGGTGCAGGATTCCATCCGCGAATGGGTGCCGAACCCCTACTACACGCTGGGTGCCGACGGCGACGGTATTTCCGATACCCGCCCGGCAGCGCGTCGCTACTTCCACGTAGATGACGCCAGCATGGTGGTGCGTGCGCTTCAGGCGCTCGCCGACGCCGGCCAGGTGGATCGCAGCCTCGTCAAGCAGGCCATCGATAAGTATGACCTCTTCAATCCGGCCGCCGGCCAGGCGATTCCGGATGAGTTTGATGCTCAGGTGAAGTAAGTACCACTAGTACAAGGGAGGGGTTGGCCCGCGGGCCAACCCCTCCCTCTATATATACGTAGTCGGTATGGCCGGCGGCCGCCCACCGTCTACACCAGTACCGGCTCCACTTTGCCGCGCGAAAAGTCCAGCAGCAGCTCAGTAAGCTCCTCGGCCGTGTTCACCGTACGCCACGCCAGTTCGTATTCACTCTCAGGCGCGGCACCCCAGGTGACCAGAACCGTCGGAAGCCCATTAGCAGCGGCACCCTCGGCGTCGTGCTTGCGATCCCCCACCATGAGCGCGCTGCTGATATCCACGCCCTGCGCCTCCAACTGCCGAAGCGCATCCGCCACCACCGTGGCCTTGGTGGAATTGCGGGCCGAATCCGGCGCACCGCAGATAGCCCGGAAATGATGGGCCACGCCCTGATGCTCAAGGATGCGGTGGGTGAATGTCAGGGTCTTGGACGTGGCCACGGCCATGGGCACGCCGGCCGCATCCAACACTTCAAGCATGTGCCGCATGCCGGGAAATAGCTGAGTGCGGAGCATGCGTGCGCCGTAGTACTCACGGTAGGCGGCAACGAGCTCGTCCACTCGTTCGGGCCCGCCCAGTGTTTTCATGGTTTCGGTCAGCGGCGGGCCAACGAAACGGAGGTAGTACTCTCGCGGATGCACCTCCCCCAATTTGTCACGCACCATGGCGTCCAGCGCCTCGGTCACAATGGCCGCAGAATCGTGAAGTGTGCCGTCCAGGTCAATGAGTACTGGCCTCACAGATCAATCCCTTCCGTACTGCCCGCACCCTCACGAATGATGGTGCGCTGCAGCAAATCGATGACGGTGGTGTAGTCGGTACCCACCGGACCGTCCACCACAATGTCCACTAGATCCCCAATCGCATCATTCACCTGCCAGCCTTCCGTCATGGCGTCATCCTGGCCGGGAAGGATCAGGGAGGAGGAGAGCAGTGCCTCCCCCATTTCCGCAAGGATAGTCTGCACAATGACGTGATCCGGAATCCGTACGCCTACCGTGTGCTTCTTCGCATTAAGCGTCATGCGCGGCACCTCCTTGGTGCCCTTAAGAATGAATGTGTAGGGGCCGGGCGTGAGCCGCTTGATGAGGCGGAAATCCGAGTTGTTGACGGTCACCAGATTGCCTAGCTGAGAGAAATCGTGGCAGAGGAACGTGAAATCATGCTTGGGGCCTACCTGCCGAATGGTGCGGATGCGTTCCAGCCCCTCTTTGTTTGCCATGGCGCACACAATTGCGTAGGCGGAATCCGTGGGGATGGCTGCCACGGCGCCGCCTCGCAGGTGCTCCACAATCTTGGTGACCAGCCGCTGCTGAGGGTTTTTCGGGTGCAGCTCCACAAATCGAGCCATTTTTCTCCTTTCGCCGCCGTGCTTAGCCCGGCACTCACTCCGCCTCGGCCCTCACTCCGCGGCCTCGAGGTGGGCCGAGAGTTCAGCCTGAGCGGCCTCGTCAATGTAGGGCGCGAGCTCGCGGAGGTACGCCTTGGCTTCGTTGCCGCGTCCGGCAGCTAACGCCACCTCAATGAGCGTGGAACCTACCGCTGTCCCTTGCCGCGCGGGATCCCAGTGGGCCACGCCCAGGTTCATGGCCGCGTCTGCTCGGCCCGCCTCGCGCAGGATGGTCATCGCTTCGATGAGTACCTCGTCCGTGGCCCGCCGATCCACAGCCACGTTGAGAAGGCGTATGGCATGCTCCGGATCCCCAGGTAGCGCCAGTTTCGCCAGTTGCAACTGCGGGTACCAGGAACCAGCATCAGACGAGAGCTCTTCTGCCAGCGCCCACACGGCCAGGTTGCCGGACACGTCAATGTGCGCGGTGGTATCTGCTGTGAGCGGGTCGCGCGGCTGCCGCTCGGTGTCCGCGCTGTAGGCGATGGCGGCGAGTTCGTCGAAGGCCGCCGTATCATTCGGATCCCGTGTGAGGCGTGCGCGTAGGTCCGCCACGCGAGCAGGCACCGTGTGGTCCTGCCGCGTATGCTTGAAGAGCTGTTGCATCAAGTCGAGGAAGGCCATGACTTGACCCTACCCGTCCATGGTTGGAGGCGCGATGAATACCACAGAGTTGCTGGATGTAGCGAATGATGCCCTATCCGCCGAAGGCGTCACCCCCGCCGGCCCGCAGATGCCGCTGAGCACCGTGGATCTTGTGACGCGCTGGAGCGTGGCCGTGGCATTGGAAAAGGCCACGAACCACCGGGCACCCGATACCACGATCGACGCCGCCACCACACTTGGTGATTTGCTTGCGCTCTACGCCACCCCGGACGACGTCGCCGCGGACGCCCCCGCTGAGGGCCCGCTCAGCGCGGATGCAATTCGGCAGGCACTGGGCCTCTGAACTCGCTGCGGGGCAGTAATAATTAGCTATATTTCGGCCGGTGGATGGCCGGGCCCGCCGTGACTGGCCGCGCTACCCCACGCGGTGGAGCCAGCGCACCGGCGCGCCGGCGCCAGCGTAACGGAATACTTCGAGTTCGTCGTCCCAGGCCTGGCCGAGTGCCAGATCAAGAAGGCGGCGCAGTTCGCGCGGGTCCTGCCCACCGCGTTCCATAGCTGAACGGATGCGGTCCTCGGGGATCACCATGTTGCCGGTGAGGTCCGTTTGGGCGTAGAAAATCCCCAGCCCGGGTGTGTATGACCAGCGTCCACCTTCGGAAACGGATGTGGGATCCTCGGTGATTTCGTAGCGAAGGTGCTCCCACCCGTTGAGCGCGGAGGCGAGCTTGGCGCCCGTGCCCACTTCGCCGGTCCAGGAGAGTTCGGCACGATTCATCTCCGGCGCAGCCGGCTGCTCAGTCCACTCAAAATGCACCTCGTATCCGAGCACACTTGATACCGCCCATTCAACGTGAGGCTGAACGGCCGGCATGACTGAGTGAATGAATATGACGCCACGAGCGGCGTGTTTATTGCTCATCGCGGACCTCCTACGTGTGGGTGGCTTTCCCCGTGCTACCCCACGCACGCGAACGCGATTAACGCCAGTATACGCGGTCGACAAACAATCACACCCGAAACTTCGCGCCGCCTAGACGGGCACCACGAGCAACCGGGTCCGCCGCCGGCACCGAGCAACGTCGACATACCCGCACGCCGAATCGGCGTCGTACTTGACGGCGACCCTACAGGCGCTCTCGAATGTCCCGGAATGCTTCCTTCCGCCAGGCGCGGTCCAGACGGTCAAGATAGACGTGGCCGTCGAGGTGATCAACCTCATGCTGGATGCAGCGGCCCAACACGTCGTCGCCCTCAACGATCTTGGGGTGGCCATCGAGATCGATACCTTCAGCGCGGGCAACCTCGGAACGCGCGAGCGGGTACCAGAGATCCGGGACCGAGAGGCACCCTTCCTCGCCATCCTGCAATTCTTTAGAGCGGTAGGTGATGACGGGGTTAATGATGTAGTCCAGCTGGCCGTCCACATTCCAGGAGAACACGCGCAGGGAGACACCAATCTGGTTGGCGGAAACGCCGGCGCGCCCCGGATCGTCCACGGTGTCCAGCAGATCCTCTACGAGCGCGCGGATGGAGGCATCAATGTCAGTGACGGGCGCGCAGGGGGTGCGCAGCACGGGATCACCGAGGATGCGGATGGGACGAACAGTCATGGGTTACCTTTCTGCGCGGCGCCGGGGCAAACCAAGATCAACGGCTGACTACGTCGGGATCTACACAAATGCGGCCTGCGCGGGGCGGATGATAGGGCCCGCACGACGCAGGGCCCAGGATACCGCCGGATGTCCACACGGCGTGGACGGCATGATGAACCGCCCCGGCCTGTCTGGGAACCGGGGCGGTTACGGATGTGAACGGCTAGCTATTAAAAGCCCTGATGAGGCCGAAAACAATATCAAGAATGGTGACAACCATGGAAATGTAGTAGGCGGTCTTGAGCTTTCCGCCCCAGATCCAGTTTGCACCCTTGTTGATTTTGCCCTTAATGGTGCCGGTCCAGATCCACGTGGCAATCGCGAGGAGGCCGATGAGGATTCCGACGATGGAGCACACCAGGGCAGCCGTTGCGTGAGGATACTCGACCGGCCCGGTCGGCTGAGACTGGTACACCGGCGACGCCGCTTGCGGGAGCGGATTGTCACCCTGATAACCGTTATTCGACGGCGGGGTGGGGTAGAACGGCTGGTTATTGCTGTTATCCGTGGGAGCAGACACGATTGATCCTCTTCTCGTGAGATATGCATCTACCAGTCCGACACGGTTAGCGTAACGCGAATACGCCTCGCCGCATATCTCAAACGTCCCCCAAGACTCACGTATCTCCGCCGGCCGGCTTGAAGCCACCCCAGGCATCGAACAGTTTCATAGGTAGCCAAGCACTGACAGACGCATCAGGCACCAGGAACAAATACCAAACCCTAGCCTTTAGGCCACAATGCGATTCGGCAACGGCTCCCTATTCAAGATGCAACCTTGAGACCGATAACGCAGGCGATAATGCCCACGATGAGCATCACCTTCACTGCCGAGAATGTTTCTACACCACTGAGCATCGCCCAGGTAACCGTGGTGGCGGCGCCCACGCCAACCCACACGGCGTAGCCGGTGCCGACGGGCACTGACCGGAGCGCCCACCCCAGGCCACCCATCGAGACGGTGAGGGCAGCCAGGAAAACAAGGATGGGAACCGGCCGCGACAGGCCATCGATACGATTCAAAGCCATCGCCCAGATGGCCTCGAACATGCCAGAACAAACCAGAATTACCCAGGGCATCGGGGAACTCCTCATGGTCATGGGGCCGTCCCCTGCGTCGCTCTCATTGAGGGCGGGCCGTCCCACCCGAGCATCACGTCACGAGCATACCTAGGATCATGAGCGATGTAGACAATGTCCCTGACCGTCCGGGAGAAGCTCGTTTGGGTACCATCGGCCTACATTCCCGCCGGGAGTTACTCGCGTGTTACTATTCCCACCGCAAACCCACCAAATTAAGAGGCCGCACATGCACCACGGGGCAAGGACTTTGACGAGAGTCAGAAGCGCCGCAACGGGCATTACGGTGCGCGATACACGAACCCTGTTCAGCCGGTCAAAACGAACGGGGGCACAAAACGGGGGCTATCGATCCCATTTTAGAAACCAACGCAAGCAGTATTTTGGGGCGCTCCTCCTCAGTGAGATCTCTAAAGCAGAAATCACTGCATGGACGAAGCCCCCAGACGCACAGGG
Organism: Neoactinobaculum massilliense; assembly: GCF_900604955.1. Lineage (GTDB taxonomy): Bacteria > Actinomycetota > Actinomycetes > Actinomycetales > Actinomycetaceae > Neoactinobaculum > Neoactinobaculum massilliense. The sequence continues at coordinate 841,778 of NZ_UWPE01000001.1, forward strand.
GCATCCACGGGTGGGGAAACCATATGGTCTCTCCGTCCGAAGTGCCCGTAGAGCTTTTGATTGTGACGAGGTCCAGGTGCTGCCCGCTCTTTTCCTGGGGCCTTGTGGTGCGTTAAGTGTCAAGCCAGCCGTCTTCTTCTACTTCGTCGTAGAGCTCGTCGAACTCTGGACGCTGCGGTGTGAGACTGTGGTCGGTGATCCGTCAGGGGAAGGGGTTCCGGGGATGGAGTTCCAGCATTTCTCTGGGGGGTCATTACTTTCCAGAGCTTGTCCCTAAGATCGTATTCTTCGTCTGTGCACCACATGCCAATACGGATTGAGCTGTAAGTGCGTCCGGGAGGGTCTGAGTAAGGGTTAACGCACATAGTTTCTACTCCTCTACAGTGAGGGCGAAGGAGCCGACGCTCCGTTTCTTATCGACGCTGACGGAATAAGGGCACGTGTTCTCGGTCAGCTCTGCTACTGGTGTTGTTTCTTCGTGTTTTTCGTGGCTCGATCTCGCGGGATAAGAGATGGCCGGGATTCGACTTGTTTACCTGAGAAAGGCCGTGGAAAAGTGCTCTCTCCCGCGGTGCGGATCAGATCTCCCAGGCTCGAAGACGAGTCCTTCCCTTGAGGAACTTAATGTGGACGCCCCGTGCGACGAGTTGTTGGGCGAGGTCTCACTGATCGGACGAGGCGGTCCATACTCGTAGCAGCCACCGTGTCTTCCTCACGCACGTAGCCCACCATGTTGGCCAGCTCGGCACGGTCTTTGCGTGAACGACCTGACTGCTTATCCAATCTCGGGGCATGGGCAACAGTCTTGTGTCAGGACACATTCGTCTAGTGATTGTCCTGTCTCAGAGCAATCACTAATAACGCCATAGTGAGCCGTGACGGGATTGTGCGGGGATGTTTCTTCACCTGCGGGCTGAGTAAGGAAGCGCGTAGGGGCAAGTGCGAGTTTACCCGAGCGCGTATTCGATAATTAGTTCTCGCGTAAGTTACTTGGCACTCGTCCATACTGCGGGTATATTGCCGAGTACCTAAATCAACGATTAGGTAATTTCGTTTCAAAGGGGAAACTATGAAGGCGACGAATGCTTTTGTGGGTGGCATAACAAGTTTGGCGCTTACGTTGGCCTGCGCGGGAATTACTGCGCAGGCCAACGCAGAAACGGGACAGGAACAGACGGCGGTCTCCTCTGCGGCTGAGATCAAAGGCGCTGTGATGAGCGACGAGGAGTTCGACGAGTTGATTCGCGTACTCGATCAACTTCCTACGGAACTCAAGAATGCCGATCCGAAGACAACTCCAAATTATGAGGCGCGCATATCGGCGGCGGTAGACGCAGTACGCGCTGGGAGGACTCCATCATCTTCGCTACCATCTTTGCCCGCGGAGACCGTTTCTCTTATGTCCTGGTGGAGTTGTGGTCTCGCCATCGCCAGTTTTGTGGGGCAGTACGGAATTCCTTTTGGGAAAATCATTGGCTGGTTGAAGAAGGCTAAGAAAATCTACGGAACCGTTAAAGGAATTTTGTGGGCAATCAAGCATGGAGTTGCGGCCGCGCAGATTGGTAATGAAGCGGCTAAGATGCTCGAAGCTCTTCTAGGATTCGACAGTATCAAGAGCGCATGCTTCGGGTAGTCCGGGCACAAGAGGAGAATGACAATGGCGCGTGAGTCTGATCCTGATTGGAAGCCGATCAAGTTCGTGTATGTGTGGACCGGGCACTTGCTCATCGGGAGCCTCACCGCGGCCCTTGTGCTGGTGGCCGCGACGGTGATGAGTCGAATTTCATTGGGGAATTGGCGTCTTCATGATCTCTTCGTGGCCAACGCCGTGGCGATGGTCGTGTGCGAGACGATTCTGAGCGTTGTGGACCGGGAGTATTCGAAGATTCGGCATCATGATGCTCCAGGAGGTCTCGTGCCGACGATTGTTCCTCTGTGCGTGTATTTTCCGGCCTACTTTGGAGCGGCGCTCCTGGTCACGCATTCTATGTCGGTGGCGTGGATAGCGCTTGGGGCGGGCGCGCTCGTTCAGCTTGGGTCTTTTCCATTTCTTAAGCCATGGGAAGGCGGAATGACCTTGGCTGAGGCTAATGAGAGGGCCGCCGAGCTTGAGCGTGAAGAAGTGCAAGGCCAAACGATGCTGAGTGGAGACAGCTTCCTACCAGATCTCCACAAGCCGAAAGATTAGCTGCTGGGCCCCTATGCTGTGGGTCCAAGTGGCTAGGCGGTTTATTTGACAGGCTGGGGCTCGTAGAGAGTGCCGTCTCGTATCACGACGTCGGTGACGGCGAGGCGTTTGTGGGCGAGGACAATGACAGCTTGGTTGTGGCGTTTCCCGGTGGCGCATTTCTTGTTGTGAGTCCGGCGCGAGATCGGGTCGGTGCGGAGAGAGGCGAACGCGGACAGGAAGAGAACCCGTTTGAGGCGCTTGTTGCTCGAGTGAGAGACAGTGTCGGACTTGATTGAGGCGCCGGACTGACGGGTGCGGGGTGCAAGTCCCACATGGGAGGCGAGAGCGGCCACGTTCTTGAAGGTGCACCCTGAGCGATGATGATGGCGGCGGTCCTGACAGCAATGCCGGACATAGGTGTGTAGGTACGCGCAAATAAGGTGACCGGTCACCAACTCCTCATACCCACCAAGCGGGGAATAAAGAAAACCCGCGGGCTACCTTTTGTTGGTATCTCGCGGGTTTGTAACGCTCCCGCAGTTGGATTCGAACCAACAACCCTTCGATTAACAGTCGAATGCTCTGCCGTTGAGCTATGCGGGATCAGCGACGTCAATAGATACTAATAGCTCTCCCACAAAACTTCTAGAGGGCAGCAGTAGGGACCCCGGATGCTTACCACCCTCGGATCCGCGCAACACCGCGTAAACACGGCCATCACCCACTCAACCGCACGCCAGAATCGTGGCGAACGCCACCACCCGGGCCGATGGCAGAGAGTACCTCACTCCACCGAATCAACCTGCCAGACCAGACCAACCCGCCAGCGCCGCCCTGCTACACGAATAGCCCATCTGCTACAGCTGAGATCTCACACTCCACGCTCACCACCGCGCCGTTTACCGCCTCCCCGGAAACGTGATTCCCCACCGCACGGCCCACAAAGAATCCGACTACCAGCAGTACCACGCCGGCAACCGCGGCAATCACAAACCTTCGCCGCACCGTCCGCTTCAGTTCCGCGAGCTGCTCCGGCGTGGGCGGCGCAATCACAGCCTCCACTTCACCGCGCAGGCCATCCCCTCCGTCCGCACCCTGACGCCCGCCCACCGCGTCCCCGGTCTGCGCAACGTCACCCGCGCCCGCATCGACACCCGGATCCTGCGCAGGAACGCGCGCTTCGGCGTCGTTCGGGAAGTTATCACTAGAGTTCGTCACCCCATCACCCTACGGGACCACGCACTCCACCGTCCGGTATCTCATATTCGCTTCGCGCATGAGTACATCCACAGCGCGGTCTACTACCCTCAAGACAAATGAAATTTGCACTGCTTTCGGACTCTGAATATAACGATTTCGCCTCGCAACAGGACCGCCTATTCCTCCCTCAAACCGCCGAGTACGGTCGCGTGCGTAGGCGGGAGGGCATGAGGGTGGATTACCCCGCCGTGCGGGCGGACGATGGCACCGTGCTGGCTGCCGGGCTCCTCACGTACCAGCCGTGGAAGCATTTCTTCCTGCGTGCTCAGCTGGTGTACGGCCCTACGCTCGACTGGCGCAACAAGGAGGTAGCAGGTTTCTTCCTTGACCACCTCGAGGCCTTCCTGCGTAAAAACCGCCGCGTCCTCTCCCTGCGCCTTAATCCGCCCGTCGCCAAGGCCTACTACCGCGACGCCACGAAAACCGGCGACGCCGAAATCGGCACGGCCACGACCGCGCTCCTGGCTTCCCACGGTTACCAGCACGTGGATAAGGAGTTTTCTGAGCAAGCGGACGTGCAGGTGCGTTTCATCTACACAAAGGAGATCGCGGGCAAGGACTTCGAGGAGATCGCTGATTCGCTCACGCCCACCATGCGGCGCCAGGTCAAGCATGTGGGCCGCTACGGGGTGTCGGTCAAGTTCCTCGGCCCGGAGGACTTCGAGATCTTCGAACGCCTCCACGAATCATCCCGCGAGCGCACGCATATGGCCCCGATCTCGGCGGCCTCCGCGCGCCTTTACAAGGACCTGCTGCGCGAGATGGGCCCGGAGCGTTCTCTCCTTCTCGTTGCCTACGCCTCCCCCGCTGCGTATCTCAAGGAGATCAACGCGAACCTGGAGCAGTTGGACAAACAGATCGCCAAGAATGAGCGCCCGCCGGAAACTACCAAGAAGGTGCGCGCACTTAAGGAGCTCAATAACCAGCGTGATTCCCAGCTGCGCGCCCGTGAGGGTGCCAGCCGCCTCCTGGCCCAGTACGGCGACAACGTTCCCTTCGCCGCCGTACTTGCCTACCGCTGCGGCAACGAGATTGTTCAGCTCCTGCGTGGCCTCAACAAGGACTTCACCGTTTACAACCGCGATTACCCCATCGAATCGGCGCTGCTGCGCTGGGCGGCGGATCGCGGTGACATCACCATGTACAACACGTTCGGCATCACCGGCGATTTCTCGCGCGACGCCGAGGACTACAACGTGCTTGAGTACAAGCGCAAGCTAGACGGGAACGTGGAGGAATTCCTCGGCATGTTTGTGAAGCCCCTGAGTCTGCTCGCCGGTCCGCTCGGAGCTATTTCTTAGTCCGACGACGCCGTGGCATCCGGTAGTAGTTAACTCCTGGAGCCAAGCCCCACCGCGCCGTCATAAGCGAGGTGGGGCCGCGCGGCAATGCTCCGCTAGAACCCGGACCGCGTAACGCGCGGATAGTAGGTGCGCATGGCTTTGGCTTCGCGACGGTCGTGGATAAGCCGGTAAAGGGTGCGCTTGAGGTTCCGGTCCGCCGCGTAATTCAGCGGATCCACGGGCTTGCGTGCGCGGGTGATCCGCTTGACCTCGGCGTAGAGGGCGGGGTCGCGCAGGTAGCGGTGACTGAGGAGCGAGGCGGGGAGGATGCGGAAGATACCGTCCTCGGTGACACGCTGGCTGTGTCCCCGCGTTCCTTCCAGATCATCCACCAGGGCGGTAGCCAGGTTCACGCCGCCCACCTTCAGGTAATAGTGCCCGCGTCCGGCGCGCGGATTGAGGTCCAGCCAGTAGGCGGTGCCCGTGCGCGGGTCCACCTTCACGTCCATGGAGAAGAAGCCGCGCAGGCCCACGCGCTGGACAACGCGGATGGCGTCCTCCACAAAACGGCCCTCACGGTTCAGCATGATGAAGCCGGCATTACCCAGGTACATCGGGTGGTGCAGGCCCAGCAGCACCTGCCCGGAGCCGGCCGCCGTCACGGCACCGCTGCGGTCCACATAGCCGTTGACCACCCACTGGCAGGTGTCGTCGCCGGGAATGAGCTGCTGGATGATGAGTTCGCTCTTCGCGCCCGCCGCCGCGAGTTCTTCCAGCCGGGCACGAAGCTGGGGCGCCGAATCTGCTGTCTCTACCTTGTGCAGGCCGGCCGTCCGGTACGTCACCAGATCGCGCTGATGGCTGGGCTTAATAACCACCGGGAAGGTGTCCATGGCCAGGGCAGCCTCCCACGTGTCCGGCTGGGCGAGGCTGAGAGTGGCGCGCGGCGGCGCGGCGAGCCCCAGTTCCTCATACACCCTGGCCATCTCCTCCTTGGAATTAGCCAGGTCCACGGCTTCCGGTGTGGCGATCGGCAGGAACCAGGCCGGGTCCACTTCCCCGGCGTGATGTGTCATCACTTCAATGCCGCGATCCGAATTAATAAGCCCGATGAGCCGCTTCCCCGGATGCTCGGTGGCAATGCGGTTCATTACCGGTATGAGCTTGCTACTGGAAAGCACGCCGCGGCCCACCAGTTCGCGCGTGAGAATCCGCGAGTTGTTGATGGGACCGCGCGGATAGGGCGCCACCACGTGGGCGGTGATGCCATAGGTTTCGTGGAATAGCCGGGCGAAACCATAGGCCTCAACCTCGTCACCAAAGATGACCGGGAGAATATCAGCAGGCATGGTTCTTCTTTCTCGGGACGCAGCAGGGGTTCCGCGGCGCACAACCGCGCACCTCAAACCTACCGGCACGTGGCCCATTACTTCCGCTTCCCTCTCACCTTGTGGGCCATGCGCTTGATCGGCCGCAGCAGCGCGTCGATCTCACGCAGGCCAACCAGCTTCATGCCACCAATGTACATGGCCACAATCACCGCACCGCCGCATACCAGGGCGGCCAGCGCCCGGCCGATGCTCAACGGCCCGAACAGCGGACCAATGCGGGAGACAACAAATGCGCCACCCAGGGATGCCACCACAGTCACGCCCAGCAGCTTCACGTGGAAGCTAATAAGACTCCCCCACGGAATCCCGCCCAGCCGGTCGGAAAGCGCCCATAGCATCAGCGGCACGGCAAGAAGATTAGTGACGGACATAATGATCCCCACCGCCACCACCACATCCGCGGGCGGCAGGAAACCGCAGATGATATAGGCCACCACGGCCAGCGCCTGAACTGGCAGGGAAATAAGGAAAGCCCCACGGGTATCTTCAAACGCATAGAACACGCGGTTGAGCACGGTCACCGCACCAATGGCCGTGAGCCCAATCCCCATCGTGGCCACCACGTGCGCCAAGGTAACGCACTCCCGCGGGGAGGAGGCCATCGCGAACAGCCTCGAAATTGGGCCCGCCAAGGTGACTATGCCCGCCGCGCACAGAAACATGATGGCGGAAACAGCCCGCAGCGTGCGTCCGACGTCGTCGCGCATCCGCTTCGTATTGCGTTCCGAGGCAGCCTTGGACATCCGCGTGAACACGGCGGTAGCGATCGACACCACGAACAGGGAGGTGGGGATCGAGTAGATGGAATAGGCGGTGTCATAGGCGAAGTTGCCGGCCACCCACTCCGTGTTCATGCCGGCCTCAATCGCGCGGTTTGAGGCGCCCGCCGCCACGTTGGACACGAGCGCCGTGGGGATGATGGAGACCAGCATGGTGAGCAGCATCCACCACGAGGTGACACCCACGGTGCACAGGCCGGAGCCGCGCCAGTTGAAGTCGAAGCGGAAGGTGATGTCCAGAGAACGCATCGGGAAAATGAGGATGAGGGCCTGCACCGCGATACCCAGGGTGGAGATGCCGCCCAACCACCCGATTGTCGTGCCCGTCCAGGCGCTCAGGTCCGAGCCCGCCGTTTCCGCCGTGGTTCCAAAGATCCACATCATGGCCAGCATGCCCAGGATCGCCACCACGTTATTAGCCACCGGCGCCCACATGTATGGTCCAAAGTTTTCCCGCGCGTTAAGGATTTGCCCCAGCACCGTGTAGAGCCCGTAGAAGAACACCTGTGGCAGGCACCAGTAGGCGAATGCGACGGTGAGTTCGTACCAGGCCGGCGAGAGCGTAGCGGCCATCATCTTCACCACCAGCGGTGCCGCCACCGTGATGATGAGCGTGATTGCGCCCAGCCCGACCACCGTGATGGTGAGCAGCTTGTTAATGAATGCCTGCCCGCCGTCGCGGTCACGTTTCGTGGCGCGCACAATTGCCGGCACCAGCACCGCATTGACCAGTCCGCCCACCACGATCATGTAGAGCAGGTTGGGAAGCTTATTAGCGATCTGGAATGCGTTGCCGGCCGGCATGGTGAGGCCCACCACCGCGCCGAGAATAATCGGCGAGCGCACCAGCCCCAAGATTCGGGAGACCAGCGTGCCCAGGAACATGATGAAGCTGTTGCGCGCCACGGAATTAGCACCGGATGGGGACGGTTGAGCGTTTTGGGTGGGCAGCGTATGCGTGCCCGCTGGGTTCGCTCGGTCCGACGACGCCGATGTGGGCGCCTTGGTACGTATTTCGGGGTGTACAAGGGCTTCCTGCCCGCCAAAGGTGGGCGCAAAATGGCGCCCGCGCGGTGGCCGGCGAGGAACTAAATGCATGGGTCGATACTAGTGCACGCTAATTACGGGGCCGGCAAAGGCTTGCGTGAGAGCGGCAACGCCCGCGAGAGCGGTACCGGGTTTGGCTCGGGCTGTGGCTGGGCGCAGCGGGCGGGATAAAGGAGTGCCCGGGTGGGGACGCTCCCTACCCGGGCACGAGCCGTTGTGCGAACTGGTGAACCGTATGACGTCGCCGGCCGGCTCAACGGATGGCGGCGACGGCGCTACCGGATAACGGCGACGGTGTCGCGGCCGAGGCCTGTGAAATCACCGGCCGCCGGAGTATCCGAGGTACGGCCGTAGGCGAACGTCTGTTGGGCTTCGCCGCCGGCCAGGTGGTTGTTCACGAAGAACTGGTTGCCGCGGCGCACAGCCACGGTATCCTTCCCGTCCCCATCCCAATCACCGGCAAGTGAGTGATCCGATGCGTGGCCGTACGCGAACACCCGGTCAGCTCTACCGCCCGCCAGCACATTACGCAGGTGGAGCATGTTGCCGCGCTGCACGGCGAACGTATCTTTTCCGTCTCCATTCCAGTCACCGGCCAGCGCGCGATCCGTGGCGCGGCCGTAGACGAACACCCGCTGGGCTTCGCCGCCGGCCAGGTGGTTGTTCACGAAGAACTGGTTGCCGCGGCGCACAGCCACGGTATCCTTCCCGTCCCCGTCCCAGTCGCCGGCAATGAATTCGTCACCGGCCCGGCCATAAGCAAATGTCACAGCCTTCTGGCTGCCGGATGCGGGAATCGTGATCGTGTTGCCATGAACCGAAGCCTCGGTATCAATACCGTCACCGTTCCAGTCACCGATCAGCACGGTGTCGCCGCGCTTGCCCAGACGGTGCACATCGTCGGCCACACCAGCGGTCAGCGAATGCTTGATGTGCACTTCGCGAGCGCCGCTGGACGGCACCACGGTCGGCTTACTCGTCGGCTCCGAGCTGGGCTCATCCGTAGGCTTCGCGTACGCATCATTTGTGAGCGTCCAGCTCCGCGATGTAATCCGCGCGCCAGAGCCATCCACGCCAAGCAGGTAGCCCTCGTCCGCCGTCGCGGTGACGGTCACGTTCTTAACAGCACTCGAAAGCGTTGCACCAGCGGAACCCAACGGCGTCGTTACACCGTTCACCGTGTACGTGTAGCTCACGTGATCCGTAGCATCCGCCTGCAGCATGCCACCCTTGACCGTCGGCTCAGCCGGAGTCACCTGACCACGGCCGGTGAGCCACTGATCGCGCGGGAGCGCACCCGCGGTGATGCGCACCTCGCCAACATCGCCATGCCAGGCATCCCACGTTTCCCCGGTGGCACCCGAGCCGCCCATACCGATGAGCCACGGTGCCACCGAATCACCCGTACCGGTCGTTATGCCGTCGTGTCGCTCGCCGTAGCGATTACGCAGAATCGGGTTGCCGTCAACAAACAACTCCACAGAATGTTCCTTGACGTTGTTCACCGCGGCTACGTGGTACCACTGGTTCTCAAAGATCTCCCCGGACCAGTTGGACCAGGTTTCCGTATCGTTGGCGCCCGCGGATACCCACTGGACCTCGTTGAGACTGGACGTAGCGAAGCCCGCCGCCCCATCCTCGTCGCCAAAAGCCTGCGGCATACGCTTGAGGAACGTCATCCACTTATGTCCCTCACCGGGCGCGATCCGAATGAAGGCCTCAACCGTGTAGCCGTCCGTGAACTTGTTGGAGTTAATCGGCGCACCAGCAACCGTCTCGAAGTATCGGCCCGAGCCGCCCGGAGCCGTCGCGAAGTGGACAGCTTCGGGTGCAGAGGAGAATGCGTCCGTGTCCGATGTCAGGGTCACGGTGCCATCTGTGTCCGCACCGCGCAGGGTCATATCGTTGCCGTTCCCGGTGATGTCCCTGTAAAAGATGCTCCCATTCTTATCTTTCGCCGGGCGCCAGTGCGCCGCCGTATTGGACGCGTCCACGTAGTCCTCGCTGGACGCGGGTTCCTTCAGCGGCAGTGCCTTCGGCGCGGTATACCGAGCGCTGATATCGGTACGCAGGGCGCTGGACGCGGAGCCCACGCTACCGGCGGGCTGGAAGTCGGCGTCGAACTGCTTGAAGCGATCCGCGAAATCAAAGGGGATCGTGTAGGTGGCACCACTGTCCGGGAAAAGCGCCACGTCCAGCTCCGTGAGTTTCGCCTTCGGTTTCTCCAGTACCCAGGGGCTGAACGAGGTGAGCGAGAGCTGGCCGTGCGTGAAATCAAATTCCAGCAGACTCATGAGGCCGTTACCACCCTCGTAGTACATCTGGTAGTCGATCACCTGCTGCAGCACGGGCAAATTCGGGTCATTGTTGATATAGCGAACCCGGTTTGTGGCACCGTGGTTGTGGCCGGAGAGGGTGAGGAACACCTGCGGGTGACCGTTAATGACATCAGTCCAGAGCTTCTCCCCCGTGGGATCCGTGGTGGCGGCGCCCGTCGGGGACACGTTAAGAATGTCATGCTGGGTGATGATCGTGGGGACGGTGGGGTTCTGGTCCAGGATCTGCGCAGCCCAGGGGTAGTCACGCTCATCGGCCAGGTTGATGCTCATCATCGGCACGCCGGCCACCGTGAACCGGTGGTAGTTTGCGGCGCCCGACGGCGAATCCCCACCCGCGTACGACGGCGATTCGGCCTGCCAGCTCATTGGGAAGCTTCCGAGGTAGGTGTTCCAGCCGCCCTCGTATCCGGCGGGCCAGCGGGACTGGTCGATGAAATCGTGGTTGCCGGGGATCATGGCGAAGGGGACCTTGGCGTCATGGAGAACGCCCATGGCCGCGCGGGCCACGCTATATTCGCCCGGCTTACCTACCTGATCCACCACGTCACCGAGATGCTGGGTCATGTCAATGTTGTATTTGCTGGAGTTATCCACGATCCACTGAGTTTGAGACTCGAATGGATTGGGTACGTTCGTGCCGTACTGCTGGGCAAACAGATTGCCATCCGCCGTGTAGCGAGAGTAGAACTGCGTGTCCGGGAGGATCGCGATGGAGCCACGGGCACCCGGGTCCGTGTTGACCGTGGTTTGGATGGATGTGCTGGTGTAGGGGCCGTCTTCGCCCGCCGCCTCCGGGAGCGACGCCGCCAACGAGGGCGCGCCGGTGACGACCAGCGCTGCCGTCGCGGTGAGCGCCGCGGCCGTGGCCATGAACTTTTTGGTCATAGCCCCACGCTAGAAATTCGCTGTAAACGTCCAGGAAACTTCAGGTAACCGGAGGGATACTTGCGCAACGCGCTGGGCAGATAAGCAGATAAGCACTATTGCGCTAGATCGAAGCGCAAGCGTCGGTGTGCTAGGCAGATACGTCTTACTACTAAGCCGATGCGCAAGTATCCGCGCGGTGCTGGTTGCCGTCGCCGTTCCGGTCCGCCTCGGTCACTGACGTATCCACCAGCTCCGGCTCATGGCCCAGGTGGCCGACGGGCTCCAGCTGAAACGTGGAGTGCTCAATGCCGATCGGGAAGCGCTCAGCCACGCCCATTTGCAGTGTGTCGAGGATGCGCGGCGCGTGCCCGTCATGGAAGCAGGAGCGCTCCACGATGACGTGCGCCGTGAGTACGGGTAATCCGGTAGAAATCTCGGTGATGTGCAGGTCATGGACAGCGCGCACGTGCTCGACGGAAAGAATAAACTCGCGGATCGCTTCGACGTCGACCCCGGAGGGCGTGGCCTCCATGAGCACGGTCCCAGCCTCGCGCAAAATCATGAAAGCGCGCGGGATGATGAGGCACGCGATGAGCAGACCGGCGATGGAGTCCGCACGCGTCCAGCCGAGCGTGGCGAGCAGGATTGCGGAAACGATGACGGCGACGGAGCCGAGCGCGTCATTGGCGACTTCAAGGAACGCCGCGCGCATGTTGAGGCTGGAGCCGCGGCCGGCGTGAAGGACTAGCAGGGAGGCGATGTTACCCACCAGGCCGAGGATGCCGAAGGCCAGGAGCAGGCCCGCGACGTGGACTTCAGGCGGGGCGATGAGGCGCCGGATGCCCTCGACGATCGCGTAAATGCCGACAGCGAGCAGAATGGTGGCCTGCACGCCCGCGGCGAGGATTTCGGCGCGGCGCCATCCCCAGGAGAGTTGCGAGGTGGCCGGCCTGGTTGCGAGGGTGGCCGCGCCAAGGGCTACCGCCAGTCCGGCAACGTCCGTGACCATGTGGCCGGCGTCCACGAGGAGCGCGAGGGATCCAGTCACCGCCGCGCCGATAATCTCAGCCACCAGAATGGCCGCGGTGATGCCCAGCGCGACGCCGAGCCGCCACCGCTGCACGCCCGGCCTCCGCGTCTCATGTGCTCCCGGCTGCCTGCCCGGCGTCCGTGTCTCATATGCTCCTGTTTGTGCCACGCCGCCTCCTTTCTACCCATGCTACCGGGAGCGAATAGCTGGCTCTGTGGCACCGGTTGCGTAGTGGAAGAGGCGCGCGACTTGCCGCCGTTTCGAACGACGCCGCTCTCCGACGCGCCGCAAAGGTACGTGGTAGATGCTGCGGCCGGTGGTCGAGCGTGCCCCACGCGCGCGTCGCAAAGTAATGCCGCGCCCTACGCCTCCGGCACGCGCAACAGCGGCGCATACCGATCGTAGAAAGTCTCCAGTTTTCCAGGGGCGCGCTCCTTGGTCACCGCGTAGGCGTCGTTTTTTGCGAAGCGGGACACCTTGGGGAGGATTTTCGTGACCGTCTCGCCACTGGTAGGTACTTCCCCACTGCGGAAGGCACGTCGCATGAAGCTGCGCGTGGGCTCTGGCTTGAGGCGTTCCTCCTCAATGATTTCGGCGAGTTCCTGATCACGCTGCTCCACTACATAGTTGGTCCAAGCCACATCGATGCGGCCGCCTCCGGCCTGCGGATTATCGTTGATCTCTGCGAGAAATCCCTCCAGGAGATCGCTCTTAGACCGCAGGTCCGGTGAGGCATCCAGGCTCTTGATCATCCGCCGCTTAATTGCCTCGGCCTCAGCGGGTTCGGCGTTCTTGTAGCCTTCAGCCATCATAAGAATGTAATCGACGTTGACCGTTACCTGCTCTACGAGCTCCATCTGGAATTCAACGTCATCCCGGATAGATTCCTTATCACGGTACACTCTTGGCGGCCGCATCTCCTCGTACAGGTCTAGGTACATGGAGGTGTAATCCTGCTCAACTCCCTCAGGAAGCGGGTTATCGGCGTCGAACGAATCAAAAGACACCAGCACGTTCTTGAGCTTGAGGATCTCCCCGAAGCGCGCGATAAAGTCCTTCTGGGCCGTCTCCCCGAGAATCTGCTGCCCCACCGGATACAGTTGCTGCAACTCCTCGATAGCCTTGAGGTACTGCTTGAGGTAGTAACTGTAAGGCCGCAACTGCACGATATCTTGAGCACCAGGACCACCAAACAACCCCAGAGCTTCGTCTAGTTCTTCATGAAGGTCCCGGAAGCTCACAATGTTTCCGTAGGCCTTCACCGAGTTAAGGATGCGGTTGGTACGTGAGAAGGCCTGAATGAGCCCATGCTGACGCACATTCTTGTCAATGAACAGGGTGTTCAGCGCGGGTGCGTCGAATCCCGTGAGCAGCATGTTCACCACGATTGCCATATCCAGATCTCGGTCCCGAAGTCGCTTGGTGACGTCCATGTAGTAGTTGGAGAAACTATTGCCCTCGCTGGAAAAGTTCGTGCCGAACGTAGCGTTGTAGTCCGCGATGGCCGAATCGAGGAAAGCCCGATCATCCCCGTAGAGCTGATCGGTGTCCAGCGACTCGTCCCCCAGGATGCCGCCCTCTAGTTCAGGGTTGGGTGCGTAGGAGAACACGGTGGCGATCTTCAGCCGTTGACTCTCAGGACGGTCCTTCTGTGCTTTCTTGAAGGCCTCATAGTAGAGCCGCGCCGCGGGAATAGATTGCACCGCGAACAGAGCGTTGAACCCACGCACCCGCTTGTCCTTGAGCTGATAAGCCTTATTTCGAAGCGTCTTCCGGTCAAAGTCCTGCAGGGTGTAGTTCACGATTTCGGTAATACGCTTGGGAGCCAGCAGGGCTGAGTTCGTGTCAATGCCCTCCACCTGTTTATCCTCAACGTTGTGCTTCTCCATCGTGTTGACGAAATCGATGTTGAATGGCAGCACGTTCTTGTCACGGATGGCATCCACTATCGTGTAGTGATGGAGCTCGTCACCAAAGAGCTGCTTGGTGGTACGAGCTGCGGGCGAGTGCATCGCCGTCGCATTCACCACAAAAATCGGGGTACCAGTAAACCCGAAAATATTGGAGCGTCTAAATGCCTTCGTGATGGCGCGGTGCATCTCCCCGAACTGGGAGCGGTGCGCCTCATCGAAAATCATGACCACGCGCCCGTCGTAGATGGGGCGTCCCTTCGCCGCCGAGACATAATTGTCCAGCTTCTGAATGGTGGTCACCACGATGGGCAGGTTGGGATTCTCCATCTGCCGCGCCAGCTCCGCCGTGGAGCTATTCGCCAGTACGGAGCCCTCCTCGAACCGGTTGTATTCTTTGACGGTTTGCGAATCGAGGTCCTTGCGGTCCACCACGAAGAGAACCTTGTCTACCTCTTTCATCTTGGAGGCAAGCTGTGCCGTTTTAAACGAGGTGAGGGTCTTGCCCGAGCCCGTAGTGTGCCACACGTATCCGCCCGCCTTGGGCGTCCCCAGCCAGTCTGGATAGTTGGTCGAAAGCCGGATCCGCTTGAGAATCTCCTCGGTGGCCACAATCTGGTAGGGCCGCATGATCATGAGGACGCCCTCGGAGGTGTAGACGGAGTAGCGCGTGAGCACGTTGAGCAGCGTGTTCCTCCCAAAGAATGTGCGAGCGAAGTCACGCAGGTCCGAAATACACGTATTTTCCTTGTCCTCCCACCACATGGTGAATTCAAAGGACTTGGACGACGCCGCCTTAGTGCGTTGCTTGTGCGCTTCCTGAAGGTGACTACGCCGCGTGGTTGCGGAGTAGTACTTCGTTTCGGTGCCGTTGGAAATGACGTAGATCTGTACATACTCGAAGAGCCCACGGCCGGCTGAGAAAGACTCACGTTCGTACCGGCCGATTTGGTTGAAAGCTTCCCGGAGGCGTACGCCGCGCCGTTTGAGCTCAATGTGGACCAGCGGGAGGCCATTCACTAGTACCGTGACGTCGTAGCGCGTTGCGTGTGTCGACGACGCAGTTCCCTGCGCACTCCCCGGCACCGCGTACTGGTGCATCACCTGGAGGTGGTTGCGGTGCACGTCCGTTTTGTCGATGAGGCGAATGTTCTTGGTGGTGCCGTCCTCACGCTCAAGCACCTGGATGTAGTCGCGCTGAATGCGTTCGGTTTTCTTTGCGGGGTCCTCTGATGCGGGTGCGATTTTCGTATCGAAGAAGCGCTTCCATTCTTCGTCCGTGAACCCGGTGAAATTCTCGTCAGCGTTGAGCGTCTCGAGCTGGCGGCGGATATTGGCAATCAGGTCTGCCTCATCCTTCGCGTGAAACTCCTCGTATCCCTGAGACTCCAGGATTCCCATGAACTCAGCCTCAAGGTCCGCCTCACTCTGGTAGGACGTGCGGGGCCGACGGTCCGGCTCATACTTGGCCACGACCGTTGAGTCGTCGCTGAGCACCATGGGTTCGATGGGGGCAGTGGGGAGATCACTCATGACAATCCTTCCGAAACGCGGTATGTGCCCATTATGGCGTGTGCCTCCGACAAAAATGGGAAGCGGGCAATTGCGCAGGAGGCTGGTGGCCACGCCCGGCCTAGCTGGCTAGCAGTTGTAGCGGCGCAGGCAGCTCCTTCTCCGCGTGACGCACGCCACCCTGGCATCATGGATACATGGAAACCAAATCACGCCGCAGCAACCGCAATCAGACGATGCCGTCCGCCATAGAGTGCAGCGGGCTCGCCGACGATCTACGAGCGGCAGCGTCCGCCACGGCTGGCATGAGACCCGAACGGGCCCACGAGGTGCAGGTGCACGCCGCATCCGCGCGGATCCACGAGCGCTACGGCAAGACGCTGCGCGCGCTCAACGCATACAAGCCCGCTGATCAGTAGAGCCTCGTCCCGAGGCGAGTTGACCAGCGCCTAGGCGTTGGCCTCCGAGAACGAGAGCAACCGGTCCCGGTAATACTCGTACTGCTGCCGCCGTGCCTCGATCTCGGCGGGAAGCCCGTCGGTGAGCGACGTCGTGTATGCCTCAAACTTGTCAAGAATCGACACAATACGGTCCTGCTCTTCCCGTGACGGAAGCGGAATTTCAATGCGCCCCAGGAGACGTGCAGGAAGTTCAATGACCTTCGTGCCGTACGCGTACTTCTTCTTCTGGGTAAAGAAGTCCGTCGTTTGGAACCAATACGCAAGGTACTTGGGATTCTGGTCGTGACGAATTACAGTGGCATGACCTCCAGTCACAGCATTGTCAGATCCCAACCAAGCAAGAGCCTTACCTACGTCCTCAATGTTCTCGCTCGTATTCGTGACAACTACATCGCCTGGATGAACTTGCACCAGCTGCGACGCCAAGACAGGCGAAACCTTTGAGATGGCTCTGGCCGAATAGGTGCCATACCGGGTATAGATCTGGCCGTAGTGAATTGCGTCGACCCCTGAGTCCGAGAAATCGGACTTCTGCAAACCATGTCCCCTATCCAGGACAGCGAATTTATTAAGCGGGAGTCTCTCAACAGAAGAATTGAACGTCAGTAGTTGGTCGCGGTAGAAGGCGTACTGATCCCTGCGCGCCTCCAGCTCCGCCTCCAGCTCCGCCTCCAGCGAGGTGAATGAGTCAAGAATCTGTACGATCTCATTCTGCCGCGCCAAATCAGGAACATCTACTAGGATCCGATTCAGTTGCCGCTTGGTCAAGGACGGGACACCTGCCGCTTCGTTCAATCGCTCAAGATGCTTATTAGCAAGCCAGTAATATAGATACTTCGGGCGAACCCGCGGACCAATTTCGGTATAGAAGATTGTATCAACGGTCCAAAAGGGCCGATCCACATAATAAAGCTTGTTGAGGGACCCCTTTCTCGGGATAAGGACACTCGGCCCCCGGTAGGATGCGCGATCAACATATGTCATGATCCCGCCTGTCCCATAGACAGGAACGTCACCGGGGCCAAAACTCTTGTAATCTCCGCCGTTACAAATGCGGACAAGCGATCCCAATGGAACGCGCTCAACAAAGGACGACATGTTCACTTGCTCCGTTCCTTCGAAAGGTCGCAGCAGCTACTGCTCCGTTCTAGCGCATCGACAATGTCGTCAATTCGTTGCCGGAGTTCTTGCTCGCGGGCGACGATGCGGTCGATCCGGCTATTGAGCTCGTCGATATTGATTTCTTCGCGGGTGGACTTCGTCTCCACGTAGGCAGAGACCGAGAGGTTGTCCTCCCGATTCGCAATGTCCGAACGGTGTACCACCGCTGAGAAGTACTGCTCAGGCTCGCGCGATTTCAGAGCGTCGATCACACGAGTCTGATGCTCCGGCGTCATCGTGTTCTTGTTGCCGCTCCGAGTGAACAACTCGGAGGCGTTGATGAACATGACCGTGTCATCCGGCTTCGACTTCTTGAGCACCAGAATGCACGTGGCGATGGTGGTACCGAAGAAGAGATCGGGCGGAAGCTGGATGACGGCGTCGACGTAGTTCGAATCGAGCAGGTACGTACGAATCTTCTTCTCCGCGCCGCCGCGATACAGCACACCAGGGAACTCAACGATCGCGGCCGTTCCGTTCTCGGCCAGCCACGAGATCATGTGCATGGTAAATGCAAGGTCCGCCTTAGACTTTGGGGCAAGCACGCCCGCTGGCGAGAACCGCGGATCTGTGATGAGCTCCGGATTTGCGCTGCCGACCCACTTCGTAGAATACGGCGGATTCGACACAATGACCTCAAACGGCTCGTCATCCACGTGCTGTGGGTGAATGAGGGTGTCGCCCAGGCGAAGATCGAACTGATTGAACCCCACGTTGTGCAGGAACATGTTCATGCGGGCCAAGTTGTAAATAGTCAGGTTGATCTCCTGACCATAGAGGCCCTTGCCAACGTTCTCGTCGCCGAGCAGCCGTTGTACGGCGAGCAACAGTCCTCCACTACCGCAGGCCGGGTCATAGACCTTGTTTGCGGATGTCTTGCCAATCGTGGCAATCCGCGCGAGCAGCGCACCCACCTCTGGCGGCGTGAAAAACTCACCGCCCGACTTGCCACCATTGGCCGCATACATGTGGATGAGGTACTCGTAGGCATCACCGAACAGATCCGTCCGCGAGGTCTCCGAATTGACGGAAAGTGGAAGCTCGGCAATCTTCTGGAGCACGGCTGTGAGTTTCTTGTTGCGGTCCATGACCGTCGGGCCAAGGCGCGGCGAATTCACGTCCACGTCCTGGAACAGACCACGCATGTCATCCTCAGACTGCGTCCCCACCGCGGACCCCTCGATCGCGCGGAACACCGCGCTTAGCGCCTCGTTCAAGTTGTCGTCGTGAGGCGCACGCGCCACAACATTAGCGAAAAGCTGGGAAGGCAGGATGAAATAACCCTTCTCGTCAACGATTCCCTGACGCGCACCCTCGGCAGTTTCATCGTCAAGCTGGGCGTAGTCGAAATCAGGAGCGCCCGCTTCCTCTTCGCCAGCATTGACGTAGGCGGTGAGATTCTCCGAGATGTAGCGGTAGAACAGCATGCCAAGCACATAGCTCTTGAATTCCCAGCCGTCTACCGCGCCGCGCAGCTCGTCAGCGATGGACCAGATGGTCTTGTGCAACTGCCGGCGCTGCGCCGAGGAGACTCCGGCCGCATCAACCTTACCCGCTATCGTGTCCACGCGGGCATCCTCATTCTTGCTAGCCAAGAAACCTCCCCTTAAAAGCCAAGTAGTAAAAATATTACTAGCGGAACGCCTTTTGAATACACGGGGAGCTTCACACAGATACGTAAGAATCAATCAGCTTTCGCGGTTCTCACCGTCTTCCCGCCTATTCCGAACCGTACGAATCATTGTGCCGAGGTACTCGAACACCGGTGCTGCTAGGAATACCGACGCAAACAGAGCGCTCCCACTCAGCACGTATGCACCGATAGCACCGCCAATAAATACAATGGTTAGCCCCGCCCTCAGATACTGGCCACGCTTAACAGCATCAACATCGCCGTGTCGAGCGTGATCTTCTCGTCGTTGGAGGCGCGCACGCTTTCCTCCGACATTGCAAGAGCGCGCTCAGCGAACGATGGATCAATATCGCGAAAATCTCGCAGCGTTTGAGGAGACGGAGTAGGCCCAGCCCAGTAAGACGCGAGTACCTGGCGAAGCTCCTGTCGAGTGATCAGCTGCGCTTAGGAGAAATCTTTCGAACCTGCTTGATGTTTACTTCGAGAGACCTGAATGTCGCGTCCCACGCGTTGCGAACCGTCAGAGAAGGATCATTGACTTTGAGCCGTTTGCGAGTCCTCACTGGCGGTGGATTGACAGCGAATAGATCTATGTCCCGACCCTCGATCCCCTTGAAGGCGTCCATCCCAGGTACCTGGAGCATCTCGTATCACCGCCCACTCCTTACAAATTCCAAGAGGAATCTCGGACCTCACAGTCCGAGCATTTCATGATTACGCGCAATAGCTGCTGAGCAGCCCGAAGCGCTTGCACAATCTTGGTACCCTCGGCAGGACTTGAACCCACTACCTATTAAGTCAGAGCAAACCACTAAGAAACACTCGATGAAACTCCATAAATCAAAGATTTTCACGGACTTTTCCCGACCGAAAAATCCGGGACGATCCCCAAATTCCCGAGCGATAAGTCCACTTACTGATCGCGGACCTCGTGCATCAGCCCACCGAGCACGATCACCTCATATACCTGCCCAAGACCGCCACTACATAAGAACGATCTCCCGGGCAATCGTGACCGCATTTTAGAGGGTCTCCTCGTGTACCTCGCCATCGATTCGCGATTTGTCATTCTTACTACTGGATCCCGTCAGCCACTCAAGGATGAGGTTATCAAGATTATCGACGTTCCAGGGAGCTGGCGTGGCGAGCCACTGGTGCATAAGCAAGTGAAGAAGCATTCGCTTCTTCGGAATGCTTCCCCTAATATTCTCAAGTTCACGGGCGGTGTCAACCCGAGTGCCCTTGGGGTCGCCATGAACGATCTTGGAACGCCTCGATAAAGCTTTTCAACCACCCGCTTGACATCCGCAGGATCCGGGAACTCAGACAATGCTACTGCCGCCCGTAGGCTTAGTCGATACGTGAGGTCCTGATGCTCCTTCCCTAGAAGCCTTTAACGTCAATCATTGCATCCCGGAGTGCATCAACTGACGATGTCCGGAGCGTCGCGCGCCTGAAGCGCTCCATCGCAAGCTCCACACCGCCGTCCGATGCAACGAGCCTTTGATAGTCGGCGGAGATGCAGTTCACTTCATCAGATCTGCAAAGTACCCGGCGCCCCGTCCAAACGGGGTTTGTCACCGGTGGTAGATCGTGGACGTCCGCAAGAAACGCGAGGGGCGGCCTGTCACCCGCACTGGTCTTAACCCACCAATGCGGGCGGATAAAAACCTGTTCGAATCCAATTCTCTCGTTCCCACAGCGCGCTTATGTTACCGCAACGAGTGACTGAACAGCGGTGAGGTCGAGGTCCCGAAGCTCGCGCGTTGGCACCGAATTCAGTTGCCCGAGATAGTTTGATCACGAATAACCACAGTATGAGGCACTGCCGCCAAATAGTACGGATTTTCATTACCATGAGTTGGCGCGAATGGAGCACGAACTACTTAAAGGTCCGCCGGTATCCACTCGATGAACACCTGCTCAAGAACGGTATGCTCTCGCACTCATCAGGGAACGCTCTCATCACCAGGGGCACATAGATGTCACCAGCAAGCTAGTCGGCGAAGTACGCCACCTCCCACTCCTCATAGAGGTCGCGGTAGTCAGCCTCGTCTCAGGCTCGTAGTGCCTATACGGTAAAGGCGGACGCCTAGCTGGCGGAGGAATTCGAGGCCAATATACGTGTCAAGAAAGGAACTGCTTGGGTTCGATGCAGAGCCCAACGCGAACGACAGTATTCGCTTCCACACCTTCCCGTCGCTTTGAGCAAGTTCGACGAACTGGTGGATGGTTGTATCAAGGGGTCCTCGAAGTGAGCTAGCTCCGTAGCCACCGGGTTGTCTGGCTGAAGAGCCCGAGTCCAATCGACAGGGAGATCCCGCCCATTTGAGTATGCAGAGGCCGACGCAACATGGGCCGGCCAACCAGACTCATTAGCCCTCTCTTCGACGTAGGCCTGTCATGGAAAGCATCTGTTTGACGACTACGCATCTTGAGAAGCTCCCGATATCGCCCGAATTGTACTCAGGAACAAACGCCAAACATTCTCACGCTCCATCAAGGCAGTCAAAGTGGTTGATCCACCATAAGACGTAAATCCTGCCTCAATAACGCCGAGGCGAAGCACTTCGGCCGTCCACCGTAATGACTCAACGACCAAGGTTAGCCCGTCATTGCCAGATTGACGCGGCGGCCTTTTCCGCCCGATCCAAGAAACCCGGGTCGTCCGCATTGAAGTACAAGCTTTGATTGACATCGATGGTGTACCCGAACCAGTTAGCTCGAGCCTCAACCTCAAGCTTCCCTGCCAAGATGGTGTTAAGCATCGCACGTCGCACATGACTTCGCGTCGTTTTCAGGACCGGAATATCGAGGTCGTTGGCAAGGAACAGGTAGTGCTTGTGCACCTGCGTCTGCGTAGTATCGCGATCCCATCTAGATCAGGACGACATCGGCAACCCAATTGCGAAGTGAGACGCAGGCGCAGTCCCTTGGTGCGCACGAATCCGACCAACTAATCCTCAGACCCTCGCCGATCCGCAGTTCGGTCGTCGCTTAAGGTAGCGTCAGGTTAATCGTGACCATCCGAACGACCGTCTGCTCTTCGCGTGACCACTTTTCTCGCTTCTGCTCGACTTGAACAAGCTCGTCCCCGTGTGCGAGCAAGCATTTGATGACACCCTGCCACTCCGCCGCGATCAGACTCTGAGCATGGTGAAAGGTCTTCGGTTCGACCCCAATAAGCCGAGCCAAGGTGACTCCCGGGAGAGGACTCGTGTCGATCAACTACTCCTGCGCGAGTTCATCGAATATAACTTCGAT
Organism: Neoactinobaculum massilliense; assembly: GCF_900604955.1. Classification (GTDB taxonomy): domain Bacteria; phylum Actinomycetota; class Actinomycetes; order Actinomycetales; family Actinomycetaceae; genus Neoactinobaculum; species Neoactinobaculum massilliense. Next base: position 863,885 of record NZ_UWPE01000001.1, read on the forward strand.
AGCAACGCCCTCGCCTGGCGCGCACTCGTGCAACCGTGTTCCTCCGCCGCCCCTCGAGATGCCTCGCAAGCAGTCGCGGACTGACTCGCGTGTCTAAATATCTAGACTACGGAGACTCCAGGACATCTTCGGGTCGAAGAGCTCACGGAGAAGAAGATCGTACGTCGCGAGCATGCTGTGCGCGAGACCAGCCCGCTAACTCAAGTCAGCACTCTCCTTGCGGACATAGTCCTCGAAAGTTGACGCCAGCCGCCAGCCCGCTGGACCAACGACTGCCGTGAGTGCATCTGCGGCCTGGTGGAGCCGGAGTCTGACATCACCGGCATTCTGACCGAGAGTGGTATGCCTGGTGACACCGCCGACCGGATCCGTGATCCTCCACACCAACCGATACTCCCCGCTGCTCACGCGAACAGGCGGGACCTGGTCGATCAAATTTTCGCCTAGATCGAGTTTGCTATTGCTGCTGCAACGCTTCGCCATACACGCAAATTTGTCCACTTGATACCACGAGTACAAGTTCTATTCTTCTGCTGGTATCTCGGCTAAACCTTAACCATCTAGTTCAAGTTAGCCAATGGCTCATGCTAGCTAACAGCGATCATGGCCGAGTCGGCACTTGACCTCTCGTATTGCACGTTTCCTAGAGTGACGGTGGTTGACGCTTAGTTGCTTCTGCTTGATACGGATACGCCGGGCTACCGCCACCACCAGGCGGATCGTTGCTGGAATTACCGGAGAATGCCCCTCGGAAAGGGCATCTGTTGTGGAGTACCGGGGTCATCCGCCTGCTATGGGTGACAAGTTGGCGTCCGACTAAGCGGACTTCAAAAAGGGTGCCACCACGACGGTGTACACCTCGGATGGCGACCAGGAACCACTGGTGACAATACTTCCGTTCACCACCGAGGCCACAATGCTTTCACTCCCCGACGATCAACTACCTGCTCACACGCCGTGAGGCCGCCGCCCTACCTGCCCCCGAGACTCTCTAACTGGGCGGCGCTAGGAATGGGCCCCGATTACGTCAATCTCGGGTCCGAGTCCAGAGCTCGAGTGCGGTACCGACTGAAGCACCTCGAGGACTTTCTCGCACAACTGGCCTCGCTCCAGGCCGCGTAGGCAGTCTAACGCGCGGAATACCGAATGACACCAGCCCTCGGCTTGGACAGACGAACGCTGGGACTACTCATCGTTTCTCGCGTCGGAACCCCTCCTCCCCTCGTCTGTGTCGGTGAAATCATCAGCCCCGGAAGCAACTTCGGTCACGTCTCCTCCGTTATCGCGCGAGAGAGGCCCCGCGGCAATGTGCTTCTTGACATTCATCGCCATCCGGTGAGGTGCTCGGCACCTGTCGAGCACAAATCCGCGGATGTTCTCAGCCTTCTCAGTACTGGCGTCGCGAAAAGCCTCACGCCACGACTTGGCGCTTGCGGGCGTCAGATCGCCTATGGGAATCTCCGCGGCTATCTCGAAACTCTGGAAAATCTCCAGCATGCTGTTGATTGCCCGGTCAATCCCAACGACCTTCTTAGGATGAAGTATACGGGTCGAGTCAGTCACGGACGCTTTGCTATGCACCCCTTCGTACACGGCTGTCACGACGCGCCCGATCTTGTCAATACGCTGCGTGCGTCGATCTTGAATGCTCTGCTGATATTCTGCAATCTTCTCGATCGACTCCGAGTTCACCCGCATGAGCTCCAGAGCATTTAAGCGGTCATCCAGGACGACCGTACGTGCCAACACGGTGAGCCAATAAGCGCTCTCGCGCTCAGTGTTCACAACCGCCTCAAGTATGTTGTCAGGCTTGTCATCGACAGCGTCAAGGGACGTCACAAGATCTTCAAGCGACCGTATCGACATTTCCATGTATGTACGGATGGTCTGATCCGTACCGGCAATCTTCGACCATGAAGTTTGCGGTAGTTCACCATGTGCCGAAACATGCGAGGCTGCATCGCCAAGTAGCGATGCGATGCCACCAAGCTCGGCGAAACGCTCGCGCTTCTTCTCCTCAATGATGCCGTCGATCTTCTTGTCGATGCTCTGAATGCAAACCCTCATCTCATCGATCGAACGCCACATCTGATGCAGCTGGGATTGCAAGGCCAATTGCGCAACGAAGTTCGGGCTTACAGTGACACCCGAGAACTTCAGATGCTTCACTATTTGAGATCCGCCACCCGAAGCGAGATCACGAAAACGAACGACGCCGGAGGTAACCGGAGCAACATGGTTCGCGCGGAGCCACGCGAAAGACTCATCATCGAGCCGGAGCCAACGGCCCCTCCCTTCCATGTAGGCCGCAGCGAGACCACCCAAGGCACCGAGCTTGGACACCGGCTTCTCTAGATCCCACACCCGAGACACAAGGGAGGGCTCCTCGTCAATCCCAGTCATAGCGCTCGACGAGCCGCAGACGAATATTCCAGATTCGAACAGAATGGCCTGTAGTTCCTTGCTCTTGTCACTCACGTGGCCATTATGACACGCACGCGGGTACGCCGCACCGGAACTGCGCCGAGGCCAGCTTTACGAGAACTCGCCAGCTCACCGGAGGGCTTCCCCAGGGCAGGAAGTTTAATAACGGTACTGCGTCACCGATGGAGGCCCCAGCGTCAACGGCGATCCCAAAGTTCCGGATCCTTCTCAACAGCGTGATCCACGAAGTCGCGTCTCTCATCCCCGATGCGAGTGAACCGATAGCTCGGCACAAAGTACTTCCCGCGGGCATCGACCTCATGCTCGTGAGCATGAGGTAAGCTCGGAATTGCCCCCCCCGCATCACGAAACCACCGGTTCCGACTCGCTCCGACGCATCTTGAATAACCGGGCCGTGTTCTATCGCCCGCGTGCCCGAGGGTGCCCCCTATTTGCCTAGGAGGCTAGTTTGATGGGCTGGGTGTCGTAGAATGTACCGTCGCGGACCATGGCGAACAGAACTATGACGCGTCGGTGTACGAGTGCGATGAGCGCTTGGTCGTGCCATTTGCCCGCAAGGCGTTTCTTGTCGTAGTAGTGCCGTGAGGTGGCGTCTGAGCGCAAGGACACGAACGCGGAGAGAAACAAGGCTCGTTTGAGACGTTTGTTGCCCGTGTCGAACACAGCTTCCAACTTGATCGATATTACCGATTGAGGTGTTCATGGTGTGAGCCCGGCATAGGACGCGATATGGGCGGCAGAGGCGAGGTCTTTACCTGCAAGTTCAGTAATGATCACAGTAGAGGTCCTAACCCCGACTCCTGGCATGGACGTAAGCACCAGATAAAGAGGGTGATGTGTCACCAGCGGCGCGATCTGTTCATCAACATCAGCCCGCGGACGATAAAGCCCGTCGAGAGCTGATGAGAGGTGTGGGATGACGATGGCGACCACGTTCGTCCCGGTCACCGTTACCGTCTGGGCGGCCAAAGCACCGATAATCTCCTCAGTCCGTGCTTGTGAGCGCATAGCCGCGTGTTTCTTGAGCTTGATGTCGATACGAGCGCGGCCGGCCTTCTTCAACGCTGCTGGGACAGGTCAAGTATGTAACATCGCCAAAATTGCCGAATGATCCAGGCGAGGCCCAATCGCACGCTCCATGCCGGGATGGATATGGATAAACAGACCGCGGATACGGTTGCGGTTTTGGGTGATCGGACGAGCCAAATCGTCATCAAACCCGGTGAGCATATATCCAACTCGGCCTCGCCCTCATCGGACATGCGAAGAGTGCGGCGCATGTGGAGCATTGTGCGAGTTACTTGGGCGATGATGAACGTATCTAGTTAATCAGTCTTCGCATTGCCCGGATACAAGTCCTCAACCCGACGCATCGCTAACCCTGGTAGATATGCGACCGGGACCCCATTAACTGAGCCACAGCGACCGCTAAAGCGCCTTCGGTTGCGGATTGACCGACCACGACCAACACGAGCCCCTACGCGGCTGGCTCTGTGGAGATCTGGCGTAATTTAGTCTCGTCGTTGGGCGCGGGTGAGAATAGTCCTACTCGCCGACTGAATTCACGACGGTGGCCCAACAATCAGTCTTTCCTACGTCGATCCGCAGCCAGATAGTGGCATCTTCCGATTCCATGATGTTCTCACCTTCGAGGTAGAAACGGTGAAGACTGCTGACCGGTGTGGCACACGCATCTGCCTTACACCCACGTTACGACAAGCATCCTGCGGCACTACACCCCTGATTAGCAATCAGGAACATACCTGTCCAATCCCGATGACAACACCTTGGATCATTAAATTGACGGGGGCAAGCAATCAATGCCGGGATCGTCCAGTCAACACACCGATCATTCCGCACAACCACCAGAATCAGGGCTCTTCAACAGAGTAACGGGATCGCTTCATGTAGAGGCTCACAAGGGCACACCACGCAGCCACGTAGTCGACACTTCCGCGGCTCTTGTTTGCGCCAACCTTCCAGAAGGCGGCGAAAGGTCAGTTTTTCTCTCGATCGTTCCCGAGCACCCTCGAAAGGAGGATCGCCGAGGACGTAGGAGCAACGATCTGCGAGCAGAGTGTCGTTCCAGTCGGTTCGTAGCGCGTTGCCCTCGTGGATCGAGACCGAACCATGTAGCGGGAGATCATCGATGGCGCGCTGGGTTACCTGTTACGACTCGAGGTTGGCTTGGAGTTGGGCGATCCACAACGTCGGGAGGACTACATTGACGGCAAAGCCGTTGATCTCATCAATGCCGTGCAGGCGGTCAAGCCTCACGAACACGCGCTCTTAGTCGCTGACGCCTGTCGTGTCGAGGGAGAAGAAGCCTTGCGTTCCCTCGTCACTCCGAGGAGCGTGTAGAGCTCGGAAAAACCTAGCGCTCGTGCCTACGCAACCAAATGTAGGTCTCGGCCAAGAAGCTCCCTGCCCCACAGCCGGATCTAGGAACGTCAGCGCCGACGGCTTCAAGTGGTACTGGTTGAACCGGTGGCTCCGGATCCACGGAGTGACAGCCCGCTCCTCTATGATGCCGCGAAGCTCGGCGCGCAGATCGTCCGGGAAGAGCGGGTCAATAACTGTATGAATGTTCTCGGGGCTTTGCAATGTATCCCGCCAGCCCTGCGGGTTCAGGATTGAGGGTGCTCTCAAAGATCCCACCGAAGATGGTCGGAGAGATTTCCGACCAGTTCGTTCCCTCCGGCATCGCCTCGAGAAGAACAGTTCTGATCTCGTTGGCAAAGTTCGCGCTCTCCACTTCCTCCGTGAACAGGGCACCGTTCATATACGGGAAAGTCCTGAGGAAATCCGAGATATACTGATCCCTCGCGTCGTCAGAGGCGTCGATCACTCGAAACAGCTCGCGCAGTGCGTTACGAAGCTGTGGCGCGGTGAAAGAACTCGGACACTGCCCGAATGTGCCCTTGTCGAAGAATCCCGCATCCTCCGCGTGCAGGAAGAACACGAGCCGCACCGACAGCACGTTGAGAGCGTGCGCAGCCTCATCGGAGTCAGAACAGCTGTACTGGGCACGCAGCAGATCGTAAAGTTTGCTAATAAGCGCACAGGCCCGGATAGACACGTCTTGTTCACGGGCTTGCCATGAAAAGCACGGGTTCATGAGGAAGTCAATGAGGCGAACCTGTTCAGGAAGCTCGACGAGGCCGAACCTCATGTAGTCGGTAGTGGCGTGAGCTTATTCAGGTCGCGGATGCAGAGCGTGCCGAAGTTGCAGACCACGATGAAACGCGGGCGCTGAAGATTCGTGAGCGAGTCCGCGTAGGCCTTGACCTAGCTTATATGGCGTAACCATGCGGCACTGGCGGAGCTCCGGCTCATACCAGTTGACGCCAAGCAGTTTCTACTCAATCAGAGTCCTCGCCCCTGGAATGATCGCGTCCATGAAGTCGGAACTCCCTGAATGCCCTTCGAAGTGAATCTAGTTGGCCACTCACGGATCGCTATCCATAGCCTACCCGAATGCACCACGGCTACTCTCCGGCGAATAAGTCCCCTGGTGATCCAAGCAGGCGCGTACGTCTCTTCCACCCCGTACAACTGTTATGTTCTGGTGCCCTCGGCAGGACTTGAACCCGCGACCGATGGATTATGAGTCCACTGCTCTAACCAGCTGAGCTACAAGGGCGCACCCGCAAATACTACCAGCGCACTACGCCCACGCGTCCACTCAACGTGACCACAACGTCGTCGTGAATGGACGCGCAGGCGGCCCGCTGGCGCCTACGTACACAGCGCGCCCATACCGGCGGACACGGGAACCGGCAAATTGACTCGCTCACGGCCAGCGGGACCCATCGCCGGTACCTACGCGCATAGTGCGCAGTACCCACGCACACTGCGCGCCCGCACACACCGAAACCCGTGTGCTACTCCCCCTACTGCGCGCTCGCCAACATGATCTCGCGGCCCGGGACGGCCTCAATGAGCTCACGCGTGTAGGGCTGCTGCGGATGGTCGAAGAGGGCGTCGGCGGCGTTGTGCTCCACCAGCTTGCCCTTCTCCATCACCACAACCTCGTCCGCGATCTGACGCACCACCGCCAGGTCATGCGTAATAAACAGGTAGGAAAGATTGAACTCCGCCTGCAGATCATTAATGAGATTGAGGATCTGGTTCTGCACTAGCACGTCCAGGGCGGACACGGCCTCGTCCAGCACCACTACCTCGGGGCCCAGCGCCAGCGCACGCGCGATTGCCACACGCTGTCGCTGGCCACCGGACAGCTCGTTCGGATACCGCCGGGCCGTGGAGCGTGGCAGGGCCACCAGGTCCAGGAGCTCGGCCACCCGCTTGTCGCGAGACTTACGCGTGCCCATGTGGTGCACACGCAGCGGCTCCCCAATCACATCCCGGATGGAGAACATGGGATCCAGCGAACCGTAGGGATCCTGGAACACCACCTGGAGCTGGCGCCGGAGCTTAAACAGGTCCGCCTTGGACATGGCCTCCACGTCGCGGTCCTTGTAGAACACCTTCCCGGAGGTGGGCTCCAGCAGCCGCAAAATCATATTCGCCACGGTGGACTTGCCCGAACCGGATTCGCCCACAATGGCCAGCGTGGTGCCGGCGCGCAGCGCGAAGCTCACGTCATCCACCGCGCGCAACTGCTTCGCTGTCCCCTTCGCCCCGCGCACGTCAAACACCTTGGAGAGGTGCTCCACCCGCACAATCTCCTGTGTGGAGTCATGGCCCTTATGGGCGCCAAGCAGCTCATCCGCGGTGTCCTCACTACCGCGGACACGCGCTGATTCAATACGCGCGGATGCCAACGACGGCGCCGCCGCCACCAGCCGCTGCGTGTACGGGTGCTGGGGGTGCTGCAGAATCTCCAGCGCCGGCCCGGACTCCACAATGCGGCCGCGATGCATCACCACCAGGTGTTCAGCGCGCTCAGCCGCCAGGCCCAAATCATGGGTAATGAACAGCACCGCCGTGCCGGATTCCGCTGTCATCTCCTGCAGATGGTCGAGGATGCGCCGCTGCACGGTCACGTCCAGGGCGGAGGTGGGTTCATCCGCAATGAGCAGGCGCGGATTGGCAGCTACCCCAATCGCGATGAGGGCACGCTGGCGCATACCACCGGAGAATTCGTGCGGGTACTGCTTGGCGCGGCGCTCCGCATCGGGCAGACCCGCCTCCTCCAGCAGGTCCGCCACCTTCCGGCCCATCTCCGACTTCGGCACCACGTTATTTGCCTTAAGCGCTTGCTTCACCTGGGTACCGATGCGCTCCACCGGATTGAGGTTGGTCATCGGGTCCTGGGGCACGTACCCGATCTGGGAGCCGCGAATCTCCACCCACTGCTTCTTGGTCAGGTGAGTAATGTCCCGCCCATCAAATTCGATGGTGCCACCCGTCACCTTTCCGGTGCCCGGGAGCAGACCGATCACGGCGGAGGCAGTGGTGGATTTACCCGAACCGGACTCCCCCACAATGGCCACGGACTGTCCCGGATAGATGGTCAGGTTTGCCCCGCGCACGGCCGGGATCTTGCCCGTGGACGTGTTGAAGGTGACGTGAAGGTCCGTGATCTTCAGTAGCGGTTTAGTTTCTTGCGTCATGTCTCTCACTACTTCCGAGCCTTCGGGTCAAGGGCGTCACGAACGGCGTCGCCCATCATGATGAACGAAAGCACCGTAATCGCCAGCGCTAGAGATGGATAGAACAGCACCATGGGGGCCTGCCGCAACTGGGTACGGGCGGCGGAAATATCCCCGCCCCAGGAAACCACAGAGGATGGCAGGCCTATGCCCATGAAGGACAACGTTGCCTCGGCCACGATGAACGTACCCAGTGCCACCGTGGCATACACGATGATGGGCGCCAAGGAGTTCGGAATGATATGGGAGGCGAGAATCCGCCACCGCGATGCTCCGGTAGCACGCGCGGCCGTCACGTACTCCTCATTCTTCGCGGAAAGCACGGCACCGCGGGTGATTCGCGCAATCTGCGTCCACCCAAACGCCGAGAGCACCAGGATCACCATCCAGATGGTGCGGCCCTGCTTGAACAGCTGCATCACCACGATGGCCGCCAGCATGAGCGGCACGGCGAAGAAGATATCCGTAATACGGGACAGCAGCGAATCCAGCCAGCCGCCAAAGTATCCGGCAAGCGAACCGATGAGCCCACCAAGAATCACCACGAGGACGGTGGAGAACACACCCACAGCTACGGATGGCCGGGCGCCGTACACCAGGCGCGCGTAAATATCGCAGCCCTGGAACGTGTAGCCCAGCGGGTGTCCGGGCTCCCCGCCTTTTAGCGAATTGGATAGTTCGCAGTGCATGGGATCCTGCGAAGTGAACAGGGAGGGAAACAGGCTCACCAGCACGGCCATGAGAATGATGAAGCCAGCCACCCAGAACAGTGGGCGGCGGCGCAGTGCCTTCCACGCCTCACCCCACATGGAGGACGGCGCCGATTCATCGCGCACGGCGTCAACGGCTCCCAGTCCGGTCTCATCAATATCCGATACGTAGTGCTCCTGGCCGGGGCGCCCGGAGGCTGCATTAGTCAAAATGTGCTTACTCATAACGAATCCTCGGATCCAACACGGCGTACAGGAGATCCACCAGCAGGTTAGCGATGATATAGACCAGCACCAGCACGGTGGTGAAGGAGACCACGGTGGACGGTTCGCCCTTAATAATGGCTTGCCACAGCGTGCCGCCCACACCGCTGATGTTAAAAATGCCCTCGGTCACGATAGCGCCGCCCATGAGTGCACCCAGATCCGCGCCCAGGAAAGTCACCACCGGAATCAACGAATTACGCAGGATGTGGTGCCGCATTACCCCGCCGTCGCTCATACCCTTCGCCCGGGCAGTTCGCACAAAATCTGCCGTAGTGTGCTCCGAAACGGACTGACGTGTCAAACGAATCACGTACGCGACGGACTGCGCGGCCAGCACAAAGGCCGGCATGGTGAGGCTGTACAGGTTCACGTGTACGCCCACGGTGGTGGGGAAAATCCCCCATTTCACGCCGAAGAGGAACTGCATGACGAAGCCGATCACGAACGTGGGGACCGAGATCAACAGCAGGGAGAGCACCAGAATGGTGGAATCAAACCAGCCGCCGCGCCGCATGCCAGCGATCACACCGAACAGGATGCCCAGGACGGCTTCAATGACCAGCGAATAGAGGGCCAGTTCAATCGTGATCGGGAAGGCGCGCGCCATGACGGCGGATACCGGTTGCCCGGAGAATGTGGTGCCAAAGTCCAGTGTGAAGACGCCCTTGAGGTAGAGCAGATACTGCAGCCACAGCGGCTTATCCAAGTTATATTCAGCGGTAATACGTGCCACTACCTCGGGAGAGAGACCGCGGTCCCCACCCAGCGCTGCCACCGGATCGCCCGGCATCATATAAACAAGCGCAAAGATGAGGAATGTTGCGCCGAAAAAGACGGGAATCGTCTGTAACAGACGCCGCCCCACGTATCTCCACATGCGCACAGTCTCCTAACGATCGGCAAACTGGGAACCAAGTGTTAACAATACGGCCAGCTCGCCGTCGTGGGCCGGGATGGCCACATGGTGGACATAAGCTTAATCGCTCGGTGATATTCCTCACGACGTCGTTGTACGCACGCGGTATCTCCCAGCGTAGTGAGCACCCGGTATTCCCCACCGTAGTGCGTGGTCACCCGCCCCAACGCCGTGCACACGTGCCCGCCCCGGTACGTTCCGCGGTGACCCACGACGTCGTCCAGCCCACTCGTCATAGCGTGCGGGCGCGAACAGCACCGCGTCACGGACAGCGTCGCAGCAAAACGCGGCGGCCCACGGCGTCGTCGCACGAAAAAGGGCCGGCACCAAGGCCGGCCCTTCCGGGTACTACCGCACCCAATTAGTTCTTAACGATGTCCTCGTAGATGGGCACCGAGTTCCACCCGAAGGCCACGTTGCTCACCGTATCCGCGTAGCCGCCGGTCACATTGGAGTACCAGAGCGGGATCGCGGGCAGATCCTGGAGCAGCAGCTCCTGGGCCTGGTCGAGGATCTTGTTGGACTCGTCAACGGAGGAGGCCGCGGAGGCCTTCGTCAGCAAGCCGTCGAATTCGGCCGAGGAGTACTGGGCGTCATTCGAGCCAGCACCCGTGCCGTACAGCGGCGCCAGGAAGTTGTACTTGCCCGGGTAGTCCGCCTGCCAGCCGGTCCGGAAGCCACTCTCCACCTTGCCGTTCGTGATGTCATCGCGCAGGGACTTGAAGTCCGGGTAGGGCTTGCCGGCGGCATCAATACCGAGCGTGTTCTTGATGGAGTTGCACACCGCATCCACCCAGGCCTGATGATCGCCGTCGGAGTTGTAGGCGATGGAGAACTGGCCGCTCCAGGGCGAGATCGCATCGGCCTTGGCCCACAGTTCCTTCGCCTTGTCCGCGTTGTAGCTGAGTACATCCGAGCCGGAGAGCGCATCGTTGTAGCCGTCAATCACCGGGGAGGTGAAGTCCTTGGCCGGGGTGCGCGTGCCGTAGAAGATCGTCTTCGTCACGGAATCGCGATCAATGGCCATGGAGATGGCCTGGCGCCGCAGCTTGCCCTCTTCACCGGAGAAGTGCGGGGCATTTTCAGAGATGGAGATGGACTGCCAGATGGCCGCGGGCTGGTTCACCGCGCGGTCACCCAGATCATCCTGGAAGGAGCCCAGCGAGGAGGCCGGAATTGCATCCAGCACGTCCAGGTTGCCGGCCAGCAGGTCAGAGTAGGCAGCATCCGTGGAGGAGTAGAAGATCACGGACACGCCGCCGTTCTTCGGCTGCCGGTCACCCTTGTAATCCGGGTTCGGCACCAGGTCAATACGAACGTTATGCTGCCAGGCATTGTCGGAGGCCAGCTTGTAGGGGCCGTTGCCCACCGGATGCTCGCCGCCCGTCTTGGAATCCTTGAGCGTGGAATCCGGGAGCGGGTAGAACGCCGCGTAGCCGAGCTGCAGCGGGAAGTCCGCCTCCGGATCCTTGAGCGCCACGGTGAACGTGTAATCGTCTACTTCCTTGACGCCGGTGAGATCCCCGGTGCCATCATCAGCGGCGCCCTGGATGTGCCCATAGAAGTAGGAGGAGAGCATGGCTTCCTTGGCGCCCGCCTTCCACGCATCCACAAAGTTATGCGCCTGGACCTCAGTGCCGTCGGTGAACTTCTGGCCCTTCTTCAGCTTGATGGTCCAATTCTGGTTATCGCTGGACTCAATGGATTCGGCCATGTCATTATGCGTAGCACCCTTGGCGTCATAGTAGACAAGGCCGGAGAAAATCAGATCCTCAATCTTTCCGCCGCCCACCTCATTGGTGTTCGCCGGAATCAGCGGGTTCTGAGGTTCCGAGCCGTTAACGGTGACAACGCCCGTGGACGTACCGTTGGAATCACTCGTCGCGCTCGACGCACCCGACCCGCCCGAGCATGCGCTCAGTGTCAGCGCCAGTGCCGCCGGAATGGCTAGCAGAGCCTTCTTCAGCTTCATGCCACTCACCTTTCTCGTGGAATAGTCACACGGTAAGCGCAGTATTAACTTCTACGGTAGGACTGTCCATATCGTGGTCACCCCGTGTTCGACGACGCCGTCACCCCAGTTGTGCGTCCACCTCACGGCGCTGAGCCTCTAGTTCCATCAGTCGAGCGAAAAGCTGGTTCGCTTCATCCGTGCCCTGCTCCGTACGCTGGAGCCGTGAGCGCACCTGGCCGATTTGCCGCACCACGCCCTGGCGAATGAGAGACATAACAATGCCCCACGCGTAGCGATCCAGCCGGCTTGCATCCGTTTCCGGCAGGTCCTCCACCGCTAGCTGGTTCACCACGCTTTCCAACGTGGGCCCCGCGTTTTCCGCGATTGTCTGTACGTAGTACTCGGATGCCGCCCGCGCGGCCGCATCCGCATCCTCTCCCTGCGCTATGAGGGCCTCACGGCGTTCAATATAGGTGTGAGCGCCGCCGGCGGCCCGAATGGCGTCATGAATGGCCTGATGAGTGGGATCCAAAAACGTACCGATGGGGAGGCGGTCCATTTCCGCCTTCCACGCCAGTTCGGGCAACTGGATGTACACATCCAGCGCCTCCCGCTCCACGCGTGCCACGGGATTGCGCACCTCTCGCCGCGGTGGGAGCTGCGGGCGCGGGGCCGCCTCCTGCTCCTTGGGCGGAAGAATCCGGTCCGGCTCCGGAAGCGGCGTGCGTGCTGCCTCCCGCACCGCAGCGCGCACCACGATCTCCTCCATCCCCAACCAGCCGGCCAGGCTGCGCGTGTACTCCCCGCGCAGCACACGGTCACGGATATGAGCCACGATCGGGGCGGCCATCCGCAGGCCGGCCGTGCGCCCCTCGGCCGTATCCAGTGGCACGCCCTTGAGCACGGACGTAATGGCGAACTCGAACAGGGGCCGGCGCGATTCGATCACGTTCCGCAGCGCCTCATCCCCCAGTTTCATCCGGACATCACACGGGTCCATACCGTTAGCGGCGACGGCCACAAACGTTTGCGCGGCAAACTGCTGGTCCTCCCCAAACGCGCGGAGGGCAGCTTTCTGGCCGGCGGCATCGCCGTCGAACGTAAAAATCACTTCCCCACCGTAGGACCGCCCGGAGGCAAGCTGGAGGCCCGCCGCGGAGGTAGCCGTATCCCCGATGAGCCGCCGCACAATCTTCACGTGTCCCTCACCAAAGGCGGTGCCGCACGTGGCCACGGCCGTGGTGACACCCGCCAATTGGGCCGCCATCACGTCCGTATACCCCTCCACCACCACCACTTTGGACTGCCGGGTGATGTCCTTCTTGGCAAGATTGAGCCCGTAGAGCACCTGGGATTTCTTGTAGATGGGCGTTTCCGGGGTGTTGAGGTACTTCGGGCCGGAATCATCATTTCCCAGCCGGCGTGCCCCGAAGCCGATCGGGTCATTCGTGATCGAGTAGATGGGCCACATGACGCGGCCCCGAAAACGGTCATAGGGGCCGCGGTTACCCTGGATGGCCAAACCGGACGCAAGGATTTCCGCATCCGTGAACTTGTGACGTCGCAACTCGGTGAGCAGCGCATCCCATGAATCCGGCGAATACCCGATCTGAAAGCGCTCGACGGCGGCCTCATCGAAGCCGCGCTCCCGGATCATGTCCCGGGCCGCCTTGCCCGCCGGACTATCGAATTGCTGCCGGTAGAACTGGACGGCCACCCGGTGGGCGTCGATGAGCCGAGCCTTGGTAGGTTCACCGGGCCGGTGTTCCCGCTGTGTGCCCTGTTCGTAGTGAATTTCAATGCCGGCTTTCTGCGCCAGCATCTCCACGGCCTCCACGAAGGTGATGTTCTCGATCTTCTCCACGAAGGAGATCACGTCCCCGCCCTCGCCGCAGCCAAAGCAGTGGTAGCGGCCCACGTGCGGACGCACGTGAAAAGACGGTGTTTTTTCATCGTGGAATGGGCATAGCCCCTTAAGGGAGTCCACCCCGGCCGGTTTCAACTGGACATACTCCGCCACCACGTCCGCGATGGGCACCTCGGTGCGCACGCGTTCGATGTCTTCACGTTTGATAAGCCCGGCCATAACCCCGATTCTAGGTGCTCCCGGCCGTGTCCTGGCTCTCGCCGCCGTAACAGTCGGTGCGTGCCCGCGGGTGCAGCGCGGACGCGCTTACCGCTCCATGCCCGCCTATCGCAGCATGCCCACCAGCCGGGCGTGCCACTGCCGGGCGCTCTGATCTGTCAGCGAGGCCACCTGATCCACCACCAGCCGAAGCTGCGTCGCCTCGTCGGCGCCCCGCCAGTGCTGGTAGATGTGTGGTTCCAAATTCTCCGGATGCGCCAGCAGTGCGTCCACCAGGTTAAAAATGAGGGTGCGCTGCTCAAGGTACTGGGGCGTGTGAGCACGCGGCTCCATCACATACTCCACCGCAATCCCCTTGAGAATCAGAATCTCCGCAGCGGTCCCCGCCGGCACCACCACATCCCCCGTGTACCGGGTAAGCGGCGCATCCCCGCGGGCCGCCTTTGTCGCGTCCACCACCGCGGAGATGAAGCGCCCGATTAAATCCGAGGTGAGATTCTTGACCTCGGCAAGGTCCTCGTAGGTGCCCGTAAAAGAACCGGGCCACTGCTCCTCACTCACCAGGCGATCGAAGGCGGCATCGAGCGCGGCGACGTCGTCGTACAAATACCACTTCTTCGTCATCTCCACGACTCGGTCACGCTCCTCCCCGTCCTGGAAGCGCCCCAAATCCACGTAACCGCGCACTACCGCATCTTCAACATCGTGCACGGAGTAGGCGATGTCGTCGGAGAGATCCATCATCTGCGCTTCGGCACTTTTCACCGGGCCGTGGCCGTCGCGAATCCACGTGTAGACGGGCCGGTCATCCTCGTACACGTTGAACTTGCGGGTGCGGCTACCGTCGCGGCGCAGCGGCCCCTCCCCCGCACCCCACGGGTACTTGATGGTGGCGTCCAGGGTGGCACGCGTGAGGTTGAGGCCCGCCACCCGGCCCTCTGTGCTCAGGCGCTTGGGTTCCAGACGCGTGAGGATGCGCAGCGTTTGGGCGTTGCCCTCAAATCCGCCGATGCCCTTCGCCACCTCCGCGAGCGCACTCTCGCCGTTATGTCCGAAGGGCGGGTGACCCAGATCGTGGGCGAGGCAGGCTGCCTCCACAATGTCCTGGTCCGCGTGGAAGTTCTTGGCGAGGGAGCGGCCAATTTGCGCCACTTCCAGGGAGTGGGTGAGACGGGTGCGAATAAAATCATCGGACTCTGGGCCCAGCACCTGCGTTTTCGCGCCCAGACGTCTCAGCGCGGAGGAATGCACCACCCGTGCGCGGTCGCGCTCAAAGGAGGTGCGGTTGGGGTTCTTCGCCGGTTCAGCAACCCAGCGTTCCTCATCACTGCCCGTGTAGTTTTCCACGGGGTCCACACTAGCGGGCGCGCCGTTAGGTTGCCGCATGGTTCCGTGACGACGACGCGCCGTCCCGGGCCTAGCCTCCCGAAATACCCAGTTCGGCCTCCCGAATATGCTCGCGCTGCTCTGGTGAGAGCGCGCGGGAATCGAGCCACCCCTCGGGCAGGTGGGCACGCTTGCGTCCACCGCTGCGGCTACGTTTCCCACGAGCACCGGGCGGGTAGGGTGCATCCGCATCAAACTCACCGAGCACAGTATCCAGATCCGCGAGTGTGGACACATGCGAAAGACGCTGCCGGGTATCGCTCCCCACCGGATAACCCTTCACGTACCACACGAGATGTTTGCGCAGTTCGCGCATGGCCCGGCCCTCGTTTCCGAAGTGGGCGACGGATAGTTCCGCATGCCGCCGGATAATTGCCGCTACCTCTCCCAGGGTGGGTTCACGCCGGGCCGTCCCGCCGTGGAGCATGGCGGCCAGGTCATAGAACAGCCACGGACGCCCCTGGCAACCGCGGCCCACGGCAATGCCCGCGCAGCCGGTCTGAGCCATCATGTCCGCGGCATCCTCGGCCTCGAATACGTCCCCGTTGCCGAAAACGGGCAGGTCCGTTTCCTCCACCAGTTCCGCGATGCGCTCCCAGTTTGCGTGACCGGCGTAGTGTTCCTCGAGCGTGCGGCCGTGGAGGGTGAGGCCCGCTACCCCGGCATCCTCGGCAATGCGGGCCGTGTCATGGAAGGTCGTGTGGTCCCCATCTACGCCGATACGGAATTTCACGGTGATGGGCACCGGCGTATCACGGTCCCGGGAGGCCTCTTGTGCGGCCGAGACGGCCGCGTTCACCAGGTCCCGAAACAGATCCAGTTTCCAGGGCAGCGCCGCGCCCCCGCCTTTCTTTGTTACCTTCGGCGCCGGGCAACCAAAGTTCAGGTCAATGTGGTCCGCCCAGCCCTCGCGGACGAGAATCCGCACACCCTCGGCCACCACCTTCGGTTCCACACCGTACAGCTGGATGGAGCGCACCGGATCGAAGGGGTCCGGCTGGATCATGGTCATGGTGAGCGGGACGCGCTCAATCAGCGCCCGAGACGTAATCATTTCGCACACCCACAGTCCTGCCGGCGCCTCGTTCCCCGCACCCCGGTTGGTAGTGTGCCCGGCTGTACCCGCCCCGCTAGCCGAAGGAACGCGCGGGCGCTCGGCGTCGTTCGTTACCGCGTCATTCCCCCGGCCGCGGCGGGCCATGAATCCCGCGCTGGCCGCACCCGCTTCCGCCTGCTCGCGGCACAGCTGCCGGAATGGCGGGTTCGTTACGCCTGCCATGGGCGCAAGCATGACGGGCGTATCGAGGCGAAGTGCACCCAGTTGCACGCCGGGGTAGGCGCGTGCGGGGCTGCCGGGATGCTGTGGGATCGACGTCGTCATGTCCCGAATGGTACCCGGCCGGGAAGCACACCTTTCCCCGGGCGCAGTACTCCACATTTCGGCAGACATCAGAAGCGATGCAACCCGGTGTAGCTTCCGCGCAGCAGTGCCCCGCGAGATACCCGCACCGTCCGCATCGGATTCGCCTGTACAGGCCAGCTGCCGCAACGAGGCACCGTACTCCGGGAACTAGTTCCAGTTTGCAGCGGATGCCCCCGTGCACAATAGAATCGCATAGCAGCTCAAGTTTTCGGAGGGGACCGATGGCAAGCAAGAAGACGGTGCAGGACCTATTTGCCGCTACCGCTGTGGATACCGACGGCGAAAAGCTTGGCGTCATCAAGGAGGTGTTCCTCGACGCGGAATCAGGGGACGCCACGTTTATTGCCCTCGGTGCGGGCCTATTCAATCACAAGTCTCTGTTGGTCCCGCTGCGCGGTGCGCACCTCGAGGATCGCTCGCTACACCTAGCCTTCCCCAAGCACAGTATCGAGGAGGCCCCGCCCCTGGATGTGAGCGCGGGGGTCACCGAGGAGCAGCGCACCCGCATTTTCGAGCACTACGGGCTCACGACCCCGCCCGCCGATGATCGCGTAACGGGCGGATCCACTACAAACGGCGCGCTCGGGTAGTGCCCACTGCTCGTGCCTGGCGCTCGATTGGAGGCCTCATCGGTGGCGAAAATCGACCACTAGGCACTCCCCTAGGTGCTGAGCGTTCCCTCGACTGATCGGGCCCGGCAGAATCCCGGCCACCCGGCCGAAACCGGGTGAGCGGGGCACCGCGTTATGCGCCGATGAGCTTCTCAGCGAGGAAGCCTGCCACCTTCTCCTCCGGGAGGCGCACCTGCTCCATCGTGTCGCGATTGCGGACCGTCACGGCGTGGTCATCGAGCGAATCGAAGTCAACGGTGACGCAGAACGGCGTACCGATCTCGTCCTGCCGACGGTAGCGGCGGCCGATCGCGCCGGCGTCGTCGTACTCAATGTTCCAGCGCTGACGCAGCTTGGCCGCGATCTCCTTGGCGGCGGGCGCCAGCTTCTCATTGCGCGAGAGCGGGAGCACCGCAACCTTGACGGGTGCCAGGCGCGGATCCAACTTGAGGACCGTGCGCTTGTCCACACCACCCTTCGCGTTCGGCGCCTCGTCCTCCACGTAGGCGTCCACCAGGAACGCCATGAGAGACCGGGTGAGGCCCGCCGACGGCTCGATCACGTACGGATAGTAGCGGCGGTTATTCGGCTGGTCGAAGTAGGACAGGTCCTTGCCGGAGTGCTCGGCGTGTGCCTTGAGGTCGAAGTCTGTGCGGTTGGCAATGCCCTCCAGCTCACCCCAATCCGAGCCCTGGAAACCGAACTTGTACTCGATGTCCACCGTGCGCTTCGAGTAGTGGGCCAGCTTCTCCTTCGGATGTTCGTAAAGGCGCAGATTCTCCGGGTTAATGCCCAGATCCACGTACCAGTTCTTGCGTAGATCAATCCAGTACTGATGCCAGTCCGCATCCGTGCCCGGCTCCACGAAGAACTCCATCTCCATCTGCTCGAACTCGCGCGTACGGAAAATGAAGTTGCCCGGCGTGATCTCATTGCGGAACGACTTGCCGATCTGGCCGATGCCAAACGGGATCTTCTTGCGGGAGGTGGTCATCACCTGCTGGAAGTCCACGAAAATGCCCTGCGCGGTTTCGGGGCGCAGGTAGTGGAGGCCGGATTCGTCCTTCACCGGGCCCAGATAGGTTTCCAGCATCATGTTGAATTCTTTGGGCTGCGTCCACTGGCCCGTCACGCCGCAGCTGGGGCACTGGAGATCGGCGAGCTCGATAGAGTCCGGATCGTCAATACCCTTCTTGTGAGCCTGCTCCTCCTGGAGCTGATCCATACGCAGGCGCTTGTGGCAGTTGGTGCACTCGATGAGCGGATCATTGAATGCGGACACGTGCCCGGAACCCACCCATACCTCACGTGGGAGAATGACCGAGGAATCAAGGCCCACTACATCGTCACGGCTATCCACCATGGTGTGCCACCACTGCCGCTTAATGTTGTTCTTCAGGGCGACGCCGTAGGGGCCGTAGTCCCAGGCGGAGCGCGTACCTCCGTAGATTTCCCCCGCGGGGAACACAAACCCGCGCCGCTTGGCGAGGGAAATGACGTTGTCGAGGCGTGATGGTGCCGGCTTGGCCATGAAAATCCTTTCGCTTGCTCCCGCCTGGCTGGAGGGTGCCACACAATCCTAGCCGCGTGGGGCGCCGCGGGGTGGCGGGAGGAGGGTGCCCACTCCCATACGACGGCGTGGTGGTCGCGTACTGGAATTGGCGGTAGGCGGCCCTGCAGGCGCGATGCAATCAGAATCATGCCGTAACTGTGCATCACACCGGTAGCTGCGCCGCGGATGCCGATACCATTCACCCACCCAGCCGAACATGACCTTCTCGGCACCCAAACAGTGCGTCAGCACACAGCCATACAAATTGACAACGATTCTCAAAAAGGCTGAGAATCATTCTCATGAGAAAGCATATGATCAGCGCACTGGCCGCGCTCGCAACACTGACCATTGGCTTGTCCGCCTGTGCGGGTACCGGATCCAGCGCTACAAGCAACGGAGCTGCAACGGCGTCGAACGAAAAAACCTTGAACGTGACCGCCTCCTTCTACCCGATCGCCTGGCTCACCGAGCAGGTGGGCGGTAATCGCGTGACGGTTGCTAGTGCCACGCCTAATAATGTAGAGCCGCATGACTTCGAGCTCGCACCCAAGGCAATCGCCTCGATCGATGCCACCAGCGCCCTGTTCTACGTGGCCGGATTCCAACCGTCCGTGGACGAGGCCGCGGGGTCACTCGCGAAGGCCAAGCCGGTGGATCTCTCCGGTTCAGTTAACCTTGTCAAGCACGCCTCCGCCGGTGGCGCGCACACGGATACCACCCTGGATCCCCACTTCTGGCTGGACCCGCAGCGTATGACGTCCGCGGCGAAGACCATTGCGGCCACCCTGGAAAAGATGGATCCCGCGGGCACCCAGACATACCAGACAAACCTGGCCGCGGTGACCACCAAACTCGAGGCGCTCTCGGCCAAGTTCTCCGCCGGACTCAACCAGTGCGAGCGTAAGGACGTCGTCACCTCGCACGCGGCATTCGGCTATCTCACCGACCGCTACGGCCTGACGCAGGTATCCATTTCCGGCATTGATCCGGATTCGGATCCTTCTCCCGCCGATCTCAAGCGGGTGGCAGCCGCCATGAAGGAAACCGGCGCCACCACCGTGTTCACCGAGGAACTCCTCTCCCCCAAGACGGCGGAGGCACTCGCCTCGCAGGCCGGTGCGCAAACGGATGTCCTGGCCACTCTGGAAGCTAAGCCGGAACACGGGGACTATCTTGACGCTATGGAATCGAATTTGACCGCGCTAAGGAAGGCGCTCGCATGCAAGTAGTCCAGCCTGTGCTGGAAGCGGAGAATCTCGGTGTACGCATGGGCGGCACCGAGATTCTGCGCGATATCAGCCTTTCTGTACAACCCGGCGAAACCGTGGGCATTTTCGGGGCCAACGGTTCGGGAAAGTCCACCCTGGTGAAGGCACTGACCGGCGTGTATCCGTATACGGGACACGCGCGTCTCTTCGGCGCCGAGGTGTCTCGCCCCCGCACGGTCGCGTGGTCCCGGCTAGGCTACGTTCCCCAGCAGATGGCGCACGGCGGCAGCATGCCCGCCTCCGCGCTCGAAGTAGTCCGCTCCGGCCTCATCTCCGGCGGGCACCCCTTCGGCGCCTACGGTCACGCAGCTAAGCGGAAGGCCCTCGCCGCGCTCGACGCCGTTGGGCTCCGGCATCGTGCCAAAGATCCCGTCGCCGTATTCTCTGGCGGGCAACAGCACCGAGTCCTCATTGCCCGGGCCCTGGTTCGCCACCCGGACCTCCTGATCCTCGATGAGCCACTTGCCGGCATTGATCGTGAGTCCCGCGAAGCCCTGGCCAGCGCACTCCACGCCGCCAAGCAGGAGGGCATCACCCTGATCATGGTGCTCCACGAAATCGAGGAACTGGAGCATCTCATCGACCGCAATATTCACATCGAGGACGGCCGCAAGGTGGCGGACGGAGCCTTCCGTGAAGGCACCCACGAAATCGACCACGTTATGCGCCGAATCGCGGGTACAAACGCCACACCGCCAGCCTCAGGCGCAGCGATCACACCACCAGCCTCGAAAACGGCGGACGTAACCGCCACACCGCCAACTTCCGGCACCACAAACACAACCGCCACCCCGCAATCCGCGTACGTAACCGGCGTCGTACAGGGTGGCACACCCAACCGTGCGGAGGAAAACAATGATTAGTGCACTGGCGCAAATGCTCTCCGTGGAGCTCATGCAGCGCTCCCTCGCCGTAGCGCTACTGGTGGGTATCACCGCGCCGATCGTGGGCAGCTATCTGGTGCAGCGCGGTATGGCGCTCATGGGTGATGGTATCGGCCACGTGGCGTTGACGGGCGTGGCCCTCGGCTGGCTGGCGGCCAGCTGGGTGGGCGTGGCCCCCGACGATTTCGCCGTGAGCGGCGCCTTCCTCATCGCCGTGGTGGGTGCGCTGTTGATCGAATGGATGCGCTCGGCGGGCCATAACTCCTCAGACACGGCGCTGGCCATCCTGTTTTATGGCGGCATCGCTCTCGGCGTGTTGCTTATTACGCTGGGTGGCGGTACGGCCGCGAACCTCAACTACTACCTATTCGGCTCGATCTCCACCGTATCTAACCTGGACGTTATCTACACCGTGGTCCTCGCCGTCGTGGTGGGCGTAGTGGGACTGGGACTGCGCGGCCCCATGTTTTCCGTAACCAACGACGAAGGCTTCGCCCGCTCCTCCGGCCTGGCGGCGCGCCACTGGAACGTGCTCATCGCGGTCCTCGCCGCTCTGACCGTCGCCGTCTCCATGCGCGTGGTTGGGGTGCTGTTGGTCTCCGCCATTATGATCGTCCCGAACGCCACCGCGCAGCTGTTTACTCGCTCATTCACGGCCACGCAGCGATGGGCCATGGGGATCGGCGCGGTTACCTCGCTGGTGGGCCTCACCATCACGTGGTTCGTGGCGATCTCTCCGGGCGCCACCATCGTGGTACTGCTTATCGCCGTCTACGTGCTCACGGCTACCTGCCTCGCACTTGTACGACGCCGTAGCACGCCGCGAGTAAGCACGGCCAGACCGTAAGAACCGGCCCGTAACCGGTGGCAATCAGCCAGCCATCCGTATCGCAACCAGCACCAAAAAGAAAGGAAACCCTTGGTCAACCTTCGCCGCACCTCGCAGCGCACCGCCATCGCGACCGCCATGACCACCATTGACGAATTTACCTCCGCCCAGCACCTGAAAGCGGTCCTGGATACCCAGGGCCACCGGATTGGTCTGGCTACCGTGTACCGCAATCTGCAGGCGCTCGCCGAATCAGGCAAGCTTGACACCATCCAAGACGAGAGCGGCCAGGTGCTCTATCGGCACTGTGCCACCCCGGTTCACCATCACCACCTGGTGTGCTGGCATTGCGGACGCACCGTCGAGTTCGAGGCGCCCGAGGCCGAAAAGCTACTAGCCCGGATTGCCACCGATTCCGGGTTCACGGGTGTTCAGCACACCATTGAGGTGCGCGGGCTCTGTTCCTCCTGCCGCGCTGCCGGTGTCAGCGCCGACGACGAGTAACTGGCCGTCCTGGACAACGATCAGTAGCGCCGAGTAATCACTCACCACCGGCGCTGCATCGCACTATTCGCCCGTCCTACGCCGGCCGCCATCCTATGCTGACCGTCCTATGCTGACCGTCCACCGCGCTACCCGGCCGCTCAGCGCGCCCCACCTGCGACACCCGATATCATAAGGACAGTTCCGTCCGCGAATCTCCGCCGATTCACGGGCACTAATTTCGCGACAGGGTGTCCCCTGGGAGGGTGTTATGATTCCGTTCCTTGCCGACAAACCATTCACGTTAGTGTTCCTTTTTCTTATGTGCGGGGTAGCACTCCGCTCCACCACCACGTTCTGGATCGGCCGATACGGCCACTACCTCGTTGCTCATCAGCGTGAACCGAAGAACGGAGTGGCTCAGCGGGCGTGGATCGCCATACACGCGCCGTCCACACAACACGCGGTAGATAAGTTGAATCAACGAGGATGGCCGCTGGTGACACTATGTTTCTTCACCGTAGGCGTGCAGACCGCCGTGATTCTCGCGGCCGGATTACTAGGAATGCGCGGCTGGCGTTTCATCGCCGCCGCACTGCCGGGATGGCTGGGATGGGCAACCATTTATTCAACGATCGGGTTTGCCGCCTGGGCAGCGATCATCGGCACCGCGATGCGCTCACCATGGGGCGCTGCCGGCATCGCGCTACTCGTGGCGGCTGGAATCGCCTACATTGTGTACCGGAGACGGCGACTGGCCGTACCAGCACAGGAGGAGATCACAGCATGACCACAGGTCCACGCACCATCGATGTTCCCGTTCGGCTTCCTATCAAGCTGGGCCAGTTCGTCAAGCTCTCAGGATTGGCGGAAACCGGCGGCATGGCGCGCGAAGCGATCGACGCCGGCGAGGTGACGGTCAATGGCACGACGCTCGCACACCGCGGCCACCGTCTCGCTGCCGGTGACGTGGTCCAATTGGCCGGCGCCGCCCCGGCCATGCGCGTGGTGGACGCGGCCGGCCTCTAACCAAGCACGCAGTTACGGCCGAGCAGCACGCGCAGGTCAGAGAACAACCCGGCGTCGGGCTTGACATAGAAGTCCTTGCCCACCTGAACCACCACCGTGCGCCGGGGACTCTGAATATGAATACGCACGGGCGCGCCACCCGGATAATCACGCAGCGTTTCGGCCAGGCGATCCATAAGTCCGGGGGTGGCCATGCGCTCGTTCATACTGAGATCAATCGGCGCGTCCGGCATGAGTGAGCCGGAGGGCAGCTTGAGATCCTGCGCGGAAAGCTGGATGGAATCATCACGCTCCTGAACGCGAGCACGCACAATGGCCAGTTGGTCCCGCTCCAGCATGGTGGACACCGTCTGGTAGGTAGCCGGGAAGAAGTTGATCTCAATGGAACCGGTGAGATCCTCCAGCGTGACCGTTGCCCACATTTTTCCGTTTTTCTTGGAAACACGCGTTTGCACATTGGTAATGAGGCCCGCAAGCGTCACCACGCTGCGGTCCGCCGGCGCCTCATCATCGAGCAAGTCAATGATGTGAGCATCCGCCGCGCGGTTAAGCACATTCTCCATGCCGGAGAGTGGATGGTCCGACACGTAGAGGCCCAGCATGTCGCGCTCGTTGTTGAGCTTCTCCCGCTTGTCCCACTCCGGCAGCTCCGGTACCTCGATCTGTACGCTCACGGACTCACTGGCCCCGCCGAACAGGTCAAATTGACCCACGGCTTCGTTGCGCTTGAGAGACACGGTGGAATCCACCGCCTCATCCACGCGGGTCAGCAGGGCGCGCCGCGTGTACCCGAAGGAGTCAAATGCGCCCGCCTTGACCAGGCACTCCAGGGCACGCTTATTGAGCACGGGCAGTTCCACCTTGTCCAGGAAGTCCTGGAAGGAGGTGAACTTACCTTTTTCCTCCCGGGCCTTGATAATGCCCTCCACCACCGGCTGACCCACATTCTTCACGGCAGAGAGACCGAAGCGAATATCAGAGCCCACGGCGGAGAAGTTTGCCTGTGATTCGTTGACGTCCGGGACCAGCACCGTAATGCCCATGCGGCGCACCTCACCGAGGTAGACAGCCAGCTTGGTGCGGTTGTCCTTCCGGGAGGTGAGCACGGCCGCCATGTATTCGGTGGGATAGTGCGCCTTGAGGTAGGCCGTCCAATAGGAGACCACGCCGTAGCAGGCCGAGTGGGACTTGTTAAACGCGTACTGGGCGAAAGGCAGCAGCACGCCCCAGAGGGTTTCCACGGCGTCTTTCGAGTAGCCGTTCTCCAGCATGCCGCTTTCAAACTTGCCGTACATCTTGTTTAGTACGGCCAGTTTCTTCTTACCCATGGCCTTACGGAGGGCGTCGGCCTCACCCATGGTGAAGTTCGCGACCTTGCGGGCGATCATCATCACCTGCTCCTGGTAGACGATGAGACCGTAGGTGGGGGCCAGAATATCGTGGAGCGCTTCCTCCAGCTCCGGGTGAATCGGGGTGATTTCCTGGCGTCCGTTCTTGCGGAGCGCATAGTTCGTGTGAGATCCCACCCCCATGGGGCCCGGGCGATACAGCGCGGAAACAGCGGAAATATCCTCAAAGTTGGTGGGCTTCATCTGCTTGAGGAGCGTGCGCATACCCGAGCCATCCAGCTGGAACACGCCAAGCGTTTCTGCCCGCCCAATCAGCTCGAACGTCTTTTTGTCATCCATGGGGACGTCCTCGATGACCAGCGGTTCCTTGCCGTTGTTCACGATGTTTTCGAGGGCGTCATCAATGGTGGTCAGGTTTGACAGGCCAAGGAAGTCCATCTTGAGGATGCCCAGGTTCTCGCACTCCGGGTACTCGAACTGCGTGATGACCGCGCCATCCGCTGGGCGCTTCATGACAGGAATCACGTCCGTGAGCGGAGCGGAACTCATGAGCACGGCGCAGGCGTGTACGCCCCACTGGCGGGAGAGGCCCTCAATACCGGTGGCCAGATCAAATACTTTTTTGGCGTCCGGATCCGAATCCACCAGTTCGCGGAATTCCCCCGCCTCCGCGAAGCGTGCGGCATCCTTGTTGTACACGTCCGCCAGCTTGATGTCCTTGCCCTGGACCGAGGGTGGCAGCGCCTTCGTCATCCGCTCGCCCATCTCAAACGGATAGCCCTGAATGCGGGACGAATCCTTGAGCGCCTGCTTGGTTTTGATGGTGCCGAACGTGACCACCTGGGACACTTTGTCCGCCCCGTAGCGGTGCTGGACGTAGTCCAGTACCTCCATGCGCCGCCGTTCATCAAAGTCCACGTCAATATCGGGCATGGAGATGCGCTCGGGGTTGAGGAAGCGCTCGAACAGGAGGCCATTCTTGATCGGATCAAGTTCCGTGATATGAAGTGCGTAGGCCACCATGGAGCCGGCCGCGGAACCACGCCCCGGTCCCACCCGGATGCCATTGTGGCGGGCCCACTGGATGTAGTCCTGGACTACCAGGAAGTATCCCGGGAAGCCCATCTGGACAATCACACCCACCTCGTAGTCCGCGCGCTCGCGCACGTCCTGCGGAATAGATTCGCCATAGCGGGAGTGAAGGCCCACCTCTACCTGCTTCATGAACCAGGAGGTCAAGGTTTCCCCCTCCGGCACGGGGAAGATGGGCATGTAATTGGCACCCTCGGCCGCGGTTTGGAATTCCACGTGCACGCGTTCGCCAATTTCCACCGTATTTGTGAGCGCCCCGGGGATATCCCCAAACAGGCGCTCCATTTCCTCCCCGGACTTCAGATAGTAGCCGGACCCGTCAAAATGGAAGCGGTCCGGATCATTGAGGGTGGAGCCGGAATTGATGCACAGCATGGCGTCCTGGATACGCGCATCCTGTTTGGTCACGTAGTGGGAATCATTGGTGGCAATGATAGGCGCATCAATCTTCTTGGCTAGTTCCAGCAGTTGGTTGTGGGTACGGCGCTCCACATCGATGCCGTGATCCATCACTTCCACGTAGTAGTTTTCCCTGCCGAAGATCTCCTGCATGTGGCCCGCGTATTCCAGCGCCTCCTTCTCCTGGCCCAGGCGCAGGTGGGTTTGCACGGCACCGGACGGGCAGCCCGCCGTCCCAATGAGCCCGGTGTGGTAGCGCTCCAGCAGTTCTTCGTCCGCCCGAGCCCACTTCCCCATCTGCCCATCCAACGAGGCCTGCGAGGCAAGTCGGAAGAGGTTGTGCATACCTTCCGTGGAGTAGGACAGCAGTGTCATGTGCGTGTAGGCTCCGCGCGCTGACACATCATCCGAGCGCTGCGCCTCCGTACCCCACAGCACGCGATCATGCCCGAATCGGGACGTACCCGGGGTCATGTAGGCTTCCATGCCGATGATCGGATTAATGCCCTGCGCTTTGCATTCGTTGTAGAACTTGAACGCACCAAAGCAGTTGCCGTGATCCGTGATGGCCAGCGACTTCTGCCCCAGCCGTTTGGCTTCCGCCACCAGGTCCTTGATCTTGGCGGCGCCGTCAAGCAGCGAGTACTCGGTATGCACGTGCAGGTGGACGAAATCGGTTGCCATGTGCCCGATTCTATAGACCGCCTCCCACGTATGCCGTTCTCGGTTTCACTGCCCGTTCGACGACGCCGCCCTACGCCGCCCCGTGTCCGGTCACCGGCGTTCTTGCGTAGTAGACGCGTCATACCGACGATAGAGCCGTGTGTGGCCGCGTCTTTCCGTTACCGCACCCGCGGGTTTAGCAACCCGCTACCGGGTGATAGTTTGCGCCATTTCCCGGTGCCAGATCCCCGCATCGAGGAAACGCTCCCTTTCGGTGAGTGTGTAGCCGGCCCGCTCGTAGAACCCGATGGCGTACTCCTGCGCATCCAGCGTGATCGTGAGTGTTCCGTCCACCGCGAAATGGCGCAGGGCCACATCCCGTGCGCCGTTCACGAGGTCCATGCCAATACCCTGCCCGCGGAACGGGCGACGCACGGCCACGCGGCCGAGATGTACGCGGGCGGCGGCGTCGTACAAAATACGCGCGCACCCGCAATCCACACCGTCCACCACCGCAAGCACCTGGACCGTGGGCGCCCCATCGCGGCCGTCCATCTCTTCCGCCTCGGTGACGTTCTGCTCCCCCATGAACACCTCACGGCGAATTGCCAGGCAGCGCTCCAGTTCACCCTCGACGATCTCAATCATTTGAATACTCCGTCGCGTAACAGCTCCAGGGCACGCTCCAGATCCTCCGGGTAGGTGGAATCAAACGTACGCCACGAACCATCCGGGTGCGTGAACCCCAGGTGAACCGCATGCAGCCACTGCCGCGTGAGGCCCAGCCGCGCGGAAAGGGTAGGATCCGCACCGTACATCTCGTCCCCCGCGCACGGATGTCCCACGGCGCTCATATGCACACGAATCTGATGGGTGCGTCCCGTCTCCAGGTGAACGCGCAGCAGGGTACCGCCCGCCATTGCCTCCAGGGTGGAATAGTGCGTCACCGCATGGCGCCCACCCTCCCGAATGGCCATCTTCCACTGGTGCCGGTAATCCCGGCCGATAGGAGCGTCGATAGTGCCCGCCAACGGATCCGGGTGCCCCTGCACCACCGCGTGGTAGATCTTCTCCACCGTCCGGTCCCGGAACTGCTGTTTGAGACTGATATAAGCGCGGCGCGACTTCGCCACCACCATGCAGCCGGAGGTGCCCACATCCAGCCGGTGAACAATTCCACGGCGCTCGGGCGGCCCATAGTCCGACAGCTGGCGCCCAGCGGCCATGAGCGCCCCAAGCACATCGGGACCCTCAAAATTCAACGATGGATGCGCCGTCATGCCGGCCGGCTTATTAACCACCACCAGGTCCGCATCCTCGTAAAGAATGGGCAGATCCGCGGGGGTAGGTACCGGCCCAATGGGACGTGGATCCGGTACATCCACCTCCAGCACCTGGCCCGAGGACACGCGCACAGACTTTGCCGCCTTGGCTCCGTCCACGGTCACGGCGCCTGCCTCCACCAGCGCGGCGGCCTTCGAACGGGACATGCCCGTCATCTTGGCCACCACAACATCCACCCGGGTTTCCTCGAACTGGTTAGGCACCGGGTAATACCGGTGTTCACTCATGTGAGCCCTCGGTAAACGCGGATATGACAAGCATCACGACGCCGAGCACCAGCGCAATATCCGCAACGTTGCCCACGAACCAGCTCCCGTAGCCAATAAAATCCACCACTTCACCCCGAAGTACGCCGGGGGTATTGGTCAGTCGGTCAATCAGGTTGCCGGCGGCACCCGCCCAAATGAGCGCGACGGAAGCCCGGGTAAGGCCGCGCGTGCGAACGGCCGCAAAGGGCAGCACCACCACGGCAGCGATAGCGATGATGGATATCAGGAGCGTGGAATTCGACCCCAGCGAGAGCGCCGTACCAGGGTTATACACCAGTTTGAGATACAGCGCGTGGCCAAGTAGAGGACGCATGGCACCGCCGGCCAGGCTGGACTCCGCCCACGCCTTCGTGAGCTGATCCGCCACTACAACCAGCACCGCCACTGCCGCGTACGGCCAGAACGGGCGCCGAATCCTCTTTGCCATATTCCTCCGTTCGCTGTATCAGGTGTCTGTCCAAGCCGCCGGAACCACCCGTGTCCGGTGCCCGCTAGAACCGAAGCAGACGGCGTCGAACTAACGCCTGCGCACCCTCACCCGGTACAAAATGCGGGCGAGGAATCCCCCACCCGCACTCAGCGTACTAGTTAGCCTGCTCCTGAGAACCACCCTCCACGTTCTCAATAAGAGACGTGAGGTAGCTGCGCAGCCGAGTACGGTAATCGCGCTCGAAGTCGCGTAGCTCGGAGATCTTGCGCTCCTGCAGACCACGCTGCTGCTCCAGCTGCGCAAGCGTGCGGTTGTGGGTGGCCTCAGCCTCCGCCACCATCTTGTCGCTCTTGTCCTTAGCTTCGGTCACCAGCTTGTCATGCTCCTGCTGACCATCGGAGACGAGCTTGTCATGCTCCTGCTGACCTTCAGCCACCAGCTTGTCATGAACCTGCTGCGCCAACACCAGCACGGAAGCCGCCGACTGCGCATTCTCAGATTCGGAAGCGGCAGCCGTATTAGCGAAGGTGGTGGTACCCGTAGCTGAATCCGGTGCGGGCGCCTCGCCCTGGCCGGCGCCCTGCAGCTCCGTCACCTTTGCTTCCGCCACCTCAGCGCGATGGTTGGCATCATCGCGCTGCTTGGTGAGCTGCTCCACGGTTTCGGCCACCTGATCGAGGAACCAATCCACCTCGTCGTTGTCGTACCCGTGCTCCACGCTCTCGGGTTGCTTGAAGCGAATGTTGAGCACATCTTGGTATGTCAGCAACGCCATCCCCCTCACCTCGGAAATCTTGAGTCAACGAACACCACGTGCCCGCCCGGGGCCACTTCACCCCACTAGTAACGAAATTATAACTTCGCTATGTTTCCGAGGCAAAACAGCCATTCCTTCGTTCACTGTACAGGATTCAGCTAATTTGCGCCCGGATCCGACACTTTGTTGAGCTCCCCTAGAACAAACGCACCACCACAGAGGAGAGAATCTGCAGGCCAATAAACAGCACCAGGAATCCCATATCCAGTGCCACACCACCGAACCGCAGGGGCGGAATGAACTTACGGAGCCAGCGCAGCGGCGGATCTGTGAGCTTGAATATCACATTGCCGACCACGAGCAGGAACCCGCGTGGCGTCCAATCCCGCGCCGTCATGAGCACCAGGTCATAGATGGCCCTCCCTACCAGGACAAGTAGGTAGAGCTGAATCAGCCCGGAGAGAATATAGCCAATCAGAGCGAATCACCATCCGGACGCTGAGATTCCAGGTGCACGGAATGCGGGGTCATGAGGATAACCTCTCCGGAAATCTTGTTGAGATCCCCGTGCAGCCCAAAGCACAGGCCGGTGGCAAAGTCCACGATCCGGTGCCGTGCCGCATCATCTGCGGCCGCGAGATTGAGGATCACCGGGAGCCCGGAGCGGAACTTTTCCGCAAAACCGCGCACATCCGCAAAGGAGGCCGGCTTCGCCGTCACGATGCGCGCAATATCCACGGCGGGGGCTACCGCGCGGATCGGGGACACATCCGTGTCCGTCCCCTCAGGCTCGGCATATTCCTCGCCGTCCTCGAAGTAGTCCTCGTCCTCGGCAAAGTCATCGTCGTTGAGCGTGGCCTTTGAAACGAACCGCTGAAACATTCCCATGGGATTCCTTCCGTTGCTATGTCCAAGTATGAAGTGTGCGCGCCGGGCGGGCAGCTATTCGGCGTGTCGCACGGGGTGAGTGGGGGCGCCGGGCGGAGCCGGATACAGCGCGAGTACGCCAGCAAAGCGGCCCGTCTGCGCGGAGCGGCGATAGGAGTAGAAAGCAGGATCCTGAAACGTCGAGCGTCCGTCCCGGTGAATGGACGTAACGCCGGCTCGCCGTAATTGCGCTGCCAGCCCACCCGGCACGTCAATACCCGGCGTTCCCCAGCGGGTGATGCACGCGGCCTCCGGAATGAGTGCTGCGGCGGCGTCACGCATTGCGGCCGGTACCTCATAGTCCGCCCCCGCGATGGATGGACCGATGAACGCCTCCAGCCCCTCCGGGCCGCCAAGCGTACGCACCGCTTTCGGCGCAATTCCCGCCAGCAGTCCCTTCCGGCCCACATGGACGACGGCGCCGCGGGGATAGGCAGTGGAGACGAGGAGCAGCGGAACGCAATCGGCCACCATGACCGCAGCCGCAATCGCGCTTCCTGATTCGGTCAGATCCAGGATGAGACCATCCGTTTCCGCGATATCTCCGTGAGGCGTGCGGACCGCATCCTGCTGGGTGGCGCTACGAATGGTGGCGCCGTGCACCTGCTCCATGGAAACAGGCGTAACGCCCAGGTAATCCGCCAGAAGCTGACGGTTACGGGTGACCACCGCCGGGTCATCACCCGTGTGATAGCCCAGGTTGAACGCGTGGTAGGGGCCGTTGGAGAAGCCGCCGGCACGCGTGGTGAACCCGGCGTACACGCGCCAGGCGCCCTTCGTTGCTACTTCGGCCAGTTTCATCAGACACAGCCTCCAACGGCCCTACCGGCTAGTTGTCCTCAAAGAGGAAGTCCGGGATATCCAGTTCCGAACGATGCGGACGCGGATTCTCTGGACGATAAGCAGCACGCGGCGATTCCGCGTGCTGCGGGGCAGAGGGCTGGGCAGGCGCGGCGGGCTCCGGTGCCGGCTCCTCTACCTCGGGCTCCGGCTCATCCTCCACCTGCGCGGGCATATCAGCCGGCATATGGTCCAGCGAAAGGAGTGGATCCTCCTTTTCATCGAAACCGGCCGCGATCACGGTGACCCGCACATCGTCACCCAGCGACTCATCCACAATGAGGCCAATGATGATATTCGCCTTGGAATCCACCGATTCCTTCACCAGCTGCGAGGCGCGCTGGAACTCCTTCATGCCAAAGTCCGGCCCGGCCTGGTAGCCCACCAGCACGCCGTGGGCGCCCTCAATCGATGCCTCCAGTAGCGGCGAGGAGATGGCGCTCTCGGTGGCCCGCATGGCGCGGTCCTCACCGTTGGCCTCACCGATGCCCATGAGTGCCGTGCCGGCGTCCTTCATGATCGTCTTCACGTCCGCGAAGTCCACATTAACCACACCCGGGATGGTGATGAGATCAGAGATGCCCTTGACACCGTTGCGAAGTACCTCATCGGCCAGGTGGAACGATTCCAGCACGGACAGATCCTCCTCACTGATCTCAATGAGACGATCGTTCGGGATCACAATGAGCGTGTCGACGGCGTCCCGTAGTTCCGCGATCCCCTCACGTGCATTCTTTGCACGCTGTGCGCCCTCGAAGTCAAAGGGACGGGTCACCACACCCACGGTGAGCGCGCCGGCTTCACGCGCGGCCTTGGCCACAATAGGTGCGGCGCCGGTACCCGTACCGCCGCCCTCCCCCGCGGTCACGAACACCATGTCGGCGCCGTCTACGGCCTGCGCGATGAATTCCTGGTTTTCCTCGGCCGCGCGCTTACCCACCGTCGGGTCCGCGCCAGCACCCAGGCCTTTGGAGACGTCGCGCCCGATATCCAGCTTGGTTTCCGCGGAAGACTTCATGAGTGATTGCGCATCCGTGTTCACCGCGATGAATTCCACCCCCGCTAGGCCGTCCTCAATCATGCGATCCACCGCGTTGACGCCACCGCCGCCCACGCCGATCACCTTGATTGAGGCCGCGTTATTCAACTCCGCCATGTCCTCTACCTCCACCCCTCAACCACAACTTGAGGGTTTCTGTGTCCGATGCCGGGCACAAGATATTGGGTTAATTACAAACCTGCAATTCCTGTTCGCCGCGTGTCGCGAACCTTACGCGGACCCATCCCGCAACTGCCGCCCGATATTTGTCCGGCACTCGCCAAGCTATTTGACAAAGGGCGCCGTGGGCTCGGAAACGTCGAATACGGTACCGGTGGTCTGCGTAAGAAGAACACGCAGCACCTGCGCCTTAAGATCCGCGTTCGAGGCGTCGCCCCATACCACGGAGCGCCCTTTGGATAGATTGAGCTGAATGCGCGAGTTCTCCAGAATAGTGGCCGATTCCACCTCAGCACGTACGTCTGCTCTGAGACTGGCAAGCACATCCAGCAGCGTTGTCATATTCGCCTCCGAGCCCGTCACCTTAATGTGCGTGAGCCCTCCAGCCACATCCTTTGTCACCGGGAACGTGGTCCCCGAGGCATCAACAGCCACGCAACTGCTCCCCTTCTCCACGCATCCGATGGGCGTACGCAACGCCGCGGTCACCGTGAGCCCATGAAGCGGCGCCCGGGACACCCGCACGTCCCGCAGTTGCGGGTAGTGTTCCTCCACCTGCTTGGCGAGGGCACCGGTGTTAACGCGCAGAAGCGGCGTACCCACCGCGGTGCTTAGAACGTTCGTTACATCTTCGTGGGACACCGTGGCGTCGCTAGCAACGCCCGCAACATTCAGGTTTTCCGCGCGAACAGCCGTCAGGGGCGAGAAAAACACGGCCCAGGCGGCCGCAACCGCCAGCACCACCCCGCCCAGCACCAGTGACATGCGCCGAATGCGCGCGCGATTCCGGTACGCCCGCCGCTCGGCCTTCCGCGCATCAAGGTCTGCTGGCGCGCGGCGGCTGGATAGATCCGGTAGTTCGGGACGAGAAAGCACAATGCCACCGCCCCAGTGACTCGGATCGGTTGGTGAGATTGACGTCCCGGTCGCTTCGGGTTCGGAGGTGGCGCGTTCATCCGCAGCATCAGCCCTACCGACGCCGAAGCGGTGCCGGACCATGGGGACCGTCGTATCCGCCCCGGAGTTCCGACGCCGATGCCCACGGCCTGCCTGCGCACCACCCAGTTCCGCACTACCCGGTTCCGCACCACCCGGCTGATCCTCGGGTAGACGGGGCATATGCGGCTTTCTCATGCCGAAAGATCCTTGAGGATCACCGGCCCCAGTTCTGTCACGTTGCCCGCACCCATCGTGATGATCATGTCCCCAGGCTGTGCCTCGGCGGCCATCTCATGGGCGGCCTCACAGCGATCCTGGACAAACCGTCCCCGCCTCATGAGGCGCGTAATCATGTTCCCCTCAATACCGTCAAAGGGCTGCTCGCGGGCGCCATAGACACCCGTCACAATGACGTCGTCTGCCCCGTCCAGAGCGGCCGCAAATTGGGGTGCGAAATTGCGTGTGCGCGAATACAGGTGCGGCTGGAAGAGAACCAGCAGCCGGCCTCTCACGCGCTCCCTGGCAGCGCTGACCGTTGCGCCCACCTCGGTGGGGTGATGCGCGTAGTCGTCAATCACGGTTACACCGCCGGCCTCACCACGCTTCTCAAAGCGACGTTTGGCGCCGCCGAACCCCGCTAGGCCGGCGGCCATCGCCACCGGATCCACGCCGAGTTCCAGTCCAGCCGCCCAGGCACCGGCCGCATTTAGCTCATTGTGAGCGCCCGGAACCGCCAAACGAAGGCGGGCGTGCCTATCGCCCTGCCGCAGCGTCACCTCCCCGTGTCCGGAAAGTGCCACGTGCGCCTCCGCCCCCAGGATTGCTTCCCCGCGTCCATAGCTCACTACCCGAATACCCTCGCGTGCCGCGCTGGTACCAAGCCGTGCCGCTCCGGCGTCGTCCCCGCAGGCAATAAGAAGCCCACCCTTCACGATCCGGCGCGCAAACTCCGCGAACGCCTCCTCAAAGGCAGCCGCGGTGCCGTAGTGATCAAGATGATCCGGTTCCACATTGGTCACCACGGCGAAGCGTGGCGCGTAGTTAAGGAAGGAACCGTCAGATTCATCGGCCTCGGCCACGATCACAGAACCGCCACCCAGGTGTCCACCGGCGCCGAGATCACGCAGACTCCCGCCGATCGCCCAGGAGGGGTCCTCGCCGGCCGCACGCAGCGCCTCCGCAATCATGCCTGAAGTGGTGGTTTTGCCGTGTGCACCGGCCACCGCCACGAATTCGCGTCCGGCAGAAACGAGGGCGAGGGCCTGGGAACGATGGATGACCGTCTGGCCCCGACGGCGTGCCTCCGCCAACTCCGGATTCGCATCCTTAATGGCCGAGGACACCACCACGATGGCGCCTTCCGGCACCGCATCCGCCCGCTGGGGCACATTAACGGGGATGCCACCCGCCCGTAGCGCGGCCGTCACGGCGGACTCAGCCGCGTCCGAACCGGTGACGGTAGCACCCTCAGCCTGGAGCAGTTCCGCAACCACGGACATGCCCGCACCACCGATACCAATGAGATGGAATGTACGATCGATCATTTTTCCTCACTCACGGATTCCACAAGATCCGCCAACCGGGCGGCCCCGTCCACCGGACTAACGGCCGGTCCCGCCGCGGCCATCGCGTGCAGGCGGGAGGTGTCCCCAAGCATGTTCACCGCCGTATCCAACGTGGCCTGGGAGAATTGGGCGTTCTTGACCACCAGGGCAGCGCCGGCGCTCACCGCATCCTGCGCATTGAGCGCCTGCTCCCCGTTGCCGATCGGAAGCGGCACGTATATGGCAGGAAGACCAAGCGCGCTCACCTCTGCCACCGTGCCGGCCCCGCTGCGGCAGATCACCAGATCCGCGGCCGCATAGGCCAGCTCCATTCGCGTCTCGTAGTCCTGTACGTGGTAGGTAGGCAGCCCCTGCGCCGCCACCCGCACCGGCGCATCCTTGCCACGCCCGGTCACGTGGTACACCTGTATGCCCGCCGCGGCGAGTTGCTTCGCGCCGGCGGCCACCACCTCATTGAGTTTCTGCGCACCAAGCGATCCACCCGTCACCAGCAGTGTGGGGAGAGAGGCATCCAGTCCGAGTGCTTCCGCCGCCCTCGCCCGCTCCCCGGCCCGGTCCCGGGACTGCGCAAGTCCCGCGATCTGGGCGCGCAGCGGCAGGCCGACGACGAACGTGGTGCCGTGCGTGGCGCGTAACGGAGTGGAGGGGAACGTCAGTCCCACCGCCGTAGCCCACCGCGCCCCGAGCCGGTTAGCCAGGCCCGGACGTACGTTCTGCTCGTGAATAACGAAGGGGATCCCCAGCCGGCGGGCGGCAACATAGATGGGCGTGGAGGCATAGCCACCAAAGCCCACAGCCACGCGAGCCTCACTTGCCTCCAGAATGGCGCGGGCCTCACGCACGGCGCGGTGAAAATCGCGCGGGAAGCGCACGGCCGCCAGGTTGGGACGGCGAGGGAAGGGTGCACGCGCCACGGTAGCCAGCGGAACATGCGCCGCTGGCACCAGGTCCTCCTCTAGACCGCCCGGCGTGCCCACGGCCTGTACGTTCCACCCGCGCCCCTTTAGTTCGCTGGCCAGCGCGAGAAGCGGATTGACGTGGCCGGCGGTGCCCCCACCGGCCAGTACCGCGGTGTGCGTTTCGTTGCTCATCATGCCTCCTCAGGTACCACAGAGCGTACCCGGCTGGCCAGGCGTGGCGAACGCCGGAAGGATTCGCGCACGCCGGGTACAGAAAGTGCGCAGGAAAGCGCCACGCCCACCGCCACCAGGCAGGCGATCACAGAACTGCCGCCCTGGCTCATGAAGGGAAGTGGCACGCCAAATACGGGCAGCAGTCCGGTCACCACCAGCATGTTCACCAGCGCCTGGCCGCACAACCACACGGCTACACCGCCGCACAGCAACCGTGCGAAACGGTGCGGATGAGCGCGGGCGATGCGCAACAGCGCCCACCCGATGCCCAGCACCATGAGCACCACCACCAGGCAGCCAAAGAAGCCCAATTCTTCTCCCACCACGGCAAAGATGAAGTCCGTTTGCGCTTCCGCCATGTTTCCTGGCCACTTTTGGACGCCGGTGCCCAGCCCACTGCCGCCTAGACCCCCGGACCCGAAGGCCCACAGTGCGTAGTCCGCCTGGGAGGGATCGGGACCCTTGGGCATGGTGAACAGCGTGGAGAAGTAATCCCCAATGCGAGCAAGGCGAGAGGGGCTCATCGCCACAAGCAGCGCACCCGCCAGAACGGCGAGGAGCGTGATAACGCCGAAGAAACGCCCGGATAGTCCGCCCAGCCAGAGCACGGCAACCGCGATCATGGCCACAATGATGGCCGTACCCATGTCAAAACCTGCCAGCACCGATCCGAGTGCCAGGAGGGTGATGAAGAATGGCCACCGCCACTCGTGCACAATTTCACGCCACTCGGTGGCACGCGGTTTCTTCACGGTGACCACCGTGGCCGCAAGCCCCACGATGAGAGCCAGTTTCAGGAACTCGGAGGGCTGAAAACGTACCGGCCCCAGCGCCACCCAGTTTCGATTGCCCGCCACGGCCACGCCCAGCGGGGTAAACACCAGCACCTGGAGGAGCACCCCCGCCGCCAGAATCCACTTCCAGTAGCGCCGGTAAAACTGCAGGGGAAAAATGGCGGTCACCACACCCGCAATCACGCCCAGCACCGCGTACACCGTTTGGAATCCGGCGCTACGGAACGAACCGCCATTCCCCGCGTCCTGGTAGGCACCCGGCGTAATGGCCGAATACACCATGATCACGCCGAGCACGGTGAGGCCCAGGGCGCACGCCGCCAGCACAATGATCGACTGGTGCATCACGGCCTGAACACGTGCGTCCCGATCCGCCACCGCCGGGTCAGGCCCGTTCGCCTGCTCCGTCACTGCAACTCCCTCACGGCCTCAGCAAAGCGCTCGCCGCGCACCGCGTAGGAGGTGAACTGGTCCATGGAGGCGCTAGCCGGCGCCAATAGCACCGTATCCCCGTCCTCGGCCATCTGCTGGGCAGCCCGCACGGCTTCCCGCATGGGATCGTCCGAATCGGGTGCAATGAACTGGGTGGGCACCGGTTCACCATCCAGTGCCGCGTGCCAGGGCGCCTGATCCTTCCCGATCACCACGACACCCCGCAGCGCCGCCTCGACGTCGTGCACCAAACCGGAGAACTCCGCTCCCTTAGGCAGTCCGCCCACAATCCACACCACCGAATGGTCGCGCTGGGCGGCTAGGGCGGCGCGGGCGGCGTGCGCATTCGTGGCCTTGGAATCATCCACGTAGCGCACCCCGCGCACGGTGCTCACCAACTCGATACGGTGCCGGCCAATATGAGCACCAGCCAGGCCCTCTCGAATGTGCGCCGGAGACGCCCCGAGCGCGCGCGTCAGGGCGACGGCGGCCAGGACGTCGTCGAGCATGTAGGGCGGCAATTCCGTCCCGTCCGGTCCCAGGTGCGCCAGATCCGCGAGTGCCACGACGGGCACGGCCTCCTCCCAGCGCTGGGGCCCGAAGGCGCGATCCACGATAAGTCCATCCACCACGCCGATCTCGCCCACGGCCGGAATACCGTGGGTGATGCCGATGGCGCGGGCACCCTCCTGGACGTCCGCGTTATCCACCATGCGCTGCACATCCGCATCCCCCACCGGGTAAATGGCTGCCTGCTGCACGTGTTCATACACGCGGGCTTTGGCTGCCCAGTACGCCTCGCGGCTACCGTGCCACTCCAGGTGATCGTCGGCAATATTGAGGCACACGCTGGCCAAGGGCGCCATCGAGTGGGTGGTGCGCAGCTGGAAGGAGGAAAGCTCCAGCACAAACGCCTTGGCCGCAGAGGTTGCCACCTCCACCACGGCCGGATTCCCGAAGTTGCCCAGCGGCTTATCCCCCATGCCAGCCGCGGCAAGAATCGAGGCCGCGAGCCCCACCGCCGTCGTTTTCCCGTTCGTACCCGTCACCGTGAGCCAGGGGGCGGCATGACCCTCGGCGTCGCGCTTACGCAGGTGCCAGGCCAACTCGATTTCGCTCCACAGCGGAATGTTTTCCTCCGCCGCCGCGCGGAACAGCGCCCCCACCTCGGGGATTGCCGGTGCCGGCATAATGATGTCCGGCCGCCACGCCATGACCTTTGCGGCAAGCTCCTCGGAATCCGCGTCACTCCCCGCCGTGTCCAGCGGGAACCGGACCGCGCCGGCCAGCTTGGCCATATCCGCATCCCAGGCGGACACGGTGGCCCCTGTAAACCGAGTCAGGGCTTCGATCGAGGCGAGGCCGGACTTCCCCAGGCCCACCACGGCAACACGTTTTCCGGCTAGAAATTCGCTCATTGAACCTTTGACAACCATTCCATATAGAACATGCCCACGCCCGCCGCCGCGAACAGGGCCTCAATAATCCAGAACCGCACCACCACGGTGATTTCCTTCCAGCCCGCCAGCTCAAAATGGTGGTGGATGGGGGCCATGCGGAACACGCGCCGCCCGGTGAGTTTGAAATGACCCACCTGGATCACGTCCGAAAGTACCTCGATGAGGTAGAGCCCGCCCAGGAAGAGAGCCAGCAACTCCGTGTGCGTCACAATCGACACGCCGGCGAACAGGCCGCCGATGGCGAGCGATCCGGTATCCCCCATGAAAATTTGTGCGGGAGACGTATTCCACCACAGGAATCCGAAGCAGGCCCCCACCATGGCCGCGCAGATCATGGTGACATCCCACGGATCGCGCACCTGGTAGCAACCCGGTAGCGCGTCCAGCACTCCCGTGCACTGGTGATTGTTTTGCCAGAACGCCACCAGCGTGTAGGCGCCAAAGGCCAGCATGGTGGTGCCGGTTGACAGTCCGTCTAGCCCGTCGGTGAGGTTTACGGCATTGGACCAGGCGGAGATCAGGAAATTGGACCACAGGATGAACAGGATGACACCCAGCGGTACCCCGGCAAAGGCAAGGGTAAGCGGGAGGTCCCGCACAAAGGAGAGGTTGAAGGAGGCCGGAGTGAGGTTGCGTTCACTGGGGAATCCCAGCACGGCGGCCGAAAACACTATGCCCACAAGCGCCAGTCCGGCCATTTTCGCCCATGGGGTGAGGCCGAGAGACTGCTTCTTGGAGATCTTAATGAAATCGTCCGCGAACCCCACGGCGCCCATACCCAGCATGAGGAAGATGAGCAGCAGTCCGGAGGCGCTTGGCCAGCGGCCCGCCACCGCGCAACCCGCCGCGAAACCAAGCACGACGGCGGCCATGATAATCAGCCCGCCCATGGTGGGGGTGCCGCGCTTGACCAGGTGAGAGGTGGGGCCGTCCTGGCGGATGAACTGGCCAGCATGCTGACGCACCAGCACCCGGATCAGGAGGGGTGTCCCGGCCCCGGCCACCAGCAGGGCCACGGCCCCCGAGATAAGAATTCCCAGCATCAGGCCTCCCTCAGCGCATCAGCCACACGCCACACGTTCGATCCATTGGAGCCCTTGATGAGCACCGTATCGCCATCCTTGAGCATATCCGTCACGGCATCCTGCGTCCCCGCGACGCTGTCCAGGTATCTCACAGCAATGCCGGCGCGGCATGCCGCCTCCGCCAGTGGTTGTGCTTCTTTACCGACGACGACGAGTGCGCTGACGCCGGCTTCCTGCAGAGGCGCGACAAGGCTTGCGTGCTCGCGCGCCGAGGCATCACCGAGCTCCAGCATGGCGCCCAGCACGGCCACGCGGCGGCCCGTCCGGCCAATCCTGCCGAGCGACCGGATGCCGGCGCGCATTGAGTCCGGGTTCGCGTTGTAGGCGTCGTCAATGACGGTGACCGAAAGGTGCTTCGGGGTGAAGACGTCCATACGGTGCGGCGAGGCCGCGTGAGCACCCAGGTGGCCCGCCACCGCGTCCAGGTCCAGTCCGAGCGCGAGAGCCGCGCTCGCCGCCGCCAGCGCATTGGCCACGTGGTGGGCGCCCACGAGTCCCAGACTGATGTGGCGTGTACCGCCTGGCGTCACCAGATCAAACACCGCCCGGTCCGCCTCATCCATGTGCACATTCTCCGCGTACACGTCCGCGGTTCGGTTGCCGGCCGGCGAGAAGGTTAGTACCGGGCCGGTGGCGAATTGCCGCATGTTCATCACGCGCTCATCATCAAGATTGAGCACCGAGGTGCCGCCTCTCACCTCGCCCTGGATGAGTTCAGATTTAGCGCGAGCCACGTTCTCGATACCACCAAATTCGCCCAGGTGTGCGCGAGCCACAATGAGTTCAACAGCCACGTCCGGCGGCGCAATAGACGTGAGGTAGGCGATGTTCCCGATATGGTCCGCCCCCATTTCCGCCACCAGCGTGGCCGTGGTGGGGCCCACGCGGAGCACCGTGAGAGGTAGCCCGATTTCATTATTGAGGGATCCCGGCGGTGCCACTACCTCGCCGCGCTCGATAGCTATTCCCGCCAGAAGATCCTTCGTGGTGGTTTTCCCTACGGAGCCGGTAATGGCCACCACGCGCAGGTCCCTATTGTGTTGCCGCGCCAGGGCCAGGTTAGCGGTGGCTAGCTTCCCCATCGCCTCCGGTACCGAGCGGACAGCAATAATCCGGGCCGGATCGGCCCCGCTCGCCAATGCAGCCGCCGGATTCTCGGTGAGCACGGCCAGAGCCCCGCCCGCCAATGCCTGCCCGGCTAGGGTGGCCCCATCCACGCGGGCACCATGGATAGCGCAGAACAGTGCACCCGGCGTGATCTGACGGGTGTCCGTCACCGCCGCGGTCAGCATGCCCGCCGCGGGGGACGTAATGGTGCCCTCCGCGTACCGGGCCGCGTCCCCGAGGCTCATGGGGATCATGTGTTACTCCTTCTCCCGCGCGGACAGTGCTGCCCGCGCTTCCACTCGATCGTCAAGTTCAACCGCACCGTGTGCGAGGGGCTGCATGGTTTCGTGTCCGCGGCCGGCCAGCAGCACCGTATCTTCAGGCGCGGCCATATGGATCGCCGTGCGGATAGCCTCCCTGCGGTCGGGAATTTCTATTACGCGGGCCCTACCGTGCGCACCTCGCATGAGATCGGCCCGGATCCGAGCCGGATCCTCGCCGTGCGGATCATCATCCGTGATGTAGAGAATGTCTGCCCGCTCGGCCATAGCCCGCGCCATGGCCGGCCGCTTATCCGCATCCCGTTCCCCCGCAGAACCGGTCAGCACAATGAGGCGGCCACGCGTGGTGGGTAGTAGTGATTCGACGGCGGTGGTGAGGGCCGCCTCGTTATGCGCGAAATCGACGATAACGCGGGGCGCCTCACTGATCTGTTCCATACGCCCGGGTACCCGCGGGGCGAGACCCCCCGCGAGCGCATCAGCAAGCTGGGCGGGGGCGGCGAGGCGGGATTCCAGTACCATGGCGAGCGCGAGGGCCGCGTTCGCGATATTGAATGTGCCGGGCATCCGGAGGGCGACGCGAATCTGAGCACCCGTGCGCCAATCGCCCGCCTCGCCCACCCAGGCAAGCGTGAAGGTGGCACCGGCTGCGCTTTCCACGGCGTCGGTCACCTGCCAGCCGCGATCCACCGCGCTTGTCACGCCCAGCGCCACCACGGGTACCTCAGCCTCGTCCAGCAGACGGCGCCCCCAGGCGTCGTCGACCGTAACCACCCCACGCTGTGCCCGTCCGGGCATGAAAAGGGAGCGCTTGGCCCGGTAGTAATTCTCCATGGTCTTATGGAAATCCAGGTGATCCTGCGTGAGGTTCGTAAAGCCGGCCACCGCAAAGCGCAGCGGGTCCGTGCGGCCCTGCACCAGGGCGTGAGAGGACACCTCCATGGCCAGCGTGTCCGCCCCCGCGGCCCTAAAAGCGGCCAGAAGTGCCTGCAACTCGGCCGGTACCGGCGTGGTCATGACCGCCGGCATCTCCACGCCCGCCGCGCGAACGGCCACCGTACCAATGAGCCCGGGCGTGTGACCCAGCTGAGTGAGGATCTCCTCCACCATAAAGGCAACCGTGGTTTTCCCATTCGTCCCGGTCACGGCGAATGCGGTCAGCGCTCGGCCAGGATCCCCGTACAGTTTGGCGGCAATCGGCCCCAGCTGCGCGGCCGGCTCGCTAAGCGCAATCACCGGAACGCGAAGATCCGCGAGCTCTCGCGCACCATCCTCATCCGTGAGCACGGCCAGAGCACCGCGTGCAACGGCGTCGGGAGCGTAGGCCGCACCGTGCACGTGCGTTCCCGGCAGCGCAGCAAACAGATCCCCCGCGCGCACCTTGGCTGATTCGGAGGTGATACCCGTGATGTCCACCTCGGGAGCACCCGGAATAAGCCGGGACAGCGGCGTCGGCGTCGCGACGGGACGCTCAAAGTTAGCCATTAGATCCTCCGATCTCCGATGCGAACCACGGATACTTGTAGAGCGGCACCTGCGACGGCGTCACACCGCGTTCCCTCATGGCAAAGGACGCGATGTCAGAAAACACGGGCGCCGCCACCGTGCCACCGTAGCCCGCTCCGGCACCGTTGTAGACCACCACCGCCACCGCGATCTGAGGATCCTCAGCGGGAATGAGCCCCACAAAGGTACCCACGCGCTTGGTGAGGTTACCCGAGGCATCCGGCACCTGGGCAGTACCGGTTTTGCCCGCCACGTTGTAGCCATCCACCTTCGCGGCCCACCCCGTTGATCCGCTCTGCGTGACACCCTGCAGCATCTGGATCATCGTCTGCGCCGACTTCTCGCTAATCACCCGATGTGAGGTTCCAGCCACCGTGGGTACCATCGCACCCGTGCTGTCCTCCGTGGCGTCAATGATGCGCGGCGGAACCCAAACGCCCTTGTTACCCACAACAGCGATCATCTGGGCGAGTTGGAGCGTAGTAGCCGCCCAACCCTGACCGAACATGGTGGTGTAGTGCGTGCGCGGTGCCCACTGGCTGGGAGGATAGAGCAGACCCGCGGATTCGGCCGGCAACTCGATACCCGTCTTCTGGCCCAAGCCAAACTTCTTCATGTAGTCGTAGCGCACGTCATCCGAATACGTGTCACCGATCTGGATGATGCCCGTGTTATAGGACTTGGCCATGATGCCGGCCACCGTCATTTTGGCGGTGGAGTGTGAGTCATTATCGGAAATGGTTTGGCCGTTCGGCATGGTGAGCGAACTGGGCACCGTAAAGGTGGTAAGCGGGGACACCGAGCCGGTATCAATGCCCGCCGAGAAGGTGACCACCTTGCCGGAGGAACCCGGTTCCACCGGTGCCTGGACCGCGCGCGATCCCCAGTCCGAGGGGCTTGTCTCGGAGAGGTTCCCAGGATCCGGGGAGCCCGAATCAGCGATAGCGAGCACACGCCCGGTGCCGATCTCCTCCACCACCGCCGCGCCCCACTCCGCGGAGTTTTCCTTAACGGACTTATTGACGGCGTCCAGCGCGGCTGCCTGGAGATCCCGATCGATGGTTAGCTGAACATCGCGGCCGTCTTTCGCCGGCGTGATGGTGGATTGCCCGTTGGGTACCACCGCGCCCTGACCGGCTAGCTCCACCGTCTGGCTTCCGTCCGTGCCCGCCAGTATCTTCTCCTGGGTACGCTCCACCCCGGCCTGTCCCACAGGTGTACTATCCGACGCCGTCTCCCCCACGTAGCCGAGGATGTTGCCGGCCACGGCACCGTTCGGGTACTCGCGCTTCATGTACGATTCCGGTTCGATCCCGGGGATACCCAGCGCGTTGATTTTGCGCCACAGTTCCGGGGAGATATCTCGCGCAATGTATTTGAAGGTGGACTTCTTCTCCCCGCCGAGTAGCAGGCCACCCAGTTCGGCGCGGTCCATGTCTAGGAGCGGAGCGAGCGCTTTGGCGGCCGCGGCGGCACCGGTGCCCTCCACCACGTAGTGACCATCGGACCCGAGCACATATTTGCCGTCGCTGTCCTTCTTGTAGGCCACGTAGTCCCCAATGAG
Organism: Neoactinobaculum massilliense; assembly: GCF_900604955.1. Taxonomy (GTDB): domain Bacteria; phylum Actinomycetota; class Actinomycetes; order Actinomycetales; family Actinomycetaceae; genus Neoactinobaculum; species Neoactinobaculum massilliense. The sequence goes on from NZ_UWPE01000001.1 coordinate 908,504, forward strand.
GTTCTGGTTGACGCCCACGTTGTAGCGCTGCACCGACGCCGCCAGCACGGCACCGTTCGAGTCCAGGATTTCGCCGCGCTTGGCTTGGATAACGCTGGTACGGGTACGGAAGGCGTCCGCCGCCTCCGAGAGTTCGCCGGCCCGGATCACCTGAAGATCGAGCAGGCGAATGCCCAGCAATCCGGCCATCACCAGCAGGGCGACGACCAGCGCGCTGAATCGGCGCGCCATTCCCGTCTTACCGCTACCTGCCTCGCCGGTCCGACGCCGCGCGGAGACTCGATGGGTATGCGGACGATCCGCACGCCCCACGCGCCGCCACCTCAGAGGGTGCGGGCCGGAACCATGCCCGTCATTCGCATCCGCACGATTGCGCCCCATCCGGGGCGGATCCCCGGCCTGGTCCGCCATCTACTTTCCTTCGTTCCCAGAAATAATCTTTCCGGTGGCCAAATCTACGTGGTCAATCTGGGAGGCTGGCACCATGCCCAGGCCGGTCGCGCGCGTCAGAAGCTCCTCCGGGGTGGAGGCAGCCATGACCCTGTCCGAGAGCGTGGCCTCCTTGGCCTGCGCTACAGATATTTCCCGCTGTACGTCGCGGATCTGGTAGGCGGTGGAGACCATCGAGGTATTGAGCACGAATGCCGTGAGGATGGAGCCAAGAAACAGCGCCACGCAGGTGATAACGGTGCCCAGGAAGCCACGCTTGCGCGCCGGCGCCGCCACCAGGTGAAGTTGCGGGATACCGGTAATGACAGGACGCGGCTCCGCGGTACGAACGCGTTCCTCGGCTGCGCTTTCTGGAATAGCGGTCATTTCAGCTCTCCTGGGACGGGGGCCAGCTTCTGGGCGGCACGCAGCCGCACGGACGCTGAGCGCGGGTTCGATTCACGTTCTTCGCCATCGGCACGCTGGGCGCCGTGGGTAAGCAATTTGAGGTAGGGGGCAGCTTCGGGTAGCGGCACCGGTAGGCCCGGGGGCGTCCGGTCTTCCGCACCGTATGCGAAGGCCTGCTTAACGATGCGGTCCTCAAGGGACTGATATGCCTCGACGACGACGCGGCCGCCCACCCGTAATGCATCAATCGCGGCGGGGACTGCTTTTTCCAGCACGGCCAATTCGTTGTTGACAGCAATTCGCAGCGCCTGGAAGGTCCGTTTCGCCGGATTTCCACCCGTGCGGCGCGCGGCCGCGGGAATCGCCTCTTTCACCAGCGCGGCTAGTTCGCTCGTTCGGGCGAGCGGTGCTACCGCACGCCGCTGCACGACCAGCCGGGCAATACGCGGAGCAAATTTTTCTTCCCCGTAACGCCGCAGGATGTGCGTGAGCTCTGCCTCGGATGCCGTAGCCAGGATGTCCGCGGCGGTGGGTCCGGTATCCCCCATGCGCATGTCCAGCGGCGCATCGTGGGCGTAGGAGAAGCCACGCTCCGCCTCATCCAGCTGCAGGGAGGAGACCCCCAGGTCCATGAGCACGCCATCCACCGGTCCGCCGACAACGCGCTGGGCAACCTCCGCCACGTCGTCGTACGTGGTATTGACGGAAGTAAAGCGGTCACCGAAGGGAGCCAGCCGTTCTCCGGCCAGCCGTAGCGCCTCCGGGTCCCGGTCAATCCCCACCACATGCAGCCGTGGGAAGCGACGTAACGCCGCCTCGGTATGACCGCCCATACCCAGCGTGCAATCAATGAGCGTGGGGGTGGGAACCTCAAACGCGGGGGCGAGAAGATCCAGTACGGCGTCCACCAGCACTGGCTTGTGCAAGGCGTTATGCGCTGCGCGCGGTGTCTCCATGGCTCCTCTCCTGACCGTTACGTTTCAATCCACCGTCTGCGCCTGCCAAGCGTTCCTCCCCGAAATCTGGAGCTGGGGAAGTGCCTCAGAGTCCGGGAAAGACCGCCACGCAGGCTAGAACAGGCCGGGGATCACCTCTTCCTCACGGTCGGCGAAGGACGCCTCCTGCTCGGCGAGGTACTCATTCCAGGACGCCCGGTTCCAGATCTCCACCCGGTTGCCGGTACCAATCACTGTGAGATCCCGGTCCAATCCCGCATACGAGCGGAGCATGGGAGGAATGGAGATTCTTCCCTGCTTGTCCGGGACCTCATCCACCGCCCCGGAGAGAAGCACGCGTGTGTAGGAGCGCGCCTCCTTCGAGGTGAGCGGAGCCTGGGCCAGCGTTTCCTGCAATCCCTCGAAATCACCCTTGGTGAATACGTAGATGCAGTGCTCCTGACCGCGGGTCATGATGAGTCCGCCCTGAAGCTGCTCACGGAATTTCGCGGGGAGGATGATGCGCCCCTTCTCATCGAGCTTGGGCTCATAGGTACCGAGGAACATCTCCACCCCCTTCCATACCGCTGCTCTCCACTTTACTCCACTTTGCACCACCAACTCTCGTGGAGCGAGCCATAGACGTCCACAACCTAGCAGAATGACGCCAAAAAGTACGGTGGAGGAAAAAATTTGATTCCGCCGGCGTGTGGGCCGCTGCGGGCACAAATACGGGCGCTGCGGGTACAAAAAAGCCCCCGCAGCTCATCTGAGCGCGGGGGCCTGGGAGTGGGGCTACTGCTGGTTGCGGCGCTGCTCCCATTCGCGAGCCTGCCGGTCCATGAATCCGCCGGCCGGCTTAGCCTTGCGAGCCGAGCGTTGAGCGGGTTCCACCGGGGTGGACGTGTAGCCGCGATCGATGTACCAACCGCCGGCGAACATGATGATCACACCCACCACGCCCAGCCAAATCCAGTTCTGGGAAATGCCCCACACCAGCACCGCAATACCCACGACCGCAGCCAGTAGGCCGAGTACCAGGTGGTGAATGGAGAGTTGCCGGCTCACGGAGACCGGCGCCGGTTCGGGTTTCATTGAGCGCGCAAACGTAGGATCCTCGTCCTGCAACTGAGCTTCGAGTTCCTCAAGCATCTGGCGTTCGTAGTCAGACAATGCCATCGCGCGGCCTCCTTCTTTCTCCCCGCATCCTATCGTGAACCGGCGGACAGAACACCCCACCTTCGTACATGAATGTTTTGTTCGACGCCGTAGGCGCACGTTGTCGGTCTCATGGGCGCACGTTAGCGTCGCGTCAGTTTGTCGACGCCATAGGGGCCTCTGCTTCGGTCACGCCACTATCCGTCCGGTCTACCGCGCACGTTATGCCCGAGGAGACTGGCGGGTCCAAGCGAGGCCGTGCCAAAACGATCGCGTACGGCGTCCATCGCCGCCTCCGCTTCACTCCGGCGCGGATCATCGTCGAAAGTGAGCTGGACGTCCGAGTCCGCGGGCGTAAGGTTCTCTACCCGCACACCAAGCAGACGAAGTCCATCCGCCGGGATGGTGACCTGCCGCAGCAAGCTAGTGGCCGCCGCGTAAATATCAGCCGCCACCTGGGTGGGACGGCCCAGCGTTTGCGAACGCGTAATGGTGGTGAAGTCACCAAAACGGACCTTGATGGATACGGTACGGCCCATCAGCCGGCGCGCACGCAGCCGCCGCGCGGCGTCATGCGACTGCGCCAGCATGATGCGCTCGAGCTCCGTACGGTCTGCTACGTGGTCAAAGAATGTTTCCTCACGCCCAACGGACTTTTCCTCCGCGCGAGCACACACCGGGCGCGGATCTACGCCGCATGCGAGCGCATACAGGTGCCGGCCAGCCGCCTGACCGAGCAGACGGATCATGCGGGTCTCCCCCAGTGCCGTGATTTCACCCACCGTATCCACACCGGCCCGTTTGAGTCGCTCCTCGGTTCTGCCACCCACGCCCCACAGTGCGCCCACCGGCAGCCCACCAAGGAAGTCAAGCGTGCGATCCTTGGGGATAAGAAGTAGACCATCCGGTTTGGCGTGGGCAGAGGCGATTTTCGCGACGTGTTTCGTGGCAGCAATCCCCACCGAAGCCGGCACCCCCTCCTGCTCCCGGATACGGTGCCGGAGTGCTGCTCCAATGTGAACCGGCGAGCCGAACAGACGCGTGGCACCCGACACGTCCAGGAATGCCTCATCAACAGACACCTGCTCAACGTTCGGTGTGACGCTGGCCAGGATGCCCATGATCCGCCGGGATACTTCCGCGTACCGGTGATGATGCGGTGGGATCATGATGAGCTCGGGGCAGCGGCGGCGCGCGAGCCCCACCGGCATGGCGGAGTTAACGCCGAATGCGCGGGCCTCATAGGATGCGGTGGACACCACCCCGCGCGTCTGCCCGCCCACGGCCACGGGTTTTCCACGCAGCTCCGGATGGGAGAGCAGCTCAATGGACACGAAAAATGCATCCATGTCCACATGAAGAATGGGCGTGGCGGAATCATCGGTGCCCCACGAGTGACGCGCCGCAGCAGACCTTGGTGCACGTGACATCCTTTACCTCCATGTTCATGCTACCGACAGGCACCGACGCCGGGTCCACGGGCAAGAAGCAGCGCATGACACCACGGGCGACAGCTGCCCGGCTGGCCAACCGAGACGCCCCGACTTACCGGCACCGGCAGGCTGTATCTGCACCGGTATGCTGGGCGGGTGTTTTCAACCTCCGCCACCTACCACACCGATTTCTCCGTCGCGCAACTCGTTCGCTACCCCGACCGCCCCTCGCTGGTCACGCTTCTGCTTGACGGCGTGGAGTCCTCGGCGCTGGACCTGGATGATCCGGCATTTTTGGAGTTCGAGTACATGCAGCAGATGGCGGCGGCCATTGAGCTGGCCTTCCCGGGCGGGATACCACTGCGCGCCCTTCATCTCGGCGCGGCCGGGTGCGCGCTACCGCGGGCCATCAATGCTCTCCACCCCGGTTCCCGCCAACTAGCGTGCGAGCTGGATAGCAAACTGGCACGCTACGTTCGCGATTGGTTTGACCTACCACGCTCCCCCGCGCTGCGCATCCGCGTCGAGGACGGCCGGCAGGCCCTCGATACCACGCAGGCCACCTGGGACATCGTGGTACGGGACGCGTTTTTGGATGCGGATGTGCCGGCGCCCCTGCGAACCGTTGAGTGCGCCCAGCGTGCGGCAACGGTGCTGAGCGCCCGCGGACTGTATCTGCTGAACTCTGTGGCCTCCGCCGGATTGGATCGGTTGGGCCAGGAGTGCGCCGCGCTGCTCACCGCATTTGAGCACGTGTGCGCCATCGCCGATCCCGCGGTCATGCATGGGCGCCGCTGGGGCAACATCGTGCTTATAGCTTCCACCGCGCCGCTTCCCGACGGCCTGGACCGCGCAATCCGTCGTCTCCCCATGCCTACGCGAGTGGTCGGTGAGGCTGATATACGGCGTCGAGCGCAAGGCTCCTCACCCCTGCACGACACCGCGGCTGGCTGGCTATAGCGCGTGCCGGCCGTGCCCACGCGGGCGCCGTGGCCCAGTTGTGCCCTCCACGCTATTGTCCGTGTCCCCGCACTGTGCTTCCTCGCGAGCGCGACGATGTGCCCGGCGTGCGGACTCCTGACGCAGGTGCGCCACCTTCTCCGTGAGATCGTTGAACTCCAAGCTGGTGGACGGGTCCTTCTGCTTGACCTGGCTGTCCACTTGCGCGAGGAAGCGCTCCGCCGCATCACCAATCTCTTCGGCCGAGGGGATGGACGTGGAGGTTTCCGGGGCGCGCACCAGGCCGGGGTCACCCTCGTGGGCGTCATAGTCCTGTTCGAACGAGGTGACCAGCTGGTTAAACTCCTCATTCTGGGCGCGCATGGCGTTAAACTGATTCTCCTCCTCGGAGGCCGCATGCTCCAGATCGCCCATGGGGAAGGAAAGCCCGGACATCTTTGAGAGTTGGGCGAGGATGGCGACGGATCCGGCAGAAAAATTGTGCTGCACGAGGTAGACGGGTACACGCACGGTGAGATTGACGGTGGATTTGCCCGCCGCGTTGGCAATGTACTCGAAGAACGTAGCGAAGGATGCCGGGAACCACGCCTCCGCCTCCAGCATGGGAATATCCGAGGGGTGCCCCACGGCACGCACAATCATGTCGGGCTGACGTGTATGAGGAATTGCCGCGGGAATACCGGCCATGGAGAATACGGTAGACACGGAGAAACGATCCACCACGTCCAGCAGATCCGCCGCCAGTTCCTCCCAGCGGAAGTCCGGCTCCGCACCGTACAGGTAGAGGAAGGGCTGTCCGTTGATATCTTTCATGAGCCGTAACGACGCCGTCGGGCGCGCCACGTCCTCGAGCTTCCCGTTGAGATAGTGGGCACGGGGACGCTGGGCCCGGTAGTCCACCAGCGGATCAAAATCCACCCGTGCCACGGGCACCCCGGTTTCAAGCGTGGTGAGCGCAAGACGCACCTCCAGGGCAACCGAACCGGCGTCGGCCAGCGGGTCCACAAAGTTCATGACCAGGTAGTCCACGTGCTCCGGAAAATCTCCATCCAGCAGACTGATGTAGCGCCCCATACCTCTCCTCACTTCGTCTCACCATCTTTACACACCGGCCCGGCTCTTCCGGTGGTTCTCACGCGAGGTGAACGCAAAATCAACGCCCGGCCGCCCCTTTCTCATTCCACCGCACCCTGGGAGGCGAGCACACCGGCGTCGTGCAACACGACATGGCGCCACATGGAAAGGTAGCGGATAATTGACTGACACTTTGAGGAGGGTGCGTGAACCAGGAATCTCCCCGCGCCAGGGCCATTGCCGAAGAACAAGCATTCGTGGATGCGGCCTACGGCGCACTCGATTACCATCGTAAGCGCTACGAGCAGCGGCTGGCGGCCGTGCGCTCCCAATCCGGGCTGGAAAGCGCCGGTGAGCGTTCAGAGCGAGATTCCTTCGCCCAGCACTACGAGGAGAACCTCACCCGTCTCAAGAACGTGGAGAATCGGCTGGTACTGGGCCGGCTTGATTTTCACGGCGGGCGCACCGATCACATCGGACGGATCGGACTCAAAAATGCCAATCAGGAAATCCTGCTGTTGGACTGGCGTGCCCCTCAGTCCGAGCCGTTCTACCGGGCCACGGCCGCCCACCCCGGCAACGTGCGGCGCCGGCGGCACATCCAGACACGTTTCCGCGAGGTAACCGCGGTGGACGATGAGCTCATGGACGGCTCGGCGGCAGCAAATTCGGACCTTACGTTCACCGGCGAGGGCGCCCTTATGGCCGCAATGGGTGCGGCGCGTGACGGCAAGATGAATGACATCGTGGCCACAATCCAGGCCGAGCAGGACCAAATCATTCGGTCGGACGCCCAGGGTGTGCTGGTGGTGCAGGGTGGCCCGGGTACCGGTAAGACGGCCGTTGCGCTGCATCGCGCCGCCTATCTGCTCTACACGATGCGCGATCGTCTCTCCCGCTCCGGTGTGCTAATCATCGGTCCCTCACCCGTTTTTCTGCGCTACATCGACCAGGTGCTGCCGGCACTCGGCGAATCCGATGTTGTTTCGACGACGATCGGCGGGCTCCTTCCCGGGGTGGAGGCCACGGGGGTGGATAGTCCCGACGTTGCCGAACTCAAGGGCCGGCTCATCTGGCGCACCATCGCGCGCCGTGCGGTCAAGGAGGTCCTGGAAAAGCCACTGCCCCGGCCGGTCCGGTTCCGCGTGGGTGGTAACACCGTGGTGCTGAAACCAGCCGACGTAGACGGGGCCCAACGGAAGGCGCGGCGAGGCGGTCGGTCCCATAATGAATCTCGGGACGTGTACGCGAAGGCGCTGGTACGAGCACTCGCCCAGCAGATCGCCAGCGCCGAACAGCTGGATCTTACGGACAACCCCTGGATCATTTCGGACGTGGCCGCCTCCGTGGACGCGCGCCGGGAGATCAATCTGCACTGGTTGCCATCCTCCGCCCAGAGTCTGCTTGAGCGCCTGTGGGCACACCCGCACCTGCTCGCACGGGTGGCGCCGGAGCTGACGGCAGCCGAACGCGCACTGTTACGGCGCCCCAAAGGTGTACCACTCACGCCCGGCGATGTTGCCATCATGGATGAGATGGCCGAATACCTGGGCCCCTTCTATTCCACCGCCGAACTGGTACGGCGCCGCCGAGAGAAGGAAGCCAATGCCGAAGTGGACCGGTATGCCAGGGAGGCCGTAGAAAAGATGCACCTGGGCGGGGGCATTGTGTCCGCCGAGATGCTGGCCGACCGCATGCGCGATACTGGCGGCTCCATGTCCCTTGCGGACCGGGCGGCCGGTGACCGCACCTGGACCTACGGTCATGTGGTGGTGGACGAAGCCCAGGAGCTCACGCCCATGCAATGGCAGATGCTCATTCGCCGTAACCCATCCCGCTCAATAACAGTGGTGGGGGACGTGGACCAGCGGCCCGCCGGTGCACCGGACGGTGGCTGGGAAAAGCTGATAGGGCCGCTGGCGCGGGGCGCCCGGGTTCAGGAGCTCACGGTGAGTTACCGCACCCCAGCCGCCATTTTGGCCACAGCCGAGCGCACGCTCAGGGCCGCCGGTTACTCCGTGCGCCCCGTGCACGCCGCTCGCGATGTACCAGGCACGCAGGATTTTGTTCCCACGGCCGCTTTGCTGCCAAGTCTCATTGAGGCCGTGGTGGCGGGCGGCGCAGATATGGACGGCGCCTACGGCACCGGCCTCGGAACGCTGGCCCTTATTGTGCCGGCCACGATCCGGGATGCGGTGGCTGACGCCGTCATGGGCGCCCCCGAGTTAGCTGGCTGGACCCGCGATGTAACGGGCCGCCAGGTAACCGCCCGGGTTCAGGTGCTTACCGCGCGTCAGGCGAAGGGCTTGGAATATGACTGGGTGGTGCTGGCGGAGCCCGATGCAATCCTTCGCGAGGGCCCCGGAGATCTCTACGTGGCGCTGACGCGCCCCACACGTCACCTTCGGGTAGTGCACACGCGTCCGCTTCCCTCCGGTATGGAGAGCTAAACCGAGTGCCCACGGCCCGTTGTGGTAGGCAGAGCGCGGGTTCCGCTTCCAGCCAAGCCCGCGCAGGCCTGCTACTTGCGCGTGTTACTCATTACTCGCGGGTGACTTCCTCAGGACACTCTGGCGTGCCGCGTCATTACGGCAGGTTACTCCCCACCTGTGGGTGACTTCCCTACCGGAGGCGAGGCCTTTCCTACTGTTTCGCCAGGGGTCGCATTCGCAGCGGCCTGCTCCGCCATGTCCTCGGCGCGCAACCGGCCAATTTCGCGCTCGAAATCATTAAGCGAATCAAAGTTTGAGTACACGGAGGCAAAACGTAGATACGCCACCTCATCCAGTTTGCGAAGCGGCGGGAGGATGGCCAGGCCAATATCATGAGCGGCTATCTGCGAGGCACCCGTAGCACGCAGGGACTCTTCCACCTGCGAGGCGAGGAGTGCAACATCATCAACGCTCACCGGCCGCCCCTGGCATGCCTTGCGTACACCGTTCATGATCTTCTTTCGCGAGAACGGTTCCGTGGCACCAGAGTGTTTCACCACGGTGAGGCTGGCGGTTTCCATGGTGGAAAAACGCCGGTGGCAATTGGGGCACGCGCGCCGACGACGGATAGCGGTGCCGTCATCTGTAGTACGGGAATCAATTACCCGCGAATCCGGAAAATGACAGAAGGGGCAGTGCACAAGACACACAATACCGTGTTCATGCACAAATCGGCTCTCACGTGACGCTAAACTGCGCTACCGCAGCCGAAAAGGCTAACCGGCACCCGGCACGCGCCTGCAGATCATCCTCTATCCAGCTCCTGAGGGATGCTCGTGAGATCCGCATCCATGCGGTGCGCCATTTAAGCTGAGAGCAGCACACCCACGCTAATAGCGAGGCACGCGGAGCTGCTGCCCGGGCCTAATGGCATCCGTGCTCAGCCCATTGAGCTCCTTAATATCCGCAACACCCGTAGCCTGCGAAGGTACGCCTGGAATCGAGGCGGCAATCGAGGAGAGCGTATCGCCGCTATTGACCGTCAAGGTATCCGTGGGCGAAGCAAACGCCGAGCCCACAATCAGGCCGATCGTGGCCAATACCAGTGCCGCGCCCACTAGCACCAGGGCGCGCAAGCCAGCGAGTAAGGTTCCGGTGAGCTCATGGGAATCTAGCACCGACCGCTGCTCCACCGCTCGCTCGAGGGTCGCATTGCGTGGCGAATGCGCACGATCAGCCGCCACCGGCCGCACTTTCCCGTACGCCATATCATGCCGGGACGGCGCAGCAGCTACCCCACCGACAACGCGCAGCCGTGCCGCGCCCGTGTGACCACCGGCTACCGCCGAATTTGCCGTGCGCATATCCCGGCCCGGCATGTTTCGAGAAGGCACCGCCCGAAGTACCGGATGGCCGGATTCTTCAAACTTCACTGCGGGGACGCTCATGACGTTTCCTCCTCTATCGAACACTTGTTCGGTTCACCTGTAGATTATCTGGATTCGAGCGAGATGTCTAGAACACTTGTTCGATCCTCCCGAACAAATGTTTGAATGCTCCCTACATTCCGCATACCCTGTAGCTAAGCGGAGGGCTCCGACAAAATACGGAGCCATGAACGCAGGAGGAAATATGGCCCCATTGCCCGGATTGACCCAGCGGCAGGAAGCCGTACTCTCCTATGTCATCTCTCAGATCACCGCACACCACGTACCTCCCACCGTTCGGGAAATCTGTGGCGCGGTGGGCCTCGCGTCCCCTTCCTCGGCGAAGTACCAGCTGGATGCTCTCGAAAAGAAGGGGTATATATCCCGCGATCCGCGCCGTCCTCGCACCATCAACGTGACCGAGGCAGGAGCTAGATTCGCTGAGAGCAGAGCCGAGCTCCATGAGTTCGCACAGTCCCCCGCCAACCCGCTGCGGGCCGTTACCGCGCAGCCACACTTCATGGGTGGCGAAGAGGAATTTAACGGTGATTCCTACGTCAACGTTCCGGTGGTGGGGCGTATTGCCGCCGGTGCGCCGATTCTCGCCGAGCAGATGGTCGAAGATGTTTTCGCCCTTCCGCGGCAGCTCACAGGCGAAGGCGAACTGTTCACACTTCGAGTCCACGGCGATTCCATGATTGAAGCCGCCATTGCTGACGGAGATTGGGTTGTGGTGCGGCGTCAACCTGTAGCGGAAAACGGAGAGATCGTGGCCGCCATGATCGATGGCGAAGCTACGGTCAAGGTGTTGGAGCGGCGCAACGGGCACATCACGCTCTTGCCCCGCAATGCCACCTACGCTCCCATCCCTGCGGACAATGCCGAGGTACTGGGGCGCGTCGTCATGGTGATGCGTTCACTCTAGGCACGCGCCGTGCACCCCACGCGGAGATTCGACCCGGGTTTGCGCCCGGGTACCGCCTAGATTTACTCCCCCGCGCCGGTCTGCGCGAGCCGCCGTAACGCATCCCGCACAATCTCCGGCGATTCGGTTCGCCACATATTCGGCAGGGATGCCAGGAGATAGCCGGCATATCGCGCCGTTCGAAGACGCCGATCCAGCACCGCCACCACGCCGCGGTCCGAGGTGCGGCGCAGGAGACGCCCAGCCCCCTGCGCCAGCAGCAGGGCCGCCTGCGTGGCGTACACCTCCATAAATGCATTACGGTGTGCCTTCTTCGCCGCCACCTCGCGTGCTTCAGTGAGGGCCTCATTTGGTCGCGGGAACGGAATCCGGTCAATCGTCACCAATCGGCACGTATGCCCGGGTACGTCAACGCCCTGCCAGAGCGAGATGGTGCCGAATAGCGATGCGGCGTCGTCGGAGGCAAACTTCTGAATGAGCGTGGAAAGCTGATCTTCACCCTGGAGGAAAATAGGCAGATCAAGTTCGTCGCGAGCAAATTCTGCGGCTTCTTCGGCAGCCCGTCGCGAGGTAAACAGACAGAGGGCACCGCCGTGAGAGGCCTCAATGAGTTCGACGAGCTCCCGGAATTGCCTCTCCCCGCCGCCGTCCCGCGTGGGGCCGGGCAGGTGCGTGGCAACGTAGAGGATGCCCTGCTTGGGATAATTGAACGGTGTGCCGACGTCGATGCCGCGCCACGGTCCCTGCGAGGGGTAGTCCAACCCCGTTGCGCGTGCCACGTGATCAAACTTGCCGCCCAGCTTGAGCGTAGCGGACGTGAGCACCACAGGACGATCCTCAAATAAGGCATCGGCCATGGGCGCGGATACGTCCAGCGGCGCCAGGTAGAGCACTGTGCGGTCATCCTGGTCCCGCCGGATCCACGGCACGAGCGCACCGTCGCGAGCGTCGTCGGAGAGAAGATTCTCCACCACACTCACCATGTTTGTTACACGCGTGCGCGCCACGGCCTTCGTGGCCGCCTGCGTATCCGTCCCGTTCGGCAGTCCCGCCACGTCGTCCTGGGCTGTTTGCAGCGTCCGGAGCACAACCATGAGCGCATCAATAACGGCGTCGGGAAGCTGCGCCAGCCGCCCCTCCGGCACCTCCTCAACGGCCTTCCCAAACGCGGTACCGGCCTCCTCAAGATGAACCGCCTCGATCTTTGAAGCGCGTAACACCCGCGCCAGGCCCGCGAGTTCGCCGCGTGAAATACTCACGGTGAGCTGCGAGGTCACGCGGTCCGCGAGCGCGTGCGCCTCATCTACCACGACGGCGTCCGCGTCCGGCAGTACCGGGGTACCGCCCGCTTGCACGCCCAGCATGGAATGATTGGTCACCACGATATCGGCGTCCGCCGCTGCGGCCCGAGCTGCCATGGGGAAACAGGCGTCGCGCAGTGGACACTTCGCTCCCACGCACTCCGTTTTATCAATGGACACCTGCCGCCAGGCACGGTCCGAGACACCGGGCACCATATCGTCTCGATCCCCGGTATCCGTACTCATCGCCCACTCGCGCGCACGCACCACCTCGGTGCCGAGCGCCGAGGCACCAAATTCGCCCTCATCGCGGGAGAAGAGTGCATCCTCCTCCGGATAGCCGCCTCCTGCCTTCCGCAGACACACGTAGTTGTTCCAGCCCTTAAGCACGGCAATCTCCGGGCGCTTACCGGTTTCCTTCTCTACCGCGTCGGCCACACGCGGCCCGTCACTGAGCTGGATTTGACGCTGAAGCGCCAGGGTTGCCGTGGAGACAATGGCGCGCTTCCCCGTCCGGGTGGTCCACTCTGCCACCGGCGCAAGGTATCCGATGGATTTTCCGGTGCCCGTACCGGCCTGGACCAGGAGATGGCCCTCGTTTTCCAGCGCATCACTCACCGCGTGCGCCATCTTGTCCTGGCCTTCGCGGCGCCGCCCGCCCAGTTCACTCACGATGGCATCCAGAATCTGGTCCACCGCGTTATCCGCTACCGGGTTCCCGCTCGTCTCCGTGCCGGGTTCGACGTCGTCCGCATTCGCGTCTGTACTCCGCCCGGCGTCCTGGCTCTCACTCATGGATCATCTCGATGCCGGCCTCATCGAGCGCACCGGCCAGAGCGGGCGTGAGATAGGCATGAATAAGCGTGCCGTCGCTCTCGTACGTATCAGCATCGAGCAATTCGCCCTCCTCGTGGATGCGCGAGATAAGGTCACCACGATTGAAGGGCACCACCGCGCGCACTTCGACCGCAGGCCGGGGCAGGCGCTCGTCAATCGCTTCCTCAAGTGCGTCGATGCCCGCACCGGTGACCACCGAAACCGGCATGGTATGCGGGAACGTAGAGCGGAGCGCGGCAACAGCCGCTGCCGGCGCAATGTCAATCTTGGAGGCAACGATCAGCTCTGGCACATCGAGGGCGCCGTCCACACCGGCAAGTACCTCATGGACCGCTGCCACCTGTGCCATCGGGTCCGCATTCGAGGCATCCACCACGTGCAGCAATAGGTCCGCACCGGCCACTTCCTCCAGCGTGGAGCGGAACGCCTCCACCAGCTGGGTGGGGAGATTGCGCACAAATCCCACGGTGTCCGTGATGGTGTATTCCCTGCCCGACGGCGAGGTGGTGCGCCGTACGGTCGGATCCAACGTGGCAAATAGCGCGTTCTCCACCAGCGCGTCCGAATGCGTGAGCGTATTGAGCAGCGAGGACTTACCCGCGTTCGTATATCCCACCACTACCACGGACGGCACGCCCTGGCGCACGCGCTCGGCACGCCGAGTATCTCGCGCAGGCTTCATCTTCTTAATGTCCCGGCGGAGCTTGGCCATGCGGAAGCGAATACGGCGGCGATCCAATTCGAGCTGAGTTTCGCCGGGGCCACGGGAGCCGATACCGGCACCGCCTGCCACCTGGCCGCCCGCCTGCCGGGACATCGATTCGCCCCAGCCGCGCAGCCTGGGGAGTAGGTACTCGAGCTGCGCTAGTTCCACCTGCGCCTTGCCCTCCCGAGACTTGGCGTGGTGAGCGAAAATATCGAGGATGAGCGCGGTACGATCAATAACTTTAACGCCCACCACGTCCTCCAGCCCGCGGCGTTGGGAGGGCGCCAGTTCGGTGTCCACGATGACCGTATCCGCCTTTTCGCTTGCCACGAGGTCCTTGAGTTCCTGGGCTTTGCCTTTCCCCAGGTAGGTGGCCCGGTCCGGCACCTCGCGACGCTGAATGACGCCCGCAAGAACCACGGAACCCGCCGTATCAGCAAGAGCCGCCAACTCCCGCAGCGATTCCTCGGCTTTCTCCCGCGAATCGGCGTAAATGCCCACCAGGATCACGCGCTCCAGCCGTACCTGGCGGTATTCAAGCTCAATGCCTTCCTCGCGCTCCACACCAGCTTCGAGTCCCTGCACGCGCTGAAGGGAGGAGCGTTCCTCCCTGTCGAGGGCATTACCGGCCCACCGGCCCGCATAGGCCGGATCTGCCTGTAATGCCGTGCCGCGCCGACTCCGAATATCCACCGATTCGTTCTTCGTTTTCATACCGTCCTATCGTCTCATGTCTACTACCCGCCACGCAGGGCTGTTCCACCACGGATCCGCCGTGAAACGCGCCGCCGCCCGCCGCACCGCCAACGTCCATGGTGCCGTTCGCTCAGCAGCATTGCCGTTCACCGCCCGCCACGCCGGTACACTGACCCCGTGTCGCACTATTTCTCCGAGCATCCTGACGCTCCCTCACATCCCCACTCGTATCCGGTGACCCTGCGTGGCAACGTCTACCAGGTGACGGGAGACACCGGGGTGTTTTCCGGTCACCGACTGGACCGAGGCACCGAGGTGCTCCTGCGGAAGGTACCGGCACCCGGTCTGCCCGCCGGCGGTATCGCGCTGGATCTCGGGTGCGGCTGGGGACCAATTACGCTGGCCCTTGCCGCCGAACTTCCCGCCACCGCCGAGGTATGGGCCGTGGACACCAATGAGCGCGCCCGTCATCTTGCCGCCCAGAACGCCGCCGCGGCCGGCTTTTCGCCGGTGGTGCTTGATCCCGATAGCGCTTTGGATCGACTTGGCAACCGCCGCATCTCACTCATCTGGTCGAATCCGCCCGTGCGCATAGGTAAGGAGGCCCTCCACAAGCTTCTGCTCACCTGGTTCTCCCGTCTTTCCGACGACGCCGAAGCGTACTGCGTGGTCCAGCGCAATCTAGGTTCCGATTCGCTTGCCTCCTGGCTCACCGATCAGGGCTACCCCACCGAAAAACTGGCCAGTCAGAAGGGCTTCCGAGTACTGCGCACGGTGCGCGGTTAGAGGCCAAGCCGGCGGCCACAGTGGACCACCCGGTGCTCTAGACCCTTGCCCGCCGGCCGGCAGCGCGGCTCGACCGGTGAATCCTCGCCCCGGCCGCCTCACACACTGCCAGCCCTGAAATAGCATCACCGTCCTACGCCAGGCGCTCGGCTATCTGTTCCGCCGGATTCCCTCTTTCCGGATTGATCCATTCAATACGCGGATCCGCACCAAACCACGTTCGTTGTTTCTTCGCCAGGCGGCGCGTGGCCCGCGAAATGGAGGCTCCCGCCTCCTCTATGCTCATACGTCCATCGATAACGGCAATCGCTTCCCGGTACCCGGTGGCGCGGGCGGCTGTCGGTGCGGTGCGAAGCCCGCGATCCAGCAGTGCATGCGTCTCTTCAATAAGCCCACCCGCCAGCATCTGTTGCGTGCGTGTGGCGATGGCCGCCTCCAGCTCATCTTTTGGCCGGTGAATACCAAAAATTCGCACATCCGGATAATGGAAAGTATGCCGCGGGAATACGGGAGTGAAACGTTCCCCGGTCAAGCGAATGACCTCCAGGGCCCGAATCACTCGGCGCGGGTTGCATAGATCCACACGGCGATAGGCCTCGAAGTCTGTGGCGCGCAATTCAGCTCGCAGGGCCGCCGGATCGTCCTCCCATTCCCGCTCAAGCTGCCCACGGATGTCAGGATCCCAGCCCGGAAAACGAAGCTCATCGAGTAGTCCCGACACATAGAGCCCGGAGCCGCCCACCACCAGTGGAGTGCGACCCCGCTTCTCAATGTCGGCGAGATCTTTCCGAGCGTGACGCTGATAGGCCGCGACGGAGGCGGACTCAGAAATATCCAGCACATCAATCTGATGGTGCCGTATACCCCGCGCCTCGCTAGCCGTCACCTTCGCCGTACCCACATCCATGCCGCGGTAAAGTTGCATGGCATCCGCCGAAATGATCTCTACGCGATCCCGTCCTCCCAGTAGCTCGGCGAGCGCTATGGACGCACCCGTTTTTCCAGAGGCCGTGGGCCCAACAATTCCGATAATGGTCATGCCCAGCCTCCTGCCATGCCGCTATCACCACGTTCCAGGTTTTCTCTGGCCTGCCGAAGCGCCGCGCTAACCAGAGCGGGTGCGAAGCCGCGCCGCGCCAATGCGGCGAATGTACGCCGCTCCAACGTGTCCGGGTTGCCTGAAGCGATACGGAGTTTCTTTTCGGCAATCGATACAGCCGCATCAAACTCTGCCTCGGGCTCCACTTCCTCCAGCGCGGCTTCGATGATGCCGCGTTCTACGCCTTTCCGTGCCAGTTTCTGCCGCAGGGCGCGACGCGAGGTGCGTGAGATATGCATGTGCACAAAGGAACGGGCAAAGCGTTCATCGTTCACCAGGTCCGCGCGTACGAATTTCGCGAGGATTTCCTCACGAACGTCCTCGGGTACCTCCCGGCGTTTGAGTGCACCATCAAGCTCCGCACGGCTGCGATCCATGTCCCCCAGCTGCCGGTAGACGATGTCCCGAGCCTTTGCCAATTGCTGCTCTCGCGGCAAATCGGCAATACTCCGGCGGGTGCGGCGCCGCCCGCGCCGTGCCCTGTCCGGATCGAAGAAATCAGTCACTTAGAAATCCACGGTTTCGGTAGTTTTCTGCCCGGTAGCACCCTTCGCAGGCGCCTTGGCCGCGCCTTTGGATTTCGCACTTCCTGTACTCGGTTTCGCAGCGGACTTCGCATTCGAGTTGGCGGTACCCGCCTTCTTAACGTCCTCCTGGTCCGTGGCTTCATCGCCCCCGCGGATACCCACGGCACGGAGAATCTTATCCTCAATCTCCGCGGCAAGATCTGGGTTATCGCGAAGGAACTGGCGGGACTTTTCCTTACCCTGACCTAGCTGATCGCCCTCGTAGGTGTACCAGGCACCAGACTTACGTACCACGCCCTGTTCCACGCCCATATCCAACAGGCTGGATTCACGCGAGATACCTTCCCCGTAGATCATGTCAAATTCGGCCTGCTTGAAGGGCGGCGCCATCTTGTTCTTCACCACCTTGACGCGGGTGCGATTACCAATGGCCTGGCCACCATCTTTAAGCGTCTCAATACGGCGCACATCCAGGCGTACCGAGGAGTAGAACTTGAGCGCCTTACCACCGGTGGTGGTTTCGGGATTACCAAAGAATACGCCAATCTTTTCGCGCAGCTGATTAATGAAGATAGCCGTTGTTCCGGTGGACGAAAGCGCGCCGGTCATTTTACGTAGTGCCTGACTCATCAAGCGAGCCTGAAGACCCACGTGGGAATCCCCCATTTCGCCTTCAATTTCCGCCTTTGGCACCAGCGCGGCCACCGAATCGATAACCACAATGTCAATAGCGCCGGAACGAATAAGCATATCCGCGATCTCCAGGGCCTGTTCACCCGTATCCGGCTGGGACACGATCAGCGCATCCGTATCCACTCCAAGCCGCTTGGCGTATTCCGGATCCAGTGCGTGCTCCGCGTCAATGAACGCGGCGATCCCTCCGGCCTTCTGCGCATTGGCCACGGCATGCAATGCCACCGTAGTTTTTCCGGAAGATTCCGGGCCGTAGATTTCCACCACGCGGCCATGCGGCAATCCACCAATGCCCAGTGCGATATCGAGGGCGATGGAACCCGTGGGAATGACGGCCACACGCGCATGCGGGTGATCGCCCAGACGCATTACGCTTCCCTTGCCGAACTGGCGATCGATCTGCGCCAACGCGGCATCCACCGCCTTCTGGCGGTCTTCTTGCTTCTTCTCAGCCACCGGAGCTCCTTCCAGAACATGAACAGTCCAGGTCCTTTAATAAGGCCGGCCCTCTCCGAGCCACCTCAAGATTCACGTTATGCCCGACCTGCGACATAAAACCGCTCCGTCGCTCCCCTGTGGGAAACACATGCACGGCAGAATCTGTGCATAAGTCTAAACCGAACACTTGTTCGAGTGCGAGCCTCATACTCACGACGCTCATCACCGCTACTCACCACGGCGCCGGAAACCGCCCGGTTCGGTGCCAATGCTTACTACATTCCCAGTTCCTGGCGATCCTCAGGTTTTAGCCGATGAATGAACCTGTAATGCTCAGGAAGATCCTGCACAGCCACGATCGCATCCCACACGCGTTGGGGATCAACGCCGTCGTCCAGGGCCTGCTGAGGCGAGCGTTCGCCGAGGGCAGAGAGCACCAGATCCTGCGCCAGCGAACGTCCACGCCCACGCGGGTACACATAGTCGATGGCGGCCCAAAACTCTGACTCTCGCATGTCTCTCCTTCTCACCATCGCCGACGGCGGCACCACGCCCGGATCCTAGAGTAGGCGACATATCAGTGCAAGCAGAGGGGTGTGGGCGAGACTCGCGAGTCTCGCCCACACCCCTCCACGAAGCGATCCCAATCGCTGCCTTTACTAGCGCGCGTTCAACCATCACACGCCCAATACCAGCAGCGAGCAACGCTTTAGTTCAGCGCCGCCATCTCCGCCTGCACCATGGAGTCCGGTACAGAATCCGGCACGCGCATATACGGTGGGACCCGTCCTTCAGACAGATCCATACGATCCGCCACCAGGCGAAGCACGTGGCTGAGTGGAACATTAAGGGCCCGCGCGATCGAGGCAAGGAGCTCCGAGGATGCTTCCTTCTGACCACGCTCAACCTCTGAGAGATACCCCAGTGACACACGGGCATCCGAGGAAACTTCCCGCAGCGTACGTCCCTGGCGCTGTCGATAGCTACGCAGTACCTCACCCAGTTCCTCACGCAGGAGCGCCTGGTGAGATCCACGCGCCACATACGTGCGGCCGGTCAGCTCATTCTTCCGGGTAACGCCGGTACGTTCTTCCATTGTCATCACTTACCACAACGCTTCTATATCAATTTTGTTCCCCAGCTAGCGAACACGCCGCCGCCCGGGTTGATTTCCAGTTGTTATTAATACATCCCCGCCTGAAAGTTTTCTGGATATGTTCCGCATAATGGCCCTACTTTTCCTACTGCTCAGCTTTCCTACTGCTCTGGCAGCATGAGATGTGTACCGAGCAGCCGGAACGCCTCGTTCACGGTGTCCCGCCTAATTTCGGATCGGGAACCGCTGAGACGCAATAGCCGGGCCTCCTCCCCCAAGCTGCCCGCTATGGCAATCCACACGGTGCCGGCAGGTTTACCCTCACTGGGCCCCGGTCCCGCCACGCCCGTGGTAGCAAGCGCCACGTCAGCAGAGAGCACACGGCAGGCGCCGCGTGCCATGTCGAGGGCCACCTGCCCATCAACGGCACCGGTCTCCCTGAGCCGCTCCACCGATACACCCAGCACAGAGGCCTTGATATCCGTGGCGTAGGAAACCACCCCACCGCGGAAAATCGCCGAAACCCCAGGAACGGTCACAATGCTGGCCGCCAGTAAACCACCCGTGAGCGATTCTGCACACGCAAGCGTAATCTCGCGCTCCATGAGCCGCTTCATGAGCGCCTCTACCACGTCACTCATGTCACTCCTCATTCTCCGCGAATACGGCGTGCATCCCGCGTGTATTCCACCGCGGATACCAGTGACATATATAGCGATACGCCCACCAGAATCCACCCAATCCACAGGCCCAGCTGGGTGAGCCATTCCCAGGGCCAGGCATACTGCGGGAAAATTAGGCACCCGGCCCCGAGGCACTGAAACGCCATTTTCACCTTGCCGTGCCAGCCGGCCGCCATGACCTCTTTTTTCACCACTGAGAGCCGCATGGCGGTAATGAACACTTCACGAGCAATCACCAGAATGGTCACCCACCACCACAGCATGCCGTGAACCGACAGCATAATGAGCGCCACCGCGATAAGGCCCTTGTCCGCAATGGAATCACCGAGCTTGCCAAAATCTGTGATGAGGTTCCGCGAGCGCGCCAGCTGGCCGTCCACCTTATCGGTCCCGGCGGCCAGTGCGAAAATCGCAAACGCAATCAATCCGCGCCCCACCGGCTCCGGCTCCCAAAACGCCCAGATGAACAGCGGGATCAGTATCACGCGAACCACCGTCACCATGTTGGCGATGTTCCACGTTGGCGCCTGCTCCCCCGGCTTCACGCGCCAAAAATTACCCTGCGGATCACTCATGCATGTCAGCCTACCTGTGCTGACTCGACTCCGGACGCGTCAATTACCTGGCCGCACCCGATCCCGCCTACCGACGCCCCGTTAATTGCCAGGCGTCTTCTCCGCTAGATCCCTCCGCACCCGGATCGTCATACCAGGTATCCTCCACGTCCGTTTCGTGCTCCGCCAATGGGTCTTCGGCGTACCGGTCATAGGACGCCCCACCGTTCCCGGCACCGCCACCCTTGCTGTCGTCCCCGTTTGCAGCCGCAGCTACAGTGCCGTCCCCGCCGGTACGTTCTTCTTCCGCGCTACCGGAGGTCGGGGTGCCGCTGGCGGCGTCGTCGAAAATGTCTTCCTTCTCCCCGCGCAATACGGCGAGCGCATCCTCAAGGTATTCGTCGGTCACCAGGACATCGCGCGCCTTGGAACCCTCGGAGGGCCCCACAATTCCGTACTGCTCCAGGAGGTCCATCATGCGGCCGGCTTTCGCGAAACCGATACGCAGCTTGCGCTGCAGCATGGAGGTGGAACCGAACTGGGTGGTGATAACGATTTCGGCGGCCTGCAGGAGTGTGTCGAGGTCGTCGCCGATCTCCTCGCGCTGCTTTTTCTGCTGCTTGGATGCCTCCACCGTGGCCTCAAAATCGGGGCGGTACTGGGGCTGAAGCTGATCGCGCACAAAATTGGCGACGCCCTCAATCTCATCCTCATCCACCCAGGCGCCCTGGAGACGAATCGGCTTCGAGGCGCCGGCCGGCATAAACAGCGCATCCCCCTGGCCAATCAGCTTTTCCGCACCAGAGCCGTCCAAAATGGTGCGCGAATCCGCCAGGGATGAGGTCATGAACGCAAGCCGCGAGGGAATATTCGCCTTGATAAGGCCTGTCACCACATCCACCGACGGCCGCTGCGTAGCGAGCACCAGATGGATACCAGCTGCACGCGCCAGCTGGGTGATGCGCTGAATCGAAGCCTCGACATCACGGGGAGCCACCATCATGAGGTCGGCCAGCTCGTCCACCACCACGAGGAGGTAGGGGTAGGGCGCCAGTTTGCGATCCGGATCCTTCGGCGTCACCTTTCCGGCACGTACAGCGGCATTAAATTCCGCGATGTTCTTGAAGTGGTAGGTGGCCATGTCGTCGTAGCGCGCGTCCATTTCCTTTACCACCCATTCGAGGGCCTCGGCCGCCTTTTTCGGGTTGGTGATAATGGGTGTAATGAGGTGCGGAATGCCCGCGTAAATAGAGAATTCCACGCGCTTGGGGTCCACCAGGATCATGCGCACCTGATCCGGTGTAGCGCGCGTCATGATAGAGACGATCATCGAATTGATGAACGAGGACTTGCCCGCGCCCGTCGCACCGGCCACCAAAAGGTGGGGCATCTTAGTCAGGTTGGTGAGCACGAATTTGCCTTCGACGTTCTTGCCCACAGCCACCGTCATCGGGTGGCGGTCCTTCTGCGCCGGGCCCGAGCGCAGCACATCGCCCAGCAGCACGGTTTCGCGGTCCGAATTCGGAATCTCAATGCCAATGGCGGACTTCCCGGGAATCGGGGAGAGAATTCGCACGTCCGCGGACGCCACCGCGTAGGCAATATCCGCCGAGAGCTGGGTAATCCGTGACACCTTGGTGCCCGGCCCCAGTTCCACTTCGTACTGAGTAACCGTCGGGCCGCGCGAGAAACCCACCACCTGGGCATCCACGTCAAAGTCCGTGAACAGTTTCGTCAGTGATTCGACGACGGCGTCGTTCGCGGCCGTGTGCGAAGCCGACGGCTGTCCCTTCTTCAGTAGTGACAGCGGTGGAAGCTTGTAGGACACGTTGGAATCAAGGACCAGTTGCTGTCCCGCGGCGGGCAGTTCCGACGTCGCCGGCGCGCTTTCCTGCGGATCCACGCCCGCAAGAGGTTTCTTTGCCTTTGCCTTGACGGGTTTGGGAAGCACCCTGGTGGCGGCGGGCAGCACCTCGGTGGGGGCGGCCGCTTCCGCCGCGTCATCGCCGGCCTTAGCCGCAGCATCTTTGAGGTCCTTCATAACCTTCGTGGCGGCGCTGTCAGCAGCCTTGGCCTCGGCTTTTGCGGCGCGCTTCTGGCGCCGGCGTTCCAGGAGGGAGGGCTTCACGCCCACATCCTCGCCATCCGCTCCCCGATCCTGGACCGACTTATCATCGGCATCCTCAATGATTGCGGCCTTCTCATAGGGCTTGGAACGGGCCGCCTCGGCGTCCGCAGCATCAATACGCCTGGCCTCGCGCTCCTGCTGGTGGCGCCGGGCGCGGTCCGCGAAGCCACTAAACAGGTCCACGAGGGAAATACGGAACATATACAGCACAGCGAACACGATGAGGAGCACCAGCACAGGTACGGCTCCCCATGGGGAGAGCAGCTGCGTCAGTGCGCCACCCACCAGCCAGCCAAGCAACCCGCCGGCATGCTCAACGCCCATGATGTCCACGCCCGGGCTGACCGGTTGAATAATTGCGTGGATAACGCCCGTGAGGCCGATGAGCGTGAGGAGAAGCCCACGCGCGGCGCGGCTGGAGGCCGCCCATAATCCCGGCACCACCACGAATATGGCAATGCCTAGAAACAGCAGCGGGCAGATGACGGAAAGCACCCCCACCGGTGCCGCCGTCAAATGATGAAGTAGAGTCCCGAGTGACCCGGAGAGCCCGAACCATTCCCGCAGCGCCACCACGATGGCCAACGCCAGGAAAAACAGGAACCACCCGTTGCGAGCGTTCGGCGATAGGCCGCGCTTTGCCTCGGCAGCTTGCCGGGGCGCGCGCTGTTGAGTTCGGGATTTGCGTGAAGCCACAGATAAATCTTAGTCGACATAGCACCGCCCACCCGGGTGGCACGCCACACGGGTGGGCGGAACCCCGATTGCCTGATGCTCCTA
This sequence comes from Neoactinobaculum massilliense, assembly GCF_900604955.1. Classification (GTDB taxonomy): domain Bacteria; phylum Actinomycetota; class Actinomycetes; order Actinomycetales; family Actinomycetaceae; genus Neoactinobaculum; species Neoactinobaculum massilliense. Next base: position 932,009 of record NZ_UWPE01000001.1, read on the forward strand.
GACCTCGACGATCTTCGGAACAATCAACGGAGAACGGCGGAGCTTGCGGCCCAGCCACCGGCCAAGCGAACGGCGCATCGCCTGTTGCATGCCGTATGTATCGTCCCCCTTCTCGAGGGAATCCTGAAGTGCCTCCGTGACGTCGGGCAGAACGGCGTCGAACACCGAATCATCCTCCGCAACCGCGCGGCCCTGAATAACCGGGCCGGAAACAATCTGGCGGCTCTGGCCGTCAACCACGGCGATGACGGCAACGAAGCCCTCCTCGGCCAGCGTGGTGCGATCCTGGAGTTCAGAGTCCGTGATCTCTCCAATGGAGCCACCGTCCACGTAGATGTTGTGGAAGTCCAGCTGCCCCACAATCTTCGATTCGCCATCCACCATGTCTACGACGGAACCGTTGCGGGCAATGATGACGTTATCCTGCGGCACGCCCGTCTTGAGGGCGAGAGAGCCGGAGGCCACCAGATGCCGGGTCTCACCGTGGATCGGCATGGCGTAGGCCGGCTGGATGATGTTGTAGGCGTAGAGCAGCTCACCCTGCGCCGCGTGACCAGACACGTGCACGCGCGCGTTGCGAGAGCTCACCACATTAACGCCCAGGCCGATGAGATTGTTGATCATGCGGTACACGGAGGTCTCATTGCCCGGAATGAGCGAGGAGGCCAGTAGCACCGTGTCTCCCTTACCGAAGGAGATCTTCTGGTGGGACTGGTTAGCCACACGGTTGACCACGGCGAAAGGCTCACCCTGGGAACCGGTGGCCATGTAGAGGCGACGGTTCTCCGGGATCGAGTTCATGTCACGCATGTCGATGAGGACACCATCGGGTACGTCCAAGAATCCCAGGTCCTCTGCAATGTCCATGTTGCGCACCATGGAGCGGCCCACGAAGGCCACCCGGCGCCCGTGGTGAGCGGCCGCGTTAATGATCTCCTGCACGCGATGCACGTGGGAGGCAAACGTGGCGACCATTACCTGGCCGGTGGCCTTGCCGATCACGTCATCGATCACCGGGGCGATATCGGATTCAGAGGCAACAAAGCCCGGCACCTCCGCATTCGTGGAATCCATCATGAGAAGATCCACGCCCTCTTCGCCAGCGGCCGCGAAGGCGCGCAGGTCCGTGAGGCGCCCGTCAATGGGGAGCTGGTCCATCTTGAAATCGCCCGTAATGAGGAGGTTGCCCTCCGGGGTGCGCACGAACACGGCCAGCGCGTCCGGGATGGAGTGGGAGACGGCGATAAATTCGAATTCGAAGGGGCCGATCTTATTGACGTCCCCTTCCGCCACCACCTTGGTGTTGGGGACGATGTGATGCTCCTGCATCTTCGCTTCCACCAGGGCAATGGTGAACTGGGAACCGATCACCGGGATGTCCTTGCGCATCTTGAGCAGGTAGGGCACCGCGCCGATGTGGTCCTCGTGGCCGTGGGTGAGCACGATGGCCTCGATATCATCCACACGGTTCTTGAGGTAGTCAATGTTGGGCAGAATCTGGTCCACGCCCGGTTGATCGTATTCGGGGAACAGCACGCCGCAATCGACCACCACGAGGTGCCCCTGGTACTCCAGGACGTTGCAGTTGCGGCCCACCTCCTCAAGGCCGCCCAGCGGCACTATACGTACAGCGTTATCCTTCAGCGCCGGAATTTGGTTTTTCTTGGACTTCTTTTTCACAGGTCCCATTGTGACACGTTGCCGCGACATTGTGCGACGCCGCGGGCGAAAGGCACGCCCGTGGGCCGGGGTTCACGTAGTTATTTTCCGACGTCGAACGGGGTGCGCGCGAGTGCGGCCGCGCCCGCGAGACCGTCGCGGTATTCCACCGCACGCGCCGTCCGAATCGGTCGCCGCCAGTGCCTCCCGCCTCCGCTATTTCGCCGGGCCGACCGTTACCGTGGAGCGCGGGCCCGCCGCCAGTTCCACCGCGAGCGCCTGAATATCCGCGGCGTTCACCGCCCGGGCGCGGCGAACATGTTCATGCTGTGAGATGAGCTCACCGCGCACCAATTCCGAAGTAGCCATGCGGTTCATGGTGGAGGCGATATGTTCGCCATCAAACACGATATCCGCGCGTTGACGCCGGAAGGCGGATTCTACTTCTGCCTCGCTCACACCATCACGCGCGATACGGTCCAGTTCGCCGTTCATGATGCCGGCTACTTCCTCCGTTGCGGCCGGGGCGCAGGCGGCAAACATGCCGAACAGGCCGCCCTCACGGTAGGCGGCGGGGAACGCGTAGGTGGAGTACGCCAAGCCGTGTTTTTCTCGGATTTCCTGGAAAAGACGAGAGGAGGTGCCCCCACCCAGGATGGTGGAGAGCGCGAATTCGGTGGAGAGCCGCGAATCCTGCAGGGCGATGGCCGGCACACCGAAGGTGACGGCAGCCTGCTCCACGTCCCTCGTGAGGCTGACCGTGGTGCCCGCCGGATAATCAATATCGCTCACCTGGCGACGCGGCGCGGGCACCGCGTCGTCGCGAAGCTCCCACCCGCCCTTTGCCAGTTCGGTGAGCACCATGTCCGCCAGCCGGTCATGGTCCACGGCGCCCGCCGCAACCACCACCAGTTCTTCGGGCCGATACACGCTGCGATAGTGGCGAAGTAACGCCTCGTGCTGCAGCGCACGGACCGTCTCCGCCGTGCCGCCCACCGGGCGCCCGAGCGGATGGGAACCGAACACCTGCTGCGGGAGCTGCTCCTGGGCGACGTCCGCGGCGTCGTCCGCATACATGGCCAGCTCCTCGAGGATCACTCCGCGTTCAGTGGCGAAATCCTGCGCATCCAGACGGGCGGAGGTGACCATGTCCGCCAGGAGATCCACGGCACGGCCCATGTCCGCTTCGAATACGTGCCCGTAGTAGGCCGTGTGCTGTCGTCCGGTGGCAGCGTTAAAGGCGCCGCCCATGTAATCGGATTCCTCGGACACCTGGAGGGCCGTGCGCCGGCCCGTGCCCTTAAACAGTAGGTGCTCCAAAAAATGAGTGGAGCCGTAGGTGCCCGGCGCTTCGTCTCGCGAACCTGCGCCCACCCAGAAGCCAATAAAGGCCGAATGGACATGCGGAAGTGCCGAGGTAAGGAGGCGCACCCCGCCGGGGAGAACGGAACGGCGCAGGAGAGCGCCGTCGTCAGAAATGGTGAATTGCGCACCCGCCTCTAGAGGAAGCGAGGCCACGGAAAAACTGCTCACTGTTGCCTTTCACTGCGTACTAATCGCCCCAGTGTACGCCCCGGCTTTTGCCAATCCATCGCGCGTTCGCCCGCCGCTAGCGCGTACCTGTGCCGGCATTCTTGGGTCTGGACGCGATGGCGGCCCGGAATTTAGCGCGTACCGTCTGCGTGCGGTGCCGTCCCCAGGCTCTCACGCATGTCCAGACGCATGGGCACCAGCGCGTTCTCGGGTTTTGCCGCGGAGCGGTGGTCCAGCAAAAAGCGCATGAATGTGCCGGCGCGGCGCCCAATTTCCCAATTCGACGGATTCAGCGAGGCAAGCCTCGGGGTGGTGGCCGCCGTCAGCCGCGAGGAATCAATCCCCACCACGGACACGTCCTCCGGGACGCGCACGCCCTGCCGCTCAGCCTCCTGCAAGAATGCGGCCGCATAACCGTCGTTGTAGCCAAACACGGCCGTGGTGGGATGCTTGGACCAGGCCGCAAATACGCGCTTTCCCACATCCCGGTCCATGACACCCGCGGAAATGCGCCGGCACTCCAGGCCTCCACGCGCGGCCGCATCCTGGGTGAGGCGCCACCGTACACCGCTTAGCCAGAGTGATTCGGGGCCAGAAATAAAGGTGAGCGAGCGGTGTCCGCGTTTTTTCAGCGCATCGACGACGGCGTCCACCCCCGCCGCGGTATCGGAGGTCACCGAGTAGATGCCTTTTTCTGCTCGATGCACCAGCACAAGGGGGCGTTGCTTACCCAGTTGCACCAGCTGTGCGGAGGAAAGCACCGAGGTGGCCACCACCAGTCCGTCCACGGTTTTTACTATGCGGGAAAGCGCCTCCCATTCGAGTGCGCGGGAGGCGTCTGATTCTACGTAGAGCGGAGTAAGCTCCGCCCCCTTCATGGCCTCGGTGAATCCCGCCACGAGTTCCCGGTAAATCGGGAAAAATATGTCCGGTACGGCAAAGAGCACCAGATGGGTGGATGTAGCACCGGAAAAACTAGCAACACGGGGCCGGTAACCGAGGGCGTCCATCGCTTCGTGGACACGGCTCGCTGTTTCAAGGCTTACACGTCCGGGGCGCGAAAGCGCCCGGGATACCGTCGAGGCGGATACGCCCGCTTCCCTTGCCACGTCATAGATCGTCACGCGAGTGCCCATGCGCCCTCCTACTACTCATCCCGATTGTAGGAGCGTAGCAGGCCCACCCGCCCCGGCTGGGCCGGGGCGGGCCAGGAATCGACGCCGAGCCGGGCGCATCCGGGCACCGACGTCGTGAAAGCCGGCGAAACTAGAAGCCGAGCTTCTCCTTCATCGCGAGCCAGCGATCACGCACCACGTATGCGTTCGGCTTCGGCTTGCGATCGCGGGTGAACATGCCCTTCTTGTTGCCGCCCACACGCATGATGCCCGGGGTGGTCTGGAAATCAGCGAAGTTCCACATCTGCTCGCCCACCACATTGGCGTAATCGTCGAAGACGCGGTGGAACATGCCGATGTTGTCGATCTGGAATTCCTCGGACCACGGGCGGCGGAAGAAGTCCGAATTGCCTTCCATCGTGTCCGGGCCGTACTCGGTGAAGATGATCGGATGATCCGGGAGGCGCTTCACCCACTTGTCTAGCTCCTCGCGCAGGTGCTTCTCCGCGTCCTGCAGGTTACCCGTGTCCAGGTACCAGCCGAAGTAGCGATTGAGCATCACGACGTCGAAGAGCTCGGCGATCTTGTCCTTGTCCGCCGGTGCCATCATCACGTTGGTGTAGGAAATCGGGCGGGTGGGATCAGCCTCGCGGGCGACCGCAGCGAGCGGCTTGAAGTAGTCATAGGAGGCGTCCGTGTCCGATTCGGGCTCATTGGCGATGGACCAGATCACCACGGACGGGTGGTTCTTATCGCGCGCAATGAGATCACGGATCACCTGGGCGTGCACCTCGCGGGTGGCGTCATTGACCGTGTCCGGCGAGAACGTGGTGTAGCCCTGCGCGCCGGCAATACCGCCGCCGATGCCCATGTTAATACCCACGGCCGGGGTTTCGTCAATGACCACGAAGCCCTGCTCGTCCGCGTAGTCCATCTCCTCTTCCGCGTACGGATAGTGGGAGGTACGGAAGGAGTTCGCGCCCTGCCACTTCATGATCTCGTAATCGTGGATCATGAGCGCATCCGAGTGGCCCTTGCCAACCGTGTTGTTGTCCTCGTGCCGGCCGTAGCCACGGAAGTAGAACGGCTTGCCGTTAATGAGGAACTGACCCTTGCTTACCTCGACCGTGCGGATGCCGAACGGCTGGACGTACACGTCACCGTCGGCGGTGATCTCCAGGCCGTACATGGCACCGTGCCCCGGCGCCCAGAAGTCCGCGTTTTCCACGCGCACCTCGCCATGGGCACCTTCGGCGGCGGCCACTTCCTGACCGGACGCGTCGAGTACGCGCACCTTGACGCTCGCGGCACCCTCAGCGACGACGTCGTACGTGACGGTCCCGTCCGCCCCATCGATACCGGTAGTGATCGTCACGTCGGAGACGTGGACGGCCGGACGCGTATAGAGCGTGACGGAGCGGTGAATGCCCGCGTAGTTATAGAAATCGTGCCAGTAGATCTGCTTGTCGTTGCCGGAATCATCCTTGGTTACCAGCCCCGGCGGGATGGTCTGCCAGGAGAGGCGGTTGTCCACGGCAACGGTGAGGCGGAACTCCTCGCCCGGGTTCACATAGTCCGTGATGTCCGCTTCAAACGGCAGGTAGCCGCCCGTGTGGCGAGCCACCTCCGTACCGTTCACGAACACCACGCCCTCGTGGGTGACGGAACCAAAGTGGAGGATGAGGCGATCGTCGCCGTATAGCGGCGCAAACGCCGTGCGCTCGTAGAATACGTAGCCCACGTGGTCGTGGATCTTGGTATCCACGGTGATGTCGTTGTAGGAAGCGGGAACCGGCATAGTAATCGGATCCACCAGCGGGGCGGCGGCCCAATTGTTCTCCAGGCCGTTGTTATCCCAGTCCACCTTGAAGTTCCACACACCATCCAACACCGTGGAGTGGCGCGAGATTGAATCGCGGACTCTCAGCATGAGGCACCTTTACCTTTCACATGTTGTAACGGACATCTCTATTGTTTCGAACGGTTCCGTGCGGACGGGGAGTTGCCGGTTGTTGCATGAATAGTGGGCCGGTGGACGGTGGGCGGGCCAGTGGACGGATCGGGCGTGGGAGTCAATCCGGCTAGAAAGGGCATGGATGGACGGACGCGGGTACCAGCCCCGCACGCGGCCATAATCCGCCAGGCAACGCGATACGTATACACGCCAAGAACTCCAGAGTTGGCCTTTAGTCCCAGCGCCGCGGCATGTGGCGCGAGGTCACGAAAATTCCGCATGCAACAGATGGCAACTGCATTTTTGCCGTCAGCGGACGCGCGAAAGTTCAAGTATTAACCCGCAAAAGGGTTTGATATCCAAGCAAGGGTGCTTGTAGGAGGTAGCAATAATGAGTCAATCGGCCGGCGTACCGAGCGTTCGCCCGTTTGGTATTCGCGACAAGATCGGCTACATGTTTGGCGATTTCGGCAACGATTTCACCTTCATTCTGCAGTCGTCGTTCTTCCTGGTGTTCTTCACCAATGTTGTTGGGATCGAAGCCGCGCACGTCGGCATCCTGCTCCTCATTGCGCGTCTTCTTGACGCGTTCGTGGATGTAGCGATCGGCATCATCGTTGACCGCCTCTCGGTCAAGAATCACGGCACCAAATTCAAGCGCTGGATTAAGTGGTTCGCCCTCCCGGTAGCCATCTCCTCCGCTCTCATGTACATGTCCTTCGTGGCTGATTTCAACTCTTACGGCGGCCGCGTGCTGTGGATGTGCATTACCTACTTCCTGTGGGGCAGCTTCTGCTACTCAGCCATCAACATCCCCTACGGCTCCATGGCCTCCGTGGTGTCCTCGGATCCGAATGATCGCGCTCAGCTATCCGTGTGGCGTTCGACCGGCTCCACCCTTGCTTCCGCGGTCATCACCGCTGTTATTCCGCTCTTTGCGATGACAAAGAACTCCGCTGGCGTATCCGTCATGGTGGGCAGCCGGATGACCATCGCGGCGGTGGCCTGCTCCATCCTGGCAGTCCTCTGCTACACGATCACTTACCACAACGTTGAAGAGCGCGTGCACCCGACCGAGGTGGAAGGCGCCAAGCGCCCGAGCGTCGGCGCGATGCTCAAGTCCGTCTTCTCCAACCGTGCTCTGCTCGGCCTCATCGTGGCGGCCCTACTTCTGCTGCTTGCCATGCTGTTCATGAACTCCATGATGAGCTACCTGTTCCTCTCCTGGTTCGAGGCTCCGAAGGCTCAGAGCGCCGCGGCCCTCGCCGGCTCGCTACCCGCCATCATCCTCATTGTGCTGGCCCCCGCGATGGCCAAGCGGTGGGGCAAGGCCGAGGTTGGCATTGTCTTCATGATTATTGGCGGCGCGGTATTCATCGTCGCCTACTTCATGCACATCAAGAGCGCCGTGCTGTGGACCATCTTCTACGCGGTCGCCATGTTCTGCATCTTCGTGTTCAACTACCTCGTGTGGGCGTTTGTCACGGACGTTATTGACGACCACGAGGTGCACACGGGCCAGCGCGACGACGCCACCACTTACGCCGTGTACTCCTGGGCTCGTAAGCTCGGTCAGGCTCTCGCCGGCTGGCTTGCTGGCCAGACGCTCACCTGGATCGGCTACGACTCCGCGGGAGCCAAGGCCGGCGCAGCCCAGGCCGATAGCGTAATCAATTCGATCTACATGCTCACTAACCTGCTGCCCGGCGTGCTGTGCCTGGCCGTGGCTCTGGCACTCATTTTCCTCTACCCGCTCAAGAAGAATGTGGTATTGAAGAATCAGCAGATCCTCGAATCCCGCCGTGCGGAGCAGCAGGTTGCGCTCTCCAAGCAGCGCGGTATTGATCCGGGTGTGCGTGGCAACGTCAAGGCCCCTGGTATGGACTCGCTGCCTGGTTCCAACGGCCCGATGCGCTTCGACAAGGAGCGTTTCGATAACCCGGAGGAGCACATTAATCCTTCGGCGTCAGGCTCTGATAAGTAACGCTGACAAATTAGCCTGAATGACGTGGTGCCCGCCGATTGGCGGGCACCACTTTTTGTCGAAAGTGGGCCGCTGCTCTTAATCCGGTGCATGCGTTCCGGTCTCTATCCGAGTCCAACCAATACTGCCCGGAGTCCCGATACCCCGCCGATACAATGGACTTGAGGTAGCCTCACCATCGTTCAAAGGAGAACTATGAAAGCCTGGCAATTTACCGCAACGCACGAACCGCTACAGCTGGCGGACATCCCCGTCCCCACCCCCGCACCCGGTGAGGTTCTACTCAAAATGAGGGCGGCCGGTCTGTGCCACTCGGATGTCGGTGTCATGGAGGACGAGGGCTGGATGCCGCTCCTCGCGCACACTCCGATCACCATCGGCCATGAAAATGCAGGGGAAATTGTGGAGCTCGGCGAGGGCGTCACGGACTTCAAGGTTGGCGACCGTGTGGGCGTGTGCCCTACCGCCGAGGGCGCGAAGAACGGCGCACCCGGCTACGGATTCGACGGCGGTTTCGCCGAGTACATGGCCGTCGAGGCGGCTGACCTGGTACCGATGCCGGACCAAATTTCCTTCGCCCAGGGCGCCGCGGCCACGGACGCCGGCATGACCTCCTACGCGGCGGTCATCACGAACGGCAAGATCAAGGCCGGCGACACCGTCGGCATCATCGGTTTTGGCGGGCTCGGTCAGATTGGTGCGCGCGTGGCCGTCATCACGGGCGCCACGGTGTACGTCGCGGAGATTAACAGGGACATTTGGGACGACGCGCGGGCCGCCGGCGCGAAAGACGTTCGCGCCTCGATCAAGGATTTCCCGGAGGTCACCTTTGACGTGATCGTTGACTTCGCGGGCTTCGGTACCACCACTGCCGACGCCGTTGACGTCATTCGTCGCGACGGTCGCGTAGTACTGGTGGGCATGGGCCGGTTGGAGGCAGCGATTAATACGAAGTCGCTCATCCTCAACCAGTGCGAGCTCAAGGGCTCCAACGGTGGGTCCAAGGCCGATATCGCCGGCATCTACGAGCTCATGGCGCAGGGAAAGCTCAATCCAACCATCACGGAGATTGGCTTCGAGGACATCCCGGACGGCCTAGAGCGGCTGAAGGCGGGCCAGGTGCACGGGCGCCTGGTGGCCACGATTGGCTAGGCGGACGTAAGCGCTGAATATGGGGGGTGCCCCGGCCGTATCGGCCGGGGCACCCCCCATTTAGCGCGCCTTACTCCTCGGTGCGCGTGCGGCGGCGACGCCGCGTCCCGCCACGGGACCCGCGGCTACCACGGGATCCACGCGAACCGCGAGCGGTGCGAGCCGGACGCTCCACTTCGGCGTCGTCCGAATCATCGGCCTCCACCTTTGCGTCCTCATTCGCATCCTCATCGTGCTCCACGTGCGTGCGCCGGCGAGCCCGCGTACGGCCACCCTCGCGGCGCCGAGAACGGGTACGAGGCGCCTCATCCTCGTGATCGTCAGCTTCCGGCTCCGCGGCACCCTCACGATCGCCTTCGTTATCCGCTTCGGCATCCTCAACCACGGCCAGGAGGGAGATCTTTCCGCGCGAATCAACCTCGCCGATCTCCACTTCCACCTTGTCGCCCACGTTGAGCACATCCTCCACGTTCTCCACGCGCTTGCCACCCACCAGGCGGCGAATCTGCGTGATGTGGAGCAGGCCATCGCGGCCCGGCGTCAGCGACACAAACGCACCAAACGTGGTGGTCTTAACAACCGTGCCCACGTAGCGCTCCCCCGCCTTCGGCAACTGCGGATTGGCAATCGCATTAATGCGGTCGCGCGCCGCTTCGGCGGAAGCACCATCCGTCGATGCCACATACACGGAACCGTCATCCTCCACGGTGATGTCCGCGCCCGTCTCATCCTGGATCGTGTTGATCATCTTGCCCTTCGGCCCGATTACCTCACCGATCTTGTCCACCGGAATCTGCACCGTGAGCACGCGGGGCGCCGTCGGAGCCATGTCATCAGGCTCCGGGATGGCTTCCTGCATGAGGTCCAGGATGGCCAGGCGAGCATCCTTGGCCTGCGAGAGTGCGCCGTCCAGAATATCGGCGGGAATGCCGTCCAGCTTGGTGTCCAACTGCAGCGCGGTCACGTAGTCGCGCGTACCGGCCACCTTGAAGTCCATGTCGCCCAGCGCATCCTCGGCACCGAGAATGTCCGTGAGCGTCACGTACTTGACCTTGCCCTTCACCTTCGCGGAGATAAGGCCCATGGCGATACCGGCCACCGGGTTCTTGAGGGGCACGCCAGCGTTCAGCAGGGACAGCGTGGAGGCGCACACGGACCCCATCGACGAAGAGCCGTTGGAGCCCATCGTCTCGGATACCTGGCGAATCGCGTAGGGGAACTCCTCGCGGGAGGGCAGCTGAGATTCCAGCGCCATCTCCGCCAGGTGCCCGTGACCGATTTCGCGGCGCTTCGGGGAGCCTACGCGGCCCGTCTCACCGGTGCAGAACGGCGGGAAGTTGTAGTGGTGGATGTAGCGCTTGTGCTTGATCGGCGAAAGGTTGTCGATCTGCTGCTCCATCTTGAGCATGTTGAGCGTGGTGACGCCCATGATCTGGGTTTCGCCACGCTGGAACACCGCGGAGCCGTGCACGCGCGGGAGTACACCCACGGCGGCGTAGATGGAACGGATATCCGTGGGAGTACGACCGTCCATACGTACGCGCTCGGTGAGCACATGCTTGCGCATGGTCTCCTTGAAGGCGGCGTTGACGGCGGCGGCCAGGGCCGCACCATCCTCCTCGTAGCTGAACTCGGCGTCATCACCGTCGGTCAGCTCCGCAACCACCTGGTCCGTGAGATCGTTCAGCGCGTTGTCGCGCTCCATCTTCTCCACGATACCCAGCACCGAGTCGAAGCGATCCCCGATCTGGTCCTTGACGGCCGCCAGCTCATCCTCTGTGTAATCCGGGAACAGCGGGTAATCCGCGGTTTCCTTGCCGTACTTCTCGATGAGGTCCAGCTGCGCCTCGCACAGGGTGCGAATAACAACCTTGGCGGCCTCCATACCCTGGGCCACCACGGCCTCGGTGGGGGCAACGCCACCGGCGGCGATGTTCTGCTCCGTGCGCTCCGGAGCCTGCGCCTCAACGGTGGTGATCACAACGTCGTCGCCCACAATGCGGCCCGCAATGTCCATGGAGAACGTGGCCCGCTCCAGTTCAGAGTAGCGCGGGAAGGCCACCCACTGGCCACCGATGAGCGCCACACGCGTACCGCCCACGGGACCCGCGAAGGGCAGGTCAGAAAGCGAAGTGGACAGCGAGGCCGCGTTAATGGCCAGGGCATCATACGCATCGTCCGGATCGATGGACAGCACCATGGCTACCACCTGCACCTCGTTGCGCATCCCCTTGGCGAACAGCGGACGCAGCGGACGATCAATGAGACGCGCTGCCAGGATCGCATCCGTGCCCGGGCGACCCTCACGGCGGAAGAACGAGCCGGGGATACGCCCCGCGGCGTAGGAGCGTTCCTCTACGTCAACGGTGAGCGGGAAGAAATCGAAGTGATCCTTCGGGCTTGACGACGATGTGGTGGCGGAGAATACGGTGGTTTCCCCGTCCAGGTAGGCGAGGGCGGAACCGTTCGCCTGCTGGGCCAGCAGGCCCGTTTCGAAGCGCACGGTGCGCTTCCCGAAGCTTCCGTTGTCAATAACGGCCTCAGAAGCATGAATGTTAGGACCCTCCAAGGGACCCTCCTTCCGGTCCCGCGCGGCCTCCAGTGATTACCCACGAACGAGCGTTCGTGAACCACCACCGAAAACCGAGCCTGGACCCTTGTCCAATGCGCGGCGGTAACGCGACGCGCGAATACAGAAACGGCCCGCCTTTTCAAGCGGGCCCGAAGCGCTAGCGGCGAATGCCGAGACGCTTGATCAGCGTGCGGTAACGCTCAAGATCCTCGCCCTCGAGCCAGTCGAGGAGACGCCGGCGCCGGCCAATGAGAAGCATCAGGCCGCGACGGGAGTGGTGATCATGCGTGTGCGTCTTGAAATGCTCGGTCAAATCCGAGATGCGACGCGACAGCAGCGCCACCTGCACCTCCGGTGAACCCGTATCACCCTCGTGGGTGGCATATTCCGCGATAATCTGCTGCTTAACCTCAGGCGAGAGTGCCATGGGATTCTCCTTCATACTCGTTGCACGGAGCGCCAGGCCTCTACCTGGGCATACTGCCGTGGCCGATGAAACGGCGCTGCTACTTTAGCACGGGATGGTGCGCTTCATGACCAAGGTCGCTGTGACCTTCACCCGGTGCCAGGTACGACGACGTCGAACCACGCGAACCGTTGCCCCGGACCGGGCGCACCTATCGGTCCGCCCGATACCAGAACTCCACGCCGCCGCCGCGCACTACGTGCCCGGCGCGAATACCCCGCTCCTCATACCTGCCCCGCAGGCTCCCATCCAGCAGCCGATTACACAGGTCCAGATAGGCGAGGATGCGATCCTTGGGCGCGGGCGCGTCCTCATGACCGGGAAGGATAGCGTCAAAATCCGCGTAGCGGGCGGCAAGCGTCTGCATCGTCTCCCGCAGTTGCGCTACGCCCTCACGGGTGCCGTGACCTTCATCCAGCACAATAATCGAGTCATTAAGCGTGTCCCCGGAGAAGAGCAGGCGGGAGCGGGTATCGAGGTAGCACAGCGATCCGGATGTATGCCCAGGCGTGGCAATTACTTCGAGCGTGCGCCCGCCCAGGTCAAGCCGGTCTCCTCCACGCACGGGCGCGAATGCGAACAGAGGACGATCCTCACGCGGCACCAGGGCGAGCAACTCCGCCTCATGTCCCGGGTAGCGTACAGGCGTGCGCGTGCGGACAAACCAGCGAGTCTTGTCTGCGTGACCGAAGTGCTCGCGGGCCAGAGCGGCGTCGTCCGGATGCATGAGCACACGCGCGAACTTATCCGCGTTCCCGCAGTGGTCCATGTGCCCGTGGGTGAGTGCCAGCGTGACCGGCTTAGACGTAAGAGCGCGGATCTCCGGCCAGGGATCCCCAATGCCGGCACCGCAGTCGATCAGCAGTGCCCGGTCCTCCCCCTCCACCAGGTAGTAGTTATCCAGGTGGTAGTCGGAGATGAGATGGATGCCGGGCGCCACCTCGGTAACCGGACGCCCGCCGGCCGCGGCAGTGTCGTGGAACATTACGCGGTCACGTCCCGGGGGTTCACACGGCGCGATACCGGCACGCCGAGAATCCGGGCAGTTTCACGCAGGTCCTGATCCATTCGGTGCAGCAATTCCTCCACGGATGCGAAGGTGAGCATGGGGCGGATACGCTCCACGAAATCGATGGCCACACGTTCGCCGTACAGATGAAGGTCCGCCCGGCCGAGTACGTGGGCCTCCACGGTGCGGGTAACGCCGTTGAACTGCGGATTAGTGCCCACCGAGATAGCCGCCGGCAGGTATTCGGCGGCCTCTGTACCCGGCACCTCGCGAACCAACCAGCCCGCGTAGACGCCGTCCGCGGGCACCTCGCCAAGGTCCGGGCCCTCCAGGTTCGCCGTGGGGAATCCGAGTTCGCGGCCGCGCCGTGCCCCGTGGCTCACAACGCCCACGATGCGATGCGCACGGCCAAGCACGGCCTGTGCGCCGGCCATGTCCCCCGCGGCCAAGCACTCACGCACGCGGGTTGAGGACCAGCGGTGTCCATCGGCCCCAAACTGGTCTGGAATGAGTTCCACGCTGACGCCCAGCCGCCGGCCCTCGGCGCGAAGGAAAGCCCCATCTCCAGTGTTGGCGCACCCGAACCGCACATCCTCACCCACCACGATGGCACGTGCGTGCAACTGGCCAATCAGCTGTCCCTCCACGAATTCAGCCGGGCTGGCCTGGGCGTACTCCAGCGTGTACTGCTGTACGAACACCGCGTCCACGCCGAGCGCTTCGATCCGGTTAAGTCGATCCTCCAGCGTTCCAATGAGATGAGCGGGGTGGGAGGGATTGTGGACAGCCGAGGGGTGCGGATCAAACGTCAGCACCACCGAGGTGAGTCCGCGCTGCCGCGCCAATTCCACCACTCGACCCAGCACCGCCTGGTGCCCGCGGTGAACACCATCGAAGACGCCCACGGTCACCACTGTTCCGCCCAGTTGCTCGGGAATATCCTCGGGCGCACGCCACACCTGCATTCGGCCTCCTTTGACCGATTAAGCCTAACCGTATTGCCTGGGCCGGTGGGGATGGCGGCCCACCCGCGGCGCTACACCTGCAGCAGTACGTCCGATTTCAGTTGCCCGCGAAAAGGTATGACGACGGCGATGGCCTCACCCTCACGCACGGCCACCGCGCGGCCGTCCTTGCGCTGTCCACCCGTGAGAAGCCGCGGCTTGATGAATTGTCCGTGCCGGAGCAGCCACGCCTCCTCCTCGCTGATCTCCACGGAGGGGAAGAACGCCGTAGCAGTATCCGTGAGACTCGCCGTGGTGATATGTCCCTGCGCGGACACCTCAGAGGCGAGTTCCTCCACCGTTCGTGCCGCATCAATCCGCCATGCGCCCACCCGCGTGCGCCGCAGCGCACGCAGATGTCCGGCCGTACCGAGCTTCGCACCCAGATCCCGAGCGAGCGCACGCACGTAGGTTCCTTCCGAGCACGTCACCGCGGCAGCAAAATCAACCACGGGCACGGTATCGGTGCTGCCGGTGGAGGCGGTAGTCGCGCCGGAAATCCGCTCCCTCTGTGCACCATCCAATCCCGGATTAGCAGCCACCTCATTCAGTGGTGACAGTCGCTCGAACCGGTCCACCCGGATCGGCACACCGGCTAGTTTCACCGCCTGACCATTGCGCGCCAGATCATAGGCCCGCTGACCGTCTACCTTCTTTGCCGAAAATGCGGATGGCACCTGTGTAAGCGGCCCGGTCAGGCTACGCAGGGCGGCGTCGATCTGAACGTCGGTGAGGCCCGCCGCGCCGGGTGCTTCCACCACTGCGCCCGTGAGGTCCTCGGTATCCGTCCCTATGCCGAGGCGGATATGCGCCCGGTAGTCCTTATCCGCCGCCGCCACAAACCGGAGTAGTTTCGTGGCGCGCCCGATGCCAATCACCAGCACGCCGGTGGCAAAAGGATCCAGGGTGCCCGCGTGACCCACTTTCCGCGTGCCCGCGAGCCGTCGAATCGCGCCGACCACGTCATGCGAGGTGACGCCCACCGGCTTGTCAACAACCACCAGGCCATCCGCGGCCGTGGTACCACGCGGTATCTCGCCCCACGGCATGGCGGGACGACGCCGTGCGCCGCCCCGCTCTGAATCCTGCGCGCTACCGCGACCCGGCACGCTAGCGCTCCTGCGCCGACGTGTCGTTCTCCACGGCCTCGCTGACGCCCTGCTCGTGGGCAGGAGCCGCTGAGCCGGCATCCCAATCCGCGGGAGCGTTGGCAGGCACGGACTCGTCCTCGCCGCCGGCATCCGTCACCTCACGCGGCTTCCGGTAGGGATCCGGGTCCCCCGCGTAGGTGGTGCCACGGTGCTTGGCGAGCTCCTCATCACGGCGCCGTGCCTCGGAAAGCAGCTCCTCAAAGGAGCGGACGGTGTCCGGAAGCTCGTCGCGCACGAATTCGAGCGTGGGCGTGAGCCGGAGCCCCAGCTGGTGTCCCACTTCGCTACGGATCATGCCGGTGGCGGCCTTCAGCCCGCGGCCGGCGTCATCCGCCACGTACTGGTCACCCAGCACCGTGTAATACACGGTTGCGTGCTGGAGATCCCCCGTTACCTTCACGTCCGTGATGGTAACCGGTTCCACCCGCGGATCCTTGACCCGACCGCGCAGCATTGACGCCACCGTTTGCAGGATGCGCTTTTCTACGCGTCCGGCACGTGAATTAGCCATGATTCCTCCCGCTAGTCACGCGGCTTCTCGCGCATCTCGAAGGTTTCAATGACGTCACCTTCGTGGATGTCCTTGTAGCCGAGCGTGATGCCGCACTCGTAGCCTTCCTTGACCTCCGTGACGTCATCCTTCTCGCGGCGCAGGGAAGCGATCTCGAGTTCCGGCGCCACCACGACGCCGTCGCGCACCAGGCGAGCCTTGGAGCCGCGCTTGATGGAACCGGAGCGGACAATCGAACCGGCAATCGTGCCGGCCTTGCCGGAGTGGAACAGCTGGCGTACTTCGGCGGTGCCCGTCTGGGCCTCCTCGTACTCCGGCTTGAGCATGCCCTTGAGGGCAGCCTCCACATCCTCGATGGCCTGGTAGATGACCGAGTAGAACTTCATCTCCACACCCTCACGGTCCGCCATTGCCTGAACGCGTTCCGCCGGCCGCACGTTGAAGCCGATGATGACGGCGTTATCAACGGTGGCGAGGTTAACGTCGTTCTGGGTGACAGCGCCCACACCGCGGTGGATCACATCCAAGCTCACCTCGTCGGGCATCTTGATCTCCAGCAGCGAGGACTCAAGAGCCTCGACAGAACCGGAGGAATCGCCCTTGATAATGAGGTTCAGGGTCTCAGTGGCGCCCTTCTTCAGGGCATCATTGAGGTTCTCCAGCGAAATGCGCTTGCGGCGCTTCGCCAGGGTGGCCGCACGCTGGGCCGCCTCACGCTGTTCCGCGATCTGGCGAGCCGTGCGCTCATCATCCGTGACCAACAGGTTGTCACCGGCAGACGGCACCGTGGACAGACCGATAATCTGCACCGGCTGAGAGGGTGTTGCCTCCTCCACGTTCTCACCGTGGTCATTGAACATGGCACGCACGCGCCCGTAGGCCGTACCCACCACCAGCGGATCGCCCACGTGGAGCGTGCCGGACTGAATGAGGGCGGA
Source organism: Neoactinobaculum massilliense (assembly GCF_900604955.1). GTDB lineage: Bacteria > Actinomycetota > Actinomycetes > Actinomycetales > Actinomycetaceae > Neoactinobaculum > Neoactinobaculum massilliense. The sequence goes on from NZ_UWPE01000001.1 coordinate 949,057, forward strand.
GATGACAGAGCCGCGGCCCTGATCCAGCTTGGCCTCAATAGCCGTACCACGCGCCGGGCCATCCGGATTCGCCTTGAGCTCCAGTTCCGCGTCAGCCGTGTAGAGCACGGCCTCGAGGAGGTCATCAATGCCCATACGCTGCTTCGCCGAAATATCGACAAACAGCGTGTCACCGCCGTACTCCTCGGCCACCAGCCCATATTCAGTGAGCTGAGAGCGCACCTTCTGCGGGTTAGCGTTGGGCAGATCAACCTTGTTGACAGCCACAACGATCTTTACGCCCGCCGCTGCTGCGTGGTTAATCGCCTCCACCGTTTGCGGCATCACACCGTCGTCGGCGGCAACAACCAGTACCGCAATGTCCGTGATATCGGCACCGCGGGCACGCATCGCCGTGAACGCTTCGTGACCCGGCGTATCGATGAACGTGAGCGTCCGGCGCTCGCCCTCATAGGTGATGGTGGTCTGGTAGGCACCGATGGACTGGGTAATACCACCGGACTCCGTTCCCTCCACCGCCGTGTGGCGGATCGCGTCCAGGAGCTTCGTCTTGCCGTGATCCACGTGGCCCATGACGGTCACCACCGGCGGACGAGACACCATATTGGCCTCGTCCTCCAGGATCTCCTCGTTCTCCAGGTTGATATCGAAGGACTCGAGGATTTGACGATCCTCATCCTCCGGGGAGAGAACCTCAATGCTGTACCCCAGCTCATCGCCGAGCAGCTTGAAGGTATCTTCATCGAGGGACTGGTTAATGGTAGCCATCTCCCCCATACGGAACAGCACGGTGATGATATCCGCCGAGGACGCGCCTATCTGGTCCGCAAAGTCCGCGACGGAGGCACCCTGACGGATACGGACCGTCTTGCCGTTGCCATTGGGGATCCGAACGCCACGCGCCATCGGCGAGGACTGCGCTTCGATCTCCTCGCGACGATTACGGCGGTGGGAGCGGTTGCCACCGCGCCCGCGGCCACGGCCAAACGCACCGGCGGTAGAACCACCGCGTGCCTTGCCGCCGCCCCGAACGAATCCTGCGCCCGGACGTGAGCCATTCGCGGACCCTCCGTGACCGCGCCCGCGGCCACCACCGCGACGTCCACCGGCGTTGGGCGAGCCCGGTGCGTGCAGCTGCTGATTAGCCTGATGCGGCATCATCGCGGGACTGGGGTGCGCACCATGACGCTTCCCACCGTTCTGGCTCTGCGGCTTACCGCGGCCGCCGCCCGGACGCGGCATCCCCTGGGACTTCGTAAACGGATTATTCCCCGGACGCGGACCACGCTTGTGGCCGCCGCCCGGACGCGGCATCCCCTGGGACTTCGTAAACGGATTATTCCCCGGACGCGGACCACGGCGGTGCTCCGCCGCCTCCTCCCGCGCCTGCTGGGCGGATCGGTGCGCACCCATCGGGGTGGGAATATTTGACCGCTTAGGCTGGGCAGGCGCGACCGGCTTCGGAGCCGCGGGCTTCGGCGCCGCAGATTTAGGCGCGGCCGGCTTCGGGGCAGCAGGCTGAGGCGCCGGCTTCGGAGCTTCCTCCGCCTTCACCGTGGCAGGCTTTGCGGGACCGGGCTTCGGCGCCGCCGGCTTCGGAGCGTGATTACCCGGCTTTGGCCGGGGACCGGGCTTGGGGGCAGCCTTCTTAGGCGCTTCCTCGACAATAATGTTCTCCGAGCGCGTTTCCGGCACGGCCGGCGCCTTCTTACGCGCGGGGGTCCGCTTGACAGCGGACTTCTTCTTCCCACCGGCTTCCTCGGGATGGGCCTCAAAATACTGGCGTGCCTTTCGCACGACCGGCGCCTCAATAGTTGACGAGGCAGACTTTACAAATTCGCCATTATCCTTCAGCACCGCCAGCAGCTTCTTGCTGGTGATGCCCAATTCCTTGGCGAGTTCATGGACGCGGACTTTTGCCACAGTTCTCCTTGGTATTCGGCCTGGGCAAAAGTGCGCCAGGCTATTGTGTGCAGCTCATAGCTGGGTACTCATCGGGTGCCCATCGGCTTTCAACCCGCTTTCTCTATCGGGTGTCACCGCCTTTGCGGCGAACGGGATACCACGCACGGATGTGCGCAGCTGAGCAGGCGTATCACCGCCAAATTGCCCAGCACATTCTACTAGGTTCCGCGTAAAAAGACACGGAGGTGAGTAGTACGACGTCGTACTATATACGACGCCGCACAAAACCCGCACCCTTCACGCTACTGGGCGTTATCCTCCGAGACCTTACGAATATCGATTGACCACCCCGTGAGCTTGGCCGCAAGGCGCACGTTCTGCGCTTCCTTACCGATGGCCAGCGACGCCTGATCATCCGGCACGATGGCGCGTGCCGAGCGATGCGCCGCGTCCACGATATCCACTCGCACCACATTCGCGGGCGACAATGCCGCGGTAATGAAGGCGGCCGGATCATCGGAATAATCCACGATGTCGATTTTCTCCCCGCGAAGCTCCGCCGTGATCGCACGTACCCTCTGGCCGTTATGCCCGATGGCCGCACCCTTCGGATTAACATCCGGATCATCCGAATAGACGGCAATCTTCGAGCGATGCCCCGCCTCGCGCGCGAGCGCCACAATCTCCACGGTACCGGATTGGATTTCGGGCACCTCGGCCTCGAAGAGCCGGCGCACAAAATCGGGATGGGTGCGGGAGAGACGCACCGAAGCCCCACGGGGACCCACGGCCACCTCCGGCACCAGCGCCTTAATATGATCGCCGTGCCCCAGGTGCTCGGTTGGCACCTGCTCCGTTGCACGGAGAATGGCTTCATGCTCACCGACGTCCACTAGCAGGTCACGGGACTCCGCATCGCGGCCGGCGTGGCGAATAATGACGCCGGATACCACCTCACCGCGCTTGTGGCGGAATGACCCCAGCACGCGATCCGCCTCGGCATCCCGAAGATGCTGCGTGATGACGGACTTCGCCGTTGCCGTAGCAATGCGATCAAAGTTATTCGGGGTGTCATCGAATTCACCGATAACATTCCCCTCCTCATCAAACTCCGGGGCGATCACACTGATGGCACCCGATTTCTGGTCCAGCTCCACCCGCGCACCATGCACAGCGCCGGGCATGCGAAGGTAGGCGTGAAGAAGCGCATCCTCGATCGCCTTCACCAGGACATCGAGGCTAACGCCGAGGTCACCCTCGATGGCGCGAAGCTCATTCATCTTGATATCCATCGCTACTCCTTCTGCCCAAACTCCGGTTGCATGGCCCCGCGTTTCACGTCCGCCAACGCGACGGGGCGTTCACTTCCGTCGATGCAAAGAATTACGGTATCACCCTCGGCAGCCTTCACGCGGCCCGAAAGCACAGTTCCATCCGTGAGCGTCACATCCACCAGATGTCCCTCCGCCCGCGAAAATTGGCGTGCATCCCGAAGCGGACGGTCAATACCCGGTGTGGAAACCTCCAGCACATAGGCTCCATCAATGACATTCGCCTCATCTAGGCGGGCGGAGATGGCCCGCGAAACCTCCGCGAGCGCATCACTGCCCACTCCTCCGGGGCCGCTGGGAAGATCCACAATCACCTCAAGTACCGCCCGAGCTCCGCCACGCATGCGCAGGTTTTCCAGATAGAGCCCGGCGTCCTTCACCACCGGGGTGATGGCCTCTTTCACAGCCGCAACTACCTCGCGGCCCGCATGCGCGCCGCGAGGCACGCGCTCGCCACCGGCGCGTGCCAGCCCACTGTTCCGGCCAGAACCGCTGCTTCTTCCACGCATCCCGCGGCCACCATGCCCGCGACCACCAAAGTTCCTCTTTGCCATGCCTCCAGCCTAGTGGGAGGCTCCGACGTGCGCCTGCACGCCCGCAGTTTCCATTTCGCTCTGGCAGAATAACCGGGTGATATCTCGGCGAAAGGTGTGGGGCACGGCAGTCACCGCGGTGGCCTGGGTGCTGGCAATCATTGGCATTCTCATTGCGATCGGTGCGCATCCCACGCACGTGGACCTCTCCCCGGCCCCGGCCTCCACCGCCGAGCAGCAGCGCCAGGATGTCGCCGTTCTGGCCACTCGCATCGCGGCGAGCACGCGTGCACATCACAATGAAGAATTGGCCACCCAGGCGGAGCAGTGGGCTCAGGCAGCCGGGGGCGTATGGGTGCCGTGGCCCAGTGGTGCACCCTCGGGCTACACCAATCCTGTTGAAGCCACCTCCGCCGCACCCGAAAAGCTCACCGCGGATCTTGCTTCGCTTCGCGACGCCGCCATTACCGCCGCCCCGGCGGAGCCGCTTACATACCGGTCCATCGCTGTTGCGGCCGGACACGCGCTCGCCGCGCAGCAGCACCAGGGCACGGCCTCGGCGCCGGCCGGCCAACTCGCACCGATCGCAGCGTGTGGGCCCGTGGATACCGACGCCGTGGCGCGCGGCCTCTCCGCTGACGCCCTGGCCCGCTTCGACGCGGCTCGGCAGTGGTTCGAGGCCGCGGCCGGATCTGGGAAAGCCGATAAAACAACCACTGCCACGCGCGTGGCCATTCTCGACGCCATGGAGGAGGCCGCCCTTACCGACGTGCGCGACGCCCGCTCCCCCTTCGCTGCGCTCCCCGCGAGCGATACCGAAAAAGCGGCCACGGAGACGCTCACCGCCGCACTGCTCACGTCCAGCGCACCCGATCGAGAGGTCGTAGGTACCGCGTGCGCACTCACCATCGCTGATTCCCTGGACGCACTCCCCGGCGTCGAACCAGAGAACACCGCGCCGGTTCGATAGCGCGGGTTCTCAGCCCGCGATGATCTGCATGAGTAACGAAATATTGAGCACGCTCAACACCGTCGCGGCCACCCAGCCCAGCACGGCGACAACGGGCCGGTTGGCGTAGGAACCCATGTACCGTTTTGAGGACGTGAAATACACCAGCGGCACGATGGTGAACGGTAGGGCCATGCACAGGAACACCTGGGATCCCACCAGGAGGCCCTCCAGCCTCGCCTCGGACCCACCGTAGGCAACGGTGAACGCCAGCACCGGCACCACGGCGACGAGGCGTGTAATGAGGCGTCGCGCCCACAATGGCATGCGCAGGTTGAGGAAACCCTCCATCACCACCTGGCCGGACAGTGTGCCCGTGATGGTGGAGTTTTGACCAGAGGCGAGCAGCGCCACCGCAAACAGGACGGAGAGCACCGGGGAGGCAACGGCGCCGGCCACGGCGGGATTCTCCAGGGCGTCGTAGAGGGAACCAAGCGAGGAAAGATCAGCGGACTTCCCGTAGAACAAGGCCGCACCCAATAGCAGGAGCAGCGAATTCACCACAAACGCAATGCTTAACTGAAGGTTGGAATCCCACGTCACGAAACGCACCGCGTTGCGCGTCTCCTCCGAATCACCGCGATCGTAGGCGCGTGACTGCACAATGGCCGAGTGCAGATAAAGATTGTGCGGCATCACCGTGGCCCCCACGATCCCCAGCGCCATGGTGAATTCCCCCGGTGCCACCACGGCGTTAGAGGGCAGGAACCCCAGCCCAACGGCACCCCAATCGGGACGGGCAACGGCCACCTCGTAGGCGAACACCACCAGAATGGTGAGAATCAGGGTGGTGACAATGGCCTCCACTTTCCGGAAGCCCACCTTCATGAGGAGGAGAAGCAGCAGCACGTCCGCCACGGTGATGAGTACGCCCCACAGCATGGGGATGCCAAACAGGAGCCGGAGGGCAATGGCCGCACCCACCACCTCCGCAATATCGGTGGCCATAATGGCTAGCTCGGCCAGGACCCACAGCGCCACGGCGGCCGCCCGTGATACGTGCCGTGCCGTCGCCTGCGCCAGATCCAGTCCCGTGACAATCCCCAGCTTGGCGGCCATGTACTGAAGCAGCATGGCCGTGAGGCTGGAGAGAAGGATCACGCTGAGCAGCGTGTACCCGAATTGTTGTCCGCCTCCGATGGACGTCACCCAGTTGCCGGGATCCATGTACCCCACGGCCACAAGTGCACCGGGCCCCGCGTATGCCCCGAGGTTTCGCCAGAATCCCGCACTGGCGCGCGGCACGGTGACGGTTGAATTGATCTCCGCGAGTGACTGCCCAGTCGAAGGCTGAAACAACCGCACTTAGATGCGCTTCTCCTCTTCGATGGCACGCACCAGTCGCTCCACGGCCTCGTCGACAGGCACGTCCGCGCTCTCGCCCGTGGCACGACGCCGTAGTTCCACCTGGCCGTTCTTCAGCCCGCGTCCTACCACCATGCCGTAGGGCATGCCCAGCAGTTCGAAGTCGGCAAACTTGACGCCGGCGGACACCCGCTTGCGGTCATCAAGCAGCACGGTGACACCGCGCTCCTCCAGCGCTGTGGCCAGGCGCTCGGCCGTTTCCGTAATCTCGGCGCTCTTGCCCGCCTGAATCACGTGCACCTGGGCCGGGGCAATGCTCACCGGCCAGCACAGGCCCTTTTCGTCCGCGGTTTCCTCCGCGATAGCCGCCATGGCCCGGGAAACGCCGATGCCGTAGGACCCCATGGTCACCACGCGCGTTTTCCCGTTCTCGTCCAATACCGTGAAGTCCAGCGCATTCGTATACTTACGGCCCAGCTGGAAGATGTGGGCGAGTTCAATACCGCGGGAAATAGTGAGTGGGCCGGAGCCGTCGGGCGCCATATCGCCCTCGCGCACCTGCACCGCTTCGATCTGCCCGTCCGCCTCAAAATCACGGCCGTAAACCAGGTTGAAGGTGTGTTCTTCGAACGTGTTGCCACCCGCGATCCAGCGGGAGCCGCGTGCCACGTGCGGATCGAGCAGGAAACGTAGCGGGAGCATATTCGCGGTGCTCTCCTCACCGGCCTCATTCTCCACGCCGCTGCGCCGGGCAGACTGCGGGCCGATCGCCATTGGGCCGATGTACCCGGGCACCAGCTCCGGGAAGTCCTTCATGTCCTCCGGCGTGGCCATTTCCACTTCGGCGGGCGCCAGGTTGGCCTCCACGCGGCCCATATCCACCTCGCGGTCACCCGGCACGCCGACGATCACGAGCTCACGCTCCCCCGACGGCTGTACCGCCACGCATACCACCATCTTGAGAGTATCGGCGGCCTCCCACGGCCTGTCCTCACGCGGGTGAACCCGGTTCGCCACGTCCACCAGGTCCGCAATGGTTTTGGCGTTCGGGGTGGCCACTTGCTCCGGGGCCGGCACGCCGGCGAAATCCTGCTCCGGCACCGGCAGGGTGGTGACCGCCTCCGTATTCGCGGCATATCCACCGGCGGATTGGACAAAGGTGTCCTCGCCAATCTCCGTGCCGTAGAGGAATTCCTCCGAGCGTGAGCCACCCATCGGCCCGCTCATCGCCGAGCAGATGACAAACGGGAGTCCCAACCGCTCGAAAATGCGCTGGTAGGCGCGTCGCATCACCTCATAGGAGGTGTCCAACCCGGCGTCGTCAACATCGAAGGAGTAGGCATCCGCCATGACGAATTCGCGCCCGCGAATAATCCCCGCCCGAGGCCGCGCCTCATCGCGGTACTTCGTCTGGATCTGGTGGAGGATCACCGGTAGATCCTTGTAGGAGGAGTAGAGATCCTTGACCAGCAGCGTGAACATTTCCTCATGGGTGGGCGCCAGCAGGTAATCGCCCTCCTTGCGGTCCTTGAGCTTGAACAGGCTGGGGCCGTATTCCTCCCACCGGTTCGTCGCCTTGTACGGCTCCGCTGGGAGCAGCGCGGGGAAGAGCACCTCCTGCGCACCGGCGGCCGTCAATTCCTCACGCACGATGTTTTCGATGTTGGTGAGCACCGTGAGGCCCAGCGGGAGCCAGGTGTAGATACCGGGCGCCGCGCGCCGGATGTAGGAGCCGCGCACCATGAGCTTGTGGCTGGTCACCTCAGCATCGGCCGGGTCTTCGCGGAGGGTTCGGACAAACAGGGAGGACATTTTTAGCACGGCCCTAGTGTAGCCGCACCCCCGTTGCGGGCGGCGGTTCCGATTCAGCGCCGCGATGCCGTTCCCGTCACGTTACGACGCCGTACGCGGCATGCCGCACGCCCATCCGGCCGGACGCCTCCCCGGTGGCCGCTAAATAAGCACGGTGGCCCAATCCGCCTGACGTCGGAAACCCACCCGCGTGTACACATGCACCGCGGGGTGGTTAAAGTCATTGACGTAAAGCGATACCGTGGGTGCCACCTCCGCCAGCAGAATATTGACCACGGCAGCCATAGCCCGGGTGGCAATACCATGCCCGCGATACTCAGGCGCCGTCCACACCCCTTGAATTTGGGCCACACCGCCACCGCGTGCACCAACATCCGCTTTGAAAATTACCCGCCCGCCCTCACTATGAATGAATGTGCGGCCCTGAGCGAGAAGCGTGGCCACGTGACGAGCATACTGGGGGCCGGCCTGGGTGGGGTCATAGCCCACCTCCTCGGTGAACATGGCCACGGCAGCAGGAAATACGGCGGCGTGCTCCTCCGGGCGTGCGCGGCGCAGGGCAGGATCCGGACGTACCTGCGAGGGCGTAGTCATGACCATCGAATACTGCACCGGCCGAATCTCACGTGGCGCACCCCAGCGTGGTTCCAGCCGCTGCCACAGGCCGAGCACCTGCGCGGCAGGACCCACCAGGGACGACGCGTATCGGTGCCGAGACAGGATGTCCGCCGCAAGAAAATCGAGACCCTCGGCGTCGAACCCCAGCGGAATAAGGTTGCCCGAATCCCACGCGACGGCCGCAAGCCGCCCATCCTCACCGCGAATACCCAGTGCGCGGGAGGCACCGCCAAGCCCCATGCGCTCCACCGCGTCCCGTACCAGCACCGCATCAACCGGACGCCGTCCGAGAAACTCGCGAATAGCGGGCATTTCTGGGGTGTAAAGACGCCGAATAGGCGTACGAAGGTGACCCCAGTGCACTTACTCGACCGAGACGAGGACGGCCACCGCGCGCTCGATGTAGACGTCCACTATTGCTTCGTCATAAGCCTTCCCGTCTTTCGCCTCCGGGAACGAGGCGCCCCGCAACTGATCGGCGGTGAGTTTCACGCTGCCGTTGAAGTAGGCGGCGAGACGGTTGAGAAGCTTATCCACGTCTTCCTTGCGGTAGCCCCATCCTTCGGCGTCACGGAAACGCTCGCCGGCAGGGCGCAGCAGGCGCGGGTAGAGGGCGGTAGCGGCGTCGTACGTTTGGTTGAGCCAGGCTTCCTCACCACTTTGCTCAATGACCGCCGCACGGGTGAGGTGCACGAAGGCGGCAGCGAGCCGGTCCAGAGCCGCATCCACGTCCGCCACCTCGTAGCCTCCGCGTTGCGGGGAGAAGGCCGCAGAACTGATCTCCTCCACCTCCATGGGAGCGCCCTCACCCGAGTATGCCCGCTGGGCGCGCCGAAGAAACGTGTCCACTTCCGCAACGTTGTAACCCGTCTTGAAGCGACCCACGCGCGAGAAGCTCTTCTTGCTCTGACTCATAGCACCAACCTAACCGATTTTCTCCGCGCTACCGGCCCGACGCGGCGTACCGACCAATGTTTCGTTTGCCGCACCGGCCACCGCCGGCGGACCGCAACCCGCATGAGAATCGTATGGGCCCGGACCTGCCACGAACGTGGATTCCGGGCCCAGATTCAACCGACTACTTTGCCTCTGCGGGATCCGGGAGGCCCACCGCCGCGCACATGTCCGCACGCACGAGCTCCAGCCGGTGCGCCGCCGCGTCGTGTGGAACAGTCGGTCCGTTCTTCCCCGGGGAAAATTCCTCCACCGGGATATGAACTTCCAGGTAGCACTTAAGCTTCGGCTCGGTGCCGGAGGGGCGTACCACCACGCGCGAATCATCCTCGGTGAGGAATAGGAGCGCGTCCTGCGGGGGCAGCCCGAGACCGCCGTGAGCAAGGTCTACGACACGCACAACCTTCGAACCAGCTAGCCGGTCCGGTGGGGTGAGCCGCAGGCGCTCCATTCCCGCCGTGATCGTATCCAGGTGCTCCACCCGGAACGTGAGCGGGGCCGTTTGGTAGAGCCCGTAGGTCCGCGCCATCCGGTCCAACTCCTCCGCGCCGGAGACGCCGCGCGCTTTGAGCGAGGCGAACAGGGAGGCTGCCAGCACGGCCGTGGCCATGCCGTCCTTATCCCGCACATGAGCCGGATCCGGGCACGTGCCAATGGCCTCCTCGTAGCCGAAGTAGAGCCCCTCCGTGCGCCCAATCCACTTGAAGCCCGTGAGCGTGTGCGCGTAGCCCAAACCGTGGGCGGAGGCGATAGCCGATAGCAGACGTGAGGAAACGATTGAGTTCGCGAGCACGGCGCCCTTGGGCGCCTGGCCGGCAGCAAATTCGCCCAGGATTGACCCCGTCTCATCGCCGGAGAGCTGCCTCCAGCCCTCCCCTTCCGGAATCACCAAGGCGCAACGATCCGCATCCGGATCCACCGCGATAATCAGGTCCGAACCATGCGCGGAGGCGTAGGCCTTCGCCAGGTCCAAGGCGCCGGGTTCCTCCGGGTTCGGGAAACTCACCGTGGGGAAGAACGGATCCGGAATAGCCTGCTGCTCCACGATATCTACGTTGGTGAAGCCGGCCGCTTCCAATGCGCGCAGCGTCAAGTGTCCGCCCACCCCGTGCATGGGCGTGAGCGTAATACGCAAAGCCGCGCGCTCGGCCCGGGTAGCACCGCCGCGTTCCGCCAGCCCCGCCGCATCGTGTACGTAATCCTCGCGCGGATCCACCTGCCGAATACCCTCGGCAGTTTGCGGAATCTGGTCCGCAAACGGTTGGGCCGCAATTTCCCGTTGGATTTCAGCATCCGCCGGCGAGACCAGTTGTACCCCCGCGGCCGGGCCCGTGGCGACCGTGCCACCCAGGTACACCTTGTAGCCGTTGTCGCGAGCCGAATTATGGGAGGCCGTCACCATGATGCCGGCGTCCGCATCCAGCTGACGCACCGCATAGGAGGTGAGCGGGGTGGGGTTGATGAGCGGAAGGAGGAGTGCCTCCCCGCCCGCGGCCGCCACCACCCGCGCCGCTGCGTGCGCAAAATTCACGGACCCGAATCGAGCGTCTGAGCCAATCACCACGCGCGGAGCACGCGTCGCCTTTTTCCTGAGCCATGCCATGAGCCCAGCGGTTGTACGCAGTACAACGGCCTCATTGAGACGAGATTCGCCGGCACCGATTTGGCCGCGCAGTCCGGCGGTGCCAAACGCAAGAGGCCCGGCAAAGGCACGCCCGAGTTCCTCGACCGCGGATGCCATACCATCCTGTGCCGCCTCCAGTAGCCAGGTAATCTGGGCGCGCGTGGTGGGATCTGGATCATGGTCACGCCACGCCGTAGCGCGGGCAATATCCGGCGTTATCATTCTGCGGCCTCCGGTAGTCCCTCAAGAATCTTGACGGTGGCGGATACGCCCAGCCGGTTCGCCCCCGCCTCGATCATGGCTAGTGCTGCCTGTGCATCACGAATACCGCCGGATGCCTTCACGCCCATCTCCGGCCCTACCGTTTCGCGCATGAGACGCACCGCGTGGACGGAGGCGCCACCCGCCTTGTGGAAGCCCGTCGAGGTCTTCACATAATCCGCCCCCGCGTTCTTAGCCGCACGGCACACGCCCACAATCTGCTCATCGTTGAGCACAGCGGATTCAATGATCACCTTGAGAACACCCGGTACAACAGCGCGCACGGAAGCGATCTCCGCCTCCACCGCTTCGTAATCACCGGTCACGGCAAGCGCCAGGTTAATCACCATGTCGATCTCGTCGGCACCGTTTGCCACCGCCTCTGCCGCCTCAGCCGCCTTGATGGCCGGCGAATGTGCGCCTGAGGGGAAACCAATCACCGTGGCTACATGCAGGCCTGCGGGAACAGTAAGCGGGAGCATGGTGAGGGAAACGCACACGGCATACGTGTGATACCGCGCCGCTTCCTCCACGATGCGAGCCACGTCCTGCGCCGTAGCCTCCGGAGCCAGAAGCGTGTGGTCAATCATTGCGGCCACTTCGGAGCGATTCATTCTGATCCTTTCCTCCCAATTCCCAGGGGACCATGACAGGTTCCCAGGGGTCTATTACAGGGCAGCCAGCGGAAGAGCCAATTCCATCATTTGTGTGAACGCACTTTGGCGTTCCTCCGGCGTGGTTTCAGCGCCGGTTACCACGTTGTCCGAGACCGTAAAGATGCCCAGGGCCTCCGCCCCGGCTTCGGCGGCAACCGCGTAGAGTCCCGCCGTTTCCATCTCCACCGCCAGCACACCCATGGATGCCCAGCGCTGGTTAACCGTCTCATCGTGGTTGTAGAACGCATCCACGGATGCCACGTTCCCCACGTGTACCGCAACCTTGTTCTCCCGCGCGCGGCGTACGACGTCGTCAATCAACGTGAAGGAACCGATGGGCGCAAAGTCGCCGGGCAGGCGGTACTGGGAGAGGAAATTCGAGTCCGTGCACGCGCCCTGGGCCACCACGACGTCGTACAGGTTGAGATCCGTCTGGAGCGCGCCGCAGGTGCCCACGCGAACCAACCGCTTTGCGCCGAACGCGTGAATGAGTTCCCAAGCGTAGAGACTAATCGAGGGAATGCCCATGCCCGAGCCCATGACGGACACCGGCGTGCCCTGATAGGTGCCCGTATAGCCCAGCATGTTACGCACCGCGTTGAACTGGACCGGGTTATCAAGGTAGGTATCCGCGATGAACTTCGCGCGGAGTGGGTCCCCTGGAAGAAGAACCGTTTCGGCAATGGGAACGCCGTGGGGATCAATGTGCGGAGTGGATGTCATAATGTCCTTTCATCTGCGCCGATGGCGCAAGGTCTGGCGAAACCGCCGAGGTGTGAGCGAGACAATGCGCTCATAAAACTAGGGGAAGATAGATGGCCAGCAGGTAGCAGATCGGCGCCCACATCAGGATCGAATCAAGCCTGTCTAGCATGCCACCGTGACCCGGGAAAATGGAGCCCATATCCTTCACGCCCAGGTCCCGTTTGAGGAGGGATTCGGAGAGGTCCCCCACCGTGGCTGTCAGCGTAGCTGCCACGGAGAACACGACGGTGGCGGCCCACGACCATCCGAGCCACACGTGCGCGAGCACCGCGCCGACCGCGAGTGTGAGAAGCACGGAGCCCGCAAACCCCTCCCAGGACTTCCCGGGCGAGATGGCGGGCGCCATCTTGTGTTTGCCGATGAGAATACCCAGACCCCAGCCGCCAATATCGTTCGCCACCGGCATGAGGACAAGGAGCGCCACGTATGCGAGCGGGGCAGGGAACAGTGCCAATTGGAGGGCGAATGCACCGAGGAAGCCAATCCACGCCACCGCGAAGAATCCGGCCAGCACCGGTAACGTTCCGTCTCTCCGCACCGTGCATACCGCGCTAATGGCGATACCAACCGCGATCAGCGTGAGGAACGCCAATTCCAGGCCGGCCAGCCAGCCGACCAGCGCCGTGCCGGCCGCGCCCACCACACACGTCACCCAGGGGATACGAACGCCGCGGTTAAGGAAGGCACCCGCCGCCTCCCACACGCCCACCCCGATGGCGCACAGCGCGATCCCTAAAAAGATGCGCGTGTCCGCCAGCACGGAACCGGCCACCACCGCCAATAGCACAATGGCCGTCGGAACCGCCTTGGTGAGGTCTCGACCAGCGCGGGATGCCGAAGGCGCCGGCGGAGCAGGCGGATGCGGCAGAATCTGGGCGCGCAAACCACGCGCGCCGGCTTCGGGAGCCGCCGCGTGGGTGGTGGGTGCGGCACCCTGGCCGCCGGGCTGGACCGTCACTAGATCTCCAACAGGTCCTTTTCCTTGACCTCAAGCATGTGGTCAATGCGCTCCGTGGCGGCCTTGGTGAGCTTGTCCACCTCAGCTTCGCCGCGCTTCACCGCATCTTCGCCTTCGTCGCCGTCCTTCTGGAGCTTGGCGAGGGCGTCCATAGCCTTGCGGCGCACGCCGCGGACAGCGACGCGACCCTCCTCGGCCCGGTTGCGAGCCATCTTTACGTATTCCTTACGGCGCTCCTCCGTGAGCATGGGAAGGTTCACGCGCAGGTGCTGCCCGTCATCTGCTACGGACACGCCCAGGTTGGATTCCGCCAGCGCCTTCTCAATAGACTTCTTAGCACCCGGATCAAAGGGCGTGATGTTCACCGTGCGAGGCTCCGGGATGGCGATGGTGGCCAACTGTTGGAGCGGGGTGGGCGTGCCGTAGTAATCCACCAGAATGGGGTTGAACATGCCCGCCGAGGCGCGGCCGGACTGAATACCGCCAAAATCTTCACTGGCGGAGGCCTCCGCCTTGCCCATTTTTTCCCGGGCCTCGTCAATAATTTCCTGGATTGCCATGTGTTTCTCCTACTTGTCAGCCGTGACAATAGTTCCGATCATCTCGCCGCGGAGAGCCGATGTCACGTTCCCGGCTCCGGACATTCCAAATACACGCATGGGCATACCGTTATCCCGGCACAGCGCGAACGCCGCCGCATCCGCCACCTGAATACCGCGCACCAGCACTTCCTGGTAGCTGATCTCATCGAATCGCTTGGCGGTGGGATCCTTCTTCGGATCCGCCGTATAAATGCCGTCCACACCATTCTTACCCAGCAGCAGTTCATCACAGCGTAGTTCAAGCGCCCGCTGCGCGGAGACGGTATCCGTGGAGAAGTAGGGCATGCCCGCCCCGGCACCGAAGATCACCACGCGCCCCTTCTCAAGGTGCCGGATCGCCCGAAGCGGAATATAGGGCTCTGCCACCTGGGTCATTTGGATGGCCGTCTGCACGCGAGCCGGCGTACCTGCCTGCTCAATGAAATCCTGTAGCGCAATTGCGTTCATGACGGTGCCGAGCATCCCCATGTAGTCCGCGCGAGCCCGGTCCATCCCCTGTTCCTGGAGTTCGGCACCGCGGAAGAAGTTTCCGCCGCCCACCACCACGGCAACCTGGACACCCTCACTTACCGCCACCGAAATTTCATGAGCCACCCGCTGAAGTACAGCCGCATCAATGCCGACGGCACCGCCGCCAAACATTTCTCCGGATAGCTTGATGAGCACCCGGCGCACACCGTCCTCCGGCGCAAACTCGTGGGCACGGCCCTGCGGAACGATCCCTCCTACGTGATATGAATCGGTGTCCTGTTCTACAGCCACGATGCTCCCTCCGCGCTCGCTGATCATTCCTCCCTAGGTTACCAGCGCAATCCGATTCTCTGGCGTCCGTGTGCTGCGCTGCCTACCATCCGGCGTCCGGCACGTGCCTCGGGTCCCTACGCGTGAATCCGCCGACGTCGTCCGCAACGTACATGCAACGGTTTCATACCTGCCAACCCGCCCCTACGACGTCGGTCTCCACGAACGTACGGAGCTTACGTACCTGTGCTGCGCCGCTACGGCGTCGCCGGCAACGTCCGTACCTGCGTTGCACCCGCGTGGGGCGAGCGGAATGGGCTGGGCTTTAACCCATCAATGCGCGCCTACCGACCAGGCCGATTCGTCAGCTCTCGCCTTTCATCGCGGATTTCGCCGTATTCGGGAGTCCGCCTGAGCCGTTCATCGTGAATCCGACGACCTCGGTGCAGACCGGGATCAACTCGGGGCACCGACTTGCCGCAGGTCTGGACGGGTGTTCATCCGTCCAGGTGACTGCCCGTAACTGCCCGACCCCGCTGAGATGACGGAAAACTGTTCAGTGGACGGAAAACTTCCGGTTGCGACCCAGATTTCGGCCTCTAACCGGAGGTTTTCCATCAACTCAACAAAAAACCATCAACTCAGCGCCACCCGGGCGTCCACGACAGTGGACAGCATGCACCGGGCAGCCACGACACCATGCGGACACGGCACCAGCACAACCCGCCGCGATTCGACACCGGCCCGTCACCAGCCAGCCGGCCGGGGTCACTCGCGCCCTGCCCACTCACGCAGGCAAACGAAAGGGGCGACGGGATTACCCGCCGCCCCTGTGTCTCGGCTAACCGCGAGCCTTACTCGGCGTCGGCCTCGGCTTCGGCGCCCTCACCCACGCGGATGCGGGCGAAACCGGTGACAACGGCGTCGTTCTCCTTGAGGAACTGCTTCATCTGGACCTTCGGGTCACGTGCGGTGCCCTGCTCCAGGAGCACCACCTCCTTGTAGAAGCTTTCCATGCGGCCGGCCACGATCTTCGGGATGATCTTCTCCGGCTTGCCCTCAGCGCGCGTGGTTTCGGTGACGATGCGCTCCTCACGCTCGCGCACCTCGGCCGGCACGTCCTCAATTGCGAGGTAATCCGGGGACATGGCCGCAATGTGCACGGCGACGTCATGCGCCACACCGGCACCGGCGGCGTTGGTGGCCACCAGGACGCCCACCTGCGGCGGGAGGTCCGGATCAGACTTGTGAAGATAAACATCCACATGCTCGCCCTCAATGATGGCGAGGTGAGAAACGTGGATGTTCTCGTGGATAACGCCGATTTCCTCCTTGATGCGGGTGGCCATCGTGCGGCCATCCTGCTCCACCTCGAGAAGGGCATCCACGTCACTGACGCCGGACTCCACGGCGGCGCGAAGCACGTCAGCACCGAGGGCAACGAAACGGTCCGTCTTGGCAACGAAATCGGTTTCGGCGTTGACCTCAACCATGATGCCGCGCTGGCCATTCTCCGTATCAACCACCTGGGCGGCCACGAGGCCATTGGCGGCCGTGCGGCCCTCGCGCTTGGCGGCGGACTTGATGCCCGCTACGCGGAGGATCTCCTCGGCCTTCGCGGCGTCTCCGTCAGCTTCGTCGAACGCCTTCTTGACGTCCATCATGCCGGCGCCCGTCTTATCGCGCAGAGCCTTAATATCTGCTGCGGTGTACTTAGCCATTGTTCTCCTATAACTAATTCTGGTGAGGCTTAGGCCTCGGTGGATTCGGCGGCTGCTTCCGGCGCTTCGGAGGACACAGCTCCAGGAGCGGCCTCGGCTTCGGAGGCTGCCGCTTCCGGCGTGGCGGTTTCGGCTGCGGCATCCGCGGAGGCATCCTTGGAGGACTCGAGAACGTCGCGCTCCCACTCCGGCATGGCCTCGTTGTTGTTACCGCCGCGGGCCAGGAGGCCCTCCGCTACGGCGTCACCCACGATGCGGGTCAGGAGCTGGACGGAGCCGATGGAATCATCGTTGCCCGGGATCGGGTACTGGACCTCATCCGGATCGCAGTTCGTATCAAGAATGGCCACCACCGGGATGCCCAGCTTGTTGGCTTCTGCAACCGCCAGGTGCTCCTTGGGGGTATCCACCACGAAGATCGAGGTGGGCACGTGGCGCATATCGCGCAGGCCGCCGAGAGTACGCTCGAGCTTCTCCTTCTCGCGGCTCATCATGAGGAGTTCCTTCTTGGTGTTCTTGGAACCGGCCACGTCATCGAAGTCGATTTCCTCGAGCTCCTTCATGCGAGCAATACGCTTGGAGACCGTCTGGAAGTTGGTGAGCATGCCGCCCAGCCAGCGGTGATTGACGTAGGGCATACCCGTGCGCTCCGCCTGCTCCTTGATGGCGCTCTGAGCCTGCTTCTTGGTGCCCACGAAGAGGATGTTGCCGCCGCGGGCAACCGTTTCCTTCACGTAGTCATACGTCTTGTCAATCTCCGCCAGGGTGAGGCGAAGGTCAATGATGTAGATGGAGTTGCGATCCGTGAGGATGTAACGCTTCATCTTCGGGTTCCAACGCTTGGTCTGGTGTCCGAAGTGAACGCCAGCTTCAAGCAGCTGGCTCATAGTAACGACGGCCATTCGGCGGTCCTTTCTCAGGCACAGGTATCCCTGCGCATATCGGTTCTTGCTGAGCGGCAGGATTGCTACCCAGCCCTGGTGCCCGCACCGACCGTTTCTCTTTCGAGACCGATACGACCAGCGGTTATTCGGGCACGCGAAGTCAACCAGCGTGAAGCCAGTTGCTGCTTCATGGTACGTGATACGCGGGCCGGAGCGCCACCGGAATTCGCTCACTTTTCCGCGATACGACGCCGTGGGTGCACAGGTACCGGGGCGTATCCTCTATCCACAGGCCCGACGACGACGCCCGCGCTCACGTCCGTCCTTCACCAGGCTAGTGGACATAAGATTCCTCTCGCTTATAGCTGCGCTTGCCGTCCTGTTCATGCCGCTTCCTGCTGCGTCTACGAGCACTCTTCGTCACGCCGCGTCCACAGGCATCCTTCATCAGGGCCCCGTGCCGATGGACTCCGAGGTTCACGTTGATCCGAACGGGTACCTCTCGCCCACGGGTTCGGATCGGGTAACCGTGGTCCGTCCATTTGACAAACCATTGAGAAACTGGCTGCCCGGACATCGGGGTATTGACCTAGCGTTAGAGGTCACCTCGCCGGTGTATGCACCAGCAGACGGAACGGTGGTGTACGCCGGCCTGCTGGTGGACCGCCCCCTGGTGTCCATTGATCACGAAGCCGGCTACCGCACCAGCGCGGAACCAGTTTTCCCGCTGGTACAGCGCGGCGAACATGTGCACCAGGGACAGGTCATCGGCTACCTGGTGGCCGGCCACACCGAGGAAGGCCCAAGTGTTATTCACTGGGGTGCCCGATTGGACGGGGACTACATCAACCCGCTTTGGCTCCTCCAACGGCGCAAGCTACGGCTGTACGGCGCTGGAGATTCGGCCCCGGGTGCCTCAGGCGCGCGGGTAAGCCACCGAGCGAGCTCACCGGGACTTTTGCCTCAATGTAACTCAGGCGCGCGGGTGAGCCTGCGTGAAAGCGGCTCGGAGCCGGTCCGCCGTTACATGGGTGTACCGCTGGGTGGTGGCCAGACTGGAATGCCCAAGAATCTCCTGTACCGTGCGTAGATCCGATCCACCTTCAAGCAGGTGTGTGGCTGCCGAATGTCGTAAATCATGCGGCCCGATATCCGGCACTCCTGCCGCCGCAGCCAAACGGTGCACCACCGCACGGATGGCACGCGGCCCCACTCGATGTCCCTTTGCGCCGAGAAAGAGTGCGACGCGTGCATCAGCATCCGTCGAATCAACAAGCGATTCGCGCACCTCGAGGTAGCGCGCAATCGCGCGGCCGGCCGGCCGGCCGAAGGGCGCAATGCGTTCCTTGTTGCCCTTACCAACCACGCGCAGTGTGGAGTCAGGGCGAACGGAGGTGAGATTGAGAGCGCATAGTTCGCTTACACGCAGTCCGGAGGCATAGAGCATCTCGAGTGCAGCCCAGTTGCGCGTATCAATAGCTGTCCCCTCTCGCGCACGTTGATGAGCGAAATTGAGGAGCGTGGCCGTCTGCTCCTGGGTTAATACGTGCGGAAGGGTGCTGGCGCCTTTCGGCGCCTTGAGGCGGGCGGCCGCATCCTGCTCGCTATAGCCGGCCCTATAAAGCCAGGACGAAAATGTACGAATGGCCGCCGAGTGACGAGCAAGCGACGTGAGCGCCTGACCCTCGGCCCGCGACCGAGCCAACCAGGTGCGAATATCCGCCAACTCAAGATGCGTGAGATCCAGTGGCCCATCCGGCGTGGCACCCACCTCCCCGGCTAGGAAACTAAGGAGGGAGGCAGCTTCTTCCTCGTATGCACGCACGGTATTGGCTGAAAGTCCGCGCCGCAGCGCCAGTTCACGGCGGTAAGCGGCCAGAATCTCTTCCGATGTGTGCATGCGTCCACCCTAGTGCGGCGTCTCGGCGCTCAGTGATACGCCACTTCGCGAATCGAGAGCGCCAGACGGCCCGCCCGTAATAGCCCGGTCATTACGAATGACGGACCAGCCGCCAGTCACCCGCCTGCTGCTCAGCAATGCCGGCCATCTCCAACCTTCCCAACCCCACCAGCGTCTCCTGCGGACTGAGCCCCGCCGTGGTAGCGATGCGTCCGGCCGCGGCGGGGCGTACAGCCGGCAGAGCATCCCGTACTCGCACCGCGAGCACATCCCCCGCCATGGGATCACTGAGGGAAAGCGCGAGCTGGGCGGGAGAGGTATCACTGCGCGGCACACCCAGCAATTCAATGAAATCCTCCGATGAGCTGAGGCAGATGGCGCCCTCGCGGAGGAGACGCAAGCATCCGGCGGAATGGGGTGCCGTTATGGGGCCGGGGACAGCGCCCAGATTAATGCCACGTTCCAGCGCATGATGCGCGGTGGAAAGGGCTCCGGATCGATAGGCCGCTTCCACCACGGCCACACCGGCGCCGAGGGCCGCAATAATCCGATTTCGGGCCAGAAAGCGGTGCCGGTGCGGGGCTGCACCAGGAGGTGATTCGCTCAGTAGCAGCCCGCCAGAGTCCAAGATTTCCTTAAATAACCCTCGGTTCGAGGCGGGATAGGGACGGTCCAACCCGCAGGCCATAACGGCAATAGTGCGTCCGCCGGCGCGGAGCGCGCCCGTGTGCGCGGCCGCATCAATACCCACCGCCCCGCCGGAGACGACACTCATGCCGCGCTCCGCCGCAGCGTAGGCAAAATCAAGCGCCACTCTTGTTCCATAGGCGGTGGCAGCACGGGACCCCACCAGCACCCCGCACGGGGCGTCAAGCGCAGCCACATTGCCCCGGTACCACAGGCCAAGCGGCATCGTCCCGTCAAGGCGGCCCAGTCCGGGCGGAAATTCGCCGGGGTGGAGGAATCCGGTGTCAGCACCCATGAGGAAGTGATCCATGGCAGCGGTGGATATGCCATCTAACCGGTTTCGCCAACGTGCTAGCGCCCGCTGTGATCCTGTCGTGTCCACGCCCGGTAGTTCGCCGGTGCGTTCTTTGATACCGCGGAGGGCACCCGCACTGGTCACCGCTCGGGTCGCGGCTACCGCATAGGTATCTTCGCCTTCGGCAATGGCCGTCCAGATCATGGCTGCGCGCCGCTCCTCCTCGGAAATCTCCCGGGACGTGCTAGTCATTGTTCACTCCCATCACTCGCATCGTGTAGGCCAGGTCAAAATCATCCGAGCGCGGTGCGGAGTGTCCCACTAGATCGGCTACGGTCCAGGCGGCGCGCAGTAGCTTGTCCACCCCGCGGGCGGAAAGCGCACCGGTCGTGAGTGCGCGCCGAATGGCCCGTCGCATCCCCGCGGGGACCTCGGTGTGACTACGCAACCATTCCCCGGGCGTGTGCGCATTCGTATCCCAGGCTTCTTCGCTAAACCGAGCTGCCTGGCGCCGGCGTGCGGCCTCCACCCTTGCCCGCACCGCCGAACTGGGCTCGCCTGCCGGGCCGGTTAATTCGGCTGCGCTAGGACGCCGAAGCCGCACCTTGAGATCGAAGCGATCCATGAGTGGTCCGGAAAGCCGCCCCCGGTAGGCACGTAGTGACGCGGGTGAGCAGGTGCACCCGCCGTCGAATAGCTTCCCGCAGCGGCACGGGTTGGCCGCGCCAACGAGTTGAAACCTGGCGGGAAATACCACCGCCGTGCGGGCACGGGAAATGTGCACTCGTCCCGTCTCCATGGGCTCGCGAAGTGCTTCGAGGGCGGCGGGAGCAAATTCTGCCAGCTCGTCCAGAAACAGGACACCATGGTGGGCACGAGAGATGGCGCCGGGACGCGGAGAGCTCCCGCCGCCCACCAACGCAGCGGCCGAGGCGGTGTGGTGTGGATCCGCGAACGGCCGCCGCGTGGGAAGCCGACCATCAAAGCTACCCAGCAGCGAACGAACGGCGGCCACCTCAATGCCCTCCGAGTGCGTCAGCAGCGGCATTATTCCGGGGAGACGTACCGCCAGCATGGACTTTCCCACCCCGGGCGGACCCACCATGAAAAGGTGGTGTTCGCCTGCGGCCGCCATTTCGAGAGCTAGGCGTGCCTCCGCTTGACCGCGCACGTCTGCCAGATCAGGTTCCGCCGTGGGCTCCGGCTCCCCCACCGCCCCGATCTCCTCGCACGGCGGCACCGGATTCGCCCGCACGCCAAATGCGCGTGCCACCTGGGTAAGGTGCCAAACCCCGCGTACCCGGCTCCTCGCCAGTTCGGCTTCGCTCACCGCCTCTACCGGGACCACCGCGCCCGTGAGGCCACGGTGGATGGCACCCAGGCAGGCGGGAAGCACACCTCGCACGGGCCGTACTGAGCCATCCAGGCCGAGTTCTCCGAGCACAATGCTGTTTGGCGGACCGGCATGCCCGGCGAGCGCAGCGAGGATGGCACAGGCAATACCTAGATCAAAGGCGGTGCCGTACTTGGGAATATCCGCCGGGGATAGATTCACGGTGATTCGCGTATTCGGGAAATCGATGCCCGAGGCGGCAAACGCCGCACGGATACGCTCGCGTGACTCTGAGACGGCTGTATCCGCTAAACCAACGATCGAAAAGGTGGGAAGTCCCGGTAGTAGCGCGGCCTCAATTCTCACGGGATGGCCCTCGATACCCACCACGCTGGCCGCCGTGGCAATACCAAGTTTCATATCCGCCACACCATGTTCACGGTGGTCGCGCCCTGCTGCACGGTGATTGCACACAGGTCAACCGCGATCTCTGGAGCATGCCGGCCAGCTTCCACCAGCCATATGCACAGTAGCTTGCGTAGCCGCGCTCGCTTTTGAGGAGAAATTGCCTGAAGCGCGGGAACCCGGCCGCCCAGCCGGCGGGTTTTCACCTCCACGGCGTGGATCGATTGCGCGTCCGCGCACACAATGTCCAATTCACCCCATCGGCACCGCCAATTACGTGCCAGCACGGTGAAACCGTGCTCCTCCAGGTAACGCGTGGCGATCTCTTCTCCCCACGCGCCAAGTGTGCGGCCGGTGGCGTTGGGTGCCAGTACCGGCGGGTCTGTTTCTCTCATGCGCCCAGCATCGCGCCGACCGCCACATTCTGCAGCAGCGGGTTTTCGCCCTGTGGATTACTTTCGCACGCTAAAACCTGTGCACCGACGCCGAGACGCGCACGCTAGCGACGTCGTACCCGAACGCCGGCAGGTCCCTGCGCCCGTAACCCCGGTCCACCGAACGCGCACCGAGCGAGAAATCCTGCGGCGCCCATCTCGGTAGCTCAAACTCCCGCTTACTCGGGTAGCTCAAGCGCCCATCTACTCCGGTAGCTCAAGCTCCCGCGTGATGTCGGTCTGATTGAGTTCCTCCACGTTGACGTCCTTAAACGTCACCACGTGGACGGATTTCACAAACCGCGAGGTACGGTACATGTCCCATACCCAGGCGTCTTTCATCGTGACGTCAAAGAACACGTCCCCGCCCTGGGAGGAACGGATGGTGACATCAACGTCGTTCGCCAGGTAGAAACGACGCTCTGTCTCCACCACGTACTTGAAAATCTTAATGACGTCCCGGTACTCGCGGAAAAGTTTGAGCTCCTGGTCGGCTTCGTACCCGTCAATATCACTCATGCGTACTCCTCCGTGTGGGCAGATGCCACGAGATCCGGTGATGGGGGCTGGGCCCGAGCGCATCAAGCGCCTCAACGTGCTCTCGAGTGGCGTACCCCTTGTTCTTCGCCCAATGGTAGCCAGGATATGCCCTGTCCAGTTCGGTCATGATTGCGTCTCGCGCCACCTTCGCCACCACACTGGCTGCGCTCACCAGCGCGCAGCGCGCATCCCCCTTGACCTGCATGGTGACGGGGAGTTGCGGAAGCACCGGCGCCGGGCTCTCCTCACTCCACCAATTATGGGAGCCGTCCAGCAGAATGAGCGTGGGGGCGTTGCCGCGTGCGGCAAGCTCGGTGAATGCCCGCTGCGCCGCTAGCCGAAGTCCACCAATAATCCCGTGCGCGTCAATTTCATTGCTATCCGCGTGCCCTACGGCAACGTCCTCCACCCACGTCTTAATCTTCGGCACCAGGGCCTCACGTCGCCGCGCGGTCAGCTGCTTAGAGTCCGCGAGTCCGGCGGGCAGTGGTCGATCAAACCCCGCGCGCATAATCGCGATGCCTACGCTTACCGGGCCAGCGATGGGACCGCGCCCCACCTCGTCGACGCCGCCCAGCACGGCACCGTTCGGTGCGGCCGCAAGTAGGTTCCGTTCGAGTTCTAGTGTTGGTGGAATACGCACTTAATTCCCCACATCGGCGAAGGCGGACGTGTAGTCAGGGATTTTCCCGGCGCGGTCCAGCGGCGAGAAAATGAAGAAGGCCCGGCCGGTGATGTTCTCCGCCGGCACAAAACCGTTACCCGTCTCCGCCTGGTGCCAGCGCGAATCCTTCGAGTTGGAGCGGTTATCTCCCATCACCCAGTAGGAGTGGGCGGGCACGGTGACACTGAATTCCTGCAGCGAGGGGGCCATGCCCGGGGCAAGGTAGGGTTCCGTGATCTCCTTGCCATTCACCTCGATCTTGCCGTTGATGGAGCAGCAGGAGACGGTGTCACCGCCCACGCCAATAATGCGCTTGACCAGGTACTCCCCATTATTCGCGGGCAGTACCCCGATCGTTTCCAGTACGCGCGTGGCGCCGCGCTGGAACGGCGTGTACTGGCGTTCGGTGCCCTCCAGCCAGCCGCCCGGATCCACAAACACCACCACGTCCCCGCGGCGCAAATCCTTCTCCCCCGCGGCCTGTCGGTTAACGAAGAACTTATCCCCGGGGATCAGCGTGTTTTCCATAGAGGCCGACGGCACGTTAAACGCCTGCACCAGGAACGTCTTAATAAGAGTGGATACCACCAGAACCGCCACCACAATTCCAAGGATCTCGAGCACCCCCACCCACCACGGGCTCTTTTTGAGCGCCTTGGGGGCACCTTTACGCCAGTCCGTATATTTTTTGGGCGCAAACGACGGCGGCACCTCACGCGAGCGAAGATCCGCCCGCGCATCGGCGTCGTAACTAACACTCTTAGAAGCAGATACGGGAGGATTTGGACCTTCTACCGGCGTTCCGTCATTCCTCACCCTGCAGCTCCGTTCTGGCGTTCCACTGCGCCCATAGTACAGAAAAAGGTTCCGCCCACACTGGACGGAACCTGAACCGCGCCCCTTGCGGGCAGGATCGCCTAGCGGCGCTCCTTAATCTTCGCGGCCTTCCCGTGGCGATCGCGCAGGTAGTACAGCTTGGCGCGGCGCGCCTTGCCGTGGCGAAGCACCTCGATGGATTCGATGGCCGGGGAGTGCAGCGGGAACTTACGCTCCACACCCACCCCGAAGGACACCTTGCGCACGTCGAACGTGGCGCGAATGCCGTCACCCTGGCGGGCGATTACCACACCCTGGAACGCCTGGGTACGCGTGTTATTACCTTCAACTACCTTGACATTCACGCGCACCGTGTCACCGGCGCGGAACTCCGGAATATCAGTGCGGAGCTGGGCAGCATCCACAGAATCGAGCGTCTGCATGTTTCTTCTCTTTCCGCCCCTGCGCGCAGGTCAGAAGCAGTTAGTTTCGAATAGGTCTCGCTGATACGTAACCCCCTGCGGCAGGTCATACGCATTGGAATAGCGAGGAAGCCCCATAATTATGCCACACGAAGAGGACGCGCCATCACCACGTCGGAGTTACGCTCCTCACCCACGAGGAACTCCCGCGTAGTCACCTTCTCGAACCCCGCCTTCCGGTAGGCGTGCTGAGCCCGGCGATTACCGGCATTGGTTCCCAGCCACACGACGGGACGCGGGTAATCCGACGTCGCCTCATCCAGGCGCGCGAGCGTTGCGTCCATGAGCCACGCGGTAGCTCCGGTGCCGCGGTAGGCGCGGTCCACGTACACCTTGGAAAGTTCCACCAGCGGTCCGTCCCTCTCGACGACGCCGTCCGGGGCACCATCCTCCGCGCCCGCCACCCCGTTTCCCTCCGGTAGTAGCGCAAGCGTGTATCCCGCCGGGCGTCCGCCAGAAATAAGCACCGTGGTCACCCAGTGGGGATCCGCAAGGTATTCGGCGAATGCCCGCTCCGAGAGGTGCTCATTAATAAAAGCGGCGATGGAGGCGGGCGACATTGCCGGCGGGCAGGCGTCGGGGAACGTGCGCGCGGCAAGAGCAACAAGAGCGGGCACATCGCTGGCGCTGGCGGGCCGAACTTCGGCGCGTTCTGGATGGGGGGCGCTCTTTGGTACCAGGTAGCCGAGGCTGGCCAAATACCGGCGATCCTTCTTGTCCAGCGTGGCGGCGTCCAGGGCGGCGATCATCTCCGGACGCCGCTCCACCGTCCGGTCAAGGGCGCGGTCGCGGCGCCACCGGCGCGCCGCACCGTGGTCCCCCGACGTCAGTACGGAGGGAATGGTCAGGCCACGCCATTCTTCAGGTCGCGTATACACGGGATACTCGAGCAGGCCGGCCTCAGAGAAGGATTCCTCCACCAGGGACTGGGCATTTCCCACCACGCCCGGAATCAGCCGCCCCACGGCCTCCACCAGCGCAACGGCAGCAATCTCGCCACCATTGAGTACGTAATCCCCCAGCGAGAACTCAAACACTTCGGCCTGCCCCGCGTAATGCTGCGCCACCCGGGCATCGATGCCCTCGTAGCGCCCGCACGCGACAATCACCTGATCCGCATGGCTCAGGTCCTCGCAGGCGCGCTGGGTGAGTGGTGTGCCGGAGGGGGTGGGAATAGCAAGGACCTGCCGGCCGCTCCCAGCCCGGAGGGCCGTGTCAATCGCCTTACCCCAAATGTCCGGCCGCATCACCATACCGGCACCGCCACCCGCCGGCGTGTCATCAACGGTGCGATGCGGATCGGTGGTCCAGTCGCGCAGGTTATGCGCGTGAATATCCAGCAGGCCGTGCTCGCGTGCCTTCCCTACGAGGGAAAGCTTCAGTACGTCGAAAAATTCGGGGAATACCGAGATGAGGTCGAAACGCACCGTTACCTCTCCTCGCTAGGACGCGTGCGAATCTCATGCTGTGGGGACGCCGCCGCCCCACCTCGAGCGGCGTCCTCACCGGCGTTCATGTATTGCGCGTTGGACTCAGACGCATCCGGCGGCTCAATCTCCAACTCATCCTCGGAGAACAATCCCGGCGGCGCATCAATTACCACGCAGTTATCCGCAATATCTACATCGGTGACGATGGCCTTGACGAAGGGAACACGTGCAATTTTCCCGTCCGGTTCACGCACCACCAGAATGTCCTGGGCCGCCCCAAACTCCAGTCCACTCACGGTACCGAGCGTGTATCCCTCCGGATCCAACGCCTCCAGGCCCACCAGTTCGGATTCGTAATAGGCGTCCTCCTCGGGCTCCTCCTCGTTCGTCTCCACCACAAGGTCCGTTCCTCGGAGTGATTCGGCGGCCGTACGGTCCCGGCACTCGGCAAATTGAACAAAGAGTCCGCCCTTATAGGAGCGTGTACGGGCGATGGTGAGGGGCCCGTTTTCCGCGGGATCCGTTTCCAGCGTGTTTCCCACCTGGAAGCGCACCTCGGGCGAATCCGTGCGGACGGTAAGGCGCACCTCCCCCTTCAGGCCCTTCGCCGCACCGATGGTTGCTACAACTACCTGCATGGTTCCTCCTTCGGGCGATCCCGTACCCTATCCCGTTCCGCATCGGCATTTCGCTGACGCCTGCACGTTGACCGAACGCCTCCTGCCCGGTCGCCACGCATACGCGGCCGAACCCGTGACAAGCGGATATAACAAAGGGGCCGGCACCCGGCCGGCCCCTTGAAACTACTAGTCCTGATCGGTTTCCACCACGTCCACGCGAACGCGTGTTCCACCGCCCAGCGCATTCATGACGCTTCGCAGCGCCTTCGCCGTGCGACCCGAACGGCCGATGACGCGCCCCAGATCATCCGGATTCACCCGAATTTCCAGGAGCTTGCCGCGTCCGTTTGGCTTCTCAGTGATATCCACATCCTCGGGGAAGTCCACGATGCCGCGGACTAGATGCTCAAGCGCCTCGCGAAGCATTAGGCCTCGGCCTCTGCATCCGTGGCCGCTTCAGCCGGAGCCTCTTCCGCCGCCTTAGCGGCTTCAGCTTCCGCCTCAGCCTTTGCCTTCGCGGCAGCGGCGCGACGCTTCTCAGCCGCGTCCTGCACCTTCTGCACGGCCTCGGCACGCTCGGCCTCCGTATCCACGGCCGCCGCGACCTTAAGGTGGCCCTCGGCACCCGGGAGACCCCGGAACTTCTGCCAATCACCAGTGATCTTCAGCTGGGTGAGCACAGCATCCGACGGCTGAGCACCCACGCCCAGCCAGTACTGAGCACGCTCAGAATCAATGCGGATGATCGACGGATTCTGGTTGGGATCGTAGAAGCCGATCTCCTCAATCACGCGGCCATCGCGCTTCTTGCGCGAATCCACTACCACGATGCGGTACTGGGCCGCACGGATCTTACCCATGCGCTTCAAACGAATCTTAACTGCCACTGTTGTGGTCTCTCCTGAATCTATAGGGATGGACCGCGCGAGTACGGTGGGAGACGCCCCGCAACGTTCCGTGAACAAACGAGCGGCCGGTTGAGAGGGACCCGCCACCTCGAAGTACAACTGGCTATTATGCCATGCTCCGGCGGACCTCTCTAGGAATGTAGGTGAGTCTCCAATCACCCGGCATCGCGCGTGCGATGCCCAGCACGGTCCCTACCACCACCCACCGGAATGGTCCACACTTATATGGTGCAAAACGTCAATCTGGAAAAGTACGCGTGGCTGTCCGTCGGAGCGGCTCTCACCACCATCGTGCTGAAGTTTGGCGCCTACCTGCTCACAAATTCAGTAGGTTTTCTTTCCGACGCCGCCGAATCCACGGTTAACCTGGCCGCCGCCGTGGTGGCCCTGCTAGCGCTGCGCGCCGTGGCAAAACCAGCGGACGCCCGTTTTAATCAGGGGCGCTCAAAAGCCGAGTATCTCTCGGCCGCGCTCGAAGGCACCATGATTTTCGTGGCCGCCGTGGTTATTATCGCCACCGCTATCCGCCGCATTATCATTCCGGAGCCCGTTGGAAAGCTCGGGATTGGCCTGGTCATTATGGTGGCTGCCGCGGCTGTTAATGCTGCCGTGGGCACCGTGCTACTGAGTGCGGGGAAAAAACACCGCTCTCCCACCCTGCACTCGGACGGCGTGCATCTTATGACGGACGTCATCACCTCCGCCGCGGTGCTAATCGGCGTGGGCCTGGTGTGGCTTACCGGCTGGCAAATCCTTGACCCGATCGTCGCACTTTTGGCGGGTGCCAACAACATTCTCCAGGGCTCGCAACTGGTGCGCACCGCTTTGGCCGGGCTGCTGGACGTCACGCTACCGGATGAGCAGAACGCCGCTCTTACCGCCGTATTACGCTCCTACAACGGACGTGGCGTGGCCTTCCATGGCCTTCAGACGCGTCAGTCCGGCCGCTCCTCATTCGCCTCCGTGGACATGCTGGTGCCCGACGAATGGACCGTGCGGGCCGGCCACGAACTCTCAGAGGAAGTCGCCCACGCCATGCACCAGGCGGTGCCGGGCCTGCGCGCCTACATTCATCTGGAGCCAATTTCGGACCCGCTCTCCTACCAGGACATTCCCGAAGGCTTCGTGCCCATCGACGGCCAGCCGGACACCCTGTTCCCGGCGGCCTCACGCGTGCACTAGCACCTCCCTCAGCCCCGATCAGGGCCACGGTTAGCGCAGGAAACGCTTGAGCTCCTCAAGCGAGGCTGCATCATCGGCCGCGGGCGCCCCACCGAGGGCACCGAAGCTGCCGCCAAATGCGCTTCCCTGCCGGGTGCGCTGTGCAGCCGCTTCGGCTTCCTGCCGGGCACGCTTGGCAGGGTTCCCGGAACGGCCCTTCTTATTGCCGCTGCGCTTGGCCGCGGCCCGCTTAGCCTTGCGGGAGCCGCCACCGTGTCCACCCGGCATACCGGGATAGCCCTGGCTCATGCGGGTCATGAGCTTGGAGGCTTCCTCAAAACGCGTCAGCAACTGATTGATTTCCGGCACGGACGTGCCAGAACCGGCGGCAATACGCTGGCGGCGGGAGCCATTGAGAATCTTGGGTTGCTGACGTTCCGCGGGCGTCATCGATTGAATAATCGCCTTGACGCGACCAATTGAACTCTCATCCCACTGATCCAGCTGCTTACGGAATTGCCCCATACCCGGCAGCATGCCCATGAGCTTCTTGAGTGAGCCCATCTTCTGGATTTGCTCCAGTTGGACCAGGAAATCCTCCAGGTCGAAGCGGCCCGAGGCCATCTTGGACTGGATATCCTGCGCCTCGGTTTCCGTCCAGGTCTTTTCGGCGCGCTCGATGAGGGAGAGAATGTCACCCATATCGAGGATGCGGCCGGCCATGCGGTCCGGGTGGAACTTTTCAAAATCGGTGAGTTTTTCACCGGTGGAGGCGAACAGAATGGGCGCACCGGTGACGCCTCGTACGGACAGCGCAGCACCACCGCGGGTATCGCCATCCAATTTGGAAATGACGACGCCGGTGAAGCCCACCCCGTCCCGGAAAGCGGTGGCCGTGTTCACGGCGTCCTGGCCCACCATGGCGTCGATGACGAAGAGGATCTCATCAGGATGTACGGCGTCGCGGATATTGATGGCCTGCTGCATCATCTCCTGATCCACGCCGAGCCGGCCGGCCGTATCCACCACAACCGCACCAAAGCCGTGCGCCTCCGCGTAGGCGACGCCGCTGCGGGCCACGGCCACCGGGTCACCAACGCCATTACCCGGCTCGGGGGCCCACACTTCTGCGCCGGCACGTTCGCCAATAACCTGGAGCTGTTGAACAGCGTTGGGGCGCTGCAAATCTGAGGCCACGAGGAGTGTGCGGCGGCCGCCGTTGCCCAGCCACTTCCCCAGCTTGCCGGCCAGGGTGGTTTTGCCGGCGCCCTGCAGGCCTGCCAGCATGATGACGGTGGGGCGCCCGTGCGCCCAGTTCACGTCACGTTCCTCGCCGCCCAGCAGCTCGATCAATTCCTCATTGACGATTTTTACTACCTGCTGGCCAGGATTAAGGGCTTTGGACGCCACCGCCCCGGTTGCCTTTTCCCGCACGGAAGCGGTGAAGGAGCGCACCACCGGCAGCGCCACATCCGCGTCAATGAGGGCGCGCCGGATTTGGGCGACTGTCTCATCAACGTCCGCCTTTGTGAGGACGCCTTTGTTGCGCAAACCCTTGAATGCGCCGGTAATACGGTCAGAAAGCGAATTGAACAATAGTGTGCCTCTCGTCAAACTCCGTGTAGTCTAGCGCGGCGCAGCAGCGGAACGTGTGCGCCGTTTCGCGCCACCGATTGCACGCCTCGTCGCACGATCCCGGCTGCCCTTAGCCCAGCAGCGCATCCACGAAGTCTGCGGGGATGAAGGGCGCGAGGTCATCCGGACCCTCGCCCAGGCCCACCAGTTTGACTGGTACGCCCAGTTCCTGCTGCACGCGGATAATGATGCCGCCCTTCGCCGTGCCGTCAAGCTTGGTGAGCACGATGCCGGTAATACCCGCCACCTCGCCGAATACGCGGGCCTGTTCGAGCCCGTTCTGGCCGGTGGTGGCGTCAATGACCAGCAGGACCTCGCGCACCACGGACTCGCGCTCCATGACGCGCCGGATCTTCCCCAGCTCATCCATGAGGCCCGCCTTGTTCTGGAGGCGCCCAGCCGTATCAATGAGCACCACGTCCGCGCCCGCGGTACGTGCCCGGTGGACGGCGTCGAATGCGACGGAGGCCGGATCCGCACCCTCACGCTCCGAGCGCACCACTTCCACACCCACGCGGCTCCCCCACGTTTCCAGCTGATCCGCAGCAGCCGCGCGGAACGTGTCCGCAGCGCCCATGAGGACTTCCTTGCCGTCCGCACGCAGCAGGCGCGCAAGCTTGCCCACCGTGGTGGTTTTGCCGGTGCCATTAACACCCACGGCAAGGAGCGATGCGGGCAGGTGCGAACCGTCCTCGCCACGCCCGGGATTCAGGTGCAGGGACCGATCCATGTTCATGTCTACGCGGCGCCGCAGTTCCTCGCGCAGGATCTCACGCACGCGCTCCGGATCCTGCGTGCCGTCCACCTTCGTGGCCGTGCGCAATGCCTCCATGATGGAATCCGTGGCCTCAAGTCCCACATCGGCGCCGAGTAGCGTGTCCTCGATTTCCTCCCAGTCCGTCTCCGAAAGGTTGCCGCGGGAAAGAATATTAAGAATCGCGTGGCCGAATCCGCCGGACCGAGCCAGTCTCCCCCGCAGGCGTTGAATGCGCGTACCGGCGGCTTCCGGCTGTTCCTCTTCGACGGCGGTGGCACCCGCGTCCTCGCTGATCCGCTCACCACCCGGCGCGGGCGGAAGCCTATGGGAATTGCGCGCGGCGATCCAGGCGCCGAAGGCCGCCACCACAACGATGACGGCAATAATGATTAGTGCAATGATCTGACCGGTCATGATCCCAGTTTCCCAGGATTCTGTGCCGAACGCCACTAATTAGCGCGGTTATCACCAAGCGGTGGGAACTTCACGGTGGCGTTTGGCCGCCATGGCGCATTCGCCAGCTCCTCCAGGTGGATGCGGCGAGCCACTCGCGCTTGCTCGGGCTCGGCACTCTCCTCCGCCGAATTTCCAGCCGGCACCGCCTCGGACGGCAGAAACTCGGGCTCATCCTGAGCGGTCACGGCGGGCTTTTCACTCACCACCGGGGCAGCGACATCCACGGCGGGTTCCGCCACCGGCCCATCCGGCGCCGTCGTCGTGCCGGAGGCAGCAGCCAGGGAGCGCCGGCGTCGCACCGCCTCTTCGCGGAAGCGCTCGGAGACCGCACGCATGCTATCCGTGAACGCCTGGCTCTCCGAACGAATTCGGTCCCAGTTCTCCTCCACACCCTCCGGGGTGAGGTAGGCCTCCGAATCGGCGGGGAAACTGGCAAATACGGAGCCCACGCGCTCCTCCTCCACCACCACGGAAAAGTCATGGGTGGACAGGCCCTTATCGCGGGCCTCTTCGATGGCCGCGCGCGCGGAATTGCGGGAGGGCCGAGCAACAAAGTAGAGCAGAAGGATGGCACCCACCACGATGATAATGAGCAAAAGAATAGCGAAAATCATAATTCGTTCCGGCTAGCGGACCTCCTCCTTTCGTAGCTCGGACAAACGCTGGGACACCACGGTGGATACTCCGTCCTCACGCATTGAAACTCCATAAATCGTATCTGCAGTTTCCATCGTGCGCTTCTGATGCGTAATGACTAGCAACTGTGATGTCTCCTGCAATTCACGGAAAATACGCAGTAGGCGCGTGAGGTTGACATCATCCAGGGCCGCCTCCACCTCATCCATTACATAGAACGGTGAAGGACGGGCGATGAACGTGGCCACCAGGAACGCAATGGCGGTTAGCGAACGCTCACCGCCGGATAGCAGGGACAGGCGTTTGACGCGCTTTCCCGGCGGGCGTGCCTCAATCTCCACCCCCGTGGTGAGCACGGAATCCGGCTCGGTAAACACCAGGCGCCCGCGGCCCCCGGGGAAAAGGACGCCGAATACGCGCTCGAACTGCTGGGAAACATCCGCGAGCGCCGCCTTCATGATGCGCTCAACGCGATCATCAATATCTCGGACAATGCCAAGCAAATCCGCGCGGGTTTGCTTGAGATCCGCAAGCTGCTCAGAGAGGTATTTGTTGCGCTCCTCCAGGGCGGCCTGCTCCTCCAGGGCCAGCGGATTAATGCGTCCCAGCTTGTCGAGTTCACGTTGAGCGGTTGCCAGCCGCTTTTCCTGTTCGGCG
Organism: Neoactinobaculum massilliense; assembly: GCF_900604955.1. Classification (GTDB taxonomy): domain Bacteria; phylum Actinomycetota; class Actinomycetes; order Actinomycetales; family Actinomycetaceae; genus Neoactinobaculum; species Neoactinobaculum massilliense. The sequence goes on from NZ_UWPE01000001.1 coordinate 982,552, forward strand.
CGCACGTAGGGGCGGGCGGTGCCATCCTCCTGGGGAACCTCGCACAGGGGGCCGAATTCCGCCATCAATGCGTCCGCGTCGGTACCGAGTTCTTCGGCGGCGCGGGCGGCAAGCTGCTCGAAGCGAAGCTGGTGGGTGGCACGGGCGAGTTCGCGCTGGTGAGCGGAATCATCTAGGCCGCGCCGTTTTTCTTCAAGGTCTGTGAGTGCACGCCGCTTCGTGGTGAGCGCGGCGTCCTGCTGGGTGCGTCGCTCAGTGGTGGCCGCACGACGGCGCTGGGTGTCCTCACGTAGCGCCGTGGATGCGGCGAGGGCGCGTCCAGCCAGCGTGCCAATGCGGGTGAGGGACGCGAGCGTGTGTTTGCGGTGCGCGGCTTCACGTTCTTCCCGTTCCTTGCGTTCGCGGGCACGTTGCGCGGCCCTATCCAACGAATCTGCCCGTCCGACGACGCCGCGGAGGCGCTCCTCGGCTGTACGCAGCGCAAGCCGAGCGTCGGTTTCTGCCTTTCGGGCCACCCGGCTGGATTCGGCCGCTCGCGTTCGCTGACTGTCCAGCTCTTTTAGTTCGGCCGCTCCGGCCTCCGGATCAACCTCGGCCTGCTGGCTGGCACGCAGCGTGTCCAGTTCGGCTACACGACGGGCACGATCCGTGGCGATGGCGGCCAGCCGGCTTGCTGAGCGTTCCTCGTTCTTTTTGGCGGCGGCAAGTGATTGGCGGGCGGCGCCCAGTTCGGCCGTGGCGGCGGCAGCGGCCGCATCCCGGGCGGCCAGCTCCGCTCCGGTGCGATCAAAGGCGGCGCGGGCGGATTCTTCGGCCGTGTGCGCATCCTCCAGTCGGCTAGCCGCCAGTGCTGCGTCCGCCTCGGCGTCCGCGAGTTCCTTGGTGGCGTCATCTAAGGCGGTGCGGCGAGCCAGTAGCGAGGCCGCGGACGCCTCGCCACCGCTCACCCGTGTCCGGGTGAGGAGCGCGCCGTCCTTGGTGGCCACGGACGGGGCACCGTGTTCGATGAGGCGCCGGGCCGTCACCAGGTCCTCGGCCACGGCGGTGCCGCGCAGCATGGCGCGCAGCGCGGGGGCGGCCGGACCGCTGAGGTGGACGGCGTCGAGGGCGGGCCGGGCCGCATCGCCTGCGCCTACCTCCGCGAGTGTCACCTGCAACGCGGCGTCGCTCGCGTTATCCTCCGCCGCGTCCTGCCTGCTATCCGCTTCTATACCGGGCTTCTGGTCGGTCACGGTGATCTCGAGGTGGCCGGCCGCTTCCACCGCGGCCGCGCGTAGCAGGTCCACGGCGGTTTCCAGCCCAGTACTCACGCCGGAGGCGGCACCGCCCAGCGCGGTCTCTATGGCGCTCTCCCAGCCGCGCTCGGCCACAATCGCTTCGCTCACCGGCGTGGCGCCGCGGCTGACCGCCCACGCGCTGGCATCCTCGGGTGCCAGCGACAGCTTGAGCGTATCCGCGGTGGCCCGCAGCCGGGCCACGTTTTCTCGCGCCGTGCCCGCGGCCTCGCGCGCCGCGCGCAGCGCCTGCGTAGCCTGGGCAAGCTGGCGCGAGGAGGCCTCATGCGCGGCGGTACCGGATTCGTCGTCGCCCCGCGCCACCGCCTCCTCCTCTAACGCCGCAACGCGCGCCGCGGCCTCTGCGGCACGCTGACCGGCGGCCGTTTGCTCGGCGGTAACCCGCGTCGCTTCGTCATCGAGCGCCTCCAGGCGGGAGGTGGCGGAGGCGATTTTCCCGGCTAGCCGGGCGGCATCTTCGCGCTGGTCCGCAAGCGAACGGGACAGATCCGCATGGCGTCGTTCGGCTGCCCGCTCGCCGCGCTCCGCTTCTTCCCGGGCCGATTGGGCCGCGCTCAGTGCGTCCGTGGCCTCCTCGGTGCGCCTTCGTAGTGTTTCTTCTTCGTCGCGGGCCTCCCGGGCACGCCGCTCCAGCTCCGCGGGGTCCTCCCGCTGGGCGCCTTCCGCGCCGCGGGCGCGGAGAGAATGCTCCCGCTCCGCCGCCAGGTTAGCCAGCGAACGGAAACGTTCTTCCAGTGAGGAAAGCCGCTCGGAGGCGGATATTAGGTCCGATAGTTCGGGAGCCAGCCGTGCCGCCTCATCTTCCAGCCCGGCAATCTCCGTGCGTACCGTCTCCAACGCCGCCGTGAGCGCCGTACGCTCCCGGGCCAGCTTGGCCGCATCGGCCTGCCCGGCATCGAGGCGCGCCTGCGCCTGCGCAATGTCATCGGCGAGTAACCGGGCCTTGGCATCGCGTACGGTGGCCTGCACAATGCCGGCCCGCCGAGCTGCCTTCGCCTGCCGTGCCAGCGGCCCGAGCTGCCGGCGCAGCTCCTTGGAGAGGTCCTCCAGACGGTCAAAGGTGGCCTTCATCGAGTCCAGCTTGTGTAGCGCCTTCTGCTGACGCCGCCGATGCTTGAGCACGCCGGCCGCTTCTTCGATAATGCCGCGGCGCTCCTCCGGTGTGGCAGTGAGCACCTGGTCAAGGCGCCCCTGCCCAATGATGACGTGCATTTCTCGGCCCATGCCGGTATCGGAGAGTAGTTCCTGAATATCCAGCAGGCGTACCTGGTTGCCGTTGATCGCGTATTCGCTGCCGCCCTCGCGAAATAGGGTGCGGGAGATGGTGACCTCGGAATACTCGATGGGGAGGGCGCCGTCGGCATTATCAATGGTGAGCGATACCTCCGCGCGTCCCAACGCCGGCCGGTTGCTGGTGCCGGCAAAGATGACGTCGCTCATAGCGCTGCCGCGGAGGCTCTTCGCACCCTGCTCGCCCATTACCCACGCGAGCGCGTCCACCACGTTGGATTTTCCCGAGCCATTCGGCCCCACGATCGCGTTAATGCCCGGTTCAAAACGAAGGGTCGTTGACGTGGCGAAGGACTTAAACCCACGCAGTGTCAGCGACTTTAAATGCATACGCAGATGTTACCGCGGCTTGGGCACATTCCTGCCATCAGTGCGACCGCCCACGGCAGGGATCCGTGGCCGTGTTAGCGGCGTCGACGCCGGCCGCCCACGCAAGCCGGTCCCGCCCACCCGAGCAGGTCCCAACGTGCGCGTGACGGCGTCGAACCCTATTCAGCACCATCCGGGGCGTGCTTCCCCATGACACGCCGAGCCTCCCCCACCAGCTGGATGGAGCCTGTCACCACCACGATGGGCTCTGTCATGGACTCGTTGCGCTCGCCCGCCTCAGCGAGACCAGCGGCCGTATCAATGGCGCTGAGCAAATCCGCCTCCGTGCGTACGCGGTCCTCACCAAATACGCCGCGCGCCACCTCCGCCAGATCCTCCATGTCCATGGCGCGAGAGGTCCACGGCATACCGGTGATAACCACCTGGTCAAGCACGGGCTCGAGCTCACCGAGGGTGCCCTCCACGTCCTTGTCAGCCATCATGGCCATAACGCCCACGCGATTACCCGGGTAGTACTCCGCGAGCGCGGCCGCCGTGGCCCGGGCACCATGCGGATTGTGGGCGGCATCGACCAGCACGGTCGGCGAGGAACGTACCACTTCCATGCGCCCCGGCGAGGTGGCGGCCATAAGACCGTGCTCCACGATGTCGCCCGGCCAGGACGCGCCGCCAAAGAACTGCTCCACGGCCGTGAGGGCCAACGTGGCATTTTCGCCCTGATAGACACCCTTCAGGCCGAGGGGCACATCCTCGTACCGGGCAGCAGGCGTTTGAATGCTGACTAATTGTCCACCCACCGCGGTCTCGTGGGAAATGACCCGCATATCCTCGCCGTAGAACACCACGGATGCCCCCACCTCATGGGCGCGCTCGAGGATGATGTGCTCCACGGATTCCTTCTGTCGGGCGGACACCACCGAGGCGCCGGGCTTAATAATGCCCACTTTCTCGCGCGCAATCTCCTCCACCGTGTTGCCCAGCCACTGCTGGTGGTCCAGGTCCACGGGCGTGAGCACGGCGACCTCACCATCGATCACATTGGTCGCGTCCCAGCGGCCACCCATGCCCACCTCAATGACGGCCACGTCAATCGGCGCATTCGCGAACGCCCAGTACGCCATGACCACGAACACCTCGAAGAAGCTAAGCCGCGGGCCGCCGGCGGCCTGGGATTCGCGATCCACCTTCTCAATGAACGGGGCCACATCCTCCCAGGTCGAGATGAAATCTGCGCGGGAGATGGACTGCCCATTGATGGCAATACGCTCCCGCACGCTCTCCAGGTGGGGTGACGTGAAGCGACCGGTTTTCACGCCGCGCTCACGCAGCAGGGATTCAATCATCCGCGCCGTCGAGGTTTTCCCATTCGTGCCGGTGATGTGAATGGCATGGAACATAAGCTGCGGGTTCCCCATGATGTCCAGTACACGGCGCACGCGTTCCAGGCTGGGCTGTACCTTGTGCTCGGGGGCACGGGAGAGAATGTTCTGGTAGATGGCCTCCACCTTCGCATCCAGTTCCGCCCGGTCCGCAAGTTCATCAATGGGTTCCGGAGCGGGCGCATTGATGACATCCTCGATCACCGTGGGATCCGGGCCGGCGAAGAGCGGTGAGCGGATGGCATCCTTGAGCGCCCTGTCAAAGCGCTCATCTTCCTCGCGTTCTGCCGCGGTGCGCCCCTGCGCATCGATACCGAATTCGTCGATGCCATCATCATCCGAGGTATCCATTTCCGGGTCCGGCGTGAGTTGCATATTCGGGTCCGGCAGGAAATCTCGCTCCGGATCCCGGGGGTACGCGCGCCTCTGCTGACCGGGCGTAGCCTGTTCTGGCTGGGACTCCTCCGGAATCCCAAACGCATTGTTGCTCACCTGTTCTCCTCCCCGGCGCGCCTTTCGCGCCGAACACGCAACGCGGCCGGCTGCGGGATTCTTCCCGTACCGGCCGCATTTTTATCGTACGACGCCGCCGCGGTCCCGGTCGCAGAACCAGGCGCGTACGAGAGCGCATCCCGGCACCCGGGCCGGGATGCGCCTGTGCTACCTCAACGGCTCAACGAGGGCGTGAATCTCGTCCTCATTGGAGTGCCCGGCGCTCGTCTCCGCATCGGCTGCCGCCTCCACGGTGGCCTCAAGCGCGAGTGTCTCGTGCTTGATGAGGTCCAGATGGGCCTCAACATCCGCCACCCGCGCGGCGGGCACGGTGAGGTGCAGGCGGATACGGTCAGCCACATTGAGGTCATCAGCCTTGCGCTGATCCTGTACCACGCGTACCACATCGCGGGCGTAGCCCTCGGCTTCCAACGCCGGGGTGAGCTCCGTATCCAGGGCCAGATAGGAACCGGATGGCAACTCCGTGGCAACGAGGGTGGGATCCTCGGTGGACACCCGCGTGGTCAGGTTGTACTGGCCGGGCTCAAGGATCACCGGCGGCTCCCCCTCCAGCTGCACCCGTCCGCCGTCCAGCATGGTCCACTGCCCCGCCTTGGCGGCCTTAAACAGCTGCGAGGTGCGCTTGCGCGCCTCGGGAGCCAGTTCCCGCGGTAGTACGGCCAAATCGCGGGAGAGCTCCATGCCGGAGTGCTCCGCGTCCACCAGTTCCACCTTCTTGACGTTCACCTCCGAAGCGATGAGGTCAAGGTAGGGGCGCAGGTCCAGCGTGGTGACGATTCGCATGGCCGCGAGCGGCTGGCGCACACGCAACGAGTGCGTCTTGCGCAGTGAGTGGGCGGCGGAGACCACCGCGCGCACCTCGTCCATTTGCTCGCGAAGCGCCTCATCCCGCCAGTTTTCCGGCAACTCCGGCCAATCCTCCAGGTGGACGGAACGCCCACCGGTGAGTCCCTTCCAGACCTCCTCCGCAAGAAGGGGCAGGAAGGGCGCCACGGCGCGCATGAATACCTCCAGCGCGGTGTAGAGCGTGTCGAAGGCAACCGAATCCTCATTCCAGAACCGGTCACGAGTGGTACGCACGTACCAGTTGGTGAGTAGATCAATGAAGCCGCGCACCTTGTCCGTGGCGGAGAGGATGTCATAGGCATCCAGATCCGCCCGCAGCCCGTCCACCGTCTCTCTGAGGGAGGCGAGCAGGTAGCGGTCCATGATATCCAGCCCGCTCGTATCCTCGCCCACGCGCTGCGCCCGGTACCCCTCACCCTTGTTCGCGGCGTTCGCATAGAGGGCGAAGAAGTAGTAGGCGTTCCAGATGGGGAGCAGCACCTGACGGACGGAATCTCGCAGGCCCTTCTCTGTCACCACCAGGTTGCCACCGCGCACAATCGTGGAGCTCATGAGGAAGAAGCGCATGGCATCGGACCCCACGGAATCGAACATCTCATTGACGTCCGGGTAGTTGCGTAGCGACTTGCTCATCTTTTGACCGTCATCACCCAGCACAATGCCGTGGGACACGGCGTGCTGGAACGGCGCGCAGTCGAACAGTGCGGTGGAAAGCACGTGGAGCGTGTAGAACCAGCCGCGGGTTTGCCCAATGTATTCGGTGATGAAGTTGCCCGGGAAATGATCCTCAAACCACTGTTTGTTCTCAAACGGGTAGTGCACCTGCGCGTAGGGCATGGAGCCCGAATCAAACCAGCAGTCCAGCACGTCGTCGATGCGGCGCATAACGGACTTACCCGTGGGATCATCCGGGTTGGGCCGGGTGAGTTCATCAATGTAGGGGCGATGGAGGTCCACCTCCCCGCTCTTGGGGTTGATGGGCAACCGTCCGAAATCGCGCTTCAGTTCCTCGAGCGAGCCGTACACATCCGTACGCGGGTAGTTCGGATCATCCGAGCGCCACACGGGGATGGGGCTGCCCCAGAAACGGTTGCGGGAAATGGACCAGTCACGCGCGTTCGCGATCCAGTTTCCCCACTGCCCGTGCTTGAGGTGCTCGGGCGTCCAGGAGATTGCCTCGGCGGTTTCCACCATGCGATCACGGAACTGAGACACCTTGACAAACCAGGAGGTCACCGCCTTGTAGATGAGCGGATTACCGCACCGCCAGCAATGCGGGTAGGAGTGCACGAAGCTCTTTACCTGGATAAGCTTGGCGCGCTCAGCCTCCGGGCGGCGAGCGATCGGGCCCGTTTCATCGCGCAGATCCCGGATAATCGGGGCGTTGGCGTCAAACACCTGCAGCCCCGCGTAATCCGACACCTCAGAGGTGAGAATGGCACCCGCGTCCACCGGCACAACAGCCTTAATACCCGCCGCGTTACACACATTCATATCGTCCTCACCGAAGGCGGGGGCAATATGCACCAGTCCGGTACCGTCCTCAGTGGTGACAAAATCACCGGCGATGATGTGGAAGGCCTTCGGCCCGGGCGCGACGTCATCGGGCCGTCCCACGAAATAGTCAAAAATTGGGTGGTAAGCGCGGCCCACCAGGTCCGAGCCCTTGAGGCGTTCCAGTACCTCGGGGTTCTCACCCAGTTCCTTCGCGTAGGCTCCCAGCCGCTCAGCGCCAATCACCACACGCTCACCGGCCAGCTTCCCCTCCGCGGGTTTGACCACCACGTAATCAATGTCCGGACCCACCGCGATGGCGAGGTTGGAGGGAAGCGTCCAGGGCGTCGTCGTCCAAATAAGGGCGTACTCCCCCGTTTCCAGCCGCAGCCCAACCGTGACCGTGCGGTCCTGGCGATCCTTATAGACGTTGTCGTCCATCTTCAGTTCGTGATTGGACAGCGGCGTCTGATCGTGCCAGCAGTACGGGAGCACGCGGAAGCCCTCATACACGAGGCCCTTCTTGTAGAGCTCCTTGAACGCCCAGATCACGGACTCCATGTAGGTGGAATCCAGCGTCTTGTAATCGTGATCGAAATCCACCCAGCGCGCCTGGCGGGTCACGTAGTCTCGCCACTCCTGGGTGTACTTGAGCACGGAGGTGCGGCAAGCCTCGTTGAACTTTTCAATGCCCATCGCATGGATCTCATTGGTGGAGTCAATGCCCAGTTCGCGCTGCGCCTCAAGCTCCGCCGGAAGTCCGTGCGTATCCCAGCCGAAGCGCCGCTCCACGTGCTTGCCGCGCATGGTCTGGTAGCGGCCCACCAGGTCCTTGACGTAGCCGGTGAGCAGGTGGCCGTAGTGAGGGAGGCCGTTGGCGAAGGGCGGGCCATCGTAGAAGACGAATTCATTGGAGCCGTGCTCGCCGGGATCGCGATGATCCACGGAGGCGCGGAAAGTGCCATCTTCCTGCCAGAACGCGAGCGTTTCCTCTTCCAGCTTGGGGAAGGAAGGGGAGGCAATGAGCTCGCCATTGCGGTGGAGGGGGTAGTGCTGAACCACGTGTACTCCTCAACAGTTTGGACATCTGCCGAGGACGACTTTCGCCGCGGTACCACCTCGTTTGCCATTGCTGGCCACTCGTCTGGACGGTAACGAGTCCATCCGCCCGGTTCTACTGGGGCTTTGCCATACGCCGCCCGTTCTTCCGGAAGCTCCCCGGGGATAACCGGATCAAAGCTTTGCTTCAGTGTAGCGTTTTGCGGCCCGCGAGCGTGTGGCGCACGTGGCGTTTTCTACCGGCGCGGCGGGCGTCAGCGTTTTGTATGGCGGTCGCGTTCCCGACGACGCCGGCGCGCGCGAGTTGTCTGAGGTGACGAGGTGCGTTCCACCGACCGGCGCCTTCGGCACCGTTATCCCGCACGGATGCGAAAAGCGGGCTCGCACTGTGCGAGCCCGCTTGACTGTCGATACAGACGGCGCCATACAAAGAGCTGCGCTCCAACCCACTACGGCAGCCGGGGCACCGCTACGCAACGGCGTCGTAACTAGGCGGCGAGCGCCTTATCGGTATGCGCCTCACCCTCCACGGCGTCCGTGGCGATGGTGAGGTCCCGATCTACGGTTTCCGGCGCCCAGATGGAGGCCAGGAGCGTGCATAGCATGGTGAAGCCCAGGTAGATGGCCAGCGGAATCCAGCTTCCAAACTGGAGCAGCAGCCAGGAGCACACCATGGGGGCGATGCCGCCGCCGATAAGCGAGGAGGCCTCGCGCGCAACGGTCACGCCCGCGTACCGGTAGCGGGTGCCGAATAGCTCGGGGAAGTAGGACATCTGTACACCCACGTTGCCGTAGGCCGCGAAGATGTAGCCGAGTACCACGGCCAGGCCCACCAGCAGGGTAGAGCCCGTGCTCAGTAGCCCGAAGTAGGCGAACGGTAGCACCACGCCCAGCGCGGCGATCAGCAGGTACACGGGTTTGCGGCCCAGGTGGTCAGAGAGCGCGCCCCAGCAGAACGCAGACACCATACCCACCACGGCGCCAATCAGCTGAATGTCCGTAATGGCCGAGCGCGGGAAGAAATCCTCGGTGCCGGCCACCACCACGGTGGTGGTCACGAAGGTGACAAAGAAGGTCTGCACCGCGTAGGAATTTGTATTCGGTCCCCAGTTCATGATGGCCACCTGGAGAATGCGCTTCCAGCCGTACTTAAGGGACTGCGCCACGGGCGCCTGCTCGCGGTGCTCCTCCCCGGCAGACTGCTTAAGCTCAGAGAACACGGGAGATTCGGCCAGGTGGCGCCGAATGAGCCAGGCGCCCACGGTCACAATGATTGAGAACCAGAATACGATGCGCCAGCCCCAGGCCAGGAATGCTTCCTCCGGCATGATCCACTGGACGAGAGCGAATACGAAGGTACCAACCACGGTGCCGGCGGCCGCACCCACCATCACCGAGGAGGACAGCCGTCCACGATGCCCGGGGCGTCCCGTCTCCGTGAGGAGGGTTGCCGAGCCGGATTGCTCAGCGCCCGCGCCGAGCCCCTGCAGAACACGCAGCACAAACAGCAGAATCGGTGCCAGCACACCCACCTGAGCGTAGGAGGGCAGCACGCCGATAAGGAAGGTAGCCGTTCCCATGAGCGCGAGGGTCATGACCAGCACCCACCGCCTCCCCAGCTTCTCGCCGTAGTGGGCGAAAATAATGCCGCCAATGGGGCGGGCGAAGAAGCCGACGGCAAATCCAGCGAAGGAGGCGAGGGCGCCGGCTAGCGGGTCCGAATCCGGGAAAAACACGTGCGGGAATACCAGCGCGGCAGCCAACCCGTAGGCGGCAAAATCAAATTGCTCCAGCATGGTGCCGACGCCGCCGGCAATTGCCGCCGTGCGAATATTTCGATTGGAGCGGGCCTCAGAATAAGCTTCAGCCACCGAATTGGGCGTGGTGCTCATAGGATCCTTTCGGAGTTAAAATCCTGTACCCCGCGGGCGCGGCGCGTGGAGCAGCTCGCGTGAGGGGTGACGCCTCGAAATAACCCGAGGCCTTATCGAGGATAATAAGTTACGGAACATATTCCAGGACCGTTAGTCGGTTCTGCCGGCCTCATCGCCGCCTACCTTTTTATGGTGTTCCTGCTAGCCCATCGCACTAGCCACACGCCCCACGGCCCGGCCCGGCGAGCGGCATCGTTCTCACTCCCCATCCGGCTCCCAGGCCCATACCCGGCCGGCACGCCGCCCGGAACGTGCCGGCCGCAACAGCCCCACAACATGCGTTGCACCACAATGACCCGGGTAGAGTTCCACGCATTTCGGACGCACTTCTCACGCGCCGCGGATTGCAGCTACAAAGGAGTATTTTCATGCGTAAACAATTCATTGCGGCGGCAGCCGCACTGATGCTGAGCTTGGCGGGATGCGCGGGAGGCAATGGTGCCGGGAGCGCATCGGCGTCGGCGGATCCGGACGCAACCGTAGCGATCGGCTTCCTTCTGGAGCCCACGGGGCTCAACCCCACCTCGGTGGCCGGCGCCGCCGTGGACCAGGTACTGGTGGACAACGTGTACGAGGGCCTCACGCGCATCAGCGACGATGGTCAGGTGCAGCCGCTGCTGGCCAAGAGCTGGGAGGTAAGCAAGGACGGCCTCACCTATACGTTCCACCTGCAGGAGGGCGTGAAATTCCACGATGGCTCCGATTTTGACGCGCAGGATGTGGTGAGCTCTCTCACGAATGCGGCGGCGCCCAATTCACTCAATCCGGACGCGAAATTGCTCAGCGCTTTTAAGAGTGCCCAGGCCGTGAATACCCATACCGTCACCGTCAGCCTCTCCAAGCGAGACTCCACCTTCCTTGAAACGCTGGCACGCCGGGGCGGACTCATTATTCCCTCAGATAACAAGGTAGACCTCGCCAAGAAGGACAACGGGACCGGCCCCTATACGCTCGGCAAGTGGACCACGGGCAGCTCTATCGAGCTCAATCGCTTTGACGGATACTGGGGACAGCCCGCCAAGAACAAGGTGGCCCTCTTCCGCTACTACAAGGACCAGACCACGGCAGCGAACGCGCTTTCCTCTGGTGAGCTGGATATTTACACCCAGTTCGATTCCGATCTCATCAAGCGCTTCCAGAATGATCCAAATGTGACCACCACGGAGGGCACGGACCAGGCGTGGATGACGCTCGCCTACAACGACGCTCAGCCGCAGCTGGCGGATCAGCGCGTGCGCGAGGCCCTCCGTGAGGGCGTAGATAAGGACGGCCTGCTCAAGGTGCTGGACTCGGCCTATGAGCGGATCGGCTCCATGTCTAACTCCGGGGATCCCTGGAACGATGATTCACTCCTCAAGATTGACGCCTACAATCCGGATCACGCCCGCCAGCTGCTCAAGGAGGCCGGGGCGGAGGGCCTCACGCTCACGCTCAAGGTGCCCACGGTCTACTCCCCGTCCATCGCCGAGTACATTCGTTCCCAGCTTGCAAAAATTGGTGTGACCGTCAACATTCAGTCTATGGAATTCGCCTCCTGGCTCACCGATGTGTATCAGAACCGCAATTTTGACATGACGATGGTGCTGCACACGGATCCGTGGACACTGACCTACTACGCAAACCCCAATTACTACTGGGGATACAACAGCCAAACGGTGCAGGCGGCCGTCACCGACGCGCTGGAGGCGGCCAGCACGGAGGAGCGCAATACCAAGCTCAACAAGGTTGCGCATCTGGTCTCTGAGGACGCCGCCTCCGACTGGCTCTACTCCCCGAAGGCCGTCACGTTCTCCGTGGCGGGCGTCAGCGGTTTCCCGGTGAATCGGACCACCGCCTTCTATCCCGCAGCCGGCATCGAGGTGGCGCGGTAGGGTGCGAGGCCGAGGTGCCGCCTCGTCCGACGTCGGTACGTTACGTAACGTCGGTGCGCCACGTAGGACCGCGGCACCGGCACGGTTACTCATGCACTGCACGAACGCTCACATGTTGTGTCGGACCCAACGGCCATAATGTGAGTGCAGCATACGGACGCGCGAGGAGAGCTCATGAGTAACGTGCCTCAGACCGTGCCGGAGGATCACTCCCCCGGCACGGCGCTGGAAACCCCTGCCAGGCGAGAGGAAAAACTGGCCCGCACGCACTCCCGGTCCTGGAGGATCATGGCGTCCAACGTGGGCTGGGCCATCGTGGCCGTTTTTATCGCCTCCCTGGTGATCTTCTTCGCTCTCCATATCCTCCCGGGTGATCCCGCCTCAATTTTGGGCGGCACGGACGCCACCCCGGAGCAGATTCAACGTATTCGTGTGAAGAACGGGTGGGACAGGCCCATCATCATTCAGTACCTGGCCTGGCTAGGCGGTGTACTCACCGGCAACTTCGGGTCCTCACCATTCTCCGGGCATTCGGTCACCGCGGAGTTAGCCCAGAAACTTCAGATCACACTTCCACTGGCACTCATGGCGCTGGTAATGGCCGTGATTCTGGCACTCCTGGTGGGCGTATTTGCGGCCGCTCATTCCCGGTCTGTGTGGGGGCACGTGGTTTCCTGGCTTTCCCAACTGGGCATTGCGGTGCCCACGTTTGTGCTCGGACTGGCGCTCGTCGTCCTGGTTGCCATTCCTTCCGGTGGCGCCATTCCGGCAACAGGATTCCCGCGCACCGGCTGGGCAGATCCGGGTGCCGCACTCCTATCGCTGCTCCTACCGGCCATCACGCTGGCTATTCCCATGGGCGCGGGGCTCACGCGATTCGTCCGAAGCGCCGTGCTGGAGCAAATTTCTCAGGATCACATGCGCACGGCGCTGGCACAGGGCACCTCGTGGCACCGCGCCGTCTGGGCGCAGGCGCTGCGGAATGCGTGGCTCCCGATTATTGCCGTCGCGGCATTGGACGCCGCCGGACTGCTCATGGGCACCGTCGTGGTGGAGCAGGTATTTGCGCTGCCCGGTGTGGGGCAGTCAATCGTGGCGGCAGTATCTAACCGCGACATTGTCACCGTACAGGGCTTCCTTATGGTTCTTTCCACGGCCATTATCGTCATCATGCTGCTGGCGAATCTGCTCGCCCGCCTTCTTGACCCGCGCGTGAGGATTCAATCGTGAGAACACTCCGCAACCTTCTTCGAAACCCATCCGGGGCAATCGGCGTCGTACTCACGGGGCTGCTCCTACTCGCGTTCCTTCTCTCCTTCCTCTGGACCCCGTACGGCGTAGAGGACGTGGATCCGGCCGCCTCGTGGGCGCCACCGTCCACCCAGCATCTCCTGGGCGCCGATAACCTGGGCCGCGATGTTTTCTCCATGATGCTGGTGGGTAGCCGCGTGACGCTGGAAATCTCGGTGGGGGCGGCACTGATTGCACTGGTTCTCGGCCTGCTGCTCGCCTCCGCGATCGTCTACACCCGGCGGCCGTGGAGCGTGCTATTCGAGCGGCTCACGGATGTGGGGGTGGCCTTCCCCATCCTCATCGTCGCGCTCATCATCGTCACCGCATTCGGCGGATCCACCGCCTCCTCGATGGTGGCCATCGGCCTGGGATCCACACCATCGATGGCCCGCGTGGTGCTACCGGAACTTCGCCGCGCCACCAAGGCGGATTACGTGCTGTTGGCCGCCGCCAGCGGAGCCTCACGCCCGTGGATTCTCTGGCGCCATATTTTCCCTGATCTCACCCCCACCCTCATCGTGGCCGTCACCCAGATCATGGGGACGGCAGCGCTCGCGGAGGCCGGGCTCTCCTATTTGGGCCTGGGCACGCCGCCGCCCACACCGTCATGGGGGCGAATGCTCTCCGCCTTCCAGCAGTACATCTATACGCGCCCGCAGGTAATTTTTGTGCCCGGCCTGGCCATTGTGGCCGTCATTATTGGCTTCAATCTCCTGGGCGATGGACTCAGGGATGTCCTGGACCCGAGGAGTAAAAAGTGAGCCTCTTGACTGTCAAGAATCTGCGCGTGGCATTTGACGGGCAGGAAGTGGTGCACGGCGTCTCCTTCAGCATCGAGGCAGGCGAACGCGTGTGTCTGATTGGCGAATCAGGCTCCGGGAAATCGGTGACCGCGCTGGCCATTGATGGTCTCCTCCCGCCCAATGCCAGCGTGGAGGGATCCATCACCCTCGGCGGCGACGAACTCCTCGGTGCCGGCGAGCGCACCATGCTGGGGGTGCGTGGAAAACGGATCGGCTTTGTATTCCAGGAGCCGCAGACGGCCCTCAACCCGGTGGTACGCATCCGCACCCAGTTGGTTGCCGCGCTGCGTAACCATACCCATCTTCCCCGTTCCCAGTGGCGCGAAACGGCGGTGGAATTAGCGCAAAGCGTGGGTCTCCCGGATCCGGAACACATCGTGGATCGCTACCCGCATGAGCTTTCGGGCGGGCAGCGCCAGCGCGTGGTCATTGCCATGGCCATGAGTGTCCATCCCGAACTACTCATCGCGGATGAGCCCACCACGGCGCTGGATGCCACCGTCCAGGCCCGTATCCTGCGCCTCATGATGGCCTCTACCGCTCAGGCGCACACGGCCATGCTCATGATTACGCACGACATGGCGGTGGCCGGGCAAACGGCCACGCGCCTGCTGGTTATGAAGGATGGACGTGTCATTGAGGCGGGAACCACCGCCGAGGTGCTCCGGCACCCGCAGCATCCCTACACCGCAAACCTTGTCAACGCCGCCCGCACCCTGAGCCTGAGTTAGGAGAGCCCATGGATCTATTCACCCTGGAGCACGTCTCCAAACGCTACGGGGATACCGTGGCGCTGGCCCCGGTGGATCTCACGGTCACCGAGGGCCGTTCGCTCGGCATCATCGGAGAATCAGGCTCGGGGAAAACCACTCTCACCCGGCTCATGCTTGGCCTCTCCGTCCCCAGCTCTGGCACGGTGCGCTATCTCGACCAGCCTGTGGTCCCGGGCCGCTATGGCCCCAGCCGCCTTCGCCGCGAGGTGCAGCTGGTGCTTCAGGATCCGTTCGCCTCGCTCAACCCGCGTATGACCATCGGCCAGATCATCGCTGAGCCGCTCCGTCTCCTTCACGTTCCCGGGAACCGGCGTGAGCTTGTCCGCCGCGCCATGAAGGAAGTGGAACTCGATCCCGCGTGGGCCTCCCGCTACCCGCATCAGCTCTCGGGTGGGCAGCGTCAACGCGTGGCCATCGCCCGCGCCATTGCACCGAATCCGCGCGTGCTCATCGCCGATGAGCCCGTCTCCGCGCTTGATGTCTCGGTCCGCGTCACCATCCTCGCGCTACTGCGAAGCCTCAAGGAGCGCATTGGCCTCACCCTCGTTGTTGTCTCCCATGATCTGGGTATCGTGCAGCATCTGTGCGAGGAGACCATGGTGCTGGTGTCGGGGCGCTGCGTGGAACGTGGCACCACGGATCAGATTCTTCATCGCCCCGTTCATCCCGCCACCCGTGAATTGATCGCGGCCGTTCCGTCCCTGCCGCTATGACGCTGTTTAACGTGCACACACTGGCGGGCATGCGCGTGGCTAATGGCGTGCTGGCGCCGCATTCTCTCCTGCGTTCGTCGGCACCGTTTCGCGGCGGCAACAACGTCGATCCTCTACTGGCCGCGCGGGTGCACGGCATCGTCGATCTGCGCGATCACGCCGAGGCCGCCGTATCAGAACCGTGGGATCGCAGCCGTTTCGACGTGCGTGAAGTACCCGTATTCGCCGATCAGCTGAACGCGGTGGCGTGGGAGGGACTACCGGACCTCTACCGGATTATGACCATCGGGTTTGGTGCCCAGTTAGCCCGAGCGGTGGACACGGTGGCGGAACTGGCCGCTCACGGCGCCGTTCTCATTCACTGCACGGCCGGGAAAGATCGCACGGGCGTGGTGACGGCTCTGATTCTTGCGCTCCTCGGGGCGGATCGGGCCGCCATTGAGGACGATTACACGTGCTCCACCGGGATGCTCGGCGCGGACTACCTGGCGGCGCTACTTGGCGGCGGTGAGATTCCGGGCGAAGCTGCCCACCGCGCCTGCGTGGCCCCGCTTCCTGCGCTCCATGCCGCGCACGACGTCGTTGCGGCCCACGGCGGAACGCTCGCCTACCTGCTGGCCCACGGGTTAGATAGGGACACACCCACCCTGTTACGCGAGCGGCTGGTGGTGGACACCGGCACGGCTGAGGAAGCCCCGCGATAGGCTGACGGCGTGAAAAAGTCCTGGTTCTTTGTGCCGCTGGCCTGTCTGCTCGCGGCCTGCACGCCCGCGACCGGCGGCACGTCGGCGTCCACCAGCGTGTCCCCCACGACAGCTAGTGCAACGTCCACCGCGGCGTCGCCCGCAACGCCAACGCCGGTACCCACCACAGCGGGTGCCGCGCAGCTCGTAGCATCAGTGGCCCCCGCCGAGGGCGGCGGGGCTGCCGGTAGCTACGGCTACACGGTGACGCTCACCAACCGGGGCGGCGAAACAGCCACCATCATGGCGCCCGTCATCGCGTCGCTGCGTGACGCCACGGGCCGCAATCGCTCAAATACGGTGACCCTCGATTTCACGCGGGGCATGCCCACCGCCACCGTGGCGCCCGGCAGCTCCGTGAGCGCCACGCTCATTGTTACCAATGCTCAGAACGTGGCCGATTGCAATCCCCGTGTTGCCTCCAGCCTGGCATTGGAATCCGCATCGGGTACGTACTCGGCGTCGCTGGATGGCCTCAATGTCTACGGGTGCTGGGGCGGCATCGGGGATCTGCTTTCCGCGCCCGCGCAGTAGCACCGCCGTCCAGCCCTACTTGCGCGCCACGGTCCACGAGTTTGCCTGCGCCACGGGACGAATCACCAGCGAATCGATGTTCACGTGCTTCGGACGCGTGAGGGTCCACGCAATGGCATCCGCAATGTCCTCAGCCACCAGTGGTTCGGCAACACCCGCATATACCTTGGCCGCGGCCTCCTCGCTGCCCAACCTCCGTTTGGAGAACTCCTCGGTTTTCACCATTCCCGGGCGGATTTCGATGAGGCGCACGGGTTCACCCACCAGCTCAATGCGCAGGGTGTCCTTAATCATGCGTTCGGCATGCTTGGCGGCCGTGTAGCCGGCCCCGCCCACGTAGGTTTCCTGCGCCGCGGTGGACGTGACAAACACGATGTCGCCGCCCTGCTTGCGCAGCCCGGGCAGCAGTGCCCGGGTCAGTGCCACCGTGGCGAGCACGTTAATGCGGTACATCTCCAGCCAGTCGTCCAGCCTGGCTTCTGCTACCGGGTCCTGGCCGCGAGCACCACCCGCATTATTCACCAGCGCGGTGATTCCGCCCCCATTCAGTACATGGGCCACCAGCGCATCCACATCCGCCTGAACCGTGAGGTCGGCCGGAAATATGTCCGCACCCGTCTCCGCCGCCAGTTTCTGAAGTCGGTCCGCTCGCCGCGCGGTGGCGATCACATTGAAACCCTCAGCCGTGAGCCTGCGCGCCGTCGCCTCACCAATTCCTATACTCGCGCCCGTCACCAGGACACGTCCGCGCTCCGCCATGATTCCTCCTTCGCCTTGCTGCCCCCTATCCTGCCAGCCCCGCACGGGCCGTGGTGCGGGGTACCCGGGTCACGCGGCGTGGGTGCACGCCGTGGGTGGTCATCACGCGGCGCGCACCATCGCCGCCGGCCTGGCCCCACGGCGCGCCCGGCGTTAGTGTGTCGCCATGATCGGATTCATTGGTATTGGGCATCTGGCCGGCTCGATCGCGCGCGGCCTCATCGAAGCGGGTACGCCCGCGGATTCCATTCTTGTTACGGCGCATCACCGCTCCACTGCGGAGGCCTTTGCGGCCCAGACCGGCGTTCTCGTAGCACACTCCAACACGGACCTTGCCGAGCGCTCGGACATCATTGTCCTCGCCGTTCCGCCGAAAACCGTCCCCGGCGTGCTTGACGAGATTCGTGCCGCCGCCCCGCACGCGGTCCTCGTGTCAACGGCGGCCGGCGTGAGCATCGCCTCCATGGCCGGGCACCTCGAGCCCTCTCAGCGCGTGGTCCGCTCCCTGCCCAACGTGGCCGCCAGCGTCCGCCAGTCCATGACCGCTTTGGCTCCCAATTTCGACGACGCCGCTGCCCTCGCCCCCGTACGCGAACTCTTCGAGGCCGTGGGTGCGGTTGAAGTGGTGCCAGAATCCCAGTTCGCTGCGTTCTCCGCCATCGCGGGATGCTCTCCGGCCTTCACGTTCACGTATATCGATGCCCTCGCCCGGGCAGCCGTCAAGCACGGCATGACGAAGAAGGTGGCCACGCGGGTGGCGGCGCAGGCCGTGCTCGGCGCCTCCACGATGCTCATGCAATCGGACGCCTCGGCCGCTGATCTCGCGGATACCGTGCAGTCTCCGGGCGGCTCGACGGTGGCGGGCGTCGTGGCGCTGGAGCAGGCTGGTTTTGGCGCCGCCACCGTGGCGGGCGTTGAGGCCTCCATCAAGCGCGACGGCGAATTGGCGTAAGGCGGGCTGCGTACGGCGTCGTCGTCCCACAGGCTTCGACGCCGACCGCCCACACCCCGGCCGTGCTCACCTCCACGTCACGAAGCACCGTTCCCTCCCTGGAAACGTGTAAGAATGGCGCCATGACTGATTTCACCGAAAAATCCGCACTCCTCGATCACACGGAGGTACCGGATCGCGCAAGCCTGGAGGGCCTCGAGGATAAGTGGGGCACCAAATGGGACGAACACCAAACCTACGCATTCAATCGTGATGTGAACCGGGAGGACGTGTATTCGATCGATACGCCGCCACCCACGGTGTCCGGCTCGCTCCACATCGGCCACGTATTCTCCTACACGCATACGGACGCGATGGCGCGTTTCCAGCGTATGCGCGGCAAGGATGTGTTCTACCCGATGGGGTGGGATGACAACGGGCTCCCCACGGAGCGTCGCGTGCAGAACTACTACGGCGTACGGTGCGATCCGTCACTCCCCTATGACCCAGACTTTGTGCCGCCGCACGACGGCGGGGATGGCAAGTCCATCAAGTACCGGGATCAGCAACCTATTTCTCGGCGTAATTTCATTGAGCTGTGCTGGAAACTAACCCGGGATGATGAGAAGCAGTTTGAGGCGCTGTGGCGCCGGCTGGGCCTGTCCGTGGACTGGGCGCAGCGTTATCAGACCATCGGCGAGAAGGCGCAGCGCGTAGCCCAGCAGGGCTTCCTCCGTAACCTGGAGCGCGGCGAGGCGTACCAGGCGCAGGCTCCTGGCCTGTGGGATGTCACTTTCCAGACGGCCGTAGCACAGGCAGAGCTCGAATCTCGTGAGTATCCGGGCGCCTACCACGCGCTCGCATTCCACGCCGAGAATGAGGATGTAGTGATCGAGACCACGCGTCCCGAGCTGCTGCCCGCCTGCGTGGCCCTCATCGCCCATCCGGATGACAAGCGCTATCAGCACCTGTTTGGCACCACCGTGCGTACGCCTATCTTCGGCATGGAGGTGCCGGTGCTGCCCCACCCGCTCGCGGAGATCGATAAGGGCGCCGGTATCGCCATGTGCTGTACGTTCGGCGATGTCACGGACGTGACCTGGTGGCGTGACCTCAAGCTGCCGCTGCGCCCGGTACTGGGCAAGAACGGACGGATTCTGGCCACCACACCGGAGTGGATTCAGGATGCCCACGGCCGCGAAGTGTACGAGGAAATGGCCGGGAAAACCACGTTCTCGGCCCGTAAGGTACTGGTGGACGCGCTCAAGGAGTCCGGCGAAATGCTGGGCGAGGCCAAGCCCACCTCCCGTATGACTAACTTCTTCGAGAAGGGCGATAAACCCCTCGAAATCATTCCGTCCCGCCAGTGGTACATCCGCAACGGTGGCACCTCCTATATTGAGGAGAACGGAAAGGAACTGCGCGCGAACCTCATCGAGGAGGGCAACACGCTGGAGTTCCACCCGGACTTCATGCACGTCCGCTATGACAACTGGGTGAATGGACTGAACACGGACTGGCTCATTTCACGCCAGCGCTTCTTCGGCGTCCCGCTCCCCGTGTGGTACAAGGTGCGCGATAACGGGGACGTGGATTACGACGCCGTCCTGGTCCCCACCGAGGAGCAGCTTCCGGTGGATCCGACGGTGGATGTGCCGGCGGGATATACCGAGGAGCAGCGCGGACAGGCCGGCGGTTTCGTCGGTGAAGTAGACATTATGGACACGTGGGCCACCTCCTCGCTTTCCGCGGAGATCGCCACCGGGTGGCTGACGGACGATGATCTGTTCAAGAAGACCTTCCCGATGGATGTGCGCCCGCAGGGCCAGGACATTATCCGTACCTGGCTGTTCTCCTCGGTGGTGCGCTCCCACCTCGAATTCGGTGGCACGCCGTGGAAGCACGCGGCACTGTCCGGCTGGATTCTGGATCCGGACCACAAGAAGATGAGCAAGTCCAAGGGCAATGTGGTAACCCCCATCGGCCTGCTGGATAAGCACGGTGCCGATGCGGTGCGCTACTGGGCGTGCTCGGCGCGCCTGGGCGTGGATGCCACCTTCGATGAGCAACAGATGAAGATCGGGCGCCGCCTGGCTCTCAAGGTGCTCAACGCCTCCAAATTCGCCTTCTCCATGGGTGGGGATCAGGTGGATCTGGATGCCTCACACGTGACACTGCCACTAGACCGCGCACTGCTGGCCCACCTGGCGGATGTGGTGGATGAGGCGACAGCCGCGTTCGAGGGCTACGATCACACCCGCGCGTTGGAGGTCACCGAGACCGCGTTCTGGACCTTCACCGATGATTACCTGGAGTTGGTCAAGGACCGCGCCTACGGCGAGGGCGCGGGTGCTGATTCGGCGCGCGCCGCCCTGGCCATCGCCGTGGATACCTTCGTGCGTCTCCTCGCACCATTCCTCCCCTACGCCACCGAGGAAGTATGGCATTGGTATCGCACAGGTTCCGTGCATCGCGCCCCCTGGCCGGCCTCCGCGCCACTGCGCGAAGCCGGCCAGGGTGAGGATCCGGCACTGCTGGACGGTGCCGGGCAGGCACTCACGGCACTGCGCGGAATCAAGAGCGCCAATAAGGTGTCTCAGCGCACCAGTTTCGCCCATGTCACACTGAAGGTGCCGCGCGACCGCATGGAGCTGCTGGAGGCGGTACGCCCTGATCTGGTGAGCGCGGCGCATGTCCGTGACGCACTCACTTTCGAACCGGCGGACGCGGAAGCGCTCACAGCCGGCGACTACCTTCTGGATCCGCCGCAGCCGAAGAAGCCGCGCGAGAAGAAGTAGGGCAAGCATGCTCGGATGACGAAAAGTGGGACGTATCTACTCGGTGCGTCCCACTTTTTATACCTGTGGCGCTATCCTGAACCTACGCAACCGTAACTTAGCGGTCCCGGCACCCATCGTGTCGGGGAGGTGAAAGGCAACCATGTCAGAATACAAACGGCCGGTCAGCTTCCGACCCGGAAAAGTGCACATTACGGATGACATGACCATTCCGTGGCTGTTCCGGAAGATCGCCGCGGAATCTCCCGACCATGTAGTTATTAACGTCAAATCCGAGTACGGCCAGTGGGTGCCGATCACCTGGAGCATGTTCGCGGAGGATATTCGCGCGGTGGCGCGCGGGCTCGTGGCCCAGGGCATTCACCCGGGCGAGCGTATCGCGATCATGTGTCACACGCGCTACGAATTCTCCCTGCTGGATCTCGCCTGCTGGTCGGTAGGTGCGATGCTGGTACCGATCTACGAGACGGACCCCACCGAGGAAGCCCGCTTCATTATCAACGATTCCCACCTGGAGATGGCCTTCGTTGAGGACCAGAACATGTACTCCACGCTCGCCCCCATGCTGGAGGACGTGGACTTCTTTAAGCGCATTGAGGTCATCAACGATGATGCCCTCACGCGCATTAAGGCGGCTGGTTCCGAGGAGCAGGACGCGGAGATCGATCGGCGTATCGCCGCCATGAAGGCGGATGATCTGGCCACCGTTATTTACACGTCAGGCACCACGGGGCGTCCCAAGGGCGTGATGATTTCTCACCGCAACATGCTTCAGGAAGTGTTCAACGGCCCGCTCGATACGGACCTAGGCAATGTGGTGGATACCGGTCACACGCGTACGCTCCTGTTCCTCCCGATGGCGCATGTATTCGCCCGCTTCATCAACCTGGTGTCCATCTACACCGGTGCCGTGGTGGGCTACGCGTCGAACGCGCGCACGCTCATCAATGATATGCAGACGTTCAAGCCCACCTACGTGCTGGCCGTGCCGCGCGTATTTGAGAAGATCTACAACGCGGCGGACGCCCAGAACACCGGCTGGAAGCAGAAGTTGTTCCGCTACTACGCGAAGGTAGCGATTCGTTATTCTCAGGCGCTGGACACGAAGGAGGGCCCCTCCCCCGCACTTAAAGCTGCCCACGCGGCTGGCGAGGCACTGGTGTACTCCATGATCCAGTCTCTGTTTGGCGGCAACCTCACCTACTGCGTTTCCGGTGGTGGCCCGCTGGGCCAGCGCCTTGGCCACTTCTTCCGCGGCGCCGGTATCACGATTCTGGAGGGCTACGGTACCTCTGAAACCTGCGCTCCGGCGACGGTGAACCTCACCGCCGAGCAGCACATCGGTTCCGTTGGACCCGCCTACCCGGGCACCTGGGTGGGTATCGCCGAGGATGGCGAGGTGCTGGTGAAGGGCGATTCGGTCACCACGGGCTACCTCAATGATCCGGAGGCCACGCGTGCCGCCTTCACGGAGGATGGCTGGTTCATGACGGGCGATCTGGGCCGCCTCGATGAGGACGGCTACCTGTGGATCACCGGCCGAAAGAAGGAAATCATCGTGACGGCCGGCGGCAAGAACGTGGCCCCGGCTCCGCTTGAGGACCGTCTGCGTGGGCACCCGCTCATCTCCCAGGTGGTGGTAGTGGGTGACAAGCGCCCGTTCATCGGCGCGCTGGTCACCCTGGACGCGGACATGCTGCCGGTGTGGCTGAAGAACAAGGGCATTGAACCCATGTCCGTCGATGAGGCGCGTCAGGATCCGCGCGTGCTCGCGGCGCTCGATCGGGCCGTGAATTACACGAACCAGATCGTCTCCCGCGCCGAATCCATCCGCAAGATCGTGATCCTGCCGATGGACTTCACCGTGGAGAATGGCTACCTCACGCCGTCGCTCAAGGTGAAGCGCAACCTGGTGCTGCGCGATTTCGCGGACGTTATCGACAACGACATCTACGGCGAGAAAAAGAGCAGCCTGCAGGAAAAGTAGTGGTGCGACGCCGGGGCGGCCTATCCGCCCCGGCACGTTTTTCTGTTTATCCTGCGCGGGCAGAACGGTCGCCCCCAGAATCGCCGCACCCGGACGACGTCGTTCAGGTACGCCCCCGCTACTAGGCGCGCTTACTTCCCACGGTGCCGAGCATTTCCACCGCGGCCTCCCCGCGCACGGCATCGCCTGTTACCACGACCTCCGAGATGTCGCCACGGCTGGGCACCTCAAACATCGGGGCGGCTAGCACGCGCTCGAGAATGGAGCGGAGCCCACGTGCGCCGGTGCCGCGGGCCATCGCCTCCTGCGCAATTTCGCGAAGCGCATCCTCCCGGAACGTCAGCCGCACCCCGTCCAGTTCAAAGAGCTTGACGTACTGCTTGACCAGGGAGTCCTTAGGCTCGGTGAGAATCCGTACCAGATCATCCTCATCCAGCGCGTTAACGGTGGCGACCACGGGCAGGCGTCCCACCAGCTCAGGAATAAGGCCATATCTGTGCAGGTCCTCGGGCTCTACCTCGGCCAGCAGGCGCGGAGAGGCCTCGATATCCCGTAGATCGCTGCCAAAACCGATACCGCGCCGGCCTATCCGCGTGGAGATGATTTCTTCTAGCCCCGCGAATGCACCCGCGCAGATGAACAGAATATTGGATGTGTCGATTTGGATGTAATCCTGCTGGGGATGCTTGCGGCCGCCCTGCGGTGGAACAGCGGCCACGGTGCCCTCAATGATTTTTAGGAGCGCCTGCTGTACGCCCTCCCCCGACACGTCACGTGTGATGGAGGGATTCTCGGATTTACGGGAAATCTTATCGATCTCATCGATATAGATAATGCCCATCTCGGCGCGCTTCACGTCATCATCAGCCGCCTGAATGAGGCGAAGCAGAATATTCTCCACATCCTCACCCACGTAGCCGGCCTCCGTGAGCGCGGTGGCATCCGCGATAGCGAACGGCACATCAAGCATGCGCGCGAGAGACTGCGCCATGTAGGTTTTACCGGTACCGGTGGGGCCCAGTAGAAGAATATTGGACTTGCCGAGGTGAACCTCCGCCTCCCCGGAGTGTGGTTTGGCAACCTCGCGGAGCCGCTTGTAGTGGTTGTACACGGCCACGGCGAGCGTACGCTTGGCGGCCTCCTGGCCTACCACATACTCGGAGAGGAACTTATAAATATCCTGCGGGGTGGGAAGGCTGCCCAACGAGAAATTCGCGGATTCTTCCTTCCCCAGTTCCTCTGCAATGATCTCGTTGCACAGGTCAATGCATTCATTGCAGATGTAGACGCCGGAGCCGGTGATGAGCTTCTTGACCTGACGTTGTGACTTCCCGCAAAACGAGCACTTCAGCATGTCCGCGGCATCAGCAGTTCGCGCCATAATCTCCTCTTCCCGGCCGCGCCCCACATGGACGCCCTTTCATTCCACACCTTTTTCGCCGCGGCGTCACCTATCAGTTCCGGCGTGTGCACAGCGCGGACGGATGGGGATCTGTGCACACCCGCACGGACGGCACTGACAAGACACGCCCCGTCATTGCCCTCCTTCGACCCTGCCCCGGCTATCCGGGCGCGGTAGAGCCTTATCGGTCGTCTCTTGCGCGTCCGTTGGGGTGGCTCCGCGCACGGTAGGGCCACCTCGGGGAACGCTACATTGACGACCTCAAAACCGGGGTCGCTCCCCGCGCGGCGAGCCACCCTCGCGAGCAGCCCGTTCACCGAAGCGCGATTCGTAACTATTTGCGCGCGGCGGGCCGGGCCGTCAGTTGACGGTGGGCTTGGCGGTAATCTGCTTGGCTCCCTTGCGAGAAGCCAGTACCTGATCCACCAGGCCGTAATCCTTTGCCTGCTGAGCGGTGAGGATCTTGTCACGCTGAATATCCGCCCGCACGCGCTCCGGATCCTGACCGGAGTGGGCCGCCAGCGTGTTGATGAGCCAGTCCGTCATGCGGTCCACTTCATCGGCCACAATCCCAATATCCGTGGCCTGTCCCTGCATACCCTCCATGGCCGGCTGGTGGATAAGCACCCGCGCGTTGGGAAGAGCGAGGCGCCGTCCCGGAGCACCAGCCGCCAGGAGTACCGCCGCGGCCGACGCCGCCTGCCCCAGCACCACGGTTTGGATCTCGGGCTTGATGTACTCCATTGTGTCGTAGATCGCGGTAAGAGCCGTGAAGGAGCCGCCCGGCGAGTTGATGTACATGGTGATGGGTGCATTCGGATCCTGCGCCTCCAGCACCAGGAGCTGCGCCATGATGTCATCGGCCGAGGCATCATCCACCTGAACACCGAGGAACACGATGCGATCCTCGAAGAGCTTGGCGTAGGGATCCTGCCGCTTGTAGCCGTAGGGGGTGCGCTCCTCAAAGTTGGGAAGCACGTAGCGGGATTCCATCCGCGGAGCCACTCCGCCCGCGAGGGGACGAACCACGCCCATTGCGTTGAGATTGGTCATTTAGTTCTCCTCCTTGTGCGTGCCGGAGGGCATATTGTCGCTGGGCTGGATAATGTGGTCGATGAACCCGTAGTCCAGTGCCTCCTGGGCGCTGAACCAGTGATCGCGATCCGAGTCCTTGAGGATCTCCTCGAGGCTGTGGCCGGTGTGCTCAGCGTTGAGCTGCGAGAGTTCTTCCTTCATCTTGAGGATGAGGTTCGCATTGATGCGAATATCGGCGGCAACGCCGCCGGCACCGCCCGAGGGCTGATGCATAAGTACACGCGTGTGCGGGGTAATGTAGCGCTTCCCCTTGGTGCCCGCGGACAGCAGGAACTGTCCCATCGAGGCCGCCATTCCCATCCCCACGGTCACAATGTCCGGACGCACCAGCTGCATCGTGTCGAAGATGGCCATGCCGGCCGTCACCGATCCTCCCGGCGAGTTGATATAGAAGTAAATATCCGCATCCGGATCCTCAGCGGAGAGGAGCATCATTTGCGCGATGATCTGGTTTGCGTTGTCATCCTTAACCTCTGATCCGAGCCACACGATGCGGTCTCGGAGCAGGCGCTGGTACACGGAGTCCGTGAGCCCCATGCCACCGCCCTGCATATCGGCCATGCGAGGTGCACTAGTCATTGAAATCCTTTCCGTGGCGGGTGGGCCCGCATTCCTGTGGAGTCCCCAAACTCCGCGCCGTCCCACTGACTCTAACGGGCGCGAGCCGCGTTTCATCCTGCGGGGCGC
Source organism: Neoactinobaculum massilliense (assembly GCF_900604955.1). GTDB lineage: Bacteria > Actinomycetota > Actinomycetes > Actinomycetales > Actinomycetaceae > Neoactinobaculum > Neoactinobaculum massilliense. The sequence goes on from NZ_UWPE01000001.1 coordinate 1,009,081, forward strand.
TATTTTTCGCTGTTGGCACATGGCAAGGCGGGGAGGAAGTAGCCTTCCTCCCCGCCCGCATGAAACCTGCCGTTAGGCTAGCTTCTCCAGCTTCTCAATGAGCGTCTTACGCGCCTTCCCCGCCTTTTCGGCGGCCAGCACACGCTCGCGCTCCGCGGCATCCGCATCCTGCGCGTACGCCACTACCTCGTCCACCTTGTGATCCGAGGGATCAAACGCAGCCGCTTCGGCGTCGGACGTAGCATCCTCAGCCTTATCGGCCCCGGCGGCCTTCGCGGAAGCCGACGCCGTGAAATCAGGATGCTCTACTTCACCTTCGGGACGCTCCCCCACCACGGCGGCCACATCCACCTCGTTGCCATCCGTATCCTTGACGGTGGCCAGACGCAGTGCAGCAATGAGCGCCTTACCGCGAGCGAGCTCACCGGAGAATACCGGGAGCTGACCCGTCTGGACCGCGGCATTGATGAACTTGTTCGGGTCCATGCGGTAGTTCTGGGCCTGCTGAAGGAGGAACTGGAACAGCTCGTCCTGGTTCACCTGAATATTGAACTTCTCCGCCATGACATCCAGCATCAGCTGGCTACGGAGATCATCGGCGAGCTGGTCGCGGATCTCTTCACCGTGCTTATCATCGGCCTCCAGACCGTCAGCCTTGAGGTGCTGAGCCACCTGGTCGTCAATGATCTTCTTTGAGAGCGGCACATCCACGGCCTTGTTCAGCTGCTCCAGAAGGCCGTCACGGGCCAGCAGGATCTGGGCCTGCTCGGCGTCGCTTTCTGCCTTCTTGCGCAGATCCGCACGCAGCTCATCCATGGTGTCAAACTCGGAGGCCATCTGAGCGAAGTCGTCGTCTGCCTCGGGCAGCTCCATCTCCTTAACGCCCTCAACCGTGAGCGTCACTTCGGCCTCTTCGCCGGCGTGATCCCCGCCCACCAGCTTGGTGGTGTAGGTGGTGGTTTCCCCGGCCTTCATGCCGGACAGCTGCTCATCCATACCGTCCAGCATGTTGCCCGCACCGATGGTGTAGGAAACGCCGGACACGGAGTCAACTTCTTCGCCGTCAATAACCGCCTTGAGGTCGAGGGTGACGGAATCGCCATCCTTGGCCTCGCGCGTGACGGGCTTGAGCGTGCCGAACCGCTTACGCAGATCCGTGAGGCGCGCCTCCACGGCGGAATCCTCTACCTTCGCCGGATCCACTTCCACCGTGAGGGTGGCGGGATCCGGAATAACGATGGCCGGCCGCACATCCACGGTCACGTCAAAGCCGAAGGCTTCACCGGAGGTACGGGATTCCGGCACGCTGGTGACGTCCACCTCGGGGGTACCGAGCGGATGCAGATCATTGTCCGTCAGCGCCTGCTGGTAGTAATGATCAATCGAATCATTCACGGCTTCCTGCACAATGGTGCCGTATCCGATCTGCGCCTCCAGCACACGCTCCGGCACATGCCCGCGGCGGAACCCGGGAATCTGTACCTGATTGCCAATCTTCTTGGCCGCCTTATCAACTTCGGGCTGGAACTCGTCGAGAGCCACTTCCACGGTCAGCTTGACCTGGGTGGGCTCGAGCTGTTCGTAAGAGCTCTTCACTTGCGCCTCTCCACTCACACTGGGGACTACTATTGTCCGATCGATTCCGCGGCAATGCCGCCTTCCTGCGCCCGCGCTGGGCGCGGACATACGGGGTAATCTTACACGCCGGCGCGCCGCCCTGAGCGCGGAAAGGCGCACATTCCTCGCCCGGTTGCTAACGCTCCTCTTTCCGCATGGCACGTAGAGGGTGCTCCCCCACGTTTCCGGGCCGTCCTGATAGTCCCACGCCCGTCCGGAAATGCTCACTAGCCTACAAATGTGTAGTGGCGTCGGTGCCGCGGAATCGGGAGGAGACGGGTGTCAAAAAGGTTGACGGTGGGTGACATCATGGCACTCCCGAGCTTCTCACGGTGCCGAGTGGTGGCCGGCATGGACAGCCTGGACCGCCCGGTCGATTCCGTGACCGTCGCCGACATCCTTGATATCGCGCACTGGTTGAACACGAATGATTTTGTGCATTGCGTGGGGCGTGTGGTGGCGGGCCTGAGCCCCGAGGAAACCGAGCGCACCCTTCTCACCTGGGTGAAGAGCCTTATCGACGCCGGCGCTTCCTGCCTCGCTATCAAACTGGGCCGGTACATCGACGAAATTCCGCCCTCGGTTCTCGCCCTTGGTAATGAGCGCCACTTTCCTATTATTACGCTCCCGGAAGACGCCACCCAGGCCAGCGTGACCGGCGCGATTTACGGTGCCCTCGTGCGGTTAGAAACCGAGGCATCCACCACGGATGACGCACAAACACGCCAGGTCTCCCAGCTTCTTGAGTCGCTCTATTCAGCATCAGAGGTAGGCGAGGTCCGTTCCCTCGCGGCACAGCTGGGACTCGGCTCCCCTTCGTCGATCGTGGTGGGTTTCATCATGCCGCGAACCGTTGGCGCCTTTCAGCTATCGGAGGCGGACGTCCACCACGTGAGGTCATACATTGAGGAGCACGCGGATGCTGGTATCAGCACCTACGTGGCACGCGTGAATGCCGGCATCGGACTGCTCTGCTTCCTCAACGACGCCGGTGCCGGTGGCGAATCGTCCTCCCCCGCGGCCGGTGGTCCTGAACGTCTTCAGGGTGCTATTGCGAAATACTCCTATATTCTCTCGGCGCTCGACTCCGAGGAGCGGCCGGCCATTATTGCCGGTATTGGAACAGTGGCGAATGGTATTGCAGGCATGATTGACTCCGCCCGGCGCGCACGGGAAACGATCACAACCATGCGTAACGTAGGGCTCAAGGGGCCGGTCATTGCCTATAACGAACTCGGCAAATATGCGTTACTGGCGCTGCTATTACGCGATCCGGAAGCCTGCGCGGATTACGTAACAATGACCATTGGGCCGCTGCTGGAGAAAGACCGCAATTCGGGTACGGATTGGACGGAAACGCTACGCGTCATGCTGGAGGAGAACATGTGTTTCCGCTCCGCAGCCGGGCGTCTCCTCATGCACCCGCACTCGGTCCGCTATCGGATGGAAAAAATATCTGACCTTATCACCGTGAGTCTCACTACCTTCGACGGCAAGGCCGCCGCCTGGGTGGCACTCCAACTAGCTGAGCACCTGGGCCTCACCTCGAAGCCTTAAAAACCGGACACCGCTTAGTAGGTCACGGCGGGTGGATCAATGATCCACCCGCCGTGATATCGCACCTAGGCCCGAGCCTGCGGAAGGTGACCCTCCAGGAACGTCACCAGTTCATGCTCCACATCGGCACGAGATTCCGGTTCGTTGTGCACCTCGTGACGCATTCCCGGATAAACCCTCGTTCGTATATCCCACATACCGTGCTTCCACATGAGATTTGCAAGGTGGTAGGCGCCCTCACCATAGTTGCAGACGGGATCCTGGTCACCGGCCACAATAAGAACCGGTAGATCCACCGGCAGTGTATCCGCATAGTTCTCGGCGCCCACGAACTGGTAGAGCTGGTAGAAGTCCAACTCAAAGCGTTCGCTGGTCGCTATACCGGCGTTATCTAGCGGATCAGCCAGGGAATCCATAACGATGGGCAGATAGGAAGCCATCCACGAGCTGGGGTGAGCATTCTTCCCGTAACGCTCGGTCCACCCGGCAAATGCCCGGAATAGTGGAGAATCCAACCTAATGGGCTGCTCGCCGCCCGATTCCTTCACGGATTTCTCAAGATCCTCCACAATATCCAGGCTCACACCGGGCATCTGTTCCGCAACGCCGCATAGCACGAGTCCGTCCATGTCAGCCCCGTACTCAGCCGTGTAGGCGCGGGCAATCATTGACCCCCACGAGTGCCCAAACACGAAGAAGGGCAGCTCAGCATGGTCTTTGCGCACAATGTCCGTGAGCGTGCGCTCATCATTGATATAGGTTTTCCACCCCGTTTCGCCTGTATCCATGATGGTGTGGTTCATCTGGGCTGTCTTTCCATGCCCTACATGATCATCCGCAGCTACGATAAAACCGCCTCCGTGAGGGTTTGGATCATATGCGCATAGCGGCGGGAATGTTCGCCAAATCCGTGAATCACCTGAACAATGCCCACGGGCGCCTCAACCGGGTAGTAGATCCACCCGTACACCGAGTCCCGCTTGTTGAATGAGGGAAACGTTACTTCCTGCAATGCCATAATTCGCTCCTTAGAGCACTTGAGAGCACGTGCCACCTACCCAACCTGCAGGCGTTAGCGAACTCGCCACCCTGCATTGCGATGACCATAACACCGTCGAAGGATGCACATATCGTTCTGCGCATGCTCGGAAGCTGCACGTTTGCTCACCGAGAGTAGCCCGCACCAGGACCCGTCACGCGACCGGCACACTCACCCGCGCGGCGCCTTCCTTTTCCCGCGCAAGTGCGCCTCGGCGGCATCGATGCTCGCCCACCCGTATGCACGGACGGTCGCGTCTAATTGTTCAATCACCAGGTTTTCTCCACTATCAAAGGCATCCTGTTCCCGCTTCACGAGGAGCCTCAGCGTGCGTGCCGAGAACGTGGAGTATTCCCCCTCCAGGTAGGTTTGCGCGCTGGTCTCGGGATCTCCTTGGCGGCCCGTGAGCGGACGGCCGCGCCCTCGGAGCAGCGGATATTTTTCTGCCGCTTCTCGATCCCACACCAGGTGTAATGCCGCGAGTTCGTGGACAAGGCTCTGCACCTCCTCGCTCACCGGCGGCAGTAGGTGAGCAATCTTCGCGTACTCTTCCGGGAAGGTGACCTGCTCCATTCGGCCGTATTTCTCCGTCATGAGGTTGCGCCCCATCGCCTGTGCATCCCGGAGATCCTGCAGGTAGCTTTCGAGCACCGCGTTGTTCCACGTTGCCGCCTGCGCCTTCCGCATAATCTCAAAGGTGCCCCGCTGCGATTGACAGTCGGCCGGCCCACCCTCATTGGGCGCCGTAGAGAACATGTCCCATTCAATATCAATAACCTGCTCCAGCAGGTCTGGGTCTAGTTTTTCCATGAGTTCATCTCCCGTAGGTCCGGTTCAATGATGAGGGAGCGAATGGTGCGGGCATGGTCCACGAGGAAGTCACCCTTCCGGTCCGAAAGCCCCTGCACGCGGAGCTCCTGCACCACTAGCGCCGAAATTTCCTCAATTTCCCGGGTGGCCGACGGCGCCCCAAATGCTTCCGCAAGAAGTTCGGCTACCCGGAGGCCGCCAATTGGCAGTTCCCGCAGTGCCCGGTGTGCCCACTTGTAATAGGGGGTATAGCGCCTATTGAGTAGGAACATCATGGATATGGCCGCCTCCGCGAACCTCGCGAGCGCCAGGTTGGCCGCCACCGGCTCCCCGTGCCGGAGGCACCGACCATAGTTGTACTGGCCCGCCTGTCCCATAATCAACGCGCGTTTTTCAATCAACTTGCGCCGAACGTCGTCGGGATAAAAACCGGAGAGCACCTCCCGGTACCGCGTGAACCTGCCCCCGCCGTCGTAAAACACGCGACCATTCGTGGCCGCCGCCAGGTTGTGCTCGGGGATCGCGTACCACTCCTGCCACGTGTGCGGAGCGAATTCGGTACCGGTGTAGCGAGAGTAGAAGGCGTGTATCTCGTGGCAGTCGATACGCTGGTTGTCCTCCAGATGCACACTCGCGGCCACCCGCTCCGCAACCGCTCCCGTGCCTTCCGGATACCAGACCACCAGGCGGGTCTGGCTATCGTGGTCGGCGGACACGGCGTCGTCGTACCCAAACGCATCGGACCCGTCCCCTACCAGCCCGACGGCCAGGTAGGGGTAGAGGTCCGGGAGATTCTCGGAGAGCTCACGCTGGACATCCAGCATCCACCAGGCTTCGGCGCGCTCTAGCCCCTGCACATAGTCATCCACCGCTAGGCCTCCTCTAGGAGCGAGCGCGCATAGGCGAGGTTTTTGGCTACCACCCGCGTATTTGAGCCATCGGGACCAAACATGGTCACGGCTTTCGCGTACACCTTCTCGAATTCGTCCACGGCCTGCTCCGTTTCGCCCAGGCGCAGGTGGATGGCCGCGAGGTTTTGCAGGGCGCCGACGGCGAGCATGGAGTCCGGCCCGGCCACTTCGTTGTAGATGCGCAGCGCCTTGTCCGTGTTGTCTCGTGCGGCCTCAAGCTGCCCCTGCTGGAGATTGACGGAGGCCATATTGGCGTAGGTTGTGGCAATTTCGTTGCGGTGCTCGCTGCCCGCGAGGCGTTCCAGGGCCCGGTTGAAGTAGTCGAGCGCCTCGTCAAAACGGCCCTGCTGGCGGCGAATAATCCCCAGCGTATTGAGCACGGTGACCGCAAGCACGTGCTGCGGGCCGACGGTACGGGTGTAAATCTCCAGAGCACGGCGGCAGTACTGTTCCGCCTCCTCGTATCTCCCCGTCATCCAGTAGAGACCAGCAATATTGTCCAGCACGGTGGCAAAACTGGGATCCGCCGGGCCAAAACAGCTGGCCGCCTCCTCCTCCACCTTCTTGTAGGTTTCCAGCGCGTCCTCATAGCGGCCGAGATTGCGGTACAGCGCGCCCAGTTGGTCAAGCGCCTGCACGTACTCCGGACTCTCTCCGCGCCCGCAGCACATGTATTCGTAGGTTTCTACCAGCTGACGTGCCTTGGGAACCATGTCCGCGAAACGGTTTTCCCGCGCGAGGGTATCGAGCTCCTTTCGAAGCTCCGCTACTCGAGTATCCGACATATTGTTTCTCCTTTGAAACTAGCCAGCGCCGCGACTGCGCCCCGCCAGCCTGATCGGCCCATGGTGGGCCGCTAGAACGGGGTGTCATCACCCACGTAGGCGCGCAGCCCCTTGGCCCGGAGCCACCCGCCAATCTCGTCCATATGCTCCGGCGTGGGGGACTTCATGTCCTTGGCGCGGTATACCATCCCCAGCTGGTCATACTTGGAGGCACCGAGCCGGTGGAACGGCAGAATATTCACTTCCTTCTGCCCAATGGACCGTATGAAATCTGCCGTGGCATCGATATTCTCCCGATCGTCGTTGAATCCCACGATGATGGGGATGCGAAGAATCTGCCGCAGTTTGCCCTCGTGTGCCATATCCGCGATGCGCCCGATGTTCTCCAGAATCACCCGGTTCCCCATCCCGGTACCCTCGCGATGCTTTGCGGGATCCATGTGTTTAATGTCGTTGAAGGCGAAATCGACGTGCTCGTAGATGGGCTCCAGGTGCGCCCACGGGGCCTGCGACGCCGTCTCGACGGCCGTGTGAATGTATGACTCCTGGCAGCGGGTGAGGAGGTTGACCACAAAACGCCACTGCATGGCCATTTCACCGCCCGAGAGCGTCACGCCGCCACCATCACCCCAGTACCGGCGATCACGCTCGATAACGCGCATGAGTTCATCCAGCGTGTACACCTTTCCGGCCACGTCCAGGGCATCGTGGTAGCAGAGAGACACACACGGCTTGTCCACGCAGCGGTCGCACTTGGAACGATCAAAAACGGGGTAACCGCCGGGTTCGGGTAGCGAGATGGCGTCGTAGGGGCAGATCTTGCGATCGATGCATTCGTAGCACTTCGTGCAGTCCGTTTCCCGGAACATGAGGGAGCGCTGCATTTTTAGGCTCTCCGGATTGCAGCACCACCAGCAGTGCAGCGGGCATCCCTTGAAGAACACGAGCGTACGTCCACCGGGACCGTCCTTGGTGGAAAATCCCTGCACGTCGAAGATCAGCGCCTCATTGTCCGGGTCCAGGCGACGTGGCTTGGGAAAGGCGGGAATCTTTTGGACGACGCCGGTGGCCGCGCCGTTCGCGCCGTTCTGCGCCTCCGTCCCCCTGAGATCAAGCGTCGTCATGGCTACTCTCCATTCTGGCCGGCACCGGTATTCGCCTGCGCCGCGAGATAACGCTCCCCGGCTGTTTTGGCGAGCATGATCGCCGCGGCCGCGATGGCACAGAATACGGCCAAGTAGATGAACACCACCGTGAAGTTGGAGCCGGTAGCGGCAAGCACGTAGCTGGCCAGCAGCGGGCCGATGATGCCACCCACGAAGCCATAGGCGGTGAAGATGGAACCGAAAATGGTGCCGAAGTTCTTCAGGCCGAACAGATCGGTGGCCAGCGGGGATGTGATGGCAAACAGTGTTCCAAAGGCGAAGCCCACCAACGCCACCTCGATGGCTAGCAGCACCTGAGAGGTAGTGAACGGGAGGGCCAGGTATCCGAGCGCCGCGGCCACGAATGTGACACAGCCGAGCGTGTTGCGGCCGATCTTGTCCGAGACGGCGCCGGCAATAATCCGGGACACGCCGTTCGTAATGTTGTAGCAGGAAAGTAGAAGGATACCCAGGCCAGCCGCCTGCTCAACGGTCAGTCCCTTCGAGGCGAAGGAGGCACCGTAGGCGGTGGAGAGCGTCACCATGGATACACCGGCAGCACCCATAAATGCCCACGCCACCCAGATCCAGCGGAACGGTGCGGACTTCACGGCATCCTTGACCTCAGCATCGCGTCCAAGGGTGGCGTTCGGATCGTTTCGGACGGATTCATGCCGTGCCTTCAGGGCCGCAAGCACGCCGGGCCTGAGTCCGGCGCGGTCGGGCAACTGGGTGACCGCGATGGAGAATGCGTTGAATACGCACAGCAGCGCAATGAGGCTCCAGTTGAGGCCCACGTACCCGAGCTTTTTGATCATGAGACCAAAGATCGGGGCCATCACTGCGCCAGACCCACCGAACATTAGGTTGACGAAGCCCGTGGCCAAGCCGCGCTTGTGCGGGTAGTAGTGCTGCACCACGGCGAGCGAGGGCCCATACACGAAACAGGACCCGGTGCCGTTGAGGAAGCCCCACAGGTAGAGCGCCCACAGTGAATGGGGCAAGGCGATGAGCAGGAGGCAGCACACCACAAGGATGGCCGTGCCAATCGCGTAGGTTTTCCGGGTGCCTAACCGCATGTGCCACTTCCCGGCGAAGAATGTAAATACGCCAAGCGACACCACAACGAAGGTCATCACCCACCCGAGCGGGCCCTCGTCACCGCCGGTCACCTGCGCGGCCCATGTGCCTCGGAGTACACCGGGTAACGCAAAGATCATGGCGCCAGAAAAGAACGTGGACACGCCTGCGCCTAACAGAGCCAGTAGCGAAACTCTGCTAAGTCCAGCATTATCGGGTGACACCCCACGTGCGGCATGGGCGCTCATGGGAACTCCTTTCACATTGATGTGAATTACTTACAAATAAAAGTGTGCGGGAGGGGCGCATAGGCGCCCCTCCCGGTGCTGTTACATCTCTTCGTACTCGGTGCGAGCAATCAGCTCGTCCTGAATTGGCTTGGCCACCTCAACCCAATACTGGGTAAAGCCGGCCACGCGGATGAGCAGGTCGCGGTATTCCTGCGGCTTCTTCTGCGCATCCTTGAGCATGCGGGAATCCACCACGTTGAACTGGATGTGGTAGCCGCCCTGATCCATGAACTCCTTGATCATCTGCAGCATCTTGCGGGAGCCCTGGGTGCCCTTGATGGACGCCGGGTGCATCTTCATGTTGAGCTGTGTGTTCTTGAAATTCGTGTGATCAATGACCGTGGCGGAGTTAAGCACCGCGTAGGGGCCATTCGTGTCGGTGCCCGGGTACGGGGACTGTCCACCGTCGGCCAGCGTCACGCCCGCAAGGCGCCCATCAGCGGACGCAATATCCGCCTGACCGAGCGGTCCGTGAGTAGAGGTGGAGAGCATGGAGCCCACCCACTTGTGGCCAAACACGTCGGTGACGGCCTCGGCCGCGTCCTTGAACGTCTGCGCCACATCCACGTAGATGTTGTCCACATACCTGTCATCATTACCGAACTTGGGGGCGCGCAGGCACAGCGCCTGGATACGCTCCCAATCAGGGTTGGAGACGGACTTGACCTGGTCCAGCATCGAGAACTTGCCCGTCTTGAGCGCGGACTCGTACCCAAAGTTGTTGAGGAGCGCGTCGCGGAGCTCATCGAGGGAGAATGCGTGCTCATCAAACACATTCTTCTTGATGGAGGCGAGCGAGTTCGCCACGTTCACCTGGCCGGTAATCCAGGTGGTGAAGCACCGGTTGTAGCGATTCCCCTGGTGATCGATATCGGCGCCCTTCTCCAAGCAGTCGGCCGTCATAGCGGAGTAAAGCATGGGCTGGTCAATCTCGAAGGCGGACTTCGTCTTGAAGTTGTACAGCTCCTCAAATACGCGCGTTACCTCCTTGAACTTATAGTCAAAGTCCTCATAGAGCTCCTCGTACGTGGAGAAGGTCTTGTGCTCCGCCGGGAACACGCGCACGCCGGTACGCGGGTCAACGCCGTCGAACAACACCAGCTCCAGGATCTTGGGCACGTTAATGAAGTTGATGCCGGAGGCCGAATAGGCACCGGCCCCCACCTTCCCCTCCTGAATGGCACCCGGCTGAATCTCCAGGCAGCCGCCCACGGACCAGGACCGCGCATCCTCAAGTGTGATGCCCTCGTCACGGAAGTACTTCATGCAGTACTCCACGCCCACGCGGTTGGATACCCAGGCGGGCATGCCCGAACCCGTCTTATTGCATTCGATCGCCTTCATAAGGAATTTCTCAGACAGCTTGCCGTCATAGAGCACGGTGAGTGTCGGGGAAACAGTGGGGCAATTGATAGCGGCCTCGAGGAAGAGGTACTCAAGTTCGTTATCGCCGGCGCTACCATCCGGGTTCTGCCCGCCCAGGCAAATGTTGTTGAAGGTGTTGCCGGAGAGAATGCCCGTGGTGGCCGTGGAGGTTGCGATCTCCAGCTCCGTGTACTTCACGCGCATGCACTCGAGCACTTCAAGCGTCTGCTCCCGGCTAATCTTGCCCTCATCCATGTCCTTCTTCCAGTACGGATAAAGGACGGCGCCCAGACGCCCCGGCGAGAACCCAAAACCCTGCATCTCGTTGTACACCTCGAGGTGTGCGGACCAGTGCAGCTGTACGGCATCCATGAAGTTCCGCGGCGGCTTCTCGGCGATCCAGTACAGGCGCTCCGAGATGTCCTCAAACTCCTTCTTCTGCGCCGCATCCGCTTCCGCCTCGGCTAGCTCAGCCGCCTTCTTGGCGTACTTGCGGATCCACACCTGCACACCCTCAATGGTGGCGATGGTGCCCAGCCAGAACGCGACCTTGTCCACGTTCTGTCCGTCATGCGATTCCTTCTCAATGTATTCGCGGCAGCGTTCCTTCATGCCCTCGAAGCCCACCGTGAAGAGGAGGGCGAAGGAGTTGACGGAGCGGCCGTGGCGGTTGCCGTACTCCATATCGGAGCTCATCAAAACCGCGTTCTTGAAATTGACCAGCTTCTGGTACTCGGGGTGCATCTCACCCCACATGTAGGACGTTTCCTCCACGGAGGCGTTGTTCCAGTAGCGACACGTCTCGAGCAGTGCGTCGTATTCTTCACGCGGGAGTCCGTAGCGCTTCGAGATAGAGATGAGCTCATCCGTATCGTGCGCCACCACGCCGCCGCCTTCGGAGAGGATGGTGACTTCCTCGAGGGCCGCGTTCGAAGCATGCCCGGCATCATGCTGCTTACGCTCGTCGTCGCGCAGGATGGCGGTGTTCGCGGTCCACGGCACCAGGGAGGCGCCACGCACGTACTTGTTGCGGCTCATGACGATGAGTTCACCCTTGCGGATGGCCGGCTCCAGATGGCTGAACGCCTCCTTCATGGCCAGGCCACGGCGCAGGAACGGATGCCGTCCCTTATTGGCCTCCCACCCCTTCGTGTACCAGATGGGGAAGGTGGAATCGAGCATGAGCTTGGCGTCGTAGTAATCCTGCAGGAGCTTCTTGGCGCGGCTCAGCGTTTTCGGCTTGACCTCGCGATCGCTCATCTCCGCGGGGCGTTCACCATAGGCGAAGAGCAGTCCGCTCTCGTCCGGTTCTGTCGCTGTAGTAGACATTATTGCTCCAAACCTCTTTGTCTGAGACTGGCCCTGGATCTCCAGTGCCTACTGAGAACGATATGAGGAGCTCAGCGGGCGGTCATCGGCCAGCGCGGCCAAGGTTCCCACCCCGATTTTTGGACTCACCGCACAACGATTGTCCGCAGCACACAAATTCTTGCCATGCTAGCGGGCTCTTGTCGCGCTAGCATGCTTTCTTCCCGTGCTAGCGGGCTCTCCGGCCGCCCGGAAGCTACGCAGGGACGCACCCACTACGGCGTCGTGATAGAAAAACTACCTTCCACGTCATGGCGACCCTGGTATAGTAGCCGCGTCGGATGGTGAGTGGCACGCATTTCCGGTATTTCATTACCTCGCCGGGCGCCCTCCCCCGATTACGAGTGAACCTACAGGTGGTTCGCGTAAAGGACGGAATTTCGCATGAAACGTGAGCGAACCAACGCTCGTCGCACTCAGGCGGGCCGGGCCGAAGCGCGGGATGCCCGCAAGCGCCTGAACGCCGAACGAAAGGCGGAAAAGGCTCGCCTCAAGGCGGAGGATATGCGCCGCAGGCGCCGCCTTCGCCGGGGCGACGTGACCGTGGTGGAAGAATCCACGCTCAAAAAGGCCATTTTTGGCTCCGTCGTAGGAAACATTATGGAGTGGTACGACGTGGGCGTATACGGCTATTTGGCCGTCATTCTGGGCCAGCTGTTCCTTCCCGGTGCCTCCTCGGCCGTACAAAATCTATTTTCGCTCGCCGTATTTTCCGTGACATTTATTGCCCGGCCCGTGGGTGGCGTTATCTTGGGACAGCTCGGTGACAGGCTGGGCCGCAAGGAAGTACTTGCCTTCACGCTGACAATGATGGCGCTCGCCACCACGCTGATCGGTATCCTGCCCACCTACGCGGCAATCGGTGCCGCCGCCCCCATCCTGCTCATCGCGCTCAAGCTGATTCAGGGCTTCTCCACCGGTGGCGAATACGCGGGCGCCACAACCTTTATTACCGAGTACGCGCCCGATAAGAAGCGCGGATTTTATTCGTCGCTCCTGGACTGGGGCTCATATATGGGCTATTCCATTGGCGCCGCGCTGGTGTCCACGCTCCAGCTCACGGTCACCGATGATTTCATGAACTCCTGGGGCTGGCGTATCCCGTTCCTCATCGCACTCCCGATGGGCGCCATTGCCCTTTACTTCCGCACCCATATTGAGGACACGCCCGCCTTCGTGGACTCGCAGGGCAGCGCCGGGGCGGAGAATGACGAAGGCTCCGAATACGAGGTGCGCATCACCGACATTCGCGAGGCCGCCAAAGATGACACGCAGGACAGCCCGAAGAGTGTGGCCGCGCTGGTGCGCACGTACTGGCGCGAACTACTGACGGCCTTCTTCCTGGTAGCCTCCGCCAACACCATTGGGTACGCGCTCACCAGCTACATGCCCACCTACTTGACGTCCACCATGGGGTACGACGCCGCACACGGCAATTTGCTCACCCTGCCAATTCTGCTGCTCGTGGCCTTCATGATCCCCTGTGCGGGCTGGATCTCGGACCACACCGGCCGGCGTGTGGTGATGTTCGCCGGTATGATCGTGGCAATCGTGGGTGCGCTGCCCGCTTTCAAACTCATCAACCTCGGGCACAATTGGGCCACCATCCTGGGCCTGTTCCTGCTGGCTCTCCCGGTGGCACTACTCATCGGCAATCAGTCCTCTACCCTGCCCGCCATGTTCCCCACCTCCTCCCGCTACGGCGGCATGGGCATTTCCTTCAACCTGGCTATTGCCCTGCTGGGTGGTACCGCCGGCCTCATCATGGAGGCCCTGGTGACCGCCACCGGCAATCAATATGCACCCGCCTGGTGGATCATCTTCCTGTCCGTCATTGGGCTGGTTGCCACCACGCAAATCAAGGAATCCGCGCGGCGCCCACTGCCCGGATCGATGCCCTCGGTGGAAACACCCGAGGAGGCCGAGGAGTTGGTAGCCACCCAGGAGGAGAACCCGGATGTGGATGTGGAGAGCATTTTCGCCCATGCCCCGTTCCGCGTGATCTCCGAGCAGCCCACTGTCAAGGAGGCACTAGCCGAGCTTGAGGTGGCACGCGCGAATGAGCGTGAAGCCCGCGAGGCGCTCCGCCAGGCGCGCAAGGCCACGGCCAATGCGGTCACCGCCGTCAAACTCGCCAAGCGCGAGGACCACGAGATTCGACGGGCGGACCGGCGCGGGTTGCGGGCACGGCTTCCCCGCCTCCACCGGAGCCACGCGGCCGCCGGCACGGGCGTGACAATTTCTTCCGCGCACGAAGGTTCGGCCGCGACAGACAGTTCCGTGGCAGACGAGCAGTCGACGACGCGCGGCCACCGCCAAGCAGCGGCGGATTCACAGGACACCGGCTCCAGCGCTCCCACCGGGGCAGCGCCTAGCACACCGGCAAATTCGCAACCGGCCGCGGGTGCAGAGGCGAGGCAAGGCGGCGCTCCCGGCAGCGATTCGCAGCCGGCTGAACCTGAGGAACGGTCAGAGTAGTGCATAGGTGCCCCGCCGGTGGCGGGGCACCTTTCTGTGTTACGTAGAGGCAGGCATCCGCGACTGCGATGGTTTGATCCTCATGCGTGCAGGAGGGCACGCAGGAGCGTGGCTCTCCTCTCCAGGTACTCACTCGCGCTTGGCCAACCGGCGTCAAAATCGATGGAGCCATCCGGATCGATAATATCCAGGACGCGTTTCCGACCTATATGCCGTTCCGCGAGCTCGCATAGCGCCAGGTCTTCGAATGCATCGCGCAGCATTTCCGAGCGAAGTGAGCCGAGAGGCTCTCCATGCGCCCCGGGATAGAGGATGAAGGCATCCCCCGAGATCAACGATCCGCCCGCGGATGTGTCGATGAATGGATGGATCGGCCGCACCGACAGTGCCGCATTGTAGAAGTTCAACGCCCAGTGTAGAAAACCTTTGACCTGAAACTTGTACATGTGCCAACCGATCATCCGATGACGAATGCCGCGCTGAGCAATGAAGCGATTAGCGACCCTGCGGTCTTGAGCCACGCAGTAGTAAACCCACGTGGGTGTGACGCCCGATTGACGGAACGCCCGAACGGCATTCGTCGCTACGACGGGTGTCTCAACGGCGCTGGCGAATAGTGGATCAGAGACCGCGTCAAGAATATGCGAGCCTTCCAGCAGGGAACGAACCAATTTTTCCGCCAGTTCATAGGACTCGTGGGTACTTTGGTTGGGTTCGTCAGAAATATGGAAGAACACGTGGTCAGTTCCAAACGCGTCATCCAAGAACTTGCGCACGAATGGCACCAGCTCCGTGAGGAAGAACCGGTACTCCCGGTCCTGCGCATTCGTACCCCAACCGAACATCGGTTCCGGCCCGCTGCCACAATCAACCCAAAACTGAGGGGCAAACTTTGCACCCCATTGGGTGAACAGGTGTGGTACTTCGACAGACGAGTATCCCATCCTTCGCATCAGGTCAATCCAGCGGTCGGCACGGCGGGTGCCGAACTGATAGTGTCCATCGCCCGTGCGCGTGATCTCAAGTAATTGAGTGGGGGTTCTGTAGTGACAGGGCGCCGTGTCCACCGGAGGTGTCCAGAGCGGCATCATTACGGAATTAAAACCCGTGTACCGCGCCGCTTCAAGGAACTGTTCGATGACACGCCAGTGCTTTTCACCCCACACATCCGTCTGATAAACGTGCGCCAGACTGTCGCAGTGAAACCATGTTGTGATGGTTGCCGTTGTTTCCGGTAGGCACCCACCTACCGTTGTAATGGGCAGCTCAGCGTCAATGATGTTTTTCTCGCGAGACGGATCCGAAAGCCGTACGCGGACCGACGTCGCCGGCAGGCCCACCCGAATCCAGATGCTGTGCCATCCCGTGTGCTGACGGACAATGTCGTAGCACCGCCCGTCAGAATCCGTCGGCGAGAGCAGTTCAAGGAGATCCGGATAGAGTCCAGCCTGATCAGCTATGTTGGCAGCGCTATCCGGCGTGAAGCTCGGGATCTGAACCGGAACTAATCTCACCTGAGATACGTCCACCGATGCGTCCGAGGCCACCTCCAATTTCAGATGTGTGTCATCAAGACCGGGGCTTGTATCGAGCCACGCCACCTGGAAGCAGACGCGCTGCCCCGCTACGCCCATGAGCGGGGTGTTCAGTGCCGGAGGCGCATCCCAGGGCGCAACTTTCGTCAGGCAATCAACCAATTCTCCGCGAAAACGATCAGTCATCCCTTAATCCCCGATAGCGCGATCCCTTGCACGAAGCTCTTCTGCATGAAGCAGTACACCAAGAACGGAACCGTAAAGGCAACAACCGAACCCGCCATCACCATGCCGTACTGCGTGAGGAACTTTCCGGACAGTTGAGCCACCGCGAGCGTCACTGTCTTCGCCTCATCAGAGGACAGTGTGATCAGCGGCCAGAGAAAATCGTTCCACGCATTGAGGAAGGTAAAGATGGCCAGGGCCACCAGTACCGGTCGAATGAGCGGAACAACAATGCGCACCAGAATCCGAAAGTCAGAGGCCCCATCAATTTTCGCCGCCTCCAGCAGGGATTTCGGTACCGAGGACATGAACTGGCGAATAAGGAACACGCCAAATGCCCCGATAAAGGGGATGGCCAAGGAGAAATAACTCCCCAGGATTCCCATTTTCTTGAACATGAGAAAAAGCGGGATCATGGTGACCTGGCCGGGCACCATCAGCGTGAGGAGATAGATCCAAAAGATTTTCTCAGAACCCGGAAACTTCTTAAACGCAAAACCATACGCGGCGAGCACGCAGATAAGCACATTCATCACGATGGCCAGCAATGTAACTATCGTTGAGGTCAGCAGGGCCTTCCCCAGTCCCTGCGCCGAGAAGAGATGAATGTAGTTGTCAAGGGTGAACTTATCCCACGAGATTTTGAAATCCAGCGTGGTGGTTTTCTGCAGGCTCGTAACGAGCATCATTCCAAACGGTAAAATACACAGAACAACCATCAGTGCGATAAACGCGTCAAAGAGATAGCGCAGGAGTTTTCCCATCAGTCCTTCTCCTTCATGATGCGGTTCTGAATGACCGAGGCGGCAATGATGAACAGCATGAGGATCATCGCGATAGCGGACGCATAGCCCATTCGGAAGTTCTCGAAACCGGCCTGATAGATCAACATCACTATTGTTGTGGTGGCGCCACCCGGTCCCCCGCCCGTCATGACGTACACCAGGTCAAAGACTTGGAAGGAGCCAATAGTCGCGAGAATAAGGCACAGCAAAATAATCGGGCGAAGGCTCGGCAGAGTGATGTTGAAGAACTGTTGTAAACGTGAGGCGCCGTCAATTTCCGCCGCCTCGTAGTAATCACGCGGAATATCGAGCACTCCCGCGTAGAAGAACACCAGATAGTACCCGATCCCCTTCCACACGGATACCAGTGCAACGCTCAAGAGCGCCATCCCGGGATTCCCAAGGAAGTTAACCGTGTTTAGTCCTAGCGCGGACAGCCAAATATTGAAGAGACCTGAATCTGCCGCGAGCAGGTACTTCCACACGGCACCTACAATCACCAGCGATGCAATCGCGGGGACAAACAGCAGGGAGCGCATAATACTTGAGAGCCGCCTATGCTTCGTTTTAGACAAGACTTCTGCAATACCCAGTGCAATGAGCAGCTGTAGCGGCACCGAAATCACGGTGAAAATAATCGTGATTTTTAGGGCATTCCAAAAGTTTGCGTCAGCAAAGAGGTCTTTGTAGTTATCGAGTCCGGTGAACTGCGGGCTAGAGAAAATATCGTAATCGGTGAATGAAAAGTAGATCGAACAGATAATGGGTACAACCGCAATGACCAGAAGAATGAGGAATGACGGCGCAACATAGAGTGCACCAGACCACCGGCTGATGCGCGACCGTCGAGTATGACGTTCCTGTTGAGACATGACACACTTCCGTGACAGCCCGGAGCGGCGGGGAGTCGTAGCGCTGCGGGTGACAACCGCCGCGACCCCCTGCGGCCCTAGTTACTTATTGAGAAGCTCATTGGCCTCCGCGGCGGCATCCTTGCATGCCTGCTCAGGGGTCTTCTTACCGTTGAGCATCTGCTGAAGGTTCTTATAGAGAACCCGGTACGCGGCACCCGCGTTCACCTGATTGGGCAAAGAATGGAGCTTTTCCGCCTCGTCGGAATAAACCTTTGCGAACTCTTCCGGGTACGTCGATTTCTCGTCAGCTCCCACGGGAGCGAAATTCGCCTTTTCATGGAATTTCGCCATCTGTTCCCCAGAGGTGATGAAGGAGATCAGATCGTAAGCAAGCTGAGGATCTTTTGCCTGCTTAAAAATCGAGAGGCAATCGGCCGCCATGAATGTCCCGTAGTCAACGTCCTTGAGCGAGGTGGTGAAACCATAATTGATTCCGTCCTCTTTCCATGAGGGCGCGGACTGATCAGAACCAATGATGAACGCAGCCTGGCCATTCGTGAACTGATTGGCTGTCGTTTCGTCCGTTGTGCCGGTGGCATTGGGAGAAATGATTCCAAGATCCTTGAGCTCATTAATATAGGTGGCCGCCTTGATGACCTGGGGAGAGTCAAAGAGAGTCTTGGTTCCATCATCGGAGAAGAGCTTTCCGCCCGCTTGCCAGACGAACGGGAAGAACAATCCATTCATCACACCGGGATCATCGCTCCCCCACGGCGCTGCCAGAGGCTGGAATCCAGCATTCTTAATCTTGGTGCCAACGCTCTTGAAATCTTCCCAGGTCACCGGGATCTGGTCCACCCCGGCTTTGGCGAGAACATCTTTGTTGTAGACAAGTAGTCGCGCACCTCCCGCAACAAGAGGAATACCGTATTGTTTTCCGTCTATCTGGCCCTTATCCAGGAAGTAGAAGTTGTCCTTCTGTTTGCTGGTCACCATGTCTGTCATATCGACCAGTTGACCCTTTGCTACATAATCGGCCATCAGATTGGTGTAGGTGTAGGCAACATCGGGACCATCGCCGGAGGCGACACCGGTGAGCAACTTGGTCTCATAGTTATCCCATGGGACAACCGTGACCTTAACGTCAACGTTATGTTCCTTCTCAAATGGAGCCACGATGCTATCCCACAGCGCCTGGTCCTCATTGTCCGACGCGTTAGGAGCCATCCAGAGGTTAATTACTTCTGTATCTCCACCCGATTTTGCACTATCTGACGACGAGCAGGCCGCCAGCGGGACGCACGTCGTTATTCCGAGGATGAGAGCAGTAATTTTCTTAAAGGTTTGCCGCTTCATTGCTTCTCCTTTGAAACCGAAATCTTGCGACAAGAACGTGCTTTCGCACGCGAGTTTATGGCAACTATAGCAAATTGTGCAACATGGTTTCACAAGGGGGCTTTAGAACGTGCAGCGAAGCCTTAGCGCCCTTCTACTCCTTAGCACATACGACGTCGAAACGGGCCCAATCACGCGGCTAGTGCGTCAAAATCAATGAGCTTCTGCGCAAGTGCAGTCAAGCCTCCAACAATGGGTTGACTCTCGGCGGGAGCGAAATACACCTCCGGTGCGATGCGCGAACGCTGCTGCACCTCCGCTGTGAGGCGAGTCTTAAACTCGGGACCACAATCAACAATGGCACCACTGATGCACAATGCGTCGGGATCAAACATATCCACAAGTTCACTTAACGGGCGGGCGAGCAGCTCACCCAGTGTCTCTATGAATTCCCTGTGCGCGCCGGGCTCATTCCCAACGGTTTTATAGTATTGACGCAGCCCCTGGCGCTCTTCAATCGCCCGTAGATACGCGCTCACCTGTTGCCACTCGGACGTACTAGACAGGCTAATCTCACCGGCGGCTCCGTGCGCTCCTTCCCAGATATGGCCGCCCACTACGAGCGCTAATCCCACCGCTTCCGAGCAGTGCAATGCAATGATTGAGGATGGGTCAAGGCTCAGTTGCTGGCGCAAGTACGAATCCATCCAGATGGCCGCTACTTTCGCGTCATTGCAAACGATTACTTTGGTCGGAGCGCTAAAGTAACCCGCCAGTTCACCCATCCAGGCCCGATCATTGAGAAGTCGATACCCATCCGAATGAATATCCCCACCGGGCGTTACAATCCCGATAATTCCAACGAGAACGTAGGGCACACGGTGAGGACCCGCAATCTTGGCCAGTTGGCTGCCCACCCCGTATATCGCCTTAAGTACATCCTTGGGGGAGGCAATGGGCGCGCTGAAACTTGCCACCTTCGCCCCCACAGAATTGCGAAGTTGCCCGGCGCATTGGCTATAGCCGACGGAGATGACTGCACTCCAATCTCGATCGGAGAGCCGCCTATACACCTGAGCCGGCCGCCCATTTACCGACGTAGCCGCAGGCGCCTCACATTCGATGACGCCCGAGTCAATCAATCTTGTCAAGGCCTTCGTTACCGTGGGCCGAGAAAACCCGGTGGCATGGACAAGATCAGATACTGACTTCCATGAGTTGCCTGCCGAGAGCGCCCGCAAAATTGCGTATGAGGAGGGCGGGAATGATGCCTGACCGTCCGCCAACAGCAGGTCTCGGAAGGGTACAGACAGGCTTCCCGTGGTATTCATGAAACGCAAGCATACCCGGCACTCAGCCGCCGAATGCCGAAGAATAAGCCCCCGCCGAATTGACAACCAACTGGGATGCTGAGTGCCCGAGCAGTCCCGCTGTAGTTCTCGGTACGCGTTTTTGAAAGGGCTCCAACACCCGCTTAATCCCGGGCATGCACTAAATGGAGCGAGTGACGGGAATCGAACCCGCGTCATCAGCTTGGAAGGCTGAGGTTCTGCCGCTGAACTACACTCGCGTACTGATTCAAGATACCAGACAGCCGCGTCCGCCCGTGCGTGATGCGCCCGACACCTGCGCGCCGCGCGCTCTCCTCCGGTATTATGGCCGGGTCACGGGATATAGCGCAGTTTGGTAGCGCACCCGCTTTGGGAGCGGGGGGTCGCGGGTTCAAATCCCGCTATCCCGACCAGGCTTGTCACGGCGTCATTTTCACCAGCTAACTTGCATTTTTCTTCACCAGCCCGCTTGCAATCCGCATCCGCCCAGTTTTGTGCGTACACGACCATATAAAAGCGGGCCCCTACCCATCGGTAGAGGCCCGCTTCTGCGCGTTACTTATGCATTCGCGTGACGCCGCACCATCAGGAGTGCTGCGCCGGCCGCGAGGATCGCAAGAGCCACGCCACCCAGCACACCCGCGGTGCTACCGGTGAGCGGAAGGGTATCGGAGCCGCCCGGCGTCGAATTGTTGCTCGCTACAACGTTCGACGTCGAGGTGTCGCTCTGCTGCGCCGAGGGCTGCTCGGATGCCGCGTTCGTGGCGTCCGTCGTGGCAGTCTCAGCTGGAGTACCTGTCACCGAAGCATTATCGGACGGCTGCTCCGAGGGCGCCTCCGAGGTGGGCGTGGTATCCGGCGTCGGCGCCTCGTCCGACGGCGTCACCGCCGGAGTGGTCTCCTCCGTAGACGGCGTGGTTGCCTCATCGGACGGCTGCTCGGTAGGCGCCTCCGAGGTGGGCGTGGTATCCGGCGTGGTTGCCTCATCGGAGGGCGTCACCGCCGGAGTCGTCTCCTCAGTCGAAGGCGTCGTTGCCTCATCGGACGGCGTCGAAGTTGGGTTCTCTTCGCCCGTCGTGGGATTGACAAACGTGGCGGTCAGCAGATTCTGGTAGCTGCCCGTGATCGTCTGTCCATTCTCCTCATATTCAGACACGAAAATGTTGAGGGATTCCTTCGCCGGATCCACGTCCACCAACTGGACGTCCTTCGGGCCCGAGGCCGTGGTTCCGGTCAGGATGTCATAGGCATTGCGCATGGCCGTGCGGTGTGTCTCATCCGTGAAGACGGCAGAGTTCAGATCCGAGCCAGTGTCGCCATCGGTGTAATACCAAATGGCTTCCTGGGTGACGTAACGGAATTCGGTGTCGGTGAGGCCGAGCATGTCCTGGAGACCAGCGGCGTCATTCGGATATCCATTCTTGATCACGCGGAGCACGTCCGCGTGAATATCTGCGCTTCGCGCATCTGTGGCGAATCCGGTCAGATCCTCACCGTAGTGACGTACATAGCGTAGCCCAATACCGCGATCAAAAATGCTCACGTTCGGATCATTCGGCTTGCTGTACACCAATTCCGGGATTGTCTCGTGCATATTGAAGCAGTATGCAACAACAGCCTTACCACCATTCTCCGGTTCCACGGCCAGAGGTGAGACCACGTTGGTCTGCTGCTGGTTACCGTCCCCGTAGGGCGGCAGAGCGGAAACCGAGTCATCCGCATAGCCGATGTACTTGGTAGCGGTATCAACCGCCGCATAGGCAGCCACCAGCGGTGCGCCGGTGAGCGCTGCTATGACGGCCAATGCGAGGGCCACCAGCCACGTCTTCCTATTAGTCCTCATTACACTCCCAAAAGTTATCGCCGCGATTCTGTATTAAACGGCGAGAAGAAACTGCGGTACCGAGTAATGATAAGTGTCAGGCCATATCGACGGATTGATCAGTGATCCGAAGCATTCGCGTCTATTAACATTTTGCTTGCGTTAAAATGCAACTTTTTCCACCTCTCACCTGCCTCTCTCGCAAATGTTCACATTTTCATCTATCTTGCGTCGAACCTCACATATTCAACGCCGAGTTTGAAGGGGTGCAAAAAGGCCCGATGCCGAAGCATCGGGCCTTAGAGCGCTACTTAGTTAGTCCGAAAGCAGCCCGGACTGATACGCCTTCGCCAGCTTGCGGGGAATGCGCTTGGTCTGGCCATGCACCTTCACCGACTGGAGCTGCGTGAGCTCCGCCTTCCACTGGGAGCGGCGAGAGTGGGTATTGCTACGGGACATCCTGCGCTTGGGTACTGGCATGTTCCGCTCCTCTCTACGATTTCACTTGGCCGTTTGCGCGGCCGGACTTTGGTAACAGCCAAGGCCGTTACACACGAGTAATTACTCTACCGCATCGCACCACCTAGGTCACGCTCGCACTTCTCTTCCCCGCGAGCAGTTGCTCACAACGCGAGATAATCGCACTATGGACCTGGTACTCGCACCGCATACATCGATTCGCATCGAAACCGAAGTAAAGCGCTCACGCTTCATCACCGCACTTGTCCGCGTGGACTCCGAGGCACAGGCCCGCGCCGTTATTGCCGCCGAACGGGCGGCCTACCCCGATGCGCGTCACCACTGCATCGCATACGTGATTGGAGTTCCCGGGGCCGAACCACTCCGGCGCTCGTCGGACGACGGCGAGCCCTCGGGCACCGCGGGCCGCCCGATGCTTGACGCTCTCGTGGGAGCCGGCGTCGCGGACGTCGTCGCCGTGGTAACACGTTACTTCGGCGGCACACTACTGGGTACGGGCGGACTGGTGCGCGCCTATGGGGCTGCCGTGCAGGGAGCGCTCAACCAGGCATGCTTGTTTATCCGTCGCCGTGTCCCCGCCTATGTGGCGACGCTCCCCCATGCGAGCGCCGGCCGCTACCTCGCAGCTCTGGCGGCCGCCGGATTTGCCACACACACCAGCTACGAGGCCACGGGCGTACGCATCCGCGTAGCTACCTCTCGGCCGGACGAATTAGCAGCGCTGCTAGCCGAGCAGTCCTCCGGACACGTCGAGCTGGCGGCGGACGGCGAAGAAACCATCGAGGAACCTGCACGCCAGTTATAGCAAGCGCCGTCGGATCCTTGCAAAGCCCCGTCCCCATCGTGCTACGGTGAGCCTGTCAGCTATTTCGAGGAGGTCGGCATGCAGCGTTTCAACGCCACCCGCGCCTGCCGCCTCACCTGTATCTGGAGCGTTGAGCTTTAGCCCCACCCCGGCGCCGTTCTTGACGCTCTTTTGCGGTATTACACCGCTAGCCGGACCACCACATATTTAAGGAATAGCTATGACCATTTATCAGAATGCTACGGAACTTGTTGGCCACACTCCCCTGGTTCGCTTCTCCACCTTTGAGGCAGAAGGCGGCGCCGAACTTGTTGGAAAGCTGGAATTCTATAATCCGGCAAACTCCGTGAAGGATCGTATCGCCGTGGCCATCGTGGACGCGGCGGAGAAATCGGGTGCTTTGAAGCCCGGTGGCACCATCGTGGAGGGCACCTCCGGCAATACGGGTATCGGCCTCGCCTGGGTGGGCGCGGCACGCGGCTATCGCGTCATCATCACCATGCCTGCCTCGATGTCCGTTGAGCGCCGCGCCCTGGTGCGGGCTTATGGCGCCGAACTGGTGCTTACGGACCCGGCCGCCGGCATGAAGGGCGCCGTCGCCAAGGCTCAGGAGATCGCGCGCTCCACCGAGGGCGCCATTCTCGCCTCGCAATTCTCCAATGCGGCGAACCCGGCCATCCATGAGGCCACCACCGGTGAGGAGATCTGGGCGGATACGGACGGCAAGGTAGATTACTTCATCTCCGCTTTCGGCACCGCGGGCACGGTGACCGGCGTCGGCCGCGCCCTCAAGCGCCACAATCCTGACGTGAAGGTGATCGCCGTGGAGCCGGCAGAATCTCCACTCCTCTCCGCAGGCCACGCGGGATCTCACAAGATTCAGGGAATCGGGGCGAACTTCGTGCCCGACGTCCTGGACCGTGGCGTGATCGATGAGTTTCTCACGGTCACGTCCGACGCCGCCCTGGCCACCGCGCGTGCCGCCGCTCAGCAGGAGGGACTCCTGGTAGGCATTTCCTCTGGCGCAGCACTCAAAGCGGCCCTCGATGTGGCGGCGCGGCCCGAGGCCACCGGTAAGCGCATTGTATTTATTGTGCCGGATTTCGGGGAGCGCTACCTCTCTACGCCGCTCTTCGAGGGGTATCGGGACTAGCAATAGGCCGCCGGCCCGGCACCGGCCGGTGGCCCGGGAGGGAACCATGGGCATCGTAAAGAGCATGCGGGAAGATCTGTGGACCGCTCGCGCTAAAGATCCCGCCGCACGCACGGGCCTCGAAGTGGCCCTCGCCTATTCCGGTGTGCATGCGCTGTGGACATACCGAGCAGCGCATGCCCTCTGGGAAGCGTCGCCGCACCTGCGCACGCCGGCGCGGCTACTCTCCCAGGCGGCCCGTGCCCTCACCGGCATTGAGATTCATCCCGCCGCACGCATTGGCCGCCGCTTTTTCATCGACCATGGCCAGGGCGTAGTGATTGGAGAAACCACGGAAATCGGTGATGATGTGACCCTGTATCACCAGGTAACACTGGGTGGAACCTCTCTTGACCACGTCAAGCGCCATCCCACCGTGCACGATGGTGCGGTCATCGGCGCGGGCGCGAAGGTGCTGGGCCCCGTTGATATCGGCGCTCATGCGCAGGTGGGAGCAAACGCGGTGGTTGTCAAAGACGTGCCCGCGAGCGCCACGGCCGTGGGTGTACCGGCAAGAATCCGCCGTTAGGCGACACAAAAATATGGCGGCCCGCCCGGGCCGCCATCATGCCGCACGCGTTATGCGGCCCCGCGATCACTCCGCGGATCCGCCGTTCTCATACGCCGCAATCTTCTTGATGCGACGAATATGACGCTCTCCTTCGGAGAAGGGGGTTTCCAGGAACCACTTGATGAGCTGGAGCGCCTCCTCCTTCGAGTGCTGCCGTGCACCAACGGAGACGACGTTGGCGTTATTGTGTTCACGGCCAAGCTTCGCCGTATCCTCATTCCACGCAAGAATGGCCCGGATACCCTTCACTTTATTGGCCGAAACCTGCTCGCCATTCCCGGAACCGCCAATCACAATGCCGAGCGAACCCGGATCCGCGATCACGCCCTCAGCGGCGGCGATGCAGAACGCCGGGTAGTCATCATCGGAGTTATAGGTCTCGGCGCCGTGGTCAATGACCTCATAGCCCGCCTTGGCGAGTTCCGCCTTGACGTATTCCTTTAGTTCAAATCCAGCATGATCCGTGCCAATATGTACGCGCATATTTCTATTCTTCCTGAGCCCTTTGGCACACAACAACAACTTTGGTCCCCTTTCGCGGAAAGGCGCCCCGGCGGGCTCACGTCTCCGCGCGCCGCGCCGCATCCCGGAGCAACGTCACCACGTGCTCCACGACGTCGTCGCCCCCGGCGGCCGCGCACGTCCGGCGGTAAAGAAATACGTTGAACCGCGGCACACCCGGCCCCACCACGGCGAGGCGATGCACGCCCGGCGGATCAGCAGAGGCAATCATGGCGGTAAGGAAACCAATGCCCGCCCCGGTTTCAATGAGATGTTCGAGATTATCCAGCTGGTTGGTTTCCGAGGCAATGCTCAGCGGCATGCCCGTGCGGGCCGCCAGATCCTCAAGGGCCTTCCGCTGTAGAAAATCATTCGTGAAGGTGACGAAAGGCGCGGTGACGAGCGCGGGCAGGTCCGCGGCGTCGATTCTGCTGATGCGCGCCAATGGATCGGTCCCTCGTACCACCAGGTCGAATGGGAAGGAGGCGATACGCTCGGTCGCCACTCCGGGCACCCGAAGCTCCGTTTCCGTGGCAGCCACTACGCCCACGTCCAACCGGCCGGCGCGAATCTCCGAGAGCATCAGCTCAGAACCGAACGTCAGGATGGTGACGGGCTCGGCCTCCACAAAGGCATCAAGCGCATCCATCCGGCCGCCGAAGTAGTAGTTCATAATGATCGGCGGGAGGCCAACGCGAATGCGATGGCTGGCGCGCAGCGCCCCCAGTTCCTGGTCGAGGGCGTCAAATTCGTCCCGAATAGCCTTGGCCCGGCGGTGTACCAGTTCACCAGCGCGCGTGAGTTCTACCGCGTGTGAAAAACGGCGTCGTACCACTAATTCGGCACCCAGCTGGCACTCTAAGCGGCGAATTGCCTGGGACACGGCCGGCTGAGACACGTCAAGAACTCGGGCAGCCTCCGTGAAACTACCCGAGTCCACCAGCACCAGGAGGGTCTCCAGATCCCGGTTATTCTTGACGAGAGTCACGCGGCCCCTCCCAGGGGCGGATGCTAGTAGCGCGGATCCCACACCGCCGCGTCCAGCGCCGCATCAATATCCGGCACCTCAACCCGATTGATTCCTTCCTTGAGTACCTGAACCACCACCGCACGCGCCACGTTGCGCGTGATCGCGGTGAGCTCCGAGACGGGCGGTAGCACCGCCGCACCCGGCACGCTTGTATCCACCATATCCGCCAGTGCCCGGGCTCCCTCAAGTAGCATGCCGCGACTGACCACCTTTGCCACGGGCACCATGGCCCCCAGTGCGATGCCCGGGTACATGAGCGCGTTGTTACCCTGCCCGATGGTGTAGGTAACACCGCGGAATTCCACCGGATCCGACGGTGTACCCGTCACCACGGACGCGGTGCCCTTCGACCACGTGATCACATCCGCGGCCTTGGCTTCCGCGAGTTCCGTCGGGTTGGAAATGGGGGCAATGAACGGGTGGGCGGCATGCTTGCACATCGTGCGTACCACCGTCTCAGTGAACGCACCCGCATCGGTGGAGGTACCCACCAGGGCGGTGGGACGAACAGCATCAACCACAGCCGCGAGGTCATGCCGATCCACGCCCTCAAACTCCTCCGGTTTGCGCGCATAGCGCTGCTGGCCCTCGGTGAGGCCCGGCATGCCGTCAACTACCAATCCGTCCCGATCCACGGCATACACACGCTCGCGCGCCTCCTCCGGGGTCAGGCCGCCAAAGCCCACCATGCCGTCCACGATCTGATCAGCGATGCCGATGCCCGCGCTGCCAGCGCCGTAGATGAGCACGCGCACATCCTTATATTCCAGCCCGGCCAGGCGGCGGTTCGCTTCGAGGGCACCCAGCACGGTCACGCCGGTGCCCTGAATATCGTCATTGAGCGTCATCACAGAATCGCGATACTTTTCCAGGATGGGTGCGGCGGTGGGCCGGCCGAAGTCCTCCCAGTGCAGCAGCGCCTTCGGCCAGATATCCAGCACCGTCTTGATGAAGGAGTCCACGAAGGAGAAGTAGGCGTCCCCTCGCACACGGCCCCCACGCATGCCCATGTAGCGCGGGTCCTCGTTGAGCTCGGCACGGTCCGTCCCAGCGTCAAGCATGACAGGCAGGATCTCATCCGGATTCATGCCGGCGGCCGCCGTGTAGACGGCCAACTTGCCGGTGAGAATCTCCGCGCCGTTCACACCCCAGTCACCGATGCCCAAAATGCCCTCGGCGTCCGTCACCACCACCAGGCGAATATCTCGATCCTCCGCGAACTGCCGCAGGGACCGCTCCACGTTCTCCGGCTCCCGCACGTTCACGTAGGCCACGCGGCTGCCAAAGTAGTGCTCGTTGTATCCCTGGATCGACTGGGCCACCGTGGGGGCATAAACGATCGGCATGTACTCGGTGAGATGCTTCCCCATTGAGTAGAAGTAGAGCCGCGTGTTGGAATCCAGCACGCTCATAAGGTAGAGCCGCTTGGCCAGCGGCGTGGGTTGGGTGAGGAAGCGCTCGTAGACCATGGCCTCCTGCTGGTCGATGGTGTGGACGGCGGCAGGCAGCAGCCCGTCAATCCCCAGCTCTTCACGCTCTTCCCTGGTGAACGCGGTTCCCTTGTTCTGCATGGGGTCGGCCAGCACGGCCTTTCCGTTGCGGATCATGATGTGTCCTTTCATTACTGGAGCAAATAGTTGTGTAGTTCTTGTAGGCGCGTCAGCATCAACGTCAGCGAACGACGTCGTAGAAATCGCGCCGGTTTCATACGCGCCGTCCTCTATACCAGGCCGATCACCTGCCACCAGGAGAGCGCGGCGAGAATCCAGATGATGAGGGTGACCACCGCTACCACCGCGCCCGCACGGAAGAACTCGCTGGTCTTCAGGTAGCCGGAACCAAAGATCAGGGCGGCAGGGCCGGAGGCGTAATGGGTCATGGCCCCCATGAGCGCGGAGATAGCACCAAGCATGAGCGCCGCTACCATAGCCGGCACGCCCGCACCCACCATGACGGAGACGAACAGGGCGTACAGGGCCACAATCTGCGCCAGCTCTGAGGCAAATAGATAGTGGAGCACCATGTACACGGCCGAGAGAATAATGAGCACCCACACCCACGGCAGGTCACCGACCACGCCAGCGATGGTGTCGCCCAACCACTTAATGACACCAAGAGTGTTGAGCTGCCCGGCCATGCCCACGAGAATGGCGAAGAACATGAGCGTGTTCCAGGCGCCCTTGTTGGCCGCAAGATCACCCCAGGCGAGCACGCGGGTGAGCAGCAAAACGGATACGCCAAGAAATGCGACCGTAGTCGAATTGATGTGAATAAGGGAGCCGAGGGACCACAGCAGCAACATCGCAATGAATGTGACCAGCATGATCACTTCGCCTCGCTTCATCGCCCCGAGCTGGTGAAGTTCGTTGCGCGCCGACTCGCTGCCACCGGGCATCTTCTTCAAGGTGGGCGGCACTAGCCGGTAGCAGATAAGCGGCACAAGAATGAGCGCGATGATGCCCGGGACCAGGCCCGCGAGCGCCCA
Organism: Neoactinobaculum massilliense; assembly: GCF_900604955.1. GTDB lineage: Bacteria > Actinomycetota > Actinomycetes > Actinomycetales > Actinomycetaceae > Neoactinobaculum > Neoactinobaculum massilliense. The sequence continues at coordinate 1,038,477 of NZ_UWPE01000001.1, forward strand.
CGTGCCCCAGGAGATGTTGATGTCTTGATCCGCGGCGAGCGCCACCGCCACGGGGCCGCCGGCCATGGCCGTCATGAACATGGCGGAGGTGACCGCGTTGACGTTGTTTGCGGTGGCCGTGAGAAATGCGCCCAGCCGCTTGCGGGAGGGTTCGCTGGCGGGGGTGGAATCTGCAACCTCGCTGATGGAGGTAATAACCGGGAAGAGGATGCCGCCCAGTCGCGCGGTATTGGAGGGTGTGGCAGGTGCCAGCACCAGATCTGTGGCCGCCAGTCCGTAGGAGACACCCAGCGAGGAGTTACCCAGCCAGGAGAGGAAAAGGAGAGCGATACGCCGGCCCAGACCCGTCTTGACGAAGCCCTGCGCGATGAAGAATGCAGCGATAATAAGCCAGATGGAGGAGCTACCGAATCCGGTGAACGCCTCTGTTCCCGGCGCCATGGTGCCGGTCACCATCGCTACCGTGAGGCCGATGATGGCCACCGCCGCCGTGGGGAGCGGTTGCAGGATCAGAAACAGAATCGTGGCCACGAAGATCCCGAGCATGTGCATGCCGCGGGGATCTACACCGGCCGGCACGGGGAGGAAGTAAAGCACCAGTCCGATCGCGAGGATCGCCACGGAGCCGCCCACGTTCTTTCGGAGTTGACGCGCTCTGGCCGCGCGCGCCTGAGGCGTCATTGCCTCAGTGTCAGTTGGAACCGCCATTGGTTGCCATCCTTAGGTCGAGAAGAACCGATTGGCTCCAATATGCTGCACACCACATTTTTCAGCAAATAGCCACAGCGAATCGAAGTATAAGCGTTAGTTATATAGACGACGCCGTGGGGCGCACTCGGTACCCACCGGATACGTACATGACGAGGTCGAGTGGTCGCCTACTAGCGGGACCCGCACCCACGTGGTTGCGATTACATCCGCGGGTGCCTCCCGAAGACCGCAAGCCTCTCCCCGCCAATACCGTCACGCACTCACGTGGTGAACAGGTACGAAGAATGTCGGTGGGCACCGATAGCATGGCCCCATGGCACTGAGTGAACAGATGAACAGGATCCTGGACGGGCGGGATAGCGCCGTTCGCCTACAGGACGATTTTTTCTGCGCCGTCAATGGCACCTGGTTGAAGAATGCAACCTTCCCAGCAGATCAGTCTCGATTGGGCAGTTTTATTGTGCTCCGCGATGAGGCGGAGGCACATGTGCGCGAGCTGCTGGAGAGCGGAGAAGCCTCCTCCGCAGCCGCGCAAAAAGCGGTGGATTTCTATCGTTCCTGGATGGATACGGACCGGCTCAATGCGGCGGGTGTGGAGCCGATTCGCGGCCAGCTCGATGCGGTGCAGGCCGTCTCGACCAAGAATGAGCTGGCGGGACTCGTTGGAAAGCTGTTGCGCGAGGGCGTCTCCACCTTCTTCGGTGTGGACGTGGATTCCTCCTTCGATGATCCGGACCGCAATCAGGCCAGTATCTATCAGAGCGGCATCGGGCTCCCCGATGAGGCCTACTATCACAAGCCGGAACACGCGAAGGTACTCGAGGCCTACAAGCAGTACGTGCCGGACATGCTGGCACTGGCCCTCGGGTTTGATACGACGGAGGCGAGCCGCCAAGCAGACATCATCATTGGGCTTGAAACCAAGTTCGCTTCCTTCCATACCACGCTCGTGGACCTGCGTAACCCGGTCAAGATGAACAACCCGCGTACTATCGCGCAGCTGGTCGAGGAGAACCCCGGCTTTGACTGGACGGGAGCACTCGCCGCGGCGGGCTTTGCGCTGGACGCGGCGGACAGCGTCGTCGTCCTTACCCTGGAAGCCGCGCGCGGCGGGGCGCAAACCTGGGCAAACACCGCCCTCGAGGACCTCAAGATCTATACCACGTGGCGCATACTCCAGGCTGCGGGCGGTTTCCTCACCGAAGCGATCGATAAGCGACGCTTCGATTTCTACGGACGCGTGCTCGAGGGCACCACGGAGCAGCGGGCGCGATGGAAGCGTGGCGTGCAGCTGGTTAATGGTGCGCTTGGTGAAGCCGTGGGCGAGCTCTACGTATCAAAGTATTTCCCGCCTTCAGCCAAGGCCAAGATGGAACAGCTGGTAGCAGACCTCCTGGAGGCCTACCGCCGCTCCATTCTGGCACTCGACTGGATGAGCGAGGAAACAAAACAGCAGGCCATTAAAAAGGTGGATTCCTTCAACCCGAAGATCGGCTACCCGGACCACTGGAAGGACTACTCCGCACTCAGCGTGGGGCCAGATCTCCTTGCGAATGTGCAAGCCACTAACCGCTTCGAGTTCCAGCGCAGCATCGACAAGCTGGGCAAGCCGGTCGATCGCTCCGAATGGCTCATGAATCCGCAAACCGTCAACGCCTACTACAACCCGCAGTGGAATGAGATCGTCTTCCCCGCGGCCATTCTTCAGTTCCCATTCTTTGATCCGGACCGGGATGCGGCGCTCAACTATGGCGGCATCGGTGCGGTCATCGGTCATGAAATCGGACACGGCTTTGATGATCAGGGCTCACAATTTGACGCGCGCGGCGCCCTCAATAATTGGTGGACAGACACGGACCGGGCAGAGTTTGAGAAGCGCACCGCTGCCCTGGCCCAGCAGTATGACCAGTTTGTGCCCAGCCAGTTTGAGGATGCGGAGGACGCCCCGCACGTGAACGGCAAGTTGACGCTCGGTGAAAACATCGGTGACCTGGGCGGGCTCTCGATCGCGCTCAAGGCCTACGCGATCTCGTTGGAGCGCGAAGGAAAGAAGCTGGAGGACGCGCCCATTATTGACGGGTACACCGGCACGCAGCGCCTCTTCCTCTCCTACGCCCGCATCTGGCGTTCGAAGGCGCGCGACGAATGGATGCGCCAGCAAATCGCGTTGGATCCCCACTCCCCCGAGGAATTCCGCGCCAACGGCGTAGTCCGTAACGTGGATGCCTTCTATGAGGCCTTCGGGGTGAACGCCGGGGACGGGCTCTACCTGGCACCCGAGGAGCGTGTACACATCTGGTAACGGCCCGGTGCGGTACGACGCCGCAGCAGCCAGCCCGGTATACGCCATACCCGTGGGTATGGCGCATACCGGGCGGTCCTCGCCCACAAATTCGTGTGGGCGTATGGGCACGTGCATGCCTGTGGACCTGTGGACCTGCGGACCTGTGGATAGCTTCGGCGGAAAGCAGCGACGATCAGCCACACTGTGGCCATGCACACAGAACCAACAGATCAGGATGCCCGTCACCTTGGCTGGCAGATTCCGCTTCTCACGCGGGCGGAGTTCCATCAGCTGGGTTGGTCCCAGCGCGAGATACGGGATCGGGCCGTGCGCGTGTGGCGCGGCTACTTCGCCTCCCTTGTCGAATGGCGCCGGCTGAGCCCGCCCGCGCGGCACATCGCACAGTGCCGTGCCGCGGCCCAGCAGGCACGCGGGCCCTTTGCGTTCAGCCACGGCACCGCCGCAATACTCCACGGTCTCCCGCTACTCCCCGTACCCGAACGGGTCAACGTGATGCTGCCAAGCACATCCCAAAAAGGATTTTCCGGCGCGCAGGTACATCGCAGCGTGTGGGATAGGCAGCCCGAACTCATCAACAGTGTGCTACCGGTGGTTTCGCTGGCTGAGACCGTGGTGGATTGTGCCCACGCGAGGCGCCTGGCCACGGCACTGACGGTGGCGGATGCGGCTCTTCGCCAGGCCGCATCCCTGCACCCCCATGATCCAGACGGTGCGGCGGACACCCTCCACCGGCATATGCGCACACTTCTCAGGGAAAAGCCTCACCGGCCCGGATGCGGTGTGGCGAAAGTGGCACTGGCCGAGGCCAGCAGATTGGCATCATCCCCGGCCGAATCCGCCGCCAGGGCCGCGATCATTGTGGCTGGGCTTCCCCGCCCCGTTCTTCACTGCCGGCCAGGTCCGGGGTGGGATTTTCCGCTCGCCTACCCGTCCAGCCGTGTGGGCATAGAAATCCTCACTGATACCGAGGCGCCCAGCGAAGAGGCCGTCGCCGCGGCGAAGGCTCACGAGCTCGCGCTGGCGAGCGCGGGCTGGCGGGCCGTCCGCACCCATCCGGCTGAGCTCTACGTGAATCCACGCGCTTTCGTCACGCGCCTCCACGGTGCACTCCTGTCCGCACGTACAGCTATCACGTAGGCTCGCCCTTCACGCATGGACCGGCCGGCCTCTCTCCGTAGAAGAGGCAACCGCCCGATGGCCTATACGCACGGACCGGCCCAAAACCGGCGTCGAACAAGCACCCATCCACCCACTAAGCACCCGGAACCCCGTTTCTCGGCCCCGGCTAGACTGTCCAGGAGCGCGGGTGGTCCGCGCGGACGGATCGGCGCATCGATCCCATGCGACTTGAAAGGATGCACATGCCCGGAACAAATCTCACTCGGCAGGAGGCGGCGGAACGCGCGGCGCTCGTGCAGACGGAGGCCTACCGGATTCACCTGGACCTCACCACGTCGGAGGACACGTTCGAATCCACCACGGAAATTGACTTTACGGCGCAACCCGGTACCTCTACATTCCTCGACCTGATTGCCCACCGAGTGCGGCGCGTGTTCCTCAACGGCGATGAACTCAACCCGGCGCTCTATGAGGACTCCCGCTATCCACTGCCGCACCTTCAGGAGCACAACACGGTGCGCGTGGAAGCGATCATGGATTACTCGCACACGGGTGAGGGCCTGCATCGCTACGTGGATCCAGCGGACGGGGAGGTTTACCTTTATTCGCAGTTCGAGGTGGCCGATGCGCGGCGTGTATTCGCGAATTTTGAGCAGCCGGACCTCAAGGCCACCTTCCAGTTCACCGTTGATGCTCCGGCAGGATGGCGCGTGTTTTCTAACGCCCCCACCCCGGAACCGGTGGACCTACGCGACGGCGTGAGCCGCTTCGAGTTCACCCCCACCGAGCGCATGTCCACCTACCTGACGGCCGTGGCGGCCGGCCCCTATGAGGGCACCACGGATGTTTACCACTCGGTGGATGGCCGCGAGGTGCCCCTCGGCGTGTGGGCGCGAAAGTCGCTTGCCCGGTACCTCGACCCCGAGGAACTGTTCACCATCACCCGGCAGGGCTTCGAGTACTACGAGAAGAACTACGGCCACCCCTACCCGTTCCGCAAGTATGACCAGCTGTTCGCCCCGGAGTACAACGCGGGCGCCATGGAGAATCCGGGCCTGGTGACCATCGTGGAAACCTATGTGTTCCGCACCAAGCCCACCGCGGCCATCGTGGACCGGCGCGCCATCACCATCCTTCACGAGCAGGCGCACATGTGGTTCGGCGATCTGGTCACCATGAAGTGGTGGAATGACCTCTGGCTCAACGAATCCTTCGCCGAATTCATGAGTCACCTGGCCGCCGTGAACAACACCCGCTGGAGCGAAGCATGGATCACGTTCCTCGCCTCGGAGAAAACCTGGGCGATCTCACAGGATCAGCTCCCCTCCACGCACCCAATCGCCGCGAATATCCGCGATCTTGAGGATGTGCTGGTCAACTTCGATGGCATCACCTACGGCAAGGGCGCCTCCGTGCTCAAGCAGCTGGTGTTCTACGTGGGCCTGGATAACTTCCTGGCCGGCGTGCGCAACTACATTCAGAAGCACAAGTGGGCCAACGCCACGCTGCAGGATCTCCTTTCCGAACTGGAAGCTACCTCCGGCCGTGACCTGTCGGAGTGGACCGCTCTGTGGCTTCAGGAGTCCGGCGTCAACACGCTCACCCCCGTGGTTGAGGAGGAGGGCGGCGTGGTGTCCGCCCTCACCATCAAGCAGTCCGCCGATGAGCACGCCTCGCTGCGGCCCCATCGCCTCATCGTGTCCGGTTATGACGTTAAGGATGGCCGTGTTCTTCGCACCAGCTCCGCCGAACTGGATGTGGCGGGCGAATCAACGCGGGTGGCGGAATTTGCTGGGAAGCCGCGGCCGGCCATTATTCTGGTCAATGATGAGGATTGGGCCTACGCCAAGGTGCGGCTGGATCCTGTGTCCCTGAAGAACGCCGTGGCCCACATTGACCAGTTCGACGATCACCTGGCCCGCTCCATCGTGGTGTTCTCCGCCTGGGACATGCTGCGCGACGGCGAACTTGACGCCCCCCACACCTACGCGGATATCGCGCTCAAGGTCATCAGGGATGAGACGGATGGCACCGTGTTGCGCTATGTCCTCTCCGAACTGTCCACGGCCGTGAACTCTTACTCCGATCCGGCCTCACGCGCTCAGTTCCGGTCGGCCGTGGCCACGCGCCTCTTTGAACTCCTCGATGCCGCCCCGGCGGGTTCTGATTCGCAGCTTCAAATTGCGCGCACGGCCTTCCAGTTCGCGGTGACGGATGCTCAGCTTGATCGCGTGGCGGGGATGCTGGACGGTCGCGGCGTACCGGAAGGGTTCGACGTCGACCAGGACGTACGCTGGTCCATTCTCACGGCCCTGGCCGCGGCCGGCCGCGTGGGAGCGTCGGAGATCGACGCCGAATTCCACCGCGACCCCAGCTCCTACTCCCAGATTGGCCAGGCGCAGGCCACGGGTGCGCTACCGGATGAGACGATCCGCAAGAACGTCTGGCAGGAGATTCTCTATCCCTCCTCCAATACGCGGCAGCGCAACCTTGCGCTGGGCATGCGGTTTGCTTCGGCGCAGTCCGTGGCACCCTATGCGGAGCAGTACTTCGCTGAGGCGAAGCGCATGTGGGATGACAATTCCGTGGAGATTGCCTCCAACATGCTCAACTACGCCTATCCGCAGCAGCTTGCGGGGCGTACGGATCTGGGTGTGGACCTGCTGGCACTGGGTGAGGCGTGGCTTGCTGAGTCCGACGCCGCACCGGCCGCGAAGCGGTTGGTTTCCGAGGTAGTGAATACTACGCGACGCGCCGTGCGCAACCAGCAGGTGGACGCGAACCGAGCGAAGTAGCAGCGACGGTGGCGGGGCCCACGGGCCTCGCCACCGCTATATCTCAAGTATGAATGCGGGTTCGCCCGCTTCGATAACTTCCGAGATGCGAGCTACCCGCCCGCTGCTCGCCACCACGGCACTGGTGAGCACGCGGAGGGGGCTGGCATTCCAAATCATGAGCGGCTGGCCGGCCGCCACCTCCGTACCCACGTGGGCGAGCGGAATGAATGCGGCGTCGGGCTCATCGGCGCCGAGCAGCACGGCGATCTGCACAGCTGACGCCTGCGGACCCGGGGCGGACGCCTCCTGCGCGTCTATCCGATCCGCAGTGCTCAGTATGTCAGCGCGCCCGGCGGTCAGCCGGGTGACCCGGCCCGCAACCGGCGCCACGACGGTGAGTCCGCCGGCCAGCGGCTCAATGCCAATGCCTGGCAGCATGGCGAATGCCTGCTGTTCGCCCGGTTCTTCTCCGCGCGCAGCTGCGAAAGCCACCAGGTCCCGCAGCCCGCCCGCAACCGGCGCCAGCACCTCGAGGGTGCGCGCCTCGCCCCCGGCGACAGGACGTGAAACCTCGTCGCGCTCAGCGTCGTCGGACCCTACCGCGCGCTCCACTTCACCGGCACCTCCCTCGCCTCTCATTCGGCCGTACTCGGCGACTGCTCCGAACGGTAGGCATCCAGCAGCGCGTTCAGTGGCCCGTTGCTCGGGAAGTCCTCAAGCAGCACCACGTGTCCATCGGCGTCGGCTAGAGGCACCCGCCAGTTGGGGTATTCCTGGTCCGTGCCCGGCTGGTTTTGTACACGCCGCTCACCCACGGCGTCTGTCACCGCGATGGCCTTCAGCTGGGCGGGCGTACGCGCAATAAATTGGTGCATGGCCAGCACAATCTCTCGGTCCGTCGGATCCTCCCCGAGCAGTCCCTGAATTCGGAGAGCAGCTTCCAGCCGTTCCTTTTCCTCCCTGGTTCGTGCCAGCACGGTTTCTACCGGTTCTACCAGCAGCCCGAGGCGCTCCCGCAGTTCCACATGTGTCCCGGCGAGGTACCCGGCAGCCGGAGGCAAATCGTGGGTGTCCACGGTGGTGAGGGTATCTTCGCGATATTGCTCGGGGATCTTAAACCCGGAATCAGTTTGCTCAAATAGCATGACCGAGGTGCCCAGTACACCGCGCTCCGACAGGAACTGGCGCACGGAGGGCTCCACATTGCCCAGATCCTCGCCCACCAGCGTGACACCGGCACGCTGCGCCTCGAGCAATAGCACACCCATCATGGCTTCCTGGTCATAGTGCACGTAGGTGCCATCGGCCGGTGAGTGGCCCGCGGGGATCCACCACAGTCGGAAAAATCCCATCACATGATCAATGCGTAAAGCACCCACGTTTCGCATGACCGTGCGCACCATATCTCGCACCGGCCTGTAGTGGAGCCGGCGCAACGCCCGGGGATTAAACGGAGGCTGGCTCCAATCCTGGCCCTGCTGGTTGTACATGTCCGGCGGGGCGCCCACGCTCACGCCGGTGGCAAACGCCTCGGGCATCATCCACGTATCCGCGCCGGCCGGATGCACGCCGACGGCCAGGTCCCCCATCACGCCGATACCCATCCCGGACTTGCGCGCCTGCACCTGAGCGGCATGGAACTGTGCATCCACAATCCACTGGAGCCAGGCATAAAAATCTATCCGGTCCGCGTAGGCGGAGCGGTTGGCCTGTGCCGCGGGCGCCTGGGGATTCTCGAAGCCGGCGGGGAAGGCCTCCGGATACGCCTCCGTCAGCGCACACCAGTAGGCGAAGTTCTCCAGCCCCGCCCCCTCCCGGCGTCGGAACCGTTCGAAAGAACGCTGCCGTGCCGCCGAACGGGGTTGCCGGTAAATGACATCCAGCGCCGCTTTTTTCGCAGCCCAGAGGGCGTCCCGATCAATGAGCGTGTTTCGGGTAGAGGCAGCCTTGGGTGCCAGCCCCAGCCGCTCGACGAGCCCGCGTTCCTCCGGCGGCAGGTAGGCCACCTCACGGATGTCCTCCGGGCGGATATAGATGGGATTGAAGAACCGGCGCGTCACAGGCAGGTAGGGAGATTCGGCCATATGACCGGCGACCTGCGCCGAGTGCACAGGGTTGATGAGAATAAATTGAGCACCCCGCGAGCCAAAGAAACTGCCCAGCTCCGTCAGGTCCGCGGCATCGCCAATGCCCCAGGATTGCGCGGAGCGGATGGAATATAGCTGAGATTGGACTCCCCACCCGTCAACGCCACGCTCTTTCGGACTGGCAAGCCGCCGAGGCACCACGATGAGCGGCGCCATATCCGTACCCGTCACTTCATCCCCGCCCGGCTTCGTAACACGTGCATGCAACGTGTGACATCCAAGCGGCAGGTTCGAGGGGAGTATGAAAGAGGCCTGCCCCACCAGATGCCCATCCACCAGGCGGGGCTCAGTGAAGTCATCAATCTGCGAGATATGCCAGGCCGGCCCGCCGCTCTCTAATTCCGCATCCACCGTGACGCCATAGCCGTGCGGCACATGGATCTGAATTGATTGCTCCATGTTCTCCCGGAGTACGGTCACCTCGGGCAGCACACTTCGCCACGGTTCCAATTCCGCATCTTCAATTGCCTGCCGGGCGGCCTCATCCGTGGTTGCGTCCACGCCCAGGGCCGCAAGCACATCCACAAGCGTTTCGCTGGGTACCTGAACCCGTTCCCCACCAAAACTCCAGTAGGAGGCATCCACCCCGTATGCGGCCGCGAGTCGGGTTAGCAAATCCCTGGTTGCGCTCATGCGTACTCCTTTCGGGGCGGAAAACCCGCTGATCATCCAGTTCACCCTATGACTCTTCTGTGAATCTTCCATATTTTTTCACGGAGTGGACGCGGGTCCGAAGTCCTTCGCACCTGGCGCGCCCGCTGTACCGTCCTACACCGCCTAGCAGGCGAACGAGGCCGAGGGTTCGGAAGTGAACTTGGTCCCGCGTGGTGCGTACGGACCGCCGTACGACGTCGCACGGGTTGCCGAGCCCCAACGGCGCGTAGGGCGAAGAGAGGCCGTTGAATATGCCGGCGGGCCATACACCTGAGCAACACCACTGCTGCAATACTCGGCCTGGACCATAACGGCCACGTAGGATGACGAGCATGACCCTGTATTTTGACGACGATTCGCATATCCCCGTCCCCGTGACGCACACCGAGCCCGTGGCCAGTTTGCTGCGGAGTCTCGCACTAGAGCGCGTGGATGAGAACACCTATCGCGGCGAATCTGTAGTACGCGTGACGCCGCGCGTCTACGGCGGCCAGGTGCAGGCGCAGGCCGTCATGGCGGCCGATGATCACGTGCGGCGCACGATGGGTTTGGGAGAAAATGACCGCCTGGCGCACTCGATCACGGGCGCATTCCTGCGTCCCGGCGATATCAACATTCCCATTGATTTTCAGGTTATGGACCTCCATGACGGGCATTCTTTCTCCACGCGCACCGTGATCGCGCGGCAGAAGGATGAGATTATTTTCGAGGCCCGTGTATCGCTGCAGGAGCTTCAACCCGGACCGAGCATCAAGGAGGAGGCACCGAAGGACGTGCCGGCCCCCGAAGAGGTGCCGTCCTCCGTGGACTTTTTCGCCTCACTCCACAACAAGATTGGCAACCTGCAAAATGCGTGCAACGGCATCGACCTGCGCCACGTCAATGGTGATGTTTACGTGCACCCCGCAAAGTCGCGTGAGCCCCGCCAATACGTGTGGATGCGTACGCGCTCCCGCATGCCGGAGGGTTCCTCCCGCACACTACAGCGTGCGATGCTCGCCTACGCGGCAGACCAGATCATGCTGGAGCCCGTGATGCGCGGGGTGGGCGTGAGCTGGATGATGCCCGGCGTTGCCCTGGCCACGCTGGATCACGCCATCTGGTGGCATCGTAATTTCGACATCTCCGATTGGATCCTGGCCGACATGTACAGCCCTTCCGCGCAGAATGGCCGCGGGTTGGGACTCGCGAAGTTCTACCAGGATGGCAGGCTCATCGCCACCATGGCGCAGGAAGGCATGGTACGCCGGAACACGGAACGCACCATTGAGCAGTAGAGCGACACGTTGAGAGGTGTCACTCGGGAGACTGCTTCCGGTGATGTGCTGCAAGCGCATGCACATGAACTAATTGTTGTGGCCAGTGCGCATGCACTGGCCACAACAATTACCCGAGCCGGGGCTAATCCGCCTACTCGCGCTTGAGTCTGCGATGCGTACCAACGCCGGGCCGCAGCGCATCTTCGCCCAACCGCTCCACACGGTTCTTCTGGTAACCGGCGAAGTTTCCCTCGAACCAATACCAGTTTGCCGGATCCTCTTCCGTGCCCTCATAGGCCAGGATGTGGGTGGCCACGCGGTCCAGGAACCAGCGATCGTGGGTAATCACCACGGCGCAACCCGGGAATTCGAGGAGTGCATTTTCAAGCGAGGAAAGCGTCTCCACGTCCAGATCGTTTGTCGGCTCGTCCAGCAGCAACAGATTCCCGCCCTGCTTGAGCGTGAGCGCAAGGTTCAGCCGATTCCGCTCACCACCGGAGAGCACGCCGGCCTTCTTCTGCTGGTCCGGCCCCTTAAAACCAAAGGCTGCCACATAGGCGCGAGACGGCATCTCCACCTTGCCCACCTGAATGTAGTCAAGGCCGTCGGATACTACCTCCCACAGAGACTTTTCCGGATCGATGCCGGCACGGTTCTGATCCACGTAGGAGATCTTTACCGTCTCGCCCACCTTCAGGTCACCGCCGTCGAGCGGCTCCAGGCCCACGATCGTCTTAAAGAGAGTGGTTTTCCCAACCCCATTGGGTCCGATAATGCCCACGATGCCGTTGCGCGGCAGGGTGAAGGACAGATCATGGAAGAGCGTGCGTCCGTCGAAGCCCTTCTTCAGATCGTGTGCTTCAAGAACCACGTTGCCCAATCGCGGCCCCGGCGGAATCTGGATCTCCTCGAAGTCTAGTTTGCGGGTCCGCTCGGCCTCAGCCTCCATCTCCTCGTAGCGTTCCAGACGCGCCTTGGACTTGGCCTGGCGTCCCTTCGCTGAGGAGCGCACCCACTCGAGTTCGCTCTTCAGGCGCTTGGCCAGCTTTGCGTCCTTCTTACCCTGAATCTTCAGACGCTCCTGCTTGGTCTCCAGATAGGTGGAGTAGTTGCCCTCATAGGGGTAGAGCCGGCCGCGATCCACTTCCGCAATCCATTCGGCCATGTTGTCCAGGAAGTAGCGATCGTGCGTAATAGCAATCACTGCACCCGGGTAGTCCCGTAAATGCTTCTCCAACCAGTCCACAGATTCCGCGTCCAGGTGGTTGGTGGGCTCGTCCAGCAGAAGAAGATCGGGCTCCTCCAGCAGCAGCCGGCACAGTGCCACGCGGCGCCGTTCACCACCGGAGAGCACATTGACCGGCGTGTCCCCCGGAGGACACTGCAGCGCCGCCATGGCCTGTTCCAGCTGAGAATCCAAATCCCACGCATTTTCCGCGTCGATCTTGGCCTGAAGCTTGCCCATCTCATCCATGAGCGCGTCAAAATCCGCCTCTGGATTGGCCATCTCCTGGCCGATCTCATTGAACCTATGCAGGTTGGCGATGGTTTCCTTGCGTCCCATCTCCACGTTCTCAAGAACCGTTTTGTCCTCATCCAGCGGCGGCTCCTGAAGCAGGATGCCCACCGTGTAACCGGGGCTGAGCTGGGCGGTGCCGTTTGACGGCTCGTCCAGCCCCGCCATGATCTTGAGGATGGTGGATTTGCCCGCACCGTTTGGACCCACCATGCCGATCTTCGCGCCGGGAAGGAACGCCATGGTGACGTCATCAAGAATCGTTTTATCGCCCACGCGCTTGGAGGCGTGGATCATTTGGTAAATATATTCAGCCACGTACTTTCCTTGGATAGTTCACGGTTTAGCCCGCGCCTAGTCTACAAGGCGGGATCCGTACGCGGCCTGTTCCCCTAAAACGGTGGCGTTTTCGCCTCCGGCGTTGGTGAGGAGGAGGCGACGGAGGCGGCAACGCCGGCTGGTCTACCGGCACCCACCAGCTCGGGTTCCTGTGCCTCAGCTTCATTCGATTCCGCCGTGTCATTCGCCTGCTCGCTCACGGATGCACTCGCCGCACCGTCCTCGTGAGTTTTCGTGAAAGCCACGATACCTGTAGTGAGTTCCACACCCAGTGAGTCGGCTAGGACGGTGAGCCGAACGTGTTCATGACCATCCTTGTCCGTCCATGTTTGCGGGGAGAGGCGGCCGCGCACCAGTACGGGATGGCCACGGCGCACGCTGGACGCTGCATTCTTGCCGAGGCGGCCATAGCACCGCACCGTGTACCACGTGGTGCTCCCATCCTTGAATTGCTTAGCACTGCGTGAGTAGAGGCGCGGCGTACACCCCACGTTAATCTGGGTAACCTTGCCGCGCTCACCGTTGTCATATACCACGGGATCCGCCCCTGCGTACCCGCGCACTGTCACCACTGTGTCATTGACCATTGGGATCTCCTTTGTTTGAGTGGTGATCCCAGTCTCGCGAATGCGGGAGCCTCCTAAATGTACGGTCGCGTCGCCTGTGGATAGCAGCGGCACGCCACGCTCTGTGCACCGCCGTGGGTACAGCAGGCCCGAACCCACCAACTCCTAGTCCCCGAGCAACGCCTCTCGCACCGTGCCGTATCGTTCTAGTACCGCCTGAATTGGCGCAACGAGATCCTCGGTCACCGCACGCGAAATGGCCTCCCGCGCATCGGACGCGTACTTCTCGGCGGCTCTACGCGATTTGGCACGCTCATGCAGTACCCCCGCATAGCAGAGCACCAACCCCGCAAGCACGGCAGCCACGAGCAAGATCCAGGACCCGTGCGCGCCCGCCATGGCTGCGGCGCCTGCTACCACCAGCACCGCCGCGAACGCCACCCACAGCCAGGGGAAACGCCCGGGCTTCGGGGCGGGGATGGATCGGAGTGCCGTCCCTACTCGGCGTCGTAACGCCTCCGGACTGGCGGCGGCCGCAGCCACACGCTGGCGCCAGACGGTGGGCAGCCCGTGACTCGCCTTATCCACCCAACTTTCCCGCGCCGCGCTCACCACGGGCAGTGACGGCTGCTCCGGCTTAGGCAGGGCGCGCCGGCGGGCTCCGGATTCAGAGATCGCGGAAACAATGGAAGGAATGCCGGAGGCATCGTACAGCGTGGTGATAACAGGTTCGGAATCTTCGGCGGTGAGATCCGGCGAAGCAGACTCGTAGCCCGCCCCCAACCGGCGGCGAGTGGCGCGCAGTTCAGCAGCCGCCGTCTGCTCGGCGGAATCCTCCGCGGCCGCGGCCCGCCGGATGTGTGCCCACAACTCGCTCAGCCCCGTCTTCTTGAGGGCGGAGACAGCAAAGACCTCAATACCCTCCATACCGTCTGCGGCAAGCAGGCGCCGCACATCTGCCAGCAACTCCTCCTCGCGGCCGCGGGGAACGGTATCCATCTGGTTAACGGCCACAACCATGCGCCCCGCTCGCTCGCGCATAGCGGACAGGTAGCTGGCGTGAATGAGATTGTCGGCGTATTTTTGCGGATCCAGCACCCACACAATGAGATCCGCGAGCGGCAGGATCCGGTTCACCACACCAGCGTTGGATGCCGCCACCGAATCGTGGTCAGGAAGGTCAAGGAGCACCAGGTTGTCGGCAGTGTGCTCCGGCGTGGTGAGAATGGAATTACCGGAGATACGCCGATCGCGCGGCACACCGAGCGTGTCCAGCAATTGCTCCGCGCCCGTGGCCCATACGCACGCGGTGGGTTGCATGGTGGTGGGCCGAATCTCCCCGGCGTCGGCGAAGCGGAGCCCGGTGAGCGCATTGAAGAGCGTGGATTTACCGGACCCGGTACCGCCGGCCAGCACGGCAACGGTGACGCCGAGGCCCTGGTCACGCCGCCGCCTGGCATTTTCTGCCTCGCTCCGTGCCCGCTCCAGGAGGTAGGGCTCAAATACGTCCGACCCTTCCGCCATGGCCGTATCCAGCCGAGCCAGTTCATCGTCAAAATTTGCCATTGCTCTCCCTAAAAGTTTTCGCTGAATTCGGCGGCGCGCAGCCGTAGTTCACGCCCGTTGCCCACCGCCACGGAGCCGAGGGACCGCACATACGTATCGACGACGCCGTCCACCGCGCCCGCGAGCCGCTCGGCCAGGTCCTCCCGCGCTTCCCGCACCGTGGTGACGCCCAGACCGTCCCGGGCGATGCGTTCGGCTCCACTAACACCGGCGGCGGCCGTGCCAAGCAGCGAGGCGCGGCCAGCCGGACCGAACCACGGATGATGTGCCGGCACACTATCTGCTACCAGACCCTTGATGGTGGAACGCCAGGAATCGAGGGCATGCCTACCCGCAGCGTCAAGATTGAGTTCATCCCGCGCCCGCTCCACCAGTGGCGTCACGTCAAGGGGAATATCCTGCCACGCCGCCGCAATACTATCCGCCACGCCTTCGAGCGCTGCACGCAGGGCCACCGCGATCGCATCCTGCGCCGCGGAGAACACCGCGGTCATGGCTGCATCACGCCGCGCCTGAGCGCCACGTTGTAGCCAGCGTGGACCTACCTCGGCACTGACCCCGGACAGCACGCCACCACTGGAGGCGGCCGTCAGCCATGCCGCCGTGGGCGCGCCGCTACCAAACTTTCCCCGCCGGGCAGATCCGCGTAATTCCTCGGCCGCTTTCCCAGCCGCCGTCGCCGCGGCGCCCTTCAGCTGATCAATGACGGTCGCCTGCATGTCGACAGCCTCGGAGAGCGTTTCCAACTGCTCGGCCATCCCGGGCAGCATGGCGGCGGTGGTGGTGTCCGCGAGCGTATTTGCATATCCGCTGGATGCCAATTGCAGCAACCGGGCGCGCAGCCCATCCACCAGTCGCGCCGTGAGCAGGCCCTCATGCGGGCCCGCATCCGCCACCGTGAGCAACGGCGACTGGCCCAGCCCCGCATCCCGCAGCCGGGCGGTCAAATCCTCCACCACGGCGGCCTCGGCATGGCGCGTCAGCCGATTAATCACAACCGCGGTGGACGCCCCACGAGCATGGGCATCCCGCAGCACATCCCACGAATAGGAATCCCCGTAGCGTGACGGCGTGGTGACAAATATCCACAGATCCGCCGCATCAAGCAGACGGCGAGCCAGCTCACGGTTGTGCTCCTCCACCGAATCAAGGTCAGGGGCATCCACCAGTACGACGCCGGGGATCGCACCCGGGAGCGTCTCCGCGCGTCCCAATTCAAGGAGAGCATGGCCCCTCATGTAGGGAGCGTCCACCGGATGCATAGCAATGACGGGCATGCGGGTGGTGGGCCGCAGAACGGACGCCGGCGATATTTCCCTGCCTACAAGGGAGTTGAAAAGGGTGGATTTTCCGGCACCGGAGGAGCCTCCTAGCACCACAATGACGGGCAGATTCTCATTTTCGAGATGCGGAAGGACGCGCGTGCGCAACTGAGTAATGAGGCGGGCACGAGATTCTTCCAGTTCATCCGCCCCCGGTAGATCAAGGGGCAGGCGCGCACCCTCAAGCGCTGCCAGGGTGCGCTGCGCCAACGTTGCTAGCTCCTCATTCGACTTCACCCGTCTATTGTGTCTCACCTCGCCCACATTTGGCGCACCGTCACCCGTCGTACTCGTCGCACCAGTCGTACACGCCTCATCAACCGATAAGCGCCGAGCCATGCCGGCGTCACTGCGGATATCGTCAGGCAGGCGTGGGTGAATACCCGGGTCACCCCGGCGGCCGGCACATCGATCACCCGGAGGCCCCGCCGAGAGCCTCACGTCCGTCGCGGTTCCGCGCGGCCCGCCCCACGGTTACACTGGAGCCCACGCCTCCGTAGCTCAGTGGATAGAGCAGCGGACTTCTAATCCGCGTGTCGTGGGTTCGATTCCCACCGGGGGCACCACCGAGTGCCGGGGCTGGTACGCGCGAGCACCACGGGTGCCCGGGCCCCGCGATACCGGTTCCCGCCGCGTAGACTGGCCCGCGTGAGTAACCAGAATTTGAATAATCCCATCGTGTGGATCGACTGCGAAATGACCGGACTGCAGCTCGATGTTGACGAGCTTGTGGAGATTTCCGTGGTGATCACGGACTCGGAGCTCAACCCGGTTGACGAGGGCATTGACCTTATTATTAAGCCCACCCAGCGCGCGGTGGACAATATGAATGATTTTGTCACCAAGATGCATACGGCCTCCGGACTCATCAACGAATGGGAGGACGGCCTTCCGCTGGCGGAGGCGGAGCAGAAGGTTCTCGACTATGTGAGCGCGCGCGTACCCGAGGGCAAGGCGCCTCTCGGCGGCAATTCGGTAGGAACAGACAAGATGTTCCTAGAGAAGTACATGCCCAAGCTGGTGAGCTACCTGCACTACCGCATTGTGGACGTGTCATCCATTAAAGAGCTCTCCAAGCGCTGGTATCCGCGCGTGTACTTCAACCTCCCGGAGAAGAATGGGCATCACCGCGCGCTCGGGGATATCTACGATTCCATCGATGAGCTTCGTTACTATCGCGCCACCCTCCTGCCCGCGGGTGAGGGCCCCACGCAGGAGGACGCCGCAGCCGTGGCAAAGCAGGTGGCCGGCTTCACCGAGAAGCTGGCGGCTCGGGAAAAGTAGAAATCAATCACCTGTCATAGGACCGGTGGGTGGTTGGCATTTGCCAGCCACCCACGTTTTGCCGCCACACGGGTGGCCACCAGTCCCGCTGCCGCTCAGCTAAGTGTTAAGCCACCCGCTTGTTGCGCTCATAGCGCCGCGCGTGATCCTTCACGCCCGCGAACCGGTATGGCGCCCCGGTGACGTGCGGCGTGGCGTAGTCGCGGGAGTCCACGTGCCGCTCCTCATGGAGCGCCCGGTACGTCGAAAAATCAATTTTTTCGCGGCTAGCAAGCGTCGCGTCGATGGCGGCACCATCCACGTGCTCCGCATATCGCGCGGCGGGCCGCCCGACGAAGAATTCAGACACCGCCCCACTCCCGTAGCTGAATAGGCCGATGCGTTCCCCGGCCAGCCCGGAATCGTGCGTCAGCAGCGACACGATTCCCCAGTAGAGAGCGGCCGTGTAACAATTACCCACCTGGGCGCTGTAGTGAAGGCCGGCTTCAATAATCTCGTCGCCACGCCCATCCCCCGTGTAACTCATGAGCTGCCGATGCGCTTTACGAGCCATTTTCTGGAACGGCTGGTGGTGCACGAAACGCGCAAAATCTGTACTCTTCACCCCCGGGTTACGCGCCGCAAAATCATCCCACGCCCCCGTGAACGCATCCAAGTAGGCATCCATCGATAGGTGACCGAGCACGAACGGCGTCGACGAATCGTTCGGACGCCAAAAGTCATTAACGTCCTTCGTGTACACGCCCGTTTTCTGCTCGATGGCCATGATTCGCGGGGATGCACTCACCATCATCGCTACGGCACCGGCGCCCTGGGTGGGCTCCCCGGGCGAGTCGATGGCGTAGCGTGCCACGTCCGAGGCCACCACGATCACGCGCTCCTCGGGGTTACGCGCCACGAGGGCCAATGCGCACTGAAGCGCGGCGGTGCCCCCGTAGCACGCCTCTTTAAACTCCACCGTACGCACGTGTTCGGGCAGTCCCAGCAAACCGTGCAGGAATACGCCCGCCGCTTTGGACTGGTCCACGCTGCTTTCGGTGGCGAAGAAGATGGAGCGCACCTCATCCGTACCGGTCCGCCCGATCAGCTGCGCCACGGCGTCGGCAGCCATGGTCACCGTGTCCTCATCCGGTGCGGGTACGGAGAAATGCTGCTGTCCGAGCCCGATGGTGTACTTGTTCGGATCCACGCCGGTCGCCTCGGCCAGCGCGGGGAGTGGCAGCCGATAGTGCGCGGTTGCCACGCTTATTGCGTCGATACCTACGTTCACTTTTCTTCCCTCCCCTGTTCCGCGGCACCGGCACTGCGCTCCGGTACCACATTCTTTTCCGACGACGCCGCCCGCCGGCCCGCCTGCCCCGCGCCACCGCGCTCATATGTCCGGTGGGCGTTCATGAGCTCGCCCTGGTTCGTTTGAGCGGCCAGCAGGGAAAGTTCGCCGCACGCAACCGCACCGGCCGTGATAACGGCGAGCCGGCGCGCGTTGGCCCCCGGCGCGCGGTTCTCGCGAAGGCCCAGGCGCTCCATGGCATGGTTCACGTGGTCCAGATCCTTGCCATTACCGACGGTTCCCACGATGAGGTGGGGCAGCGTACAGGAGAAGTAAAGATCTTCCCCGCGCAGCTCCGTGTGGGTAAATCCCTGGCTACCCTCGACAATATTCGCCGCGTCCTGCCCGGTGGCCAGGTAGACGGCCAGGAGCATATTCGCGTAGTGCGCATTGGCGGAGCGGAGCGCTCCCGCCACGGATGACCCCACCCAGTTTTTCTGATAGTTGAGGGCATTGATACGTGCCGCGGTGGTGTGCAGGCGCCCCTCCACCACATGGCGTGGAATGCAGATATCCACCACCACGGAGCGGCCCCGCCCCAGGATCCCGTTAATTGCGGAGGGTTTCTTATCAATGCAGGTATTGCCGGAGATGGACCCGTAGGCCAGCTGATCATCCCAGCTGAGCACAGTGGACATCATCGCTTCGGCGGCCTGGGTGGCCATGTTATGACCGGATGCATCCCCGGTGGTGAACGCGAAGCGAACATAGAGAAGGTTGCCCACTATGTCCGTGTGAATATCAATGAGTTTGGCGAAGCGAGAACCTGCCTCAACCACGGCCTCAAGCTCGTCCCGGCGAGCCGCAATGCGCTGAGCGGTAGCCGCCGCGTGGGCCCCGCTACGCGCCACAAAAATGACGGACCTGGTCATGCGCTCGTCCAGCACGGTGACCTGATAGCCGCCCTTCACCATGCGGCTTACGTCCGCGCCACGGTTACAGGATGGCCAGAGCGGGGATTCATAGGTGGCCAGCGGCACCTCGATTTCTTCGGTCGCCTCGCCCGCTCCCAGCCCCGCACTGGTGATGCGGATGGGTCCGATCCACTTGGTGGGAATTGCCGTCACGGAATCCGGCCGCACCCGTTCCGCTCGCCTCGCCGCGCGCTCTTCTTCTGTATTCACCCGAGCTAGCCTACCGTCATCCACCATCTGCCGATCTGGGCGGACCGGCATGGCCACTTCCCGGCCCTACTTCCAGTCCGGCCGCACGGTAACCGTGAGATCAAGCGGGATAATGCCTTCGTTTTGCCACTGGCGGTACACGGCGTCCAGGTCCGTGTCCTCATTAATCACGGCAATACCGCAGTCCCCACCTCCGGCACCGGAGCTCTTTGCGGCACCCCCCAGTTCTTCCACAATGTTGCCCAGCCGCTCAAGCAGCGGTGTTTCAATGCGTATTCCGGATGCCCGCGCCAGCCGCCGCAGCAATCCGCGAGCGCGCCTGACCGCCGCATCCACGTGTTTTCCGGCGCGGAGTGCCTCGGCCAACGTCATAACGGCGGCGTCGGAGGCGGTGAGGAAGCCGGGGAAATAGCGTCCGCGAGAACGCGACTGCACACCGGAGACCAGATGCTCGGTGGAAGCCGGCGAACCCGTCCACCCCACTAGTAGCCTTTCAGCGCTAGGGCCTGGCAATGGTGTTATCTCAAGCGGGTCCCACCCTGAATGGTGAAGGAGGTCCGTCACGCTGAGATATCCGCGCGCCTCTTCCAGCGCCGCCCGGTCCGGCGACCGGTAGAGCAGCCATCCGCCATAGGTGGAGGCCGCCACATCCCCACCGGAGGCCGCCGGTGCACGCCGCGTGACAGCGAGGAGCCCCAGCTGATAGCGCTGCAGGTCCGTGAGTCCCAGCTGATAGAAGCGATTGAGGGCATCCACGATTGCCACGGTCACGGCGGCCGAACTGCCCAGCCCGAATTTGCGCCCGTCCGCATCCGCCAGGTCCGAGGTGATTTCAAGATTGTAGTGCCGGGCCGCAAGCCCGCGTTCGGCCCGCAACTGCTCCACGGTGGAAATTGCGTGGGACACGTAGTCACCGTTCATATCGCTGAACACGGGACGATTATCGTGGTGACGCCAGTAAATGGTAGAAAATCCGGTGCCCTCCGAATGAACCCGGCCCGTGTTTTCTGTTTCCTCCAGCGTGACGGTGATGTACCGATTGACAGCCACCAGAATGGCCGCGTGTCCCGGTTCCACCACCGCGTATTCGCCTGCTATGTACAGCTTCCCGGGCGCCTTCACGCGCAGTATGTCACTCATTCCTCGCCCCGGGTTCCAGCCGTGCGCCCTCCCCGGGGCCGCACACCGTCACGTCACCGTATTCGCTGAGCCCTGTAGCCACCGCGGCGGCGTCGTCAGGCGTTGTCAGGACGACGACGTTGGCGCCGGCATCCGCGGTCCCGTATGCGGCCAGTCCGTCCTCACGTAGCTGGCTGACGGCGTCGAACACTTCAACGGAGGCGGGCGTGAGGTAGCGGATCACGGGGGCCGAAGAGGCGATGAGGCCGTGCATGCGCCACGCCGAGGACTCCGTAAGCGCGCCGATCCGTGCGAAATCTCCGGCGGCGCAGGCCTCCACCATTTCCTCGCTCATGGCCCGGGTGGTGCGCACCCACGCCTCATAGTAGGGCGAGGTCTCGCGCGAGATACGCATAGCCTCCCGGCTGGACACCTTCTTGCGTGTTTTGGAGAGCGGTACCACCACCATGCGCATCTCGGGCGCGGGGATTGGTTCCGCAAACGAATCCGCGTCCGTACCGGCGTGCCAGAGCGCCACCCCGGACACGATGGATCGCGCGGCCGAACCGGAACCCCGACGGGCCAAACGGGAGAGATCTCGCGGGCTCAGATCCAGGCCGTAGGCGTGGGCTGCCGCCAGTGCGAGCGCCGCGAACCCGGAGGCGGAGGATGCCAAACCGGCACCCGTGGGTGCCTCGTTGACAGAGCGTACGGCCGCATGGGGTTGGTGGCCCCCCGCCCACTCTCGGACGACGTCGAGGAACGCGCTCACGCGAGCCGTTTCTTTCTCGCTCGCCGGGCGCCCATTGAGCTCGAAGGAATCCTTCGCCGCCGGCTCAATGTGCGTGGTGGTGGGGTACTGATCAAGTGTCAGAGATACCGACGGGGCCGCGGGCAGAATGAGATCCTCATCCGCTTTACCCCAGTATTTGATCAGCGCGATATTCGGATTGGCCTGGGCACTTGCACGTCTCAATCGATGGGCTCCAACCAGGTGGCCCAGGCACCCTTTGCGCCGGCACCGCGTAGTACGCCGGCGATTCGTTCGGCTTCGGGAAGAGTAGGCGCTAGCGCGAGGATGCATCCGCCAATACCGCCGCCGGTGAGCTTGGCTCCCATTGCGCCGGCACGGCGAGCCGTATCGACCAGGTGGTCCAACTCCGGGGAGGAGACACCAATGGCGCGCAGGAGGCCGTGAGCACGGTTCATCTTGGCCCCGATGGCCGCAAGGTCTCCATCCTCAAAATCGGCTACGGATTCCTCCGCCACGCGCGCAAGTTCACCTATCGCCGCATCCACGCGGGGATCTGCCGCTTTGCGCTGGGCCACACCGGCCACAGCCTCGCGAGTGGCGCCGGGCACGCCCGTGTCCGCAATAACGAAGTAGAAGGCACCGCCCACTCGAATTGGTTCCACATTCGGCTTGCGGTAACGGAAAATCTGGGTGGACTGGACAGCGTGGGCATCCATACCCGAAGGGTTACCGTGCGCTACCCGCTCCCCCACCTGCGTGAGATCGAAGAGCTCCGTGGCATTTGGATCCTGACCGGCCGCGTGAGCGACCGCCTCCACAATGGCGGAGGCCACGGCCGCCGAACTACCAAGCCCGCGCTCATAGGGAATATCCGAATAAATCGCAATCTTCGCGCCGCTCTTTGGGGCGAACATGTTGAGAGCCGTACGAATGGCGGCAACAACCGGGGCGAGGCGGCGTGGTGCCCGCTCCAAGGGCCCCGTGTATAGCTCCGACTCAATTGTTGATGCCGCGGGCGTTAGGGTGGCATTCACGGTGACAGGTAGTACGTTGACCGGGAACGCAATAGCAGGCGCGCCATACACCACCGCATGTTCGCCGAAAAGAATTGCTTTTCCATGGGCACGGCCTACACCGCGGCCCAGTTTCGGCATCTGCGTGAGCGTATCCGCCCCGCGCATTTCAAACTGTTGCACACAGGCTCCTCAACAGACAAATGGTGACATCCATGCTAGCGGATGTACGCGTGTGCGAACCGCGGCATGGGGCACAACCTGTCAAGTTTCAACTTAATGCTTAATGAAGCCGGCGAGTACTAGCGCCGCTTTCCACCGCTAAACTGTAGCGCCCGTAGGAATAACCGGGTGGCTGACGAGATTCGAACTCGCGACCCCCTGGACCACAACCAGGTGCTCTGCCGACTGAGCTACAGCCACCATTGGCGCGTGAGCGCCGGAAAACAACTATAACGCATGAACGCCGTTTGCTCCCGCCCCATCCAGGTGAGACGGGACACGCTCTACCAGGACGCACGCACGGCAATGGCGTCGGCAAACTTCTCCAGATTTTGCGGATCAGCGCTGAGATACAGCGAACTATCGATGAGTGAGATCTCCATGAGATAGAACTCGTTCGGGTCATCCTTAGCGGCGGGCACCAGGTCCACCCGGTCAAATAGCATCAGATGATCGCGTCCGGTACGTTCACGGATCACCTCGTGGAGCACCTGCCGTACGCGCTCAGCCCACACAAGTTCATGCTCCGAAGGCGGGCGGTTGTTGAGCACGTTTTCCACCTTCACTTCGTTTTCATTGCGGTAGCGCGGGTGGAGCATGGCCTGTTTTTCTACGCGGTAGGAGACAATGCCGTTGAGGAACACGAGGGAAACTTCGCCCGTCTGGTCAATCGCATCCAGGTAGCGCTGCACCATCACCGAACGCCCATGCCGCAGTTCATGCTGAGCGTGAAGGATCGCCTCTGAACGTGAGGTTGCGTCCGTGGCCGTGTATCGCCCAGTTCCGCGGCCGCCGGAGGATACCGCCGGTTTCACCACAAAATCGCCGTCGGCCGGGAAACGTGTATGCACCTGATGCTTGGAGTAGTGCGCTTCGGGCTCCAGCCAGGTGGTGGGAATGGTGGGGAGGCCATGTGCCGCCAATTCCCGCAGATAGTGCTTATCGGAGTTCCACTCCACCAGTTCCGGCTGATTAAGGAGGCGGGGCACACTGGCCGCCCACTTCCGGAACTTATTGACGTGACGCGCGTAGTCGCGCGCGGAACGAATCACCGTGAGGTCGGAGGCGTTCCAATCCACGTCCGGATCATTCCACACAGCTACGCGCGGTTCGATACCGCGCTGCCGGAGCGCGTCCGGAAGCCCCGCCTCATCCTCGGTGAGGTTGGGAAAGTCCGCGCTAGTCACAAGAGTCACAATCGGATCTGCCACACGGGGAGTCTACATGGGAACCAAATAGAGGGGGCCGAGACGGGAGAACTTCTCACCCACCGGAACCTTCTAGCTCCGGTCGAGTCTCTCGTCCGACCCCAAACTATTGGCGTGCTTAACCAGCGCCGGCGGCGCGTCGCGCACATAGCCCAGTCCCAGCCTCTCACACCAGATCAGGGGGGGGGCAGGCAGCCGGACGCCTCAGCTACCCACCCACTTCGACGTCGGGCTAGGAGCAGGCTATTTCGCCGGGCCAATGGCGACCTTGCGTCCCTGCGAAGCAACACTGGTCTTGACAGACACGGTAAGTACACCGTTGGTGAGGTCCGCTTCAGCCGAGGATGCATCCACCGGCGAATCGAAACTCATGTCGCGGCTGATGGAACGCGTGACCTTGCCATCCTTAGATTCCTTGGACTGCGAGGCCTTCAGCGTGACGTGGTCCGGGTACACGTTGAGATCCAGATCCTCCGGTGCGAATCCCGGCACATCAAAGGTGAGCTTGTACCCGCCGTCGACAGACTCCATCTCCGACCGATACACATCCTGGACCTGCCGTGCATCGCGTGCCGAATCCATCATGCGCGTGGGAACGGCGAAGAAACCCTCCCATGGCGTCAGCATCCGGTCCATTGCACGAGAAAGATCGTTGTAAGCCATTTCCATACCTCCTGAAATCTCCGAGGCGTGCCCACGATGCCCGCCTCGTTCCTTACATTGACGCTAACGCTGCCCGCGCACATTTATTTCCAAATTGCTACGTTCGCTCACACTCTTTCTTGAGCGTATATGGCTCATCTTTACGACGCCGCAGCGCGCTATTACCGCCCCGCGACGAGGTGCGTGGTTGCGGAATAGTCGGCGCGTATCGGGCCATGCCACACACAGCCGCGGCACGTAATCACGAGGCGCGTCAGGTTCGCCCGCTTGTCAATTAGCAAACGCAGGTGGCAGGATGCTAGTGGACGTACGCAGTTCTGACGCCACGCTCCAGGGTGCCACTGAGGAAGGAATAGGTCCGATGGAATATACGGCTACCGCGCATTTCGCTACCAACATCGACGTAGATGACGTGATCGAAATGTTCGCTCCTTACCACGGAGCAATCGCCGACAGTCGGGATGGATACTGCGCCGTCTATACCGTCGAGGCCGCTACGCTGAGTGACGCCCTCACAGAGGCAATGACCATCGCCAGCAGGGCCGGCACAGTCTATGCCCTCGGCGCCGAGTCGACAGATTTTACGGACGACCAGTTGAAGCATGGTCAACTTCCACCACTCGTTTCAGTCACGGAAGCAGCCGAATGGCTCGATATCAGCCGGCAGGCCGTAAACGAGCGTCTTCAGGCCGGCACACTTCCCGGCAGTAAAGTGGGAAACACGTGGGTCATTCCTCTGTATGCGGTTCTCGCCAACTTGGACGACTAGAAGCAGGCGTGGCATGCTCAGGCTGCCATCCTGTAGCTCGCACATAAGGGCTGTCCGGCCCCGGCTTGTGTTTCAGCATCGTTTGCCGCTCACTTCCGAGGGCGGCGAACCCACATCTGCCGGCGCTCTCGCGGCCACGCCCCCAGGTTCGCCCCCATGGTCAAGTAGAGGGATCTCCGGACTGCCCCGGCACACAAACCACCAAGGCTTTCCCTATATGTGATGATCCACGCAATATTAGCGATCAAACAATCGCTAATCCGGAGGCGTTCTCCTACCTTACGATGACAAAAAAGCCGCCTTGCGGCGGCTTCGGTAAATCCTTACTCAGACCTCTTTCGGCCTGACGCAGGCGTTTCACCATTGGTGCACCGCCAGGGACTCGAACCCTGAACCCACTGATTAAGAGTCAGTTGCTCTACCATTGAGCTAGCAGTGCCAACGGATGAATAGCTTAGCCCAAGCGGGCGCCCCAGCGCAAACCCTTTCGAGAGCACATTCGTGTATGCCTCCTCACATAGGCCCGAGGATATCCCCTAAACCGCAGGAATTCGCCCCATGGTTCCACCTCACCCCGAGAGAACAGAACCATGCACTACGTGCCGAGCGGCGTCGTCGACACACAACAAGCATGGAGAGCACGGGCCGCGCTTTCGGAATTTGTCGGAGGCATGTGAGAACCTAAGAACGTGGAACCGCAGCTCAACATTGCCCTAGACCATCTCGAGGATCAGTACGGCCTCAATCCGCCGGAGGATGCCATTGCCGATGCCTTCATTGACTGGGCGGAAAGCACGAGCCGGCCATTGTATTCCCACCAGGAGGATGCCCTACTGGCCTCACTGGCAGGAGAACATCTCATCGTGGCCACGCCCACCGGCTCCGGTAAATCGATGATTGCACTCATCGCCATCTTTAACGCGCTCGCGCACGGGCAAACCGCCTATTACACGGCACCGCTCAAGGCGCTTGTTTCAGAGAAGTTCTTTGAGCTGGTCAAGGTGCTCGGCGCGGACAATGTGGGCATGGTGACGGGTGACGCCTCCATTAATGGTGCCGCCCCGGTGATTTGTGCAACCGCAGAGATCGTGGCAAATATGGCACTGCGAGAGGGCAACAGCGCGGATATCGGCACGCTGGTTCAGGACGAATTTCATTTCTATGGAGATCCGCAACGCGGTTGGGCATGGCAGGTTCCGCTGCTAGAACTGACAAACACCACGCAGGTGCTGCTCTCCGCCACGCTGGGTGACACCTCGTTCCTACAGCGTGACCTCAAGGAGCGAACCGGCCGGGACGTGGCGCTTATTGAATCCGCGGAGCGCCCCGTCCCCCTTGACTTCGAGTACTCCTATAAGCCCACGGGCGAGCTTCTCCACGAACTGGTGCACAGTGGTCACGCCCCCGTCTACGTGGTGCATTTTTCTCAGCGTGCCGCCGTGGAAACGGCGCAAACCCTTCAGTCCTTTGCGCTGGTAACCAAGGAGCAGAAAGAAGCCATCCGGGAAGCCATCGGAGATTTCCACTTTTCCGCCGGCTTCGGAAAAATACTCTCCAAGCTCCTGCGGCAGGGCATCGGCGTGCACCACGCCGGCCTACTCCCCCGCTACCGCCGGCTGGTGGAACGGTTAGCACAACGCGGCCTCCTCCCCGTTATCTGCGGCACGGACACGCTAGGCGTCGGGATCAACGTGCCCATCCGCACCGTTCTTATGACATCACTCGCCAAATTCGACGGCACCAAGCGGCGGCGTATCAGCGCCCGCGAATTCCACCAGATCGCGGGCCGGGCGGGGCGCGCCGGCTTTGATACGGAAGGCACGGTGGTAGTCCAAGCTCCCGAATTTGAAATTGAAAACGCCCGCATGGAGGAGAACGCGCTGGCACGGGCGGGCGGAGACCCGGCGAAGAAAAAGCGCGTGCAGAAAAAGAAGGCACCGGAAGGTGAGGTGCTGTGGAGCGAGAAAACATTCCGAGACCTCCAGAAGGCCCAGCCGGAAACGCTCACCAGTCACCTGCGCATCACGCATTCCATGGTGCTCAATATGCTTCAACGTGACGGGGATAGCGTAGCGGCGCTCTTCGAGTTGCTCCGTAATAATCATGAGCCGCGGCGCGAATCAAACCCGCTGTTACGCCGCGCAATCGAGATTTACAACTCACTCCACCGTGCAGGCGTGGTGGTGCACATGGACATGAAATGGCACCGCGCCCACCCGGACCAGTCCGTCATTCAGTTTGCACGTGAGGTGCCGGAGGATTTCGCGCTGAACTCGCCACTGGCTCCGTTTGCACTGGCCGCGCTGGATCTGCTGGACAAGGATTCGGACACCTATGCGTTGGACGTCATCTCGGTCATGGAGGCGGTGCAGGAGAATCCCACCCAGGTGCTCAAGGCCCAGGAGCGTAAGGTCCGCGGTAATCTCATCGGCCAGTTGAAGGCAGCGGGCGTGGGTTATGAGGAGCGCATGGCTGAGGCGGATGCTGTCTCCTGGCCCAAGCCCCTCAACGAGCTTCTCACCGGTGCACTGGAGATTTATCGCCAAACAAACCCGTGGGTGGATGATTACGTGCTCACCCCGAAATCCGTGGTGCGGGAAATGATTGAACGGGTACAAACGTTCTCCGAGTTCATTTCATCCCTTGACCTCCAGCGCAGCGAGGGCGTGGTGCTGCGCTACCTCACGGACGTCTACAAGGCGCTGCGCCAAACCGTCCCGCTGGAGGCCCGCACGGATGAGCTTGAGGACATGACGGAATGGCTGGGTGCCCTCATTCGGTCCGTCGATTCCTCCCTCCTGGACGAGTGGGAAGCCATGCGGGACGGTCAAATCAGCGAGGCCGAGGCGCGCGAACTATCAGCGGAATTAGGGGTCGACGCCGATGTCACCGCGAGCGCCGTCACCTCGACGGCTCTGGGGTCCAGCGGTTCCGCAACCGCCGCCTCGGCCGCCGGCGCGGCGGGTTTGGGCTCGGGCGGCAGTCAGGAACTCGCGTTCGGAGCGGACGCCGAGGGGCACGTTGACTTCTCTCGCAACCGGTATGCGATGCGGCGTTCACTCGCCGCCGTCATGTTCAAGCGAATCCTTGCCATTCAGTTTGAGGATTACGACTATCTGGATGAGACCGCCGGCGCGCCCCTGTGGGCGGGTGCCACCACGTGGAACGGCGATGCCTGGGAGGAGGCCACCGCCGCCTACTTCGATACGTACGAGGCCATGGGCACGGACACTCATGCACGTTCGGCGGACTTTCTGCGCGTCAATCCGGCACCCGATACCGCAGACTTTGTGCGAGCCGGCGTGCCGGATGACATAGCCGAAGAATGGGCGGCCAGCGGACGGTACTGGCTTGCGCGCCAGGTGTTCGACGACGGCGCGGGTGACGGCTCGTGGGGTTATTGGGCGCGCGTCGATCTGGATGCCAGTTCCCAGCAGGGGCGGGCCGTGACCTCGGTGATCTCAGTAGGCGAGTTATAAAGCTGATGATCGCCGCCACGGTACACCGCCCGGCCCTATGGCGAAGCAAATCACCCCCGTCACACGCCTAGGATGGTGTGTATGGATTTCAGCAACACCATTCCCAGTGTGGAGGAGATTCCCGCGCGACTCACCGCGGTGGTGGAGGATCTGCGCGGGACCGAGGACAAGCTTGGCTTACCGGTAGGGACCGTGCGCCTCGAGTTGGCGGTGAAGTATCAATCCGTACCCCGTATCCGTGCCGCCCTCGATCACGGCGGCCGATTCATCGGTCACAATATTCTGCAGCAGCTGGAGGCCACGGAATCGGAACTTACCCCGGCCGGCCGGACAGCACCGGAGGGAAACGCCACCGGTGCCACCGCCGTCGTCGGACATGACGCGGCCGATTGGAACGGACAGGACGCAACCGCGCCCGCCCGCGCCGGTGAGCCGCCGCATTGGACCCACGTGATCGGTCACGTTCAGTCCAATAAGGCAGCAATTGCGCTCGAATGGGCGGATTGCATTGAAACGCTGGATTCGGCGCGGTTGGCGCGGCGCCTTGATCGGCTCCAGGGCGAGCGCATGGATGCGGGCCTGGCCACCGGGCCATTCTCCGTCTACATCCAGGTCAATTCTTCGGGCGCCGAATCCCAATATGGGGTGACGCCGGATGACGCGCTTTGGCTGGCTGATACGGTTGCGGACCTGCCGCACCTGCGCCTCGCCGGCCTCATGACCATTGGCGCCCATACGGAGGATCCGTCTGATATCGCGGCCAGTTTCCGCACCACACGGCAGCTACGAGACCGTATTCGTGGTGACCAGCCCACCTGTACCGAACTCTCCATGGGCATGACGCAGGACCTCGAAATCGCCGTAGCGGAAGGCTCAACGGTGGTTCGGATCGGGCGCGCCGTCTTCGGGCCCCGTCCGCGGCCGTAATCCCAGCGGCGTCGGCCTGCGGGCAACGCGCCTGCATTCTGCTAACCACCATCCCAAGGGCTGCCCGGTTTCGTGGATACCCACTGTCCACCATCCGGACCTCCCACTACTCCCACTCTCCTTCCGTCCGACAATCCCTATAACCCCAATGGGGATCTGGATGGAAGGAGAAGGCCATGCCACGCAAGATGAAGGCCGCCGCTACGCTGGCAGCCGCCCTCGCGCTGACGTTCACCGGGTGCGCCTCCACGGGCGGCAATTCGGGCGCCTCAAGCAGCGCGGGTGGGGCAACGATGTCCTACGGAACCACCATGTCAGCCGTAGCCCTGGACCCGGCAGGATCCTATGATGACGGCTCATTCATGGTTCAGTATCAGGTATTCCCGCTACTATTCGATAGCGAAGCGGGCGGTGACGGAACCCCGAAGCCGAATATTGTCGAATCGGCGAAGTTCACGTCACCCAACGAATACACCGTCAAGCTCAAGCCCAATCTGAAGTTTGTCAACGGCCACGCGCTGACGGCCTCGGACGTGAAGTTCAGCTTTGACCGCATGCTGAAGATCAACGATCCCAATGGCCCCGCGTCGCTGCTAGCCGGCATCAGCGCGGTCGAAGCCCCGGATGACACGACGGCCGTATTCACCACGAAGACGGCGTATGACCAGACCATTCCCGGGGTCCTCGTCAGTCCGTCGTCCCTCATCCTCGATGAGGAGGTTTTCCCGGCGGACCGGCTTGCCACTGACCAGGAGATTATCGAGGGCAAACCCTACGCGGGCCAGTACTCCATCGATTCCTACAAGAAGAACGAGCTGGTCTCCTTCAGCCCCAACTCCGACTACCAGGGGCTAGCCGGAGTAGCAAAGAACGCCGGCATGACAATCAAGTACTACGCCGATACCTCGAACATGAAGCTGGACATCGAGAACGGTGCGATTGACGCGGCGCTTCGTACGTTCTCGGCCACCGACCTCCAGGACCTGTCCAAGAACAAGAACCTCAATGTAACCTCCGGGGCGGGCGGAGAGATCCGTTACATCACCTTCAATTTGGACACGATGCCCTACGGTGCCAAGACGGCCGAGGCCGATGCGGATAAGGCCAAGGCCGTTCGGCAGGCTATCGCGGACTCCATTGATCGCAAGGCCATCGCCTCCGACGTATTCAAGGACACCTACATTCCCCTCTACTCCTTCGTGCCCGATGGGGTCGGCGAGAAGAATGAGGTGCTCAAGGAGGCCTACGGTGACGGTCAGGGTGGGCCGGATGCGGACCGCGCCGCCAAGCGTTTGTCCGACGCCGGAGTGGCCACTCCCGTAGAGATCAAGCTTCAGTACACGCCGGAGCACTACGGCCCCTCCTCGGGGGACGAATACGCGGCCATCAAGCAACAGCTTGAGGATACGGGCCTGTTCAAGGTGGATCTTCAGTCCACCGAGTGGGTTCAGTACACCTCGGACCGGGCGGATGACGCCTATCCGCTGTTCCAGCTCGGTTGGTTCCCCGATTTCCCGGATCCTGATAACTATCTGACGCCGTTCTTCTCCGAGAACTCGTTCCTGCTCAACCACTATGACAACGCTGAGGTACGCAAGCTTCTCAGCCAGGAGGTTGGCATCGACGATCAGGCTGAGCGGACGGGTGTGTTCAGCCAGATCCTCGCGCAGCTCACTGACGATCTGCCCACCCTGCCTCTCCAGCAGGGCGAGCAGGCCATTGTTTCGCAGAAGGATGTCAAGAACGTCAAGATGGATATTTCGCAGAAGTACCACCTTGGCGCGATGTACAAGTAACACCTGGTGTGCGGCGGGCGGCTACGCCCGCCGCACTTTCCGAACGGCCGGGCGGGCCACAGCGTAGGTGGACACGTCCACCCTTCTAGGAGACACATGAGCACACAAGAATCAGCCGTATCCATTCCCGCGGTGGGGAATAGTAAGCAGCGGCGTGGCGGCGGACTCCTCCGCTACCTCGTGACAAGGTTTCTGCTTATCATCCCCACCGCCTTTATCCTCGTCACCGTCGTATTTTTCCTCATGCGCATAACAGGCGATCCCATCACGGCAGCTCTGGGCGACCGGCTTCCCGCTGACCAACTCGCCGCCCGTGTTCATGAGGCCGGCTACGATAAACCGCTTCTCACCCAATACTTCGATTACCTCGGACAGGTGGCACGGGGAAACTTGGGCACAGCCGTCACCGACAACATGAGTGTGGGATCCATTCTCTCCACCTATGGTGTGGCCACCCTCGAATTGGTCATTGTGTCAACCATTATTGCCCTCGCCATCTCGATCCCGCTGGGCATGTATGCCGCGCGCCGCCGTGATTCGGTGCCGGACGCGGTTGTCCGCGTGGCGGCCATCCTCGGGTACGCCACGCCGGTATTCTTCCTCGGCCTTCTCCTCAAGCTTGTGTTCTCCGTTAACGCCGGCGTTCTACCAGCATCCGGACGTATCTCCACGGCGGGTCAGCTCACCATGGACGCGATTCAAAACCCAACCGGGCTCTACATACTTGACGCCCTCCGGCTCGGGGACATGACACTCCTTGGCGACGCACTCTCACACGCACTGCTACCCGCATTCGCGCTGGGCATCCTTCAGGCGGGTGTATTCCTCCGGCTTGTACGCACAAACATTATTGGCACCTTCGAGCAGCCCTACATTGAATCGGCGCGCTCACGCGGCGTATCCGAACGGCGCCTGGTCAGGCGCCATGCCCTGCGCCCGGCCCTCATTCCCATCATCACGGTGATGGGAATGCAAATCGCCATGAGCCTGGGAGGCGCGGTGCTGACCGAAACCACCTTCGAGTGGAAGGGGCTCGGTTACATCCTTGTTGACTACATGACCAAACGCGACTTCGTGGCTGTTCAAGGAATCGTTATTCTCATCGCGCTCATTGTGGCGGTTACTAATTTCCTCGTGGACGTTGTTGCCGCATTTATTGACCCGAGAGTGAGGTACTGATGTCCACCACTTTGTCCACCAACAGGCGTTTCTCAGTCAAGAATCTCCCGATCATCGCCCAGATTCGTACCTCGGAAGGCGTCCAGCGCTTCATGCTGGTTGCCGGCGTGGCCATTACCGCCCTCGTTATTCTCATCGCGATTCTTGCGCCGCTCATCGCGCCATACTCCTGGTCCCAAACGAAAGCCAATGGCGTGGCCTTCGGAACCCAGCAGGCGCCGTCGGCGTCGAACATATGGGGAACAACCGTGTCCGGCTATGACGTATTCTCCCGCGTGATCTGGGGATCGAGAACCGCGGTGATCGTCATTATCTGCTCGCTCCTCGCCTCCGCCATTATCGGCGTGGTGGTGGGGCTTGTATCCGGCTATCTGGGCGGCTGGCTTGACCGTATGCTGGTCATGGTCGCGGACGCCATGTATGCCTTCCCTTCGCTGCTGCTCGCGATCGTCCTCTCGATCATTCTCACCGGCGGCCAATCTTCCTACTGGGGCGGAATATTTTCGGCGGCCGGTTCCATCACCGTGGTGTTCGTGCCGCAATACTTCCGCGTAATCCGCGCCGAGGCGATCCGGCTCAAGGCCGAACCCTTCGTCGAGGCCCCGCGCGTCCTGGGGGCAAGCACGCCCTCCATAATGTTCCGGCACGTGCTGCGAAACGCCACCCGCTCGCTGCCACTCCTCATGACGCTCAACTGTTCGGAGGCCGTTTTCACGCTCGCGGGGCTGGGATTCATAGGCTTCGGCATTGAACCCACAGCCGCCGCCGAATGGGGCTATGACCTCAATCGCGCCATCTCGGACGTGACGGCTGGCATCTGGTGGACAGCCCTCTACCCGGGCCTTGCCATTGTCCTCACCGTCCTCGGCATCACCCTCATGGGCGAATCCCTCAACGATCTAGCCGATCCGCGGTTGCGACGCCGGCGCGGCGCAGTGCCCCAGGACGAGGACACCGCACAGAGCGAGCCTCACCTCGTTGATATCTCCACGTCCACCGCGCGCCACTACGTTGTCCGTGAGCCTGGGGAGACGCTGCCGGGTGTGCCCCTCCCACCCGCCGATACGCCCTCACGCGCCGCCGATCCGCTCCCAGAGCTTAAGGAGGAATCATGACAGATGATGCACTTCGTATGAGGATTTCACACCTCGCCGTGGACTTCGCCACCGACGGTGGCACCGTCCATGCCGCCCGCGGCGTATCCCTCACCCTCAAGAAGGGCGAAATCATGGCCCTCGTGGGCGAATCTGGTTCCGGCAAGTCCGTCACCGCGCGCAGCATTCTGGGTCTCCTCCCCTCCACCGCGCAGGTATCGGGAACCATCGATCTTGATGGCGTCAATGTGGTGGGACTCCGCGGCCGAGAATTGCGAACCGTCCGCGGCAGTAGGGCAGCAATGATTTTCCAGGAGCCCTCCGGCTCCCTCAACCCCGTCTACCCCATCTGGTGGCAGATTGGCGAGGGGCTGCGTGCCCACCAGCCGAAAATCACCAAAAAGGAGATCAAGAAGAGGGCGGTGGAGGTGCTGGACGTGGTGGGCATTCCTGATCCGGACCGCCGAATCACCATGTACCCCCATGAGTTTTCGGGCGGGCAAAAACAGCGCATCATGATTGCAATGGCGTTGGCCATGGGTGCGGATACCATCCTCGCCGATGAGCCCACCACGGCACTCGACGTCACCGTCCAGGCCGAAATTCTCGATCTTCTTCGCGGCATCCGTGACCGCTACGGCACCTCCATTCTTCTCATTACCCATAACATGGGCGTGGTGGCAGACCTCGCGGACACGGCCGCCGTCATGTATCACGGCCGCATTGTGGAACGCGCCGACATCCAGGAGCTGTTTGACAATCCGGTTCACCCATACACGAAACAGCTGCTTGCCGCCGTTCCACGCGTGGGCGCCGCCTCGCTTTCCGCCCGTCTTACCGAGCAGCAGCGTAGCGAAATCGCTTCACGCCCTGAAATTGTTGCGGCACGCGGTCTGGAGGTGACCTACCCCGGCCGCCTCGGGAAACCGGGCTTCCGTGCCGTTCGCGGGGTAGATTTCACCATTCATCAGGGCGAGGTGTACGGGCTGGTGGGCGAATCCGGTTCCGGCAAGTCCACTATTTCCCGCGCTATTGCAGGCCTTGAGCGCGTATCCAGCGGTTCCCTGAAGGTGGACGGTTTCGAAATGAACGGATTCCGCGAGCGTGATTTCCGTCCGCTCCGCAAGAATATCGGTTTCGTTTTCCAGGACCCGGCCACGTCTTTTGACCCGCAACTCACGGTGGGCCAGGCTATTGCCGAACCGCTGCGTATCCACCGGAAGGACCTGACCAAGGCCGAGGTGTGCAAGCGCGTATTAGAGCTCCTGGACGCCGTTGAGCTACTCCCCTCCTACGCGGAGCGCTTCCCGCATGAGCTCTCCGGAGGTCAGCGCCAACGAATTTCCGTGGCCCGTGCGCTTGCACTCAACCCCAAGCTGGTCATTGCGGACGAGCCCACCTCCGCCCTCGACGTATCCATTCAGGCAAAAGTGCTTGATCTGTTCCGCTCGCTGCGGCAGGAACTTGGATTCGCGGCCCTCTTCATCACCCATGACCTCGCGGTTGTGGATATGGTGGCGCATCGCGTCGGCGTGCTACATCGCGGGAAGCTGGTGGAGGAGGGCATCACCTCCGAGATTCTTTCCCACCCGAAGGACCCCTACACGGTGAAGCTGCTTGATTCGCTACCGATTCCCGATCCGGCTGCGCAGCGCGAGCATCGTCTTACGCGCCAGCACGCCTGACGACGCCGCTAGCTCGCTGCTCCCTCCACCTGCGGCAGTTCGGTTCCCGCCGTGGGGTAGGACGGCTGGGCGCCTAGAGATGTGCACGCATAGGCGCCCACTCGCGCGGCAAAGCGGGAGGCCGCCTCGAGGGTGTCACCCGCCGCCATCCGGTAGGCGAGGGCACCAACAAATGCGTCACCGGCGCCCGTTGTGTCCACGGCGTGGATACGCGGAGAAGGTACCTCAAGTGTGCGGCCGTTTTCGCTTACCAGCGCGCCGCGAGCGCCCAGGGTCATAACGACGGACCGAATGCCTTCCGCACGAAGCGCGGCGACGGTTCCCTCCGGATCCGTCTCGAATCCGTGGCCGCCCAGCATGGCGAGGACAAGAGCGCCCTCATGCTCGTTCACCACCAGTGGATCCGCTTTCGTCACCACCGCCCTGTCCACGTCAAGGACCGGTGCGAGATTGACGATAAGCCGCCCTCGGGCGAGCACCGCGGCACGCTCGATTCCTTCACGTGGGATTTCTCCCTGCAACACCACCACGCGTGCCTGCTCAATTGTGGCCGCGCGGGTTTCCACCGTGCTCGCCACCATGGAGGCGTTCGCACCCGGGATCACAATAATGGTGTTTTCACCTGCCGCGTCCACGGTCACTACGGCGAGGCCGCTGGGACCATCCACCGTTGTCACCTCGTCCAGCGCTACCCCGGAGTCCCGCAAGCGTGAGAGGGCTACGTGGGCAACGGCGTCGTTTCCCACCGCGCCCACCATGGCAACATCCCCGCCGAGGAGCGCCGCGGCAACCGCCTGATTGGCGCCTTTCCCGCCGGGCGCATACGTTCCGCCTGTGCCGTGCAGGGTTTCGCCGGGTTCGGGGTGCCGTTGTACGTGAAGTTGGAGGTCCGCATTAATGGAGCCAACCACCGCAATGCTGTGTGCCATGAGATCCTTCTTCCGCTGACGTGTACAGTCTCGCACATCGTCGCGCGCTCACCATGGCACCCCGCTCGCGGCACCGGACTGGCGCATAAGCCCGGTGGCCGGCCTCGGCTCCGGCCGGCCTACCTAGCCGGTCCGGTTCTATCGCCCTAATCGATCCTGTACATCCAGTTGTGCGGATCGGCGATGGTGCCGTACTGAATGCCCGTCAGCGTGTCGTACACGCGCTTGGCCACGGTGGAATCCTTGAGCTCCAGCCTGAACTCCTGACCGTTGGCATCCGTGCCGGAGAGGGACCCGATGGAGGTGACCACGGCCGCCGTACCGCAGGCAAACATCTCGCTGATGGCACCCGAACGGATGTCGGCCACCACGTCGTCGAATACAAGGGTTTCCTCGGCAGCGTCCACTCCCGCATCATGAGCCAACTGGAGGATCGAGGAGCGCGTATTGCCGGGCAGAATATTGCCGGTGAGGCGCGGGGTGCGCAGCCGGCCGTCGCGATAAACAATGAACACATTCATGCCACCCAGCTCGTCAATGGTGGTGGAGGTGGCCGCGTCAAGGAAGAGCACCTCGTCGTAGCCTTCGCGGGCTGCGCGGAGCTTCGGGAGGAGCGACGCCGCGTAGTTTCCGCCCGTCTTGGCGGCGCCCATGCCACCGGGGCCCGCACGATGGTAGTCCCGCTCTACCCACAGGTTGATGGGCTGGAACCCGTTCGGGAAGTAGGCTCCCGAGGGCGAGGCGATGAGGAAGTACTCGAAGCGCTGTGCCGAACGGACCCCCAGGAAGGATTCGGAGGCGAACACGAATGGGCGCAGATAGAGGGATCCGGGCTTATCGGGCACCCAGGCGGCATCCTGACGCGTCAACGCGGTGATGGAACCGAGGAACGCCTCCACCGGGAACTCGGGGATGGCCAGCCGTCCGCTCGAATAGTTCATACGGAGCGCGTTGTAGGTGGGGCGGAAGGTCCAGAACGAGCCGTCCTCATGCCGGTACACCTTGAGGCCTTCGAATACCTCCTGCCCGTAGTGGAGTACGGCGCCGGCTGGATCCAGCGCCGTGGGGCCGTAGGGCACCACCCGGTAATCGCCCCAGCCTTCCTCCGCCGTCCAGGTGGCGCGGCCCATGTGATCGGAGAAGTACACACCAAAACCAGGGTTAGCGAGAACCTTCGCCCGTTCCTGCACCGAAGCCGGATGTGGGTTTTCTTCCACGCGGTAAGCCGTGACCACCTCGGCTGCACTGGGTGCTGGGCGTCGAGATTCTGCTTCCATCTGCTCCACGGATTCCGGGATCATGTTTCCTCCTAGTTTGGCTACCCCGAGTCTAGAAACCTCGCCGCCCGGCTGCTTGCCACCCACAGTATGTGGACACGGGCCTGCAGCGCGCGTGGTTCCGTGAACAGGTGTCGATGCTGGTGGCCGAGTGCCGCCCGCAAAATGCCATCCGGGCTTCCTCATATGATCCCGGCTCCCGAAGGCCAGCCAGGTCCCGAAAGCCCGCCGAACCCCGGAAACCGCTTATCCCACGGGTCCGCGCCGGCGCCACCCTGTGACCTCATTCCTAACGGTTTGCTGGCGGCCGGCCGATAATTGGGCGTCCGCGGCGGTTCAAGTGTGAGGAGATGGAGTGAGAACTCCGGGTATCGCAGTTCTGGGCGGCGCACGTGTGCCCACGGGTAGTTTTGGCGGTGTTTACAAGGATGTACCTGCCTATCAGCTGAGCGCGGCGGTGATTGGAGCCGCGGCACAGCGGGCTGGCATCGCGGTGACGGACGTGGACGAGTTCGTGATCGGGAATGTGGGGCAAACCGGGCCGGACGCCTATCTTTCTCGTCGCGCTTCCCTGGCGGCGGGTGCGAGTCAGGCGTCGCGGGCCTACGCGATTAATCGGCTGTGTGGAAGCGGGCTGCAGGCCCTATGGAACGGCGCACTCGACCTGCTCACGGGCGAGGCGGATACGGTCATCGCCGGCGGCGTGGAATCGATGAGCCAGCAGCCTTTCCTCGATTATTCGCGCGGCGGTTTCAAACTGGGCAACCGCACCCTCATCGATGGCACCATGTGTCTTATCACCGACCCCATGCTGGGCGTGCCCATGGGCATGACGGCCGAGCGCGTGGCTGAGCGCTACCACATCTCCCGCGAGGATCAGGATGCCTTCGCCGTGGAGTCTCAACGCCGCGCCCAGGCGGCTATCAAGGCCGGAGCTTTCGACCGCGAGCGTATCCCGTTTACGGTTCACACCCGTAAGGGTGACACGGTGGTGACGGAGGAGGAGCATCCGCGTGCTCACGTCACCATGGAGCAACTAGCGAAACTGCGACCCGTGTTTAAAGAGGGCGGCACAGTGACGGCCGGTAATGCCTCCGGTATAAACGACGGCGCCGCGGCACTTACGTTGACACGGATGGATACCGCCCACTCGCGTGGTCTCGCGCCACTGGCGGAACTGGTGGCCTTCACCAGCGTGGGAATCGACCCGGCGCTCATGGGTTTCGCCCCCACACTGGCAATTCCAAAGGTGCTGAAGAAGGCAGGCCTTAGCCTCGGGGACATCGGCTGGATTGAGCTGAATGAGGCCTTCGCTTCCCAGGCCGTAGCCGTCATGCGGGAGGCACACCTGGATCCGGAAATCACCAATCCGCTGGGCGGCGCCATTGCGCTTGGCCACCCGCTGGGCGCAACGGGCGCGGCACTTGCGCTGCGCGCCATCCTGGGCGCGCGGGCCACCGGGGTGGAGTTCTCTTTGGTGACGCTGTGCATCGGTGGCGGGCAGGCGGTAGCGGCAATTTTCCGCAGCCTGTAGGCCCCGCCGGACGCGGAACCAGGCATCGTGGCCGCCGGGCGGGTCTGGCACGGAGCTTGGCACCCCGCTCACGGAGCTAA
The DNA here is from genome assembly GCF_900604955.1 of Neoactinobaculum massilliense. Classification (GTDB taxonomy): domain Bacteria; phylum Actinomycetota; class Actinomycetes; order Actinomycetales; family Actinomycetaceae; genus Neoactinobaculum; species Neoactinobaculum massilliense. Next base: position 1,078,224 of record NZ_UWPE01000001.1, read on the forward strand.
GCGGTGGCGATCCTCACGGCCGCCCGGCAGGTAAAAGAGCACCCCGCCAGACCCGAAGCCGAAACTAGGCCCTGCGCCTGGCGTACAGCTGTGCCACATCCGCGGCGGCGCGGTCGATTGGCGCGTCCGCGCGCCGTTCCCGTTCCTCACGCAGCCGCGGCGCACCCGCCGCCACGTCGTTCACGAACGCCTGGGCGAACGCTCCGGTATGCACGGCATCAAGTGCGGCCGCCATGCGATCCTGCTGTCCCTCCGCGATGGCGGCGGCTGCCGTGTAATCACCGAATTCATCCACGGTGGAACGGGCGCCGTGAATCCCCGCCACGCCGCCCTCGGCAAACGCGTGAGCTGCCCCGGCCAGGGCACGGCTCACGGCGAGCTCAGCGATCTCGGGGGTGAATCCGCGTGCTTCGAGCGCTCCATAGGCGTCCTCAAGCAGCCGGGCCACCCCGCCGGTGACGGCCTGGGAGGCGAAGAGAGACGCCTCCGTCTGTTCGGCAAACGTGGTTGGCACCGCTCCCCCGCGGGTTCCGCCCACGGCCTTCGCGTAGGCGAGCGCCACTTCCCACGCGGCCCCGCTGCCATCCTGTTGCACGGCCACCATGGCCGGCACGCCGCGTCCACGCTCGAACTCGCCCCGAACGTCCTCGGCGGCGCCCTGGGAGGCGACCAGTACGACGTCGTGCGTACGCGACGGACGAATAAAACCGAAGTGGATAGCGAACCCGGCACCCAGCACAATCGCCACATCCCGGCCCAACGCCGGTTCGACCTGCACCCACACTTCACCCTGTTCCTGAACGGGCGTCAGTATTGCCACGGCATCCGCACCGGATGCCGCTTCGGCCGGCTCCACCACCGGGAAGCCGTAGTCCTGCAGCTCCGCGATCGCCGCCGTATCCCCGCCCGCACCGATCACCACATCCACGCCGGAATCTCGCAGATTAAGCGCATGGGCCCGCGCGAGCACCCCGGTGCCCATCACCGCAACCCGGCCCTGAATCGGGGCAAGGTCCACGTCGTCGTCAAAGTACAGTTCCTCCACGGTGATCCTTCCTAGCGCCGCTGATCCAGCTCCTGACTCACCCGTTCGGTGAGCGAGCGGGCACCGCGCCCAATCGACACGGTACCCGACTGCACCAGTTCTTTAATCCCATACGGCTTGAGTGCCATCAGGAACGCGTTAATTTTCTGGTCCGAGCCAGTGAGTTCAATGGTGATCGCATCCGCGGCAACATCTACAACGTGGGCGCGAAACATCTCCACAATCTGCAGCACATAACCGCGCCTCTCATCCGTGGCCGCCACCTTGACCAGGAGGAGACTGCGCAGCACCGCATCATCCGGCTCCAGCTCCACCACTTTGAACACGTTAATAAGCTTATTGAGCTGCTTAATGATCTGCTCCAGCGGCGCCGGCTCCGCCTCCACCACCACGGTGATGCGGGAAATGCGAGGATGCTCCGTATCCGAGGCGGTAATGGACATAATGTTGTAGTCCGAGCGCGCGAACAATCCCGACACGCGCGTGAGGACACCGGGTGCGTTTTCAGCAAAAACGGCGAGCGTGTGGCGGCTCATTCATCCTCCTCGAAACTGGGGCGCATCGCGCGAGCCTCGGCAAGCACGCTGTCGGGGAGCTCGTCACCGACCACGGGCCACCGATCCGTCACCCGCGTGGTACGAAAATCGACGACGACGGGGCGGTCTCGCACGCTCATTGCCCACTGAATTGCGGGGTCGACGTCGTTCGGGCGCTCCACCCGCTTGGCCGCGCCGCCCAGCGCCACGGCCAACTCGGCAAAATCGGGGATCCTGCTACCCGTGAAGTCCGGTTCGGCATTATCGATGAGGGCCACCTTGACCGGCGCGCTCTCCGCCCGGGCACTGGCCAGCTCCTGTGCGGTGCGCAGGAAGGACCCCTCGCCGTCGATCGCCCAGATGGCCGCGCCAGGTTGACCAATTTGCGCGCCGATGGCGGCGGGAAGCGCAAAACCCTGGGTGCCCGCGCCCGCGGCGGCAATCCACTGCCCGGGGCGTTCAACCGGGAGGAAGTGAGCAGCCATAAGCTGCTGTCGGCCCGTGCCGGTCACCCAGATTGCATCTGGCGCCAGTTTCCCTAGCCGGTCCAGCACGTACTCGGGGCGGATGGCGCCGCTGTGCACATTCGGGTACCCGGGCGGGAATGCGGCCCGCAGGCCATCCAGATATTCCCACCACTTTGTATGGTCCGCGCAGCGCTTGTGGGAACGGAAAGCCGCTGTGATCGCGGGTAGCGTTTCTTTGGCGTCGCCAACAATGGGCACGTCCGCCTCTCGAACGCGGGAAATCTCTGCCGGATCAATGTCTACGTGAACTATCTGGGCATCCGGGGCAAAGCGGCTGAGCGCGCCGGTCACCTGCTCCGCAAAACGCGCCCCAATTGCCACGATGAGGTCCGCCTGCTGCAACGCCGCCACCGCCGGCACCGTGCCATAGCGCCCGGGCATGCCCAAATTGTGCGGATGGGCTGACGGAAACGCGGAGCGCCCGGCAAGTGTGGTGACCACGGCGGCGCCCGTCGCTTCGGCTAACTCCGCGAGCTCCCCGGTTGCCCGGCCGCTCACCACCCCGCCGCCCACGTATAGCACCGGGCGGTGCGCACTGGCTAGCCGTGCGCCGGCGGATCGCACCTGCCGTGCATTCGGTGTTGTCACCGGGTGATAGCCCGGAAGATCAATGGGAGCCGGCCATTCGAAGTGGGCTTTCCCCAGGAGCGCTGAGCGGGTGATATCCACCAGCACGGGCCCGGGCCGGCCGGTGGAGGCCAGATAGAATGCCTCGCTCACGGCGGATGGTATTTCCTCGGCGCGAGTGACCAGTAATGAGTGTTTAGCGACAGGAATGGACACCCCAACAATGTCCGCCTCGTCCATGGAGTCCTTGCCCACGGCGGCGAAACCAACGCGGCCCGTGATTGCCACGAGGGGAACCGAATCGGCCATCGCGTCAAGCAGTGGGGTCACAAGGCTGGCGGCACCCGGGCCAGAGGCGGTGAGCACCACCCCCACCTTGCCGGTAGCCTGCGCGTAGCCTTCTGCCGCGAGTCCCCCACCCTGCTCCTGGCGCACGGTCACCGCGCGAAGGCTTTTACTTGTATGCAGCCTGGCGAACGCGGGTGCAGCCAGATCCCCGGGGAGACCGAATACGGTGTCCACTCCTAGCAGTTCCAGGGCGCGGATGAGTGCCCAGCCGCCCGTGCCGGCGCCGTGAATGCGGATGGCAGGGGCGTCAGTAGCTACGTCCGCGGGCGTTGGAGTATGTGCCACAGCTCCACCTTTCCGCGCCATCGCCGGGCGCTTTGAATGATTCTATCGCGATGGTAAGGGCTGAGAAACGTCCTCACCCACACTCGCGTTCGCCACGACCGGCGATGAGGGCACGGCCACCCCTGCGCTCACCATGACGTCAGCATCGGCCACCATATCCATGCTCTCCACCGCAACCGTATCGCCGTCTGCACCGAGCAGGGCCGCATCTCGACGGCGTCGTCGCTCCGCCACCCGCTCCGGCCGATGCTTCGCCTCCCAGATATCGCCCACCAGACCGGGCACAACGCCGAGCAGTAGCGCCGGCGCCACCCAGCCAAGCCCCTGGCCGTACAGCGGGACCCAGCCAATTGCGCGGCTCAGCACCGTCCCACCCACGTGGAAATCCGCGAGCGTCTCAAGCGCCGAGCAGCCCACCGTTACCCAGATAGGGAGTACGAACAGCCAGTGGAACACGGCGTGCCGGCGCACGAGTGCCTCAACGATTGTCATCAGGATGAGCACAATCGCCGGCGGATAGATGAAAGCCACAACCGGCGCTGCCACTTTCAGGACCGTCTCAAGGCCCTGCGTGGCCAGACCGAAGGAGAGTAAGGAGAAACAGACGCACCAGGTGTGGTAGGAGATGCGCGGCCAGAGGGTATTGAAAAACTCGGAGGTGGCGGCCGTCAGTCCAACGGACGTGGTAAGACACGCAAGTAGCACGATAAGCGAGAACACCGCCTGTCCGCCGACGCCGATCGCCATGCGCGCCGCCGAAGTCAGCAGGTCTGCCCCGTCCTCGAATTGGCTACCGTCCGGCATCTTCGAACCGATGAGACCAAGCCCCACGTACACGGCGGCGAGTAGTCCCCCGCCCACGAGGGCAGATCGAACCGTGCCACGGACAACTTCCCCACCCGTGGCACCACGGCCACGAAGCGCCGTGATCACCACGATGCCGAACGCCAGGCCCGCGATGGAATCCATCGTCAAATACCCCTCAAGCAGTCCAGCCGCAAAGGGTGCCGTCGCATACTTTTCCGTTGGCACGCCTTCCGTACCCGGGAAATTCACGAGGGCCACCGTCACCAGGATCACTAGGAGCACCACCAGTGCCGGGGTAAGGAACTTCCCCAGCGCATCCGACACCCCATTCGGGTTCCAGCAGAGTGCCAGGGTGACGGCGAAGAAGATGCCGTTGAACGCAGCAGACGCCCACGCCGAATCCCAACCGGTCAACGGCGTGATGGCCGTAGCAAAGCTCACCGCACCTGTGCGCGGTAACGCATAAAAGGTGCCGATGGAAAGATACGCCAGGATTGGGAACACCACCCCGAACACCGGCCCCACCCGGTTAGAAAGGTCTTTCACGGAGTGCCCCGACACCGCAATGGCAATGACACCCAGCGCTGGTAGCGCCACTCCCGAGCATAAGAAGCCCACAATCGCCGGCCATAGATTCGTTCCCGCGTCCTGCCCCAACAGCGGCGGAAAGATGAGATTGCCTGTGCCGAAGAACATTGAGAACAGCATCAGCGACGTGATGATCAGGGAGGACGAGCTGACTCGCCCAGCCCTGTGCGACTTCTTGGACATAACCTTCAGACTAAAGAACATGAATGCTGTTAGTCCCGGCTGTCCATATAGTGGCCAGGCGATTCGTGGGGTGTGGGTGTGAAAAAGAGGGGGGTGCTCGCATGAGCACCCCCCTCTGGGGTTTGTGGGCGGCGGTGTCTTACTCTCCCACACCCTATCGAGTGCAGTACCATCAGCGCGTTGCGGGCTTAGCTACCGGGTTCGGAATGGGACCGGGCGTTTCCCCACAGCCATGACCACCGCCACAAGCATGGATCACCACAACCCTGCCGACTAGGCGTGGGGGCCGTGAATCGTATAGTAGACGCGAACAACAAGAAAGAATCGTGTAGGTTTTCGGCCATTAGTACCGGTCAGCTCCACCCTTTACAAGGCGTCTACTTCCGGCCTATCCATCCCATCATCTCTAGGAGGCCTCACCCAACCCCACAGGGCTGGTAGGAGAACTTATCTTGAAGCAGGCTTCCCGCTTAGATGCTTTCAGCGGTTATCCCTCCCGAACGTGGCTAACCAGCCGTGCTCCTGGCGGAACAACTGGCACACTAGAGGTTCGTCCATCCCGGTCCTCTCGTACTAGGGACAGCCCTTCACAATTCTCCAACGCGCGTAGCGGATAGGGACCGAACTGTCTCACGACGTTCTGAACCCAGCTCGCGTACCGCTTTAATAGGCGAACAGCCTAACCCTTGGGACCTACTCCAGCCCCAGGATGCGACGAGCCGACATCGAGGTGCCAAACCATTCCGTCGATATGAACTCTTGGGAAGGATCAGCCTGTTATCCCCGGGGTACCTTTTATCCGTTGAGCGACAGCGCTTCCACAAGCCACTGCCGGATCACTAGTTCCTACTTTCGTACCTGCCCGACATGTCTGTCTCACAGTCAAGCTCCCTTGTGCACTTACACTCACCACCTGGTTACCAACCAGGCCGAGGGAACCTTTGAGCGCCTCCGTTACTTTTTAGGAGGCAACCGCCCCAGTTAAACTACCCACCAGGCACTGTCCCTGACCCGGATCACGGGTCGAGGTTAGAAGTGCAACACGGCCAGAGTGGTATTTCACCAATGACTCCACACCCACTAGCGTGACTGCTTCACCGTCTCCCACCTATCCTACACAAGCCGTACCGAACACCAATACCAAGCTATAGTAAAGGTCCCGGGGTCTTTCCGTCCTGCTACGCGAAACGAGCATCTTTACTCGTAATGCAATTTCACCGAGTTCATGATCGAGACAGTGGAGAAGTCGTTACGCCATTCGTGCAGGTCGGAACTTACCCGACAAGGAATTTCGCTACCTTAGGATGGTTATAGTTACCACCGCCGTTTACTGGGGCTTAACTTCCCAGCCTCACACCCACAAGGAGTGCTCACCAGTCTGCTTAACCTTCCAGCACCGGGCAGGCGTCAGTCCGTATACATCGCCTTACAGCTTCGCACGGACCTGTGTTTTTGATAAACAGTCGCTTCTCCCTAGACTCTGCGACCCTCAACCCCACATACCCGCACGGGGCATGCCAAGTCTCAGGTCCCCCTTCTCCCGAAGTTACGGGGGCATTTTGCCGAGTTCCTTAATCATGATTCACTCGCACGCCTTAGTATTCTCTACCAGACCACCAGTGTCGGTTTCGGGTACGGGCGGTTCAAACCTCGCGTCGATGCTTTTCTCGGCAGCCCAGGATCATTCACTACCCCATATACTGGGTCCTCATCAGGCCTCACCCACACGTCTCCCGGATTTACCTAGAAAACGGGCCACACCCTTGAACGTGCCAAGCCATAAGACACGCTGAACTACCACTCTGCGTCACACCTGTTACCACGCTTGCGACCCGTACTTCGGACCCCACGCCGCCCCGCCCACCCATACAAGAAAAATCCTGCACAGGACAGACAGTTTGGGGTGGTTAGCATCAACACGGACCACACGGACGGTTCTCTACCGGTACCAGAATATGAACTGGTCACCCATCGACTACGCCTGACGGCCTCGCCTTAGGACCCGACTAACCCAGGGCGGACAAGCCTGCCCCTGGAACCCTTAGTCATACAGCGGACGGGATTCTCACCCGCCTCTCGTTACTCATGCCTGCATTCTCACTCGCGTCCAATCCACAACCCATCACCAGGCTGCTTCACCTCGAACACGACGCTCCCCTACCCAACACCACCACAAGGATGATGATCATTGCCGCGGTTTCGGCGGTGTACTTCAGCCCCGCTACATTGTCGGCGCAGAATCACTTGACCAGTGAGCTATTACGCACTCTTTCAAGGATGGCTGCTTCTAAGCCAACCTCCTGGTTGTCACAGCAACTCCACATCCTTTCCCACTTAGCACACACTTAGGGGCCTTAACCGGCGGTCTGGGCTGTTTCCCTCTCGACCATGAAGTTTATTCCCCACAGTCTCACTGCGCTGCTACCTGTCCCTGGCATTCGGAGTTTGGCTGATATCAGTAACCCGACAGGGCCCGTCCACCATCCAGTCGCTCTACCTCCAAGGCAGACCACAACACGCTGCACCAAAATGCATTTCGGGGAGAACCAGCTATCACGGAGTTTGATTGGCCTTTCACCCCTACCCACAGCTCATCCCCTCCATTTTCAACTGAAGTGGGTTCGCGCCTCCACACGCTCTTACACATGCTTCACACTGGCCATGGGTAGATCACCCCGCTTCGGGTCTAGAACACGCAACTACCGCCCTTAACAGACTCGCTTTCGCTACGGATACCCCACACGGGTTAACCTCGCCACGCATCACTAACTCGCAGGCTCATTCTTCAATAGGCACGCCATCACCCCCACACAGGAGCTCTGACGGATTGTAGGCGCCCGGTTTCAGGCACTATTTCACTCCCCTCCCGGGGTACTTTTCACCATTCCCTCACGGTACTATCCGCTATCGGTCACAACAGGTATTCAGCCTTACCACATGGTCATGGCAGATTCACACGAGATTCCACGAGCCCCGTGCTACTCGGGAACACATCAACGCAGCCCAGGCAATTCCAGTTACACGGCTCTCACGCTCTCCGGCAGGCCTTCCCAGACCCTTCACCTATCACCCAGGTTTATCACTACGCACCCCAACGTCGGTCAGGATAAAGACACGTCCCACAACCCCCAGCATGCACCACCCGACGGCTCAACACACACACTAGGTTTAGGCTCCTCCGCTTTCGCTCGCCACTACTCACGGAATATCTACTCCAGCAGGTACTAAGATGTTTCACTTCCCCGCGTTACCACCACCCCCCTATCAATTCAGGAGGCAGCGACCAGGCATCACCCCAGCCAGGTTTCCCCATTCGGACACCCTCGGATCAAAACTCGCTAGCCAATTCCCCGAGGCTTATCGCAGGCTACAACGTCCTTCTTCGGCCCATCATGCCAAGGCATCCACCGAACGCCCAACACAACCTACAAACAAAATCTAAAGATGCTCGCGTCCACTATACAATTCACAACCACCACACCAACACCACGCACAAACACACACATAACGCGCGCATCCACACATGGATAGTCACAGGGCCAGTAACCCAGAACCTGACAGCATGAAGACCAGAGAGCATCCACACACAAACCACACAAACACAGGCCACACCAAGCAGCCCATCATGGTTTCAATCCTTAGAAAGGAGGTGATCCAGCCGCACCTTCCGGTACGGCTACCTTGTTACGACTTCGTCCCAATCACCAGCCCCACCTTCGACCGCTCCCCCCACAAGGGTTAGGCCACGAGCTTCGGGTGTTGCCGACTTTCATGACGTGACGGGCGGTGTGTACAAGGCCCGAGAACGTATTCACCGCAGCGTTGCTGATCTGCGATTACTAGCGACTCCGACTTCATGGGGTCGAGTTGCAGACCCCAATCCGAACTGAGACCAGCTTTAAGGGATTCGCTCCACCTCACAGTATCGCCACCCTCTGTACCGGCCATTGTAGCATGCGTGAAGCCCAAGACATAAGGGGCATGATGATTTGACGTCATCCCCACCCTCCTCCGAGTTAACCCCGGCAGTCTCTCGTGAGTCCCCGGCCAAACCGCTGGTAACACGAGACAAGGGTTGCGCTCGTTGCGGGACTTAACCCAACATCTCACGACACGAGCTGACGACAACCATGCACCACCTGTCTACCCGCCCTAAAAGGGCCACACCATCTCTGGCATGTCCAAGTAGATGTCAAGCCTTGGTAAGGTTCTTCGCGTTGCATCGAATTAATCCGCATGCTCCGCCGCTTGTGCGGGCCCCCGTCAATTTCTTTGAGTTTTAGCCTTGCGGCCGTACTCCCCAGGCGGGGAACTTAATGCGTTAGCTACGGCGCAGACCCCGTGGAAGGACCCCACACCTAGTTCCCAACGTTTACAGCATGGACTACCAGGGTATCTAATCCTGTTCGCTCCCCACGCTTTCGCTTCTCAGCGTCAGTAATGGCCCAGTGACCTGCCTTCGCCATCGGTGTTCTTCCAGATATCTGCGCATTCCACCGCTACACCTGGAGTTCCAATCACCCCTACCACACTCTAGCCTGCCCGTACCCACTGCACGCTCAGGGTTAAGCCCCAAGTTTTCACAGCAGGCGCAACAAGCCGCCTACAAGCTCTTTACGCCCAATAATTCCGGACAACGCTCGCGCCCTACGTATTACCGCGGCTGCTGGCACGTAGTTAGCCGGCGCTTCTTATCCAGGTACCCTCAACCCCAAGAACACTCAAGGCCTTGTTCCCCAGCGAAAGAGGTTTACAACCCGAAAGCCGTCATCCCCCACGCGGCGTCGCTGCATCAGGCTTCCGCCCATTGTGCAATATCCCCCACTGCTGCCTCCCGTAGGAGCCTGGGCCGTATCTCAGTCCCAATGTGGCCGGTCACCCTCTCAGGCCGGCTACCCGTCACCGCCTTGGTAGGCCATCACCCCACCAACAAGCTGATAGGCCGCGAGCCCATCCCCCCTCAGAAAAACCCTTTCCAACACCCCACATGCGTGGGACGCAGAATATCCAGTATTAGACCCCGTTTCCAAGGCTTATCCCAAAAGGAAGGGCAGGTTACTCACGTATTACTCACCCGTTCGCCACTCGTGTACACCCCAACAAGTTGAGGCGCCTTACCGTTCGACTTGCATGTGTTAAGCACGCCGCCAGCGTTCGTCCTGAGCCAGAATCAAACTCTCCACAAAAACCAGAAAGCCAAAACGACTCACAAAAACAACAAACCAACCAACCCCCACAAAAAGGAGCACAGCCAGCCTGTTCTTACTCTCAAAAGTCAACACACTATCAAGCACTCAACCACCACCCCCACACCCCACACACCCAGAACAACCCCAAGCACACAGGAAGGAGAAAACACCACCCCACAGCACCACCCAGCCACCCCCAAAGGGAGAAAACCAAGCACCACCACAAGGCGACGAAGCACAAGCATACCCACCACCCCCACCACCACACAACACCACACAACACCACACAACACCACAAACCCATGAACCACACCACACCCCACAACCACCAATCACCCAATAGACAGCATCATCTCAAAATACAAAATAAGGCCCACCCACAATGTGGGCGGGCCTTATAAAACGAGCGCGATCGCTAACTCAACGGTGCACAGTCCTAGTACGCATCTACAACACGGCGATCGACCGCTCCAACGTTTCTCCCACGTACTGGAGCCATTCCTCCCGACTACTGACCTGAGGGAACTGCTGACGCAGATGCCGCGCCGGCAGCCCAGGCGAGTATTCGACCACGTGCAGCGGGACTCGAGGAACTGCGGTTGCATCGATAGTGCCCCGATCGACGTCGGCGGTGGGACGCGCTACGCGTTCTTCACCCGAATGCGCAACAACACCTTCGTCTCGATCAGCACGCACAACTATCGGCAAGCTCTCCCACACGGCGGCGGGCCCTACCCCAAGGAAGAACGGAAACTCTGCCACGAATGCCTTCCGCCCCAGATAGGTTGAGAACACCGGCTTCCGAAGCGCCTCAGCAATCTCCTCCCCGTGCTCCTCACTGGTGATGCGCACGATGAATTCGGCGTCGGCAAGGTAGGTGCGTTTAGTGATGCTTGTGCCGTGCTGCGCGTCAGGCGTGTAGACCAGGCCGTTGCCGCGTGCTTTACTCGCACTCTGCCCAAGCATGATGAAAAGGCGCGACCGAAAATCTTCCTCCGAATCTCGCCTGTTGATGGTCTGGAAATCATCCGTCAGGGCGCCATCGGCATCCACTCGAATGCTGAAGTCGAGTGTGGAGAGCCACTCCGGCCACTGCCCGCGGCGCGCACCGAGTGCCCCCGCAATCAACCCTTCCAGCCCCGAGCGTGTGGGTATCCGCTCCGTTCGAACAAAATTGCCCGTCACAGTGCTGCCCGCCCAGGATTGCAGCGGACCCGCGAGGCGTAGATAAATCGACTTACTCACTGCGAATCCACCGCACTACCGCGTCGATGAGTTCACGCTTGGTAACCACCGAGGTGCCGGTAAATTCGTTCGCCAGGCCTTCATACGTACCCGTGACCAGCGAGAGTTCGCCGAAGTTATCCGGATCGAAGCGCCGTGCAGCCGCGTACTGACGCGCCAGCTCGGACACGGTCGGCGCGAGGTATCCGCCGTCCGATGCAGCCTCCACCGGGGTATCGAACCCGTAGGCCACCCGGTACTTCTGTTCTTCGGCGAGCACCAGTGCCGGCTGGACGTATGGCGCCGTCGAGTGCTCCTTGCCGCGCGGCAGGCCGTACAGAATTGCGTCCACCAGCAGGCCCAGCTTCTCGTCCGCTCCCGGAAGGTCCCAGCCTGACCAGCTTTCCTTGAGCTGGTCACGGTCAATTGTGATGGCGCGATAGAACACACCGCTGGTGAACTGAGTCGTGCCGAGGAAGGTTGCGCCAGATTCGCGCTCCCGAACTTTTACGTCATCCACCGTGGAGAAATAATCAGCTTCAATTACTGCCTGATGAGTGGTCACAGCTGGGGAGACCGACAGCGCCGCCTCGGTACCAAATTCCGGAGAGTTGGCGAACATCCGGCCGAACGCGGCGATCGCCAGTGAACCCGTAGCACCCTCGGTCATATAGGCGCTCGCGTCCACCTTATCTGTGGCTCCGCCGCCAACGCGATCAGCCACCGTCTTAGCGGCTGTAGCCAGTTCCTCGGAGCTCAGCCACGCCGAGCGGTCACTACCGCCCTCGCTCTCGCCACCCTTGGTGAGCTGACCGATGATCTTTGCGGCTTCCTTTTCAGTTTTCTTCTTGTCGAGCGAACCGTCAAGCTCAAGCGCCGCCGCCGCGACCTCGTCCGCGAGCCGACCTGAGCGGACCGAGAGGTCCATGCTCTGGTTCTCATAGATGGTACGAATACCGCGCTTGATCGCCTGCGAGGACAGCATGGCTCGGAGAACGCCTCCCTGAAGGATGCGCTTCGGGGAGCCCGCATCATCGCGGTTGAGATTGGAGTATGGAAACTCCTGGGCCAGGTGGATTGTCAGATTACGAGCCATTGATTTCTCCTTGATGTGGTGGGGATTAGAAGTAGTCGGTTGGTTGAATGGTTGCCGCCGGTCTAGCGCTCACCATCTGTAGGTTCACTAGGTTCTTGGCCGACGTCGCCTGCAGCTCCGTCCTTCAAGCTTCCGGAGTAGAAGTCCCGCAGGATTCGAGTACGCACCTCGCGCGACGCCGCGGAGGTCCCGTTGCCCCACTGCAGGAGCGTCCGGGTGAGGTCAAAGTAGTCGACAGCGGGTGGTTCGCCCAGTTGGACGGCGAGGTCGAAGATGCGGCGCAGAGTGGCTGCCGCCTCCTCTACGGTGAGGGTATGGATGGTTGCTAACCGCGTGCCTATGAGCCCTGGGTCCTGAAGCAGGTCAAATCCCGTCTTGCCACTTCGTTCCAGTTCCACGCGGCAGGCCCATATTCCTACCGAGGCGCGCCGCCCGTCGTTCGGCCGCTGCGGCACGGACAGGTACTCGGCCGCCATGGCGAGGCTGCGCAGCAGCGCTGTGCGTGTCGCCGCAGAAGCCCCGAGGCTGAGAACGGGCAGGACGTAGGGATACGCCCAGGTCTCAGTGGCCGGCGTGATGCCCTTGCGCAGCGCCGCACGTTCGCGGCGAAACTCGGGCTCATTGCGCTGCGCCAGTATGGTGGCCAACAACGGCCCCCAGGCCTCAGCGGTTTTCTCGCGTTCAGTCATCGTTCTCCTTACCCTCCGTCAGCTCCCCGTTTGCGGGTTCCTTCCCATGCTTCCTTAGTATCCCGTTCACCCGGCCTGCCAGGTTCGCTCGCGCCGCGTAAACCTTGCCCAAATCCTTCGATCCGAAGGGCGCAACCACGGCGTCAAACGCACCTAGTACGGCACGCCGAAGTGTCTTGTACGTACCTTCCGGCAAGCGCCGTTCCGTTCGGCTTGCGAGCCGCACGATCTCCTCATACACAGGAGCAACCTCACGCCAGTAGGTGGTGCTCACATCGGCGTCCGGCACACCGAAGTTAAAGAGCGTCCCTCCCGGAAACTTGGCTGACTGACCGTCGCCCTTTGCACCGCCTTGACCACCTTTACGGAAAGGACGCACCACTACGCGCTGCAGATCAAGCAGAAGACGGGCATCGTTCTTGATCGCGAAAGCCATGCGAGCGGAAGTAGCCATTCGCCATTCATCCTCATTTGGACGGACAACCTCAGAAAGGCGGATACTCGGAGAACTGGCAGTTCCGGCAATATGGTGTCGAATAAACACCACCCGCGCAGATTCCGCATCGGGCGCTAGCACGCGCCCCGAGGATCGAGTGAGAGCGTCCTCTAGCCGACCTTCCGCAGCCCATTCGACCGCCAGCTCCGTCGCGTCGCGGCCCACGTCAATGCGCTGTGCCTTGAGTGCACCGTCAAACCCGGGTAGGTACAGGTAGAACGGATCCGCTTCGTTGCGCTGGTCCCACCATGCCTTGCGTGTTTCCTTCGTGGTTCCCATCTCCGGGACATACCATGCGGCGGGAATTCCACCCACGCGCGTTCCTACCAGGTTCCCGGCAGCATCCCAGCACGTGGCGGAGGTATTAGAGCTCCAGGTGGCTCGCCAGAGCGGATGATGGCCAGTGGGAACCACCGATTTCTCACCCGTTCGATCAACCCAGGCCGGCAGCCCATCGCCTTTTACCCACTCATGCGGAATCATCATGAGCAGCGTGTGCAGCAGGGAATCACCGCGCCAGATCAGTTCGGTGGCACTCATCTTGGAGTAATAGCGAATTCCGGGCGCTCCCATCTGCGGCTTATCCCCGTCATACCCGCCATTTCCAGCCATCGAGTAATGCTGATACACCGCGAGCGCCAGCGTAGCGGGCCCCACCGTGAGGTGGTCGGGCTGCGCCACCCGTAGATCCCAGAAGTCCTCACCGGTATCCGGCGGCATTGACGGAAGCAGTTTCTTCACCGCTTGATCGCCAGGGCCGATCCGCCGCGCGGTATCTTTCTTCCCTGCTGGCGTGAGCACGGGCCGCTGCATGAATGGCTGTACCGGATCGTCGAGATCAGCCCCGGGCTCGAGCACGGCCATAGCCTGCCCAATAGCATCCTCACTGAGCCCGTGCACGGCCAGGCGTTCGGGATCGTGGACGCGGCCCGTAGCCGGATCTGCGCCGTCGTACCGCAGTACCACCGCGGTGACCGCAGCCAGCACACGCAACTCTGTACCCACCACGTAACCAGGATCAGACGCCTGAAGGTGAATGGCGGGATCGTGAGCCTGGCGTAGCACGTCCCGTACCGTCATTGGTCCAGCCGTGGTACGCACCCAGGCAATCTCAGTCAATGCGTTACGCACCGGCACCTCCACACGTCGTCGTAATAGGATATGTCTGAACTTTACCTTTTCAACGACGATCGAGGGCACCATGACCAGCACACTGTTCTTCACCCGGCTCCCAGCCCATGTGGCGCTCGCCCGCGGAGCCGAGTTTCACGCCGGCAACCCGTCACTGCTCGCACAGCCGCAATTCCGGCATCGCGCGGTCATGAGCCTCTTCCCGAGCGTTGATTCCTCCACGCCGCGAAGTGAACTGGGCGTGCTGTTCCGCCTGGACCATGTGCCCGGCCAGGCGCCGTACTTCCTTATCCAGTCGCGGGTTCGCCCCAGCGTGGAAGTGTCCGGCGTGGACGTCAAGGAAGCACCCCTCCCACATGTGCCAGCGGGTACCACTATCCGTTTCCGCGTGGCCGTCAATGCCGTGCAGCGCAAGGGAAAGAAGAGCGTGGAAGAAGGTACGCGGGAAGGGAAGGCAACGAAGGTCAATTCCATTCCGTTCGACGCCGATGCCACCGGCGAGCTTCCCGGTATCACCGAGTGGCTCTCCGCGAAGCTTTCACCGGCACTCACGCAGGTCACGATTCTCAATCACACGCGCGAATTACTCGGGAAGCCACGACGCAAGAAGGGAACCACCAAGGGTTTTGTGCTTCAGGTGGACACCATTGACGGCGTTGCGCAGGTTGGAGACGAGTACGCGCTGCACGCGCTGCAATTGGCGGGCGTGGGCCGCGAGAAGTCGTACGGCTGCGGCCTGCTCTCCGTGATGCCGATTGCCTAGAGGATCCGCATGACGAACGAACCCGGTTCCGAGCAGAAGGTTCATCCGCACCGCGCCATTTGGGCAAAGCAGTCCGGCCTAACCGGTACGTACCCACTGGCCGCACATCTGCTGGATACGGCCACGATTGCGGGCGCGCTCTATGACCTCTGGCTGCGCCCGGGTCTGCGCGCACTCATTAATGCGGGGCTCGGAGGCGCCCACGCCCGCAGCATCGTTCAATGGATAACTGGTACACACGATGTTGGGAAAGCCTCCCCCGTATTCCAGTACCAGCCCCGGCAGAAAGGCGAGCCGTGGCCTGCGGTTCGTGAGCGCATTCTTGCCGAGGAACCGGTGGAGTTCAGCGACCGGACCGAACTACTCGAATGGGCGAACGTTCCTGCTCACCGCCGCCACGAACGAGTCTCGGCACTCACGCTGGCAGGTGATACCGCCGTCCTCAGGAAATCGAATGCACCAGCAGCAGGTCGCTGGCTTACTCTTCCATCTCTTGGGCACCACGGGCGCTTTACGCTCCCGTTTGATGGGACGAGCGGAGTCAAGTTCATCGCCGAGGACTTTGACTACGCCACCACGGAATTGGGCTGGGGGCACGTCCGCCAGGATCTGCTTGACCTGGTGAGCGCGGGATGCGGCATCAGCTCCACTGATCTGCCGGAACGCGTGTCACCCGTCGTCACCGTGCTTCTCTCGGGCCTCACCGTACTGGCGGACCGCATCGCCTCAGGCACCGAGTGGGTAGTGCGTGGTACGGAAATGGTTGACGCGGGCCAGATTTCGCTGGATCGCCCGCGCGAGTGGAT
This sequence comes from Neoactinobaculum massilliense, assembly GCF_900604955.1. Classification (GTDB taxonomy): domain Bacteria; phylum Actinomycetota; class Actinomycetes; order Actinomycetales; family Actinomycetaceae; genus Neoactinobaculum; species Neoactinobaculum massilliense. The sequence goes on from NZ_UWPE01000001.1 coordinate 1,094,504, forward strand.
TCAAACCCGCGGCCTGGAAGCACCGGCCCGCTTGGAGTCAACCGTCGGCATTTACCATGACTGGGGCTCACCCGCGGCCGCGCAGCATGCCATCCTCCACGATTATTCGCCGCGCCCGCTCCAGGAGGCGGCGCGCACCACCGGAGGTGGGCTGTGGATCGCGATGGCGCCCACCGGCGTCGGAAAAACAGAAGCCGCACTACTCCGCCACTCCACCCGCGCCGAGCGTCTCCTCTTCCTTCTCCCCACCCAAGCCACCACGAACGCCATGATGGCACGCGTCCAGGAGGCCTTCCAGGGCACCCACAACGTGGGCGCGCTAGCACACGGGATGGCGCGAACGGCGTCGTTCTACCAGCAGGCCGTCACTACTGCGAGTACCCAGAGCGCGGATAGGCAGGACGGAACATCGATTAATGACGACGGCGGGCTCTATCCCACCGAGTTCGTGCGTTCGGGTAGTTCGCGGCTGCTGGCGCCGGTATGCGTCGCTACCGTAGATCAGGCGCTCTTCGCGGCCCTGCCCGCGAAGTGGACGCACCTGCGGCTGCTCGCTCTTGCGAACGCGCACGTGGTGGTGGACGAGGCGCACACCCTCGACCAGTACCAGAGCCAGCTCTTTACGGATTTGTTGACCTGGCTCGGCGCGACGGGCACTCGGGTCACCGTGCTGACGGCCACGCTGCCGAGCTGGCAGCGACGCGCGTTCACGGAAGCCTACGCGAATCACGAGCCCGAGGCGCCCACGGAATTCCCTTCCGCAGAGGAAGTCCCGCCCCGAGGACTCCAGGCGCTGCCGCAGCATACAGATCCACCCGCTCACGTTGCAGTGGCGGCAAACCCGCGTATCATCGCGCTCCACCTCGACCACACCCCAATTGACGACATGGTTGCAGGGCACGTGGAATGGATTCGTGCCATGCGAGCTAAGTATCCGCGGGCCCGTATCGGACTTATCTGCAACACCGTGGCACGAGCGCAGCAGGTGGCCGCCGAATGTCCGGACGCTCTGGTGCTTCACTCGCGGATGACGGCCGCGCATCGTAACCGGAGTGCGGCGCAACTTGAGGCGGAACTAGGTAAGAACGGCGACGGCGAGGGCACACTTGTCATCGGCACGCAGGTAATTGAGGCGTCGCTGGATATCGATCTAGATCTACTTCGCACCGAGCTCTGCCCGGCGCCCTCACTTATTCAGCGCGTGGGACGCTCATGGCGGCGCGAGGATCCGAAACGCTCCACGCGTGTACCGGGGCTCAGCCACCCCTCACTGAGTGTTGCCGCTATTACGTCCACAAGTACGAACGGTTGGGAGACAAAACCTTACTTCCGCGCCGAACTCAAGCGCGTGGAGGCCTGGCTGACGGAGCACAGCACGCTGCGGGTGCCGGAGGACTGCCAGGACTTTATCGATAGCTGCGCCGCCACGCTGGAGACGCTGCAGAACGAGGATGACGATGCCCTCGATGAATTCGCGGCACACGCCCTTGCGGCAAGCCGTGGTGAAAACGCGCGGATCGAACTGATGCCCCTACTGGATGACTCTATGACTGAACTGGGCGATTTTGTTGCACTCACACTCAGTGACGTAAATGACGAGGAAGCCTCCACCCGCCTCATTGACGATCCCGCGACACCCGCGATTCTCTGCGGGGATCCGGCCGTTATTCCGGGGGCCTGGGACGGTGATCCGGCGGTGCTCCAGCGCATCGCTGGGAAAGACCAGGCAACGGTCACGCGCGCACTCGAAGGTTCCATCAATATTCCAAGGAGCATCGTCGCCAAGCTAGACGAGTTAGGCAAGACGGTGGCACTCAACGAGTCGCCGTCGTTACTCAGCCGCTACAAGGCCGTATCGAACGCCGAATACCTCTATGACCCACGGCTGGGCCTCATCGCCCCGACCACCGAACGGGAGACCTCCTGACTTACTAGGAGCCAATGAAAGGACTCTCAATGGCCTACTCGCCCGAAGCACTCGCGTTCTCTACCATTCCGGCGAACGAGCAGATACGCGCGGAGGACCGTGTCTCCTACCTGTACCTGGAGCATGCGGTGCTACGTCAGGATCGGACGGGCGTGATTGCATTGCTCGCTGAGGAGGAAATGACTGCGCGCGTGCAGATTCCTGTAGCAGGCATTGCGGCGCTGCTGCTTGGGCCCGGCACATCAATTTCGCACGAGGCGATGGCTTCCTGCGCTCGCTCCGGTGCGACGGTTATTTTCACCGGTGGCGGCGGAGTGAATGCGTATGCGACGGCGACGTCGCTCACCACGTCCGCACGCTGGGCTATTGCGCAGGCGCGGCTGGTCTCGAATGAGGCGCGCCAGCGCGAAGCCGCCCTGATTCTCTACAAGAAGCAGCTGGGTATCGAAAAGATGCCGGGCGGAACTATTGCAGCGATGCGAGGACTCGAGGGCCGAACCATCAGAAACTTGTATCGCGACGAGGCAAAGAAGGCGAAAATCAAATTTCATCGAGACACGGCCGCCACCGATCCAGTCAACGTGGGATTAAACATCGCGAATTCCATCCTGTATGGCTGCGCAGCCTCCGCATGCAGCGTGCTGGGGATTAATCCAGCGCTCGGCATCATTCATCGTGGAGACGGCCGTTCACTCCTTTTTGATCTGGCTGACATGTATAAGCCATCAATCTCAATTCCGCTAGTGTTTTCCGCTTCGCACGACGCCGATCCGGTCACCTCGATCCGGAAAAAGTTGCGTAGCGAGGTTCACCGCCACAAAGTCATCGTCGATATGGTGGCTACACTGCAGGAGATTCTCACTCCACACCTTCCCTCGCGCACTGACGACAGGTTGATCGGTGGCAATAACCGTGAAGTTGCGGGACATACACAGTACGGAGGTAGGGACTGATGTTCGCGGTTATTAGTGTGCGCGCCGTGCCCGACTACCTGCACGGCTATCTCTCGCGTTTCCTCTCCGAGGCAGATACAGGCCTGTACGTTGGCGTACTTTCGGCGCGCGTAGCGGATTATCTGTGGCTTCGCTGCATGGAGGCGACCGGCAATGGAGCCGCGACGATGGTGACTAGCGCGCCGGGTACCGAGCAGGGATTTAGTGTGCGTTCCGTGGGTAAGCAGAGCCGACCGGTATTGACCATCGATGGGCTGCTGCTTATGTCCACAGTAAGTCAAGCGGAAAGCGTGCAGCCCCGAATTGATCCGAACGCAGATAGGCGTACGCGCTGGAATGAGGGCTCGCGGCATGTCTAGCAGCGTGATCACCTCAACATGCTCACTGCATCCTGGGTCCACTTTTGCCCAGATTTTCGTGATTGAATATTCACGGGTGGCTTGATTCCGCGGATTGGTTAGTCTCTTCCCCGCGCGAGCGGGGGTATTTCCCCAAGGCGACGAAGCACAAGCATACCCACCACCCCCTCTTCCCCGCGCGAGCGGGGGTATTTCCTGGGCCGGGCAGGCATCCAGGTGGTGGAGTGGCTCTTCCCCGCGCGAGCGGGGGTATTTCCCACGCAAAAGGAGACACCACCATGAGCACCCCCTCTTCCCCGCGCGAGCGGGGGTATTTCCGTGGATAATTCGGCAGTAGCCAGTAAAGCGCACTCTTCCCCGCGCGAGCGGGGGTATTTCCGGTCAGACTTCGCGTGCGGTTCCACTTTCTTTCTCTTCCCCGCGCGAGCGGGGGTATTTCCCTCAGCCAATTCAGCGTCGGTTGCGGCCTTAACTCTTCCCCGCGCGAGCGGGGGTATTTCCGTTCGGATTGTAACTATTGATAACGAACCGTGCTCTTCCCCGCGCGAGCGGGGGTATTTCCCACATCACACAGGTAACGCTCACTCCGAGCGCCTCTTCCCCGCGCGAGCGGGGGTATTTCCCGGTCTGCAACTCCCGCCCGGCGCCCCGAAATCTCTTCCCCGCGCGAGCGGGGGTATTTCTAGCGGATCGATCAGCGTCGAAACCTGGGACGACTCTTCCCCGCGCGAGCGGGGGTATTTCCGGCCGGGCTTACGGTCTTCGCGGTATCCACTACTCTTCCCCGCGCGAGCGGGGGTATTTCCGGCGAATCCTGATACACCCACAGGCTGACCTTCTCTTTTCCGCGCGAGCGGGGGTATTTCCGCACGAAGTACTCCCCGCAATTCGTACGACGGCTCTTCCCCGCGCGAGCGGGGGTATTTCCAAGCACTCACCCGACTCAGCAACCGCGGCTACCTCTTCCCCGCGCGAGCGGGGGTATTTCCAAGCACTCACCCGACTCAGCAACCGCGGCTACCTCTTCCCCGCGCGAGCGGGGGTATTTCCGTTTAAACAAATGGTGACGAATCTACAGCGTGCTCTTCCCCGCGCGAGCGGGGGTATTTCCGCATCCTGGTCAACCCCGGTCGGGGAGCCGACTCTTCCGGGGCGAGCTGGGAAGAGCACCCACACGTACTCCGGTGGTAACGAACACGCTATCCCGCATACATTCCAGCATCTCGCCACGTGTAATGGCAGAATGTCATGGAAGATATTACTTTCCTACCCAAACAGGGATTCGCGGGAAGAGACCATCCACTATGGATTCGCCTAGAGAGGCCCATATGAACACGAATCAGCCTACAGAGGCCCATCTGGAAGTGGACCAGCCCAGAGAGCTGTACATGGAGAATGCGGAATTGAGGATCAAACGCAGTCTCCTGGGCTTATCGCTCAATGATCTAGCCAGACTCAGTACTGTTCAGCTCCGGACAGCGGCCCGGTGGGAGTCAGGCCGCTACCACGTGCCTAAGGACGTAGCCGAGAACATCAATGATCTCTGGCAAGAGTTGATCGAAGCCGTGGAAGGTATGGCGCGTGCAGCAGATGCGGCACATGAAAAGACCATCCGTGTACCGCTTTATGCGAACGAATGCGCCTATATGGATGCACACGGCGGGAGCACGTTCGAATGGCGCCTCTACACGGCGCAGGTCGCAGCGGCATATCTGCTACTCAATGCCCGCGGCTATCAGGTAGAGCCCTACTATCCCCAAGGCTAGGCACAGGCCACACGCTCTCACCACAGCTACCGCCCCATCAAGACCCTGATTACGAACACCGGTGCCATCCCGGGAACTCCGCCACGGCAACCTACGGACCGCCGCAGCGGCGCCTTACTCTTTCGCGAGCGCCCGCACAGCCTCCGCGTTCTTATCCGACTCACGAATCCACACCAGGATGGCCACGATCGCGAGCAGACACATGATGACCTCGGCACCGAGCGCCCAGATACCCGCCTCGCGCACGGCTACGTTATTTTGCGCGCCCTGGAATGTAATAAACCGGGTGAGAACCGGGGTACCTTTGGCCGCCACCGTTGTGAAGATGGTGCCCGCTACGCCGAGCCCAATCGCAGACCCGAGGGAGGACGCCATCTTAAAGGCCCCCATCCCCGTCCCGGCCATCGCCTGCGGAAGCGGGCGCAGCGCGGCGGTGGTGAGCGGCGTCGCATAGACGGCGATGCCCACCCCATAGATCACGAATGCCACGGCACAGAGCGTCACGTACACCGAAAGTGGCAGGAACGTGGTCATGCGAAGTAGCCCGACCACCAGAATGAGCACGGCACCCAACAGAATCGGCATGCGCACACCCCGTCGCCTCATGATGCGCTCGCCGAGCCGCACAAATAGCAGCACACCGACCGCATATCCCAGCGTCAGCGTGCCCGTGGTGGCCGTACTCAGCCCGCCGGCGAGCTGCAGCACCCACAGCGTGACCGACGTAAGGCCCGCGGTGGAGGTGAGGAAAAAGTTCGCCATAATCGCCCCGGTGTACATGGGAACCCGGAAAACGCGTAGATCAATGAGCGGATTCTTTACGGTGCGCTCGGTGTGAATGAATAGGAGAATCGCCGCGATACATACGACGACGAGCGCCCACGTCCCTGCCGAGGCCGGTCCCATTTTTGGTCCGTAGGTAATAGCGAGCTGGAGCGCCAGCATGCCGACGGCCAAGCTGGTAATCCCCGCGATGTCCAGGTGCTCCTGGCTGGACGTGCGCGATTCGGGAATGTGGCGCACCAGCACGAGGCAGAGCACGGATACGGCAGCGCCAAGCACAAATACGGCCCGCCATGTGAGCGGACTGGACGCTAAGGCGCCAGCTACGAATGATGACACGGCTGCCCCGCCGAAGCTGCCGATAGAGATGCAGGAGATCGCGCGGTCACGGCCGCGGCCCTGCCAGTACAGGTTTACGGTGGCCAGCACGGCCGGCGTGATGGCGCCCTGCGCCAGCCCCTCCAATGCCCGGCCTGCAATCACCAGCGCCGGCCCGGCGGTCCCGGTTGCGGCCGCAATCATTAGGCAGCCCACCACATTGAGCACGTTGCCCAGCACAATCATGCGCATCCGTCCGCGTCTATCGGCCAGGCTGCCCCACCCTACAAGGAGCATGCCCGCGAGGAGCGAGGTGAGCGATACGGCCACATTGGTGAGCGGTGCGGACATACCTGTCGCCTCACCTACAGCCGGACCAATGTTATTAAACGTGTGCCCGAACAGCCATACGGATACGATGCCTGCTACCAGGCCCCATAGGTCTCGATCCGTTCCCTGATAGCCACCGGAGGCCGCCCGGGGCTGAATATCGCCGTCGTTCATTCTTTCGTTTTCCCGCCGTGGTTCTCCGGTACTCATGCCGAGTCCTCCTCGCCGCGCGTATTACTTCCCGCCCTGCGCACCGCATAGCCCACACATACGTGAGCCGGTCTACACGGTGCCCAACGACGCCGTCGCCCACCCTGGCACTCCCCCTCCCGTACTACTGTGCTCCGATACACAATTTGGCCCGGACGATTATGCTTCGTCCGGGCCAAACCGAAAAACGTACCGCCGGAGCAGCTTTCGGGCCATCAAAGCGCATCGGCGGTGAAACGTATCTAGTAGCCTTCCTGAGCCATCCCACCACTAACTACCGCAAGGATAACGATAAGGATCCACAGCACAATGCCCACGATGTAGATGATGCCGAATACCTTGCCGAGGTAGTAGCCCGTCTTCAGGCTTCCATCCCAGAGGTAGGGAGCGCCGGCCTGGATCTCTTTGCGTGCCTTACCGCCCATGTACCAGGCGATAAAGGACAGCAGGCCCATGAAGATTCCGACGATGCCCAGCACCAGTACCGTGGTGGCCCGCGGATGCTCAGCCAGGTACATAGGTGCGCCATACTGCTGATATCCGGCCGGTTGCTGATAGTTACCCTGCTGATATGCGCCCTGCCCCGGGTAGTTTCCACCCGGGTAGTTACCATCCTGCGGCCCCTGAGCCTGGGGAGCACCCGCGGGAAACTGCGGCAGATTTTCCTGTGACATGACATTCCTTTCATGGTGCCTGCCTGCTTCTCCTGTGAGAATACCGGCTCAAAATGTCCATTGGGTAACAATCTTCGTCTCACGGACACGATTGCCGCGCAATTGCCCGCGAGCGGACGCCCTCACGGGCACGTGCCACCGGCGAGGGCGCCCGTGGCCCTAGTCCTCCATGGACTTCGGCGCGTGCCAGATATCCTCGCCGCGGCGCAACGTGTCAAAGCCGGAATCCATGTAGATAATCTGACCGGTCATGGTGCGAAACTCCGCTGAAACAAGGAAGGCGTGCAGCGCCGCGATGTCCTCCGCATGTGAGGCCCCATTGAGTGGTGCGGGCATCGCCGCGAAGGTGGCCTTGCGTCCCTCCTCCGTTGCCAGCAGCTCCTTGGTCATAGGGGTTTCTACCACGCCCGGACCCACCGCGTTGATCGGAATACCCTTGCCCGCGTACTCGTCCGTGGGCGCCTGCCGCCGTACCCACTGGGCGATGGCACGCTTGGACGTGGAGTAGTTAAAGTAGCCCGTCATACCACCCTGGTCGGTCAGCTCCTGCCCACGTGCAATGGCTTCCTCACGCTTCCCCGCCAGCAGCAACTCGAGCAGTTTCGGATCCGAGGGCTGCAGGGACGCCGCCGACGCCGTCACCGAAATACGCGGCGCCTCGGACTTCTCCAGCAGCGCTTTGAACACCTCAATTGTGTCAATCGCGCCGAAATAGTTCACCTTAAGTGCCAGCGGATTCTGCGCGGACACGCCCGCGTTAACCACCAGGCCATCAATGTGATCGTGGGTTTGCGCAATCTGTGCAGCTACCGCCTCGATTGCGCTCCGATCCGAGAGGTCCACCGGGTAGTCCGCGCCCTTGAGATCCAGGCCAATTACTTCTTCCCCACGTACGCGCAGCAGATCCGCCGTCGCTTTGCCGATGCCTGAGCCGGCACCCGTCACAATGATTGTTCGCACCACGTTGCTTCCTTTCCGTCCGCCACGCGCGCCGCACCGTTGCGTGCCCGTGACGTAACAGACGTTAGTTTATCGAAGATTTCTGTCGTGGCACGCCCTTGTCCACCGCCCGTTGGGACGACGCCGTCCGGTCCCGTTTCGCGCAGCTCGCGCTGGTGTGTACTCACGCACCCACTCCGGCGTCGAACAGCACGCCGGTGTGGCCAACCTCTTGCGCCTCAGGCTTGGAACCCAGGCCCGGAGCGACAAAAATTGGCTGAGGCCGCTGGCAAACTTGCCGCGTGACCGGGGAACGGTCACCGAGTGACCGGACCACCTAGTGAAAGGCGCATCGTGATCTACATCCTTGGCAGTATCGGCGCGGGTAAATCCACGCTTACCTCCCTCCTCGCGGAGGATCTGGGTTCTTCGGCCTACTACGAGAACGTGGATGGCAACGGGATGATTCACGACATGCTGGAAAAGTTCTATGCGGCCGGCGCCGAATCGCGTAAACGCGTGGGCGTGATGCTCCAGATCGCCTTCCTCACCTTCCGCTACCAGCAGCTCAAACGTGCCATTACCGAAGAAAATGCGGTACTGGATTCCTCCCTGGAATCCGATTTCGTCATGGCCTCCCAGCTCCACGACAACGGGGAAATTGACGACGCCGATTTCAACGTCTACCTCACGCTCTCACAGGAGATGCAGGCGAATGTGAACGGCAGCCCGTGGAACGGTTTCCCGGATCTGGCCGTCTACCTCAAGATTGACCCGGATCACGAGTTGGCGCAGATCGCCGCCCGTGGACGGGATATGGAGGACGTCCGCGACAAGCCAGAGCTAGTGGCCTATTACCACCGCGTCAATAAGGCCTACCAGAATTGGGCGGCCGGATACACGCACTCGGCGCTGGTCACGGTGGATCGGGACAAACTGGACTTTGTCAACAGCATGGATGACCGCAACACCGCGTTGGATCTCATCGAATCGAAGCTGGTTTCCCTAGGAAAACTCGATCGTTTTGAGTATGAGGAAATTCGCGCCAAGCGGATGGGCAAGTAGAGGTTCAATGCACAGGAGGCGCCGGGCAAGCTGCCCGGCGCCTCCTCCACTGTCAACTAGCTACTGCGCGATACGCTTCTGGATGATCTCCTGAACCTTCCGTGCATCCGCCTTGCCCCGCGTTGCCTTCATAACTGCGCCAACGATGGCCCCAGCGGCCTGCTTCTTTCCACCGCGGATCTTCTCCACGATGTCCGGATTGGCAGCAAGTGCCTCATCCACGGCCTTCTCAATCGCCGAATCATCGGAGACAATTTCCAGCCCGCGCTTGGCCACTACCTCGGAGGGCGTGCCCTCCCCGGCCAGCACGCCGGCGATTGCCTGCCGCGCCAGTTTGTCATTGAGCTTGCCGCTCTGCACCAGCTGGTCCAGCTCGGCCACGTTCGCCGCCGTCACCGGCGCGTCCTCAAGATCCAGCGCATTATCCTTGGCAAACCGGGCGATATCACCCATCCACCATTTGCGGGCACCGGCCGGCGTGGCACCCGCCTTCACCGAATCCTCAATAAGATCCAGTGCGCCGGCGTTGATAACGTCACGCAGTTCTTCGTCGGAGAGCTTCCACTCTTTCTGAACGCGCGTGCGGCGCGCAGCCGGGAGCTCCGGCATATTGGCCCGAATGCCGTCCACGTACTCGGGAGAGCAGATGATGGGCACCAGGTCCGGCTCCGGGAAGTACCGGTAGTCATCGGCGTCGGACTTCACGCGGCCCGCACGCGTGCCGGAGATCGTTTCATCATAATGACGCGTCTCCTGAAGGATGGTGCCGCCACTCGCCAGAATGGCTGCCTGCCGCTGGATCTCGAACCGGATGGTGTTCTCGATTCCCCGGAAGGAGTTGACGTTCTTCGTTTCAGTACGGGTGCCGAGCGGCGCATCTGGGCTCTCGCGGAGGGACACGTTGACATCCGCGCGGATATTACCGCGCTCCATCCGTCCCTCGGAAATACCGAGTGCGCGCACCAGCTCACGGATAGAACGCACGTAGGCACCCGCAACCTCCGGCGCGTGCTTGCCTACGCCCGTGGCGGGATCGGACACGATCTCGATGAGCGGAACACCGGCGCGGTTGTAATCCACCAGGGAATACTTGGCGCCTTCGATGCGGCCCGTCGCCCCACCCACGTGGGTGTTCTTGCCGGCATCCTCTTCCAGGTGCGCATGCTCAATCGGGAAGCGATACGTGAAGCCGTCCTCCAACTCCAGATCCATGTGCCCGCCAATAATAATTGGCTGCGCATTCTGCGTGATCTGGTAGGCCTTCGGAAGGTCCGGGTAGAAGTAGTTCTTCCGCTCGAACCGGGAAAGCCGGGCAATGTCCGCATCCAGGGCCAGGCCCAGGCGCACGGCGTACTCAATGGCACGCTTGTTGGCCACCGGTAGGGACCCCGGCAGGCCCACCGACACCGGTTGAATATCCGTGTTCGGCTCCGCGCCGAACTCTACCGGGGCAGCATCGAACATCTTGGTAGCCGTGGAAAGTTCCACGTGCACCTCAAGGCCAATGACCGGATCGAACCGGGCAACCGCCTCAGAAAAATCCATGAGCTCTTCCATTACTTTTCCTCCCAGCTGGCTGCGGGGCACTGGGAAGCTAGCGAGCCACCCAGGCCTTCCTCAAGCGCCGCCGCCACGCGGTAGGCGCGGGCATCCTCGCCGATTGGCGCAAGGATCTGGAACCCAACGGGCAACCCATCCGAAAGCCCAGACGGCAAGGAAATAGCGGGACTTCCCGCCAGATTCGCCGGAATAGTAGCGATGTCATTGAGATACATGGCCATCGGGTCATTGGTTTTCTCACCAAACTTGAACGCCACCGTAGGCGAGGTGGGAGAAACCACCACATCCACCTGGGAGAACATCTTGGCGAGGTCCTGCTGCACCAGCGTGCGTACCCGCAGCGCCGAGGTGTAGAACTGGTCCGCGTATCCGGCGCTCAGCACGTGCGTGCCAAGGATAATGCGTCGCTTGGCCTCATCACCGAATCCGGCGGCGCGAGAAGCACGCATCACCGTTTCTGCGGTCACCGGACCCTCCGTAGGCTCCACGCGTACGCCGTAGCGCATCCCGTCAAACCGAGCCAGGTTAGAGGAGACCTCAGCCGGCATGATGAGGTAGTAGGCGCCCAGTGCGTACTTGAACGACGGCGCCGAGAGCGTAGTAGTTTCCGCACCCAGCTTTTCCAGCTCGGCAACAGCCTCATGGAAGGACTTAAGCACGCCTTCGGCGTAGCCTTCACCCTCCATCTCCTTGACCAGGCCCACCTTGAGGCCCGCCAACGGCTTGGCCGGGTCCTTTGCCGCGGTGGTGCCGGCGTTGACCGCACCCACCAGATCCGCCACCGGCTGATCGAGCGAGGTGGAATCGTGCACGTCATGGCCGGATATGAGCTCCTGCAGCATGGCCGCATCCCGCACCGTGCGGGTGACCGGCCCGATCTGGTCCAGCGAGGAGGCCATTGCAATAGCCCCGAAGCGGGAGACGTTCCCGTAGGTGGGCTTGAATCCCACCGTGCCGGTCACGGCCGCGGGCTGACGAATAGACCCGCCCGTGTCCGTGCCCAGCGCCAAGGGCACCATGAATGCACCCACGGCCGCCGCACTGCCACCACCGGAGCCGCCCGGGATTCGGTCCGTATCCCACGGATTACGCGTGGGGCCGAAGGCCGAATGCTCCGTGGAGGACCCCATGGCGAACTCATCAAGGTTCGTTTTGCCCACGATGGGCAGGCCCGCCTGCTTAATCTTCACAATGACGGTGGCATCGTAGGGAGGGCGCCACCCTTCAAGAATCTTCGACGCGGCGGTGGTGGGAATCCCCCGTGTCACAATGTTGTCCTTCACCGCAATCGGAATGCCGGCCAGCGGATGCATGGTCTTGCCCGCCGCGCGGTCCTCATCCACCTGCTTGGCGGTGGCTAGCGCGCCCTCGTGATCCACATAGAGGAACGCGTGGAGCTTCGGATTCAGCGCCTCAATCCGGTCCAGGGATGCCTGCGTCAACTCCACCGATGTAATGGTGCCCGCCTGCAGTAACTCGGAGAGTTCCGCCGCGGATTTCAGTAGCAATTCGTTCACCGTTATGCCTCCTCGCCCAAAATCTGCGGAACCAGGAACTTGCCGTCCTCGGCGGCGGGCGCCTGAGCCAGGACCTCCGCCCTATCGAGGAGTTCACCGGGCACATCCTCCCGGACAACGTTCTCCACCGGGAGCGGATTATAGGTGGGCTGAAGCTCCGGGGAGGCCACCTCACTCACCACGGCCACCGCGTTCTCCACAACCACCAGTTCATCCGCGAGTTTCTCCGCTTCCTCCGGTGTCACATCAATGCGCGCAAGATCTGCTAAACGCAGAACCACGTCCTTAGAAAATGTCGACATGCGGCTAGTCTACGCGTGCGTCTTCACCCGCCACGTAGCAGCCCGGTACATGAATCACGCCACGCAGCATTTCCCCAGCCGGATAGTCTAGGGGCATGGCTCTGGGAGAAGGCATGCGCACCCGAGTACGGCGCGCACTGAAGTGGACGGGCGTCGCGGCGACGTCGGCACCCTTTGTGGCAGCTGGTGCCATCACGCTCGTGGATGAGCACCGTAAGCGCCGCACACCCACCACCGGCGATTTTCCCCATCTTCCGCCTATGACCACCGCGGTAGGGGAAAACGCCATCACGCTCTACACCTACGGCATGGATCTCTACAGCGACATGCTCACGGATATTGCACAGGCCCGCCACACTATCTATTTTGAAACGTTCATTATCAAAGATGATGACATGGGGCAGCGCTTCCGGGCCGCCTTCGAAGCCGCCGCCGCACGCGGCGTGGACGTATTTATCATGACCGATACGTTCGGCACTCTCAACCAGAACCCTCGGGTGCGGCGCATGCCCCGTATGGAGCACCTCCACGCGATGGCGTTTCCGCTGGTCCGCACCGGTATTTTTACCGGCCGCAGCCGTGATAAGGGACGCGATCACAGGAAAATCCTCACCATCGATCAATCCGTTGCCTACGTGGGTGGATTTAACATCGGCCTCGAGCACGCCACCAAGTGGCGGGACACGCATATTCGGATTTCCGGCCCCGTTTCCGCCGAATTACGTGACACGTTTGCGGACATGTGGAATTCCTACCGCAAGAAGGAACACCCGGTCATCCGCGCCCGCGAACGCATGCCCTGGGATCCTTCCCTTCGTGCCGTACTCAATTCGCCGGCGTCCAACACATTCCCCATCCAGGCGCTCTACCTTGATGCGCTCAACCGCGCTTCCGAGCGCGCGTGGATTACGATGGCCTATTTCATTCCCGATGCGGCCATGATGGATGCGCTGGTGGATGCCGCCCGCCGCGGGGTGGACGTGCGCATCCTGATTCCCGAATACTCCAACCACGTGTATACGGACTGGGTGGGCCGCCCCCACTACCAGCGGCTCCTAGGGAGCGGAGTACGGATTTTCCTCTACCGCGACGCCATGATTCACGCCAAAACCATGACCATGGACTCTCGCTGGTCCACCGTTGGGACGGCGAATATTGACCGCATTTCCCTGCGCGGGAATTTCGAAATTAATATGTCCATCCTGGATACGGGATTCTCCCACCTCATGGAGCGCGTGTTTGAGCATGACCTCACCAACGCCTACGAATTAACGCGGCAGGCGTGGGAGAGGCGCAGCAGGTTGGCCCAGGTGACCGAAGCCGTCATGCGGCCTCTGGCCCCGCTTCTTTAGTACGACGCCGAAGCGCACCCGTTCCGCGTCACCTAAAAACAACGGCGTGCGCCGCCACACGCCGCGCGCCTCCCGTTGTAGCGACGCCGCCGGGCCCGTACTGGACCACGACGGCGTCGTATGAGCGGAGCTAGAGCTCAATCTCCCCGACCGGGTGACCGCCCTGCGCCGCCTCGATCGCGCCCTCAATTGATTGCGCGATAAGGGCCGCGACCGCCTGCTCCGTATAGAACGCAATGTGCGGCGTGTAGAGAACCCGCGGGTTATCCAGGATCCGCTGCATGAGGGAATCAACCTCGGGCTGATTCTTCTGCACCAGGGAATCCTCAAATTCATACACATCGAGCGCAGCTCCGGCGAGGTGTCCGGAGTCCACGGCGTCGAGCAGCGCCTCCGTGTCAATCAGTGCGCCCCGGCCGGTGTTGACAACGATGGCGCCCTCCGGCATGAGGGCAATGGCGCGCGCGTCAAGGATGTGGTGATTCTCGGCGGTGGCAGGCATGTGGAAGGAGACGATGTCGCTCTGGCGCAGCAGATCATCCAGCGAATCGACGTAGGTGAGTAGCTCGCGCCCAGCGTCACTCGGGTAGAGATCGTAGCCGAGTACCTTGCAGCCGATTCCCGCGAAGAAACGCGCGGTTTCCCGGCCGATACGGCCGGTTCCAGCGATGCCGATCGTCTTTGAGCGAATGGTGCGGCTCATCATGGACGGTTCCCAGGAGAAGTCATGATTCTCCGCCCGCCGCTCAATGAAGGGTGCCGCCTTCCTGCTCACCGTGAGGGCCGTGACGAAGGCGAACTCGGCAATCGACTCCGGGGAGTAGGAGGGGACGTTCACCATCTTGACGCCATGCTTCTTCAGGAGATCAAGCCGGTACATGTCCGTCCCCGCCGAGCGTGTGGCGAGTGCCTTCACGCCCTGCCGCTCCATCTCCGCATACGTTTCCTCACCCATGGGAGCAATCTGCTGGACAACAACGGCATCAATGCCCTTGAGCGTGCCGCGAAGATCCTCGGTAAGAGGCTGGTCGTACACGTCAATCTCAAGATCAGGATGAGCGGCCTTAAACTGCGCGATGGCCGCTCGCTCATCGTCACGCTGCGAATACAGGGCAACATGCATCTGGTGTTTACTCCTCTACAATCGGAAACTTAAAGACCTCGTTGGTGTACAGCTTGAGGACGCGCGTGAATAGGAAGTCTATGAGGAGCGCACCGGCCGCCGTAATCACGAAGAAGGCCAAGAACAGGATACCCAATCGGACCAGCGGCGCCTGATCCAGGAACTTGTAGGCAGCGATGGGGCCCACCAGCCCGGAGAATCCAAAGCCGGCGGACTGCGCCGTTCCCTGCAGGTGGAACGCCCACGCCGTCACGCCCGCGATTGCCGCGTTGAGAATAAGTGGGATATTCATGACCGGCTTGGTAATCCAGTTCGGCATGAACATCTTCATGGACCCGAGGAACACCGCCAGAGTCACCCCGGACTTGTTGTGCTGACGGATGGAACCAACGCAGAGCGTCATGGTGGCCGCAGCGATTCCGATATTCGCCGCACCCGAGGCGAGCCCATCAATTCCGACGGCGAGCGCCACCGCGACCGTGGAGATTGGCGACACGATGATGATCGCAAAGGCGATAGCCAGCAGAATGCACATGAGGAGCGGCTGTAGCTCGGTGAAATGGGCAATAAGGCGGCCAATGCCACCGGTGATTGCACGCGAGTACGGGAGGGTGACCCACCCGATACCGCCCACGGCGGTCACAACAATGAGGGGCAGCACAATAATTGTGACGCTACCAAGCTTGCCGTGAAGCCAACGCAGCGCCAGTGTGCCGAGTGAGGCCACAATGATCGTGTTGATCAAATCGCCGATCCCGGCGATGGTCCAGGCCTCATCCGAAAACGTGAGCACGCCGGAGCCAATGAATGTGGTGGCGGCCAGCACAGCGATTTCCATGCCGTTCATAGCGAACTGCACGCCAACCAGGGCACCAACTAACGCCGGCACCACAAATTGTGCACCAGAAACGATTGCGGCCAGCTGCCCGAACACGGGCGAGACGGAGGCGAGGGCGCGGAACAGCTCCCCAAAAATCGCGTTGGGAATGAGCCCAACAACGATGCCGATGGCCGTACCGTTCAAGACCTTCATCATGAAAGCTTTGAAGCCGAGGCGTGAGGCCGTTTCGATGCCGGCGGATTTCGTTGCGGTAGCACCCTTTTCAGAGGCGCCACCGGTTTGAGTACTGACCGAGTTTTCGGGCATTTTCTCTCCTGTGGGTTGATGGAAATACTCGCCCGAAAATTCGAAGTTGCACCGGTGGGCGGTTCTTCGGGCAGATAGTAGAAAATTTAAAGTAGATTAGCCGCGGGCGGCAGTGCCAAAAGTCCAGCTTCTCCCGAGGCGCGTGTCACAGGTCCACCTCGTTATCCGGCCGGCCACCATTAACGATTTCCACGGCACCCTCGATGGCATCCGCTACCAGGGCCGCCACCGCCTCGTCCGTGTAGAACGCCGTGTGCGGCGTGTAGAGCACTCGCGGATTATCTAGCACCCGCTGCAGCAACTCGTCCACCGGCGGCTGATCGTTCTGAATAATCGGACCCTCAAATTCATACACGTCCAGCGCCGCACCCAGCAGATGTCCCGAATCCACTGCATCCAGCAGCGCCTCCGTATCCACCACCATGCCGCGCGCCGTGTTCACCACCACCGCACCCTCGGGGAGCAGGGCGATCGCAGCGGCGTCGAGCATATGGTGTACCTCAGGACTTGCGGGCACATGGAACGTCACCACATCAGAGTGGCGAAGCAGTTCTTCATACGTGTCCGTGTAGGTGGCGTACCGGGCGACCGCCTCGGTGGGCGCGATGTCATAGGCGAGCACGCGGGCGCCGATCTGGGAGTAGAGCCAGGCCACTCGGCTGCCAATCCGGCCGGCACCCACTACCCCGACCGTCTTGCGGCGCATGGGGCGGCCCATGACGTCTCGCGCCCAGGTGAAGTTGTGTCCCTCCGCGCGACGCTCAATGTAGGGCGCGATCTTACGGCTTGCCATCATCCCCAAGGTGAAGGCGTATTCCGCGATAGAGATAGGGGAATAGGAGGGTACATTGACCAGCCGGATGCCGTACTTGGCGAGAAGATCCTTCCGATACATGTCCACACCGGCGGACCGGGTGGCGAACACCTTAATATCCGCCTCTCCCATGGCCGCGTACACGTGTGTCGGGATTTCCAGCGTCTGGGAGGCCACCAGGGCGTCTACTCCCGCAAAGAGCGGAATGGACGCCTCGGTGATTGGCGCGTCATAGACGTCCAACTGAATATCGGGGTGAGACTGCTGGAACTGTGCGATGGCCGCGTACTCGTCTGCGCGACGGCTGAACAGTGCAAGGTGCATGGCTGGTTCACTTTCTGCAGGCGTCTACCGGCACTGCCGGCTCACCCACCGCACCGACCACCATGACCGGTGCTATGCGGGAAGAGTGCCCGTTTCAAGCAGTGTATCGAAGTCCTCCGCCGCAACGATGGGGATGTCCAATTGCGCCGCCTTCTCCGCTTTGGAGCCCGCATTTTCACCCACCACCACGGCGGTGGTTTTCTTGGAAACAGACCCGGCGGCCTTTCCGCCGCGTGCCCGGATAGCCTCCTTGGCGCCGTCCCGCGTGTAGCCGGGCACCGTACCCGTCACCACGATGGTCATACCCGTGAGGGTTTGTGCCTCGCCGGCCGCAGGCTTCTCATCCGCGAATCTCACGCCCGCCGCGCTCCACCGGTCAATAATTTCGCGGTGCCAATCCACCTCAAACCAGGCGGTGAAGGATTGGGCAATGATGGCACCCACCCCCTCCACCGTGGCCAATTCCTCCGGCCCAGCCGCTAGCATCGCCTCCAGGCTCCCGTACCGCTCCGCGAGCGCTCGCGCGGCCGTGGGGCCCACGTGACGAATGGAGAGCGCCACCAGTTTGCGCCAAAGTTCCTTTCCTTTGGCCGCATCAAGTTCCGCAACAATTTTTGTGATGGCCGCACCGGGCGTGGATGGAGCGGCAAGCACACGGTCCGCACCCCGCCCCCGGTAGCGCGGTTTAGTCCAGGCGGCTCGCACCCGCCGATAATCGCCGGTGGGTTCACCTTTTTCTTTCTTCTCCTGCCAAATCCACACATTGCGGGCGTCCTCCGGGGTGAGGTCAAAAATGCCGGCCTCTGTTTCCAGTAGCGGCGTCTGCGGTGCCGGAATGCCGAGGCTCCGCTGCACCTGCTCGGGGATCACGCCGTCCGCGTCCAGCACGGCACCTTCCTCATCAATGAGGCCGAGTTCCTGGGATTTTTCTTTCGTCAGGTGAATGGTGTGCGTAGTGCCGTCCGCCGCCTCAATGGATACGCGGTGCCCGGTGGCTACCGCCGTCAGGGCGTCCTGCCGCCCGGCCTCCGGGTTGGTCAGCCACAGCGCGGTCTCTTCACCCAGCGCGTCTACGTCCAGACCTCCGCGCGATCCCACGTGTGCCACACGCTCCTGCAATTGGGATGGGCAGGACTTCGTGTTCGGGCAGCGCCAATCGGCGTCGCCCTCTTGCGCCGGGGCTAGTTTCGCCCCGCACGCCGGGCAGGCGGCGGGCATGCGCCACTCGCGTTCCTTGCCCGTGCGCTCGGCAAGCACCGGACCCACAATCTCCGGGATCACGTCGCCCGCCTTCCGAAGGATCACAATGTCCCCGATGCGTACGCCCTTCCGCGCCACCTCCGAGGGGTTATGAAGGGTGGCCTGAGAGACCGTGCTCCCGTCCACCACGGTGGGTTCCATAATCGCGTAGGGCGTAGCGCGGCCGGTGCGGCCCACGTGAACCTGGATATCCACCAGCCGCGTTTCCACTTCCTCCGGCGGATACTTATAGGCGATCGCCCAGCGCGGCACACGGGAGGTTTCCCCGAGCCCCTGCTGGGCGCCGCGATCATTAACCTTGAGCACGGCACCGTCAATACCGTGGAGAAGGGAATGGCGCCGCTTCAGCATATCCGCCACGAACGCCTCAATATCGCTCCACTCATTCACCACCTGCGTATAGGGCGACACGGGGATGCCCCACCCGCGGAATGCCTCGTAGACACCGGCCTGGGTGGCGAGCAGATTCGCCGTCGCATCCGGCACGTCCTGTAGTGCGCCAATACCGTGCGCGATGAAGGAGAGGGGACGTCCGGCGGTGATGGCCGGATCCTTTTGCCGCAGGCTCCCGGCCGCTGCATTCCTTGGGTTGGCGAAAGTTTTCTTGCCCGCCGCCTCCAGGCGCTCGTTGAATGCGGCGAATTCTTTGAGCGGGAAAAATACTTCCCCGCGTACTTCCATGACGGCCGGCCAGCCGCTACCGGCAAGCTCGGTCGGTACGGCTGCGATAGTGCGGGCATTGGCCGTAATATCCTCGCCCGTGACGCCGTCGCCACGCGTGGCCGCCACCGTGAGCCGCCCGCGTTCGTAGCGCAGGTTGAGGGCTAACCCATCGATCTTGGCCTCGGCCGTCACCTCACGCGCGCCCTCGGGCAGCCCGTGGTACCACTCGGCCAGTTCTTCGAGGGAGAACACGTCCTGGAGCGAATAGAGCCGTTCGAGGTGACGGGACGGCGCAAACCCCGTCCGGGCCACCGCGCCGACAGCCTTCGTGGGCGAATCCGCCGCGGCCAACTCCGGATATGTAGCCTCCAGCCGCCGCATCTCATGGATAAGCGCGTCATAGTGCTCATCCGTCATCACCGGTGAATCCCCCGAATGGTAGGCACTCTGGGCCTCCCGTAGTTGCGGGGCAAGTTCTGCTAGACGCTGGCGCGCTTCCTCGATAGTCACGCCCCTATTCTCTCCCACCCTGCGCCGTACTAAACCACGTTCTATCTCACGACGCCGCCCGGTCACGCACTAGGCGCCCCACCGACGTCGTCCCGGACGCGGCCCGCGGGACAATGACCCGCCGCGAGCGCCACCTCTATCGATCTACGCTGGGGACATGTGTGGTAGATACGCGTCCTACATGGCGCCCGACGAGGTGCAGCTTCAGTTTGACCTGGAGCGCATCGACGAACAGACCGAACGCTTCGTCAGCTACAACGTGGCGCCCTCGACGGACATCCCCGTGATTGTGCAGCGGCCGGACACCGGCCGGCGGGAAATGCTCATGGCGCGGTGGGGGCTGGTGCCGCGCTGGGCAAAGGACCTCTCCGGCCCGCTCATGTTCAATGCGCGGCTCGAATCGGTGGCCGAAAAACGCGCCTTCGCACCCTCGCTTGCCACGCGACGCTGTATTGTGCCCATGAGCGGCTATTTCGAATGGCAAGCTGGCGGTGGGCCAAACGGTAGCAAACAGCCATATTTTATTTTTGACGCTTCCCAGCCCGTCACCGCGATGGCGGGGCTCTACAGCTGGTGGCATCAGGAGGACGGCACCTGGCTGCTCTCCGCCACCATTATTACGCGTGCGGCCACCGCGGAGATGGCGGCAATTCATTCGCGTGAGCCCGCCCTCCTCCGCCCAGAGGAATATGCGGCGTGGTTGGACCCGGCGCAGAAGGATCCACTCGCCGCCCTGGCGCTGCTTCAGCGTGAACCGCCAACATACACGTACTTCCCGGTGGGCAACCAGGTGGGCAACGTGGCAAATAACAGCGCGGCGAACGTGGAGAAAATCATTCGGTAGCGATCACGCCGTCCGCCTTCGCGCTCACTGCCACACGTATTTTCCACGTTCGTGAAAATCCGTTCCCTTTCGTCCCGCCCACTCCGCCGTCTCCTCGCTACACATCTGACCACTGGCACACGGCGAAGAAAATTCACATGAATTTCTCTTTACCTACTACCTGACGACTGCGAGCATTAGGGCGTTCGCGCGGGAATTCTTCCGCCGGCAAACACTGGAGGATTATATGGATTGGCGCCGCCGGGCATCCTGCCTGAACGAGGATCCCGAACTATTCTTTCCGGTGGGTTCCACCGGCCAGGCGGCTCATCAAATTGAGCACGCCAAATCTATCTGCGCCGCCTGCCCCGTCATGTCCAACTGCCTCGCCTACGCGCTGGAAACCGGTCAGGAGGCCGGCATCTGGGGTGGCATGTCCGAGGAGGAGCGCCGCTCCACCCGACGCCGTAATGCACGCAGGCGCCGCGCGAATGCCGCCCTGTAGAAGTTCCGTAGGCCGGCCCCGCTAATCCCGCCTACTGGCCTTCGCCAAATCCACGTCCACATGCACGCGGGTGCCCCCGCCTTCGGCGTCGTCCCACGAAATACTGCCGGAGAGTTCCCCCTCCACCATGGTGCGCACAATCTTGGTGCCCAGGCCGCGTGACGTTTTCCCGCCCAACCCCACACCGTTGTCCGTCACATCCACGATGAGGTGATTACCGTCGCGCCGCGGCTCCACAAGGATGGTGCCACCCTCCGGTAGCCCATGCTCCACCGCATTGGAGACCAACTCGTTGAACACGATTGCCAGGGGCGTGGCCACATCCGCATTAATAACGCCGAAGGAGCCTTCCACGTGGGAAACCACCGGCACGCCAACGGAGGCAATATCCGATGCCATGTTGAGAAGCGGATTAAAAATGTCATCAAAATTCACCCGGTCCTCCACGGACTGGGACAGAATCTGATGAACCAGACCGATGGCCGCCACACGCGATTGCGCCTGATGAAGCGCATCCATGGTGGCGGGATCGGTGGCGCGGCGGGACTGCATATTGAGGAGCGCAGAAACAGTCTGCAAATTATTCTTCACGCGATGGTTGATCTCCCGGATGGTGGCATCCTTGGTGACCAGCTCCTGCTCCCGCCGGCGTACCTCCGTCACGTCCCGAGACAGCAGCACTCCCCCGGCGGGCTCACCCTCAACGGTCAGCGGGATAGAACGTAGTGACACGGTGGCCCCGCGTACCTCCAGCTCGGTGAGCATGGGCGCCCGGGCGGCTAGCACCAGCGGCAGGTTCTCATCAATGCTGGCGTGCTCCGGCAGCGCCTCCGTCACCTGCTCGCTGAGTAGCGTGCCCTCAATCCCCGCTTTGACACCCAGACGATTGAAATTTGAGATGGCGTTCGGTGACGAGAACACGATCGCACCGTCCGTATCCAGGTGCGTGAAACCGTCCGTCACGCGCGGGGTGCCGTGACGCAGGCCCGAGGGCGTGTCCTCAATGGGGAATTCTCCGCGTGCCACCATATCCAGCATCTGCTGCGGCACCCGAATGTAGGAAGGATGGTGGCCGTCGCTGTGGAACTTTGTGCGTTCGTTGCGCACCACCGCGAGCACGGCGATAGGCCTGCCCTCGTGCACCACCGGATGGCCCTCATACACCAGGCCGTTGAGCTCAATGGATTCGCCGGCGGGTGCCAAATCTGGGAGGTGGAAGGGCGCCACAATCTTGGGTGCCAGATTCATACCCACCACGTCATTATCAAACGAGGTGGAGGCCGTCGCCGGACGGGCCGACGCCACAATGACAAACCTCCCGGAAGGCTGCTCCACCATGAGCACCAGGTCCGCAAACTCCAGATCCGCGATGGGCTGCCAATCCGCCACTAGGAGGTGAAGCCATTCGCGATCCGACGGACTAAGGGTAGGAATCCGTCCCAGGATGTTGGTCAAACTAGGCATGGTTCGATAGT
Organism: Neoactinobaculum massilliense; assembly: GCF_900604955.1. GTDB lineage: Bacteria > Actinomycetota > Actinomycetes > Actinomycetales > Actinomycetaceae > Neoactinobaculum > Neoactinobaculum massilliense. The sequence goes on from NZ_UWPE01000001.1 coordinate 1,117,203, forward strand.
ACGCGGAATTGGCGCCTCCCCTCGCCCGTCCGAGCCTTGCCGGCACCATCGTCCCGCGCCACTACCTGCCCGCACGCCGCTTTCGCCCGTACACTCAGAGAAGGGCCGCCCGGCCCAGCCGAAGGGAGTTTCCATGGAAATACGTCACGAGTACACGGTGAATGTGCCGCGGGATACGGTGATCGCCACCCTTATGTCGCGCAAGCTTATGGCCGCACGGCTGGCTAAGGGAGGCGTCAAGGAATTCGAATTCAGCGGTGACGAATCTAATGCTCTCACGCGGGCCAAGGTACCCACGAATGTACTCCCCGCCGCCATCCGGAAGCTGGTCCCCTCGGGCGCCAGCGCCACGGTCAATCTCACCAAGCATGCCAACACGGTCACTTACAAAGCCACGGCGACGGGCGTACCGGCCACCCTCACGGTTAGTTTCGCGGTAACCGGCGACGCCGTTGCGCACGTGTCCGCCCTCGGGTCACTCAATATTCACGTCCCGCTGGTGGGACGCGCATTAGAGAAGAAGGCGAGCACGTACGTGGATACGATTCTTGATCGCGACGCCGCACTGGTCACCGAGGTAGCCAGCCGGTAGCCCGCAGCCGCCCGCCGCTAATCGTTGCGGCGGCGCTGCAGGCGTGCCACCCGGCGTCGCAGGGGGTTCGAGGCCCACAGCGCCAGCATGGTAAGTACCAGACCAATGGCCAAAATGATGATTGGTTCCTGCGGCGTTGGGTGCAACTGCTCAAATGTATCCGCCGCTGCCCTGTAGGAGGGGTAACCACCCGCGAATCCCAGGCCCACGCCCACCAGCAGGGAGAGCACCAGGGGAATGAGGGTTTCCAGCCATGCCACCCGTGCGGCGAATCCGGGCTGCACCCCCATTTTCAGTAGGCTGCGCGTTTCCGTGGCGCGGTCAAACACATCCGCCGCCTGGGACATGAGCGTGCCCGTGGCCGCCAGCACCAGGCCAATGGCCAGCGTAAGCAGCACACCGTTTTGGATATCCATCGCGGAGTGACGCATAAAGTATGACTCCTGTGCGTTCGCGCCACTGGCGTTGGTGGTGATCGGGAAGAAGGACATCCAGCCGGCAATGAATGCCAGGAAGGCCATGGGGCCCACCCGCCGCCATACGCTGCGCGCATCAGCCTGCACGCGACGGGATGCGAGCATCACGCTGGCTCCACCAAGGTGGGAGCCGAGGCCGGATAGCGCGGAAAACACCCATGTCATGAACAGCGAGAATCCGACAACAAGGCCTACCACCAGGCCAATCAGGACGTACGCGACCTGGGCGTAGTGCACGTGCGTTACCGCGGCCGAATAGACCACAACGGTGCCAATGATGACCGCAACGCCGGCAAGGCCAACCCACCCGGACACGCGCTTGACGCGAGACCCGTGGGCCACGCCCAGCGGCGAGACACGCAGCTTATGAACCCCCACGCCTGCCGCGGCCACGGAGATCACAACCAGGACGGCGTCGAGCAAAACAATGAGCCACCAGGGCAGCACCATCTCGCGGGGCTCAATGGGCATCGCCTCCATGCTGAGGCGGCTCCACGCGGGCAGAGTGGCAAAGTACACCGCCGTACCCAGTAGCACACCAACGATCGACTGAATAAGCGCCTCAATGAGCGTCATGTGGCGCACGTCCCCGCTGGAGAGACCGAGGAGACGGAGCGAGGCCAGGCGTTGCTCGCGTCCCTTGCCACCCAGCACCGTCGCATTCGCCGTGAGCCGCGCGGCTAGGGGCGCCAGAATCACGCACGCCACCAGCGCAAGAATGATGTAGATGCGCAGCATCATCTCGAACTGCGGATCCCCCGCCATGATCTGGGCGTGCAGACCGCGGGGATGCTGCCAGCGCGTATAGAACATGTAGGTGCCACCGGCCACCGTGAGCGTGAGCGCACTCGTGATGAGCGCGGACAGAATTGCACCGGCGAACAGGAACGCACCGCCCTGCTTTGAGGTGAAACGGGCGCGAATAAGGTGCCAGGTGATAGACCACAGTCCGGTGACCCCCGCCCTTTCGGGACGACGCCGCCGCGCCTCCATCACTCCTGCCTGCGTCGTGGTGGTCATTAGAGAGCCTCCTTCACGTCAAGGCGGCGGTCCGAGTGCACAATACCGTCGCGAATTTCAATGATCCGCGAGCACCACCGGGCCACGTTGACATCATGGGTAACGAGCACGAGCGCCGCACCCGTCATGCGCACGGTGGTGGTGAGGAGCTGAATCACCTCGTGGCCCGACGCCTGGTCGAGGGCGCCGGTCGGTTCGTCCGCAAAAATGACCTCGGGATTTCCCGCGAGCGCACGGGCGATAGCCACACGCTGCGCCTGACCGCCGGACATGTTACCGGGCAGACGGCCGGCAAGATCGCCAATGCCGAGGCGACCAAGCGTGCCGTCCGCCGTGAGAAATGCGGTGGAACGCGGGGTACCCGTGAGCATGAGCGGGAGAGCCACGTTTTCGCGGGCGGGGAGTTCTGGGATGAGCTGGCCATCCTGGAACACGAAGCCGAAACGATTAAGGCGGAGATGGGAGCGGTCCTTGTCGCTGAACCGCGATATTGGCTGGCCATGCATATATACCGTGCCCGTATCCGGCACCAGCACGCCGGAAAGGCAGTTGAGGAGAGTGGATTTCCCGGAGCCGGAGGGCCCCATGATGGCCACCGTTTCCCCCGCCGCCACCTGAAGCGTGATGCCGGCGAGGGCCCGGGTGGCCCCGAAGCTGAGCGTGATATCCGTGGTTTCGAGTAGTGGTTTGTCCATGGCTTTATTTCACGAAATTTCGGGGTCTGCCAACAGCGTGCCACCTAGTCAATCCCGAGTGGACCCAGGTCTACGCGAAGGTAGAGCCAGGTCTACCTAATCCTCGCCGCTATAAACTTACTCGCGGCGCATACGGCGTCGTACCTGGGCCCACCGGCCGGACCAGGCCACCTAGGGTAGGAATATGAGTCACATCCACTGGCACCACCGGGCGCAGCCCGAGCAGGCGGCCACCGGCACTCACGAGGAGGCGGCCGCCCGCAAAATCGCGGAGCTCACCGAGTCACGCCGGGCCATCGCCCACGCCTTCGAGATCGAGCGGCGGCGCATTGAGCGCAACCTCCACGACGGTTCCCAGCAGTACCTAGTGGCGGCCATGATGCAGCTGGGTGAGCTCCAGACTCTGCCGCAGGTGGAAGCGGACCCGGAGGTGCGAGACGCGGTGGCACGCGCCCAGGATGCCGTCAGCCGTGGCCTGCGCTCGCTGCGGGAGACCGTGCGCGGTATCCATCCGCACGTGCTCGAGGAGCAGGGCCTGGTGGCAGCCCTTCAGGACGTGGCGACCGAGGCGACCAACCGGGTGCGCGTGGTGGCGCCCAACCCAATTCCACGCCTTTCCGAGGGCGTGCTGGCCGTCGCCTACTTTTTCGCCTCGGAGAGCATCACAAATGCGGCCAAGTACGCCCCGAATGCGGATGTCACCGTGCTGGTGGTGGCCGATGAGACGCTCATTATTAGCGTGGTGGACTCTGGGCCGGGCGGGGCCCAGATCGTCCCCGGTCACGGACTAGCGGGCATGCGCGAACGGCTCGCCGCCGTGGGTGGCACCATGGAGGTGATCTCTCCGCCGGGCGGCCCCACGCAGGTACGCGCGGCGATTCCGCTGTTGCTGCGGCGCGGCGAAACGGGGATCGGCGAGGAAGGCGGCGCCGGTGTGGGAGGCGGCCGCGCGGGCGACACAGGCACCGAGGAAGGGAGTTCCCGTGAGTAGCGAGCAGACCGGACCGTCTATCGTCCTGGCCGACGATTCCGCGATCGTGCGCGAAGGCCTCGCCTCGATCCTCGAGCGGCGCGGCTTCCGCGTGGTGGCCCAGGAGTCACGCGCGGACACCACCGTGGGCACCGTCCGGGCACTTTTCGAGCGGGGCGAAACCGTGGACATCCTGGTAACGGACGTGCGCATGCCGCCCGGCATGGCCAACGACGGCCTCGAGGCCGCGGTCAGCCTCCGCGGTGAATTCCCACGGCTGGGCGTTATGGTGCTCTCCCAGTATGTCTCCCCGCTCTACGCCGAACGCCTCTTTGAGCAGGATTCGGGCCCGGGTGGCACCGGCTACCTGCTCAAAGACCGCGTGGCCCAGGTGGTTGATTTTATCCGCGCCCTCCACGTGGTGGCCGGCGGCGGCGTGGTCATCGACCCGGATGTGACCCGCGCGATGATGCGCACCTCTCGCTCGGGACTCGGTGACCTCACGCGCCGCGAACTTGAGGTGCTTCAGCTCATGGCGGAAGGCGATTCGAACTCACAGATCGCGGAGAAACTCGTACTCTCCCCCGCGGCCGTGTCCAAGCACATTGCGGCCATCTTCTCCAAACTGGGGCTCACCCCCGACGAGGAGAACCGCCGCGTGCGCGCCATCCTCGCCTATCTCTCTTCCTCCCGGAGCTAACACGTCGTGCACAGGTGCCGCGCTGCCCCGCCCACGGCACGACGCCGGCGCTCCGCAAGTACTCGCCCCCGCTCGACGTCGCACCACCGGGCCCGGGCAGTCACCGTGAGCGTTCGGCGTCGGACCGCACCGGTAGGATGCGGAGCATGACGATCAACCGGCAGTACGAGGATCTTTTCCAGGACATCCTGGACAACGGGGCGCGTAAGGGCGACCGCACGGGCACCGGCACGCTCTCCGTGTTTGGGCGCCAGCTGCGCTACAACCTGGCGGACGGTTTCCCGCGCATCACCACCAAGTTCGTGCCCATGAAATCCGTCAAGGGCGAACTGCTGTGGTTCCTTTCGGGCGATACAAATATCGGTTGGCTGAAGGAGCACGGCATCTCCATTTGGGACGAGTGGGCGGATGCGGACGGCAACCTCGGACCGGTGTACGGGTACCAGTGGCGCAGCTGGCCCACCCCGAACGGTGAGCACATCGACCAGATCGCAAAGGTAGTGGAGCAGCTGAAGGAAACTCCGGATTCGCGACGGATCCTCGTGTCCGCGTGGAACGTAGCCGAGCTGGACAAGATGGCGCTCATGCCCTGCCACGTGCTCTTCCAGTTCTATGTGGCGGATGGCAAGCTCTCCTGCCAGCTGTACCAGCGCAGCGCGGACATGTTCCTGGGCGTGCCGTTCAACATCGCCTCCTACGCGCTCCTCACGCACATGGTGGCCCAGCAGGCAGGCCTGGAACCGGGCGAATTCATCTGGACCGGCGGGGACTGCCACATCTATCTCAACCACATCGAGCAGGTGAAAACCCAGCTTTCCCGCGAGGTATTCCCCTTCCCCACGCTCAAGCTGCACAGGGCGCCCTCCATCTTCGATTACCAGATGGATGACATTGACGCCTCCACCGGATACCAGCATGGAGAGAAGATTTCGGCGCCGGTGGCCGTATAGAGCCGGCTTTGGCCCGGTAATCGGGCGGCCGGGGCGATAGGTTCTACTGGAGAGCTCAGCAAGGAGGACGCATGCTCATCGGAATGATTTGGGCGGAGGCACACGATCACGCGATCGCCAAGGGACTTCGGCTTCCCTGGAGCATCCCGGAGGATCACCGTTTCTTCATGGAGACCGTGAAAGGGCGGCCCATTTTTATGGGACGACGCTCCTGGCAGTCCATGCGCGCCAGGCCGCTGCCCGGCTCACTCAATATCGTCATCACGAGCCAGCAGGATTTCGAGGCGCCGGGCGCCACGGTGGTGCATTCCTTCCCCGAGGCCCTAGAACTGGCCATGTCCACGGGTACAGACCTGGCGTGGGCCGGCGGCGGGGCCGGTATTTACACGGAAACACAGCCCATTGCGGACGTGGTGGTGCGCACCCTGATCGACGCCGATGTGGACGCAGACGTATTCGCCCCCGAGCTGGATGCACGTTGGCACCGGGTGACCGCCTACCCCGAGGGAACGGAATGGAACGTGTCCACCGCCGGCTTCCGGTATCGGTATGAGGTGCGAGCACGCGAGGGCGTCAAGCTTCCGAGTCACCTACTAGCCGATCAACCCGATGCGCACTTGACTATCCCTGCGCCCTGGCTGGCGCACTAACCGGGTTGGAACATTAGGCGGGTTGGCACACTGGGCGGTACTGGCTCAGGCACCGAATAGCTTCCGTCTAGCCGCCTCCGCCCCGCCCGCCGCGGGTGGTACGGGGGCTGCGTAGTCCTCGCCCTCCAGATATTCCTCGGGCGCACCGGCCAGCCAGCCGCCGCTAGCCCGCCCCTGAGTCACCGCGACTAATTCCGCTAGTTCGCGCGCTTCCCGGTCAATACGAAGCTCCAGCCGATGCCCAGCCCGCCCCACAAAGGCACCCGGCTCCCCACCCCAATCCGCGCGAGTGGCATAGATCGCCGTGGTGGCGAGCGAGGCACGCAGGAAGGTGAACATGGGGCGCAGGGCGCTTTCCAGCACCAGTGCATGGCGCAGCGATCCGCCCGTGGCGCCCAGGCCCACCGGCTTACCCTGCAGGGTTTCCTTCGGCACCAGATCCATGAAGGTGGTGAAAATGCCCGAGGGCTGCGCATTGTAGATGGGCGCCACCGCCACGATGGCCGCGGCCGCGTCCAGCGCGTCAAATTGCTCCTCCAGCTCGGCGCTAGTTTGTCCCGTCGCGAGGGCGCGGGCCGTCGCCTCCGCCGTGGCGCCGAGGCTGAGAAGGTGCAGTTCGGCATCAAGATAATGCGCCGCCCGCTCACCGAGAGCTCGTGCCAGGTGTGCCGCCTCGGAGTGCTGAGAAAGACCGCCAGAAATTGCCACCAGAGTTGTCATGATGCACGCCACCCTACCGGCCACGTCCCCTGTGCAGAAGCCGAGGTGCAACTGCCGCCCGAATGGCGTCGAACGTGACCCGACCGGCATCGCGACCCAAAGGCGCGGCACAAAAATGCGGCGCCCACATAGGACGCCGCACTCTCAAGCCAGCCGGCTACTAGTCCTGCCCAATGGCCTTGGCCACAGACTCCTGCAGCTCATGCCAGGACACGATGAACTTGTCCACACCCTCGCGCTCGAGCTGGTCGGTGACGTCGGCGAAATCAATGCCCACCTTCTCCAGGCCGTCAAACACGGCGTGCGCGTCGGCAAAGTGCGGAGTCACCTGATCGCCGTCCACCGGGGCGTGATCGAAGGTGGCTTCGAGGGTCTTGCCGGGCATGGTGTTGACCGTGCCGGGAGCCACCAGATCCGTGACATACATGGTGTCCGGGTAGGCCGGGTTCTTCACGCCCGTCGATGCCCACAGCGGCCGCTGCAGGTTCGCGCCCGCGGCAAGCAGCGCCTTTGCGCGGTCCGTGGCGAACTGCTGCTGGTAAAGCTCGTAGGCGAGGCGCGCATTGGCCACACCCGCCTTGCCGCGCAGCTCCAGCGCTTCTGGCGTACCGATCGCCTCGAGACGCTTATCCACCTCCGTGTCCACGCGGGACACAAAGAAGGAGGCAACGGAGTGAATCTTAGAGATATCCACGCCGTAGCCCTGAGCCTTCTCCAGACCGGAAAGGTAGGCGTCGATTACCTCCGCGTAGCGCTCCAGGGAGAAAATGAGCGTCACGTTGACGGAAATACCCTCGGAAATTGCCTGTGTGATGGCCGGGAGGCCTTCTTTTGTAGCCGGAATCTTGATAAGGATGTTCTCCTTATCCACCTGATTCCACAGCTCGTGCGCCTGCGAAGCCGTCGCGTCAGTGTCATGCGCGAGCTCCGGGGAGACCTCAATGGACACGCGGCCATCCTTGCCATTCGTGGCATCGAAGATGGGCTTGAATACGTCCGCCGCGTTCCGCACGTCCTCCGTAATAAACGCAAATGCAGCCGCGTCCCCCTTGGCGCCGCTCGCGATAACCTGGGCGGCCTGCTCCGCGTAGGCCGTGCCGTCCGAAAGCGCCTTGGCAAAAATGGTGGGGTTCGTGGTAACACCGGACACGTTGCGGTCCGAAATGTAGGCGGCGAGGCCACCCGACGTGATGAGATCCCGCGAGAGGTCATCGAGCCAGATGCTCACTCCCTCTTCTACGAGGCGCTCGGTTGGTGTGCTCATCAATTCCCTCTTTCAATCGAATTCGTCCGCGATCGATTTGAGCCTACCCGGTACCCCTGGGCTAAACCTGGGGCGTTCGTTCCGTGAACACCGGCCACGCACGTGACGCTGAGCGCACGTGAAACAGGCCGCTGGGACGCGGAGCTACTTGAGGGTGAAGGTGTGCTCCACGCCGTGATCAAGGGTGCGGCCCACGGTGCACTGCCGTTCAATTGCATGCGCCACGCGATGCTCCAACTTCTCCTGGCGATCCTCCGGCAGCTGCCCCCGGTTCACGTCCAGCGTGATCGCGAGTGCGTCATAGCGATTTTCCGCGGCATTCTTGTCCTCCTGCACCGTTAGTTCCGCGGCGAAGGAATCAGAGAGGAAGTGGCTGAGATTGTGATCCGCGGAGAGCGCCTGGCAGGCTCCGAGGGCTAACTGGAGCAATTCGCCCGGCGTGAACTCGCCCTCGCCGTGACCGATCCGTACTGAAGCGCCGTTTTCGTTTCGCCCGATGTAGGTGCCCTTGCCCGTACGCGTTGCGTGTACCGTCATGTTTTTCTCCTCCTTGACCGTCGATGGCCGTCGACCTCTCATTCTCTCATTGGCCGACGGATTCTGGATGGGTAAAACGCACGTGCTCTCCAATCATTCCCGGTGGCACACATTCCCGGTGGCACACGGCGACACTGCTGGTGAGGTGTTGTCGGCATCGGCTGGACTATTCCGCCGCCTACACTGGCATTCGTGATAACGCCACCACCGCAAAACCTCGGAGAAGCACGCGTGAATCCCGCGGAAACATTGGACCTAGCGGCTATTGCACATCCGGACCGCCCCTCCATCCGTTTCGAGGGCGCTGTGCTCACGGTGGCCGAATCGGCTCGCCTCACCCGCCAGGCGGCCGAAGCACTCGTGGCCGCCGGCGTCCGGGCCGGGGACCGCGTCATGCTGGTAGCGCACAATTCCCCCGCTCACCTGCTCCTCCATGTGGCATGCGCACGCCTCGGCGCTATCTTTACCCCGATTTCCTACCGCTACACGGCGCCCGAACTGGCCCGCCTCCGCGCCTTCCTCGCCCCGCGCGTGGTCATTGCCGATCCCGCATCGGCGCATCTCCTTTCTCCCGCCGGTTTTGTACTGGAGCATTTTTCCGACCGCTCCGCGCCCTTCGACCACTCCGCGCCCTTGGACCACACGGTGCCCTTACCCGGCGTCACATCCTTACCCGGCGCCACACCGTTCGCCCGCGCAACGAAGGCGGGCTGGCGCACACTCGGCGTGGCGCATTACCCGGGCGCCCTGCAGGTGGCGGGCGATGCACCGGATGGGGCGCCCGCATTTACGCATGGGGACGCTGCTCTGCTACTCACCTCGGGATCGGCCGGCACGCCGAAAGCTGCGTTACTCACGCATGAACAACTGTGGTGGGGCTCGCAAAACCTGCGCTGGGGGTTCCACTATTCGCCGGCGGACACCGAGCTGGTGACCGCACCGCTCTCTCACATTGGTGGCCTCAATGGCACCACGCTCGACATCTTTGCCCACGGCGGTTGCGTAGTAGTGGTTCGCGATTTTGATGCCGGCGTGGTGGTGGACCAGTTGGCACGCTCACGTGCAGCGATCATGTTTGCTGTCCCCACCATGTACGAAGCGCTGCTGGCTCGCCCGGACTTCACCGCCGCGTACCTTCCTGCCTTCCGTCTCCCGCTGGTAGGCGGGGCCGCCGTACACCCCCGCCTGCTCGCTGCGCTCACCGAACGGGGTTTTCATCCGATCAACGTGTATGGCATGACGGAGACGTCCTCAAGCATCGCCCTGCTTCCGCCCTCGTTTCCAGCCTCGAAGCGCGGCGCCCTGGGAATTCCGTTCCCCTTCGTTCAGGTGCGTCTCGTGGATCCGGACTCCGGTCAGCCCTCCGACGCCGGTGAGGTCCAGGTGTGCGGCCCCAGCGTGGTGAATGGATACTGGCACGATCCGGCCACCACCGCTAGCTCCTTCATAGACGGCTGGCTGCGCACAGGCGATCTCGCCCACCGGGACATCGATGGGGTGTACTGGTCGGATGGGCGCATGGGCAATCAGATCAATACCGGCGGCGAAAAGGTAAGCCCCGAGGAGGTTGAGGAAGCGCTGGCCGGATTCCCGGGCATGGCGGCGTGCGCCGTGACCGGGATCGACGATCCGCTCTGGGGGCAGCGGGTGGCGCTGGTGGCCGTCATGCAGCCGGGTGCCGCTGCCCCCGCGCTCGGCACCCTCCGCGCCTACGCTGCCCGTACCGTGGCGAACTATAAGCTGCCGCAGGCGTGCGTCGTCGTCGACCACCTACCGCTCAACGCCAACGGTAAGGTGAACCGGAAGGCGCTGCCGGCGCTCTTCTCCCACTAGAGCCTACGCGTTTGCCGGCTTCTTGCCTTCGCGCTCGAGGATGGAGCTAGCCTCCTGCCGAGCAAACCCGGCATTCCGCGCCGCCTGCCCGATGGCCCGCAGGTTCTCCGGAATCTCCAGTCCCTTGTGCTTCATGGCACGTGCCCACAGCCACCCCGACCGGTAGGAGGAACGCACCAGCGGCCCGGCCATGACGCCCGCGAAGCCCATCTCGTAGCCAATCTTGGCGAGCTTAACGAATTCCTCTGGCTTCACCCACCGATCGATGGGGTGGTGAAGCGGGGAGGGGCGCAGGTACTGGGTGATGGTGAGGATGTCGCACTTGTGGTCGCGTAGATCCTGCATGGAATCCACCACCTCATCAAAGGTCTCCCCCATGCCCAGAATGAAATTGGACTTGGTGATGAGGCCGGCCTCAGAGGCCTTCTCAATGAGCTCCAGGGAGCGCTCATAGCGGAAAGCCGGGCGAATCTTCTTGTAGATGCGCGGCACCGTCTCGAGGTTGTGCGCAAGCACCTCGGGGCGCGAATCGAATACCTGCTGCAGCGCCGCATCCCCACCGCGCATATCGTCAATGAGCAGCTCCACGCCCGTGTTGGGCGACTGCTCATGAATGAGACGGCAGGTTTCGGCGTAGAGCCAGGAGGCGCCATCCGGTAGATCATCACGAGTCACGCCCGTGACGGTGACATAGTTGAGGCCCATTTGCTTCACCGAATTAGCCACGCGCCGCGGCTCATCGGTGTCATAGGAGGTGGGCTTACCCGTTTTAATGAAGCAGAAATCGCACCGGCGCGTGCACACGTCCCCGCCCAGCAGATAGGACGCCTCTCGATCCTCCCAGCACTCGTACACGTTCGGGCAGTGCGCCTCCACGCATACCGTGTGCAGGTCCGCGCCGTTCATGCGCGAACGCATATCCAGATACTCCTTGCCCACCGTCATGGTGGTTTTCAGCCAGGCGGGCTTGTCGTGTTCAATCGGTGTTTCAGCGTTGCGCTTCTCCACGCGCAACAGCTTCCGCTTCGAGGGGTCTACGCGTTCCGGAACCGGCATCTTCGCTCCTTTTCTTCCCTTTACTTGTTGCGGCTTACCCACAGGCTGCCCGTGCGCGGTGGGAGTTTGAGTTCCTCGGGGTCTGCTTGGAGGCGCGTCCACAGCGCGTCCGCATCCGCCACGCTGTACGACGCTGCCTCGCTCACGGACTGGTCCGCTCCCGTAAAGGGAAGGTAGGCCCGCACCAGGTGGGGAACCAGCAGCCGGGCCGCCCCGTTAAGAGACATTGTGTGGCCTAGTTCCTCCAGCGAGGTGACACCGGCATCCGGCAGGCCGCAGGGTACGACGGCGCCAAACGCGCTCAGGTTTGTGGTCACGTTGTAGGCCATACCGTGCATGGACGTGTGATCGGCAAACTTCATGCCGATGGCGCATAGTTTGCGGTCCATCTGCCCTGGCTGGCGGTACCACACGCCCACACGGTGCATCACGATTTCCGTGTGGATACCAAGCGTGGCCGTAGCGTCAATGAGGGCATACTCCGTGGCCTTAATCCAGGCCACGATATCCACCTGTCCCGGCACACGCACAATCGGATAGATAATCAGCTGACCTGGACCGTGGTACGTCACGGATCCGCCGCGATCCACGCTCACGGCGGGTACCGAGCGATCCGGGATATCCTCCGGTTCCGTATTGCGCCCCGCCGTGTAAACCGGTTGCGCCTGCCATACCACCAGGGAATCATCCGTACGGCCCGCCGCTACCTCATTGTGAAGAAGCCGCTGGAAATGATCCATCTCCAGGTAGGGCAGGGGCCCGCGTCCAAGAAGATTTACCAACTGCATGTAATAAGGCTAGAAGTCTTACGAACACAAATTACGCAATAATGTTTGCCCGCAATTCGTCACAGGGGCTGTTCCATCGCAGCTGCTGGTACCTATCGCGTTCAATCCCATCGGGCGGGTCGGTACCATTACCCCGTACGAGAGGAGCCTCATGGCACATGTAATCGAGTATCCGGCCGGCACCGATGTGCGGGGCGAGGATATTACCGTTCGGCAGGTAATCTCCTACGGGACGGTCATCTACCGTCAGTTCGTCACCCCGTCCTGGCCCCGGCAACTCCGCATGCACATCGTGGCTCCCAACGAGAAAGGGCCGCACCCCGCCATCATCTATTTCACCGGCGGCTCCTTTATGCGCTCCAACTTCTTTAATTTCACACAGCAGCGCACGGCCCTGGCGCAGGCCGGTTTTGTCACCGCGTCCGCGGAGTACTCCACCGTTCCCCACCCCTTCCCCGCACTGATGGAGGACGCGAAGGCTGCCGTCGCCTACCTGCGCGCACACGCCGCCGAGCTCTACATTGACCCGGACCGTATCGTGGCGGTGGGTGATAGCGCCGGCGGGCTCATTACCCAGCTCCTGGTAACCACCAGTGGGACGGACCGGTTTGTCCCTGCCACTATCGCAGCAGCAGACACGCGCGTTACCGCCGGCGTATCTCTGTTCGGGGTGTCCTACCTGGCGCCACAACAGCTAATCGCCGCTGCACGCGCTCAAAGCAACCTTGATCTGGCGGGCCCCGCGGCACAGTTCCCGGCAGCCCTCGCTGCCATGCCGCCCTCCCTCGCCGCGATCGCGCGGGGGTTCCTCCAGGGTACCGATGAGCCCCGCACCAATGAGGACACCCTGCGGGCGGCATTGGAGGCCTCGGCGATGTACCACGTTCATGCTGGTGAACCGCCGCTCTACCTCCTCCACGGCGGCGAGGATTCACTGGTTCCGCCCGCCCAATCCGTGGACATGTACGCCGCCGGACTCGAGGTTGGCGCGGACGTGCGGCTGCGCATCCTGCCCGGCGCCGAACACGGCACCGTGGACTGGTATCAGCCCGGCGTGATCCGGGAGCTAGTGGAGTGGTGTGCCGCTCAGACCGGGTGGGACACGGCCTACGATCCGGCCCATGCACCCGAGCGAATTCGGTAGGGCGCAGGACGGCACCCCCACCAAGCCGCACCTATTACTCCGCGTGCACGGCGGCGTCGCCCACCCCACCAAACTTGTCAGACGAATCGCACCTTTTGGCGAGAATTCCAGGCTCCCGCCCGGTAGAATTGGGCCGTCAACCAACGATGGTTGGAAAATTCAAAACGTGGGAGCCACAATGCTCAATTTCTCTCTGTGCGGTGAAGGGGATCAATTCCTCGCATTCCTGCACGGTATTTCCGGTAGTTCCATTTGGTGGGCGGACACCATCCGCTCACTCCAGGCAGATTTCCGTATTGCGGCACTGGACTCGCTGGGACACGGCCTCTCTCCTCGCCTGACGGACGAGGACACCAAGGATGTATTCGGCGCCTCCTACCAGGCCGCCCTCACCACCTTGAAACCACTGATCGCAAAATTTGGCCCCGCCCTGCTCGTGGCCCATTCCATGGGCGGCGCCATTGCGTCCTACATTGCCTGGAAGCACCCGGAGCTGGTGCGCGGCCTGGTGCTCGCCGAACCCGCCTGGCTGGATGATGAGCAAAGGCAGCTCTTCCTTGACAGCGTGCCCGATTCGCGCGTGCGCACACAGGAATGGGCGGAAAACATCGAGGGCGCCATCCACGAGAATCAGGCAAAGCGCCCGCACTGGACCCAAAACCAGCACATTACGTGGGCATACGGTCAGGAAAACATTGACCCGCGCATGATCGCCGGCGTGGTGAGCTTTGCGGAGCCGTGGCAGGACGTGGTGGGTGGACTGACGGTTCCCACTACCGTGGTCACCTCCGACGGCGCGGACTGCCTGCTCGGTCCCTCGCGCGCCGCAGAGATCCGCGAGCTTGGAAATCCCAACGTGAAGGTGGCCTTCTTCGAGGGCGGCTCGCATGCGACCGTTCCGGATAACCCGGCTTTCTTTGAAACTCAGGTACGCAATATGGCCGATACGCTGAAGTAGTTTTCTCGCGCATAATGCCCTGCGCGGTTCGTTCCCGAACCGCGCAGGGCATTTTTACATCCCAGCAACTGCGGCACTCCCACCGCAACGTCGCACTACCGCGAGCTCCGGCGTCGTCCCATAAAAATGTGGGGCCCATACGGACCCCACATTTCACCGGAAACTAACTACGCGTTTTCGGCAGCGGCGCGGGCAGCCTGCGCCTTGACCTCCTCGGCCACGTTGGTGATGTCATGGTCAGCCCAATCCTGCTCACGTACTTCCTCGGGCCGCGTCCAGGAGAGCACGCGGGCGGGCAGGTTCACAGCCAGCGAGATCACCACGATAACGGTGAATAGCGTGACGATGGTGAAGATGGTCCAGCCAAGTCCCAGACCCATCGGCTGGAACACGGAGGCCTCGAGAGCCAGCACCAGCACCGGAGCAACAGCACCGCCGAGCGAACCAACGTTGAGCATGAAGCCAACGCCCGCGTTGCGATCCGAGGTCGGGAAGTAGTACCCGAGGTACTTCGGCATCACCGCGTTGGTGGCGATGAACAGTTCGTAAAGCAGCAGGAACACGATGAAGATGAGCATCCACACGCCACCCTGGGCCATGCGGTCATGGTTCACAATGAACACCGGCGCGAACACCACGATAGAGCAGGTGAGGCCAACCAGCGCGGACTTGCGGGAGCCCCAGCGGTCGCCCAGGAAGCCCACCACGATGCAGCCAATTACCTGGCCAATCCAGAACACTGAGGTGAGGTTCGCCATCATGCCCGTATCCACCTTGAGGTCAGTGGTGAGGTACGTGGACCAGAGTGCCTGCATCGGGCCACCGATGAGGTTGCAGCACAGCACCAGGAAGATGATGGCCATGCCCAGCGGCCAGCGACGCTTCATGAACTGAACGGTGAAGGAAATAATGGTGGCAAACACAAACACCCAGAAGAACCCGATCACCCAGCCGTTGAGGCTCGACTGGCCGAGGAACACGGAGATGAGCATCACGATGGATACCAGCGTGCACACCAGGTTGATGATCGCGCGACGCGGGCTCTTGCGGTAAAGCACGGTGAGCATGTCCACCGGCGCCTTGTAGTTCGGATCCTTCTTAGCGATCTCTTCCTGCGCGGCACGCATGGACACGTAGTCATCAGCCTCGGAGATGGAGCGCCGCATCCACAGCGCGAGGATCACCGGAAGAATGCCGATGGCGAAGAAGATGCGCCAGGCGTGCGGCTCAAGCGCGGTGCCCTGCACCAGGTACTCGACCAGCTTGTATACCTGTGCGGTTACCGCACCACCGAAGGAGAAGCCGGCCACCACGAAGGCCACCGCCTTGTTGCGGTACTGCTTGGGCCAGGTCTCCTGAATGTAGGTGGTGGAGGAGGAGTATTCACCGGCCATGCCCAGGCCAATGAAGAGGCGGGCGGCGAATAGCACCCAGAAGGCCGGCGCCAGCGCGCACACGAACGTGCCGACGGCGTACAGCAGAATCGAGGTCACCATGGATACCTTGCGACCCCAGCGATCACCGATGGCACCGAACATCATGCCGCCGAACCAGCGCGTGCAGTAGGCAGCGGAGATGAGGGTGGCGGACAGAATGACCGGGATACCGAAATCTGCGGCGATGGGCACCAGCAGCAGGTTCGCCATATTGAAATCGAAGCCGTCCAGGAAGTAGCCGATAAACGCGGCTCAGAATGACTTCCATTGATCATGATTAATGTTCTTATACCAGGGCTTCGCTGTGCCCGGCGAGGCGACAACCGCTTCCTTCATGGATTCTCTTTCTCTGTACACCGGGGCAACGCCGCCCATCGGTGAGGTTCTTGGTTTTGCGTGAATCACGCTTGGTCCAGCTAGGCCGGACACGCAAGTTTTGTTCGACGCCGAACGCCTCGGGCTTCCCTGCCCGAACTATGCGAGTTGCGCCGCACCACCAATTACCGCGGATGATTGAAAATTGTTACATCGAGGGAGAGGCGGCGGTGCACGGCAAAGGTTCCGGTATACCGGAACCCCTCTGCACACGGCCGCGATTTCATCGTTGAAACCCTCTCCAACCACCTGCTCATCAGTTATCTGATGGACTTACTGGTGTGAGTATACGACGCCGATATGGGAACGCCGCCCCCAAAGGTCCGATGTGTGTGGCGTCACATCGTTAGCGGTACTGACCGTTTTTCCACAGCCGCACGGCACCCGCCGCAAGGGAGGCCGGAACGTCAATAATGCGCTGATTCGACGAGCCGCGGAAGGCCAGGTCCGAATCATAGAGAGCGCGCACAAACGGCCCGTCCACCAGCACGTCGATCATGCCCAGCAGTTCGCGCTTGTCCGCTGTGTCCTCCAGAAGTTGCTCGAACGTGTACCCGGACCACGCCCATACATCCTTGTGCGAGCCAAACTCGTGGCGTAGCCGGCGGGCGAGTGCGAGGCATACATCCGTGTTAAGGAACGGTTCCCCACCCACAAGCGTGAGGCCCTGCACGTAGCTTTGTGCCAGGTCCGCCATGATGCGATCCTCTAGTTCCGCCGTGTAGGGGTGACCGTAGCGGAAGGATTGAGCCGCCTTGTTGTAGCACCCGGGGCACCGGAACGGGCAGCCGGACACGTAGAGGGAGCAGCGCACCCCCTCCCCGTCCACGAAATTAAAGGGTTTGTAGTCCGCCACGAAACGCTGAGTGAGGCTTTGTCCCCACGCGCCCGGTGAAGGCTGGCGAATGCCGGCACGCCGGGTGAAGGTGCGCTGGACCTCCGTGAGGCGCGGTCCATCCGTGTCAGCCCAGCCGGCCAGGGCGCGCCGCCACTCGGCCGCGTCTGGAGCGTCGGCCGGCACGGCATCCGCGCCCGCTGATACCGAGGTTTGATCCGGCCGCGCGTCCGCGGCGATCGCCTCCGCGGTGGCGTCCGGCACGGCCCGTCCGGTCCGGGCTTCTACCTCCAGGCGTTTCACCGCGTTACCGGGTAGGTCCGTCCATATGCTTGACACGCGAGGCAATTTCCACGTGCCGTCCGTGCACCATGGGCCGCTTCATGGGGTTGCCAAGATAGCCGCAGGTGCGCTTGACGCAATCGCAGGTTTCCGGGTCATCGTTGCCGCATTCGGGGCAGCGGAAACCCTCCGCGGTGGCCTCAAATTCGCCCTGGAACCCGCACTTGTAGCAGTGGTCAATCGGGGTGTTCGTGCCAAGGTAGGCGATCTTGTCATACGCGTAGTCCCACACGGCCTCAAGCGCCTTGGTATTGTGCGTCAGCTTGGGATACTCGCAGTAGTGAATGAACCCTCCCTTCGTGTACGGCTCATATTCGCTCTCGAAATCGAGCTTTTCGAAGGGCGTGACCTTCTTCCGAACGTCATAGTGGTAGGAGTTCGTGTAGTAGTCCTTATCCGTGACATCCGGAATGGCACCGAACTTTGCCCGGTCTAGCCGGCAGAAGCGGTCCGTGAGCGATTCCGAGGGGGTGGCGTACACGCTGAACCAGTACGGATATTCCTCGCGCCACTGATCCGCATAGGCGGAAAGCCTGCGCACAATATCCACGGTGAATGCTTTCGCCTCCGGGTTGTGCTCCCAGGCCGGGCCGAAAAAGCAGGTGGCCGCCTCATAAAGGCCAATGTAGCCAATAGACACGGTGGCGCGGTGATCGCGGAAGAATGGGGTGACGTCCTCACTGCCCTCCGGTGCGCGCTTGCCGAAGGCACCGTACTTGTAGAGGATCGGCGCATTCTCGGGGTGGGCATCTTCGCAGCGGCGGGCGCGAAATACCAGCGCTTCCTTGACGATCTGCATGCGCTCATCGAAGATTTTCCAGAAGCGTTCCCGGCTGCCGCGAGCCTCGATGGCGATGCGCGGCACGTTCAGGGTGACGACGCCGAGGTTGTTGCGCCCTGCATTCACGGCCTCGCCCGTTTCCGGATCCACCCATTTTGGCAGGAAGGAGCGGCAGCCCATGGGCGCCTTGTAGTCACCCTCAACTTCGGTGAGGCGATCATAGGAGAGCACGTCCGGGTACATGCGCTTGGTGGAGCATTCAAGAGCGAGCTGCTTGATGTCGTAGTTCGGATCCTCGGGGTCCATGTTGACGCCGCGGCGCAGGCCGAATACCAGCTTCGGGAAAATGGCCGTGTGATGGTCTTTGCCTAGGCCTGCAATGCGTACCTCGAAGATGGCGCGCTGGATCTCGCGCTCGATCGGGCTGGTGCCCATGCCGAAGCCCAGGGTGACGAAGGGGGTTTGACCGTTCGAGGAGTAAAGCGTGTTGATCTCATACTCAAGGGACTGCATGGCATCGTGGATGTCCTTGCGGGTTTTTGCCCACGCGTAGTCCTTACGGCGGGCGGGTTCCACCCACTCCTCGGCGTCCTTCATGTGCTTGCTGTAGTTGATCTCCGCATAGGGGGCCAGCACCTCGTCGGTACGGTCCACCGTGCACCCGCCATATTGGGTGGAGGCCACATTTGCGATGATCTGGGCAATCTGTGCGGTAGCTGTGTTGATAGACCGCGGGGACTCCACGCGCGCGTTACCAATCTGGAAACCATCCCGAAGCATGCCGGCCACGTCAATGAGGCAGCAATTGGTCATGGCCTGGAACGGAGAGTAGTCCAGATCATGGAAGTGAATGTCGCCCTTGAGGTGCGCGTTGGCCACAGCCGGCGGAAGCAAGTTCTTTAGCGCGTAGGCGCGGGCCACGGAGCCGGCGGTCAGGTCACGCTGGGTGTTGAAAACGGTGGAATCCTTGTTCGCGTTCTCATGCACCACGGTCTGATCCCGGCTCATCAGCTTGTCCAAAGCGGCGGACACGTCCATGGCGCGGGCGCGATCCACATCACGGTCGTGCCGGTACTCGATATAGGCACGAGCCACCTCCGGGTGAGAGGACGCCATGAGGGCATTTTCCACCGCCGTTTGAATGGCAGGAATGTCCATTTCCTCCCCATGGAGGCTCTCTACCGCCTGCTGGGTGATGGCGTCCACGAAGTCCTGGTCCTCCAGGCCGCAGTCATTGACAGCGAGGCCAATGGCCGTGCGAATCTTCTGCGCATCGAACGCCGCGCGGTGTCCATCACGCTTAATGACGGTGACAGGAATAGTTGCAACTTCACCCAACATGTTGTGCCTCCCAGAACGACAGACACAACATATAGGGGCGGCGCCGGGGCGCCCCTGGGTCTTTCGTCCCAGCCCGCAGCATGGTCCGCGTACTGACGCCAAAACACCTCGTTCTCTGTGGTGAAGCTATCCGGCGCGTCTCGAAACGCGGCCACGACCGGCGTGTCACCGTCTCGGAACGGGATGATCTCTCCACCGCTTACCCGTCGCTCGCAACCTTTCATTCAACGGCGATCACGTCTAGGCGCTCACTCCCCTCGATAAAAGCGGACAGCCACGTCAATGCCGGCGTCTACTCCAGCCCCGAGTCCGGAACCTCATCCCCCAGAAACGTGACGGACTGGGGACGAAGCGTGGCGTCGTCGAGCGTGAATACCAGCGGCACCCCGGTGGGAACGTTCACGGAACGAATATCCCTATCGGAGATGCGATCGATGTACTTGAGGAGTGCGCGAAGCGAATTGCCGTGACCAACGATCAGCACACGGCGGCCCGCACGGAGACGCGGCTCAATGCTCGTATGCCAGTACGGAATCTCGCGATCATACACATCGACCAGAGCCTCGGAGCGCGGTACATGCTCACCCGCGTAGCGGGCATCATGTGAAGGATCGAAGGGAGAACCGGACTCAATGACCGGTGGCCGCACGGAGTAGGAGCGTCGCCACGTGAAGAACCGCTCCTCCCCGAATTCTCGGCGAATATCCTCCTTATTCTTCCCCTGCAGTGCCCCGTAGTGGCGTTCATTGAGACGCCAGGATCGCTCCACCGGGATCCATAGCCGCCCGGCCTCATCGAGGGCGACATCCGCTGTCTCCGTGGCGCGCCGCAGCAGCGAGGTAAACACAACGTCCGGGAGTACGCCCGCCTCCCGTAGCAGTTGCCCCGCACGGCGCGATTGCTGGAAGCCTCGCCGGGATAGCGGAACATCCACCCAGCCCGTGAAACGGTTCTGGGCACTCCATATGCTCTCGCCATGACGAAGCAGAATCAGCGTGCGGCTCACCGGGCCATTCTTTCACCGCACGGATGGCACTCGGTGGTGCTAGAGGACTACCGCCCCGATGGCCGCCATGTGGACCTATTTCTGACGCCACTACTCAAACGCCGTACCGTGAAACCACTCGCAGCCCGCGAGCGCATAGGAGGAAAGGAATGGACATGGCTGTTGCGCCAAAAATCGGCATTATTGGGCTGGGTCACGTGGGGGCACACGTGGCCAATGCGGTGCTGTGGCAGGGGCTGGCCGCCGAGCTGTACCTCTGCGACGTGCGGGCGGACAAACTAGCCGCGGAGACCAATGATCTTCAGGACGCCATGGCGTTCTATCCCCACAGTGCTCGCGTGTGCTCGGTGGGTGATCGCTACGAGGCGCTGGCCGAATGCGACATTATTGTCAACGCCGCCGGCTTCATTGAGAAGGCCGCGGAGAGCCGTGACGGCGAACTGTTTGCCACCACGGATGCGGCGCGCACCTTCGCCGCGCGCATCGCCCAGGCCGGGTTCGACGGCGTGTGGCTCACCATCTCCAATCCTTGCGACGTGGTGGCCACCGCACTGTGGCACCTGGGCGGTTTTGATCCCGCACGCATCGTCGGAAGCGGCACCGCGCTTGATTCGGCGCGCTTCCAGCACGCGCTGGCCGCCGCCACCGGTTTTGACCCTGATTCCATCACCGCCTACATGCTCGGCGAACACGGTGCTAGCCAGTTCGCGCTGTGGAGCCATGCGCGCTTCGGCGCCCTTACCGCGGCGGAGATTGAGGCGGCCGGCGTCACCACCTTTGATCGCCCCGCGCTGGAGGATGCGGCCCGCGGTGGTGGATACGTGACGATGGCCGGAAAGCACTGTACCGAATACTCCGTTTCCAACGCGGCCGTCACGCTACTGCGCGCGATCGTCTATGACACGAAGACGCTTCTCCCCTGCTCCACGCTTCTCACCGGCCAGTACGGACAAAGCGGGCACTTCATTTCACTGCCCTGCATTGTGGGCAAGAACGGCGTGGAGCGCGTATTTACGCCGGAGCTGGATCCCGGTGAGGCGACGGCGTTCGCAGCTTCCTGCCAGCACGTCCAGGAGAATATCGCCAAGCTCTCCTGGTGGTAGAGCACCGGCCCGTCTACGGCGTAGGTATCTCACACCGGACGCAAGCACGGCGGCGTCGTGCCAGGGCGCGCTACACCACGGGGGTGCAGGAGAGAATGGTGCGGCCGCCGGGACCCATCACACTGGTCATCGCCACGCGCACACCGTAGGCCTCCTCCAGGTGCGCGGGGGTGACGACCTCGCGCGCGCTGCCGACCACCACGCGGTGACCGGGCTTGAGGAGGACACCGCGGGCATCAAGGGCCAGCAGATGGTTGGGGTTGTGCGTGGTCATGAGGATGCCCTTGCCCTCGGCGGCGAGACTGCGCAGGGCCCGCAGTACGCGCACCTGGTTACCGTAGTCGAGCGCGGAGGTGGGCTCGTCCAGTAGCAGATAGCGGGAGGATTGGGCAAGCGCGCGAGCAATAAGGACCATCTGCCATTCTCCACCTGACAGCTGGGTGAGGACACGGTCTCGCAGGGCGCTTACACCCAACCGGGTGAGCGCGGCGTCGGCGAGGCGGTAATCCTCCGCGGAGGGCTGGGATCCGCGTCCCATGTGCACCATCCGGCCCATCACCACCGCGTCCCGCACGGTGAACGCGAAGGGGGCACGCCGATCCTGCGGCACGTAAGCCACGCGGCGCGCGAAGGCACGGGTGGAGAGGTGGCGCGCCGGGGTACCGTCAACGGTGATAGCGCCGCCCAGCGCGGGCAGGCTCCCCAGTACGGTACGAAAAAGCGTAGTTTTTCCGACGCCGTTGGGGCCGAGGAGGCACACAAGCTCGCCGGGGTGGACGGTGAAGGTGATACCGGAGGCGACGGGCGCGCCGTGGTGGTAGCCAACGGCGAGATCTTGAATTTCAATACTCATGCGAGCTCCCGCCTGGATGCGTAGAGCATCCACAGGAATACGGGAGCACCCACCAGCGCGGTGAGCACTGAAATTGGCAGCTCCGTGGGGGCGTTGCGCGCGAAGGCGTCCGCCAGCACCATGAAGGCGGCCCCGGCTACGAAAGAATTGGGCAGCAGGCCACGGAAATTCGCGCCGCCTGCCACGCGCACCAGGTGCGGGATAACCAGGCCCACCCATCCCACCACGCCGCACAGTGCCACGGACACGGAGGTGAGCAGCGTGGCGCAGAAGATGACCGTCCACTTGACGGCCGTTACGTTGACGCCGAGGGAGCGGGCCTGCTCCTCGCCAAAGCTCACCACGTTGAGTTGCCACCGCACGGCCAGCAGCGGCACCATCGCCGCCACCATGATGAGCGCCACCACGCCGAGCGTCCGATAGTCCGAGCTGCGGGCGAATGAGCCCATGAGCCAGTAGGTGATGGCCGGAAGCTGGTCGTCGGTATCCGCAAAATACTTGAGCAGCGTGATGATGGCCTGGAACACGGCCGTCACCACTACGCCGGAGAGCACCAGCACCAGGAGGCGTCCGCTCCCGCCCGCCACCGCGCGGCTAATGCCGGTGACAATGGCGATGGCCACCAGGCCGGCTAGGAATGCCAGCACCTGGGTGACGCCCGTGGACATGTGGAAGAAGATGCCGATCACGGCACCGACGCAGGCACCCGCTGAAACACCCAGAATGTCCGGACTCACCAGGGGGTTGCGGAATAGGCCCTGGTAGGCGGCGCCGGACACCGCCAGGCCCGCCCCCACCAGCGTGGCCAGAATGATGCGCGGCAAACGCACCTGCAGCAGGATGGTGGGTGCGGGTGAGCCGGCCTGACCGGCCACCAGCTGCCTCAACGCATGCCACACCTCACCGGGCGTCATCGCATAGTGCCCGGTCGAAAACGAGAGCAGCAGGGCCGCCACCCACACCGCCACGCACGCCAAGAACACCAGCCGCTCGCGACGGCGGGTGGAAGGCAGGCGACGGCTCTCCGGTTCGGCGTCGGCCCCGGCCTGCGCCTCCACTACTTTGCCGCCTGCTTCACCTGCTGACCGACAAAGATCTGCGCGGCCTCATCATCGGACAGCGTGTAGCCGTACCACCGCTCCCAGAAGTCCTTGACGGCCGCAATCTTGTCATAGCTACCCACGGCCTCCGGATAGATCTCCGCCACCAGCCACATGGGCATGAGGGCACCCTCGCCGGAGCGCACCCGCCACAGGTAGGCGCCGTACGGGGTGACCAGCACGTGGCCCGCACGTACCGCATCCAGTTGCGAAAGCGCCGGATCCGCCTCTACGGCCTTTTTTGAGGCAGGGTCCGAGGCCAAAATCCAGTCCGGGTTCAGCTGGACGATCTTCTCCGTATTAATGGACACGGTTTTCCCGCTGCCGGGTATATCCGCGGCCGCATTGGTGAGGCCGGCCGCCTCAAAGTACTCCTGGCTAATATCCGATTTATTCGTGGTGGCGTATGCGCCCTCCTGGTAGGCCACCACCATGATGGATTGCCGGTCGGTGAGGGAGGCGGTGGCCTTCGTTGCCTGATCCAGCTGTCCCTTCCAGTAGTCCGCGAACTGCTGCGCCCGCTCGGGGGCCTGGCCACCCAGAATATTGCCGATGATGATAGCCGCATTCGCCAGGTCCTTTACCGTACCCATCTTATTAATAGGTACAAAGGAAATACCGGCCGCCTTGAGCTGCGCTTGCTGATCCGCGGAGATCACCGACTCCGGCCCGAACACTACCTGCGTGCCCGAGGCCACCAGGTCCTCCACGTTATCCACCGCGTAGCCCTTTGGGTTGGACTTTTCGTAGGCCGGGAGGAATTTGCGGAAGGCACCATTGATCTGAGCATCCTGCGCCGCGGTGATGACGGGCTGGTCTCCCGCCACAATCTGCGTCAGCTCTGCAAATGCGCCGATCGCGGGCGCCACCCTGGTGACCTGCGCGGGAATCTCTACCGGGTTCCCGTTGCCGTCCTCTACGGTCCGGGTGGCCCCGGCCGCGCTAGTGGACGACGTCGCGTTCGTGGACGACGCCGCCTGCCCCGCCTCCCCCGCGCACGCGGTCACGGTGCCCGCAAGTAGAACCGCTAGAAGCGCCGTTATCAGCCGCTTGATTTTCATACCGCCTCCGTTTACTGCGTGAGGTCACGCGTGGACATGATGAGTCCCCATCCTAGTAGCACGATTCTGCGATTACTATCCGTTATTTTTTCCGCATTATCGAGGATATTTCATCCCCTTTCCCGCACTTTCGACGCCCATGCAATTACGCCGTGGACGGGTTGGGCAACCGCCCGGACGGATTGGCCAGCCATATCCATATCGCATGGCAGCGAGCCTGCACGCGCGGGATAGCCCAACGGCATGCTTGGAGCCACCTGCACGGCATCAAGCGAACCCGCGCGCAGGACAGCCTTCCGCTATCGGTCCGGTATTAGGGCCTATGTTCGGCGCATACTTGTCAGACCAAGCACACCGGACCACGGTTTATCCTCAGAAAATTAAGCTGACCATCAGTACAGTGTGCTATATGCACCGTCCACGGAAAGGTACCTCGGTCATGACAAAGCGACGGGAATACGGCCTCATCGGCATACTTGCTTTTCTTCTAGCGCTACCACTGACCTTGGCGCCGGCCGCTGCTCATGCGGCTGTGTCCTGCACGAGTACGGATTCGTGCCTGTTTTATTTAAATAATTCGTGGCAGGGTGGCAAGGCGGATATTGGGTTCGTGTTTGGCCGGCCCACGGACACGCCCGTGAGCGGTGACTGGAACGGGGACGGGACGGACACGATCGGTGTTCACCGCTCCAACATGTACTACCTCCGCGAAGCAAATAGCGGCGGCACTCCCGCCCATACCTTTGCCTACGGGCGTACCACGGACGCCCCGATTATTGGCGACTGGGATGGGAATAATACGGACACGCTCGCAGTCCGCCGCGGCAACATCTACCACTTCAAAAACTCTCTCGCCGGCGGCCAAGCTGACCACGTCACCGCTTACGGTAAAACCGGTGATGAAGTCTTCGTGGGTGACTGGGACGGGAACGGCAAGGACACCCTCACCGTGCGACGCGGGAACCTGTTCTACGTGAAAAACTCCCTGGCCGGCGGCCAAGCCGACCGCGTCTTCGCCTACGGCAAGCCCGGCGACGAGATCCTCGTGGGTGACTGGGACGGGAACGGCAAGGACACCCTCACCGTGCGACGCGGGAACGCGTGGCATATCCGTAACGATCTCGCCGGAGGTCCGGCCCAGCAGGTCATCGTCTACGGGCGCGCCAAGGACCACGCCCTGGTAGGTGACTGGGACGGGAACGGGACAGACACGCCAGGCGTGTTCCGCGGCTACGTGACCCCGGCCGCCCCGGCGTACCGCACCCCGGTCATGGTGTACGGGACGCTCCGGACCGGCGAACAGGCCTACTACATTGTGTCGGGCACCTACGCTGCGAAGCGTACGGCCCGCGCCCTAGACCTAGACCTGTGGGTCACCAAGCATCCCTTCTACCGGGCCTGGCCCTGGGCAATGCCCGGCAAAGGCGGTCTGACCGGGGAGAACCTCTACTTCTCCAACGCCACCTATAACTACCAGGTATCCCGCATGGACCGGTGGGAAGGCTATGTGCCCGGCGGGAAACCCTCCTCCATGAACTACATCCGCGAACTCCACCCCACCAACCTCGGTAACGCCTACGTGTATGTGGCCACCCCGTGGCGGCAAGCCCAGGTGCGGCAAAACGGCACCCGCGTCCCCTCCGGCGATTTCGCCCGCTACTAAATAAGGAACACCCATGAAGAACACCACTCGCTTCCTCGCAGTCATCCCACTCCTTGCACTTGCCGCCTGCTCCACCAGCGCAGCCGGCGACGCCGAACCCACCCCGCTCCCGGTCGCCTCCGCCGCACCCACCACGGCTACCACTGGAGACGCGACCATCGGAAGCGAAGGGACGCCGGACGCTTCGGCGTCGGCCACCGGTATCCCCACCGCCCCCACCGGCGACGTGGACGCGACCATCGGCCAGCAGGTCGGGCTCGTGGATTCGGAGGGCGCCTCCCAGTTCGGCCTCACCCTCACCGGGATTTCCTTCCCCACCACCTGTGCTTCTCGCCTTGCCGACGGCACCACCCATACCTCGGAAAACGGGCATTTCCTGGTCGCGGATATCGATGCGACCATGGCCACCACCTACACGCACCACACCACCGGGGAGGATCAGCCCTTCCTCACCCTCGACACAGACGCCTGGTACATCGCCGACACCAACGGTGTACTACAGGACAACGTCAACACGGTCAGCGCTTACGGCTGCTACCCCACCGGGCAGCGCATCACCCCATTCATCAACCCCGGCGAACACGTCACCGGGAAAGTAGTCCTCGACACCAACCTCACCCACGGCTACCTCATCTACAACCCCTGGGGCGTCACCGGCTCCGGCTGGCGCTGGACATTCTAAAAACAACGCCACGCGGAGGGCTTGACTGGGACGCTGCTGCACGGACGACGTCGTACGGGGCGTTTCAGCGCGAGGCGCGGGAGCGAGTGGCACCGTCCGGGGTGCGAGCCCGAGCGCGTGCGGTGCTAGATCATGAACTCGAACAGATAGAACATGCCGGTGGCGGAGCTGCGGGCAACCACGAGGTCACCGGCCTCGGAATGTACGGATCGGTAGGAGAAGTGCGCGTTGCCAGCCGCGGCTTCGCGCGCGTCCGCCCCGTCGATCTGAAGGGTGGTGAGCACCCCGCGGATGGTTTCCTGTTCTTGAGCACTGGGGTGCCCCGCGGAAAACTGCGCAGGATCCAGGATGGTTGCTGCACTGTCGGAATCTTTCGGCACCGATACGGCCACATACCGGTAGCCATCACCCATCGGTGAGGACTCGGACGCACTGGATTCAACCTGCGCGCCATCCGGGAACGTTACATCCCATGTATCTGAGGCCACACGCAGCGGAGACCCCGCATTAATAATCGACACCGCGATCGTTACCGCGAGCGCCACGGCGATAACAATCAGCCCCGCAATCAACACGCGTTTCCATGAGACCTTCATCTTGACTCCTCAACAGTGTCTCGAATCAGCTTCCCTTCCGCGAGATCAACGCGGAATAGGTTCCCCGACTATGCTGCCGTGATCCACCACGTAGATGTAATCAGTCTCGCGCAAACTGGATAAAGGAAACGCGCAATCAGTCCTACCCGTCCCGGCCTACACCTCGGATACACCCTCCGCCGGGTCTCCGGGATGAAACTCCAGGAAGGCCACGCCCGCCGCAAGTACGTTGAAGCTGCAGCAGATGAGCATCGTCCAGCCCCACCCGATTGACGCGAGCAGCACACCTGACAACGAGCCGCCCAGGATAGGGTCAGTACCTATAACAAACATGAACGCAGTGCCAACACGTCCCTGCAGGCTGTCAGGAGTCCGGGTCATCTGATACGAGCCGAGAACGGAATTCATTGCGATAACCGGGATGGTGAGGAGCAGGAGGCATACCGCAATACCAAGCCAGGCGCTAGCCATGGACATAGCGATCATGCCGAGCGACTCCCAGGCGAACGTGAGGAGCGTAAGCGCGCGCCGGGAGAGTACTCGCTGGATTGTGGGCGTGAGAAGGCCGCCTAGAATCATCCCCGCCGAGAAACAGGAAAATATCACTCCCAGCACCCAGCCCGGATTGCCGTCGGACTGAACTTTGAGCTCCGTGCTACTAATCATGAGGAAATTCCCGAAGTTCGAGAGTGTCAGCATGACTAGCACGGCGAGTACGTCATGATTGTGAGCCAGCCACGTCAGTCCGCCAAAGAGTTCTCTCCACCGCGGCACGCGATTATCCGGCTTTCCGGTAGATTCGGATGCGCCGTTACCGCATTGGTTCCCTAGCGTTGAATCTTCACTTGCGTCGGAGCTGAGAGTGGCGCGCGGGTCCTCCTGTCCGCGAAGGTGGATTCGAGTGGATGCACAGAAGAGCCCGAAGTATGCGGCAATGTCCGTCACGAATGGGATCACTGGATGAATGCCGAAGAGGACCCCTCCCAGTGGCGAAGCGGCAACACTGATCACCGAGTCACGTGTTTCGTTGAGCGCAAGCGCATCCGTTAGATCCTCGTCCTGGAGGAGGAACGGAAGCATGGCATTCGTGAGTCCACCGAATGTTCCGTTGACCAGTCCAATCAGGACAGCGAAAACAAGTAGCCAGGTAAACGAGAGCGCCTGGAACAGAATGAAACCAGCCAGGAGGGCCATGATTCCCATCATTGATGCCGCGTAAATTCGCATCAGTTGGGTTTTTTCGAATCGGTCGATCACGTGGCCGCCCGGAAGAATAACGAGAAATCTTGCCGCGGCTAATACCGCTCCAACCAGCCCGGCTTGAACAAGATCCCGGGTCACTCCATATGCCAGAAGTGTGAACGCTAGAGACGTTAGTTGGCTACCAATTTCGGCACTGGTGTCTCCAGCGAACCATGCCCGGTAGTTTGAGTTTTGTTGGAATAGAGCTGTAGCTGAGAATGCTTGCATGGAGGTATTTCCATTCGTAGTGGGAGATCTCGCTTTTACCAGTAATCAGCAGCGGTAAAAGCGCGCGTCCTTCTGAAGAGCTGTGTCAAATCGAGCGCGTGGACGCGTATGTACGCAGGACCGAGCGCACACCCGAGTAGCGGCAAACCGACAGTGGTCTGGCGCTCCATGCGGACTCCGTGCTACTCACGCACTAGCGTCTGTAGCACGCACCGCGCGGCCGAGCTACAGAATGAAATCTCCGGGAACTACAGCAATGATCTTCACGTGACCCATCGTCTCATAGGGTTCCTCTACCCGTGGGGCGTGGTCCGAAATCCGGAATAGCACCGAATGGGTACTGGCTTGTTCCAGGCAACCGGTCGCGGGCCCGACCGTTTTTGTCGTTTTGAAGCGTCCTAGACTTCCACAAATACCATCTAGACGCCGAGTCGAGTCCTTGCCGATCCCCTCATGCCTCTCAGCTCCAATTCGAACCTCGTGTTGTGGTCAAGTGGTTTATACAGCAAGCTCGACGGATTATGAGTCGCGGAGACTAACGCCACGGATCAAGAATGACCGTGGCAAGCATTTATGTCCGGAACCGTGCAACCAACCGCCCATCGTTTCAAGGAGCTCTGTGCACCTCAGCAAAACAATGGGGCTTTTAGATTTGGCTTGACACAAGCTGGCACTATTCGTGTAACTTAACTCTCACCTTGATCTGGAACTTTCTAGATCCTCCGACCGATTGGGATTTGCCACAGCGGTACACCGAGGAGGCACACCATGGAAAACAAAGATTTCCCGATCGACGAATCAGATGCCGCGCTAGTTACGCGGAAGACATGGATTGAATGTCATTACAACGGGCCTGCGGTTAATCGCTGTACGTTCATCCCACGATGGCCGATGTAATAAGCGCTTGCACGAATCAAAGCAGGATTGACTGAATGTGAAATAATCATGTCGGCTAGACATATTCTTAGAAACACAGTATTTCGGCGCCTCACGGTAACAACATTTACGAATGAACTATCCCAGGCGATGGCGTACGTTGTGATTCCCTTGCTGGTTCTAGCCCAGGGCGGTTCAGCGACAGCTGCGGGAGGAGTTGTCTTTATATACACCGCGACCGGAATACTAAGTCAGCTTCTGAGTGGAGCTATCGTCGATCGTCGGGACGCGTCCGGAATACTGAGGATAAGTTCGCTCATGCAGGCGCTGTCGTGGACAGTCATAGCTGTGGCACTGATCGGCGACTCCCTCTCCATTGGCCTACTAGCGACTCTCCTGGCAATTTCAAGTGCATGCGCGTCGCTCTCTGCGCCGAGTGAGCATGCTCTTGTCCAACGAGTAGTCCCCGTGACTGAATACGGCGCTGCAAATTCAGTAATGCAGGGCCGGGAAGCTACTGCGAACCTGTTAGGCGGGCCAATCGGGGGTGCATTGTTCGGTATAAATATGGCACTCACCCTCATCATACAGGCGTCACTTCACTTTATTGCCACCGCAGTCTGCCCCCGCGTGGCAACATCCGGCAAGGAAGCTACCCGACAGTCAACATCCTTTTTTACATCAGTATTGGCAGGGTTCCGGCTGGTATGGCGTAACAGAGGACTTCGATCCATCGTCGGCATTGCCGCGCTCATCAACCTTCCATTAGCAATGCAGCCATTAGCGATGATTGCATATTACGAGAGCACAGGGCGTTCCCCGCTGGAGATCGGCATCTATAGCGCCTCCATGGGAGTTGGCGTTCTACTCGGAGCTCCGATCGCCGGACGCATTGCTGATCGGTGGTCGATTGCGAGACTAGGTATCTCCAGTCTCGCAACACTCGCGGTCGCATTTACCGGAATCAGCCTCACATATTCTTCCTTACCCCTAAGTTCACTCATTTCGTGTATCGGCGGCCTAGGCCTGCCCGCGTTCAATGCCGCCCTAGGCGGCTACACCATGGCAGTGACGCCTGATGATCGAATCGGGAGTGTCGTCGCAGCTTCCGGTGTCCCGGGAATGATTCTCATGCCTCTCGGAGCATTACTCGGTGGAATACTCTTTGACGTAATCGGCGTGTGGGCAACATTGACGCTCGTTGCAATACTGGCGGCGATTCCAGCCGCTCTTACTATTGTGCTCCCGTCCTTCAGGCGGTTGTCCACGCTCAGCAACGAGTCCTCAAAAGACACAGGTCACACGACGTAAGGCCCGGTTACGGGGGCTATAAAGAGACATAGACACGGATGCGTATAAACCCAGTACGACTAAGACATTTACCATGCTTGTCGTGGGTGAAGAGCTCGGGCAGCTGCGCTCAAGAAGACATTGAACTGCGAAGAAACATCGATACATTCGCGCGTTTTACATGAATAACCAAGACACGATTGAACGTAATATAGGCTCTTTTAGCAATGTACAGTCAGGCCACGTGGAACACACCTTTGCTAAAAGTCCTCCTATGCGCGGTGCAATTCCATGCAGAGGCGAAAGATCAGACTTACCCGACGAAAGAATGCGCCGCAGCAACCTAATATGAAACATATGGTATGCGGGACTGTTCTCTACGCACAGCCCAGTTTCGTCAAAGGCGGCATCAATAATAGTGAATAACTTTTCTTCCAGCTCTGCGACAACACTGTTCGTCGCAAAGTCAAATGCCGCCAGCGAATACAGCGTCGCCTCGGCGAGCATTAAGCCATGGTTATTGGTTCTTACTGATCCAGGCTTCAGCGCCCACTTAACAATAGATTCCAATAGGTCACGTGCCTGTTGGCGAGGGCCAAAGTCAGGATACGACAGCAGGCAAAGCGTTGACTTCTGAAGCTCCGCAGCCAGATGATCACAGGAGGTAAGTTCCTCAAGTCGGTCCTGACCGTTCTGCGAGAGGAGATACCCAGCAAGGGCTGCATAGATATCATTCGCCCACACCGCACTTCCTCGCCGTCGACTTTCAATGGCAAGATAGTCGGCTGAATAAAGCCACAGAAGCGTACTTTGAAACTCGGTTTCGGGTACTTGCCCGAAGTTTGTCCGCGAACTAACGCTCAGATGAGCGCCATTTGGCGTCACAAGCCGCAGCGTATCTGACGCCCCTGAGTCAACGGTCTAGGTAAGCTGTCGAACATCTTCCCAGTCTTCGCGATACCACTCCCAACTCGCCGTCGTCCGCATTCTCGTTCTCCTTAACACAGTAAAAGACGCCGAGGATCATCCTACTCAGACTATAATTTCTTGTTTACGGTACCAGGCGATTCGCGAGAACCTAGTATTCGGCTAGCTTTCTTCGATGCCGTGATTTCGGAGGTCATCTCCCCTCTCCGAAAATACCCACACTATTACCAAAGTGACTCTTAAACCGAATATCTTGCATCGTATCGAGCGTGGAGCCCGTTTCAACCATCGCCCAGATCAGTGTTCCAGAGCCCTTGTAATCCACGTACTTCGACGACAAAAACGGATGAACCTCCGTCCAACCGGTGGTTTGTGCATCGGTAACCAGCAGAACATCGGGCTTCCTCGTCAGATTAAAGGAGCCCATACTTATTTCTAAAGAATCTTCAAGGCTCTACGTAGCTGGGCGTTATAGTCCTCACTTCGCTCAACACGATGACGCCATAAGACAGCCAACCAGCGGATCGCGACAAGTTCGCAGCATACTTCGAAAAAACGTATGGATGCGGCGTCACGAGAAAACCTCTCACGGTATATAGATCGCAAAGCCTCAGAGTTACGACGCATACTGAAATGCTCCACAATCTCGGCCGCATCAAACTCAGGGTAGCTCCACCCGGCGAATTCAAAATCAACGCACCAAAGTGCGCCCACGCCAACAGAATGCCAATTGAGAGCATTCCCGTCGCCATGCGAAAGCACCCGCTTCCCCCGATGGTGTAGCAACTCCCGGATGTTCGATCCTTCCCACCTTCGTACCCTTTTGAGAAGTTCTTGCGAAAAGGGATCTGGCTCTCGGGCAAGTTCCTTCGGCCATATCATCAGAACTCGTCTAAGCATGTTCGCTAGTCCATGCCCACGGCTTATATATGACAGAGGA
Organism: Neoactinobaculum massilliense; assembly: GCF_900604955.1. Lineage (GTDB taxonomy): Bacteria > Actinomycetota > Actinomycetes > Actinomycetales > Actinomycetaceae > Neoactinobaculum > Neoactinobaculum massilliense. The sequence continues at coordinate 1,150,233 of NZ_UWPE01000001.1, forward strand.
CGCGGGAGGGTACAAGACTGAATTATCTCGTCCGCTTCCACCATCTGGCTGAGGATACTCAATGGAAGCTCCAGCTCGTTGAGGGCTTCACCCGGAATCTAGGACATAACGATCGCAGGCAACCAGTCTTCGGTATACCGCCGAATTGGAACGGGAGCTATTCTGGTGCCAGCAACGGCATGTAACGCAGTCCATTCCTGGAGCAGTCCGGTTCCATCTGAAGAGGCATAGATTTTGATACACACAGCATCCGGGTCACCATTAAATCGGAAGACATAGTTGTTCCGACCTCCCGAGAGAGCCACCAGGCCTCTCTCCTGTAAGCTAGCGCACGAAGGAACACCATGGGCCGCCGCAATACTTTCTCTAAGCCAACCAACGACTTCCGTTTCATATCCCAATCGACAACCCGCCCTCCCCGTTGTCACCAGCCCCTGCTTCTCCAATTATCGCGCCCTAGAACCCGAGTTCTCGCACTCTAGAACCCGAGCAACCAGCACACCTTCGTATGAATCTCACCTGCCGTCAGTTCCCCGTCCGCCTCGGTGGATAAGAAATGATCATTGTCGCGGCACAATAATCATAGGTGCGCACTAATCGCGCACGCTGGAACGTCGAGACGATGAAAGACCCTCCGCAAGGTTCTCGCGATGTTGAAGACGCTAGGCAACGCGCGCATCGTCTGGTCACTAGGCTCAGGCGCCACTCCTGGGCTTTCACGTTGCTCCCACGCGATCAACCTTTCATACATAAACTCCCCAGTTGGGCGTAGAGGGCATGACGTCGCTCGCCGAGAAGGCGAGGCACCAAGGTCCTAGGGCGTCGTCGGTGCTATCCTGACTTCTTCAAGCGATGCATAGTTTGAGACTCGCTTGCCCAGGATGGCCCACGATGCTCGGCTGTGGCTCAACCTCGCATGAGACGAAGCTTCAGCACTCACATCCAGGGAACTCAGCCTTCCCCTCCTATACGCACCGTTTGGCTCGCACAGAGAATCGCCATCGTGACCGGTCCCGGGAACTTGGAACGTTCGTTATTGAAATGCTGCGACGAGTAGGCTCGGAGAACTTCAATTTTCAGATGGAAAGGCCAGTCGACATGCCTCATTACCTCAAAGACGTGCCCGAGTTACGCCATGTTCAGGTCACCGACCGTGCGGAGGTGTACCAGGGCGCCATATCCAACATGTTCGTCGACACAGTTGAGTTCTCTGGGGAAACAGGTCCGGTACAACGCGAGTGGCTCCAGCGCCATGACTCCGTCGGCATCCTTGCGGTTCGCGGGGAAACGTCCAATCCCGAGGCACTCCTTATCCGCCAGTATCGTCATCCAGTGCGTTCAATGTTGTGGGAGATACCGGCTGGCATGCTCGATATCTCAGGTGAGTCACCCGAGCAAGCTGCACGCCGGGAACTCGAAGAGGAAACAGACCTCACCGCCGACCACTTCGAGCATCTCGTGACCTTCTACCCTCACCTGGAGCTACGTCCAAACGCATGACATGCTTCCTTGCGACGGACGTGCATCCCGCCCAATCCCATTTCACACGCGAGGACGAAGAAGCAGAGATTGAAACCGCCTGGGTGCATCTTGACAAGGTTCAAGAGGGCATCCTCGCCGGCCGGCTCGGATGCCCGCAGCTTATCCTCTGTACTCTTGCCTACACCGCACGGCTTCAGAAGACCCAAGTAACCAGATTCTCGTGACCATACGCTTGCAAGCATGGACTTTCACGACATGGAGACCCGAGCACTCGAAATCCGCCACCACTACGAAGAATTCGAGCAGAGCCACTACGGCCGAACATGGACGGACGAAGAACTCGTTCTTGGCCTTATGGGCGATGTCGGAGACCTCGCAAAGCTAGTGCAGGCCGCCGAAGGCGTACGCAACATCGACGACCACGAGAAGAAACTGGGCCACGAGCTTGCCGACTGTCTCTGGGCCATCATTATCCTCGCCTACAGATACAACATTGATCTTGCTACTGCGTTTGGGGAGAATATGGACGTTCTCCAAGCCTGGCTCATTAAACATAGCTAGTCTGCAACGAGACGTACGACCCGCGCGACACCCCTCGGCTCAGCGGCTCCGATTGGTAGCCACCGCAACGAGGGCCGCTATATTCAATATTTCAACGCGGAGGTGCTTCTACCGTGCAACGTCACATCGCTGACCAAGACTGAAAATGGGTTCACTGACGGGGGCAGCAAATGGCATTGAACCGTTTACGAATTCTGTTAGTCATTCTTAGCGCGGTTTCTGTCATCTCTGTTCTTGCCTGCATTGTTGCGAGTGCTGAGCTGGATTACCGCTCGGCACTCGCAACTGATCGAGGACCGTCTTATGTGGACACACAGAAGGGCGCCTCTGTTGTGTTCCGGATTGACGAAACGGCCCACGCGGGTGAGTTGGTAACTGTTCTCTATGCTGAACCGCTGACCTCTAAGACGCCTCCCCCTCCCGGACTGGCATCCTGGCCCAAGGCTGGTCACGTCGCAGTCTCCGATTCGCTCGAAGCGGAAGCGGATTATGTGAAATCACAGTTCGGGCCCATCGATTCGGTGATCGATCGTTCGCAGGCTCTCGATGGAGAGAATCTTGCGTATGTCGTGCCGCGAGATACGAGCGGTTTTGCGAAGCTTGCCGAGGATGCGAGTAGCGGTGTCTACTATGCGTCTGGGTGGGGCACACCAGGGGCTGCGTTTGGGACTGTCACCTATGAGGGTAATGGGGAACTTCTCATTCTTGCTCTTGTGGGCGGAATAGGGCTTCCCGCGCTTGCACTAGCACTGTATGTACGGAGGGTGGAGCGCCGAGTTTTCGCCGCAACGATGTTTCGACTGGAACTCGTTGGTGCCGACCGGCGTCATCTTGAGCGCTATCTCTTGCGGCGGTGTGCGCCACCTGTCACGGTTGGCGGAGGTATTGCCCTGGTCCTATATGCCGTTGCCTGCGCCACGTCGGTATCATTGCCGATCACTCATTTCAGGCTTCACCCAGTTGTTATTCGTTCTACCTTGCCAACTGGGCTCATCGGGACACTGCTTGTGCTACTTACGCTGTGCGTATTCTTGGCGTGGCCAAGCGTTCACTACTACAGGAATACGCGGAAGTATCACCGCCGTCGACTGCTTACGTCTCATAGCGTTCGCGCCGGGGAGGCGGCCTTTGTGGGGAGCCTTGCCTCTGCTGGTCTCCTGCTACTTGTGAGGATGAGTTCCGTCCCCGACACCGTACTCGACGTATGGATCCCGCTCACTCTCCTTGCCGCGGTGATTGGTTTGCCGTTTGGGGTCGCGATGGTGGTGCGGTGGGTCGCGTCTCGGCTGGCAACGCGTTCAGGTTCGGGGCTTCGGAGAGTCGCGTGGTCATGGACGTCGCGGAACTCGCTGCGGATGACGCAGCTGTCGTCGCTGGTTGGCGTGTTCGTTCTCGTGGGAGGCGTGCTCATATCCTTCTATGGCGTCATGAATTCCTCGAGCTTCGAGCTACACGTCGATGATGCTCGAATAAGCCAGGTGGAATTCGTGTCCTCCGATGCGGACGCCGAATCCTCACTGAGGCAAGCAGTAACATCCATTCACGGTACGGCTCCTACCGCGGCCATCGTCGTCACACCCGAAGGGGGCACCGATAACCTGGTGCTCTACAGTACCCCGGAGCTTGCCCGATCCTTCGACGAATCGTTTGGAACCGTACTTGCACAGGATCCGGTATCGGTGCGGGAGCTCCCGGGTGTATCACGAGCTACGATCTATGTGCTTGATCCCTCGATCTCATCCGCCGGTGAGGCCCAGGCAGAGCGGGAAGCTCTCAGATCACTCGACGTGAATGCCCCACTCCTCACCCTGGTGGAGCCGGCAGGCGAATCCGCACGAATGCTCGACGCGATTGAGTCGCAGCATGCGTCCTGGATCCTTTTTATCCTGATAGTGGCCTTGCTTATCGGCTTCGCCGCGGTAGTGCCCGGTGCTGTTCAAGCCCAGGACGCTGAAGCCCACGAAATCGCCCCGCTCGCGGCCCTACATGGTAGGACGCGCGAACTCGCTGCCATGGTTGCTGAGCGCCACGCTATGGCCGGAGTCCTAGCCGGGCTGATCAGCATCGGAACCTGCACTCTAATTTTGAGCGCGATGTCGGTGGCGGGGTGGGCGTCCCCGCCCGCCACATACGTCTTCACCGCACTCGGCGTCCTCTGCGCTGTCATTATGGGACAGGCGTTCTACGCGGCCCACGCTATTGGTCGCGACGGATCCGCCTGGCTACCCGGTAAAGATTGGGACTACTCATGACTCCTCTCCTCAATGTTTCTGACCTCGTGTGCGGATACGATCGCCCGCTATTCGAACCCCTCAACATCTCGCTCGGCCCGCACGAGTCTGTCGCTATCACAGGCCGATCAGGCGTCGGCAAGTCCACACTCATCGCCACTATTCTCGGAATGCTTGCACCAGTGTCGGGAACTGTCAGCATTGGCGGCACGAACGTGCACACGCTCTCTTTTTCCAGCCTCGCGAAGCTCCGGTCGCAAAAGGTCGGCACGATTTTCCAGGGCGGTGAACTCCTCTCACAATACACCGCCCAGGAGAACGTCGCGCTTCCACGGCTCTTACGTGACCCGCACGATCGACAGGCTAGCGATGAGGCGGCCACGCTTCTCTCACAGTTGGGGATTGAACCCAGCCGGCTTGCGCGCGATCTGTCAGGCGGAGAGCGTCAACGCACAGCCCTTGCCCGCGCTCTTATCGTTCACCCACAACTCATTCTGGCCGACGAACCCACAGGTGCGCTTGACCCCGCAGCCCGAGACTCCGTCGTCGAAGCCATTTTCCATGCCATAGAGAATGCGGACTGCGCACTACTCGTTGTCACACACGACGACGTCGTCGCGGCGCGAGCTGATGCGCGGATCCGCCTTCGCGACGCAAGTGCGCCCACACGAAATATCTGAGCACACTATCGGTCTTAGAACTTCAAGTAGGCACTATTCGTCCTACAGCTAAGCCCCTCGGCATGAGCTGCTCGCTACGAAACGAAGGGGAGAGTCTGCCCGTTTTTCGCATTCGCAATGAGCCGCCTCAGCAGCCTCGCCACCCCCCCTCTTTACAGGCCGTATAAACCTGCTTTTGGACATCATTGATCGTCTTCCCGAAATGCTTATACATGAGTGGCCCAGTCATGGTAGTGGGTGCGGATTCTTTCGCGTTCGGCCGCAAGTAGGCCCAGGTACTGCTCTCGGCCCGGGGCCGCCATGCCACCTACCATCAACCTTTCTCACCCCAAGATGTGGGAAGGTTAGGCGCGAAGTTTTTCGCATACCACCTCGGACACGGTCACGCCGCGTTTACTTGCCTGCTGCTCGATGCGATGCCAAAGGGCTGCCGGGATGCGAATCGTTTTCACCACCATAGGTTCGGTTTGCTTTCCCCACGGGCGTCCCGGAACCCACTCGACAGTCGAGTCGGGGAAGCCTGATTCAGCGTCGGCCGCCCAACGCTCAATATCCTCGTCGGTAAAGTGTTCACCGGTTGCTGCGGTGTATTCCATCCCGATGCTCCTTTCTGTAATGGGGCACATGGACAGTAACGACGGACGGACTCACTCAAGCACTTCGGCAAGTGTAGTAGTCCAAGGCGTCACGGTATATCCGTGGAGCGGTGACACCACTCGGGCATTGGAGACGGCAAAGAAAAAGCTGGCCTCAGAAGCCGAAACTTCCAAGGCCAGCACTGTAGTGGCGGGGGCTGGATTTGAACCAACGACCTCCGGGTTATGAGCCCGGCGAGCTACCGAACTGCTCCACCCCGCGGCGACCCGTCTACTCTAAGGGTCACTACAGAATCCGTCAACCCCCTGTGTCCTGCATCGCCTCGCGGACCGTTCCTCACACGTCATCCCTTTCACTCATGCCGCCTTGTTCACCCACGCCACCCTTTCCACGCAAGCCAGCAATGTAACCGGCCCACTCGTCCGTCGGCGGAATGTTGCGAAGCGCCGGCGTCACAAGAAGCAACACCACCGAAATAAGCATCGGGGCGGCAAGTACAAGAATCGTTCCCGCACCCATACTCGGCAGCAGCGCGGCCGCCACCGGCCCCGTCACCACGCCCGGCAATAGATTCAGTGCAGAGATCAGCGAAATATCACGCCCCTGCCGCTCCGGCGGCACGTAGGCCATGACAAAGGAAAACAGCGGATTCGCCAGGGGCGCAAGCGCAGCAATCAGCGCCACAAGCACCAGGCGCACCGCCCAGGCCGGTATCACCACCATGAGTACGCAAAGCACAGCAATAGCCGCCATCACCACAAGAGTGGAATGCCCGGCGCGCAGCGGGTACTTCTTCAGCACAATCGGCACCACAATGGACCCCGCAATACCACCCAGGCCCACGGCCACCGGAAGGCTCGAAATCAACCACGGCGCCACCTCCGCGTTGGCCAGTCCAAAAGTAAACACATCAAGCACACCATTGAGCGCGAAGGGAACAAAGAAGAAGATCAGCGCGGCCACCAGCAGAACTCGGCTATGCCGCATATCGCTCAACCCACCCAAAATTGCGTCCACCTTCGATTCCGCCGAGCCCTCAATTCTTGCCAGCCGCTCCTCGCGGCGGACAGGAAGCAGAATGAGCATGCCTATAACGCCCGTCACGGCGGTCACCCCGAACGGCAGAGCCGGGTTGATTGACGCCAGCACGCCGCCGGCTACCGGACCAAGGAACGTGCACAGGTAGGCACGAGTTTGGCGCAGCCCCATGATTGCGGCCAGTTCTGCCTCGTCCACCACCAGCCGGAGCGATGTGGATTCAATGCTCCCCTCCGCCGCGTTACAGAAGAACATGAGCGCAATCAGTGGCGCCCACACCGCCGGCGCGAACGCACCCCGCACAATGAGCAACACAAGAGCAATCTCAAAAACCGGATCAGCACACCCGAACACGAACAGGAACACTCTCTTCGAGCGGGCATCCGCGATGAGGCCGCCCACCAGGTTTCCCACGAACATGGCGGCCGCACCCACCCCGGCCAGGAGACCCGCACCGGCCAGATTGTGCGTCTGAGCAATGTACACAATTGGCAGCGCGAACCCGGCCATGGTGCTACCAAATTCGCTAAACGTAAACGCTATGAGAATGATCCGCGCCGTAGACCATCGCTGTAGTAAGCGCATTGTCATTCCTTTCGTGAGTGCCTCACCCATGCGGCCCAGCTCCGCGCGGGACCGGCCTGGCCTGTCGCCCAATACCCCATCGTCGCCTGCCTGCGCCGCCTCGCCGCAGAGTTGTCCGCCTAGTGGACATCACACGTCAACGCTCGGCCAATTTCCAAGCGCTCCGCATTGCCAGGGTCTCGGCACTTCCGGGCACTCCGTACTCCCAAGCCTCCGCACTCCCAGCTCCTCCTCGCTCCTAGGGCCTCGGCACTGCCACCTATCCGCGCCACCGCCCCTCGACACTGCCAGCTATCCGCACTTCCGCCGCTCCATACTTCGGCTCTCAGTGCCCGAATTCCGGCCAATTTCCGGCTCCACCAATGAGATATTCCGGCCAAATGGACGCTATGGCCGCGCCACGCATTCCGCTCCTGAGAGCACATAGAAATGTGGCCACGTGGTTGCCCACGTGGCCACGTCCTCGCAGCGGCTCTCCACCCGCCGCGCTATTTTCCTGCGCCACTTCCGGCGCTATTCTCCCGCGCCTCTTCAGAGCACGCCGCGCAGCGCTCCGCCGCGCTATTCTCACGCGCTCCTTCCCGCGCTATTTCCGCGTTACTTCTTCAGTTCGTCCTGCGCCGCCAGCGCGTCGTTCAGCGCGGTGCTCAGCTTCTGCTGTGCCTCGCCGAGCGCCACCCAGTCGCCCTTCTTCATGGCCGCATCAGCCGCGTCGTTCGCATCGCGCATGGACTGCAGCGCGGTATCCAACCGCGTTTGCGCATCGGAAGCGTTCCCGGACGCACCCGCGCTCGGCGTCGTACTGGGCGCCGCCGCACTCGGGCTGGCCGACGCCTCCGCACTAGCCGAAGCCGTCGCCTCACTACTGGGCGAGGCAGTTGCGCCACTACTCGGCGTCGTACCGGAGGTAACTGGATCCTCCTTCTGCCCCTCCACGTTGGCGTCGCCGGCTGTGGCACCCGAATTACCACCGAAGGTCTGGTTGAGCGCCTCCTCCAGCGTGGGTGCAAACCCGATGGTCTCATCCGTACCGAACGCGGTCAGCACGTACTGCATGAGCGGGAAGGTGGTGCCCTGGGAGGCCTGCACGTACACCGGCTGCACATAGAGCATGCCTCCACCCACCGGGAGCGTAAGCAGGTTACCCATGTTCACTGTGGTGCCGCCCTGACGCAGCAGGTTAATAGCCGTGGACACGCGCTGGTTGGAGACGAAATTGTTCTGTGCCTGGCCAGGTCCGGGCACCGTAAGATCACGCGGCAGCTCAAGGAGTCGCAGTTTTCCGTACCCCTCGCGCACCTTCCCCGCGGCACTTCCCGCATTCGAGTCCACCGCCAGGAAGCCCGTCATGATATTGCGGTTCGTCTGCCCGCCCGGAATGAAGCTGGTGGACAGGGAAAACTCCGCGGATTCCTGACCCGGCATCTGGAGCGTCAGATAGTAGGGCGGTTGCGGAGTGGCCACAGAGGCCTGATCCGTGCCCTGCTCATTGGTGGCCGCGGTGGGCTCGTTGGGGACCGCCCAGAAATCGCCACCCGAGTAGAACGACGCCGCATCGGTCACGTGGTACTTGGTGAGCAGGGACCGCTGCACCTTGAACAGATCCTCCGGGTAGCGCACATGCGCCATGAGATCACCGGACATCTCCGAGACCGGCGTCAGCGAGCCCGGGAACACCTTGGACCAGGCCTTGAGCACCGGATCCTTCGCATCCCACTGGTAGAGGGTGACCTTGCCGTCGTAGGCATCCACGGTTACCTTGACGGAATTACGGATGTAATTGACCTGCTCATTGTCCTGCTGGTAGGGATCAGTGGCCGTCTGCGTATCGGTCGTGGCCGTGTCCAGGGACTGCCGGGCCGAATACGGATAGGAGTTGGACGTGGTGTAGCCATCGATAATCCACACCAGGCGCTTGGGGGTTTTCGGATCGCCATCCGTATCCACCACGGCCGGGTATGCCTTCGAATCCAGCGTCAGGTAGGGGGCCACCTTCTGGGCGCGCACGTGCGGATCCCGGTCAAAGAGGATCTGGGATTCGGAGGTGACACGGTCCGAGAAGAAGATGTCCGTGGAACGGAAATTAATCGCGTACATGAGGCGCTCGAACAGGTTTCCGATGGAGGGACCGCCGTCGCCGTCATAGGTGGAGTAACGCTGGCCCGACGGCGCACCGTCATCCGGGTAGTCCAGCTCCCACGGGTCGCGCGATTCCGGCGCCCCCACAATCGAGTAGGTGGGTGATTCCTGGCCGAAGTACACGCGCGGCTCATATCCGCCCAGCAGCCCGGTAGAGGGGATGCCCTTTTCATAGAAGGCCGGCGCCCCGCCCGAATCCGTGGTGTTGCCGTAGGCCGCCACCACGCCGTAGCCATGGGTGTAGACCGTGTGATCGTTCACCCAGGAGCGCTGGTTCGCACCCAGGCCGTCCAGGTTGAGTTCGCGCACGGCAATCACCGTGTCGCGGTCCTTCCCGTCCAGGTTGTAGCGGTCCACCGTAAGATCCTGCGCGAACTTGTAGAACTGCTTGTTCTGCTGCAGCTGCGAGAACGTGGGAGAGACAATATTCGGATCCAGCAGCCGGATCTGGGCGGTGGATTCCGCATCCCCGCGCAGCGCACCGGCCTCCGCCGTAGTGTTCGCGTTATAGGGAATCGTTTCCACGTTGTCCAGGCCGTACGCCGTACGGGTGGCGTCAATATTGCGCTGAATGTAGGGCGATTCGGTTTCGATGGCGTTCGGGGTAACCCGGAACTGCTGGACCAGCGCCGGCCACGCCCAACTCACCACCAGCGCGGCCACCACCAGCACGGCCACACCCGTCATTGCCAGACGCCAGGAACCGCGGATCGCGGAGACGATAAACAGTGCCGCAATGAATATGCACGCAATCGCCAGCACGGTGATGCCGGGGAGCGAGGCCTTAATGTCCGCATATGATGCGCCGGAGAAATTGGCGTTATCGGAGAGCAGCATTTCATAGCGACGCAGCCAGAAGTACCCGGCCGCCACCAGGGAAAGCAGCGCGGCATACACGCCGAAATCCATGCGCGCCCGCTTCGAGAGGTGCACCGTGGAACCGCTACGCTCAATCCCGCCCCACACCATGTGGGAGGCCACCGCCGCGAGCGCGGAGAGGATAAGGAGCGTCATTACAAAGGAGAGCAGCGCCTGCAGTGCCGGCAGTGAGAATACGTAGAAGGAGATGTCCTTACCGAACTGCGGATCCTCGGTGCCAAACGGGGTCCGGTAGAACCAGGTCACGAAGGTCTGCCAATTACCGGAGAGCGGAGTGCCGAACAGCACACCCGCCACCAGGGGCACGCCCCAGTTCATGAGGAACGGGTGGTGGGTGATTGCCACACGCACACCCGCACCGGCATCCGGTGCGCCTGCCCGCGCCCCGCGCCGACCCAGCCGCAGGCCCCACCAGGTGACCAGCGTTACCAGCACAATGCCGATGGCACCCAGTGCGATGCTCCACCCCCACTGGGTCCAGAACACGCGGACGGCGCCCAGTTGATTAAACCAGGACACCTGCGTGTAAATCCCGGCCACAATCCCCAGCACAATCACGATCGCCGCCAGCACCGCCAGCGTGATGAGGAAGGCGCCCGGGCCGTGACCATTCTTCTTGTTCGCCCTCGCGGGGCTTCGGAAACTGGTTGCGCTCATGGTGTCCTTACGTTTGTTTGCGCCGTCGCTGGCGCACTTTTCCTTCTCTAAGCTAGCCGACTTCCTAGGATTTTCCCACCGTTCCCAGCTACAGGACGACGCCGGGGTGGGTGCGGTTGTAGTGACGTTCAGGTAGGTGCGTGGTCCGGGTAAGCGCGCGAGTGGGCAAGGTTGGGGTGGGTGCGTTTACGGCAAAACTGGGCGGGCGCGATTGAGGCGACGCCGAGCGGGTGCGGTAAAGCGGGCGCGCGCTTCACGCAGGGCCGACGCCGTCCGGCTCGCGCAACCCGGGCCGCAGCTACTGCTGGGCGGCCTGCTGCGCCACCTCACTGCACTGGGGTAGGTCCGGTTCCTTCCCTTCACCGATGGCGCGGGCGGCCGCAAGCGCGTCGTCGATCGTGCGAATGGACCACACCTTCATGCCGGCGGGCGTGTAGCCAACCGTTTCGGCGCAGTTTTCCGCGGGTGCCAGGAAATTACGTGCGCCCTTCCCGTAGGCACCCACCAACTTGTGCTGAATACCACCGATGGCTCCGACGTCGCCGTTATAGGACATGGTGCCCGTACCCGCGAGTGTGGCCGAGCCGGCCAACGAGCCCTTGGTGAGCGAATCGTAGATGCCGAGGGTGAACATGGTGCCGGCCGAAGGGCCGCCGATCCCCTGCACGTCGTAGGTGACGTCCACGGGGAATTTGAGGTCAGAATCGATGAGCGCCACCCCGAGCCTGCTCCCCGGGTGCACCCAGCCGGTGGAGTCCGCCTCATATGCCACTGTGGTGGCCGCAATATCCACGGATTTACCGTCGCGCGTGACGCCCACGTCCACCTTGGTGCCCGCATTCGTGGCGAACAGCTTGCTGGACAGGTCGGAGAACGTGGTGATGGGCGTGGTGGTGCCGTTGATTGTCAGGGACTTGATCACGTCCCCCTTCCGGAAATCACCGTGATCCGCAGCCACCGTCAGCGTCATGGTCACCTTGTAACCGGCCTTTTGCAGGGCCACAACGGCCGCAGCATTCTGGGAGGAATCCATCATGGCCGCATCCTGCTTCTGGGCGCTCTCCAGCGTTTGCGCGGGCGCATACACCGAGCGAACAGGCATCATCTGCAGATCTTTGGAGAACAGCGCCGCCACTGTTTGGGCGCCCGTCACACCCACCTGCGGGGTCCCCCACTGGGTCACCGTGGTCATAAAAAGGTGCGAATCAGAAGGATACGTATCCGCCCCCTTGATGGTGACCAGCTGCTTATCCTGGTAGGAGCCGTGCACGTCCACGGCCGGACCGGCGCTTTCCAACAGATACGGGCCCGGCGCGGCCAGGGTGAGGAAGGCCGCGGCGGCGAACACAAGTGCAGGAATACGGTGTGAAGTCACGCACCCATCATGCCACGGTGCGCCGACGGCGTAGCTGAACCGCTGCGCGCGCAGGCCCGGTACCATGCTGGACAAGGAGGGGCCATGAGTGAGAACGATTGGGAGCGGATGCTCCGGGCCGTATTCGGTGACGAGGCGGCCGAACGCATCATCGCGTCCATGAAAGAACAGGGCATTGACCCGGAGGCGGCACTACCGGCCGGGTTCAATCCGGCGCAGATGCCCCTCATCATTAATCAGATGCGCACCATGCTGGGCAGTGCGGGTGACGGCCCGGTCAACTGGCAGGTGGGCGAGCAGGTGGCACGGCAGCAGGTGGTCCAGCAGGGCTCCACCACGGTGAGCGGGGAGACCGGTCAGGAGGTGCGCGCCGCGCTGCAGACGGCCAGCCTGTGGCTGGATCCGGTGACAGAGATCAGTCCCGTCACCGGCCCCGTACAGGCGTGGAGCAGGCTCGATTGGGTAGCCCACTCCCTCCCCACCTTCCGCAAGCTCACTGATCCGGTGGGCGCGAATATTGGCCGCGCCTTCAGTGAAGCCATGACACACCAGTTGGAGGAGGCGCCCGAGGAGCTGCGCTCCCTGCTGGGCGCGGATCCGGCTCGCATGCTCTCCGGCGTCACCGCGTCGCTCCTGGGCGTGCAGTACGGCGCGGGGCTGGCTGGCCTGGCCGACGTCACCTTCGGAACATCGGATGCAGGACTTCCCCTGGTTGAGGGGGAAACCGCGGCGCTGGTGCCCTCCAACGTTGCCGCCTGGGGCGAGGGACTGGACGTGGAAGAGGGCGAAGTGCTGCTTTACGCGGCCACGCGCGAGCAGGCCGCGGCGCGCCTGTATTCCACCGTTCCCTGGCTGCGCCCCTCCGTGCTCGATTCGGTAGCCGGCTACGCCGCGGACATTACGATCGACACATCCGCCATCGAGGATCAGGTGCGGTCCATGAACCTCGATCCGAGCGCACTAGCACAGGGCGAGGTGCCCGAAATTGATCTCTCCGAGGTGTTTTCACCGGAGCCCACCGAGGAGCAGCAGCGCACTCTGCGCCGGCTCGAACACATGATCTCCATGGTGGAGGGCTGGGTAACGGCCATTAGCGCTCAGGCCGTGGCCGCCCATCTGCCCCACGCGGTGCCGCTGGCAGAAATGTTTACGCGCCGTTCCGTCACCGATGCGCCCGCCACCCGTGTATTTGGGCCGCTGGTGGGCTTCGAGCTGGCGCCGAAGAGTGTGCGCGCGGCCACCGCGTTCTGGAACGAGGCCACCCGCCGGCTTGGCGCTGCCGGCCGCGACGCCCTGTGGCGTCATCCCGACCTGCTTCCCCAGCCCGAGCAGCTGGAAAGCCCGGAGTCATTCTTTACCAAGCCGGAGCCCACGGAGCTGGACCAGGAGTTGGATTCCTTCCTCGACGAATTGCTCAGCGGCAACGGGGAGAATGACGCCCCGCACGAGCCCGGTTTCGGCGAAGCAGGAGATGACAAGCCGGACGGAGAGGCGGACGGCGCGGATAACCAGCCGGACGGCGCGGGGGACCGCTAACAGCGCCCACGGCGTCGTTCCTGTGGATAGCGGATCGCCGGCGCGGGGTGGCCGCTGTAGCCTCGCCGCATGAGAATCGCTCCGCCCCTGCGCATGTTCTGGCGCACCGCCGCAACGGTGCAACTTGGCATTGACCCGCGCATTGCCGTAGTTGTGGATGGGCTCGTGCCCGAAGAGCAGGAGTTCATTGACTTCCTCACCCGCGAGCGCACGGATGTGGAGGTGCGTGCATACGCCAAGCGGCACCGTATCTCGCGAGCGCGGCTGGCGCAGATTCTCAGCATGCTGCGCTCGGCCGGCGTGCTGGCGCCGGACGCGGTGGTGGGCGTGCTGGCCAGTATCCCTGAGCCGCATCCTCGTGCCACCGTGTCCGTGCCGCGCTTGGATTTACCCGGCGTGGCGGTTGCGTTGGCCCTGGCTCGCGTGGGGATTGCCGTGTTTTCCGACGACGCCGCACCCGTCGGCCCTGCCGATCATCCGCTGCTACGCCGCTATGGCGCGGGCCTGTCCCGGGCGCAAGCGTTGCGGGGAGCGGTATCCGCCACCGGTACCGCCACGGCCGGTCAGGCGCCCGGTGAGCCACAGTTGGCCGTGGTAACCGGGCGTTCCCCTCTCGATCCGGAGCGCTGCACCGCCTACATGGATGCGGGCACGCCGCACCTTGCGCTCTATGCGGAGGAGGTGGACATGTGCATGGGGCCGCTGGTGGAGCCGGGGCAGACGGCGTGCGTGCGCTGCTTGGACGCAACCCGCATGGAGGACGATGCGGCGTGGGCACGGTTACGCGCGCAGGTGTGGGAGCAGCCGGGTACGCGGCCGGGCCCGCAGGCGTTGGAAACGGCGGCCGCGCTAGCCACCCGCGCCATCGTGGGCTTTCTGGGCGGGCGCGGCAATGCGCTGCGCAACGCCCAGTGGCGGATCGGACCGGTACCAACGGAGCCGCGGCGGGTGGCGGTGGAGCCTTCACGCGCCTGCGGCTGCACCGCCCCTGAGCTTCGGCTGGTGGCGCTAGAAAGGGAGAATCCCGCGAACTAGCCAGCTACGCTATCCCCGCATGTACTGTGCCACGATGGCCAGTACTTCCTCCCCGAATGCCTGGAGCTTGGCCGAGCCAATACCTCTCACGCGTCCCAGGCGCTGGATGGAGGCCGGCTTGGCCACCGCAATGGCACGTAGCGTGGTGTCATGGAAAATGGTGTAGGGCGCACGCTGAAGCACGCGCGCTTTGTCTAGCCGCCAGGCCTGCAGCGCCTCAAACAGAGGGATATCCTCCGCGTGCTCCGATTCGAAGGCGGCGGCGGCCTCTTTGCGGCGCCTCCGGTAGCTAGTGGTACGGGATTCCTCCTTTTCCGGCCGCGGCCAAATACCGGTCAGGAAGCGGGAGAGTTTCCGATTGGCCCGGTTGCCGTTGCCGGTGGCGTATGAAATTTGCAGCCGGTCCCGTGCGCGCGTAATACCCACGTAGAGCAGCCGCCGTTCCTCCGCCTTGGCCGCCGCATCTTTAGCGAGAGAAATGGGCATGAGTCTTTCGCTCATACCGGCCAGAAATACCGCTTCCCATTCCAGCCCCTTGGCGGCGTGAAGTGAGCACAGCGTGACCCCGTTGACGGCCGGTGCGTTCTGCATCTGTGCCCGTTCCTCCAACTCCCCCACGAATTCAGACAGGCTGGCCTTGCGCGCCTCCTGCATGTGCGTGGCCAGCTCCAGGAGGGCGGAGAGCGCCTCCCAGCGTTCCCGCGCCGCACCGGCATGATCCGGCGCTTCGTCACGCCACCCCATTTGGCGAAGCACGCTGCGCACCTGCGTGACCAAACCGCCCGTCCCCTCGCCCCGCGCGGCCGCGTGGAAGGATGCCATGGCTTCCCGTACTTCCCGCCGGGCAAAGAAACGTTCTGAACCATGCACCGAATAGCTCATGCCGGCCTGGGACAGCGCGGCCTCAAACTGTGCGGATTGGGCGTTCGTGCGGTACAGGATGGCAATATCCGAAAGCGCCATGCCCTCGGATTTCAGCGTGAGAATCTCCCCGACAATTCCGGACGCCTCGTCCTCATCTGACGGGTAGGCCCGGTATTCGATTGGACGTCCGGAGGCCACCTGCGAGTGCAACTCCACCGCACCCTCACTGCGATCATCCTCGATCACGTTGTTCGCGGCGGCCACGATCTGTGGAGTAGAACGGTAATCACGGTTGAGCTCCACCACCTTGGCCCCCTTGAACTCATTCGTGAAATGCGCCAGGTAGGAGGATGAGGCGCCGGTGAAGGAATAGATGGTCTGGGAAACATCCCCCACCACGCACAATTCCTTCCGTTCCCCCAGCCACAATTGCAGCAGCCGGTGCTGCAGCGGCGACACGTCCTGATACTCATCCACCACGAAATAGCGGTACTGGGCGCGAATCTCCCGGGCAATATCCGGCCTATCCAGCAGCATGCCCACGGTGAGTGCCAGCACGTCCTCGAAATCGATGGTGTGCCGGTCTATTTTCACCTCCTCATAGGATTTAGCCAGCCGCGCAATTTCCTCCGGAGGCTGCCCGGCCACCTCCCCACGGCCGGCTGCCACGGCACGCTCCGCATAGTCCTCCGGCGCGATAAGCGACACCTTGGCCCACTCGATTTCTGCGGTTAAATCCCTAATGGACACTTTGTCCGTGGGTAGGCCCAGTTTCCCCGCCGCCTGCGATACCAGTGCATATTTGCTGGGCGTAATAGGCGGGATCCTGCCGCCCACGGCCGTCCCCCAAAAATATGACAGCTGCCGGAGCGCCGCCGCGTGGAACGTGTGCACCGAGACGCCATGAACATTCAGATCACGCAGCCGGGAACGCATTTCCCCCGCCGCACGGGAGGTAAATGTTACCGCCAGCACGTTGGATGGTTGTACGACGCCGGTGGCCACCGCATACGCGATTCGGTAGGTGATGGCACGCGTTTTCCCTGTGCCCGCGCCGGCGCGCACGCACAGCGGCCCCCGCGTGTAGGTGGCCACCTGGCGCTGATCCGGATCGAGATACTCGAGAAGTTCGTCTGCTGAGTCCATGCCCTACCTTTCTGGGCACAGTCTCTCACGCACCTCCGACATTCCCACAGTGCCGCCGCACCGCGAACTACACGCCACCACAAACCGCATGCCCACCCGCCCGCCATAACCACTGGCGCCGGCTGCGCCGCATTTACAATGGCCGCATGGCAGACGTAACGATGTACACCACACCGTGGTGCGGATACTGCAAGAACCTCAAAACCCAAATGAATAAAGCGGGCCTGGACTATAGGGAAGTGAACATCGAGGCCACCCCCGACGCGGCAGCGAAGGTGGCACGCATTAATTTAATGGCGGCAACCAGGTGGTGCCCACCGTGGAGTTCGCGGACGGGACAACGCTCACCAACCCGTCACTTGCTCAGGTGCAGGAGAAACTGGCCGCGCTCGCGGACTAGGCCACACCGCTCCTCGCACAGGCACGTCCATTTCAGGTGCCGGCCGAACAGCCGCTACTCTCGCCGCAACCAGGCGTCAATAAGTGAGGCCGCCACGCTGGTGGGAGTGGGGAGCCCCACTGTGCCCGCCGCCACAGCCTCCCGATACTCGGCCCGGCTGAAGAAGCGTGCCGTGGCAATCTCGTTGCCATCCACGCGAATATCCGCTGTGGTTGCCTCCACACGCGCCTCAAAGGCAAGCATCAGTGAACGCGGGAACGGCCACGGCTGACTGCCCACGTACGTCATATCCTGCACATCGAGGGCTACCTCCTCGCCCACCTCGCGCCGTACGGCCGCCTCAAGCGGCTCACCGGATTCCACGAATCCCGCCAGCACCGAGTAACGGCCATCCTTCCACGCGCGGTTGTGTGCCAGCAGCATCTCATCCGCCTGATTCGTGATGGCCACAATGATGGCCGGGTCCGTACGCGGGAACACAACATGCCCGTTACCGCACCGGGCGTGGAAACCGTCGTCGACGGGGGTGAGAGACGCCCCGCACGTGGCACAGAAACGCTGGGTACGATTATTTGTCACAATCGCCACCGCGGCCGCCGCGAGCGCCGCGTCCAGCCCTCCCCAGAGATGCGCGTGAAGCGTGAGCGCCTCCACCGTCATCCCGTCCAGCTCCCACGTACTGGCCCGGCCCGGCGCCGTGGCGCCCAAACTCTGCGCGTCCACCGCGAAATATCCCAGCTCGCCCACGTGTCCCAGGTACGGGGGTACGACGTCGTCGCCGGCGGCCCGGGGAAAACTCTCACGCAACTGCGCGGCGGTGAAGTACCGGGGGCCCACATCACTCCCCACCACACCGCGGCCATGGACCAGGAGAAAGCGGGCGAGCGAGCCGGCGCGAAACTCGCGGAGTGCGGCGGGGTTTGAGCGCAGCACGGCGTCGCGATCCAGGTAGGAGCGGGCGAGGGAGAGAGCACGGAAATTGGCCATGCCCCGATTATCGGGCGTGAACGGAACGGATGGCGAGAGGCAACAGTGCCACGCCGGCGCGGCCACCCCTTCCCGCCGCCCACCGCTACTCATCTGCCAGCGATTATGCCTACCGCCGGTCGCTCTCCTCTCGATTACCGCTAACCGTGCCCCCACTTCCTGCCATAATGGCTAGGTGGCCAAATTAAACGTGTCCGGGCCTGTGTATCGCCCCGGGGTGGATGGTGCGGTACGTCCGCAACCCGGTACACCTCTCGTTCCCGGCGCCACGCTCACGGATACGGGCACGGCATTTGTGGTGGCCGCCCCCAATGCGGCCTCCGTGGCCGTATGTCTCTTCGATGGCTCGAAAGAGCGCCGGTTTGCGCTGACCCGCGTGGGGCACGTGTGGGCGGGACACGTGGATGGCGTGCGCGCGGGGACCGAATACGGCTACCGCGCGTTGGGACCATGGAACCCTGCCGGCGGCATGTATTTCAACCCAGCCAAACTGCTACTAGACCCCTATGGCCGTGCGGTGACGCGCACCCCCGAATTAACTCCTGCCCTCTACGCGCACACGGTCACCAACCAGCTGGAGCCCGCCACCACGCCCTGGGAGCAGTCTCACCTTGATTCCGCACCCGTTCAGGCGCGCTCGGTGGTGCTGCCGGATCAGCCGGCTCACACCGCTCATCCGTTTACGCCGTGGGCACGCACGGTGGTGTATGAGGCCCACGTGAAGGGGATGACGCGCCTGGCGCCCTGGCTACCGGAGGAACTGCGCGGCACCTACGCGGGTATGGCCCACCCGGATACCATCCGGTATCTCAAGGATCTGGGCGTGACCGCCGTGGAGCTGCTTCCCATCCACGCGAAAATGAGCGAACCCCACCTGGCCAGCAAGGAGCTCACAAACTACTGGGGCTACTCCACACTGGGCTATTTTGCCCCGGAACCTAGCCTCGCCACCGTAGCTGCGCAGGAGGCGGGGCCGGCCGCCGTCGTCGCCGAGGTCAAGCAGATGGTGGACGCTTATCACCGCGCCGGCCTCGAAGTAATCCTGGATGTGGTGTACAACCACACGGCCGAGGGTGGGCCGGAGGGTCCCACGCTCTCCTGGCGTGGCCTCGATGCCTCCGCCTACTACATGAGGGATCCGGGTAACCCCGGGCATTTCGTGGACACCACCGGCACCGGCAACACGCTGGATTTCCGCCGCCAGGATGTGGTGCGCATGGCGCTGGATTCCATGCGCTACTGGGTACGCGTGATGGGCGTGGATGGTTTCCGTTTCGATCTGGCCGTGACGCTTGCCCGGAAGGGCGATCGTTTTGACACCAACCACCCCTTCTACGTGGCCGCGGCCACGGATCCAATACTCGAGCATGTCAAGCTGTTCAACGAGCCCTGGGATGTGGGGCCCAACGGGTGGCAGACGGGTAACTTCCCGGAGCCCACAGCGGATTGGAATGATCGTTTCCGCGATTCGGTGCGAGCGTTCTGGGTGTCTGACCGGGGTGCGATCGCGGCGGGGGGCGCCGGCGGGGGCATGCGGGGTCTGGCCACCCGGCTGGCGGGATCGGCGGACATGTTTGGCCACGGCCACTATCCGGGCGGGCGGGGGCCAAACGCGTCCGTCAACCTGGTCACCGTGCATGACGGCTTCACCCTCCGCGATCTGGTGTCCTACAACTTCAAGCACAATGAGGCGAACGGCGAAGAGGGCCGGGACGGCACCGCAAATAATCGTTCCTGGAA
Source organism: Neoactinobaculum massilliense (assembly GCF_900604955.1). Taxonomy (GTDB): domain Bacteria; phylum Actinomycetota; class Actinomycetes; order Actinomycetales; family Actinomycetaceae; genus Neoactinobaculum; species Neoactinobaculum massilliense. Next base: position 1,170,165 of record NZ_UWPE01000001.1, read on the forward strand.
CCACGGGGTGGAGGGGGACGCCGGGCCGGACGGCACTTCACTCCCGGGAAACGTGGCCGTGCAGCGCAAGCAGACCATCCGCAACCTACTGGGGACGCTGCTGCTCTCCGCCGGTACACCGCTCCTTCTAGCCGGCGACGAAATCGGCCACACCCAGCACGGCAATAACAACGCCTACTGCCAGGACAATGCGCTCACGTGGACCAATTGGGATCTGGCGCCGTGGCAGAAGGAGCTCCGTGCCACCGTGCGCTATCTCATTGGGCTACGCCGCGAGCACCGCGTGCTGCGTCCCGCCCATTTTTATACGTTCATGTCCGAGGATACGGATGCGCTTCCCGACCTCACCTGGTACGCGGAGAACGGGGAAAGAATGCCCGAGTATCGCTGGTTTGATCGCGCGAACCGGCTGCTGCAAATGCTTCGCTCCGGGCATTCGGACGACGTCGATGCCCTGCTGGTGTTGAACGGTGCCCCCACCCGGGTGGTCACCTCACTGCCTCAGGGGCGGGGCGTGCCATTCCGGCTGGTGTGGGATTCCACGTGGCAGGTGCCGCGCGGGCGTAACCGGGTGTACCGCGCGGGTGCGACGACGTCGATGGCGCCCTTCTCCATGAGGCTCTACCTGGCCGGATAGGTGTTGCCCGCCGAAACGGCACGCGGCCAAGCGCGGGTGCCCGATACGCGAACGGTGAGACGGGCGGGGTGCTCCGGCGTCGTACACTACCCCCAGAGCGAAAGGACAACGAATGAGCCAGCCAATCGAGGACACGGAGATCACCTCCGCCACCCTCCAGCATGCCGAAGCGATTAGCGCCAAGATCGACGCCGCTATTAAGCGTGACCCCTCGGAGTTCCGCGTGCTGACCGGGGACCGCCCCACGGGGAACCTGCATCTGGGGCACTATTTTGGTTCCCTACGCAACCGCGTCAAGCTTCAGCGTGAGGGCGTGGAAACCTGGCTGGTGATCGCGGACTTCCAGGTAATCACAGATCGAGATGGTACGGGCCCCATCAAGGAGCGCGTACATTCCCTCGCCACGGACTACATCGCGGTAGGTATCGACCCGGACAAGGCGGTCATTTTCCCACACTCCCAGGTGCCGGGCCTCAATGAACTGATGCTCCCATTCCTGTCCGTGGTGACCGATGCGGAACTGCGCCGCAACCCCACGGTTAAGGCGGAACTGGAGGCCACGAATGGGCGGCCCATGTCCGGCCTCATGCTCACCTACCCCGTGCACCAGGCGGCGGACATTCTGTTCTGCAAGGCGAACGTAGTGCCGGTGGGCAAGGATCAGCTTCCGCACCTGGAGCAGGCACGCGTGATCGCGGACCGCTTCGAAGCGCGCTACGGCCATCCGGCGGGGCAGGACCACCCGGTGTTCCCGCGGCCCCAGGCGCTCCTTTCCGAGGCGCCGTCAATCCTGGGGCTGGATGGCACCAAGATGTCTAAATCCAAGGGCAACACCATTGAGATCGGCATGAGCGCGGACGAAACCGCCAAGCGCATCAAGAAGGCCGTCACGGACTCGGATCGCCACATCACCTACGACCCCGAGCACCGGCCGGAGGTATCCAACCTGGTGCTCCTCACCGCGCTGGCCTCGGACCGCGATCCGGTGGAGGTGGCCGAGGAGATCGGTGATGGCGGCGCGGGCACGCTCAAGAAGGTGGCCACCGAGGCGATCAATGAGCACATGGCCCCCATCCGCGCCCGCCGCGCGGAATTGGAGGCGGACCCCTCCTACGTGGACGGCGTGATTCGTCGCGGCATCGAGCGCGCGAATGAGCAGGCGAACGCCACGCTCCATGAGGTACTCGAGTCCCTCCAGATGAGTTACTAGAGCAGAAGGTCAGCGGGGCGCCTAGGACCGAGCGCCCCCATTGGTACGCGCGGGCATGGTCCCACTGAAATTCCGCGAAATCACCCGCATACCAACACGTGACCTCGGATACATTGAGTGCACATTTCCGGATAGGGTAAAGGAGTGAACGCGAAATCTTCCAAGGCCTCATCCTCCCGGCGGTCGTCTGCCGCTCAGCGTCAAACGGCCGCTTCCGGCACCTCAATGACGAGCGTGCAGGCGGCCGCCGCAGCTAGTACATCCGCCAGGCCCGCTACCGATACTCAACGTCGCGTCAAGAAGCCGACCACCAGGACCGGCAAGGCCACAGCTGCAAAACCGGCCCCCGCAACCGCTGCGAAAAAGACCGCGGCGGCAAATACCGCCGGGACCACTGCGGCGTCGGCGAAGAAAACCGCCACAAAGCGTTCCCGCACCACAAAAAAGCGCACTTCCCTGCCCGTGATACCCACACCGGCACCCGTGGCCACACTGGGCCGCATCCCCATCATGCACGTGACACCGCAAATCGAGGGCGGTTCCATCCCCGCGAAGGGAACCGAACATGAAGCCTTCCCCGTACAGGCCACCGTCTGGCGTGAAGGCCATGATCTGTTCGGCTGCGAGGCCGTCCTGGTAGATCCGAAGGGAGCCGAAGCACAGCGGGCGCCAATGAAGCTAGTAGGCGAGGGCGTAGGCCGCTACGAAGGCTGGCTCACCCCCGACTATCCGGGCGATTGGCAGTTCTTTGTACGCTCGTGGAGCGATCCCGTGGCCACCTGGCGGCGCAACGCGGAGGCGCGGATGAGCGCGAACCAGGATACTGAACTCGCCATGCTGGAGGCCCGCCAACTCCTTGAACGCGTATCAAAACTGGTGGAAAAGGGCAGCGAGGATGCGGCCATCCTGGAGGACACTCTGGCCGTGGTGGACCGCCAGCACATCTCCTCTCAGGTCCGCTTCGAAGCGGTCATAGCGCCGGCTATCCAGGATATTTTCGCGCGGCATCCGCTCCGCGAGCTGGTGACGGAATCGGGCAGATTCCCGGTCCGGGTCGAGCGACTCCGCGCCCTTGAGGGCGCCTGGTATGAGATTTTCCCGCGTTCGGCCGGCGCCCGCCTCAGTGCGGACGGCACGCCCATCCCTGGCACCCTGCATACGGCCGCCAAGGAGCTGGATCGTATTGCCGGCATGGGATTTGACGTGGTGTACCTGACCCCGGTGAACCCCATCGGCACCACGGCGCGAAAAGGCAAGAACAACGCGCTCACCGCGGGCCCGGGCGATCCCGGCTCCCCCTACGCTATTGGCTCGGCGGACGGCGGGCACGATGCCATTGATCCGGGCTTGGGCACGGTGGCGGATTTTGAGGCGTTCACTGCCCGCGCCCACGAACTGGGGCTGGAGGTAGCCCTTGATTTCGCCCTCCAGTGCTCCCCCGATCATCCCTGGCTCACCGAGCACCCGGACTGGTTTGTGCACCGCGCGGACGGCACTATCGCCTACGCGGAAAATCCGCCAAAGAAATATCAGGATATCTACCCGCTGTACTTCGATAAGGACCCGGAGGGGCTCTACCGGGAGATTGTGCGCATCCTTGAGGTGTGGATTGACCGCGGCGTAACAATTTTTCGCGTGGATAACCCGCACACGAAGCCGGTCCCCTTCTGGCAGCGCCTCATCGATGAATTCCACCGTACCCACCCGAACATCGTGTTCCTCGCCGAGGCCCTCTCCTCCCCACAGATGCTGCTGGGCCTGGGTGCGGCCGGCTTCTCCCTCTCCTACTGCTACTTCCCCTGGCGCACCGAGAAGAAGGAGCTGGAGGACTACCTGTGGGAGGTCAGCCGGGAAACAGATGACCGCATGCGTCCCATGTTTTGGCCCGTCACCCCGGATGTCCTCACGCCCTACATGACGGATGGTGGGGCTCCCGCCTACCGGATTCGGGCCGTACTCGCGGCCACCGGCGCTCCCACCTTCGGTATTTACTCCGGCTTCGAACTGGTGGAAAATACCCCGCGCCCCGGATTTGAAGAGCCAAATGACAACGAAAAATATGAGATCAAGGTCCGCGATTTTAGTAGGGACCCCTACGGTCTAACCGCTCTTCTCACACGGCTCAATGCTATCCGCAAGGCTCACCCCGCACTGCGCCGACTGCGCGGCCTACACATCAACCCCACCACGAATCCGTCCATCATCTCCTACACGCGGCTCGCGCGCCCCGAGGAGAGCCCGGACGGGAAGCCGGACGCGGTCATCGTCGTCGTGAACCTGGATCCTCATAACGTTCAGGAGGCCTCCATTGAGCTGGACACGGCGGCACTGGGCGTGAGTGAGTTTACTGTCCGCGATGCCCTCACCGGCTCCACGTACCGGTGGAACGCCACGCCGTTTGTGCGCCTGGATCCCACTCGTCCCGCGCACATCATGGAGGTATCCGCCTAGTGTCCACCCCATCCCTTCATCCCGCGCGGTCTCTCCCCGAGGTTGAGCCCGCCACCCGCTCGGGGCTCAACAATGACCCCGAGTGGTACCGGCACGCCGTGTTCTACGAGGTGCTGCTGCGTGCCTTCGGCGATACGGATGCCAGCGGGAGCGGGGATTTGCGCGGCCTCACCACCCACCTTGACTACCTGCAGTGGCTGGGAGTGGACGCACTGTGGATTCCGCCGTTCTACCCCTCCCCCATGAAAGACGGCGGGTATGACGTTGCCGACTACACGGCGGTGGATCCCCGCTACGGGACAATGGATGATTTCCGCGCCATGGTGACAGAGGCTCACGCACGCGGTATTCGCATCATCATTGACCTGGTGGTTAACCACACCTCCGTGGACCATCCATGGTTCCAGTCTTCCCGCGCACACCCGGAAGGGCCCTACGGGGATTTCTACGTCTGGGCGGATGACGATGCCGGCTACCCGGACGCCCGCATTATTTTCGTAGATACGGAAACATCCAACTGGACCTTTGATCCGGTACGCAGGCAGTACTACTGGCACCGCTTCTTCTCCCACCAACCGGACCTCAACTATGAAAACCCGGCCGTGCGCGCCGCGATATTGGACGTGTTCCGCTTCTGGTGCGATCTGGGCGTGGATGGGCTGCGCCTGGACGCCGTCCCCTACCTCTTTGAGGAGGAGGGGACCAATTGCGAAAACCTCCCCCGCACGCACCGGTTCATCGCCGAAATCCGGGCCATGCTGGACGCCGAATACCCGGGCACGGTGCTGGTGGCGGAAGCAAACCAGCCGCCGAAGGATGTGGTGGCCTACTTCGGCACCGAGGATGCGCCCGAGTGCCACATGTGCTTCCATTTCCCCGTCATGCCGCGGATTTTCTACGCGCTCCGAGATCAACGCGCCACCGCCATCAAGCAGGTGCTGAGGGAAACACCCACCATTCCAGTGCAATCCGGCCAGTGGGGCACCTTCCTGCGCAATCATGATGAGCTCACCCTGGAAATGGTGAGCACGGAGGAGCGCGCCCACATGTACGGCTGGTACGCGGAGGATCCGCGCATGCGCGCCAATGTGGGGATTCGGCGGCGCCTCGCCCCGCTGCTGGGAAATTCACGCGCGGAACTGGAACTTGCCCACGCCCTCCTGCTTTCCCTGCCCGGCTCCCCCTACCTCTACTACGGCGATGAGATAGGGATGGGCGATAATATTTGGCTGCCGGACCGGGACGGCGTGCGCACCCCCATGCAGTGGACTCCGGATCGTAACGCCGGTTTTTCCACCGCGGATCCGGGCAAGCTCTATCTTCCGCTTATCTCCTCGCTGGCGTTCAACTACCAGGCCATTAACGTGGAATCGCAGCTCTCCCAGCCGGCCTCCCTACTCCATTGGGTGCGCGGCATTTTGGAGGTGCGCGCCCAGCACCCGGTGATGGGCGACGGCGCCTTTGCCCTGCGCGAAACGGATAATGAGGCGCTCCTGGCATTCACCCGCGCGAATGCCAGCGAAGTCATGCTGTGCGTATTCAACCTGGCGAATACACCGCGCGCCGGGCGGGTCACCGTGTCCGAATACGCCGGCTGGCATGCCCAGGATGTATTTGGCGGTGCCGGCTTCCCCAGCATTCTTCGGGATGGCACCACCACGCTGACGCTCGGCTCGCGAGACTTTTTCTGGCTAAAACTCACTCCGCCGGTCACCTCCACGGTGGCGCCACCCGAGGGGGTGGCCGCCGAACCACGCGACGCGGACACGGAGCATCTGGTTGCCCCCTATCGTTCGGCAACCGAAAGGGAGGCATAAATGCGCGATTTGCCCGAGGATATCGGCACCTGGATCCAGGGTGCCCGCTGGTACCGAGGTGAGGGTGGGCCGCTTGCGCTCACCGCCGCCTGGGACGTGTCCGCCCTCCTGGGGGCCGCCGAAGCGCCCGCCGCCGAGGTATCCGGCAGCGATGCATTTGTGGGTGCCGACGCCGAAGGTGGCACGTCAGATAGCAACGCCCGCGTTGCCGATGGGATGCCGCCAGCCGACGCCGCCGCGGGCGGGGTGCTAACCGACGCCGTCGTCGCGGGCGGGGTGCTACCGGCCGATGCCCCGCCGGTGACCGAGGGCGGCGAACGCATGCTGTGGCTGGTGGTATCCGGGGATGGGCTCGCCTACAACGTACCGCTCATTATCAGCGGCGCCGAGGTGCCCACCGGCGTGACACCCGTGGGCACCTGGGACACGCTGAACGCGTTTGACGCCACGGATCACCCGGCGGGCCAGCGCGCCATACTGCGGCTGGCCACCACCCCGGTTACGCTCGCGCTGGGCGGCGCCACGCTCTCCGGCCACCCGGCCCAGGACGGCATGTTCCGCCCCGCCCGTGCGCGCCGGCTCGCCTCGGAGCAGTCCAATACGTCCATCATCTACACGCCCTCCTCCGGCCCGCGCATGATTATCAAACTGTTCCGTGTACTCACGGAGGGTGCCAATCCGGACGTGGAGCTCACCAGGGCACTCTCGGGTAGCGGAACGGTTCCCACCCAATTCGGCGCTGCCCGCCTCACCCAGGATGGCCGTGTACCCGCCGATGTGCTGGCCGCCGCCGAATTCCTTGAGGGCGCCCGGGATGCCTGGCAGGTGCTCACGGCTTCGCTTCCCACCTCCACCGGTGTGCTGAGCGAGGCGGATAACGCCTCCCTCGAGGAACTCGGCGCCCTCACCCGGCGCTTCCACACGGCACTGGCCAGCGCCTTCCCCACCCGCCCAGCCACGGAACAGGATCGCACCAGGCTGCGCGCCTCATGGGATGCGCGTGCACGCGCCGCCGCTCAGCATGCGCCAGCCCTCACGCCGTACCTGGAACGCATCGCCGCCATATTCGATGAAGCTCGCCGCGCACCCTGGCCGAATCTGCAGCGTATCCATGGTGACTACCACCTGGGGCAGGTGGTCGACGTGCCCGAACGCGGATGGTCCGCACTGGACTTTGAGGGCGAGCCGCTGCGTCCGCTGGCTGAACGACGTCGTCCAGACCTCGCGCTCCGGGACGTGGCCGGCATGCTCCGCTCCTTTGATTATGCGGGCGGTCAAGGTGAACGCGACGGCGGCGCCCCCGAAACCATGCGCGCCTGGACCCAGGCGGCGTCCTCCGCATTTCTTCGCGGTTACGGGGAAATTCCCGCCGCCTATCAGCCTCTCCTGCGCGCCCTCATCCTTGATAAAGCTCTGTACGAAATCACCTACGAGGCGGTATCCCGCCCCACCTGGCTGAACATCCCGCTCACCGGACTACGACGGACACTGGAGCCCGCCAGCCCACAAACCGAGGCTGCTACCGCCGCCCCGCTCACAGAAGGAGAACTCATGTCCAACTACGTTGAGGTGGATCCGAACGTCCTCGACGCCGTGTCCAATGGCTGGTACTACGCACCGCATGACGTGCTGGGGCCGCATTCAAACGGGGAGACGGTAACGATTCGCACCATCCGCCGCCTCGCCGATCAGGTGTGGATTAAAACAAAAGAGGGCCTCACCGAGGCCGTCCACGAGTTCAACGGAGTATGGCGCGCCGTACTCCCCACCTCGGAGGTGCCGGACTATCGCGTGGTAGCGCGCTACGGGGAACACGAGGACGTCAGTGATGACCCGTATCGTTTCCTCCCCACCCTCGGAGAAATGGACATCTATCTCATTGGCGAGGGCCGGCATGAGGAATTGTGGAAGGTGCTCGGTGCACACGTGTTCCACTACCCCTCTGAGCTGGGGACGGTCACCGGCACCGCGTTCTCCGTGTGGGCACCGGATGCGAAGGCCGTGCGCGTGGTGGGTGATTTCAATGGCTGGGACGGTTCGCTGGACGCCATGCGCTCACTCGGCAGCTCCGGGCTGTGGGAACTGTTCGTCCCGGGTGCCCTCGCCGGTGCCCGCTACAAGTTCGAGATTCAGTACCAGGACCTCTCCTGGCATCAGAAGGCGGACCCGATGGCGCGGAGCTCCGAGTTGCCGCCGGCGACGGCGTCGATCGTTACCGAATCTCACTACGAATGGGGTGATGAGGACTGGCTGGAAACGCGCCGCGACGTCCAGGATGGCCCCATCTCCATCTATGAAATGCACCTGGGCTCCTGGCGGCCGGGCCTCGACTACCGGCAGCTCGCGGACCAGCTGATCGGGCACATCAAGTATCTCGGCTTCACCCACGTGGAATTTATGCCGCTCTCCGAGCACCCGTACACACCGTCGTGGGGCTACCAAGTGACGGGGTATTACGCCCCCACCACCCGCTATGGCAGCCCGGATGATCTGCGCTACCTCGTTGATCGGCTTCACCAGGCTGGCATCGGGGTGATCATGGACTGGGTGCCCGCCCACTTCGCCACGGATGACTGGGCACTCGCCAATTTTGACGGCCAGCCCCTCTACGAGGATCCGAACCCCAAGCGTGGCAGCCAGCCGGACTGGGGCACCCTCGTATTTAACTACGGGCGCCGTGAGGTGAAGAATTTCCTGGTGGCCAACGCCCTGTACTGGCTCGAGGAGTTCCACCTGGATGGTATCCGCGTGGATGCCGTGGCCTCCATGCTGTACCTGGATTATTCGCGCGAAAACGGCGAGTGGGAACCGAATGTGTACGGCGGGCGCGAGAACCTGGAGGCGATCACCTTCCTCCAGGAGGTCAATGCCACGGCCTACCGCCGCAACCCCGGCATCCTCATGATTGCCGAAGAGTCCACCTCCTGGCCGGGTGTCACGGACATGACGGACGCGGGCGGGCTGGGTTTCGGCCTCAAGTGGAACATGGGATGGATGAATGACACGCTCCACTACCTTGAGGAGAAGCCCGTCAACCGCTCCTGGCACCACGGGGAGATCACATTCTCCATGGTGTACGCCTACTCGGAGAACTTCCTCCTGCCCATCTCCCACGATGAGGTGGTGCACGGCAAAGGCTCCCTCTACACGAAGATGCCGGGTGATGACTGGCAAAAACTTGCGGGCGTACGCGAACTATTCGCCTACCAGTGGGCCCACCCCGGTAAGCAGCTCATTTTCATGGGCCAGGAGTTTGCGCAGGTGGGCGAATGGAACGAATCGGACGGCCTGGAGTGGTGGCGGACGGATGAACCCACCCACGATGGCGTCATGAGCCTGGTGTGCCGTCTCAACGAGGTGTATCTATCTCACCCGGCCCTGTGGAGCGATGATTTTACGCCCCACGGTTTTGAGTGGATTGATGGATCCGACGCCGATAACAATGTGCTCACGTTCCTGCGCCGTTCCAAGAATGACGACGACGTTGTGGTGGTCGCGGTGAACTTCGCCGGGATCCCCCACAACGACTACCGGGTGGGCTTCCCGGAACCCGGCCGGTGGGATGAGATCCTCAATACCGACGCCGTTGAATATGGCGGCAGCGGTGTAGGCAATCTCGGTGCGGTTGAGACGGAGGCGGTGGCCTGGAACGGACGCGAACAGTCCGCGCAGATTCAGCTGCCACCCTTCGGCGTGGTGTACTTCGCCAGGCACGCCGAGTAGGCGGGGGCTTCGGAGTCCGGGCGCTAGTCGAGCAGATACGCCCGGCTAGCCATCCGCCGGCCGGTCTGATACCTGCTCGGGCAATGAACTGAATATGGCAGGGCGAGCGTAGGCCAGCGGCCGGGGCAAAGCCCCGGCCGCTGCGGCGTCGTACTACCTAAACAACTATCCCTTCACGGAACCGCCGGTCAGGCCGGCCACAATATAGCGCTGCAGGAACAGGAACAGCAGGAGGATTGGGATGGCCGCAATTACCGCGCCGGCCGTGAACCAGCCCCACTGTTTTTCGTTGCCGCCCACCCAGTTCTGCATGCCGATGGCGAGCGTCCAGTTGTCCTGCGAGGTGAGGACGGTGGAGGCGATCACGTAATCATTGAAGGCGCCGATGAAGCTCAGCAACGCCACCACGGCAAGCATGGGCACCACGAGCGGCATCACGATGGTCCAGAACACCTGAGCGTGGGTGGCGCCGTCAATCTTGGCCGCCTCATCCAGCTCGCGCGGAATCGAATTAAACGTACCGTAGAGCAGAAACGTGTTTGCGCCCAGAGCGCCACCCAGATACACGCAGATGAGCGACAGCTTCGAATCCAGGCCCAGAATCGGCACCACCTGACCCAGCTGGTTGAGCAGCAGGAAAATGGCGATAAAGGCAAGAAGTTGCGGAAACATCTGGACCACCAGAAGGGCGAGCAGTCCTCCCTTGCGGCCGGCAAAACGGTAGCGCGAGAACGCGTAGGCGGCCGTGGTGGCCATGAGGGTGGAAGCGATCGAGGTGATAATACCGATCTCCAGCGTGTTGCCAAACCAGGTCCAGAACATGGTGTCCTGGCCGAGCGCCTGGAAATTCGAGAGCGAAAACGCCGAAAACATGGAGTTCGCCGAGTTCAGGGTGGTGCGCGTGCTCGGATTCAGGGCGGCCGAGAGCACGTAGAGGATCGGGAAGGCCGCATAGATGACGGCGAGGATTCCCACCACATGGCGCCAGCCGACCACACGCCACCATTTACCGGCGGACTCGTGATTCTCGGAGAGCCCACGGCGCTGTGACCCGCCGATGGAGCCGATGCGGACCGAGCTGGTTTGGGCGGCCACACTCGTGCCGGAGCGGGCTGCCGCACGGCCCGGAATCCGGTCCGAATCGGGCCGGCCAGAACTCATCTGTGCGGAGCCGGAATACGTAGCTGCGGACATTACACCGACACCTCCTGGGACTTCTGCGTGCGCGCGAAGCTAATCATCGAAACGGTCCCCACAATGATGAAAATCAGCAGAGACATGGCCGAGGCCAGCCCGTAATCGCGGGTAGCACGGCCGGACATACCCGAAATCTGGTACACCATCGAGATCATGATGTCCGTGGCGCCCACCGGAACAGAGGCGTCGTCGAACTGCGGGCCGCCATTGGTCAACATGTAGATCAGATTGAAATTGTTGAAGTTGAAGGCGAAGGAGGAGATGAGCAGCGGTGTTACCTGGATAAGTAACTGGGGCAGCGTAATGAACCGCCACGCCTGGAATCCGGAGGCACCGTCGATTTCTGCGGCCTCGTTAAGGTCCGCCGGGATGGATTGCAGCGCGCCAATGCAGATAAGCATCATGTACGGGAAGCCCATCCACAGGTTCACGCCGATCACGGAGAGGCGCGCCAACCACGGATCCGAGAGCCACGGTATCTCCGCTCCCCCGAACAGTACCTGGTTGATGAAGCCATACTTCGGATTGAGCATGCCGGCGAAGAGGAAGGCCGTCATAAACGACGGAAATGCATACGGTAACAACAGTAGCGTGCGATATATCTTCCGCCCGCGTACGCGCTCATGGTTAAGCGCCATGGCCAGGAACATACCAAGCAGAAACGTGGTGGCCACACTGAGGAAAGCAAAAGCGAATGTCCAGGCGAGCACACGGAGGAACGGGGTGGCGTAGCGTGGATCAGCGAAGGCTTTCTTAAAGTTATCGAAGCCCACATTCACGCGCCAGCCGATCTTCTGTGAATCGCCGGATGCAGACACATAGGAACCGGACTTTTCATCCGCCTTGTAAATTTCGCCCGTTTTATTGTCGATGATCGCGTCCTGCGCCTCGTCATACCTGACGGTCGACTTGAACACGTAGCCCATGGTGGCCGTCTGCGTACCGATAGCTCCTTCGCTCGCATCCTGGGAGATTGGTACCTTGAGCTGCTGGATGGCCTGCTGGTTGGCGATGATCTGCTGCTGGGTAAGAACCGTGTATCCGGGCACGTCCGTAATGGACGTACCGGAGATCGTGGCGCCTGGGACGTCCTCGAGCGGCGAGGTTGCAGTGCCTGCCTGAACGATGCCGTCATTGTTGATTGCGAAACCCAGATCCGCACCCTTTTGGACGACGACGAGCGGGTAGGTAGGTGATCCCTTCACGCGTTCAGAGGAATTGAGCAGGATAGCGTTTGTGGCGGCTTCCTTGCTCAGCATGTGCTGATTGCCGTAGTTAGTGAACGCAATGTAGCCCGTATACAAAATGACGAAAACTTGGAATATCAGCAGGAAGACCAGCCCCGGCGTGAGATATTTTGCAGGAATCGACCAGTGGGTGAAGTAAATAATGTTCACCACGATCAGAACCACCAGGGTGATCCCGAAAATAACCCACGAGTGTGCGTTAAAAGTCTGCGAGAGGATGTAAAGGCCCAGCGCATCCACCAGTGCCATGAGAATCAGCTTGAAAATGAAGACAAAGGACCAGTTTTTTTGATTGCGCGTCCCGGATTCGTGGCGTGGTGCGCACTTCGGCGCGCGTGTTCGTGTGCCTGCTCATAACGCTCCTTACGGTGGCGCAGCACTGCTGCCGCGCCACCGGTTGTATTACTTGCTAGAGGAGCCGGTGGCACCCTTATTAATCGTGGTGGTCAGATCCCCCACCATCTTGGTCCATGTGCTGGAGGCATCCGCGCCGCCGATAATCTGCGCCTCAGCCACTCCCCATGGCGTCCACACGGAACCCATCTCCGGGATGGACGGCATCGGCTTGGCGTTCTCCGCTGCCTTCGCAAAGCCGGCCGTGAGGGGATCGGACTTGGCCTTGTCTGCCGCGGCTGTTAGCGCCGGGAGACGGTTACCCGCCTTATAGATGGCCGTCTGGGCCTCTTCCGTGGCCATGTAGTCCACAAGGAACTGAGAGGCCACGATGGAGTTCTTCGAGGCGGAGGAAACGTAGAAGCCCTGGACACCCACGAACGGTGCGGCATCCTTACCGCCGGCGGACGGCACCGGATCCACGGCCACGTCAATGCCGGCTTTCTGGAAATCGGAGATCATCCACGGGCCGCCCAGAATATAGGGAGACTCTCCCTTGGAGAACGCGTCCACCGCGATGTCATAGGTCATGGCTGTATCCAGCACGCCCGTACCATTCTTGCCATTGTCCGCAAGGAACTGGGCGAACTTTGTACCGGCGTCACCGCCCATTCCAAGCTCCGTGGTGTAACTGCCATCAGCGTTCTGATTGAACACGGGCGCGCCGAACGAGGTCTGCAGCGCGTAGTAGGTGTAGGGATCACCCTGGTCACTGGTCTGGATGAGGAACGGATACTTGGTGCCCGCAGCCTTACCCTTGGCGATCATCTCATCCCATGTGGACGGCGTAGAATCCGCCAACGCCGCGTTCCGGATGATGGCCGTATTCTCAATCGCGTACGGCAAGCCGTACACCTGACCGTCGTAGGTGAAAGCGGAGGTGGCCACCGGGTTGAAGTCCGAGGCCTTATCGCCCAGCTCGATCGGCACCACAGCGCCATTCGCCGCAAATTCGCCGAGCCAGTCATTGGCACCCACCGTGATGTCCGGGCCCTGGCCGTTGGAGACCTGGGAAAGGAAATCTGCACGAATATCGTTGAATTCCTTGACCACAATGTTCACTTTGTTGCCGGTCTCGGACTCAAATTTGGTGGCCGCATCCTTGAGCGCCGCTTCACGGTTTGAATCCGACCACACGGTAATCGTGGCACCGCCGCCGGCGCCAGCAGATGTCGTGTCGGCACTTGATGCGCTGCCTGCTGTCCCCGAGGAGCAGGCCGCGAGGCCCAGCCCAAGCGTGGTTACAAAAACGAGAGCAATAGATTTACGCATGTCGCTTCCCCTGACTAACGCTCGGAACGCCTATGTGCCGAGCTCTAGTAAATAATAACGGCCAGCCTTCATCTCGCCAGACGCGGAAGTCCCTTGAACTTTGCACGGTAGTGCCGGGGTAGTAGTCCGCGAGTCGCGGCAAAACGGAGGTACGACGCCGCCTGCACCCGTTTTCGTAGGCAGGCTCAAGCGGACGCGCCACGCCGACGTCGTTTCCCGTAGGCTACCCGGTTACACTGGCAGGCCGCGGCGAAAAGCCCATAGGCTGGGAAACATGACCGATCAAGGACGATCCATCCATTCCCCGTGCACCCGCGACCAGTGGTGGCGTGACGCCGTCATCTATCAGATTTATCCGCGTTCTTTCGCCTCCTCGCGGGGGCCGGTGGGCGATCTCCCCGGTATCACGAGCCGCCTTGACTACCTGCGTGACCTCGGGGTAGACGCGGTGTGGCTTTCGCCGTTCTATGGCTCGCCCCAGCACGACGCCGGGTACGACGTTGCCGATTACCGCGCCGTTGATCCGCGCTTCGGCACGCTGGCAGACGCGGAAGCACTCATTGCCCGGGCGCACGAACTGGACCTGCGCGTCGTCGTCGATCTGGTGCCGAACCACACCTCCTGGGACCACCGATGGTTTCGCGAGGCAATCAAGGCAGGCCCGGGTAGCGCCGAGCGTAACCGCTACATGTTCCGGGACGGGAAGAACGGTGGCACGGAACCGCCCAACAACTGGACTTCGGTATTCGGCGGGCCGGCGTGGACACGCGTGGCCGATATTCCGTGGGTGGCCGGCACGCCCGCCGCTGCGGACCGGCAGTACTACCTGAATCTCTTCGACTCCTCGCAACCCGATCTCAACTGGGACAACCCTGAGGTGCACGCCGAGTTCCGCTCCATCCTACGGTTTTGGTTGGATCGCGGAGTGGACGGCTTCCGTATTGACGTGGCCCACGGTCTCGTGAAGGATCCCGCGCTCCCCGACTGGACCGAGCGCACGGAGATGCTCGACGCCGGCACGGACCCGGACCATACCGCCAGCCACCCTGTCGCCCCGGAGCGTCCACCCATGTGGGACCAGGATGGCGTCCATGAGATTTACCGGGAGTGGCGCTCCGTACTCGATGAATACGGACCCGACCGGTTGCTGGTGGCCGAGGCCTGGGTGCAGCCGGAAGAACGCCTAGCCCGTTACGTCCGCGACGATGAGATGAACCAGGCTTTCAATTTTGCCTACCTTACCTGCCCATGGGATCGGGAGGCGTTGCGCCGCGTGGTGGAGGAATCATTGTCGGCCATGGATGCCGGGGGTGCCCCCACCACCTGGGTGCTCTCGAATCATGATGTGGTGCGGGCCGCCTCGCGTTTGGGCCTCACGGTGACCGGTAAGGGACCGAACGGTATTGGTCCGCGTGATCCGCAGCCGGACGCCGAGAAGGGCCGACGCCGCGCCCGCGCCTGGCATATGCTCACGGCCGCACTACCGGGCAGCTATTACATCTATCAGGGCGAAGAACGCGACCTTCCCGAGGCCACCATGCTGCCGGATGATGTGCGTCAGGATCCCGCATTTTTCCGCACAAACGGAGCCGAGTTAGGCCGCGACGGCTGCCGCGTACCCCTCCCCTGGGAGGCGGGTAAGCCAGGCCTGGGCTTCTCGCCAACGGGTGACACATGGCTGCCGCAGCCCGCCGATTGGGAGCGCTTCACGGTGACCCGTGAGGAGGCGGATCCGGATTCGGGGCTCCACTTTTTCCGCCGGCTACTAGCGCGCCGGCGCGCACTCGGCCTGGGCATAGGCGGACTCAAGGATGTATCCCCTGAGGTGGGCGGCCTCGCCTACATCAATTCTGCCGCCAATCACTCACACCCCGACCTGCTTACCGTTACTGCATGTGCACAGCCGGTGCCTTTCCCCGCGGGGTGGCGGCGCCGCGCCTCCTCGGTGCCCTTCGACGCCGCAGCGGCTGTCATACCGCCGGACACCACCGTGTGGTTCACCCGGTAAGTGCCGCCCGTGGGAAAGTTGGGAACCCCTAGAACAGTACGGTGGCCAGCTTGCGCCGAGCGGCCATCACCTCCGGCGCCGTGGTACCCACGGCCTCAAACAATTCGAGCAGGTGCTCACGCGCGCGGTCACGATCGTCGTCGTGCGTAGCGGCAACGGTAGCGATAAGACGGTCAAAAGCGTGCGGGGCCAGGTGTGCGGCAACCTCGGCGTCGGCGGCCGCAATCGCGGCGTCCACATCCGCGGGACCGGCGGCGTCGGCAGCACTTACCGCTTCTGCGGCGTTCGTTTGACCCGCCCGACGGTCCAGGTTAACCCGCGCCAGGCCGGCCTTCGCGGCGTCGTTCCCAGGATTCTGGGTGATCTCTTCCTCATAGATCTGCGCGGCACGCTCCAGGTCCCCCGCACCCAGCGCCTCGCGCGCTGCCAACTCATAGGCGGGCGCCGTAGGCACCGGCTGGTCACCTCCGCCGCTCACCTGCCCGGTGAGACCGTACTGTGCCCCAGCCGTCACCACCTGGTTCACCACGGACTCCAATTGCGCCTGATCCGGGATGCCCTGGAACATGGGCACGGGCTGTGCCTGAATGAGCGCGACCGCTGCCGGTACCCCGCTCACCCCGAACGCCTGCGCCAGTTCGGGCTCCGCCTGCCCATCCGCCACGGCCAGTTGGAAGCGGCCATCATTCTTGGCGGCCAGATCCTCCAGCTTGACGGCCAAATCCTCGCCCGTATCACCGGCCACGAACAGAACCACGATGGGAAGCTGCGTGGAGCGCTGAGCAATCTCGCGGAGGGTTTCGCGGGTGAGATCCACCCGGTAGGGCGCATCAATCATGCCATCCTGCGCCTTTCCGGCCCCGGATCCCCCTGCCGTACCCGGCTTCTGCTTTGCGCCACCGAGCGAACTAAGATCCACCGCACCGCTGAAACTATTCATCATGTTCCTTCCACGCTTTGACTCTTATTCTCTGCGCACACAAAGCAGCCACCCAGAATGTTCGGCCGCCAGCCGAATTAACGCGCAGGTTTTCGCCTGCGCTACTGGTTTTGCACCCCGGTGATAATGGGCGAGGTGGCGGCCACCAGGGTGATCGTGGTGTCCTTAGCTCCCGCCGCCGGCACGTGGAAGGCCACCAGTGTCTCGTAGTTAGTGGTCAGCGTGCCTTTAATATTTACTGTGCCACCGGCCTTATTGGACGCCATGGCGCCGATTTCGCCGCCCACGGTCACCGTGCGGCTGGTATCAGAAACGCTCATGGAGGTGGAGTAGTTGAGGGCGCCGACGATGATGGCACCACCATCCTCGGTACGGAGCGCCAGCGGTCCATCCTCACCCACGGTGAAGGAATGAGTTACGCTGCCTACGCCATCCATTGCTTTCTGCGCCGTATTAATCGTCTCCACCACCTGTGTGCGCAGCGGATCATCCGAGCCACTCGAGGCGTTGTCACCAAACTTCAGCCCCTTGGTATCCCCGGACTGCATGAGCGAGGCGTAGCCGGCAAGAGCCGCCGCGGGCGAGGCCACCATGCCATTGCCGTCATCCTTCCCCACCACCGTGGCGCCGCCCTCTCCCGCCGGAACGGCCGGGACCGTGGCGCCGGGCATGAGCGCAAGAGAACTCCACAGCGCCCAGTTGGTGCGCGCATTCGTCTGCACGTAGAAGTTCAGTGACTGTAGATTCGCATCCTTCTGAAAACCGCTCACCACCATGCCCACACGCGGGTAGCTCCCCGCGTCACTTACCACGGACTCCTGAATCGAATCCGTGACGGCCGGGACCGTATAGGCGTCGCCGAGCACCTTGTGGTAGTTGTACTGCGCTGGCCGCAGCGCCAGGAATGGACAGGTGGCCCTTCCCCCCATCATGGTGGCGTCCTGCGCCTTATCAGCGGCGGTGACGGCCGCACTGATCCGGCTCACCACCGCGGTGAGCTGTTCCTCGGAGAGCGCGGGGCGCGCGGTTGCTGTTGCGGGTGCAGGCTCCGGGAGACCTTTCGATGTGGAGCAGCCGGCCAGGGCGAGTGCCGCAGCGGCCAGTAGCATCAGTCCTTTACGCATTCTCTCCACCCTTCTTTCCCCACAGCTTCCACCAGGTAGAGCTGTGCGTGCTCTTCTTAATCGGCGCATCAATGGCTGCCCGCTCCGCGGAATCGGTGACATCCGCCTGCTCCGCGGGACCGTCCGTATCCGCCGGCGTGGTATCCGCCGCGTTCGGTTCCGAGGCCTGTCCAGATGCGGCTTCCTGCTCATTGATGACCAACCGCGCGGCGGGGTCCAGCGGACGCTGCCGGAAGTCATCGGAGCGTGAGGAGGCGGGGAGAATTTCTGCTCCGAGCCCGCCGGCGGTCATGGCTACTGCCCGGTTTCGGCTTACCGTGCTATCCGCTCCGTCCGCGGCTTCATCGGCAGGTTTTGCCCGGTCCGAATTTTCCTCAACCGAGTAAGCGCGCTCTTCTGTTTCTTCAGCCGGTTCGTCCTTCGGGGCGGCCTCCGTATTCTGCCCCACCTTGGGCATGACGGTGGTCTGGGCGTCAGCACCGTCCACGCGCGCCCGATGCCGTGCCCGTGCCGCCGAGATGGTGCGTGCTGAATCCGCCGCAGCCTGTGCGTCCAGTAGAAGGAGCAGCAGGCCCACCAGTAGCACCACAATGCCAACTACGCTTACCGGCAGGGCCAGCGACGGGCCCGTGGACCGCTGCCAGGTGAGCGTCACGGTGGGCATCGCACCGGACTTGGTGGAGGCAATGAGCGCTTCCTCCCCCGGCAGCGTCACGTTGTAGTCCACGTCCAGCTGGCCGGTATCCGTCTTGGTCACCAACCACATGTCCGAGGCGTTCGCGTTGCCCGTGGGTGCCTTGCCGGCCTCACTGCTTACCTTGAGCTTGTCCACGGCGCTCACACCCTGAATGGTTTGGTGGGCGTAACCGCTGGTGTAGGCGGCCACATCATCCGCGTAGCCTGTTGCCAGGCGTACTTCCTCACCATCCGCCGCCACCCGAATATGAACTGTTTTTCCGCTGAGGTTCATCACCCCGGGTGCGGTGATGACATAACCGTCCCCGGAGGGCCGAGTTTCCCCAGAAATTTCAGTGGATGGACGCCACACGGTGCCCAGCAGAATTCCAATGATGAGGACCACCAACCCCACCACGCTGAGGCCGATACCAGCCGCCTTGCGCATAACCCCTCCGTTCACGGCCTTCGCGAGATAACCTATTCAGCCTAAACCGTAGTGCGTCCCTCCCACATGTTTCTTGATGTCCCTCACCAGATCTGACGCATCTCTCCTTCCGCGAACGTGGTCTTGCTAACCCCCGCGTCACTACTACCGCTGGTTTCGTAGTACTCGCGGCGAACGACGTCGAACACGAACGTAAAACGTGCGGGCTTCGGATTACGTTCCAAGGCGGCGCCGACCGGTAGAATTTGGCAGGCACTAGAGGAGGATTCATGGCGGATCAAGAGCTGTTTTCCGTTGTCCGGCGCGGCTACGACCGGGCACAGGTGGATGAGTACACACACAATCTCAATGAGGCACTAGCCGAAACCCGGGCGCAGGTGGCGAACCTCGACGCTCGCATTCTGCGCCTCTCCGGCGAACTCTCTGAGGCGCGCACGCAGTTACAGGAACAGGAGCGCCCCTCCTACTCGGGGCTCGGCTCCCGCGTGGAGCGGCTACTCCGCTCTACCGAGCAGCAGGCCATGGACGTCATGAACCGTGCAAATGCGGACGCGAAGGCGCTGCTTGAACGTTCCCAACAGCGCGCCGATGAACTCACGCGATCCTCTAGGCAGGAGGCAACCTCCACTCTGGAATCCGCCCGCAGCGAAGCCGAACAGACGCGCACGAAGGCGCGCAACGAGGCCGCGGAGTTGGAGCAGACATCCCGCCGCACAGCCGAAGAACTGGTTTCCTCCGCCGAACGGGAGGCCAGCCGCCTCAGCGCCCAGGCGGCGAATGAAGCCAGTTCGCTTCGTTCCCAGGTGGATCACGAGGTAGCCACCAAGCGCGCCCAGGCGGAGAAAGAAGCCACGGATTTGCGCACGCGTACCGAGGATGACATGCAGCAACTCCGCGCGGAAACAGAACGCGAAATGGCGGATCTGCGCGCCGCATCTGCCAAGGAGCGCGAAGAGGCCGCCACTGCCGCCCAGGAAAAGAGCGATGCCGCCGTCAAGGATGCCGAAGAGCGTCTGGCTAAGGCGGAGGCCAACCTGGTCGAGGTAACCAAGCGCGCCAATGAACTCACGAAGTCCTCAAAGTCCGAGGCCTCCGAAACGCTCACGAACGCGCAGCAGGAGGCCACCCGCATCCTTGAGGAAGCTCGCTTACAGGCCACCGCCCTGCGTCAGCACGCCGAAGAGGATGCGGCCACCGCTACCGCAACAGCGCAGCGTTCAGTGGATGCGCTCACCGAACAGCGCAATACGCTTGCCGCCTACATTGAGGATGTCCGCTCCCTGCTTGCCAATAGCGACAAGTCTCTGGCGCTCACGGAAATTACCGAGGCCGGCGAAGCGGCCAAGCAGGTGCGCAATGACGGCGTGGACAGTAGCCATAACGCCTCGGCGCAGGACGGTGAAAACACACCGGAAGCCTAGTCGCCTCCCGGCACTATTCTGATCCGCACCGATCGGGCCCGGAACCAGTTGGTCCCGGGCCCGTGCTATTTAGCGCCCACCTCGGCGTCGTCCCACTAGTGTGGGCGCCGCGCCCAGCACCCCGAATGCCAGTGCCGCCGCCCATCAATGCCGGCTTGAGTGCCCCAGATGGTGTCCTCTGTCCACACCACCACGTTGGCCTCACCCACGCGAATCACGGTGTTGCATGCCGGGCAGCGATACTCCTTCTCCGCGGCCTTCTGGTGCACCACGTTATATACCGTGCCGTCCCGCCCCCGCGTTAATGTGCGCCCACCCATAGCCGCACGCACATTAAGCGGGCGGAAGGGGCGTGAGTATTTACGAGAACGGCGCATACGGTCAGCGTAGTAACCCGCTCCCGGTCCCGCCACCGACGCCGCACCGCCGCGGCTGCCGCCAGCTCACCGCACTAGCCGGCCCGCTAGAACAGCCGATCTTCCGGATGATCCATACCGCGCATGGCGTCATAGTCCAGCACCAAACACTCGATGCCCCGGTCCTCGGCGAGCGTGCGCGCCTGCGGCTTGATCTCCTGGGCCGCGAACACGCCGTGCAGTGGCTGCAACCTGGCGTCCCGCCCCAGCAGGTCCAGATAGCGGGTGAGTTGTTCAACACCGTCGATCCCACCGCGCCGCTTGATCTCCACGGCAATGTACCCGCCGTTCCCATCGCGAACCATGAGATCCACCGGGCCGATCGGGGTGGGATACTCGCGGCGCACCAGCGTGGCGCCCTCTCCCAGACGTTCTACCTGCTCGGCCAGCAGCTTCTGCAGGTCCGCCTCCACACCATCCTTGATGAGCCCCGGTTCCTCGCCCAGGTTTTCCGTGTAGTCCGCGCTGATAGAGAAGACGCGTATGACTAACTGGTCATCGGATTTAGTAGCCGATACCTCCCATACCTCGGTGACCCCAGCCTCGGCGTCGACCCCTTCGGGCGCGCGCACGCGCATGGTGGCCGGCGGGCTCATCCAGTTGAGCGGCTTGTAGGAACCACCGTCCGCATGCACCAGCACGGAACCGTCCGCCTTCACCATGATGAGCCGGTGGGCGCGTTCCAAGTGAGCGTCCAGGCGCCCCGAATAGTCCACCGAGCAGTCCGCGAATACCACGCGCATAAATCCTCCAGACACGCGAATGCCGGCACCCCCGGGGGCACCGGCACCCAAACCTGCGTTGCTACGCCGCTACCGTAGCGGATTCCACCACGATGTAGATGAGATCCGAATCCACCGTCACAAAGCTATTGCCCGCAACCTTGAACTCGTGGGTCTCCACATCGTTTGCCACGCGCACCGTGCCCTCTGCGAGAAGCGCGAGCATGGGGGTGTGGCCGGGCAGAATACCCACCTCGCCCTCCTGGGAGGGAACCACCACGGAGGAGGCGTCCCCTTCCCATTCAACGCCGGCGCGGCTCACAATCTGGACGCGCATTAGTTCTCCTTCTGGTACTTCGCGTAGGCGGCCTCGAGATCATCGATGCCACCGATATTGAAGAACAGCTGCTCAGGCACGGAATCGTAATGGCCGTTGACAATACGCTTGAACGCCTCAACCGTCTCGGATACCGGTACCGTGGAGCCCTCCACGCCCGTGAACTTGACGGCCGTGTAGGTGTTCTGGGAGAGGAATTGCTGGATCTTGCGGGCGCGGGAAACGATCATGCGATCCTCCTGCGAGAGCTCGTCCACACCCAGGATGGAGATGATGTCCTGGAGTTCCTTGTTGCGCTGCAGGATGGCCTTCACATCCGTGGCGACGTCGTAGTGCTCCTGGCCCACGATCTGCGGGTCGAGGATACGGGACGTTGATGTCAGCGGATCGATAGCAGGGTAGAGGCCACGCGAA
This sequence comes from Neoactinobaculum massilliense, assembly GCF_900604955.1. GTDB lineage: Bacteria > Actinomycetota > Actinomycetes > Actinomycetales > Actinomycetaceae > Neoactinobaculum > Neoactinobaculum massilliense. The sequence goes on from NZ_UWPE01000001.1 coordinate 1,192,617, forward strand.
GCAATCTCACGGGAGAGCTGCGTGGTGGCGTCCAGGTGCGCAAACGTGGTGGCCGGGGCCGGGTCCGTGTAATCGTCAGCGGGCACGTAAATGGCCTGCATGGACGTGATGGAGTGGCCCTTTGTCGAGGTAATACGCTCCTGGAGAGCACCCATCTCATCCGCCAGGGTGGGCTGATAACCCACGGCGGACGGCATGCGGCCCAGCAGGGTGGATACCTCGGAGCCGGCCTGGGTGAACCGGAAAATGTTGTCAATAAACAGCAACACATCCTGGTTCTTCACGTCACGGAAATACTCGGACATGGTCAGGCCGGTGAGCGCCACGCGCAGACGCACCCCCGGCGGCTCATCCATCTGGCCGAATACCAGCGCCGTTTTATCCAGCACGCCCGAATCCGCCATCTCGTGAATCAGATCATTACCCTCACGGGTACGCTCGCCCACACCGGCGAATACGGACACGCCCTCGTGGTCCTGAGCTACGCGGTAGATCATCTCCTGGATCAGAACCGTCTTGCCCACACCGGCACCACCGAACAGACCGATCTTGCCGCCCTGTACGTAGGGGGTGAGGAGGTCAATGGACTTGATGCCCGTTTCGAACATCGTGGTTTCCGGCTCCAAATCCTGGAACGCCGGAGGATCACGGTGAATCGGCCACCGATCCTCTACCTCAAGCTGCTCACCGTCCTCGAGGTTGAGCGGCTGGCCCAGCACGTTGAACACGCGGCCCAGCGTGCCTTCGCCCACCGGCACGGTAATGGGGGCACCGGTATCGCGCACCTCGGCACCACGCACCAGGCCATCCGTGGGTGCCATGGCAATAGCACGAATAACAGAATCGCCCAGGTGCTGTGCCACCTCAAGCGTGATCTGCTTGGTGCCCGTGGAATCCTCGGTGTCCCCCACCTGGATGTCCGTCACCAGAGCGTTATTGAGCTCCGGCATGGCATCCGAGGGGAACTCGACGTCCACCACGGCGCCGATCACCTGGACAACCCGCCCGGTACGGGCGGGAGCCTCAACTACCTGTGACATGTACTTCCTCCGTTTCAAGAATTCTTCAGGGCGTCCGCGCCGGACACGATCTCAGTGATTTCCGTGGTGATCTCCGCCTGACGCGCCTCATTCGCCCGCCGGGTGTACTCATCCACCAGCTGGTGGGCGTTATCGGTTGCCGAATGCATAGCCTGCTGGCGGGCCGCCAATTCTGACGCCGCCGCCATGAGCAGCACATTGGCAATGCGCTGCTTGACATAGAGCGGTAGCAACGCACCGAACACCTCGTGGGCGGACGGCTCAAACTCGTAGAGCGGGAGCGCATCGCCCGTGCCGGGCGTGAAGAGCGCCTCCTCATCATCCAACAGTGGGCCAGATTCAGCCTCCACCACGGCCAGCGGAAGCATGTGACGCACCTCCACGGTCTGCTTCACCATGGACTTGAAGCGCGTGGATATTACCAGTACCTGATCCACGCCCTGCTTGCCCGGGGTGAGGAACGCATCCACCAGCGCCTGCGCCACCTCGTCCATGCGTTCTTCGGCGGGCTGATCGGAGCCTCCCTCCCAGAAGCGCTCAATCACCGCGTCGCGGAACTTAAAGTAGGCGATACCGCGCCGGCCGGTCACAAACAGCACCGGCTCTTTGCCCTCGCCGCGCAGACGGTTCATCACCTCCACCGCCTCCCGCTCCACATTTGCGGAGTAGGAGCCGGCTAGACCGCGATCCGAGGTGACCACAAGAATGGCCACTCGCCCGGAATCGCTGCGCTCCCGGAGGAGCGGATGGGAAGCATCGAAATCGTGGTGAGCCACCAGGGAGAGCGCCGAAGTGATCGCACGCGTGTACGGATCAGCACCCTGTGCCGCGCGGCGTGCCCGACCGATCCGCGAGGAGGCGATGAGCTCCATTGCGCGGAACACCTTCTCCAGGGTGGAGGTGGCCTGGATCTTCTGCTTGAATCTCCTCTGATCTCCCGCCAACGCTAACCCCGCTTCGGCTGGTTAATGGTTTCGGTGGTGTGCTCGGCGCTCGCTTCACCCTGTTCCGTTTCAATACCCTTCGAGGTGATGAACTGCTGGGTAAAGGCGGCCACGGCTTCCTTCAGCGCGGTCTCGGTCTCATCCGTGAGCTTGCCCGTTTCACGGATCGCAGCCGGCACGGTGGAGTTAGAGCGCACGTAATCGAGCAGTCCCGCCTCGTACTCGTGGACATCCTCAACGGGAATGTCGTCAAGGTAGCCGTGCGTGCCGGCCCAGATGGATACCACCTGGTCCTCCTGCTCGTACGGCGTGTACTGCGGCTGCTTGAGGAGTTCCATGAGCCGGGCGCCGCGCGTGAGCTGCTGGCGCGTGGCCGCATCGAGATCCGAGGCGAACATGGCGAAGGCCGCCTGCGCACGGTACTGCGCGAGCGAAATCTTCAGCGTGCCCGCCACCTTCTTCATAGCCTTGATCTGCGCGTCGCCACCCACACGGGACACGGAAATGCCCACGTCCACAGCCGGACGCTGGTTCGCGTTGAACAGATCGGACTGGAGGAAGATCTGGCCGTCCGTAATGGAAATGACGTTGGTGGGAATGTAGGCCGAGACGTCGTTCGCCTTGGTTTCCACGATCGGCAGGCCCGTCATGGACCCGCCGCCCAGCTCGTCAGACAGCTTGGCACAACGCTCCAGCAGGCGAGAGTGCAGGTAGAACACGTCGCCCGGGTAGGCCTCACGCCCCGGCGGACGGCGCAGTAGAAGGGAGAGCGATCGGTACGCTTCAGCCTGCTTGGACAGATCATCAAACACGATGAGCACGTGCTTGCCGTGGTACATCCAGTGCTGCCCAATGGCCGAACCGGTGTAGGGCGCCAGGTACTTGAAACCGGCCGAATCGGAGGCCGGGGCCGCCACGATGGTGGTGTACTCCATGGCGCCGAAGCGCTCCAGGGTGCCACGCACCGAGGCAATGGTGGTGCCCTTCTGGCCGATGGCCACGTAGATGCAGCGCACCTGCCGCGTGGGATCGCCCGTCTCCCATTCCTTGCGCTGGTTCAAAATGGCGTCCACGGCCAGAGCGGTTTTGCCCGTCTGGCGATCGCCAATGATGAGCTGACGCTGACCGCGCCCGATCGGGATCATGGCGTCAATGGCCTTGATACCCGTCTGGAGCGGTTCCTTCACGGACTGGCGGTCCATCACGCCGGGGGCCTGCGCCTCCAGGGCACGGCGCCCGTCCAGATTTTCAATGGGTCCCAGGCCATCAATTGGGTGGCCCAGCGGGTCCACCGTACGGCCGAGGTATCCGTCACCCACAGGAACGGATAGCACCTCACCGGTACGGTGAACTTCCTGGCCCTCCTCGATCTTCGAGAAGTCGCCCAGCACCACAACGCCGATCTCGCGTTCCTCAAGGTTCATTGCAAGGCCCAGCGTGCCGTCCTCAAAGGTGAGGAGTTCGTTCGCCATGGCGCCCGGCAATCCCTCAACGCGCGCGATGCCGTCGGCTGTCATCGTGACGTGCCCGACTTCCTGCCCCATTGCCTTCTCAGGCTCATAGGAGCGCACGAAGGAATCGAGCGCCGCCCGAATCTGGTCGGGCTGGATTGAAAGTTCAGCCATTCTACTTCCTTACTGCGCCGGCGCGGACTGAGGCGCCTTCGCAATCATTTCCCGAACGCTCTTGAGACGAGACGCAAGGGTCGAATCAATCACGTCATTTCCGATAGCCACGCGAATGCCGCCCACCACGGCCGGATCGACGGTGACGTGGACGGAAACATCCGTCCCGTAACGCTTCTTAAGGCCTTCGCTAAGGCGCCGTTCCTGCTCCACCGTCAGCGGCGTCGCGACGGTGACTGCGGCCACCTCGTGATTACCTCGCCCGGCCGCCTGGTCCGTAAAGCGAAGCAGCGAGGACACCAGCCGCACACCGTTCTCTGTACGCTGGACCGCCGCCGCGATCAGTACCTGCGATTCCCGGTGATCCGCCGCGAAGGCCCGATCCACCAGCTGCACGCGCGCCGCCATCGGGTAGGCCCGATCGAGCACCGCCAACCTGAGTGGGCGATTCTTATGGAACTGGTCGATGGCCTCAAACACTTCGGCCTCGACCTCCGGGAGATAGCCCTTCTCCTGCGCGCTCGAGATCACGCCTTCCACGGCCACTTCGCGCACGCCCTGCACCAGATCCTTAGGCTGGGACCACGGCAGAGAGGCCATGTAGCTCAGGAGCTCAACGACGCCGCTGTCCGCGCCGCCGGCGAAACCGTTACGTAGTAGTGTGGCGCGTTCTTCCCCGGCGCGAGAGAGGTCCGTGAGCCCACCCGTGAACGCCGCGGAGCTGGCCAGCACTTCGCCCGCGCTGAGCAACTGCTCCGCGAACGCGAGCGTGGAAAGCCCACTGCCCGAAACGGCGCCCGGCAATTTCGCCTTCGCCATTCCGAGGGATCGTTCACTAGTGATGCGCATTGACGGCTCCCTCATCCAGGTCCGTGAGGAACTGGTCAACTACGGACTGACTGACGGTGGAATCAAGTTGGACCTGCTGGCCCACAATCTTCCCCGCCAGGTTCGTGGCGAGTGCACCCATTTGATCCCGGAGCACGCGCTGAGCGGCCTCGGCATCCGCGGCAATCTGACGCTGCGCGGAGGCGGAAATCCGCCGCGCTTCCTCGTTTGCCTGTTCCTGTGCCCGTGCCACGATGGCCTTCGCGTTCTCCTGCGCCTGGGAGCGGATCTCCGCGGCCTCACGCGTAGCAGCGGCGCGTTCGTCAGCCATCTTGGCGCGCTCGGCTTCCACCTCGGCCTTCGCGGCGTCGGCAGCATGGAGCCCCTTTTCGATCTTCTCCCCACGCTCATCGAGCATTTTCATGAAGGTGGGCCAGGCCAGGTAGTAAATGGCAACGGCCACGATGATGAAGGAAACGGTGCCCCACAGGAAGTCAGGGAGCGAGGGGAAAATAACCGACTGCTCTGCAACAACCATGATTGTGCCTTCTTCCTGCTTGACCGCGATTTACTTGAAGATGAAGCCTGCCACGAAGCCGATGAGGCCAAGAGCTTCGGTAAACGCAATGGCGAGGAACATGTTCACGCGGAGGTAGCCGCGGATTTCGGGCTGGCGAGCCGTGGCCTCCTGATTCTTCGCACCGATCAGACCAATACCAATGCCGGGGCCAATTGCCGCAAGGCCGTAGCCGATGGTTGCAAGAACCGCTGCTGATCCAGTCATTTAATTCTTCCTTTTCTTATGTGGGTTGGTGACCCCGGAGGGCCAAGTCAAATGCCGGCCCGGAGGGCCGGTGCCCTAGTGGGCCGAGATGGAAAGCTGAATATAGGAGGCCGTGAGCATCGCGAAGATGTAGGCCTGCAGGCATGCAATGAACGCTTCAAAGCAGGTAAAGAGAATGCCACCGGCCAGCGTGACCGTACCGAGGGCGATACCGGTGCCGCCGGACATCGAGAAGTACAGGAAATGTGTACCCAAGAAGCACAGCGCAAGAAGCATGTGCCCAGACACCATGTTCGCCAGAAGACGGACCGTCAGCGTAATCGGCCGAATCGCGAAGGTGGAGAGGAACTCAATGGGCGTCATGATGAAGTAGATGGGCCACGGCACCCCCGGCGGGAAGAGCTGTTCGCGGAAGAATTTGAGCCCGCCGCGCTCCTTGATACCCGCAATGATGAATGCCAGGTAGGTGACGATCGTGTAAACAAGCGGCATGCCAACAACGGATGTTCCCGCTAGCTGAAGCCCCGGGATAATACCCGTGAGGTTCATAAAGAGCGTGCCGAGGAAGATAGCGGCAATGAGCGGCTGATACTTCCTCGCCTTATCCTCAAGAAGTTCCTCACCGATCTGCACCTTCGAGAACTCCAGGAGCATCTCGAAGCTGGCCTGCCACCGGCCCGGCACCAGCTTGGCGCGACTGTGGTAAATCCACGCGCACACCAGGATGAATAGTGCGGAAATAAGGCGGATGAGCATCACGCGATTCAACGCGAAAGGCGTGCCCTGAAGCAGCATCGGATCCGGGAAGAACTCCTCGATCCCGGGACCCTTGAATCCGCCGTCCGCGGCCAAAACCACGGGAGACGCAATAACAGCCAGCAGACCTGACGACATGCATTCACCCTTCATCTACGCGTTCTCGGAGAGCGCTATTCCCAATGATACATACAGAATCAATCGGACCGGGAAAGCCCGCCGAAAAACCTGAACAACTTTACACGCCCGGCTACCCCTCAACGCGGGACCTTAGGACGATGACACTTGCGATCACCAGGGACACGACCACCAGCACCGCCATAGTGAGAGCCGCGTACCGGGCACTCACGCCGGGTATGTAGGCAATGATTGCAAAACCCACCACCACAATGCCCAGCCGTAGGCCGTAGGCGCCCAGCACGTCCCGGCGCCCACTGCGCCGATAGAGCCATGGCGCGGAAACAAACAGCAGGGCCCCCACCACAGCACCGGCGAACATGCCCCAGGCGCGCCCACCGCCCCCGGCGCACGCCCATACCAGGCCACCCAGGCCCATCACCGCCGCCACGCTCGCATTCCACTTGGCCACACGCGCTAGTACCTGACCATCCGTCATGCCGCGCCTCCCGTGACAAAGGGATCCGACGTCGTCGCATCCACCCGCCTGTGATACACCCGGGCGGCGCCCCGGAACACGGCCACGGTAATGCCCGTGCCCACCAGAACCGCACCCGCACCGATCATTAGGACGTCGCGGGACGGCAACGCCACCAGTAGCACACAGGTAAAGGAGAAGATAACCGCCCACATGTAAAGAATGAGCACCGCTACCACGTGGGATTGGGCGCGGTGAAGCACACGGTGGTGGAGGTGACCGGCGTCGGCATGGAAGGGCGACTGCCCACGTGCCAGCCGGCGCAGCACAGCCCACACAAAATCCACCAGCGGCAGCAGAATGACAGCAACGGCCAGCAGCAGGGGCAGGTAGGCCGGGATGGCGTGTCCCACCGACGTGTTCGCGGGATCCGTCTGTCCCGTGACCTGGATACCGGCCCCGGCAATGATGAGCCCCAGGGTGAGCGAGCCCGAGTCCCCCATAAAGATGCGGGCGGGGTGGAAATTATGGGGCAGAAAGCCCGCGCAGGCACCCACCAGTGCCGCGGCCACCGCGCAACCTACCGAGGTGTAGTCCCCCGGCGTGTTATTGCGCGTGAGAATGTAGCAGTACACGAAGAAGGAAAACCCCGCGATCCCCACAATCCCGGTGGCCAGCCCATCCAGGCCATCCATGAAGTTCACGGCGTTGGCCACCACAACTACCACCAGGATGGAACCGACCGCCGCCAGCCGCGAGGAACCCACCGTCAAGCCCATAAACGGCACAGTGATGAATTGGACGCCGGCCCAGGCCATAACACCGGCGGCCAGGATCTCGCCAGCCAGCTTCGTGTACCAGTCAAGCTCCCAGATGTCGTCCGCCACGCCCACCAGGCACATGACTGCCGCGCCCGCCAGAATCGCCCACGCCTGGGAATTCGGCCCCAGCACGGCGTGAAGATAGGGGATACGGGAGGCCACGGCCAGTGTGGCCGCGAATGCCACAAACATGGCCAACCCGCCCAGACGCGGGATGGGTACCGTGTGCACATCCCGCTTCCGCACCTGCGTCATGGCGCCCCACCGCAGCGCCAGGCGAAGCACCACCGGCACCAGCAGGAATGTGATGCTCGCGGCGATGAGCATCATGAGCAGGTAGACACGCACTAGGCCGGCTCCCCGAATTCCGCGATGCGGGCATCCGGAATGGCGCCGTGCCGCAGGATTTCGATGCGCTCACCGATCCGTACGATGGTGGAGGGCACCCCACCGGTCACCGCGCCGCCATCCAGGTAGACGGCCACCTTCTCCCCCAGCTGCTCGCGTGCATCCGCCGCAGTGAGTGCCGGTGCATGTCCCGTCAAGTTCGCCGAGCTGACCGCCATCGGCCCCGCGGCGCTCAAAAGTGCCAGTGCATCGGCACTATCCGGCATGCGCAGCGCCACCGTGCCGTTCGTTTCGCCTAGGTCCCAGCCGATGGTGGGCTGCGCCGGGAGCACGATGGTGAGGGCGCCGGGCCACAGCTGCTCCATCATGGCGCGTGCCACCGGCGGGATCGCCACCGCCAGCCGCTCCGCTGCCGCCACGGAATCCACCAGCACCGGGGAGGGCTTGTCCCGCCCGCGCCCCTTGGCCGTGAGCAACCTGTCCACCGCGCTGGGAGAAAACGCATCCGCCCCCACGCCGTACACGGTATCCGTGGGAAGCACCACCAGCGTGCCCGCGCGAACGGCCGCCACCGCCTCCGCAATATCCTTCTCGCTTAGCATCCCTCGCCTTTCTGCGTGTCCCCGGGCCAGGTGGCCTCCAGCCAGCGGTCCCGAGCGGTGAGATCCTGCCGCGTGACGATATCCGTATATCCGGCCGTTTTCGCCACCGCGCGCAACGCCGCACCCTGACGCTCATCGTGTTCAACAATGAGCCTACCGCCCGCCACCAGTAGTGCCCGTGCCGCTCGCACCAGCGCGGCGGGAAATTCCATCCCACCCGCACTACCGCCCCAGAGTGCCAGCGCGGGATCATGCGTGGCTTCCGGCGCGATTGCGCTGCCGGGAGGAACGTAGGGCGGATTGGATACGACGACGTCGTAGCGCCCCAGCTTCGTTGCCAGTGCGGGGTCTAGTGCGTCACCCTCCACAAAATGTACCGGGGTGCCGTAGGCGGCGTTATTGCGCTGGGCCAGCTGCAACGCGGGGGCCGAAATGTCCACACCCGTCACACTGGCGGGTGGCACCTCGGTGGCGATGGCAAGTGCAATGGCGCCCGAGCCGGTCCCCAGGTCCAGCGCCGTGGGGTGCGGATGGGCTCCGCTAACGCGTTCGCGTACGGCCGCGATGGCAGCGCCGGCCACCATCTCCGTTTCCGGGCGCACCACAAGCGCGGCGGGGGTGGACGCGAGCGTGAGATAGCGGAAGTACATGCGGCCGGTGAGGTGCTGGAGCGGGATGCGCTGAGCACGGCGACCGATCAGCGACAGGAAACGCCGGGCTGCCTCCCCCGGGCGGGCAGTCGGATTCGGGCGCTCACCGGCTACAAATTCGGCCAGCGCGCGGGCGTCCACGGTGGGCGAGGGCACCCCGGCCTCAGAGAGAATATAGGAGCCCTCGCGAATGAGCGTGGCCCAGGTGGGTGATTGACCGCCGCGCGGACCGTCGACCATTACTGCTTATCCGCGTTGGCGGCCTGCTGGGCCTCTTCAAGCCGGGCGCGCTCATCAATCTGGCGCGCGGAGTCAATGACCGCATCCAGATCGCCGTCCATCACCTGGTCCAGGTTGTGCGCCTTGTACCCGGTACGGTGATCCGCGATGCGATTCTCCGGGAAATTGTAGGTGCGAATACGCTCGGAGCGATCCATGGTGCGAACCTGCGAATGCCGCATGGCCGCATTCTTCTCCGCCTGCTCATCCAATTGGCGCTGGCGGAGCCGGGCACGCAGCACGCGCATGGCAGATTCGCGGTTCTGAATCTGGGATTTTTCGTCCTGCATGGACACCACAATTCCGGTGGGAATGTGCGTGATACGTACGGCCGAATCGGTGGTGTTCACGGACTGCCCACCCGGGCCGGAGGAGCGATACACGTCAATACGAATGTCATTTGGGGCGATCTCTACTTCGCCCGGATCATCCACTTCAGCGAACACCAGCACGCCGGCGGTGGACGTTTGGATGCGCCCCTGAGATTCGGTCACGGGTACACGCTGAACGCGGTGCACACCGCCCTCATATTTGAGATGCGCCCACACGCCCTCGGACGGATCCTCAAGCGTGCCCTTGGAGCGAATGGCGAACTGGCCGTCCTTTACGCCGCCCAGCTCGGTCTGGTTGAGGGAGAGCACCTCCCACGTCCATCCCATCTTCTCCGCATAACGCTGGTACATGCGGGCCAGATCACCGGCAAACAGGGCGGATTCTTCACCACCGGCACCACCCTTAATTTCCATGATGACATCACGATCATCGTCATCATCCCGAGGCAGTAGCGCGTCCGTCAGCTGCTCAGAGAGTTCATCGGTTTTGGCTCGCAGTGCGGGCACCTCGTCGCGAAACAGTTCGGCATCCTCGCCGCCGCCCGCCACAATCTCCTGGACCTCCGCCAGATCCTTCGCCGCCTTCGCGTAGGCACGGTAAATCTTGACCACGCGCCCCAGCTTGGAATACCGCCGGCCGAGCGAGCGGAGCTTATCGGGGTGCGCCAGCACCTCAGGGGATGCCATCTGCTTCTCGATGTCCAGATACTCCCGCTCCATTTGCTGGGCGATATCGACGCGATTGTCCTCAGCCACGCTTCACCTTTCTGTTGCAGCGATTCTTCGCCATTCTAGCCGGCGTTCCACTTAATCTGCCGAGTTGCGATGGTCCTGGCACACAGCAGCAAATGCCCGGGACGAAAAAGGAGCGCCGGACAATGCCGACGCTCCCCACCAAATTCCGCTACTTCTTGCGCTTGCCGTAGCGAGCCTCGAAGCGAGCCACACGGCCGCCCGTATCGAGGATCTTCTGCTTGCCCGTGTAGAACGGATGGCAGGCGTTGCACACGTCCAGGCGCATGGAGTCACCGGGATAGGTGGAACGCGTATCGAATTCGTTGCCGCACGTGCAGGTCACATGCACGGTGTGGTAATCGGGATGGATTCCCTGCTTCATTATTTTCTCCTTGGATCGTTAGCCGCTCCGGGTCCGCTGGGCGGTGAACCGGAAGCCGATAGGACGTTGCTAAAAGCAACTGGCAAACTATAGCGCCGTAGCCGGTGAGCCCGCAAGGAGCCCACCGGCGGGCGGGCACTACTTTGAGGACGTGCGTGCCTGATTCTGCAGACTCCGCATGATGGACACGAGGAATTCACCGTTATTCTCCGTGGCCTTGAGGCGTTTGAGGAAGAAATCGCTGGCGTCCTCGGTGGACAGCGAGCCGAGACCGCGCCGCAGCTGCCAAATAACCTTGAGTTCCTCAGCCGAGTAGAGCAGCTCCTCGCGGCGAGTACCGGAGGCATTAACGTCAATGGCCGGGAAGATACGGCGGTCCGCCAGCTGGCGGGAGAGGCGCAGTTCCATATTGCCGGTACCCTTGAACTCCTCGAAGATCACCTCATCCATCTTGGAGCCGGTTTCCACCAGCGCCGTGGCGATGATGGTGAGCGAGCCGCCATTCTCAATGTTGCGGGCGGCGCCGAAGAAGCGCTTGGGCGGGTAGAGCGCACCGGCGTCCACACCGCCGGAAAGAATGCGCCCCGAGGCGGGCTGGGCCAGGTTGTAGGCGCGGGAGAGACGGGTGAGCGAATCGAGCAGCACCACCACGTCCTGGCCGAGTTCCACCAGGCGCTTTGCACGCGCAATGGCCAGCTCCGCCACCTGGGCGTGATCGGAGGCCGGGCGGTCGAAGGTGGAGGCAATGACCTCGCCCTTAACCACGCGGCGCATATCCGTGACTTCCTCGGGCCGCTCATCCACCAGCACCACCATGAGGTGAACGTCCGGATTATTGGCGGCCACGGAGTTCGCGATCTGCTGGAGCACCATCGTTTTGCCGGCCTTCGGGGGCGCCACGATGAGGCCGCGCTGCCCCTTGCCGATCGGTGCCACCAGATCAATGGCGCGCGCCGTCACGGCCTTGGAGGTGGTCTCCATACGCAGAAGCTCGTTCGGGTAGAGCGGCGTGAGGCGCGTGAACTCCGGGCGCTTGGCGGACTGCTCGGGGGTGAGCGAATTAATGGCACTCACGCGCACCAGCTGGTTGAACGGCTTGCGGGCGGCGGGCTTGCGGCGCCCGCGTCCACGGCCGCGGCCATGCTGGTTGTTAGGCTGCGCGTTTCCCTCCTCCTTGGGACGCACCACACCGGTCACGGCGTCGCCACGGCGCAGCCCGTACTCCTTCATGATCTGCGGGGAAATCTGCGCATCGTTCGGGCCGGGCAGGTAGCCGCCCGCACGCAGGTAGGCCTGCTTGCCCGCAATATCCACGATGCCGGCCACGGGGAGGAGCGCCTCCTCACCACGGTGATCATTGCGCGCATCGTTGTTAGTGCGGTCCTGGTTGTTGCGCGCATCCCGGTTGCGGCCGTCCTGACCGTTTTGCTGCCGGGAACCGTGGTCCTCACGGCGAGCATCCTGGTTACGGTTGCCGCGCGAGCGATTCTCTTCGCGCGCGTTTTCGCTGCCGGATTCGGTTTCATGGTGATTCCGACGCCGCCGACGACGCGTACGACGAGAGGTCTCTTCACCCTCGCCCTCCGCATTATCACTGCCGGCGTGGCGCTCAGCCGCGTCACCGATGGCTTCCAACGCCGCCTGACGCTCCTCATCGGACATGCTGGCCTGGCGCGTACCACCTCGCCGCGAGCCCTCCTTAGGCTGGGGCAGCTCAATGACGGCGTGATTTTCTTCTTCTGTCACCTCTTGAGCGCGCGGACGACGCTGCCGCACGCGACGCTGGGGCGCCGATTCGTTCTCGGTGTGGGAAGCAGCCGATGCCGTATTTTCCTCCGCCGCACCGGCAGCTTTGTCCGCCGGTGTAGACGTCTGATTACCAGCAGAGGCGGCCTCCACCGCCTGCTTGGCGGCCTTTGAGGGCCGACCACGCCGGGCCGGCACCACCTTCCGGATCTCCTCTAGTAATTCGGCCTTGCGAGCCTTGGGATCCACATCAAGATTGAGTTCCTTCGCAAGTTCGCGAAGTTCAGCGACGCGCATTGCAGAAATGGCGCCAAAGTTCGGGGTATCTGCCACGAGGTTCCTTCCTCGGATATGACGCGGACGTACGCGCCTACTGGAAATAAAATGCCCATCCCACGGGGCACATGCCCACGTTCTCACAGGGAGGCTACGGATTGGGGACCGGCCTACTACCGGTACAACCTCGAATCCTCCCCGTAGCTTACTACACCGCGGCGCCACTTACCCGTTCTGTTTAGTTGCGCATATCCAACGGCGAACAAATATGGCGGCGTTAACCGGCTCTATGCACTTGATCGTGCAGTGGGGCGGCGGACAACCGTCCGCCGCCCCACTCTTCCAGTCCGGCTAAAAACCGAGTACCACGAGCCTCACATACGAAAGACTCGCTACATGTGTTCGGGCGCCGAGACTCCCAGCAATCCCAGGCCGTTCGCGAACACCTGGCGAGCGGCGTCGTTCACCCAGAGACGCGTGCGATGCAGATCCGAAACCGGCTCATCCGCACGTGGCGTCACGCGCGCCTTGCCGTACCAGCCGTGATAGGCAGCGGCGAGCTCCTCCAGGTACCGGGCCACCCGGTGGGGCGCACGGAGTTCCGCGGCCTCGTTCACCACCCGCGGGAAGCGCGCCAGCTCGCTGAGCAGCGCAGCATCGGCCTCCTCCAGCAGCGCCGGCTCGAAGGCGTCCTCCCGGCGCACGCCATGCTCGGTGGCATTACGGTCAACCGCGACAGTACGTGCGTGCGCGTACTGCACGTAGTAGACAGGGTTGTCATTCGTGTGGGAAGCAATCAAATCCAGGTCCAGATCCAGCGCGGAATCCACCGACGCACGCACCAGGGAGTAGCGCGCCGCATCCACGCCCACAGCATCCACCAGGTCCTCAAGCGTCACCACGGTACCCGCGCGCTTCGACATGCGCACCGGAGTGCCATTGCGCATGAGATTCACCAGCTGGCCGATGAGGATTTCCATGCCCTCACCGCGGCCCGTCTTGTCGCCAAAGGCAGCGGCCATCGCATACATACGGCCGATGTACCCATGATGATCCGCACCCAGCATGTAGATTGCCTTATCCGCGCGCCTCCGCTTGTCACGGAAGTAGGCGATATCCGCGGCGAAGTAGGCGTAATTGCCATCCTTCTTAATAATGACGCGGTCCTTATCATCCCCAAAGGCGGTGGTACGGACCCAGGTGGCGCCGTCGGCCTCGAAGATCACCCCGCGCTCCCGCAGGGCAGCAATGGCCTCATCTACCGCGCCCGAATCGTAGAGGGACTGCTCATGGAAGAACACATCGAAATCCGAGCCAAATTCGTGAAGAGAGCGCTGGATCTCGGCGAACATTAGCTTGACGCCGCGAGCACGAAATACCTCGCGCCCCTCCTCGCGGGGCAGTGTGCGCGGATCCGGGCGGCCGGCGGCTACCTCGTCCGCGATCACCTGATTGGCGATGTCCTCGATGTAGCTCCCGCCGTAGCCGTCCTCCGGCAGTTCCTCACCCAGCGCGCGGGCCTGTAGCGAGGCCGAAAAACGATCAATCTGCGTGCCGTGATCATTGAAGTAGTACTCGCGAATCACCGTGGAGCCCGTGGCCGCGAGGATACGAGCCAGGGAATCGCCGACGGCCGCCCAGCGCGCCCCGCCAATGTGGATGGGGCCGGTGGGATTTGCAGAAACATACTCCAGATCGAGCGTCACGCCGCTACCGGAGTCCGAGCGCCCATAATTCACGCCCGCACCCACGATGGTCTTTGCCAGCTCCCCCGCCGCACCGGCAGACAGCCGAATGTTGATGAAGCCGGGGCCGGCCACCTCCACGGAGTCAATGCCCGCGTTCTTCTCAATTTCCGGGGCCAGCAGGGCGGCCAGCTGTCGGGGCGCCATGCCCGCACGCTTCGCCAGCTGCATCGCCGCGTTCGTCGACCAGTCGCCATGCTCCCTGCTGCGAGGCCGTTCCACACGTACGGCGGGGAGGTCGCCAGAAATTGTGATGGTGCCGGCCGCCACCAGGCGCTCCAGCACACTCGCGATTAGTGCACTCAAATCTTCGGGAGTCATGGGAACGAGCATACCGGGAACTTGGTGGCGCCTAGCGCGGGTGCGGCCGAAAACTCGCTTGTATCCCGCCACACCGGTGGGTGGGCACTCACTTGCCGCTGCGCGACGACGCCGCACGGTACGTACGCGGTCCGGTACCTGCCCACACCGGCGTCGTACTCATCTCATAACCGCGGTGTCCGCCACACCGGCGTCGCCTCAAATTCGGTGTAAAGTAGATACGTGCGCCCCGATAGCTCAGGGGATAGAGCGTTCGCCTCCGGAGCGAAAGGCCGCAGGTTCGAATCCTGTTCGGGGCACAAAGAAATCCCGGGACCATTCGGCCCCGGGATTTTTGTATCCGCGCTTACTTGGCGGCCTTCTCGGCCTCTAGCTCAGCGTTGGACTTGAACTCCCAGTTACGCACCTCAGGCATATCCTGCAGGTAGGTAACCTTGTATTCCTCGTGCTTGGCCAGCTGCTTCTGGCACCAGCGCTTGAGGTCAGCGGCCCCGCGGATAGTGCGCTTGCAGTTGTTGATGGCATCAATCACCAGGTGGAAGCGATCCACGCGGTTGCGGACCACCATGTCGAACGGCGTGGTGGTGGTGCCTTCCTCGATATACCCGCGGGCGTGGAAACGATCCGCATCCGGACGACCATGCAGCAGCTGGTGCACCGTGCCCGGGTAGCCGTGGAAGGTAAATACGCAATCCACGTGATCCGTGAAGGCCTCGCGGAACTCACCCTGAGAGAGCCCCGTCGGGTGATCCTTGTGGCGGAGCAGCACCTGCGGCCGTACCACGTTGACCACGCGAACGGTCATCTCCGGCAGCTTCTCGCGGATGATCTGGGCGGCTGCCACGGCCTCGGCCGTCACAATGTCGCCTGCGCATCCGAAGATCATGTCCGGATCCTTCTCAGAGCCGGGCACCTCATTGCCGGCCCAATCCCAAATGGCGTAGCCGCGGTCGCCTTCCTCGGCGGCCTCCTCCGGCGTGAGCCACTGGAACTGGAACTGCTTATCCTGAACGATGAGGTTCACCCGATCACGCGAGTTGAACACGTGGGTGGCCGCATCAAGCAGCGAGTTCGCATCGACAGGCAGGTAGACGCGCACCACGTCACCACGCAGGTTGAGCACGCTGGAAAGCACGCCCGGGCCCTGGTGGGAGAAGCCGTTGTGATCGTTGCGCCACGCGGTGGAGGTGAGCAGGAGATTGAGGGACGGCACCGGAACGCGCCAATCCACTCGCGTGCCCTCCTCCAGCCACTTGCCGTGCTGGATGGTCTGGGAGAGGGACACCATGCCGAACGCCTCATAGGAGGCGAACAGGCCGTGGCGGCCCGTCAGCGTGTAGCCCTCAAGCCAGCCGTGCGTGTTGTGCTCGGAAAGCACCTCCATAACGCGGCCGGAGCGGCCCAGCTTGACATCCTCGTCCGTGATGTTCTCCATGAAGGCGCGGTCCGATACATCGAACACGGCACCGAGACGGTTGGAGTTTGTCTCATCAGGGCAGAACAGACGGAACGCGGTGGGGTTGCGGCGGTAGAGCTCGGCCATGAATTCGCCCAGGTAGCGGGTGGATTCCTTCTGGTTCTTGAGCTTGCCGCGCTCCTCCTGCGGGAAGTTGAACGCCAGCGATTCGCGCCAATCCGGCATATCCAACGGGGTGTACTTGCCGCCGCCATTGGCCACCGGGTTCGCGGAAAGGCGCTTGTCACCCTCAGGATTGTTAGCCAGCACGATGTCGCGCGGGTAGCCGTTCTCATCGAACAGCTCCTCCGGGTGGTAGCTTTCCATCCACTCCTGGAGCTGCTTGAGGTGATCCGCATTCTCCTTGACGCCAGCCAGCGGCACCTGGTGAGCACGCCAGGTGCCCTCCACCTGCACGCCGTCCACCTTGCTCGGGCCCGTCCAGCCCTTCGGGGTACGCAGGATGATCATGGGCCAGCGCGGGGACTTGCCGTCCAGGTAGCTGTTCTTCTCACCCTTCATCACGCCATCAGCGTCCAGCTCACGCGCATCGGCCTGGATCTGCTTGATCTTGGCGTAGGCGGTGGCGAGCGCCTCGTCGAAGCGACGATGCATGCCCGGAATATCAGATCCAGACACCTCGATCACTTCGTACCCGTGGCCTTCGTAAAGCTTGCGCAGCTCTGCCGGATCCTTGCGCGCCTGGACGGTCGGCGAAGAAATCTTCGCGCCGTTGAGGTGCAGGATCGGAAGCACAGCGCCGTCGTGCGAGGGGCTCAGGTAGGAGATACCCTTCCAGGAACCCTCGAGGGGTGCGGTTTCCGCCTCGCCGTCGCCTACCACCGCAACGGTGATGAGGTCCGGGTTATCGAATACGGAACCGAAGGCGTGCACCAGCGCGTAGCCGAGCTCGCCGCCCTCGTTGATGGAGCCCGGAGTGGTCACGGCCACGTGGGAGGGGATACCGCCCGGCTGGGAGAACTGGCGGAACAGGCGCAGCAGGCCCGGTTCATCACGCGTGATCTTCGGGAAGGCCTCCGTGTAAGAGCCTTCCAGGTAGGTGGCGCCCACGATGGCCGGCCCGCCATGGCCCGGACCCGTAATGTAGATCATGTTCTGCCCGGTCAGTCGGATCAGACGAGAAACATGCGCATAGATGAACGAAAGCCCCGGGGAGGTGCCCCAGTGCCCCAGCAGACGAGGCTTAATGTCATCCGGAGTGAGGTCACGCTTAAGTAGCGGGTTGGACTGCAGATAGATCTGGCCGACCGTCAGATAGTTATCGGCACGCCACCACGCATCCATCACCTTGACCTCATCATCCGTTGGATGCTTGAGGTGGTCAATCAGTTCAGGAGAGATTCCCATTGAGTGTCCTTATCTGGCGAGCACACCCGCCGTTGCGAAACAGACGCTCTTATTCTCCCTGCCCGCCAGACCTCCCGCCAGGTCAAGAGTCCCCTATTTCAAGTGAAAACAGGGAATCATCTGATGTCTTCTGGGAAGTGTGCCATTATGCCCTCAGCGAAAAATGCACGTTTGTTCATGATATGACGACGTCGTTGCGTTCCGCGCATTTTCCGGTCACGAAACTAGCTCTTCACCATGCGACGAACCGCCTGCATGGCCTCCGCGATCTTGTCCGTACTGCCACCGCCCTGCGCCACGGCATCCGCAACACAGTGGCGTAGATGATCGTCCATCAGCCCCAGAGCCACGTTCTCCAGCGCGGAGGTAGCGGCCGAAATCTGGGTGAGGATGTCGATGCAATAGGCGCCCTCGTCCACCATGCGGTTGATGCCACGTACCTGCCCCTCAATACGCTTGAGGCGGCGCAGGTAGGCGTCCCGATGCTGCTCATAACCATGCATGTGGGCGAGCGAGCCGCATTGTGCATCCTCCGCCGCCGCGTTTTCCCTCATCTCCGCCATCGATTCCTCCATCGCTTCTACACCGCCCAGAATACTTATATACCGGGAGGGGGTATATTGCTTCGACTCCGTCGCCCTCACCTACAACTCGGGCGTCACGCCCATGTTCACTAGGTGGTCACGCAGTGCGCCCGGACGGTCGGTGATAATGCCGTCCACGCCCAATTCGAGGAGCCGATCCGCCTCCGCAAAGTCATTAATGGTCCAGGCATGCACGGCCAGACCGCGGGCGTGAGCGCCTTCCACGAATCGCCGCGTGATAATCGGGATACCCCGTATACCCACCGGAACCTGGACGGCGTCGTAGGGACCGAGGGACAGCGGAAGACGCCGCCCCACCCGACCGGCATGAGTGGCCGCCAAGAGTGCAGCCACCCCGCTGCTGCCCAGCGTTTGACGCAGATGCGGCATGTACCGGTGAATGCGCCGCAGCCGGCGCTGCGAGAAGCTCGCGATCACCACGCGGTCTACCGCGCCAGTACGGCGGATCGCGTCCACCAGGGGCGCCACCACCGCATCATCTTTTGCATCCACGTTGAATATCGCATCCGGGAAAGCATCAAGTACGGCATCGAGGCGGGGCGGATGCTGCCCGGTCGCGTCACGCAAAGCGGATACCTGAGCCCACGAATACCGCAGGAGAGCACCCCGCCCATTCGTGGTCCTCTCCAGGTCCGAATCATGAAGGACTACGGCCACACCGTCACGGGTGGCATGAACGTCCGTCTCGATATGAAAAAAGCCATCCGCAACTACCTGCTCGAAAGCACGCATGGAGTTTTCGGGATACCCGGTGCCGCCGCCCCGATGAGCAATGATGAGCGGTCCACCCACGCGGTAAATATGCCTCACACCCCCAGAATACGTGCGGATGCGGGCACGCCGATGCGGCGCCGAACATCCCAGCGCCGCCCCACACCACAGCGGCCCTACCGCTGCTGTAGATCGCGAATCTCCCCCACCAGCTCCTCAATGAGGTCCTCGAGGAAGACAGCACCCACACGCTGGCCATCCCGGGCCACCGCTACCACGTGCGCACCGGAGCGCTGCATGACGCGCAGGGCGTCCTCCGCTTCGGCGTCGGCATCTACCACCTCAAGCTGACGGATCCGATCCTCAGGAACCGGGATGAAGCGTTCGGCGTCGTCCACGGAGAGCGTGTCCTTAATGTGGATGTACCCGGCGGGCAGGCCGGACTCATCGAACACGATGTAGCGGGAAAAACCGCGCTCCCCCACCATTTCTTCCACCTGCGCCGGGGTAAAGGGGATACGGAAACCCACCAGATCCGCGGCCGGTACCGCCGCCACGCCGGCCTTGCGATCCGTGAACTCCAGCGTGCCCGAAATGAGACCGGTGGAATCCTTGAGCACACCCGCTTTCTCCGAGGCCTCAATGATCGAGGCCACCTCGCCGGCCGTGAACGCAGAGCCCACGTCGTCCTTCGAGTGCTTACCGAGCAGACGCACCGCGTGCAGTGACAGCCAGTTGAGCGCGGCGATGGCGGGGCGAAAAATGCGATCAAATACCAAAAGCGGGGTGATAAACCACATGCCAGCACGTTCCGGGTGCGTGACGGCTAGGTTCTTCGGAACCATCTCCCCCAGCACCACGTGCAGCCCCACCACCAGCAGGAGGGCAATAAGAAGAGCCACCGTGTGTGCCACGGCCGGACTCCAGCCCCACGCGGTGAACGGGCCCTCAAGCAGGTGCGCCACCGCCGGCTCCGCGAGTGCGCCCAACGCCACGGAGGCGAGCGTGACGCCCAACTGGCACGCCGCCAACATTTCCGAGAGGTGATTGATCGCCCACAGCAGCCTGCGCGCGTGCTTATTGCGCGCCGCCAGAGGCACCAGCCGTGAGGAGCGCGAACCCGTCAGCGTGAACTCGCACGCCACAAAAAACGCGTTGAGTGCCAGAAGCAGCACCGTCACGAGGAGCGCCATCCAATCATTCATGCTTACTCACCTCCACGGTGCGAATCCGGCGGGCATCCGCCACGGTAACCGTGATATCCACGCCACCAACACGCACCCTGTCGCCCACGCGCGCCAGCCGCCCAAGCCGGTAAACCACCAGGCCCGCGATGGTCTCAAACGGACCATCCGCCGGGAGATCAAACCCGGTAAGCCGCGTGGCCTCATCCGGCCGCAGCAGAGCAGAGAGCACCCAGGAGCCCGACGCCGTGTGCCGCGCGCTCGCTCGGCGCGGATCGTGTTCATCCGCGATGTTTCCCACGATCTCTTCTACGGCATCCTCAACGGTCACCACGCCCGAGGTGCCACCGTATTCATCCACCACCAGCGCCATCTCAATACCCGTGTCGCGCAGCTCCACGAGTAGTTGCGAGAGGGACATGGTTTCCGGGACGCGCGGTGCCTCCCACATGATGGACGACGACGTGACGGGCACGTCCGCCCGACGCTCATACGGAATGGCCACGGCGCGGCGCAATTGGACAATGCCGCGCACCGCATCTAGATCATCGGCCACCACCGGGAAGCGGGAATAGCCGGTGGCGACAGCCAAATTGACAACGTCCTCCGCCGTGGCATCCTCCGAGATGGAGGCCACCCGCGTGCGGTTGGTCATAACATCCACCGCGGTCAGTTTGCCGACACCCAGGGAACGCGTCAGCAGCGTGGCCGTGGACGCCTCAAGCGTGCCCGCCTCCGCGCTCTGGCGCACCAGGGCGCCTAATTCGCTGGCCGAGCGCGCTCCGCTTAGCTCCTCCACCGGCTCCACGCCGAGCTGCCGCAGAATCCAGTTCGCACTGTCATTGAGCACCACAATGAGCGGCTTAAACACAGCGGAGAATGCGTGGAGAATCGGCGCCATGCGGTACGCCGCCCCCATCATGTCCGCAAGCGCCAGGTTTTTCGGCACCAATTCGCCGAACAGCATGGAGAAAAAATTCACCAGCACAAACGCGAGGGTGGCCGAAACGCCGATTGCCGCCGCGCGGGCCATTCCTGCACTTTCAAACAGGAGCGTAAACAGATCCGTCAGCGGCTGCTGGCCCACGTACCCCAGCAGAATCGTGGTGAGGGTAATTCCCACCTGGCAGGCAGATAGGTGCAGGGAGAGATCATGCAGAGACCGGGAGACAATCCTGGCCCGCGGATCCGTCTTTGCCCGTGCTGCCGTAGCCGCAGGGTCCAACGCCACCATGGAAAATTCAGCTGCCACAAACACGCCGTTTCCGGCAATTAATAGCACCGCGAAAAGCAAATAAAGGTAATCAAGACCGCTCACGCGAGCATCCCCGCCTCATTCGTTTGTTCGCGGGGCATAAATAATCGGTAGCCGTTCACGCGAAACATTCTACGAAAATCCACGCCGGCCACGCAGCCCGTGTCCACCGCAACGCCGGGCGCGAACACCATTGCCCTTCCCGCCCTGCCGCCGGGCACACCGCGCTGTATCAGGGTGTGTATCCGCGGGCGTTCTTTTCCCTGCCGCCGGGCACACACCATCTCCGCGCCGTCACGCGGGTAGGCTTGCCAAATGATACGCGTGGCCGCGCGCCACGCCGGGAAGGAGTCCAATGACGCGGGTGATTTTCCTCGGAGATGAGCTGGTAGCAGGTTACGGCGATCCCCGGGCACTGGGATGGACGGGGCGCGTGATGGCGCGCACCATCACCGAACCACCCATCATGGCGCTTCAGCTGGCCGTTCCCGGCCAAACGATCGCGCAGTTGGCCGGCCGCTGGGAGGGCGAAGTCAAGCAGCGTCTCAGCCGAGATGAAGATACTCGCCTGGTGATCGGGCTGGGCAGCCATGACGTTGATGGGACTGAATCCCTCGCTCGTTGCCGCCTGCACCTGGCAAATATCCTCGATGGGGCGGACCGTATCCACACCACCTCGTTTGTGGTGGGCCCGCCGCCCCGGCAGGATGCGGATAACCGCAAGGTGGCTCGGCTCGCGGAGGCCTATCGAGATGTCACCGAACGGCGTCACATCCCCTTTGTGGATACCTTTGGGCCCCTCCACGCGCACGCGCAATGGAATACGGACATGTCCACGTCAGCGGACGGTTACACCCCGCGGCAAGCGGGCTACGGCCTCATTGCCTGGCTGGTACTGCACTCCGGATGGAATTCCTGGCTGGGGATTCGCACCCACGCCGAATAACGACGCCGCTGCCCGCGGCTATAGTGTCCGGGGTTGCCAATGCCTACGGCTGTGAGCCGTAGGCATTGGCAACCCCGGACGTACGAACGCCCCACGCGCGGATACAACTCCGTCTTCCCGGCGGGTGACCCGGCGGGCACGAAGCGAGCGAGGCGGCGTCGAAACACACCTACAAAAAACGGGAGCAGAGCCGCGTAGCCCCACTCCCGTTTTCGCATAGCCCTGTGGCTACGTTCCGCCTTTTAGGCGTTTGGACGCTTTCCGTGGTTCGCCTTCTTCTTGGCGCGCGCACGGCGCATACGGCCTCGCTGGCTCATGATTCCCCTCCGCTCAATTGTTCGCCCCGCCGGGCTATCTTCACCCCGTCAAGCCCATAGAGCCTACCGGGTATTCTGCACCCCGCCGGCACGGTTGCTCCACCGGGGCTCACGCAACGCCTCACTCTAGCAAAACCTAAGCGATCCCACCGAGCGTGGTGCGGAAGGCCTCAATCTGGTGCGAAATACGCACACGCAGAGTGGCTGGCGCAACCTCGGCGCAGCTGCGCTTGAGCAGAACGCGAACGTGTTCTTCCGCGGACGCGCGATCCTGGCACTCCGGGCAGTGCGCAATATGCGCCGCGAGCCGCTTGAACTCACCGTCAGAGACTTGCCGGTCAAGGAATTCGAACAGATGCTCCGTCAGTTCTTCGCAGGAACACTGACGCGAATCCTCTTCGCTGTCCAAATCCATACCTCTACGCTCCAGACCGGCCTCCATCCGGCGCTGCAGATCGTCGCTCATTCCGAATCCTTCCCGTATCCAAGTTCGTGGGCGTAATCCGCGAGAAGCTCACGCAATTGGCGCCTCCCGCGGTGCAGACGAGACATAACGGTTCCGATCGGCGTATTCATAATGCTGGCGATCTCCTGGTAGGAGAACCCCTCCACGTCCGCGAGGTACACCGCCATGCGGCGTTCCTCGGACAGTTCGCTGAGCGCATCCCGAATTTCTGAAGCCGGCAGGTTGTCCAACGCCTCCGCCTCCGCGGACATCATGCCCGTGGACTGGTGCGATTGCGCCCGGTATTCCTGCCAATCTTCCACATCCGCGGCATCCGCCTGCTTGGGGCGGCGCTGCGCCTTGCGGTAGTGGGAGATGAAGGTGTTGTTCAGGATTCGGTAGAGCCACGCCTTGAGATTGGTACCCGGCCGGTACTGGTGGAACGCCGCGAACGCTTTCGCGTACGTTTCCTGGACCAGATCCTCGGCGTCCGCGGCATTGCGCGTTAAGCGCATGGCGGCACCGTAGAGCTGGTCAATATAAGGAAGGGCATCTTTCTCAAACCGGGCAGAGCGCTCTTCGGCGCTCTCCTCGGGAGCTCTGCTCACTGTCTCTGAAGCCATCACGTCTAGATTAGCCGCCCCTTTCGAGCTTCACCCTGAAGCTCACCTGGTGGTTCAACGCATTTTCGGTGTTCACATTCCCGCTTCACGGTGTCTGCGGGCACGGTTCGGGGTATTCGGCATGATCCCGCTCGAATACCTAACTCTCACCGTGTGAGATCTCACATATGGGTGCCTTCCGTGCCACAATGCTCTCATGAACATTTTCCGCGTGATTGCCCGCCCACTCCTGGCAGCCCCGTTTGTGTTGGGTGGATTGAATGCCGCCACGCAACCGGAAGGCCACCGCGCTGCGGCGGAGCGTGCACTTGACACCGCCCGCCGCATCGGCATCAGCGTAGATACCGGGAAAGAGGACACGATTATTCGCGCCAGCGGCGCCGTGCAGGTAGCCGCCGGAGCATTGCTGGCCCTCGGCAAGTGTCCGCGCCTGTCCGCCGCCGTGCTAGCACTGACGGATGCGCCCGCCGCGCTCGCATCCTTTGCGGTAGGCGATAAGTCCACGCATGCGCTCCACGAGGCCGCCGCCCGAGCCGGGCTCATTGGCGGCGTGATGCTTGCCGCCTTCGACCGGCAGGGCCGCCCTTCGCTCGGGTATCGTGTATCTGCGCGGAAGGGAGGCGCGCGTCTCCGCGGCACCAAGCAAATTAAGCGCGCGTAGCGGGAGGCGTGCATGCGCGATATCGGAACGGATGATCCGCGCGTTCGCGTACGCCCGAGCCGTCGTTCGCGTCCCCGCACCAAAATCCGCCCCGATTATTCGAACCGGCCCGCCGGTACCGTGACGGCCGTTGACCGCGGCCGCTATGTGGTGGTACTCGATTCAGGCACGCAGGTGAGCGCGGTGAAGGCACGCGAATTAGGACGCGGCGCCGTAGTGGTTGGGGATCACGTTCATCTCACGGGGGATTTGTCCGGCCGCAAGGACACACTGGCCCGTATTGCACTTATTGACCCCCGCACTTCTGCCCTCACCCGCTCCACGGACGAGGGCGGGGGCCGCGAACGCACCATTGTTGCCAACGCGGACACCATGGCCATCGTGGTGGCGGCCGCCCAGCCGGAGGCAAAGCCCGGCATGATTGACCGCTGCCTGGTTGCCGCGCACGACGCCGGCATGCGCCCCCTCCTTCTTATTACGAAAACGGATCTCGCCTCCCCCGCACCGCTTGTGGCCCGATACGCGCCGCTGGGGCTGCAGATTTTTCTGGTATCCGCTCTTCCATCATCGCTTCCCGCTGCACCAACCTCGGTTCCCACCCCCACCGCCGCGGGAACCTCGACATGCACCCCGTCCCTGCAAAACGCCGCAGGCATTCAAACATCGGGTGCTACAGCCGCCCAGGTGGAGCAGGCCAACGCCGCCTCGCCTGACCTGTCCGCCCGGGCGTTCATTGGCGATTTTTCCGATCTGCTGGAAGCAATCGCGGGCCGTACCACCGTGCTAGTGGGCCACTCCGGCGTCGGAAAGTCCACGCTCCTCAACCGTCTGGTACCGGGTGCCGCGCGAAACACCGGGCACGTCAACACGGTGACCGGCAAGGGACGCCACACCTCCATTTCAGCGGTGGCTTTCGCGCTACCGGGTGGCGGAAACGTGGTGGACACGCCGGGGGTGCGCAGTTTCGGCCTCGCACACGTATCAGAGGCGGACATTCTGGCCGGTTTTACGGACCTCGCACCCGTAGCCGCGCTGTGTCCACGCGGCTGCACCCACCACGCCGAGGAACCCGAGTGCGCCCTGGACCTGCTCTCCTCCCCGCGCCTTGTGGCGCGCGTGCAGTCCTTCCGTCGTGTGCTTACCGGCGTAGCCAAAGAGGAGTGGGAGTAGTACCGCTCGGGCATGGCGGCGTCGTCCGGGTGCCGGAACCAAGCACGGCGCGGTAACCCGTGAGGAACTTTATGCCGGATTCAGGTGACACAGGAGGCTCGAGCGGCCAAAATGAGAACATCGGAAGGAGCATGCATGGACGAGCGCGAGATTCTCACCTGGGACCAATTTGGGCAGGCGGCCCGCGAACTGGCAAGCAACGTGTGGGAATCAGGATATCGCCCGGACATGATTGTGTCCGTGGCGCGAGGCGGGCTGTTGCCGGCCGGTGCGATCGGGTACGCGCTGGACATTAAGAGCCTCCTGGTGCTGAACGTGGAGTTTTACACGGGTATTGGCACCACACTCCTTGATCCGCGTCTGGTGGACCCGGTGCCGGACAATTCCGGCATGGAGGGACGCAATGTGCTCATTGTGGACGACGTTGCCGATTCCGGACGCACCCTCGAGTTCGTGCGCGGGATTTGCGCTCATTACGCGAAGGACATCCGCGTGGCCGTGCTCTACGAGAAGTCACGCAGCGTGATTAAGCCGGACTACGTGTGGCATCACACGGATAAGTGGATCGCGTTCCCGTGGTCCGCGCAGGATCCGGTAAACGCAGAGAAGTAGGATTCTGCTTTGACCCTGACGCGCTCGTTTAACGGGCGCGTTTTTGTACGACGCCGTGCGGGCACGTTTCATGGCGCGTTGAGTTGTACCGAGAATGACACGGCGATGCTCGCTCGCCGCACGCGAGAGCGGGACACGAACTTTGTCGGAGGCCTGCTTTAGCCTAAAGGCATGCTCATTCTCCACACCTCGGACTGGCACCTGGGACGCACGTTCCACGGCGCCTCACTTAGTGATGCCTTCCACACCTGGTGCACCTACGTGGTGGACCTGGTGCGTGAACGGAACATTGATGCGGTGCTTATCTCCGGCGATGTCTATGACCGCAGCGTGCCCCCAGCCGACATGGTGGAGCTATTCAACAGCACGCTTGAAGCACTGGCCGCACTCACCACCGTGGTGTTTACCGCAGGAAACCATGATTCGTCCACGCGGTTGGGATTTGGACGCAGTTTGTTCCGCCGCGAGGTGGTGGCGCGCACGGAGTCGTTGGAGGCCGCCACCCCTATTCCCGTGAGGGATCGGGCGGGGCACGTAGGCGCCATCGTGTACGGAATTCCCTACCTCGATCCAAACCGGGAGCGGGTACGTCTGGGAAGCATCGACGAACCATTGGAACGCAGTCATCCGGCCGTCATGGCTGCGGTACTGGAACGGATTGCCGCGGATATCCGAGAGGGCGAATTTGCGGGCAAAAACGCCGCTCGCATCGTTATGGCACACGCTTTTGTTACCGGCGGTGAACGCTCAGATTCAGAGCAGGATATAACGGTGGGCGGCGTGGATTCCGTGCCGGCCAGCCTGTTCCGGCTTGGCGGGACACAGCGGGCCGACACTACCGAACACGGGATGCTGGACTATGTGGCCCTGGGGCACCTGCACTCGCCGCAACGCATCGCGTTGGAGAACGGCCCGATCATTCGCTACTCCGGATCCCCCATCGCATTCTCCTTCTCCGAAACCACACCCAAATCCTCCGCTCCACTGCACGTGGAAAACGGCGTCGTCGAGGAGGTGGAGGAACTCTCCGCACCGGTGGAACGTGGGCTCATCACTATCGAAGGCACGCTGGAGGAAATCCTCTCCGAAGCACACACCGCGGATCGGGACAAGTATGTGCGCGCGCTCGTGACGGATCCGGCACGGCCCAGAGATCTGGTGGCCCGCATCAAGGCGGTATTCCCGCACGCCATGGAGGTGCTCCATCTTGCGGAGGGCAGCGTCCACCACGGTGTACCCGAAATTAAGCATCGGGATGGGCTGGAGATCCTGACGGATTTCTTCGCGGACGCCGGCGGACGCAGTCTGAGCGCAGAAGAAAAGGCACTCATTCAGAGCGCCTGGGAAGAATCGAGGGAGTAAATGCGGCTACATCGGCTAGAGCTACGCGGCATTGGGCCGTTTGGCGGCACCGAAACCATTGATTTCGACCGTCTTTCCGCATCCGGCCTGTTTCTCATGGAGGGCCCCACCGGAGCCGGCAAATCCACCCTTATTGACGCCATCGTGTGGGCACTCTTCGGGAGCGTGGCCGGTGGTTCGGATTCCACGGTGGACCGCATGCGTTCGCTCTACGCGAATCCACGCGAGGCCTCCTACGTGGATCTCGTATTCAGCGTCAACGCCGGCACCTACCGGGTACGCCGAGAACCACGCTACTTCAAGGCCGGTAACAAGAACGCGACGGCTCCGCGCGCAACGCTATGGCGGCTCTCCCCCGCCGCCATAGAATCCGGGAACCTCGATGATGGGGAGGTCCTTGCCACCCAGGTGCGGGATGTTTCCACGGAGGTTGAGCGGCTGGTGGGCCTCAACGCAGAACAATTCACCCAAACCGTCGTGCTCCCGCAGGGTAAATTTGCCCAGTTCCTGGGCCTCAATTCACAGGATCGCGCTGCACTGCTCACACAAATTTTCAACACCGGCCGCTTTGACAAGGTAGCGCAGTGGTTCGAGGACCGCGCGAAGAGCGCCCAGCAGAAGGTGCGTGCCGCGCAGGAGGTGTTTATTCGCGCTGTCTCCAACGTGGGTGTGGCCCTGGGGAAGGCGGACGAATGGACGGATGCGGCCAGCGCTCTCGCGCTCACCGAGGGAGGAAATGCTCTCCTCACCGAGATTACCGAGGCCGTCGGCTCGGCGGAAACGGCGGCCAACGCAGCGGAGGAGGCGGCCGCGATAGCCGAGCAGCAGCGGGAGGCACGCCGCGCGGACGTGACAGCCGCCGAAGCACTTGAACAGCGGTTGGCTCAGCGTGCGGAGCTCATCGCCCGGCACGCGGAATTGACCGCCGCCTCAGCCAGCGTTGCGGCGCAGAAGGCCGAACTGGAGCGGCACCGGGCTACGCTCCCCCTCATGCCGGTGCTGGCTGCGGAAGTCAGCGCTCGCGAAGCGGTGGAAGGCGCCCAGGACACCACAGCCCAGGCCCGTGAGAAACTAAGAGACACCGGCTCCGAGCTACCCGCCGCCGGAGAAGAGAGCAGCGCGGATCTCCGCGCCGGTGAAGCTGAGTTGGATCGCCTGCGCACGCTCGTCGGTCAACTCACCGAACTGGTGAACACGGAAAAGCAGATTGCCGCGGATACGGGCACGCAGCATCGAGAGCAATCTACCCTTGAGGGCGCTCGCGTGGCCCTAACGGAGACCACCATTGCCGGCGCCGAACTCCCCGATCACATCACCGCGGTAGAGGAGGAACTGGACGCCACGCGTGTCTCCGCCGCCGGGCGTGAGGCGGCCCGCGCCGGCGTCGTCGCGGCAGAGGAACAGCAGCGTAACCTTAAGAAGCTCGCGGCCGCGGAAGCCACACTCACCCAGGCGACGGCGGACCGCCACGATGCGTTTGCCGCCTACCAGGCTGCCGCTACCGCGCTGTCAGATACCACGCGGCGGTGGGCGGCGTCGATGGCAGCGGACCTGGCACAGCAATTGGAGGAGAACACGGCCTGCCCGGTGTGCGGCTCCACCTCACATCCCGCGCCGGCCACGCCCACCGAGGAGAGCGCCACCCGGCAGCAGGTGAACGCCGCGAAACGGCAGGAAAACGAAGCTAGCGTGCAGCTATCCGCGGCCGGGGATACGGTTGCTGCCGCGGAGGCTGCCCGCGCCGCCCTCGCGGAAACGCTCAAAGGGGCCGATGCGGAGACCGTCGCGGCAGATCTGGCCGCGGCCAAGAAACGGGAAGCCATCGCGGAGGCCGCGGAGGAGCATATACCAGAACTGGAACAGCGTCTGGCAAAGCTGCGCACCCAGCGTGAACACCTCCGCTCCCGGGCGGAGGAACTCACCGCCCAGATAGCCGGCCTGGAGGCCTCCACGCGTGACCGCGCCACACGCATTGCCACCGCCCGCGAGCGCGTAGCGAGCGAACGTGGAGCGTATGCGTCCGTCGCCCAACGGCAGGCCGCCGTATCGGAACGGGCCGGGCGCCAGAATGAATGGAATAGCGCCCTGCGCACCCTACTTGACGCACGTGAAAGGCTCCGCCAGGCGCAGACGGCTACCGCTACCGCGCTGGCCGATTCGCTCTTCGATTCGGAGGCTGAGGTGCGCGCGGCCCATCTGTCACCGGAGCGGGCCGCTGGGCTCGAGGCCACGGTGACGGACCACGACCAGCAGCTCCACGACGTTGAACGGGATCTCGCGCGCCCGGACATTGCCGCGCTCACGGGGGATGAGGATCCGCACCTGGAACAGAAACAGGCGGCATTCGTGGCGCAGACAGCCGCCGCAAACGCCGCGCGGAATATGGCCACCGCGCAACGAAAGACGGCCACCGATGCGCGCCGCCAACTCCGCGCAGCATGCGAAGCGCTGGACGGATGGAAGCGGGCTGACCGGGACCAGGGCCCGATTGCGCGCCTTGCCTCCATTGCCAAGGCCGGTGACGCCTCGCTGTCCCGCGTGCCGCTTACCACCTACGTGCTCATCGAGCGTTTCAACGCCGTGGTGGAGGTAGCGAACCAGCAGTTACAGGAGATTTCGCGCGGGCGGTACGCGCTGGAGCGCACTGAAGATAAGGAGGAGGGCTCACGCCAGAAGCGCGTGGGATTAGGGCTTGCTATCGCGGATTATTCACCGGAGGCGGCAACCCGGGTCAATCCTCACCAGCGCACGACGCCGGATGGCTCCACCCCGGAGCGCTCCACGAAGTCGCTGTCCGGCGGTGAAAAATTCTATGTGTCCCTCGCGCTGGCACTGGGCCTGGTGGAGGTGGTGCGAGCCGAGAACGGCAGCATCGGGCTGGACACGCTGCTTATCGATGAGGGCTTCGGTTCGTTAGATGGCAACACCCTGGATCTGGTGATGGCCACGCTTCACGGATTGGGCCGCGGCGGGCGCACGGTGGGCGTGGTGTCCCACGTGGCGGATATGCGCAACCGCATTAGTGAACGCATCACGGTGGTGCCGCGGGAAGGCGGCGGATCAACGCTGAAAATAACCGCCTAGGGCGGATGCGGCCTCCCAGAGTGACGAGCTCGGTATCGATGCGGGTAAAAATGCTAGGGCGTCGCCATGCAATGACGCATCACGGCGCCGGGCTGATCGAACTACGCCCGGGCGGCAACGCCCAGTTCTACAGCTAGGTCCACGCGCTCGGAGACGTCGAACCACAGGAGCTTGGCTTCACCGGCGGCGTCCGCAGCCTCGGCGCTATCCGGGTGCGCAATCGCGGTGCGCAGCACGGGTTCGGACAACTCGTGGTCCACGTGGATGGATACCACGCGATCCCAGCCCACCGCCTCCCTGAGCTCGACGGCGGTCACCAGTTCGTCATCCGCTGCCGCTACCGCCGCATCATCCACGTCCGCCGCAATCACCACGCGCCGCACCGGCAGCCCGGCATCCTCCGGCAGCGCGGCCGCGATCAACTCCAGTGAATCGTCAGTAGCCGCATCAAACGCCACCGATTCCAGATACTCCTGTGATTCGCCGTCCAGTTCGCGGGCGAGCACCGGCGTGACCGCATGCACCAGCCGAGGCGAAAGTGTTGCCGCCACCAGATCACGAGCCGTCGCCGGAATGTAAATTCTCATGCGCCCATTCTAGAGTCCGCTACCTGGTTGCCCCGGCAGCTGCTCGTAACTAAAGCTCCGCCGCCAATCGCCTCATGTCCGCCCGCGCCCCGGATCGCGGTGCCACCTCCCGTAGCGTGGTCCCACGATATTCGGCCTCCACGTATGCTTTATCAGCACGCACGAAGGTTACGTCTGTGAATCCGCGCTGTTCCAGAATCCGCTGCACAGCCGGCCGATCCTGCGTGGGTGCTCGAGTGATCACTATTTTCCCGACGACTACGCCCAGCGCCCCGGCGATCTCCAGTTGCGTGAGGAGCCGCCTCACCCCCACCGGTCCGCCGCGGCCAACAACAACTACTTTATCGGCTGCACCAACCGCGGAAAGTGTCAGGGCATCACGCTCCAGCACGGAATCCTCGTGTTCCGCTTCGGCCGCGCAATCCACCACGACGATACTGGCTTCACACCGTAGCAGTGGCCACATCGCATCCGCCACCGCACCGGGGATCTCCCGCCAGCGACTGCCCGTGTTCATACCCGCGAGAAGCCGAAACCCGTGTGTCTCCTCCAGGAGGTTTCCAGCCTGGGTGTCTGTACGCCCGGTATTGATTCGCCGGGCCAAAGCAATGAGCGCCGAGCTTTCCTGCCCGACGCCGAGGAGCTGCGCCTGGCATGGGTGGCGCGTATCGGCATCCACCAGCAGCGCCCGCCCCTGCCATTCGGCCGCAAGATCACGTGCTATAACGCTGCGTCCGGGCGCTCCCGCGCTGCCCCACACGCAGATCATGCGCCCGGGCGCGATTTCACTAAATTCGGCCGGTTCTCCCGCGGCACCCAACCTGTGCCCACCGTTCGTGCCAGTACGTGCAGTGGTACCGCCCGGGGTGGGATCCGCGGTGGCCCCAACGGTCCCGCCTGCATCATCATTCACTCGCCGGGCCCGCCGCCCGTGTCGGCCCGGCCCATCGCCGCTGGCTCCAGCCGTCACAACCACTGGCGCAACGGTCGGTGAGCCACCAGACGTATCGATTGCGCTACCGCCGGGCACACTGCCCTCACCGCTGTGCGAACCCGCCTCACCGCCACGCGAGCCCACCCCCCCAGCTCCCCGTCCACCGGCGAACCACTACCGCCAGGCTCATTCTGGGCACCTAGCGCGCGCACCTCCGCAACAATCTCGGTGGGCACGGGCGTGGCTACGGCGTCGTACGCGGGGCCGGGGGCCACCCCCACACCCAGTATTCGCACACCGTAGCGCCGCAGCGCTCCGGCACTGGCCACGTCAAGGCGCGCAACAACCGCCACGCGCCCCAGACCAGCGGCGGCTGTAGCCAGGAGCTCCACTGTGTCCGCGCAGCGTCGCGCCACCTGAATTTCGGCGGCCGTGAGCCCCTGCAGAACGGCTACTTCAAGTTCGCCTTCGAGGCATAGCAGTACGGTCATTGCTGCGCACCAACCAGGACAAACTGGGCGCCCTCGCTGAGCAGCGGCAGCACCGTGTACACGTCCGCATCTGCTAGCCGAACCTCGGCGGTGGGGTGGCTAAGCGAATCCGCGGTGCCCACGCCACGCAGTGTGGCCGCATGCGCCACCACCTGTGCCGCAGCGGAGTGCTCCACGCTATTGAGAACCACGGCCCACACGTCCACCGCCGCGCCCGGCCCGAGTGAGTCGGGTGCCTCCGAGAGTAGCGGCAGCACCAGGTCCGCGCCCTCCGTTCGCTCCGCCACCGCACTTTTCGGCACCAGCTCGCCCTCATGAACAGTCACGGATACAGCGCGTTCACCCGCCTCCGCGGGGCCTACGTACTGGTCGGCAAGATTCGGCGCCACTTCCACCAGCTCCAGTGGTGCATCCGCGAGCGCGGTTCCGGGCACCACGGCACTACGCGCGCGATACACCGGCACCGTGTCAGGCCCGGCGAATAGATAGGCGCCACCGGCGGCGCTCACGGCCACCAGCGCAATCCCGGCAAATAGCCGCGGATCTTTCCAACGTGGACGGGACATGGGACCTCCTTCACCGCCCAGACTGCCAAAGGGCGGTGGCGGGATGCAGACCATATCCACCGCTGTGGAAAACTTCGAGGGGAGAGCAAAACGTGCGAGGATAGCGGCATGTCAAAGTTCCTGACCATCGCAGACGTTGCCGAGATTCTCAACGTCTCCGCCGGCCAGATCCGCACGCTCATCCATAAGGGCGAACTCCCGGCCATCCAGGTGGGTGGCCGCGGCCAGTGGCGCATCGAGGAGGCGGCGTTGGATCAGTACGTGGCGGAGCGCTACCAGCACACACGGGACCTGATCGCAGATTCCGAGCGCCACTAGGCGCCCCACGGCGCTCTACTATCGCATCCGGACGGCGCTGATCGCTTCGAAGGCGATGACGCGGCCGGCCACCTCGCACCAGTCCTGCCCCGCCCTCCTGAGTACCCCGCGGCGTAGGACTCCCGAATTCGTAGTGACGACGACGTCATTACCCACGTACCTGCGCAGTACCGCGCCAAGCCCCAGCGCCCTCGATGAGGACTGAGCCGCCACGGCATAGCGTGGCGTCGAACCAATTTCCATAATTGCCCGGGCGGGCACGGCAATGGCGCTAAAGCCCGGCTCCGCGGGGCGGCCAACCACCACGGTGTCACTCACGGCTTCGATGCTTAAATGAACCACTCCACCGCACGTCAATAGCTCCAGTTGCTGCCCGATGGCAGCGCGTAGCAGCATCACGAGGCTCACCGCGCCAGCTTCGGCGGCGCCCAATTCGCCCGCCTCGCCCATGCCGGCCTGAAATTCTTCGGCCTCAATGCGGGAGGCTACGTCGTCAAACAGGGCATCGAGATCATCCATGCGCTCACGCTACGGGCCATTTCTTGCCCGCGCGCCAAATTCACGAACTGTTCACTTTGGCAACGGGTGTGCCCGGCTGAATCACATTAAGTGCAGCCCAGACAATCACAACGTAACGAAAAGCATCAAACGGGATGAAAAGAGAAGGTCATGGAAAATTCGCGTGGTGCCGGCGTACTAGCCGCCCTGTGCGGATGCGGCGCGATCATGGCTGGATTCGCCGCAATTCACGCCGGAAAAGATCTCGATTTTTATGCCGCCGCCACGGGCGCGGGCCTCGCGTTGGGTGGCGCCACCGTGGCGCTGGCCATAGCCGCGCTCTGCCTGGCCTGGGTGAGCGCCTCATACCTGGCGCTGGCTCGGGCAAGGCAAGGTAGCCGCGGGGCGCTCGTACGCTGGGCGGCCCGCCGAGGCATCCGGCGGGTGCGAGTGGCGCTCGCCGTGGGGGTCCTCTCCGTCGGCGTCGCCACACCGGCCATGGCCGCACCAGCCTTGCCCGCCCCGCCTGCAAGCATGTCCGTTCTCACCGATTTACCCGCACCATCCACACCGGTACCGGATCTCGGCTGGGGTTCGGCAAGTGCGGCCGGCGTAACTGACAAATCAGCCAGCACGACTGACAAATCGGCGGACGTGACTCGCGAATCAGCCAGTATGACCGGCGAATCAGCCGGTGGGAGCCATTCTGGCACCGCGCCCGGCGCGGCCACGTCCACCCGGCCGGCTCCCCCGGTCTCCACCTACACGGTGCTCCCCGGCGAATCCCTCTGGAATATCGCCGCTTCGCTGCTGCCCGCCGGCGCCTCGGACGCCGTCATCGCCCGCACCATCCACGCATTGGTGCAAGCCAACAACATCACTAACCCCAGTCTCATTCACCCGGGTGACGTGCTTAGCGTCCCCGCACTGAGCGTCCAGAAGTAAGGAATTGCCATGACCGCCGCCGCGCAACCCGCGTTCGCTATCCACGCCAGCCGCCCGCCACGCTCCCGCCTGGTATCGGCACCGCCCATCGCGGATCACCCTGAACCGCCACCGCCGCCCATTCCCATTACCTCACCCGAGAAGCCGTGGGACCGCTGCAAAATCGCCACCTCTCCCTATCGGGATGTGTGGCGGGACGAGTCAATGACGCTCGATGATCCCCTACCGGCTGACGCGCCCAATCCCGTACGCACGGCCGGTGCCGCCATTATCTATGCACTCCAGATTCTCCTTGGGCACCGCCCGGCCTCAAGTCTCCGCAACTGGGTGGTACCGGAGGTATACGGCGCACTCTCACGCCGCGCCGGCCTGGCCATGCGCCTCCACGGGCGCGCGGAGCGCAGCACGCCGCCCCGAATTCACCGCCTCCACGTGTCCCGTCCGCGCTGCCGGGTTGCGGAGATCACCGCCGTCGCGGACGACGGCGCCCAGGTTCGCGCCGCAGCCTTACGACTCGAGTTCCTGCGCCATCGCTGGCGCATCGTCGCCCTGGAGATCGGCTGAGCCACCATGAGAGGCGGCGCCCCGCCCGTCGGGCGCCGCCTCGCTTTAGGGGGCGCCGCCTCGCTTCCGACCACTTCAGCCGATCTGATTGCCAGGCCAGCGACCCGGCCGGGCCAGCCCCTACTTCCTCCGCGCCGCGCGATTGGGGTGGGCGAATCGGCAAATCCTACTGCGACCGCGATTTTCAAGGCGCCGGTGCCTACCACTGCGCCGGTCCGGAGGGCTGAGCTGATGGTTTTCTCCCGAGTTGATGGAAAATGCCCGGTCTGAGGCCAATATCAGGGCTGAAACCGGAAGTTTTCCGTCAAGTGACGAAATATCCGTCAACTCAAAAGTTTTCCATCAACTCAGCGGCGCCCCACACGCCGCAGCTCACCCAACCATCGGCTAACTCCCACACATACAGAACGGCGCCCCACACATTGCGGGGCGCCGCTTCACTTCCGTCTACCTCAGCCGGCCCCGTTATCGGACCAGCCAACCCGGCCCGCCGCTACTTCTTCCGTGCCGCCTTCTTCGCGGCGCGGCGCTGCGCCCGGTTCCCACCGGATGCCGCTACCTTTGCACCCGCGGAGGCGCCCGCGTTACTGGAGCTACCGGCGTCGTCCGAACTTGAGGAGTAGGAAACGTTCTCCTGCCGGCTTCGCCGCGCAATACCCAGCTGCTCCGGCGTCACCTTCAGCCCGGCGGTGGCAGCCTGGAAGCCCTGCGCCTCCGCCTGCCGCTCCCCGGCCTCCCGGGCCTCGCGGGCGGCGCGCTCACTGGGCAGTTCAAAGTTGAACAGGTAGCGGACCGTCTCCTCCATAATGTTCGAGTTCATCGCCTGGAACATCTGGAAGCCCTCGTTCTTGTACTCCACTAGCGGATCCCGCTGTGCCATGGCACGCAGGCCGATGCCCTCCTTGAGATAGTCCATCTCATAGAGATGCTCGCGCCACTTGCGATCCAGCACCGAAAGGAGCACCTGGCGCTCCAACTCGCGCATGGTGTCTCCGCCAACCTCGGCTTCGCGCTCCTCGTAGTTCGCGTGAATATCCGCCTTGAGTTCCTTGACCAGTGTCTCCTGGTCCAGGCGCCCCAACCCGCCGCGGTCATCCGCCAACTCGGCGGGCGTAAATCCGGGCGTGTAGTAGCCCTTGAGGTCCGTCCACAGGGCGTCCAGATCCCAGTCGTCAGCGGCGTCGCCGGAAATGTGCGCGTGCACCAGATCTTCGATAACAAAGTCCAGGAAGCCGTCCACCAGCTCCTGAACCTCCTCACCCTCCAGGATGGACCGCCGCTCGCTGTACACCTGCTTGCGCTGGTCGTTCATCACGTCGTCATACTTAAGCACGTTCTTACGCATCTCGGCATTGCGTGCCTCGATCGCCGTCTGCGCACGCTCCACGATCTTGGCTATGCGCTTATCCTCCAGCGGCGCGTCATCATCCGTGGCGCGGTAGAGCAGCTTGCCGGTGAGCCCCGACGCGAATAGACGCAGCAGGTCATCTTCAAGGGAGAGATAGAAGCGGGATTCACCCGGGTCACCCTGGCGCCCGGAACGCCCGCGCAGCTGATTATCGATACGGCGGGACTCATGCCGCTCCGAGCCCAGCACGTAAAGGCCGCCGGCCTCCACCACTTCCTGGTGTTCCTTCTTGACCGCCTCACGCTGCTTGGCCAGTTCCTCCGGCCAGGCCTCCTCGTATTCCTCCGGCGTTTCCTCCGAGGAAAGCCCGCGAGCGGCCAGCGCAGCCTGTGCGCGATGCTCGGGATTACCGCCCAGCATGATGTCCGTACCACGGCCGGCCATGTTGGTAGCCACCGTGACCGTTCCCTTGCGGCCGGCTTCCGCCACTACCTTGGCTTCGCGCTCATGTTGCTTGGCGTTCAGCACCTGGTGCTCAATGCCCGCCTTCGTGAGGAGGGCGGAAACTTCTTCGGAGGATTCCACGGAGGAGGTGCCCAGCAGCACAGGCTGACCCTTCGCCACACGCTCCTGCACATCCTCCACGATGGCGCGCAACTTGCCCGCCTTCGTGGGGTAGACGAGGTCCGTCTGGTCCTTACGAATCATGGGCTTGTTCGTGGGGATCGGGACCACACCCAGCTCGTAGGTGGACTGGAATTCCTGCGCCTCGGTTTCCGCCGTACCGGTCATACCGGCCAACTTGTCGTACATGCGGAAGTAGTTCTGCAGCGTGATGGTGGCCAGCGTTTGGTTTTCGGCCTTGATTTCCACGCCTTCTTTTGCCTCGATGGCCTGGTGCATGCCCTCGTTGTAGCGGCGCCCGGGCAGCACGCGCCCGGTGTGCTCATCCACAATGAGCACCTGCCCGTCCAACACCACGTAATCGCGATCGCGCTCAAATAGTTCCTTCGCCTTAATGGCGTTGTTGAGGTAGCCAATCAGCGGGGTGTTGAGGGATTCGTAGAGGTTATTGATGCCCAGCGTGTCCTCTACCTTGTCAATGCCGGGCTCGAGGATGCCTACCGTGCGCTTTTTCTCATCCACCTCGTAATCAATATCGCGGTTGAGCCGGAGCACGATGCGCGCGAATTCCCGGTACCACTTGTTCGCGTCACCTTCGGCGGGGCCGGAGATGATAAGCGGTGTACGCGCCTCGTCAATCAGAATCGAATCAACCTCATCGACGATCGCATAGTGGTGACCGCGCTGCACCAGCTCATCCGGGGTCCACGCCATGTTGTCACGCAGGTAATCAAAGCCGAATTCGTTATTGGTGCCGTAGGTGATGTCCGCGTTGTACTGCTTGCGGCGCTCCTCAGGCTTCTGCCCGGTGAGTACCACGCCCGTGCTCATGCCAAGGAAACGGTAAACGCGCCCCATGAGCTCGGACTGGTAGGAAGCCAGGTAATCATTCACGGTGACGATGTGAACACCCTTGCCGTCAAGCGCATTGAGGTAGGCGGGCAGTGTGGCCACCAGCGTTTTTCCTTCACCGGTTTTCATCTCGGCAATATTGCCCATGTGGAGTGCGGCGCCGCCCATGATCTGCACATCAAAATGGCGCTGCCCGAGGGTGCGCTTGGCCGCCTCACGCACGGTAGCGAATGCCTCCGGCAGAAGCGCATCGAGTGTTTCGCCGTCCGCGAGGCGCTCCTTGAACTGATCCGTTTGTTCCCGCAGTTCAGCGTCCGTGAGTTGAGAAATGGAGTCCTCAAGCGCGTTGACCTGAGTGGTGATCTTCTTCAGCTTTTTAAGCGTCCGGCCTTCGCCGGCGCGGAGAATCTTGTCGACTAAGCGTGCCACTGGTTAAAGCTCCTATCGTTGCCCTGCGGGCATACCGTTCCTAGTGTAAACGCACGGTCCGTTTCCCGCCGCCGCGTTCCACACATCAGCCATACCCGACGACGGCGTACCTGCCCGCCAGACGCTGTCCTGGGTCACGTTCAACGTCTGGCTAGCCTGGCTAGCCTGGCCAGCCCGCACCGCCAGCCGTGCCGGCACAGGACCCTAGGCACTTCGTTCTACAGAGTGGCGCGCAAATTCAACCAGCGCCTCACGCACAGGCTGATTGCGCAACCCATCCAATGCGTCTATGCCCTCGCGTGCCCACTCTTTCGCGAGCGCGAGCGTTTCGTCCATGACAGCGGATTGCCGCAAGGCATCCACCACCTCCGCCAGCGCCGCATCCTCCTGTACGCCGGCGGCAATCCCGGCGAGGGCGTGCTGACCCGCGGCATCCAGCGTGCCATCCGCCTCATGTTCCCGAAGCAGAATTGTGGGCATGGTATCCACACCCTCACGCAGATCCGTTCCGGGCGTTTTACCCGTATTTGCGCCGTCGAACATAATGTCCAGGTAGTCGTCAGCCAGTTGGAAGGCCACCCCGACCTTTTCACCGTAGCGCGCCACCTGCGCGGCATCCTCCGCGCTGCCGCCCGCCGCATACACGCCCTCCTGGGCGGATTCGGCGATGAGCGAGGCCGTCTTGTCCGAAAGCACGGAAAGATAATGGTCCCGCCTCGACTCGCCCGCGGCCGGCCCCATGCCCTCATGTAATTGCCCCATGCAGAGCCGCACAAACGTGAGCGCGTGTGAACGTACAGCGCGCGGCCCCAACTCGGCCACCAACTCGGAGGCGGTGGCGAACAGGATGTCCCCCGCCATAATTGCCACCCGGTTTCCAAATACTTCCTGGGCGGCGGGTACGCCGCGCCTCATGGTCGCGTCATCCATGACGTCGTCGTGATAGAGGGACGCAACGTGAGTGAGCTCCATGACGGCGCCTGTTGTCACCACGTCATCGCACTCGGGATTCGGACCCAGTAGCGCGGTCACCATGACCAGCGTGGGGCGCAGGCGCTTCCCCCCGGCCGCGAGGAGGTGCGTGGTGGCACGGCCGGCGCGCACGTCAGGGTTACTGGCCACGCGGCGAAGCAGAGCCTCAACCTTTGCGCGGCCAGATTCAACGTGGGCCTCCAGGGCGGTTTGATCTGTCACAATGCTCCCATGGTACCGGGGTTCACCGCTCGGTGGATGGCCATGATGCCGTTGAAAAGATTGCGGTAGGAAACGCGGCGCCACCCCGCCTCCTGTATCCGGCGCGCGAGGGTGTCCTGGTCCGGCCAGGCAAGGATTGATTCGGTGAGGTAGTAGTAGCCCTCCGGGTCCGACGACGTCCGCCGCGCCACCCGTGGTAGCACACTCTCGAGGTAGAAGTGGTAAAGCGCGCGGAACAGGGCGAAGGTGGGCGTGGAGAATTCGGCGATCACCAGGGATCCGCCCGGTCGCGTCACGCGCCGCATCTCGCGCAGCGCCTTCGCCGGGTTCTCAATGTTTCGTAGGCCGTACGAAACCGTAACGGCGTCGAAGGAATGAGTCGGAAAATCCAACGCGGTGGCGTCTCCCTGCCGGAAATCCAGACCGGTATGGCGCGTGCGCGCCACACTCAGCATTCCCTCGGAGAAGTCCACCCCGGTCACATCTGCGCCCGCGCGCGCATAGGCCGCCGTGGACGTGCCCGTACCGCAGGCCACATCTAAAATTCGTTTGCCCGGCGTAATTTCCAGCGCGCTCACCATCGCCGCACGCCACACGCGCACCTGCCCGAGGGTAAGCACGTCGTTCGTCATGTCATAGTGGGCGGCGATCTGGTCAAACATCGAGGAGACATCCCCGGACCGCTTCTCCAACGTAGCGCGTGCAATCATGGACACATTCAATCACGCCGGGGCCACGGTGGCGCGGGCGAATTTGGACCGGTTAGAGGCAGGGCGGCCACGCCGCCGCCGCGCGAACAAATAGTGCAGGCTCGCCCAAGATTGTGTCGGAGGGGTGACCTACGATAAACCCGTGAGTGCAACAATGAGTGACTGGCTGGAGGGCGCCCGCGCGCGCACGCTCCCCGCGTCCGTATCCCCGGTGTTTGCAGGCACCGGCGTAGCCATTTCCATGGGCGGCGTTAACTGGGGCCGGGCGGCCCTGGCGCTGCTCATTGCCCTGTGCTTCCAGGTGGGCGTGAATTTCGCCAATGATTATTCCGACGGTATTCGCGGCACCGACGACGTCCGGATGGGTCCGCCCCGACTCACCGGCGGCGGTCTGGTACCCCCGGACGTGGTGCGCAGCGTGGCGTTTGCTTTCTTCGCGCTCGGATGCGTGTTCGGCCTCTGGCTCGTTGCACTGTGCGGCCACTGGTGGCTCATTGTTATTGGCATTCTGTGTTTGCCCGCCGCCTGGTACTACACGGGCGGTGAGCACCCCTACGGCTATATGGGGCTCGGCGAAGTGTTTGTATTTATTTTCTTCGGCCTGGTAGCCACCGCCGGCACCACCTACACGCAGGCGGACGGCGTGGCATGGACGGGATGGCTTATGGCCTGCGCGATGGGGCTCATCGCCTGCGCCATTCTCATGGTTAACAATATCCGCGATATTCCGGGGGATTCGCAGTCCGGTAAACACACGCTCGCCGTACGCCTAGGAGACCGGCGTGCGCGGGCCTCCTACGGCCTGGCGATCGGCACTGCATTCATACTCTCCGCGTGCTGCATTGGCGTGATCGGCTGGTGGTGGATACTGTTTGTTGTTTCCCTCGCCCTGGCGGTCAGCTGCGTGCGTGACGTGCTCGGAAACGGCGGCCGCGCACTCACCGGCAAGGCGCTCATCCCGGTGCTGCGCAACACCGGCTTCGTGGAATTAGGCTTCGGGCTTGCCGCACTGGCGACCTTCGGGCTTGCCACCCTGTAGCAGGCCGGCCCTGCGCGAACCGCATGGTTCGTCGGTTCGCGCAGCTGAGTAGACTAGCACCATGGTACGCGCCGCTATATTTCTCCTCGCCCTGGCCGTGTGGCTCTACGGCATAGTGGATTGCGCCCGCACGGACGGCGCCGAAATGCCCGGACACCTGGGCAAAACCGCCTGGCTCCTACTGGTTATTTTCCTGCCCGTAGTTGGCACGATCATCTGGATTACGGTCATGTGGCCCTACCGGCACCCGCAGCGCACCATCACGTTTGGTGGCCGTTCCCCGCAGCAGCCGGTCGCACCGAATGATGACACCGATTTTCTCGACCGGTTGGATAACCAGCTCAAGTTCCAGGAATGGGAGCGGGAGCAGCGTAACGACGACGGCGACGCCAAGTAACGAACCCCGCCACGCTGGAGCCGCGCCATTCGGCGTCGAACCTAGCCGCTAGCGCCCGGCGCCGAACTACTTGCCTTCGTTCAGAGACGCCGCGGATTGGCCGGGACTCACATCCCGCGCGCTGGCAAGCAAATCCGCTACCGGCTCCGCATAATCGACGGCAATGAGCCGTCGCCCCTCGAACGTCAGCGAGGTGACCGAGCAGAGGGAGCACTGCCGATGGCGCGGATCATGCGAGACGGAACGTCGCTCCACGAATAGCCGCTCCACCCAGATGGGAAGCTGATGGCTGACCAGGACAGCCTCACCGCCGCGCGCGGCCGTAATCCCGGCGCGCACCGCCCCGCTCAT
This sequence comes from Neoactinobaculum massilliense, assembly GCF_900604955.1. Classification (GTDB taxonomy): domain Bacteria; phylum Actinomycetota; class Actinomycetes; order Actinomycetales; family Actinomycetaceae; genus Neoactinobaculum; species Neoactinobaculum massilliense. The sequence goes on from NZ_UWPE01000001.1 coordinate 1,235,072, forward strand.
GCGCTCCGCAATCTCCCGGTAGGGCTCACCCCAACCCGGCAGGAACGGGTCCAGATACCAGGACCAGTACTTCGGCCGGGCCAGCACCCAGCGGTTGCGATTGACGTTAACGCCCTCGAACCGGTTACCGGCCTCCAGCAGGCGCGCATCCGTGCGCACCTCTAGTCCGTGTCGGCGCGCGGTAGGCGCGGCTGTTTCCATGGCACGTTCCAGCGGAGACGCGATAACGGCCCGCACATCTCGATCCGCGAAGTAGCGGCCAACACCCTCAGCCATGGCATGCCCCAGTGCGGTCAGATGGAAACCATCCCGACGCCCATAGATAATGCCGTCCGGGTTATCCACCTCTCCGTGGCGAACCAGGTGCACCGTGGTCAGTTGGGTCATCGAATATCCTCCGGGTCCACCACCACCTGCTCCATGAGGTGGCCCAGCTCGAGCATCTGATCATGCCCCAACCGGTCAACTAGCACGCGCCGCACGGAGGCGACGTGCACCTTCGCCATATCTTCTACGAGATCCATGCCCGTATCCGTGAGCTTGCAGTCCACGCCTCGCCGGTCCTCGGCATTGGTGTGCCGAGAAACATACCCGGCTTTCTCCAGCCGACGCACGGTGTGGGTGAGGCGGGAACGCGAGTGCACCATACGGTCCGCCAGTTCGGACATGCGCAATGTGCGCCCCTCTGCCTCCGAGAGCCGGGACAGCACGTCATATTCGTTTAGAGAAATATTGAAGTGATCCAACAGGTCCCGATTGAGCGCTTCGGTAACCTGAGCAACGCCTCGGAGATATGCCCTCCAGGCGTACTGTTCATCCTGGCTCAACCAATGCGGTTCCTTAGTCATATCTCCACCCCTCTCCGAGTTGAACAGGAACCAAAAAGGCACCCGCCGCTATCGACAGGTGCCCTCCTCGCCTACTTCTTATTGCGGCGCTGGTGACGAGTCTTGCGAAGAAGCTTGCGATGCTTCTTCTTGGACATGCGCTTACGACGCTTCTTAATAACGGAACCCATCCGTTACCTCCAAACTCTCGAAAAATAGGGGTATCCCCTAAAGAACACCAGGCTATTGTACAGATCTACGCCACACCCATGGGATGCTGTGCGCGGCATTACTTTGCCAGCCGGCGCTCCTCACCGCCTTGATCCCCCATGGCGCCGCCCAATAGTTGCTCTACCGCCGAAGCGGGCACACGATAGGAGCCGCCTACGCGCACCGCCGGCAGCTCCCCAGAATGCACCATCCGGTACACCGTCATGCGGGAGACGCGCGCAAATTCAGCAACTTCCGCCACGGTGTAGAACCGGGGGCCATGAGATGAGACTTCGGGCATCACTGTTCCTGACATGAAACTAAATCCGTGGTTATGCTATCTCACCCCGGCCGCTTTCACAGAGCGTTTTCAGGAATATCACTCGAACCGGGCCACACGGCTAGGATTTCCAGGGACACTGGCGCTTGAGGGGAGGACCATGCGGCGGGACGCGCTACCACGTGAAACACGTGACACCGGCGTAGCCGAGATGCGCGCACGCATCCGGGAGAGTGTCAATGCCGTAGCACGGGATTCCCCGGCCCGCCTGGCACTCATGGTGTTTGCCGGGATCATCCTCATGCTAACGGGATTGCTCTGTCTGCCGGCGGCCACCTCCTCCGGCACCTCGGCGGGGTTCGTTGACGCACTGTTCACGGCCACCTCTGCGGTGTGCGTCACGGGACTGACGGTGGTGGATACGGCCACGTTTTGGTCCCCGCTCGGCCAATTCCTCATCTCGCTAGGACTCATTGTGGGCGGCCTGGGGGTGATGACACTGGCATCGATCCTGGGTATGGCCGTCTCCCGGCATGTCGGACTCACGCAGCGCATGCTCACAGCCAGTGAGAATCAGTCTTCCCTCGGTGAGGTGTATACGCTACTCTCCACGGTGGTCGTGGTGTCCCTTTCCGCCCAGGGCATTCTTTTTGTCTCGCTGCTGCCCTTCTTCCTGAGCGGCGGTAACGCCCTGGTGCGTTCCCTGTGGGACGCCTACTTTATGGCCGTCTCCATTTTTAATAATGGTGGATTCGTGGTGATGCCGGAGGGCATGGCACCGTATGTAGGCAGCCCGGCGCTCTCCATCCCGATCATTGTGGGCACGGTGGTGGGCGCACTCGGGTTCCCCGTCATCCTGGATATTTGGCGGCATCGGCGCCATCCGGCACGCTGGTCCGTCACCACCAAAATCACCCTGGTCACCTACGTCACCCTGTTCCTGCTGGGATTTTTGGCGATCGTGCTCGTCGAGTGGGATAACGCAAACACGCTGGGCACGCTGAACATTGCGGACCGGGTTAACGCAGCGGCCGTGCTCTCGTCCTCGGCGCGCTCCACCGGGCTGACGGGCGTGGATATTAGCGGCATGACGCCCTCGGGTCAGTTCATCATCGACTCGCTCATGTTCATCGGCGGCGGCTCCGCTTCCACCGCCGGCGGCATTAAAGTGACCACACTGGGCGTCATGGTGCTGGCCGTGCGCGCCGAGGCCCGCGGTGACCGTGACACGGAGGCGTTCGGGAAGCGGCTCCCACCGCAGGTACTCCGCCTGGCTATCGCCGTGGCACTGGCCGGCGCACTCATCGTGGGGCTGGGTATTATCGCGCTCCTCATTATTACGGGCCTGCCGCTATCCGAAGTAATGCTCGAAGTCATTTCCGCCTTCGCCACCTGCGGTTTCTCCACGGGCATCACAGGGAGCCTACCCATTGCCGCGCAGCTGCTCCTGGTCCTCCTTATGTTCCTCGGCCGCACTGGCACCATGACCATCGCCGCGGCCCTCTCTCTCCGCGAGCGCCGCACACAGATTCGCTTCCCCGAGGAGCGGCCGGTGATTGGGTGACGACGCCGAAGCCACCGGTAGAACGTCGGGTCCCGCAAGCCGGCATTCCCCAAGCCCGCCCGGTTATGCTAAACCTCAACAGAAGGGAGCATGATGGCGGCAAAGAGTGAGGACCAGTCCGTCCTGGTGATCGGCCTGGGCCGTTTCGGATCCGCCATTGCCACCACCCTCGATGAGCTGGGCCGTGACGTACTGGTGCTGGAACAGAACCCGGATCTGGTGGCAAAATGGTCTCATCGTCTCCGCGTGGTAGAGGCCGATGCCACCAATCCCGAGGCGCTCGAGCAGGTGGGCGCGCAGGATTTCCCGATCGCCGTCGTGGGCGTTTCTACCTCCCTTGAGGCGAGCGTACTCATTACGGCGAATCTGTCCGATGTCCACGTGCCACAGATCTGGGCGAAGGCCATCTCCCGCGCCCACGGGCGAATTCTGCGGAGAATTGGGGCCCACCACGTGGTGTATCCAGAATTCGATGCCGGCATGCGCGTGGCCCACATGCTTTCCGGACGCATGCTGGACTATATCGAGATTGAAGATGGCTTCTCCATTGTCAAAATGCGTCCGCCCAAGGAGATCACCGGCTTCACCATCGCCCAGTCACGTATTCGCGAGCGCTTCGGTGTGCGCATCATCGGCGTGAAGGCACCGGATCATCCCTTCGAGTACGCCACGCCGGACGCGCGCATTGGCGCCGAGGACACCATCATCGTGTCCGGGGACTCCGAACTACTCGAAGAGTTCGCCAACCGTTAGCCCGCTCGGATCGCCGATGATGGCAAGCCGGCACGATGGCTAGCGGACCGGTTCGTCGTGTCGGAGCACGTAGCTAGGCTGATCTCATGGCAAAGGCACCCGCGCAAACATTTCAATGCACCAACTGCGGCTACGTAACGCACAAATGGGTGGGCCAGTGCCCCGAATGCGGAGAGTGGGCCACCCTCCAGGAAGTTGCGGCGCCCGTCTCCTCCGCCCAGCGGCCGGCATTAGCGCCCTCCAGCCCAGCGTTGCCCATCACGGAGGTGGCCGCCACCGCCTCCACGAAACGCCCCACCGGCGTGCCGGAACTCGACCGGGTGCTGGGCGGCGGCCTGGTGCCCGGCGCGGTGATCCTACTGGCCGGAGAACCCGGTGTTGGAAAGTCCACCCTGCTGCTGGATGTAGCGGCACGGGCGGCGGAACAGGCGACCGCGAACGGTGAACCGCCGGTGCTCTATGTGACGGGTGAGGAATCCGCTTCCCAGGTGCGCTCTCGGGCCGAGCGTATCGGCGCGATGGTGCCTGCCCTGCGCCTGGCCGCAGAATCGGATCTGTCCCGGGTGATCGGGCACGTGGAATCCACCCGCCCGTCACTTCTGGTGGTGGATTCCGTACAAACGATTGTTGATCCCACCGCGGAGGGCGGTGCCGGTGGTACCACCCAGGTCAAGGCTGTAACCGCCGCCCTCGTCAATGTAGCCAAAACGCGCAATCTTCCCGTGTTGCTGGTGGGGCACGTAACGAAGGACGGCTCCATTGCCGGCCCGCGCATGCTGGAGCACCTGGTGGACGTGGTGTGCCAGTTTGAGGGTGATAGGCATTCGCGGCTGCGGATGGTGCGCGCCGTCAAGAACCGCTACGGCGCTACGGATGAGGTGGGCTGCTTTGAGCTTACGGATACGGGAATTGTGGGCCTTCCGGATCCATCCGGACTATTTTTGTCCTCCCGCAATCTCACCGTGCCGGGCACCTGCGTCACGATGACGCTGGAGGGCCGGCGTCCCATGCCGGTGGAGGTCCAGGGCCTGGTGGTCCCCACCTCCGGCCGGCCGCAACGCACCACCAATGGTGTGGCCTACCCGCGCGTGGCACTCACTATTGCCGTACTGCAATCGCGGCTGGGTTTTCCCCTTGATCAGCGGGATGTTTTCGTCTCCACGGTGGGTGGCGCCCATGCGACCGAGCCGGCCGCGGATGTTGCCGTGGCGCTGGCGCTGGCCTCCGCCGCCATGGATCTGCCACTAGCGCCGGGCGTGATCGCAATTGGCGAGGTGGCGCTCACGGGTGAACTGCGGCCCGTCAGCGGGCTGGCTCACCGGCTCTCCGAGGCAGCACGGCTCGGTTTCACTACGGCCGTAGTGCCCGCCAGCTCCGAGATTCCATCGAAGGCGTCCATTCGTACACGCCCCTGCACCGACATCAAGGAGGCGATGCAGGCTGTGCTCCCCACACAGGCGTAGGTACTCATGCTGGCGTCCTCGACGCGGCGGGCACACGCGGTGGCAGCGTCGTGGATAGCGGACCAGGGCCAGCGTCCTCGGCGCGCCCGGCCTTCCTTTCGGCCCGGGCCCGGCCCGACTACTGGGCCTCCGAGGGGCCGGTGGCCGGCGCGGTTGCCACCTCATCCGCGGGTGCGGTACCGGCGGCATCGGCACCTTCAGGGTGCGTATCCGGCGTCACCGTGAGCGTGGGCTCCGGGGTGGTGCTGGGCGTGGCGGTAGGAATCTCGGCTGCGCGCCCATTGCCCAACGCGAACGTAACCGTCGTGGCCTTAGCGGAGGAATCGGTGAAACTGTAGGTGGCCGCGTAGGTGCCGGTACCGGCGGAGCGGCCACCGGATGGGCACCCTTCCGCCGCAATCTTCCCCGACCAGGCAACGGTTACCGTGGTGCTCATTTTCCGGTCAAGAAGTAACCGTTTGGACTCGGAGCCCGGTTTGCAGGCCAGCGGATCGGCCATGTGCTGTCCACCGGAGGTAATCTCCAGCCGCGTATTTCCCCACCCGACGTCCACCACACACGGGTTTGTTTCCGAACGGTTCGTGAGCGTGGCCGTGAAAGCCACGGTGCCGCCCGCGCTACTCCCGTCCACCGCCAGGCTGACGTCCAGCATGTCCGGAGAACACGCCGTCGGCGTGTAAAGGGCCTGTGTGGGTGCGGACTGGGCCTCGGAATGGCTAGCCACCTTGCCCATCACGTAATACAGCACCGCGGAGACAACGATAATGAGCACCACAGCCACCGCCATGATGCCTAGCAGCCGTCGATTAACGGCGCGTGTGGTGGCCGGATGCTCCCGGACCTGCCTTGCTCGCGCGCGGTCCCGTGGCGTCCGAGAGGCATCGCCGCGCCGCCCGGCACCCTGCCGCTGCGTACGTTCGCCCCGCTGACTGAGCGCCGATCGAGTTCCCGCCGCGGCGGACGTTCGCCCGGTACCGGTAGAGCGCCTACCGCCGGTAGCACGGTCGCTACCCGACGCCGATCGCCGCGGCCGACGCTTCGTGTTTTGCCCGGCGTCCCGCTGCCGTGCCGAGTTACCGTGGCCACCACGTTTCCCCGTGGCGGATTGCCGCGACGCGCTGGCACGGCGGGCCGGGGAGCCGGCCGGGCGCGAGCCCTTGCCACGCGAACGAGACTCCCGCGGGCGCCCCGGCTTGTTCGGCTGCTCATCCTTCATGCCCGCCACGCTACCAGTGCCGCACGGTGGACGTGCGCCTGCGCCACTATCGCCCCGGTCCGCACCCCCAAAAGCCCCGCACCGCGAGCGCCGGAACGTCTGCGAATACCGCCGCCTGCACCCCGCGCACGCCGCCGTGCCACACTGGACAGGTGTATTTCGAGGTCATTGAATGGTTCGCTAAGCACGGCCGCCCGCTTCCCTGGCGCGAACCCGGCACGCCGCCGTGGGCCATCCTCGTCTGCGAAGTCATGAGTCAGCAGACGCCCGTTTCCCGCGTACTACCCGCCTGGACCGCCTGGATGAAACGCTGGCCGACCCCCAAAGATTTGGCGGCCGCGCGCGCTGCCGACGTCCTGGTGGCGTGGGGCCGGCTCGGCTACCCGCGGCGGGCATTGCGCCTGCAGGAGTGCGCGGGCGTCGTCGTCGAAAAGTTCGGAGGTGAACTACCACGCAACCGGGCTGATCTGCTCTCCCTACCGGGCGTGGGCCCCTACACCGCCGACGCCGTCATCGCCTTCGCGTACCGGGAACGTTCCGTTGTGCTCGATACAAATATTCGACGCGTGCTGGCCCGACAACATGGCACCGAACTGCCTCCGCCCAGCCCGCGCAAGTTCGAACTGGAACGTGCGGACAAGCTGGTGCCGGACGACGGCGAGGCCGCGGCACAGTGGAACGCGGCAATTATGGAGCTCGGGGCGCTTGTATGCACCGCCACGAACCCGGCGTGCGAGCAGTGCCCCATTGCCGGAACCTGCCGCTGGGTGCAGGCCGGGAAGCCGCATAACGCCGCACCGCGCACCACCCAGAAGTTCACCGGCACCCAGCGGGAAGCCCGCGGCAAAATCATGGCGGTACTTCGCGCTGCCCGGCACCCTGTGTCCCTGGAACGCCTCCAACACGAGGCCGGCCTGCCTGACGTCCGCTTCACGCCGGCGCTCGACGCGCTTCTCGAGGATGGTCTGGCACGCCGCGAAGCTGGCGCCGTCGCGCTACCGGACTAGCAACTAACCGACTCGAGCTGTCGGCCCGACGCTGCCCGTCTCGTCGCGTTATTGTCGCCCTTTACGTCACGCTCTTGTTGCAAAATTAGTCACACACCGTGGCAAGCGGCACACTTTTTTACGCTAAGGGCAACGGTCGCCCAATGAAGGACGGCCACCACGCGGCATTTTTCCTATTGAGGAGGCCAATATGACATTTACACCGTCTGCCACAGCTGTGGGCGGCTCACTGGTGGGTAGCGCACTACTGGGACTTCTTCCCCTTGCACTTTTCTTCGTACTTCTCGGCGTATTCAAGATGAAAACGCACTGGTGCTCACTCATCTGTCTGGTAGCCGCCATCCTCGTAGCTGTCTTCGGCTTCAAGATGCCCGTTGGCCTCTCCATCATGTCCGGCCTCCAGGGTGCCGCCTTCGGCCTCATTCCTATTCTCTACATCGTGATCATGGCCGTATGGCTCTACAACCTCACCGAAGCCTCAGGCCGCTCGGAGGACGTGCGTGCCGTGTTCTCCACGGTGGGCAAGGGCGATATGCGCGTGCAGGCGCTCCTCATCGGCTTCTGCTTCTGCGGCCTCTTGGAAGGCCTGGCCGGCTTCGGCGCCCCGGTGGCCATCGCCACCGCCATGCTCTTCGCACTGGGCGCACCGCCCATCCGCGCGGCCGTAGCCGTCATGGTGGGCAACGCACTCTCCGTGGGATTTGGCGCTATCGCCATTCCAATGACCACGGTGGCCGCCCAGGGCGGTCAGGATCCCACCCTGGTGGGTGGCACGGCCGGCCGTATTGCCCCCATTCTTGTCGTCTTCGTGCCCTTCCTCATGCTCGCCATCCTGGATGGCAGGCGCGGGCTCAAGCAGACGTGGCCGGCAGCCCTCACGGCCGGGGTCACCATGGCCCTCTTCCAGTTCATCGGCTCCAATTTCATCTCCTATGAACTCACGGCCGTTATTGCCTCGCTGCTCTCCTTCGCGGCCGTCGTGGTGCTTATGCGGTTCTGGACTCCCACCGCGGCCGAGGGTATGTCTACGCAAACGCCAGCCGAGAAACTCTCCGGCGGCCGCGTCACACTGGGTCTGCTGCCCTACTGGCTGGTTGTCATCGTGTTCGGCATTGCCAAATTGGGCGGCGCTATTCCCGATTGGCTCTCCTCCACGGATATCAAGATTCACTGGCCGGGCCTCTACGGGCAGCTGCTAGACGCCACCGGAAAGGTCAATGAACAGGCCGTCTTCAACTTCTCCTGGCTCTCCAGCCCCGGCACCATGCTGCTTATTACGGGCCTCATTGTCTCCCTCGTGTACGGCCTTGCCTCCTCCGGTGGGCGCTACCCGTTCTCCTTCGGACGCGGCATCTCCACGCTGGGCCACACCATCGTCAATCTGCGCCTCACCATCCTGACCATCATGGCGATCATGGCCCTGGCCTACGTCATGAACTTTTCCGGCCAGACCATGGCTATCGGCACCTGGATGGCAGGCGCGGGCGCTACCTTCGCGTTCCTCTCCCCGATCCTCGGCTGGATTGGAACCGCCGTCACGGGTTCCGCCACCTCCACCGGCGCGCTATTCGGCGGTATGCAGTACGCGGCCGCAAACACGCTCCATATTGATCCGAACCTGCTCCTCGCCGTCAACGAGGTGGGCGGCGGTATTGGCAAGATCGTGTCGCCGCAGAACCTGGCCATCGCCGCCTCCGCAATCGACAAGCCAGGCTCCGAACCCGAGCTGCTCAAGAAGGCCGCCCCGTGGTCCGTGGGTCTCGTGGTGGTCCTCGGCCTCATCACCCTGCTGGCTTCTCAGGGCGCCCTGAGCTTCGTGATCGCCGGCTAGCACCCGACGCCGTCGTATTCGCCGGTTCGTACGCGGCCCCGCCCATACGCGGTCCCGCCCGTAGCCGGCGACATCGGCGTCGCCACCCGAATTAAGTAAACAAATCGTTGCGTAAGGGGCGGAGCAGCCACCCGCCCCTTAGCATTTTTTCAACGGCTCGTAGCGGAAAACCCGCGCGGGCAGCGCCGCCGTCGCGGCGCACAAAGGAAGGAGCAAGCCGTGAAGGTTGCGCTATTCGCCACCTGCGTTGTGGACGCCATGTTCCCGCAGGCCGCGCAAGCCACCGTGCACCTCCTGGAGCGGCTGGGACACGAAGTTGTGTTCCCAGAAAGCCAGGGATGCTGCGGACAGATGCATATCAACACCGGGTTCTATCCGGAGGCAATCCCACTCATTGAGAACCACGTTCGAACCTTTGAACCCGTGCTGGATGGGGAATGGGACGCGATCGTGGTGCCCTCCGGCTCCTGCACGGGCAGCATCCGCCACCAGCAGGCCATGGTGGCCGAATCCGAGGGGCACATGGCACTGGCCAAGCAGGCCGAACGCATCGCCGCCAAAACCTATGATCTGCCGGAATTCCTCATTGACGTGATGGGGACGGATGATGTGGGCGCCTACTTCCCGCACCGCGTCACCTACCACACCACGTGCCACTCCCTTCGCATCACCCGCGAGGGGGATAAGCCGATCCGCCTCCTCAAGAAGATCGGCGGTATTGACTACGTGCCGCTCCCCGATGCAAATATCTGCTGCGGCTTTGGCGGTACCTTCTCGGTGAAGAACGGGGCCACCTCGGCCTCGATGCTCTCGGACAAGATGGCCGCCATCAAGTCCACGGGTGCCGAAATCGTGGCGGCGGGTGACTATTCCTGCCTCATGAACATTGCGGGCGGCCTATCCCGCACCCGCTCCGGCATTCGCGCCATGCACCTCGCGGAGCTACTGGCCGGCACCGAGGATGAGCCCTGGACCGCTCCCGCTTCTACAACTAAGGCTGGTGTGTAATGAGCAACGTATTGCAGATGGGCACACGAATCGCCCACAACGCCACGGATGCCTTCCACAAGTTCCGTGAGCGTGTCACCGGCTCCTGGCAGGCCGAGGATCAGGCACAGGAGCACCTGGGGTGGACACCGGGTGTGCCGCTCCCCAAGGATCCGCTCCGCTGGGGAGAATCGTTTACCCAGGGCGCGAAGAAAACGCTGCAGAACACGCAGATGCGCCGCAACCTGGGTTATGCCACCGGAAAGATTCGCTCCAAGCGTGACACCCGGGTATCCGAAATGCCCGATTGGGAGCAGCTCCGCGAGGCGATGAGCCAGATCAAGCGGAATGTGGTAGCCAACTGGGTGGACCTCCTGGAGGAGTTCGAAGCCAACGTCACCAAGCACGGCGGCATTGTGCACTGGGCGCGTGACGGCGAGGAAGCGAACCAGATCATTTACTCCCTTATCAAGGAGAAGAACGCCACCAACGTGGTCAAGGTGAAGTCCATGGCCACCCAGGAAACGAATCTCAATGTCTACCTGGGTGAACGCGGAATCTCCTGCCGTGAGACGGACCTGGCGGAAATGATTGTGCAGCTTTCCGATGACATGCCCTCGCACATCGTGGTGCCGGCCATTCACCGCAATCGCTCCGAGGTCAAGGCCATTTTTGAGGCGCGCATGGAGAACCCGGGCAAACTCTCCGATGATCCGCGCGTACTCACCATGGCGGCCCGCGCTGAGCTGCGTAAGCGTTTCCTCTCGGCCACGGTTGCCGTATCCGGCGCCAACGTTGGCGTAGCCGAAACCGGCACGGTGGGTATCTTCGAATCCGAGGGCAACGGCCGCATGTGCCTCACCCTCCCGCACACGCTCATCACGCTGATGGGTATCGAAAAGCTGGTACCCAAGTACGAGGATCTCGAGGTACTCACCCAGCTGCTGCCCCGTTCCGCCACCGGCGAGCGCATGAATCCGTACACGTCCTTCTGGACGGGCGTGACGAAGGGCGATGGCCCGCAGGAGTTCCACATCATCCTCATGGATAACGGCCGTACCCGCGTGCTTTCGGATCCGATCGGGCGCGAGGCACTCAAGTGCATCCGCTGCGGCGCCTGCATGAACATCTGCCCCGTATACCGGAACACCGGCGGCCACGCCTACAACTCTGTGTATCCCGGGCCGATCGGCGCGATTCTCACGCCGCAACTGCTGGGTGCCACGGCTCACGACGATCCGGCGGCCACGCTGCCCTTCGCCTCCTCGCTGTGCGGGGCGTGCGGGGATGCCTGCCCGGTGAAGATCGATATCCCCACCATCCTGGTGCATCTCCGCCACAAGTACTACGAGGCGAACCGTGGTGTGCCGGATGTGTGGTCTACCGGCATGAAGGCGGCCACCACCATCATGAAGTCCGGTAAGAATATGGCTCGCTTTGAGAAGGCCCTTATGAAGCCCGGGCGGCTGACGGCCGGACCGAAGCGTCATATCGGCTATATCCCGCTTCCGATTGCAAAGGAGTGGACGCGGGTGCGCGATATCCCGGCCCCGCCCGCCACTTCCTTCCGCGAGTGGTGGAAGCAGCGTGAATCCGGTCAGGCGTCGAGGTAGGAAAGGCTGAAAGCAATGGATGCGAAAACTGAAATTCTCGATCGGATCCGCGCCGTGGGCCCCATCCCCTCCAGGGAGGTACCCCGCAACTATCGGCTCCACGGTGACGGGCATGATGTCATTGCCGAAATGGTGGAGATGCTGGAGGACTACAGCGCCGAAGTAGTGCGCGTGCAGTCCGCCGGTATCCCGGACGCGGTGGCGGACTACATGGCCAAGGATGATGTGAAGTCCGTGGTGGTAGCCGCAGGTGTTCCAGCGGCGTGGAAGGAAGCCGCCGGCCGTGATAACCGCGTGGTGAAGGAGGACAACCCGCCGCTCTCCAATCAGGAGCTCAATGAGACAGACGCCGTTCTGGTGGCCTCTCGCTGCGGTATCTCCCTTTCCGGCACCATCGTGTTGGATCACCAGGCTGATCAGGGCCGTCGCGCTATCTCGCTAGTGCCGGACACACTCATCGTGGTGCTGCGTGCTTCCACCGTGTTTGCCACGGTGCCGGAAGCGGTGGCGCTCCTCAGCGAGCACCCGGAGCGGCCCACCACGTGGATCGCGGGTCCATCCGCCACATCGGATATTGAGCTGGTGCGCGTCAACGGCGTGCATGGCCCTCGTAATCTCCGCGTGGTGATTGTGGAGGATGAGTAGTAGCTAGAACGACGCCGGAGGGTGGAGCGGGATACCCGCTCCACCCTCTTGCGTATTAAGCCCGGGTGCCGCGGCACGCGAAGGACTATGCCCGGTTCGGCAGCCTCAGGCTGCCGAACCGAAACGCCCAGCAGCCCTAGAGCCGCTCGGAGGCGATCCGAGCACCCTGCACGAGAGCATCCAGCTTCGCCCAGGCAATATCGGGGTGCACGCGGCCACCCAACCCGCAGTCCGTGGAGGCAATAACGTTTTCTGCTCCCACCCGGCGGGCAAAGCGCTCGATGCGCTGGGCCACCAGTTCTGGGTGCTCAACCACGTTAGTCGAGTGGGCCACCACACCGGGAGCGATGCGCTTGCCGTCCGGCAGTTCGACGTCGTCCCAAATCCGGTACTCATGTTCGTGACGCGCCCCGGCCGCCTCGAATGAATAGATCCCCGCATTCACCTGCAGCACCTTGTCCACAATGGCCTGGAAGGGCAGATCCGTGGTGTGGGGACCGTGCCAGGAACCCCAGCACACGTGGAGACGCACCTGCTCCGGTGGAATACCCTCGAGGGCCCGATTAATGGCGTCCACGCGGACCTGAATGTAGGTGCGGTAATCCTCGATCGATGGAGCCGGGTTGATCTGATCCCAGGATTCCGCGAGGGAGGGATCATCAATCTGGACGGTGAGGCCGGCATCCGTGATGGCCTTGTACTCCTCGTGGAGGGCGTCCGCGCAGGCCATGACCACGTCCGTATCCGTCTCGTAGTAAGCGTTGGCGATGCGCGCGGCACTGCCCGGGGCCACCGAGGCGATGAAACCACAGGAGGGATCTAGACCCTGCTCCTTGAGGCCGCGCAGCACATTCGTGATGTCCTGCTCCACCTGGTCCGCCCCGATGTAGGTAATAGGCCCTTCAATCACCGGTTCCGGCACCACTTCCGCCGCCGGATTGCCGATATGAATGCCGGAGTTCGGATCCGCGTAGGCGGCCTTGAAACGCTGCCAATCGCGCCGTTCCTCGAAGGTAGCCAGCGTCACGCGGGTGGCGGACTTCGTGTGGAATGCCCGCGCCTCCGCTGAGGGATGCAGTGTCAGCCCGCCCAGCCGGGTGAACGAATACCACCACCAGGAACCGAAGTTAATCTGCTCCCTCATGATGTGGCCGTATTCGCCGTCATTGATCAGCTTGAGGCCGAGCGAGCGTTGGCGCCGCATGACCGCATCCACTTCGCGCTCCAGCACCGTATGGAATTGCTCATCATCCATGGTGCCGGCGGCATGCTGCGCATTGGCATCCAATAGTTCCTGCGATCGCGGCAGGGACCCCACATGCGTGGTGAGGATTCGGGTCATAGCGTTCCTCCGTTCTTCGCAACGGCGCAAAATGAGGCCGTTAACGGCATCCTATGCGGCTCCGAACGAAGGATTCGTGCCACCCACCACCTCGGATGTGTGGCACAGCGCGCACTCGTGAGCAGAATGTGCACCGCGGTTAGGCTGGCCGCATGGATTCTCGTTTCACGCTCACTCCCAACCCGCGCCGTGGCTCCCGACCGCACCAGCGAGGTCACTCTAATTCGCACCGCGAGTCCGCTCCGACGGCGGACGGTGGCACGCCTACCCCGCATGGCCGGGGAGATGCGGCTGATAGCACCGCCACCCCGGACACCAATCGCTGGCTCCAGGCCATGGCCGCTAATCCCAACCATTCGCGCTGGTACGCGGAACGGTGGGTGAAGATTCAGGCTACCGGGCGCGACATTTTCGGCGAGGCGCGTTTAGCGGATGCCATGGCGCCGCGTCAGGCCGACATCCTGGATCTTGGCTCGGGTACCGGCCGCGTAGGCGGCTACCTTGCGCGGGCCGGGCATCGGGTGGTCGGCGTCGACCTGGACCCGTACCTGGTGAACGTGGCGCGCCATGATTGGCCCGAAGCCGAGTGGATAGTAGGCAACATTGCGACGGCGTCGCTGACGGATGCGTCCGGTAATCCGCGCCTTTTTGACCTGGCGATCTCGAGTGGCAACGTGTTCACATTCCTCGCCCGCTCCGAACGCCGTCCAGCGCTGCGCAACCTCGCGCTCCATCTCAAGCCGAACGGTGTGGGACTGGTTGGTTTTGGTGCCGGCCGCGGTTACGCGTTCTCCGATTTCTTCGACGACGCCGCTGCCACCGGCCTGGCCCCACGGTTCCGTTTCGGTACGTGGCAGTTGGGCGCACCCGGTGATGACTTTTTGGTTGCCGTGCTGGTTCGCGCATAAAAGATTTTCTTCGGCCCTCGACTTGCGGGGCCACGTGCCAACCACGCTAGAGTTAGCAGCATGACAATTCGGTGCGCGGCAGACTCCCCGGCGTGCGGTACTCCGCAGGCCGGCCGTCGCGCACATGGTGGCACCGGCATGACGTCCACCTGCACCGTGCACCACCTACCGGTGCCCGGTACGCGATGGCATTGGGGCCGCTAACCCAGCGGACCCAACGAGGAGTCCCCCGGCCTAGCCGGTACGAGGTTAGTAGCCCGCCCTCGATCCTCGCCCTCAGAGAGAAAGCATTGTCATGTCATCCAGTCCCACCAATGACGCCGGCCTGAAGCGCGGGCTCGCCAACCGTCATATCCAGCTCATCGCGCTCGGCGGCGCCATCGGCACCGGCCTGTTTTATGGCTCGGCGGATTCCATTCAGCTGGCGGGACCAGCCATCCTGCTTGTGTACCTGTGCGGTGGCGGCATTATCTACCTGGTCATGCGCGCGCTCGGCGAAATGAGCGTATATAACCCCGTGGCCGGCGCCTTCGCCGAATATGCCTACCGCTACTGGTCACCACGCGCCGGATTCGTGTCCGGATGGAACTACTGGTTTAATTACATCTTCGTGGCCATGGCCGAATTATCGGTGGTGGGGATCTATATCAATTATTGGTTCCCCTCGGTCCCCACCTGGCTAACGGCCGCCTTCTGCCTGGTATTTATCACCGCCATCAACCTCATGAGCGTGCGCGCTTTTGGAGAATTCGAATTCTGGTTTGCACTCATTAAAGTGGTGGCCATTATCGGCATGATCGTGCTGGGCCTGGCCGTCCTGGTCACGGGCCTCCAGGCGCCGCACCCGCAGACCACCGCCGGTTTCCTCACCGCGTTCTTCCCGAACGGGTGGAGCGGCACGGTCACCTCTTTTGTGGTGGTGATGTTCAGCTTCGGCGGTATCGAACTCATCGGCATCACGGCCGGGGAGGCACAGGATCCGCACCGCTCCATTCCGCGCGCAATCCACCTGGTCATCCAACGTATTCTGATCTTCTACGTGCTTTCACTCGCCATCATTATGGCCGTCATTCCCTGGCAGTCCATTGACGGCAATATGAGCCCATTCGTACAGATTTTCGACGGCGTGGGCATCACGTTCGCGGCCCATATTCTCAACTTCGTGGTACTCACGGCGGCACTGTCCGTGTATAACTCGGGTTTGTATTCAAATGGCCGCATGCTTTACGCGCTGGCCGAGCAGGGTAATGCGCCCCGTTTCTTCAGCCGTACGAGCGCTCGAGGGGTCCCCTACCGCGGGGTCATGGTCAGTTCCGCGATCACGGTCATCGCCGTGGTCGTGGTGTTCCTATTCCCCGATTTTGCGTTTAACTACCTCATGTCTATTGCGCTGGTGGCGGGCATTATTAACTGGACGATGGTGATTATCACCCAGTTGAAGTTCCGCCAGCATCTCTCCGCAAAGGAGGCCGATGCGCTGGCGTTCCCCATGCCGGGCGGAAAGTTCTCCAGCGCGCTGGTACTTATCATGCTTGCCGCCTGCGTGGTGCTCATGGCGGTGCTGCCGCAGTATCGGGTGGCCGTCATAGTTGGACCGCTGTGGCTACTGGTGCTGCTGGGCGTCTATCAGCTCAAGGAAAAACTGGGGCGGAAGTAACCGTCTACTTCCGGTATCCCAGCATGTAAGCGATAATCCAGGCGGCCGCCAGCACGCCGAGCATGAGGCCGATCGCCCACCCCACCTGCATGCCAAGTACCAGGAGCACCAGGAAGTACACGAGGGAGCCGACGCTGAAAAGGCTCTGCTGCCAGTATGGCGTGGGTGCGGGATCGGTGCGCTTGGCGCGCGCGGTCCGCGCCGTCGGCCCGCCACGCCGCATGAGCACCTCCACCAGCACAGCCGCGTACACGATTGACAGCGCCACGATGATGATGGTGGCAATTCCGTTGCTCATGCTTTCAGTCTAACGACGCCGCCCCGGCGCGGTTCGCATCCGCGGCGTCGCTGAGTTGACGGAAAACTGTTCAAGTGACGGAAACGTTCGGTTTCAACCCTGATTCCGAACCCGAACCGGACGTTTTCCATCAACTCATCAACAACCATCATTTGTGCCCCGATACCGGCCACCCACACGGCCGGTGGCGATGATAGGGGTATCCGGCCGGTTCCCGGTATTTGCCGATGTACCGCGCACCAGGTGATCTGGTGCGCGGTCAAGCCGGCGTCGCCTTCCCGGCCGCCCGTGGCCCTACGGGAGAAGCTTACCGCCGGTTACGCTCAGGGTTTCGCCCGAGATGTAGGAGGCATCCTCAGAGGCCAGGAACACGTAGGGCCCGGCCAGTTCTGCCGGCTGACCGGAGCGGCCCAGCGGCGCTGACTGCCCGAAGGTGGGGAGCTGATCGAGAGGCTTGCCGTGCGAGTTCTGCATGGGTGTCCACACGGGCCCCGGCGCCACGGAATTGACGCGGATCCCCTCGGGGCCGAGCAGCTGCGCCAGTCCCTTGGCCAGGTTGTTCACGGCGGCCTTGGTCATCGCGTAGTCGATGATGTCCGGCGAGGGCTGATAGGCCTGAATGGAGGTGGTGATGATGATCGAAGAACCAGGCTTGAGATGCGGAATGGCCGCGCGCACGGTGTAGAAGGTGCCGTACACGTTGAGTTTCATGGTCTGGTCAAAATCCTCATCCGAAATATCCACGATGGATGGATGAGTAATCTGGCGGCCGGCGTTTGCTACCACCAGATCCAGTCCGCCCAGCTCCTTCGCTGCGCGGTCTACGCTCGCGGCCATGAAGTGTGGATCCTTCTGTTCGCCGGGGAGGAGCACAATTTTGCGACCGGCAGCCGTCACCTGCGCCGCTACCCGGTCCGCATCCTCCTGCTCCTCCGGCTGGTAGGTGATGGCTACGTCCGCGCCCTCGCGCGCGAAGGCCACGGCCACGGCGGAACCGATACCGGAATCACCACCGGTAACGATCGCACGCCGGCCCTCCAGCCGCCCGTGCCCCCGGTAGGTGTCAAACCCGTGTTCTGCGCGGGGGTTGAGCCCGGATTCCAGCCCGGGCTCCTCTTGATTAACGGCCTCGGGAGAAATCCGAGGATACTTTGTGCGCGGATCGATGAGCGCCATAACTATCCTTCCGTTCGTCCTCATTCGAGGGTAACGGAGCCGGGCCGCCGCAGGGCCGCGTATCCGCGCCGGACATAGCACCGCGTACCCACCGCTCACCGGCAGGTCCTAGCAGTTGCAGGAGCCCCCGCACCCACACGCCCCATCGGCGTCGTGCCCGGCGCCTTCACCGCCGCAGCCGCAGGCGGCCTCCCCCTGCCCGGCACCTTCACCGCCGCACCCGCAGGAGCCACCGCACCCGCAGCCGCCCTGCTGGCCGTTTTCGACGATAGCCTGCCAGTTCGCTACGAAGCCCAGCCGGGAATCCTGGTCCGCATCGGTACCGTGCCACATCATGAGCATGGCATCCATGGACTCGTCCAGCATGACCTCACGGAGCACGGACACCTCGCCGATCAGCGGATGCTGGTAGGCGGACGTACCGCCCGCAGATGTCCCCGCCGCGGCAGCGAAATAACGTTCGAACTCATCCGTGGACCGGAGGCCGTCTACTACCGCGGTGAGGTCGGCGTCGTCGGGATGAACCTGAAGCGCGGAGATAAGCAGGGCGGCAATGTCCGTTGCCACCGCATCCCAATCACCGAAGAATCCGCGCGCCCGCTCGTCAGCGAACACGTACTGCGCGAGCGACGGCTCCGCGGGCGCTGATTCGTCGAATAGGTCGAAGAGAAGTCCGCGCCCATACACGTTGGACAGCGCGATGCGGCCGTATCGGTCCAGCACAATCGCTGGCCCGGTGACGTTGGAAATGGCAGTTGTCAGCGCCTCGGAGAGTGCCGGCGCCTCGTCCTCAATAGTCATGCCGCCAATGTACCGGCCCGGGGTTGCAGCGGCGCCACCATTTACGTTACATAAATATCATGTAATCCCGGCGACGCCGCCCATACGCGTCCGTTCACAGACCGGCACGTTCGCGGACCGCAGGCACGGGCATCTCAGCAGCCATCCGGGCAGGTTTGCGGCAAGCTTGCCGACTGCAGGCACGGGCATCTCCCTAACGCCCCGCCAGATCCAGCAGCCCGTTGACGGTGCGGACTACGCCGGCCTCGGAGTTCATGGGGGCTATGTAGCGCGCGGCCGCCAGCACATCGGGATGCGCGTTGGCCATCGCAAACGATAAATCGGCGCGAGAAAACATCGAGATGTCATTGTGAAAATCACCGAAAGCCACCGTTTGCGCGGGCGTAATGCCAAAATGCTCCTGCACGACGGCGATCGCGCGCCCCTTGGAGGCATCACGGGGATTAATGTCCACCCAGTGCTGGCCGGACTGGGTGACATCCGCGAGGCCGCGCAGTTCCTCCAGCGCCGGCAGAATATGGGTGGCCGGGTCCGCAAAATCATAGGCCGCTATCTTGAATGCGCCACCCGGCAGCGCCAGCAGGTCATCCACCACACGATTCGCGTGATAGTAGGCCAGGCTCTCCTTCACGAATTCCGGATTGTTTAGTTCCGCATAGGCGGCGTCCTCGCCGCAATAGATAATGCCCACCGGAGCCGCGCGGGTATTGAGCGTGCGCAGAATGCTCACGGCCCGGTACGCCACCCGCGCGGGGAGGAACGTGGTGGCAATGCTGGTGCCATCAATCCCCACGTTGGCCCCATTTTCCGCGATGATAGGCATGGACGCGCCCCAGGGGCCAAACATGTCTTCCAGCGTTTGGAGCTGCCTGCCCGAGCCCGGCACGAAACGGACGCCCGCCGCGGCCATGCGCTCCATGAGCGCCGCGAAACCGGCCGGAAGCGTCTTGTCCGGCAGTAGCAGCGTGCCATCCAGATCCGCCACCACCAGCTGAATATCCGCCGCCCGCTGGGCAAGAGAATTGAGATCCGTGGGATTCGGCCGCATTGCTCCTCCTTCCGCCCAATTATAAAGGCCACCCGCCGCAAAGCAGGTGGCCCATAGGCGGTCCACACCGGCCCCGAAACGCCTCGGAACTCTAGCGCCAACAGCCAGACAGCTAGCCCCTCTAGGCGAGCGCTGCGTCCAGCGTAATCTCCACGCCGGCCAGGGCGCGCGATACCGGGCAGCCCTTGATTGTGTCAGCAGCAATCTTCTGGAATGCCGCGTCATCGAGCCCCGGAACGGTCACGCGCGCCGTGAGCTCGGACTTGGTGATGGTGGGGACGCCCTCCACGTTCACGAAGTGAACAGTAGCGGTGGTCTCCACGGCGGTGGAGGGGGTGCCGTTATCAGCCAGCGCACCCGCCAGCGCCATGGAGAAGCATGATGCGTGAGCCGCCGCGATGAGTTCCTCCGGGCTGGTATTGCCGGCGGGCTCGCCCGTGCGGGAGGCCCAGGTCACCTGCTGGTTGTTGAGAGAACCGGACGGGGAATCCAGGATGGTGCCGCTGCCCGCGCCAAGATCGCCCTTCCAAACAACGGATACATCGCGCTCTGCCATGATTTCTCCTCTCGCTTTTCCTGCGCCGAGTGGCGCCGAACACTCTCACGCTAATGCTCGCGCGGCCCACAGTCATGAGCACGGCGCTCAGGGCGAACGCAACCGCGGACTGAACCATTACAGCCGGTGCCGGGGCCGGTACGGTGGAACCATGCGTTTTTCCGCTCGGATCCCCAACGCCACTCTGAATGCGCCCGCCCGTACCGCCCGGAAGGCTGCCGCCAGCGGGCACCCACCGTTTAACCTGGCCGATTCCAACCCCACTCGTCACGGTCTAGGCACGCCGATACTCAATAATCCGTGGGCCTCGGATCCACGCGGACCACTTGCCTCCCGGCGGCTGCTGGCGGATTTTCTCGCCACCTCCGGGCACCGCGCAGTGGACCCGGACAATCTTTACCTTCTCTCCTCCACCTCGCAGGGGTACGCCTGGCTATTTAAATTGCTCTGCGATCCGGGCAGCGCCGTACTCTCCCCCACGCCTGGCTATCCGCTGGTGTCCACTCTGGCCGGCCTAGAGAACGTTGAGGAAATCCCCTATCCGTTGCACTTTGACGGCACCTGGTATGTGGACGTGGCTGAGGTGGAGCGCATCCTGCGAGCCACCAACCGGGTGCGGGCGCTGGTGCTTATCAGCCCGAATAATCCCACCGGCTCCTATCTGCACGCGGAGGACATTGCGGCGCTCACCCGCCTCTGCACCCGTTTCAACATACCAATCATTGCGGACGAGGTATTTTTCGATTTTCGCTTCGCTTCTGGCAATGGTTACACCCACGCAAGCGGGCCAGTCGGTCAGCGCCTCGCCGGCCGGCCGGAGGTGCTCACCTTTGCCCTCGACGGTCTCTCCAAGAAGCTTGCGGCGCCGCAGGCAAAGGTGGGATGGATCGAGGTTTCCGGACCGGACGCGGACGTACGTGAAGCCAAAGCGCGCCTCGACGTCGTCGCCGACGCCTACCTTCCCGTCAGCTCACTCACCGTGGAACGTCTTCCCGAGTTGCTGGCCGGCGTACCCGAGCGGCTCGAAGCCGTGGGCGCCCGTACCGCGCGTAATCTCACCGCACTCGAGCGGGCCGTGAGTGCAGACGCCTCCGGCCTGACCACCGTACTCATTCCCGAAGCCGGGTGGAACGCGCTCATTCGTTTTCCCGCCACCGTGGACGAGGACGCACTGGTCACCACGCTCATCCGCGAGCGCGGCTACACCGTGCAGCCCGGTTACTTCTTTGATATGGCCTCACCGGGGTACGTGTCCGTGTCGCTGCTGCTAGAGCCCACGGTGTTCGACGCCGGTGTGGCCGCGATTCTGGAGACCGTTGCGAGGCTTGCAGGGTAGCGTGAGGCGATTGGGCGCTTTCGCAAGTCGCCTTACCGGGACTAAAACCACTGTTTTTACCCTGTCACACGTGGGATACGCCACTGGTTACCGTTTTGTAACCATTCCTTAAGCATCCCGACACATCGCGTTTTCCTTGGCTCCGTACTTTCGATCCACGTGGAAATCAAAGACAGTGCGAAGCCCGCGCGGCGAAAGCTGTCCACCTACTTCAAACGATCGGACCGGCCGGATCGATCCGAAGCGTGGCTGGCAGCAGTATTCCTTATACCTAACATCATCCTGCTTATCGTTTTTACCTACCGGCCTCTGATCGATAATCTTCGCCTCTCCTTCACGGACTGGAATATTTCGGCCACCTCCTATACCTGGGTGGGACTGAAAAACTACGCGGAGTGGTTTACCTCCCCGGGCACGGCCACGGTAGTGATGAACACGCTCATCTTTACGGTGGCAACGGTGGTGGGTTCCCTACTACTGGGACTCGGCCTGGCGCTGGTACTGGACCGCAGGCTCCATGGTCGCTCGTTTGTACGCGCCGTGGTGTTTATGCCCTACGTCATTTCCGGTGCGGCCATCGGCGTGGCCTTCCAGTTTGTATTCGACCCGAGCTTCGGTCTCATCTCCGATCTCATGGCGCGCATCGGTAAGGTGGCCCCCGATTTCTATCAGGTGCCCGAATGGGCGCTGTTCATGGTGACCGTCACCTACATTTGGAAGAACCTGGGCTACACGTTCGTCATCTATTTGGCGGCGCTGCAGGGCCGGCGTACAGACCTGGACGAGGCAGCCGAAATTGATGGCGCCTCCCGCTGGCGTCATCTCACCCGGGTGCTTCTTCCCCAACTGCGCCCCACCACGTTCTTCCTTTCCATCACGGTGCTGCTCAATTCCATGCAGGTGTTCGACATCATCAACGTGATGACCAAGGGCGGGCCGGAGGGCAACGGCACGAGCACCATGGTCTACCAGGTGTACCAGGAAACCTTCATGAACCAGCGCGCGGGGTATGGCGCCGCGGTGGCCACCATCATGTTCATCATTCTTCTCATCATCACGCTGGTGCAGGTGCGCTACATGCAGAAGGGAGAGCAGAAGTGAGCAAAAAACACACCGCGCTCGAAGCCCCCTCCATCCGGGATTCCCGGGGGATGACTATTTTCGGGTACGTAGCCATGGCCGTTGCGCTCATCGTCATCCTCTTCCCTATGTTCTGGATTCTGGTGGCCTCCTTCAAAACACAACCGGACATCTACCAGGTGCCGGCCACCTACTGGCCAAATCCGTTCACGATGGACAACTACAAAGAAGTGGGCACCAAGATCCCCTTCCTCACCTACTTCCGCAATTCGGTCATCATCACGGCCATTCTCTCCACCGTGAAAATTGTGATCGGCGTGCTGAGTGCCTACGCACTCTCCCTCCTTCGCTTCCCCGGCCGAAACTTTGTATTTATTTTCGTCATCGCCTCGCTCATGGTGCCCCAGCAGGTGACCCTTATTTCCAATTACGCGCTTATTGCCCAATTGAATATGCGCAACACGTTCGCGGGCATCATTCTGCCGCTGGCCGGCACGGCCTTTGGCACATTCCTCATGCGCAACCACTTCCTCTCCCTCCCCCAGGAGGTCATCGAGGCGGCGCGTATGGACGCGGCCGGGCCACTCAAGCTACTCAACCGCGTGGTGCTCCCCATGTCCTGGCCCACGCTCTCAGCCTTCGCTCTCATCACCATCGTCAATGACTGGAACGAATATCTCTGGCCGTTCATGATGTCCGACGACGAGCGGACGGCTCCCCTCCAGATCGGCCTCACCTTCCTGAAGAATTCGGACGGCCTCACCGATTGGGGACCGGTCATGGCCGGCACGGTGCTTACGGTTCTCCCCGTTGTCATCGTGTTCGCCCTGCTGCAGAAGAACATGATCAAGGGCCTCACCTCGGGTGCCGTCAAGGGATAGGTTCCACCGACGCCGGACACCCCGCAACCACCGGGACCGGCAGGTTTCAAAAACAACAGAAAACGGGCACGCAACGTACAGACTTCGGGAGCCGGCGGCCCCCGAGAAACACCGCAATTTTCGCGAAAGGTAGAAAATGAAGAAGCTCAAGTTCGTCTCGCTGCTTGCCGCGGCGAGCATGGCCCTCACCGCTTGCGCCGGTATGGGTGGCGGCTCCAACTCCGGCGCCAGTGCTTCGGACGATGGCGGCAAAGTCACCATCGACTTCTGGACCAATCACCCGGGTGGGTCAAAGGACATTGAGAATCAGATCATCAAGGACTTCGAGGCTCAGAACCCGAACATTGAGGTGAAGCTGACGGACGCCGGCTCCAACTACGAGGAAGTACAGCAGAAGCTGAACGCGGCCCTCGCCGGCGGCCAGGTGCCGGACCTCGCCGTCGTTTCGGATGTCACCTGGTTCAATTTCGCTCTCAATAAGCAGCTCGCTCCACTTGATGAGCTGCTGGACAAGAACGACGGCAACAAGGCCGATTACGTGCAGAGCCTCTACGACGAGTACGGGTACGACGGCTCCCACTACGCGGTCCCCTACGGCCGTTCCACCCAGCTGTTCTATTACAACAAGGACATGTTCAAGGCCGCCGGCCTGCCCGACCGCGCCCCCTACACGTGGGACGAGTGGAACAACGATTTCGCTCCGAAGCTGAAGGCCTCCGTGGACAGCAAGGTGACCCCGATGTCCGTGCCGAGCGGCGCCAACTACCTGGACTGGTACTTCCAGTCCATCCTCTGGTCCATGGGCGGCTCCTACTCCAAGGACTGGACGATGAACATGACCGCACCAGAGACCATCAAGGCCGGCCAGTACCTCCAGGATCAGTTCAAGAACGGCTACATGAAGTCCACCGCTGACGCCGCCTCCACCTTCTCCGCCGGCCTGGCCGCCACCATGCTCGAATCCACCGGCTCTCTTGGCACGGTGAAGGATGCGGCGAAGTTCAACGTGGGCACCGGCTTCCTGCCCGGTACGGGCGAGGGCGAGCCCAAGGTTGCCACCGGCGGGTGCGGCGTGGCCGTACTTGAGAAGTCTGAGCACAAGGATGCGGCCGCCAAGTTTGCCGCTTTCCTCACCAATGCTGAGAACACCGTGACCTTCACCCAGGCCACCGGCTATATGCCGGTGCGCACCTCCGCCCTGGATCTCCCAGCCGAGAAGTCCTTCATCCAGAAGAACCCGAACTTCGAGACCGCCGTCAAGCAGCTGCCGCTTACCACCAAGCAGGATAACGGCCGCGTGTTCGTGCCCGGTGGCGGGCAGACCATCGGCGCCGCGCTGGACAAGATCACCACCGGCGGCGAGGACGTCACCTCCGTGTTCACCGATCTGAACTCCACGATGCAGGACACGATCGACTCCCAGATCAAGCCGAAGCTGTAAAACTCCGGGCCGTGGCCGGCCCGTTCGCGGCGGGCCGGCCCACCATCACCAACGCGCTTAGCGCGGGCGGGGCGCTCACGTCAATCAACAGCGTGAGCGCCCCGCGAAACAAATCTTCCCGTTCGGCGTGAGCACTGCACCCACCAGGAACGGGCCCAAGTAGAATCCGGAGAAACATGGCAAGCGTCACTCTCGATGAAGCAACCCGACTGTTCTCGGGCTCCGAGGTCCCCGCAGTCAACAAACTCTCAATGGACATACAGGACGGCGAATGCGTGGTCATCGTTGGTCCGTCCGGCTGCGGGAAGTCCACCACCCTCCGCATGGTGGCCGGCCTTGAACCCACCACCGACGGCCGTATTTTAATTGGCGGCAAGGACATGACACACGTGCGCCCAAGAAACCGCGGCGTGGCCATGGTGTTTCAGTCCTACGCCCTCTACCCGAACATGACCGTAGCCGGCAATATGGCCTTCGCACTGGAAAACCTCAAGGTGCCCAAATCAGAGATCAGGGAACGTGTTACCTGGGCCGCGAAGCTCCTTCAGCTTGATGACCTGCTGGACCGCAAGCCCGCGCAAATGTCGGGCGGTCAGCGTCAGCGCGTGGCCATGGGCCGGGCGATCGTGCGCAAGCCTGAAGTGTTCTGCATGGATGAGCCCCTCTCCAACCTGGACGCCAAGCTGCGCGTCACCATGCGCGGGGAAATTGCTCACCTGCAGCGCCAGCTGCACACCACCACGGTGTACGTGACTCACGATCAAACGGAAGCCATGACGATGGGGGATCGCGTGGCCGTCATGAAGGCCGGCGTACTCCAGCAGATTGATACGCCAGTGCGTCTATACCGGCACCCGGTTAATACCTTCGTCGCCTCCTTTATTGGCTCCCCGCAGATCAACCTGTTTACCGCGGACATCGATTCGGACGGCATCGCCTACCTTGGCAACTACCCGGTCCGTATCCCCGCGGCGATCGCCCAGCAGGTGGCCGGCCGCGTAATTATCGGCGTGCGCCCGGAGAGCTGGGAACCCGCCACCGAGAACGAACCACACGTAGCCCTCACCACGGGGATGCTGGAGATACTGGGTGCCCAATCCTTCCTCTACGGCCCGCTCGTAGAGGGCCAGCACAGTACCGGGCATCTCAGCGCAAATCCGGAGCGTGTCACCGTACTACTCAATCGGGCCAGCCAGCCACGCCTCGGTAGCGTGGTACGCGTAAAGCCCATGCTTAAAGAGCTCTACTTCTTTGACCCGGAGTCCCAGCAGGCCATCGGATAGCGGATAGGCCGCCATAGCCCCACCGCCATGGTTCATCCCGCTGCGCGGAAACGTGCAGCGGGACGGAGCCACGCAGCGTCGCGGCGTACTACTACCGGCAACGACGTCGTCGTCTTTTACTCACCGAGGTAGTTCAGGAACGCATCCTTCGTGGCATAGGACGTCTGCGTACCCAAAGCGGTAACCGAGAGCCCTGCATAGGCATTCGCGTACTTCATGGCGGCCCGTACATCCCCGGTTTGTACCAGGTAGTGAGCAAAGCAGCCGATGAAGGCGTCCCCGGCACCCGTGGTATCGCGGGCCTCCACTTTCGTGGCATCAATGCGGACGGGTTCATGCCCCGGCGCCAGCCACAAGACACCGCGCTCACCCATCGTGACAATGACATTTTTCATGCCGGCATCCAGCAGTGCTCCCGCGGCATTCTCGATGTCGGCCAGCGTGTCCACCGGCATTCCCGTGAGCATCGAGAGCTCACTCTCATTGGGCACAAAGTAGTCCACGCTCTTCACCTTCTCCAGCACCAGCTCGGGTTCGGCGGGTGCTGGATTAAGCAGCACGGGGATGCCGTGGTCCCGGCCAAAGTCGATCGCCGCATACACGGTTTCCAGAGAGATCTCGAGCTGAAGAATAATCAGCTGGCACTTCTCAATATCGGCCGCCGCGTTCTCAATATCCGCCGGACTCAGCTTCGCGTTGGCACCCTTCACCACAATGATCGAATTGTGCGATTCCTTGTCCACGAAAATCGGCGCTACCCCGGAGGTGGCCTCGGTGCGGGACACATACCGCGTATCCACTCCGTTCTCCGCGAGGTTCTCGATAGTCCGGTCCGCGAACATGTCATTGCCAACCCGCGAGACCATGAGCACCCGAGAGCCCAGACGCGCGGCCGCAACGGCCTGGTTGGCACCCTTTCCGCCACAGCCCATGCGGAAATCAGGGGCTTCTACCGTTTCGCCCTCATTCGGCATGCGCGTGATGTAGGAGATCAGGTCCACCATATTGGATCCGATAACAGCGATATCCATTACTTATCCTCGATTCCGGTGTCGACGTGGAAGGTACGGGTTTCGCCCGGCTTGAGATAGATCAGTGTCCCCGCTTTCTTTGCCGCGAGGAAACCCTCCGGCCGTGAGGTGCCGGGCAGCACGAATGCGGCCACCTGCTGATCCGGGTTAAAGAGGATCCACCGGGTGGCAACCGGGAACTCTACGGTGGAGAAGTGCGTCATGAACGTGACTCCATCCGGCCGGACTAACCGGCACTCCGCGGCCTCACCATACTGCGGCAAATCATCGGCCATGTAGACGATTTCCGGGTCAAAACTGGTGGCGGAGGCCAAAGAATTCTTATCCACCTTGCCATCCAGAATGTCCTGGTTGAGCTTGGTCCACGCCGGCGTGGGGTGTACATGGGCCGGGATGGTGCGTCGAAGCCCAAACGCCTCATCCGGGAATGATTGCGACATAACCCCGCCCGGCACAAACGCATAGTTCATGTGGCACATATACTGCAGCGGCATGGGCTGATATTCAGACAGATTGGTGACGGACATACCGATGGTGAAGCGTCCTGCGCCGCGCGTGAGCGTCACGGACGGGCGAGCCACATAATGGTCACCGAAGCCCTTCACGTACTCGTACTCGGACACCACTCGGAGCGTATCGCCATCCACCTCAATCCACGCACGATCCATGCGGGAGGTGGGAAACTCGCCGTGCATCTGATGCGTATCCTCCGGCGCCGGAGTCCCGGCCGCAAGCAAGCCGGAGTGGAAGGCGAAACACCCGTATGTTTCCGTGATCTCCTTGGCGGGATGCGGCTGGGTGAACATGTTCTTCATCCGCAGTGACACGCCGTCGAATTCTGCGTTCCAAATAATCTGCCCCATAAACGGCAGGACCTCAACGAACCCGCGTGCATTCATCAGTTTGAGCGACTCGATACCGGTGTGGTATCGCGATGCCTCCACGCGGAGTTCGCCATCGTCGAGCAGTAGCGCGCCTTCCTTGCCGAACTGAGCCGGCGTCACATAAACCTTAAACATTTCCATCACTCTTTCTTTAGATTTGCTTTGCCCCGGGGCGTGGCTATAGGAGCAGCTGGGGCCGCGAGGGTTGGGGACCCGGAGTACCGGGGCCGCAGGTGTGGGCCGTGGTGCTGCTGGGACGGTGTTCACGGCGGGCGGCCGCCAAGCCGGGGCCGCCACCAAGCCACCAAGCCACCAAGCCACCAAGCCACCAAGCCACCAAGCCACCAAGCCGGACCTACCACCCGGCCGGACGACGTCGTTACCTCTGCGCCCTTGCCACACGATTCCGGAAGAAGAAATACACGAACACAATCGCGAAGCACACGCCATCAACCAGGAAGCTGGTTTGCATAGAGCCCGTGGTATCGGATACCCACCCCTGAATCGCCGGGATAACGGCACCGCCCACAATCGACATGACGATCACGGCACCGGCGGTCTCTGTATGCCGCTTGTCCGTCACGGCGTCCAGCGTGCTCGCATAGATCGTTGCCCAGCACGGCCCAAATAGTCCGCTGGCCAGCACGCACCCGTATACGGCCGTTAGCGACGGTACGGTCACCACGTAAATGATTGTCAGCACGCCGAACGCGGTGAAGCCCATGAGCACATGGTTTTCGGAGAACCTCGTCATGAGTACGTTTGCGATTACTTTGCCCAGGAAGAAGGCAATGTATGCCCAAATCATGTAGTCCGACGCCGATCGCTCGTTGAGGTTCGGGTCCAGGGTGAGTGCCAACCGGATAGTGAATGACCACAGCGCGGTTTGCATACCGACGTAGAAGAACTCGGTGACAATGCCCTGACGGAAGCGAGCATTATGTGCGAGGTAGCGGACGGTCTCCCCGAGCTTCGCCCTCACCTCCGTTGTGCCGCGATACGGCTTCCCATGGGGCATCTGGGTGAGCGCCACGAGTAGTAGGAGCACCGCGAGGATAATAATAATGACCCGGTACGGGCCCAGCGTCCGCTGCAATAGTTCCTCGGCGAGCGCCTGCTTTTCCGCTCCCGATACGGCGCCCAATTGATCCTTGAGGGGATCCCCGCCCGTAAAGATGAGGAATTTGCCGAGCAGTACGCCGAATATAGAGCCGAGCGGATAGAAGGTTTGCGAAATATTAAGGCGTAGGGTGGCAAGCCGCTTGGGGCCCAGCATCGTCGAATACGTATTACACGATGTTTCAAGGAAGGACAGCCCAATGGCAACGGCAAACAGAGCGGCCAGGAACACCGAGTAGGTGGCCATCCGGGAGGCCGGGAAGAACATTGTGCATCCCACAATGTAGAACGTCAGCCCGATGAGAATGCCGGACTTGTAGCTCCACCGGCCGATAATCCGTGATGCCGGAATCGCGAGGAAGAAGTAGCCCCCGTAGAATGCGGACTGCACAAATGCCGAGGCCAGGTCGGAGAGTTCAAAAATCGATTTGAACTGGGTAATGAGAATATCGTTGAGGGACGCCGCCGCTCCCCACATGGGGAAGCAAATGGATACCAGAAGATACTGGATCAGCGGCGTTTTCGAGAGGTAGCCGTCAGAGAGCTGCCGCGACGAATTCTTGATGAACCCAAAGGCGGTGTTCTTTAGTCCGGGTTCAGACTGGGTGATCGGTGCCGTGCTCATTAGGATTCCTCAACCAGTGCCCGGGTGGATGAGGCGCCAATACGGTTTGCGCCCGCTTCGATGAGGGACTCGACCTGAGCGCGAGTATGGATCCCGCCGGCCGCCTTCACGCCAAACGAAGGGCCCACCGTTTTTCGCATTAGTCGGACCGCCGCGACGGTTGCGCCGCCCGTTGAAAAACCCGTGGAGGTCTTGACGAACTGGGCGCCTGCGGCCACCACTGCCCGACAGGCACGAACAATCTCCTCCTCGGAGAGCAGCACCGTTTCGAGAATTACTTTGACCAGCGCCCCCGATGCCGCCTCAACCACGCCTCGAATATCGGATTCGACGGCCTCCCAATTGCCATCCTTAACGAAACCAATGTTGATAACCATATCGATCTCATCAGCACCCGCTTCCACTGCCGCACGCGTTTCAAACGCTTTAGCCTTCGGCATCATGGCGCCCAGTGGGAACCCCACCACCGTACACACTTTGATACCGGTTCCCGCGAGGAGGGTGGCCGCCTGAGCAACGCGGCACCCATTGACGCAGACGGACCAGGTGCCCAGTTCCTGCGCCTCGCGGCACAGCTGTTTAATCTCGTCTGCGGATGCTTCGGGCTTCAAGAGCGTGTGATCAATCATCTTTGCGATACTCACCTGTAACTCCTTTGTTCGAAGGTGACGGAGTCAATGTATTCCGTACATCACTTCGCCGCCCGCAGCATTCCTCGACAAATGTTCACTCGATATGCCGCGCTTTTCCGCATCGCAGCGCCATTTTCATCAAATTAATTGAAAATGGCCGGAAACTCCGTAGCGGAGCGGAACATTTGTAAACGGTTAGCTCCGCCGCAACCGCGGCCTCGAGGAGTCGCCCGCGTGCTCAAGCATCAGCGGGGGTTAGTTCCACCGCGACCGGAGCCTCGCCGCAAGGTATTCGAGGGTGCCAAAATCCGTTACCAGGCGATTCGCGTAGCCGTGCGCCAATGTTGCGTAGATGGCCGCGCGTTTTTCGGACCCAGCCGCCACCAGAAGACGCTGCTCCATGTGCCGCAGTTCCGGAAGGGAGATACCCAGTGTCCGATTATTGAGGTCCGGCAGGCATACCCGCCCGCGCGCATCGATAAACCGCGCCCCAATATCACCAACGGCGCGCTGCACCAACTCCTCGAACTCTGCCGCGGACAATCCTGCTCCTAGCAAGCCACCGTCCCCGATGCCGCCCACAGTGAATACGGCCAGCCGGCACTGTGCTGCCGCCGCCAGAGCCCGATGCACGCGGGGCTCCTGCTCCACCGCATTTTTCTGCGCAGCGGTGCCGTAGAAGGTCGGGCACCCGAGTTCAAATGCATTGCCACCCAGACGCGCAGCCAGCATACGCACGGTGAGTTGGGCAGCATGGGCGGGGCTCAGCCCAGGGGCAAGTTCCACCACTCTTACCGAATGAGCCACGTCCGCATCCAGGCGGTGGGCAAGCGCGGAGACGGTTCGAGAGCCCATCAGGCCAATGGTGTCACCGTCTCGAATCACGGCGGCAATCGCCTCGGCTCCCGCCGCCGCCAGGCTTTCACGAAGTATCTGCGGGGAGCTACCCACCGTGCTCACCACCCGTAGATCCAGGAGATGAAAAGCGGACCGCACAAGCTTCATAGCGGATTCATCCGTCTCCCGTGGATCATGAATAACCACCTGAACGAACCCGCGCCGTTTGGCGAAAGCGAGCAACTTGGACACCGTCGGCCTGGAAAGATGAAGTTCGCGCGCCACCTGCTCCTGAGTGCGGCCACAGTAATAGAGCTTCGCGACGTCGAGGGCCTGCTCATCACGCTCGGTGAGGGTGGCTTCCGCGCGGCGCGTGCCGCGTTCAAGCCGCGTGGGTTTCGACATACTCACTGCCTCTCCCCACGCCGGCTACCAACTGAAACAGATACACGCTCAACCTCACCCCGATGAGTCCCTCAAACCACGCAACAGCGCGGAACGTACCCGGTACCAGAGCCCAGAGCACCGGGGCACCACCGGTACCACCACGGCCAGGGAGGCGCCGGCATGGCGAATAGAAGCGAACACGTCTCTTAGACCCGCCGCCCGCCCGGTGTGCCGGATCCGCATCTTCACGGCCCAATCAAGCACCCTCGAGCTCTAGGAGCCTATCATCGCCGGTATTTGCTTTCCCCGGACCCTTGCGCGGAGGAGTGACATACGGCCGCCGATGCCGGTTACTTGTGCACGTATTCTCCACGTCCGGCCCGCTCCTCCGCACGTCCAGCCCGCTCCTCCGTCAGCAAATCGCGCGGCGGTGGCAGCTGCCGTACGCGCCGCAGCACGCAGTAGGCCAATGAAAGCGTCAGAATATACGGGATACCCGCATACCACACGATCGGCATGAGCCAGAGCTGGGCGATGAAAATTGCTACCACGGCCACCAGGCACACGATCTCGGTGACGGGGCTCCAGAGGAGCCGATGCGCAGCGGGTGGAAGACCGGCCGCGGCGCGCTTCCGGCGAAATGCCAGGTGCGTGAGCATGATGATTGTCCAGGTGACCAGAATGCCGAGCGTAGCCATCCCATACAGCCACATAAAGGCCTGCCCCGGGCTCACCAGGGAGAGCACGGCCGCCACCACCATGCCCACCATCGCCAGCAGCACGGCACCGCGCGGGGACCCATTGGCGGCCGTTCGGCCGGCGAAACGTGGCGCCTCCCGGTCCACGGCCAGGGCGTGAATCATGCGGCTCGAGGAGTAGAGGCAGCCGTTTGCCGCGGAGAGAGCCGCCACAATGAGCACCGCGTTCATCACGTGGGAGGCACCGCGCACGCCCGAAAGCGCCAGCGCGGCCACAAAGGGTGATTCCTCCACCGTTCCGTTCGACGCCGCCGTGGTAGTCCACGGCTGCAGCATGAGTACCACCAGCACCGCCCCCACGTAGAAGATGAGCAGGCGCCAAATCATTGCCGACGCCGCACGCGGTACGTCCCTGCCCGGGTGCTCGGACTCGGCCGCGCCCACGGACACGTTTTCAATCCCGCCGAAGGCGAATACCGCCATACACGCGGCCGCAAGCACGCCCACGCCACCGCGCGGGAAAAAGCCACCATGCTCGGTCAGGTTGGTTATTCCGATGGCTTCCACACCGGGCACCGCGCCGAACACCACCGCGATGCCGAGCACGATGAAGGCCAGGATGGCCACCACTTTGATCATGGAGAACCAGTACTCGGAGGAGCCGTAGAGGTGCACCGAGAAGATGTTGAGCGCGCCGATCACCACTGAGCACAGCACCGTGCCCAGCCAGATCGGGAGCGAGGGGAACCAGAAACGCAGGTAGGTGGCCGTGGCCGTCACCTCCGCACCCACCGCCGTCACCATGGTGAGGGCAAAGTTCCAGCGCGCCACGAAACCGCCAAAACGTCCGAGGTAAGCGGCCGCCACGGTCCCGTGCCCGCCCGGCACCGGGTGAACCGTCACCATTTCTGCCAGCGCCCACACCACCGCGAGCGCCAGCGTGCCCGCCAGCATATAGGAGATGACCGTTGCGGGACCCGCATAGGCGATGACCGAACCCGAGCCCAAAAAGAGTCCGGTACCAAGTGCGCCGGACAGTCCAATCATTGCGACCTGACCGGAAGTCAGGCCGTGCTTCAGCCTCGTGTTCGTTGTTGCCATAGCACTAAGCGTACGGTGGGCACGCACCGAGAATCGATGCGTGCCCACATAGCGGCTACTATGACGTCCACTTCACGCAACTAAATGCGTGCCGCTACGCTTCGACGTCGGGAAGATGTCCCTCAAGGAACGTGACCAGTTCGTGCTCGACATCCCCACGGGACTCCGGCTCGTTGTGCACCTCATGACGCAGCCCCGGGTACAGCTTCGTGCGCACATCCCGCATGCCGTGCTTCCACATGAGGTTAGCCAGGTGATACGTACCCTCGCCGAAGTTGCCGGCCGGATCCTGATCGCCACCCACGATGAGCACCGGCAGGTCCACGGGCAGCTTCTCGGCGTAATCGTCGCTGGCAACGAACTGGTAGAGCTTGCAGAAGTCCAGTTCGAACCGACCGCTCACCGTGGCGCCGGGATTATTCATTGGATCGCCCGCATGGTCGAGCACCACGGGCAGGTAGGAGGCAATCCACGAATTCGGATGCACGCCCTCGCCGTAGCGGTAATTCCAACTGGCGAATGCGCGGAACAGCGGTGCATCCAAACCGATGGCCTTCTCCCCGTTGTCGGCGTTCACCGTCGCCTCAACCTCGCTGATCATATCCGCGGAAATGCCCGGTGTTTGCTCCACAACGCCGCACAGCATGAGGCCGGCCAGCTCGCTCGCATATTTCGCCGCGTAGGCACGGGCAATCATCGACCCCCAGGAATGGCCAAATACGAAGAACGGCAGATCCGCGTGGTCCTTACGCACAATATCGGTGAGCGAGCGCTCATCGTAAATATAGGTTTCCCAGCCAGTCTCGCCCGTGTCCATGCTTGTGTGGTTCATCTGGGCCGTCTTGCCATGTCCCACGTGATCATCCGCCGCCACGATGAAGCCGGCGCCCGTTAGCGCCTGAATCATGTGAAGGTAGCGCCGTGAATGCTCACCGAATCCGTGCATCACCTGAACGATGCCCACCGGTTCATCCACCGGGTAGTAAATCCACCCGTACACCGTGTCCCGCTTGTTAAACGAAGGGAACGTTACTTCTTGCAGTGCCATAGTTGTACTCCTTGGTGCAGCTGCCGGCACGCCCATGTGCCGACATACGCGTTCGAGTGACGCCCGCCACTCTCCTGCACTGTGACAACCCTAACACCGAAGGTAAAAGCTCACACCGTTCTACACCCCGTCCTTCGCTGCACGTTCGTGCAAGGTGCGGCCCGCTGGTACCGGGTGCGGCCGATACACCTTGGTACGACGCCTAAGCCCGCGTAGGTAGTCAGGTCCCGTAGGTTCGCGGTGGACGGATCCGAGAGCCTGCGCGCCCGATCTGCGCGGCAACCATGCCTACCGGCTAAATCCACAATCAAATAGACACATTAATAGACAATTCTTGTCTATTTATTAGCGATTTATTGTCTATTTGCCATTACTTCATCGATCAGCGGTTGTGGCGCGCAGGCCCGCACTTCGTTGCCTCGCGGAAACGCTACTCGCCGTCGCATTGAGATCCAGAACTGGACCGCGATGCCAAACGATAGGTGGTACGAGGATAACCACGCCCACCAAACATCTCCACATACCCAGCCTGACGAAGTGTATTGAGGGCGTACCTTGCCTGCGCAATCGACAGTCCAGTATATTGCGACACTTCATCAAGGGTCGACTCGCCGTGTTGAAGCAGAGCCACGCCTACCTCAGCGCCATGGCTCGTGATGCCTCTGAATCGCGCTTGGATTCTCTCCGGTACGGAAACGTCACGGCTACCCGAAGAATTCATGTCAGCGTTGCTCGGTTCAGGGACCGCCACCATTTCTGGAGGCGCCACAGAGGTTTGTTTCGGCGATCCAACATCATCGGTGGGTCTAAATAGGATGGCCCTAAACTCCACACCCGTGTCTACGAGAAGTGGGCGCTGCAACCCCGCTTCGCGGCACGATTCAAAAACCTCCTGGATTCCGCCACCCTCTCCTTCAATGATCGAGTCATGCGAACTTGTCTGGAGAAGCTGGGCGATGGCGTAGAGGCGCTGATTGACGGCCGCCTGAGCGTGATCCCGCGGGCTCTCAATCTGCTCACGAGTGACACCACGCAGGCCGCCCGGATTCTGGATGACCAGGCGATCCGGAAGCAACCTGACGTGAACGAACTTTCCGTTCCCCAAGGTCTCAGGGCTGAGATCACGGTGTACTAGAGCATTCGCAAGGAGTTCACGCACTGCGTTCATGGGGATCTCGGGCTCCACAACCATGTCACCGCTCGCGCGATATCTGCGCACCGTGGACAGGTTTTCACGCACCCAATCAAGGAGGTCAGCAAAGACGGTAGGAAGCGGACCTTCAAATACCTCCAGATTCTTGATTGTGCGTCCCTCCTCCCCTCGCGGCAGGTTGACGGCAGCATCCACGCGAAGTGCCGGAATGAACCCCTGCGGATAGATTCCCATGGCATAGAGCCCAGCAACGGTCGGAACGCCATCCGCGTCGATCACGCCAGTAAGGCGAAGGAGGTCCTCCATGTCGATCGCACTCGCGCGGGCAGAATGCCTTCGCATTCGGTTGGAGCGGAATGCAGTCACATACTCATCAACAATTGAGTCATTTAGGTCCTTGCGTGCGGTACCGGACACCGGCTGCGCATCGAATAGCTTTTGTTCATCAAGGCCCAGCTTCGCCGCCTCGATCATTCGCAATTCGTACGGAGCCATCTTGTAGTCTCCGTCAGCCTGCCTGAGATACGCTTCGCCGCGATAGCAAGCCGGTTTCTCACTCATCGGCAGCCCGCGCACGGTTCCGACCACAACTTGCTTGGAGTCAATCTCTAGAGTCTGCGTCTCCACATAGGGAGGAGGGTCAATTGCATCTCGCGCCTGAGCCGCGAATGCAGCCTCGCATTTCGCTGCGTTGTAAACACCCACAACCGAGAAGTCCGTGCGCTCGTCAACACCGAAAATGACAGTTCCACCGCCCGGCATATTCGCGAACGCACAGATTGTCTGGGCAGCATTCTCGGGATATCCGCCAGCGGCCGCCTTGACCTCAATGTCGGTGGTATCACCACGATGCCGCCGAAGCGCGGTCACTGTGTCACGCAGCCATGGTTCGTCAATCCCCATGGTAAAAGAATAGATAAATTGACAATTCTTGTCTATTTATTAGCGATTTATTGTCCATTTACATTGAGCTGGACGCGTCTGTCACGGCACGGGGCCGCATCCGAAGGATGCGGCCCCGCCTGGGTTGCCACCGGGCTGCGCTACTTTCCCGCAGGATTAGCCACGCGAGAGGCTACGCTCGGCACGGTCCCTATGCCTGGGAGCTAGACGCTCTCGCGTTGATTCCCACCGCCGGAACCATCGCCCCGATGATTACCCATTGTTGATTACTTATTGCTTGGCATTTCGAGCAGCGCCCAGACACGGCGCTCAAGCGCAACACGCGGACTAGGCGTTCCCGTTGCCATGCCCGTGGATGTGCGCATGACCATGCTCGGCAGCATGACCGTGGGCATGTCCCCTCCCATTGCCGCGGCCAGCACCCCGACCGGCGTCCGTAGACGTCACGGGGCAGCTATTCACACCCGCACTTGGATCAAATAGGTTGCCGGCCGAAACATCCGGCCGCCACACCCCAACGCCATCGCTAGCAGCGCTGTAGACACCAGGATCGGGCGCGTCCGCTTCATCGTCGTCCTCATCCACCTGAACACCAGATTGAATGACATTCGCAACCGGGGCCGGCATCACAGCATCCGCGCCGCGCACAGCCTTCCAAATGGCCGTGTTGAACAACTGCTCGTCAATGGCATCCTCCTGGGACAGATCCTGCGTGGCAACCTGGGCCGCCAGTGGAGCATTCGCGCCGTTCTTCAGGGTCATGTCGTAGGAGGGACGCAGCGCCGTGTAGGGCGAAAGATCCGGCGAGGCGGAGAAGGCAGCATTCATCGGCGTCGAATAGGAATCAAACTGGGTAAGCGGCCCAACCCCCACGATCAGTTCCATCGTGTGCAGCATGGACACCGTGGAGTAGAAGTTCGAATCCACCATGCCCGTGCGCGTGTAGGGGCTGATAACCAGGCCGATCGTGCGGTGCGAGTCCACGTGGTCGGGGCCGTTTTGCGAATCATCCTCCGTCACAAAAATGGCCGTATCCTTCCAGATCGGCGAGTGGGAGACGGTCTCCACCAGCTGGCCGAGCGCCTGATCATTGTCCGCCACGTAGGCCTGCGGGGTGGGCTTACCCACCTTCGTGGCCTGCGTGTGGTCATTGCCAAACCGGACCAGCTGCACCTGCGGCACCGAGTTGGTGGCCACCATCTGGTTGAACTCGTCTTTCCACACCTCCACCGTGGGTTTGGGGCCACAGTTGCCGGTGAGGGGCGCGAAGGAATCCGCCGACTCCGGGCAGTTCAAATCCCAGCCGATGAAATCGTGATTGGTATTCGGGTCCAGCACCTCAGTATCCTGCGCGTGATTCTGGCCATCCGCCGCGTGCTTCGTGAAGAAGCCGTAATTACGGAAGCTCACATTGTTCGAAGCGAGGTGCTCCCAGAAGTAGGAGTCCCCGACCTGCGCGCGATTCTCAGGATCATTGCTTTCGCTGGGATAGGGACCCTTGCGACCCGAGTAATTGGAGGGCCACATCTGCTCCGCGTACGGATTCGAATTGGCCTGCGTTACCCAATTCCACCCGTTGGCGGACACCTCGGCGTCCGCGTAGAAGTTATCAAATGTGACAAAAACGCGGGCAAGCTTACGGGTATTCGGAGCGGATTCGTCGCCGAAAAGGTTGAGGGAGGGATCGGCGTTACCGCGCCCGTTAGAACCCAGCTCCTGATCAAAGGTGCGGTTCTCGCGCACCACATAGATGACGTGCTTGATCTTGGAGTCCTGGCCCACCGCATTGGGCACCACCGTGTTCGACGCCGTAGCGGCCGGCGTATTGTTCGCCTTCACCTGTGCCGTGTAGCGGGCGAGGGTTTTGGCGTTCGGCACGGCAATCTGCGTGACGATCCCCTTCATCATCGAACCGGAGTACTGATCCTCCGCCACCGGTCCCGGGTTCGTGGGATCCGGGTGATGAAGTCCGTTATTCGGGCCGGCACCCAGCCCCTTGGCGCTGGTCACCAGCAGCTTGTCACAGTGGAGCAGCACCTGCGTGGGGTACCAGCCGGTAGGGATGGTGCCCTTGACCTTGCCGTTGGCGGCGTTGATAACCGCTACCTCGTTATGACCCGAGTTGGTCACGTAGAGGGTCTTGTTGTCCCTGGCGATGGCCAGACCGGTGGGGTTGGCGCCCACTAGCGAGGTTTTCTCCGCGTTCACCGAAATGGTCTTGATGGTCTTGTGCGGGGCCAGGTTCACCACGGAGATGGTGTCCGCGTCCCCATTGGCCACGTAGAGCCGCTTACCATCATGGGAAAGCACGGACTTATTGGGGTGGAAGCCCACGTCAATCTTGTGGGTGGCCACCGGATGGGCGCCGCTGATATCCACCTCGGCCACGTCCGATCCGCCCTGCGAGCTCACGTAGGCGGTGCGGGAATCCTTGCTGAGCGTCACCCACACGGGCCGGTGCCCCACCGGTGCGGTATCCACGGTGTTCGTAGCCAGGTCAATAACGGAGACGGCATCGGCAAGCTGATCGGCCACCACCAGTCGCTTGGAATCACGCGTCACGGCCAGTCCAGCTGGATACATGGTGATGCTCCCACCCTTGGGGCCCTTGGTAGGCAGCAGGATTGGGTTAGTTTCCACCAATTTGCCACAGTCAAAGTAATAGGTACGGATCTTGGCATTGGCCGCCGCGGAAGCAAAGAGATGTTTACCGTCCGGAGAAATCGCCAGGCCCATGTAGAGGCTCTCCGGCGACTTGTAGGTCAGGGTTTGCACCACTTTCTTGGTGGCAAGCTCAATCACCTGGAGTGATTGGGTGCCCTGCCCATTGTTGGAGACGATGAGGTACTTGCCATCCGGGGAGACCACCTCATTGAGAGGTAGATCACCCACCTCGGTCAAATCACCCGCGGGGGTGAGCTCTTGCCCAATCGAGTTGCGCCCGGTGGTGGCGCTATTGGGGCCCGCAACGGGGGCCGCGAGGGCAGGAGTAGAAGCGAACGAAAGCGAAGCAATGGCGGTGGCGAGAGCCAGCAGCCAGCTGCGTGAATTCTTCTTAGCGTTCACGAACGTTACGCTACGGCGTCCATGTAAATACCGTCACCCATTTTGGTTACAAACGGGTACTGAGATGGTGTCACCTGTTTGTACGACGCCGCCCGGCGGTTCCACCTACCGGTCCAATAAATAAATGTGGAGCTAGGGGGATTCGAACCCCCGACCTCTTCATTGCGAACGAAGCGCGCTACCAACTGCGCCATAGCCCCTTGCGGAACTTGTTCAGTATAGCGCCGCGGGTGGGGAGAAATTCAAGATGCAGTACTGTGACCTACACCTAAGCCTGACGACGCCGCAGCGTGTCGTCGAGTGCCCGCCCGCCGGCCAGCCCGCCTCGGCTTGGTACCCGGCGCTCTGTATCCAGAGACTCCCCCACTCGCTTGGGGCGATAGGGCACCGGGGCCGAATCTACTTCGGGCGGAATATAGGGCGAGACCGCCCGGCGCACCACCCGCTGAGGTGCCGGCTTAGCCTGGCCCGACCGCGCCGGCCGCTGCCCCGCGGAAGCTGACACGGAACGGTTCGGCCGCCGCTCCTCCACACGAGCCCGCACCTTCGTCGCGCTCGGATGGGCCGTGCGCGCGGTATGAGCCCGCCCGCGCTCCGTCTCGGCCGCGCCGGACGCGACCTTCCGGTTGCGCGTGCGGGCGCTAGTTTTTGGGGACGCGGATTCCTCCGCCTCGGCGCTGTTGTCAGTACGTTCAGCGGAACCACCCGCCCGCTCAGATTTTTGCGAACCACGCTCCATGAGCGCCGCCGCCGAGTGCTGCCGCGCCGCGGGCGGACGCCGGGACGCGGACGTACCACCACGTAGGGCAGCCAGATCCGCATTGATATCCGCGATCGCGTCCCGGTCCGAAATATCCGCATCATTCATTTGCCGCAGCAGGTAGGCAAAAAACCCGCCCGCTCCGGCCGCAAGTACGGCAACCACGATGCCGGGAACCCAGCTAAAGGAACTGACAGCGGCCACAATCAGCAGAACAAGGGCGAGAACCGTCAGTACGCCCACGCCCATTCGGCCCCGCTGCCGGTTCACCGCGCGCGTGGAGATACGGGCCTTGCGCCGGCTCCGCTTGCGGACCAGCTCACCCACCTCTCCCGTGGTTCGATTCTCATCCATGATGACCTCCGGCCTGCGAAAGAGAACGGCTCCGGTGGGGCCATTCTCAGAAACTCCGTTGGGTTTCTCTGGTACGCGAAGTAACCTCAAGTTCTCCGAATATCGATCGTCAAGACTCACCTGAGCGAGCACACGGCGTCGTGAATAGAGATACGGCAGTACGTAAGCGGCGACTAGCACCACCACGACGAACAGCGCGTACCCTTCGATCCCCATGCTCGTAAGCATAGGGGCGGACCCGGGAGAGTTCCCCTCCCAGGCGGCGTGTTTTCCACCCCAGTCCACCACTCTGTGACAGGTGTGAATATTGATAACGGTGAGGGAGGGGACGTGCCGTACCTACACGGCCACGCTTCTCCCCACCTCTACCCGTTAAGGATCATGCACTCCAGTTCGTCGCCCACACTCACCTGATCCACGCCCGCCGGCACAATAGCCAAGCCGTTGGACGCGGCCAGGGCGGCCAACGAGGATTGCGCAGCATCCCCGACAGCCTCAAATTCGTAACCGCGGCGCGGATCTCCGTACACGTTCACGCGAACGAACTGTTCCCGATCCTCCGGGGACAGGAATCCCGAGGCCGCCGCGGCGCGGATGGAGCGCGGGGTGACGTGCCGATACCCGGACATATTACGCAGGGCCGGGCGCACGAACGCCTCAAAGGCCACCATGGCGGCAACCGGATTCCCGGGCAGACAGATGATGATGGCCTTCTCCGGTTCCTCCCCCACCGTGCCGACGCCGATCTGGTTCCCAGGCTCCATCGCGACGGCGTCGAACCGAACCGATCCAAGCGGCGCCAGCACCTCCTTCACCGTGTCACCGCCACCGTAGGACAGCCCGCCGGTGGTAATAATGACGTCCGCGCGCACCAGCTGATCCTGAATGGCGTCCCGTAGCGCGTTCTTCTCATCGCTCACGGCACCCACGCGGTACACCACCGCTCCCGCGGATCGCGCGGCGCAGGCAAGCGCGTGCGAATTGGCGTCATAGACATCCCCGGCCGCCAGAGCACCGCCGGGCTCCACCAGCTCATCCCCGATGGCCATGCCCCCCACGCGCGGCGCCGGACGCACACCCACGTTGGCGCGGCCCGCCGCCGCAAGCGCAGCAATGTGGCGGGAGGATAAACGGGGGCCGGCCCTGAGAATGACCGCACCCGCCTCCAGGTCCGAAGCGCGCGTGCTCACGTTATCCCCCGGCGCCACCCGGCTAAACACCGTGACCGTCACGTTGTCCTGGTCCGTATCCGCCAGCGGTACCACAGCGTCGGCACCGCGCGGCAAACGGCTTCCCGAAGCCACCCGAATAGCCGTGCCGGGGGTCAGCGCTACCACATCGCGCGTGGAGGCAAACACCTCTTCCGTGACGGGCAGCGTGACCGGAGCCGTATCCGCACCAAAGGTGGCATCCGCCTCCACCGCGTAGCCGTCCATGAGCGCCAGGTCCGCCGGCGGCACATCCACCGTGGATCTCACATCCTCGGCCAGGATGCATCCCACGGCCTCCGATAGCGTGACGCTGAACCGGTCCAGCGGCTGGGCCACATCCAATGTTTCCTTAAGCTGTTGAGCAACGGTGCGCATACCTACCTCCTGCGCGTTAGCCTACCGGCGCGCTGCGCCCGCTGCGTACGACGCGACGTGACGGTGCACATCTGGCGCACTCATCCACAGCCCAACCCAACGCGCGTCGGCGGTGAAAGAATGACCCCATGGACACCGAGTACCCTGACGTCAGCGATCTTCCAGTAGAG
The DNA here is from genome assembly GCF_900604955.1 of Neoactinobaculum massilliense. Classification (GTDB taxonomy): domain Bacteria; phylum Actinomycetota; class Actinomycetes; order Actinomycetales; family Actinomycetaceae; genus Neoactinobaculum; species Neoactinobaculum massilliense. The sequence continues at coordinate 1,277,629 of NZ_UWPE01000001.1, forward strand.
GACGCGAAACAGATTCTCCGGTCCCTGTGCCGCGGCCGGCGCAGCGAACTACCCGAGGGGAAGCGGCTCCTCACCGCTCAGCGTCTGGCCGATCTGGGGATGGACTTCTGCCGTGGCGCGGACACGGCGGCGGTGTATGTAAACGTGAATGCGGAGCCGCCCACGGATCTGCTTATTGATCGGCTGGCGGAGGCGAAGATTCGCGTGCTGGTCCCGAAGCTTGGTCCGGGTCTCACTCGGGAGTGGGCGGAGTATGTTTCTCGGGCGGATCTGTCCGACCAGGCACCGGGGCGGCCGCCGTCTCCCTCCGGCCCCGCCATGGATTCCCGCGTGCTGCGGGACGTGGACGTGGTGCTGGTGCCGGCGCTGCTAGTGAACACACGTGGCGAGCGCATCGGACAGGGCGGCGGCTGGTATGACCGCGTGCTCAAGGAGGTGGGCGGCGATACACGCGTGGCGGCCGTCGTCTATAGCGAGGAGTTCGTTGACTTTTCGCTCCCGCAGGAGGAGATGGATGTACGCGTGCCCTGGGCACTAACGCCGGACGGTGTGCGGCACATGAACGCCACGGAGTAGTACGGCCGCCACTCTTAGGCTTGCCAGCACGACGCCGTTCGGTCGCGGCGCCACACGCCGGGCTGGAATGACGGGGGAGCGAGCGAACACCACACTGTGACCAGGAACGCCGCGGTTGCGCGGTAGGCGAATCGAGGGGTGGGCGAGGGGCGCACGTTCGGGCGTAGAGTTAGCACTCGTTGGCGCCGAGTGCCGATTTCCCCGGCGCGGAGGAGGATTTGTGCCCACCTATTCGTATCGTTGCCCCGATTGCGGCTATGCATTTGACGCGCACCAGCACATGTCGGACCCTCCGATCACCACCTGCCCCAACTGCGGGAAGAATAATGTACGTAAGTCCTTCGGTCCCACCGGCGTGGTGTTCAAGGGCTCGGGCTTCTATCACACGGATTCGCGCGCGGCGGCGAAAAAGTAGGAGCTGCGCTGATGGTCCACAGATTTTAGTAAGTGGGCCGCATCCACAGGCACGGCCCACCCGCCACGAAGCGCACTACCAGCTCCATAGCGTGGAGCCATGCAGAAACTTCATGCCGCACTGTGGCGGTGGCGCTACTTTCTTATAGCCCTCGCCACGTTCGCCGCACTCACCACGGGGCTGGCCGGGCTCAACGGTCTCACACCCGCCACCCGCACGGTGGTGGTGACCGCCGCCGAGGTGTCAGCGGGTACACGCTTAGATACCAACACGGTGGCGCTTGCGGAGGTGCCGGAAAACCTCATACCTACCGGCGCCATTACTGATCGCAGCGAAGCCGTGGGACACGTGGTGACAGCAGCTCTCCCCGCGGGCATGCCCATTTCCACCGGCGTACTCCTGGGCGAGGAATTTCTCAGCGCTGCACCACCCGGGCGCGTTGTGGTGCCCATCAGTATTCAGGCGGACGGCACCGAACGCGTAGCTATCCCCGGCGCCACGGTGGCCCTGTATGCCACGCCCGATAATCTTGCGGATAGCAAGGAAGCAGTGGAAGTCACACGGAATGCACTGGTGGTAGGTCGCGGAGAGAATGTTGAATCCGGCAGCATTGTGACGGGAGAGCACACCAGCACGTTGCAAATCTACGTGGCAGTAGAGCAGAATCGCGCTAACCTTGTCATTGGTTATGGGGCGACGGCGCTATTGCGGGCTGTGCTCATTGCCCCGCCATCGTCATCCCCCTAATCCACGTACCGGTTGATTAGCAGGGAGGAAAACCATGCTCAATGGCTTCAAGAAGTTCATCATGCAGGGCAACCCGATTGATGTGGCGGTCGGCTTCATCATCGGCGCCGCGTTCAGCGGAATTGTCACGGCACTCACGGAGAAGGTGCTCATGCCAATCCTGGCCGGACTGTTCGGCCAGCCGAACTTCGATTCCGTACTCCAGTTCCACATTCACGATTCACTGGTGCAGCCCGGCGCCATTATCACGGCACTCATTAATTTCCTGCTGGTGGCCGCGGCGCTGTACTTCTGCCTGGTGGCGCCGATGAACGCATACAAGGAGCGCCATGCAAAGCCGGCGGAAGCTCCGGCCGATTCCGCCGAGGTGGCCGTTCTCAAGGAGATTCGCGATCGGCTCTCCTCCGCGCACGTAACCGCTCCAACCGCCGCACACGGCGCCGATGGTGCGCACGCGGCAAACTAGCGCGATAACGGTGGCGGCCTGCGGGCCGCCACTTTTGTATACAGCGATCTTTTGTCTGCAACCAACAGCGAAATCGCTGCGCGGAGAATCAGCGGTGCGGCGCTAGTACCGTTCGCGTGACCCTTCCCCGGCTCCTCTATCCGGCTACAGCTTCCCGAAGTGCGGTGGGCGCTCTGCCAGCAAGGCTGCCTCGGCGGCATTGCGCGGCGTTACCGTGCGCTGCCTCCGGCGCACCTCTTTCCCCTCCGATTCGCCAAGGGCCTCCTCCGGCGTGGCAATCTCCCCGCGGTCCAGCCGCGCCTGATCCACGGTGGAGAGCCGGATGGCCGGCTTATGCTGGCGCCCCATCAGTTCCGCGCCAATCCGGACCGGCGCACCACGTTGCGCAGGATCGCATCCACCTGGGTACCGCGCCGCCGAATATCCAGCTCCGCGCGCAGGGCATCCATGAGTTGCTCCTCCGTGCGCGGTAACTCGTCCGAAGCAATCCAGGCCGTCATCTCATCCAGTTCGTCATCCGAATAGGCGGCCAACGGCAGGCCAGCCGTGATGCGGGGAGCCGGCCCACGATCCTTCGCCACCGGAGCGGGAACCACCGGGGCCTCCTCAGCCACGGCCGGCTCCGCGGCGTTGTCGTTGGACGGCGTGTACGTTTCCCACGAATCCGCGTGGAAATCCTCCGGCTGCGGCACAGGACCACGCGCCAGAGCGGGCTCCTCACCGGTCACCAGGCGCGCAATCTTATTCACTTCGGCCTGCGGGTCCAGGAACACCGAGGTGGAGTAGGTCCGGTAGGCCTGCCAACCGTGCGCCTCAAGCACCTCCGGCCAGTAGCGATCCCGGCGGCGGAGCGAGGACTCGGCGGCGTAGGCGTCGTCGTCCCAGAGGACAGCCACGCTGAACACGCCATCCTTCCCCACGGCCAGCGGCACCCGGGGCCCGTTCTCATACCCGTACTGCAGCGCCACCGAGAAGCCCGCCAGCGTCAACCGCTTCGCCAAGTCGCGCAGCAGCGCATCGGAATCCTCCGGGTGGGCGGTGGCCGTGGAGGCGCTCTCCCCACCGGCCGCAGCCGTGAGCAACGCGGCCAATAGGCGGGTGCCGGGCGAGGTGACACCTTCCAACCCCAGCTCCTCCGGGGCGATCGAGGAGATCACCGTGAGGCGTTCCCGCGCCGAGGCCAGACCGGCCACCAGCCCCTCCACGCCATCGTTGGAACCCAAATCACCAAACGTGTGCAGCACGCGCCCCGTGGTGGTCTTCCCGAGGCCAACGGTGAGAATCACGCGATCCCGGTGCAGATTCGCGGCACCATCCAGGGTGACCACCTCGAAGGGCTCATTGGGGGAGGCAGCCAGAGCACGCGCCAGCACCGAGTTCGCGGACGCCATCTCCCGTACCGCCTGCGCCACCTTCTCCGCGTGACCCCGGGAAATCGAGACAACACCGAGGGTGCGATCCGGGTGGGTGAGGTAGTGCTCCACCACCGCGTCGACGACGGCGTTCACTTCGGCCGCCGGACCCTCCACCATTCCCGAAATTGGCGAGGGCACGCCGCGGCCATCCACCACCGTGAGACGCGACTCCTGCTGCCGCCCCACCCCGGGAATCGGGGTAAGGCCATCGGCGAGCCCGTGCGCGGTGAGGAATTCGGTGGCGAAATCGTCATAGAAGCCGCGGAAGGTAGGCAGGGTGGCCATTGGGAGCGCCGCGGAAATCCGCGCGAAGGCGGAATCCTCCTCGCAGCGAGCGCTATCCCCCGCCACCACCAGCTGACTGCCACGCGTCATCACCGACACGGCCGTGGCCAGATCCGAATGCCCCAGGCCGTCCATGATAACCAGGTCTGCCCAGGGGCGGTGGGGCACGTAGCGGGCCACCATGAGCGCCGGCATGATCCACACCGGGCGGGACAGCTGCACCAGATCACGGTGGCTGGCCATGACGCCCGCCAGGGCCGCCGGGCCCCGGTCACGTAGCTCGGCATCCAGCGCCAGGGTTTCGTCGCGGCGCTTCCGGGCCCCGTCGCGCATACGCGCCACCACCGCCCGGTGAACCGGCGCGGGAAGCGTGGAGGTGTGCTGCTTGTCCAGTGCGCGCACATCCCGCGCCAGCACGGATAGTTCATCCGCCGAAACGGCCGCCAAATCCGGATTCTTAGCCACCAGCTGCTCGAAGAGCGCGTTCGCCTGCGCCAGGTCCAATTCGCTGACCACGCGGTCAACGGTCACCTCGCGAGCCGCCAAATCATCAATCAACTCCCCGAAGCCGGCCCGCCGCAGATCACCGGTCACCCGGTTGCGCCGCACCAGCGTATCCAGCTCCTCGCTCTGAGAGGCGAGGTCCCGGGTGAGGGCCAGCAGGTCCTCAAACGGGAGCGTGGCCAGGTCATCACGGTCCAGGTAGCCCGCGAGCGCGCTCACGTCCTCGGACACCTCGTCCGCGGTGGCCCGGATCCGCGGCATGCCGGCCGGAACCTTGGGCCATCCACCCTCGGAGTTGTAGCGCCGCCAAATATCGCGCTGCGTCTGCACTTCCTCGAGGGCCGCGTGGAGGTTCCCCACCCGCACGCCGGGCCGGAGGTAATCCTGTGCCCGCTTGGTGAGAGCGCGGCGCTGAGAGCGTTTCATCTCCTCACCATGGTCGCGTCGCCACTGCTCGGTGGCTGTGGCCACCACCATGTCCTGGGCGGACCGTTCGTAGATAGCGGGCTGGAATACATCCAGCGTGGCCGCCACACCCTCCAGCATGCCCACCTGCTCAAACCAGGCGTCCAGCGTGGCGGGCCGGGCCAAGCCGGTTTCCCCGGCGGCGCGCTGTGATTGGGACATGACCAGCGGGATGGATTCGGCCGCCAGCCGCTGCGCGAGGCTGAGTGCCCGGGCGGCATCATTCTTATGGTCCAGCGGGCTGCCGCTCCACGCACCGGCCGCACCCCCGGCGAAGGCATCCAGCCGGGCTGCCTCCTCCAGGCTGGCCGCCACGCCGGCGTGATCCTCCACCACCATTCGGGCCGCGTCATGCGGGAGCCGGATGCGGGTGGCGGGGCCATTCGCATGCTCGGTGAGTTCCGCCAGCTTCTCCAGCACCGCATAGAGGGAGGTGCGCCATTCCGGATCTATCGTATGGAGCGCCCGCACGTAGGTTTCCAGCCGCTCCCGTGCTTCCCGCAGCCGGCTTCGCAGCGCCTTAGTGCCCTCCAGGTCAACCTCGGGGAGCGCCTGGCGCAGTCCGGTGCGCAGCCGGTAGGGTGCCCCCTCCACGTCCGTGAGGTCCAGCACCAGGTCACCCACACCCAGCCGGTCCAGTTCGGCCTTGAGGGCCGCACCGCTGGCCCCATTCCCCGGCACGTACAGCACCGAGCGGCCGGAGGCGGCAGCGTCGGCCACAACGCCGGCCAGCGTTTCAATGGCGTGGGAGCCCGGCGGGGTATTGACCGCAATATTCCTACCCGTTGCCACCGCCTCAATGACGGCCAGCTCCCGCACGTCGTGATCGCCAACGCCGCGCTCCGCCTCGGGTGCCCGGTCGGCGAGATTCGCGGGCGGGAGCGGCGCGGCAGAAAGCTTCCGCGTCGCCGCATCCCCCTCTACCGCGGCCACCAGTCCCGAATCCGCAATGTAGGGACGCATCGCTTCGACGTCGTCCAGCATGGTCCGCGCGGCGTCCGTAAACGTACCGAGGAGCACGCGCGGCCGGTAGGAGGCGCCCGGCAGGTAGATGTGCCCGAGCCGGCGCACGGCGTCCAGAATGTCGTCGGCGCTGGTGGCCGCACTCACCGTATCGGCGAGGCGCCGCAGTTCGCGCACCGGTGTGCCGTGGGCGCGTAGGGCGCGCTGAATGGCGGGATTAACCTCGAACGCGAAAGTCTGGGTGATGCGCGCGTCCACGCCCGCATCCTCCATGCGCACCGCCTCGTAGACGATGGGTTCAGAGATTTCGCGGACCGTACCCGTAGCACGGGCGGGCCGTCCCGCACCGCCTGGAGTTGCTGCCGAAGCGCCCCCGCTTGACGTCGACGCCTCCCGTCCCGCATCCGTTACGGAACTACCTTCCGCACCGCCCCGCGCAATCGAGCCGGGCCGGCGCATCCCGCTCCCCACGTCCACCCCCGACGTGGCCGAGCGAAGCCGCTGCTCCGCCTCCTGCTGCGCACGCGCAATAATCTCGGGACTGAGCTTCAGTTCACCCGTGTCCTCGTAGGAGGAAGAGAGCTCATCGGCCGGCTCGCGCTCCGGCAACTCCGTCCAGGTGAGGGAGCCGATGGCCAGTTGTGTGGGCGCGTACCCGTTCTCGGTGGACATCCGCTCAATCTTGGCGCGCAGAGCCGCAAGCGCGTTGAAGGCCGCCTGCTGCGCCTTTTCCTCCCGGATCAGGGAGGAAAGCAGGGTGGGTGATCCCGCCGCGAAAGCCGCCCCACCGCTGGGATGCCGGTGCGTAAGATCCACGACGGCCACGGTGTCCACCGCCGAACCGGCGTGCTCGCGCAGGTAGGCGCGGTAGCCGTCAATGGCGCGCAGCATCCGCTCCTCCCGCGATATCGCCGTGTCCGGCACCGGCGCCGTGTGTTTTCCGCGCCGGGGCTCAGCTTCTCCGCCGCGTTCTGCCGGGGCGTTCTCCGCGCCCTGTGTATCAGCCGGCTGTGCACCTCCCGCATGTGTGCCGGTCGTGTCCGCCGTACCGGTGGCAAGCTGTTCGCGCGGATTCACATCGCCGGCCTGTGCGGCAGGTCCGGCGGCGCTATCCGCCGTGTTCTTTCCTTGAGGCGGCACCGATGTGGCGCCACTTACCTGTTCCGCGGCGCTCGCTGCGGGGACCTCGGCCTGCGGTTCGACGCTGGCTCCGCGGCGATCCGCACCGTTCTTCTTGCGCTGGGAAAAGAAAGGACTCACCTAACCAAACTACCGAGAATCGCGCCCGATTGCTCTAGCCGCGCCGGATGTCACTTGAGCACCACGCGCAGTGGAAGCGCCTGCGTATTGCCGCCCACGTGGCGAATATAGGCATTATTCACCACTTCCAGCTGGGAGCCGTAGCAATTCAGTGCCGCAATAACGGCCTCACGCTGTTCCGGTGTTTCGACGACGACGCCCGCCTCCGTCCTGCCCTCTCCAGGGGCGGGTGGTACGTCACCACCGGAGACAATCTGAATAAATGGGATACCGGCGCGCTGAGCCGCACCCTCCGCCACCGTGTGGGCGCGGACGTGATCCGGGTGGCCGTAGGAGCCCCCGGCGTCGTACCCGATGAGAACGGTGGCACCGACCGCGGAGGCAAACGCGGCGGCGTCGGCAATTTCCTCCGCAAGTGGGCCACGCGTGAAAGCCGCAGGTGAGGCGTGCGGAGCCGGGCCAGCCACCCCGGGGCGGACCCACGCCATGCCGGAATCCTCGTATCTCCGCGGCGCGGCGGTGGCACGGGCGGGGCGAACGCCGAGGAAACAGAAGGCGCCCACCCCCAGAATGGCGCGGGCACGCGCGGACTCCTGCGTCCGGAGCTCCACCAGCTGAGCGGGGGTGAAACCGGGCGGAAGCGTGCCGGGGCGTGCCTCACCCTGTTCACCGCGCGTGGCCGTGAGGACAAGAGGCGCCCGGCCCGCGGCGGCGAGTGCGGCGGTGAGGCCACCCGCCTGCAGCACCTCGTCATCCGGATGGGCGTGAAGGAATAACGGCCGGGCAAAGACGGGTCCGAATGCGGCCTCCAGCCGGGATAGCAGGCTCATAGCACCTCCCGGTATGCGGCGAGATACTCGGCCGCCGTTGTGCTCCACGTACGGGTGAGCGCCCATCGACGCCCTGCTCCACCGTGGGCCGCGCGCAAAGCCGGGTCAGTGGCGTAGCGGGCGATGGCCGCGCCCCAGTCCTCTGGATCGCGCGTATCAATGAGCGTCCCGGTCACGCCATCCCGCACGGATTCCCGCATGCCGGAGGCCCGCCAGGCCACCACCGGGATACCGGAGGCGGAGGCCTCCAGGTTGATGATGCCGAATGTTTCGGAGAAGGATGGGGTGGCCAGAAGGAGTGCATGCCGGAGCGCTGCTGCCAGATCTTCCCGCGAGAGCGAGCCGATGAAGCGCACATCCCTCTCCAGTCCAAGCGCTGCCACCAGCTCGCGTAGCTCCCCCTCATAGCCGGCGAAATCCGGTGACGCTGCACCGGCAATGACGGCCACCGGGCGGCGATCGGAGGGGAGGGTGGCCATCGCGCGCAGTAGCAGATCCGGCGCCTTGAGGGGCTGGAGCCGGGCCGCGAAGAATACGTAGGGGCGGTCGTCGGTGAGACTGGCGAGCCATGCCGGTCGCGCCTCCGCCGCGGGCCGAAACTGGTGCGTATCCACACCGGGCTGTGCCACGCGCACCGGCTCACGCACCGTGTAGGTATCCCGAATCAGGCGTTCCTCCACCCCGGACACGGCAATAATGAGGTCCGACTCCGCCGCCGCACGCGCCTCGCCGGCCGCACGCCCGGGCGATTCGGGAGGCTCCCCGCCCGCCAGTCCCGTGCCCGGGCGGGCAGCTAGGGAATGGAAGGAGACCGCGTGAGGCAGTCCCGCCGCGTGCGCGGCCGGCAGTGCTGCCACGGCCGCAAACCAGTGGTGGGCGTGCACAATATCCACCGGATGGTCGGCAAGCCAGCCGGCGAACTGGCTCGCAAACGGGGCAATAAGCGCCTCCGCCGCCGATTTCGCCACCGCGCGTGCCGGACCCGCAGGAAGGTAGAACACCCGCACGCCATCAGCCACGTCCGCCATAGCCGGCTGATCGGGTGCGCTCCGCCGCGTCACCAGGTCCACCCGGTGCCCGGCTCGCCCCAACGCCAGGGCAACGTTGGTCACCACCACGTTGAGCCCACCGGCGTCGCCCTCACCGGGCGTGGCCAGGGGCGAGGTGTGGAGCACCGGCATGGCAATCCGAAGCCGTCCGGCGTCATTCAGGCGTTGTTCTCTCACAATTCCTTACCCTATCCTGCCCCGCCGGCGGGCTTGGCGCCCGGCCCAGCAGCCCCGCGCGGCACAATGGAACCTGCGCGGTAGCTTGCCCGCGCGCCAAGAAGGAGGAGCCCGAAGGAGGAACATGGTGCAGGTACTCATTGTGCTGGCCGGCGTGGGAGCGGGTGCGGTGAACACGATGGTGGGTTCCGGTTCGCTCATCTCCTACCCGATCATGGTGGCGCTGGGCATCCCACCGGTCACCGCAAACGTGGCGAATTCCGTGGGATTGACGCCGGGCTCAATCGCGGGCGCGTGGGGATATCGAAGCGAACTGCGGGGTGTTCCTCCCCGTCCACTGTGGATGCTGGCCGGGCTCAGCGCCGCGGGCGGTGCAATCGGTGCCGCCCTACTCACGGTAGCGCCGGAAACGGCCTTCGAATTTGTGGTGCCGGTGCTTATCCTCGCGGCCACCGTCCTCATGGCACTCCAGCCACGTATCGCTACTCACGACGACGCCGGCCGCACCCATCCCGTTGCCCTCGCTATCCTGGTACTTGCGGCCGGTATTTACGGTGGGTATTTTTCCGCCGCACAGGGCATTGTGCTGCTGGGGATCCTGGGGCTCTGCACCACCGGCGGCATTCAGCGGCACAACGCGATAAAGAACCTGCTGCAGGCCATCGTCAATCTGGTGGCCTCCGTGTATTTCGTGGTAACCGGTGCGGTGGCATGGGACATTGCCGGCTTACTCGCCGCCGGCGCCATCGTGGGCGCCATCGGCGGGGCCGCCGTGGGCAAGCGGATACCCGAGCGGCCGCTACGCATCGCAGTTGTTATCTTCGGCCTGGTGGTCACCGGAGTCCTGGGCTACCAGGCGCTTTTCCGCTAGTAACGCGGCGCAATCCGCCGGGTTACTAGCGCCGCCGGCGCAGCACCCGCACCTCCGCTGTACCGGCCGCAACAAGCGCCACCACAATCGCCGGATACATCACGTTGGTCCACCCGGGCGGCGCGGCCCCGGCCGCAACCGCGTTCTCCGTGGCCGCGTAGGCACTGAACACCACGAAGGCGCCCACCAGTGTGACAAGCCAGCACCCGACAATTAACCAGCGGTTCTTTACCGTCAACGCCGAATCACGGCTGGCCGCCACAATACCTACCAGCAGCGCGATGAGCGTGAGCAGCATGCCCGCAGCCCCAAACGGAGACAGCACCAGCAGCAGTATCGGGGTGGCAATCTCAATGCCGTGCGAACTCATAGGGCTCCTTCTACCGCACCAACAGAAGCGTCCTACTTACCCTAGCGCCGGCGTCGAACGATCCGAAGCCGCCGTATCCACCCGGCGTCGCTCCGCCTGCCGTGGCAACATGGGACCATGACAACATCGCGCCCCACCCCTCTCCCGCGCTGGCTCGCGGCGCTGGCGCTCGCGGGGCTGGCCACCGGCGTGGGCGGGCTGGCCTGCAACCTGCTTCTTTACGGCGTGCAGCTGGCGGTGTTCGGGCGACAGGTGTTCAGCGGGTACGGCTCCCTTGAGGCGGTGCCCACCGCGCGGCGAATCCTGGGGCCACTGATTCTTTTCGCGCTGGGTGGGCTCGCCTGGTGGTACCTGCGCGCCCACGCGAGCCGGCAGCGCACCCTCTCAATGAACGCAGGTATTCGCGGACAGCGCATGTCCCATTTTACCCCGCTCGACGTGGCCACCCAGGTGTCCGTGGTGGGCGCCGGACTCTCGATCGGCCGCGAAGCCGCACCACGTCAGCTGGCCGTATGGGCCTCGCAGTACCTGGAACGCTGGCTGCGTATTTCCGGGCGCGACGCCGTTATCCTCTCCGCCGCCGCGGCCGGCGCGGGATTGGCAGCCGTCTACAACACGCCGCTCGCCGGTGTGGCCATGGCCTGGGCGTTGCTAGCCCCGCGTGAGGTGCGCAGCTGGCGGCTGTTTCTCTCCTCGCTGCCCGTAAGCGCTTTAGCCACGGTGGTGCCCTGGGTGATGACGGGCAACCGGCCCTACTACCTGCTGCCACACATGGATCTGGGCGCACTGAACAGCGGGCAACTCTTCGGCGACAACGTATTCGGCCCGCGGACCGCCGCCGGAGCTCTCGCGCTGCTGTGCGCGATCGCGGTGGGGCTCATGCTTCTGGGTGGGGCCGGCGGAGAATTGTTCGCCCGCTTCCTCGTGTTCGCTCAACACCGTGTCCACCACGGCCCGCTCCGGGCGCGAGCCGTACTCTGGACTGTTCCGTTTGCCGGCCTCGCCGCCGTGGCACTCGCCTTTGTACTTCCAAAAGTGGGAAGTAACGGCGCGGTGCAGGTCCAATTCATGGTCGGAGCGGCACCGGCGATTCCGCTTCTGGTGGCCTACGGACTGGCAAAACCGGCGCTCACCTGGCTGGCCGTGCGCGCGGGCGCGTCCGGGGGCCGCATCGCCCCCGCGCTGGCCACCGGCGCCACGTTGGGCGCACTGGTGGCCGCCCTCCTCGGCGCGGAGTACACAGCACTTATACTGCTGGTCCTCGTGACCATGGCGGCATTTTTCGCCGCTTCCCAGCGCTCCGGTGTGTTTGGTGGGCTGTTTGTTATTGAGCTCCTCCGCCCACCGCTTTCCGTGGCCGGAGCGGTATTGCTCGCGGGCTTGGCCGGTTACGGCACCGCTCGGCTGTTCTTCCGCCGGCGTTAGCGGCACCGGTTACCGGAGCCGCCTAGGACCGGTTATCGGGGTCGCCTAGGATTGTGGCACACGGTCACTGCACAGAGGAGTCCATCATGATGCTCGCGTTTTCTATTCAGCCCACGGGGACCAGCCGCGCCGACGGCCTGGTGACGGAGGCGGTAGCCGAGGCCGTCAAAGTAGTGCGAGCCTCGGGCCTGCCCAACCGCACCACCGCCATGTTCACCGAGATCGAGGGATCCTGGGATGAAGTATTCGGCGTGGTCAAGCGCGCCACCGAGGCCGTGGCGCCCTTTGGTTCCCGGATCGGCCTGGTGATCAAGGCGGATATTCGTCCGGGCGCCACCGGCGAAATCGACGCAAAGTTGGACCGCATGGAGCAGGCGATCAAGGAATCGGAGGCCGGCGACGCCGATAGCGCTTCCGGCGTACAAGAGTGCTAGAGCACTAAAGAGGCACCCATGCGGGTGCCTCTCCCGGTTGACTTACCGAGTGGTCTGTTTGCCGCCGTGCTGCACGGCTCGCTTACTGCGACCGGCGCTCCTTAGCCACATACCAGACCACCATGGACGTCACGCCCGCCACCACGCCGACGGCGCCGCACAGCCTCCGGTCCACCCCGGAGAGTAGCGGCGTCCAAGCGTTGAGTGCGAATGCAGCCAGCATCATGAGGAGCGGCCACACCCCGCCGCGGCCCTTCCCAAAGAGGTAGGCACCCCCGATGAGTAGCGCCGCGGTAACAATGGCCAGCATGACAAAAACAGGCACTAAACCCGCACCTTAAACACAGCCTTGCGAATGGGCTGGGCATGGTCCGCGATCAGCGCCGTTTCGTGGGCATCATTCGGATCCAGCAGGAGAATCTCCCCCGGTTCCAGCACCACGTGGAACAGCGGCTCACCCGTCATCTGCTGCCAATCGACGTCGGCCACATAGTCCCCCAGGTTCATCGCGGAGACATGATTGAACGCGATCTTCTCACGCCCCTGGAAAATCACGTGTACGTCATAGAAATCGCGGTGGGACTCCCAGGCGCGATTCTCCGGCGTGGTGGTCTCAAGCTCCAGGATGTTGTAGGAGAAATCCTCGGAGACCTGATGAATCCCCGCCTCCTCGCCCGAGATATCATGCTCGGCCAGGAAATCCACTACCCGCTTCAAAATCGGGTTTGCTACCGGACGCGCAATCTTCGCTCCCCGGTACTCAATGAGCTCCATTACTCCTGCCCTTTCTAGTAGTCCGTGGACGACGTCGTACCCCGCGACGTACGAGAGTCACCGACGTCGTCCGGAACCTACTACTTCTTGTATTCCTCATTAATGGTGTGAATGGTTAGGCCGCGAATATTCTTCGTGGCCCCGGGGAAGAACAGCGAGGCCACATACCCCAGCACGATGGCCGCGATGAACGCCACGGTTGCAACGAGGAGGGAAGAAATGGCCATGCTATTGACCCACAGCGAGATCACGATGGCGGCGATAAAACCGATGAGTACACCGGGCGTATTCGCACGCTTCGTGAAAATACCCAGGAAGAACAGCGCCGCCACGGGTACGCCGAACAGGCCGGACACCGTGAGGAACACGTTCCAGGTGGAGGAGGTATTGCCGGCGGTGAAGTAGATCGCCACGCCCGTGCCCAGCAGGCCCGCCACGATGATGGTGAGGCGAGCGAAGGCCACGTCCGTCAGCCGGTGCTGCTTGTGAGCGAAGAAGCGCTGGCGGAAGTCCGTCACCACGCACGCCGAAATCGCGTTGAGCGAGGAGGCAATGGTGGACTGCGCCGCCGCGAAAATACCGGCGATCACAAATCCGGCAATGCCCGCCGGCAGTTCCGTAATCACAAAGTACGGGATGAGAGCGGAGGTGTTGAAGTCCGCCGGAAGCTCACCCGCGTGCTGATAGAAGGAGTACAGGATGGTACCCATGCCGAAGAACACCGGGATGGTGAGCACGCCCAGCGCACCCGTGGTCCACAGGGACTTAATGGTGTCCCTGAGAGACTTGGTGGTCTGGTAGCGCTGCACCACATCCTGCGAACCCGTGTACTGGAACAGCGAATTCGCGAACTGACCCACGAAGATCAGCGGAACGAACAGCGCCAGGTTGGACGGATCGAAATCTGCCGCGGAGAGGAACTTGGAGTTCGCGGTCGCATCCGCAACCACGGTGCCAAAGTTACCCTCGATAGAGAACGCGCCGATAAAGATAATGAGCAGCGCGCCACCGATGAGCACGAAGGCCTGGATAACGTCGCTCCACACCACGCCCTCGATGCCACCCAGGAACGTGTAAATAATGCAGAGCACGCCCACAATCGCCGCGATGAGCAGCGGATTCACGCTGGTCACGGATGCGATCGCCAGCACCGGCAGATAGGTAACCACTGCGATGCGGCCAATGTGGTAGATGACGAACAGCAGGCTGGAAAGCGTCCGCAGCACCGTGTTGAAGCGCGCCTCCAGGTACTCGTAGGCGGTCGTCACCTTGAGCTTGCGGAAGAAGGGCACATAGAAGCGGTTGAGCAGCGGGATGATCGGGATGATCACCAGCGAGCCGATCGCATAGGCCCAGTCCGTGTTGAAGGCCTGCTCCGGGACGGACATGAACGTGATCGAGGAAAGCGTTGTGGCAAAGATACTGAACCCTGCCGCCCAGGCGGGGATTTTTCCGCCCGCCTTGAAGAAGGAGTCCGTGTCCTTACCGGAGCGCTTGGAGAAATAAATCCCCACACCCAGCATGCCGCCCAGGTAGATAAGAAGGATGACCCAGTTAAGGGCGCCGAATCCGGGTTTCATAGCAACCTTTCTCGCTAGGCCAGGAACTTCGCCCGCGCGTCCTGAATCATCTGAGCGGCCTCCTTGGCGATCACCTCATCACCTTCAGCCAGCGGCTCAAGCGGTGCACGAACGGAACCCAGATCCAGGTTCTCGTTGATGCGCAGGATTTCCTTAATCACGGCGTACATGTTGCCGTGAGCCTCCACCATCTTGTAAATAACGGAGTCCACCGCCCACTGCAGTTCACGTGCCGTATCCATGTCATGGGCGTTGACCAGCTCATTGAGCTTGACGAACAGATCGGGCATGGCGCCATACGTGCCGCCAATAGCGCCCTTCGCGCCGATGGTGCGGCCGGCGATGAACTGCTCATCCGGGCCGTTGAACACGATGTGGTCATCCCCACCGTCCGCGGCGAACATCTGGATGTCCTGAACGGGCATGGAGGAGTTCTTCACGCCAATCACGCGCGGGTTCTTGCGCATCTCCGCGTAGAGCGCCGGGGTAAGAGCCGTGCCGGCCAGCTGCGGAATGTTGTAAATGATGAAGTCCGTGTTCGGGGCGGCCACGCTGATCGTGTTCCAGTAGTTGGCCACCGAGTAGTCCGGGAGACGGAAGTAGATGGGAGGAATGGAGGCGATAGCGTCCACGCCCTGCTCCTCCGCATGCTTCGCCAGCTCCGCCGAGTCCCGCGTGTTATTGCAGGCAACGTGCGCAATGACGGTGATCTTGCCCTTGGCCACCTTCATCACGTTCTCCAGGATGATCTTGCGCTCCGGCACGCTCAGGTAGATGCACTCCCCCGAGGAGCCGTTCACATAGACGCCCTTCACGCCGTGTGCAATGTGGTATTCCGTGAGCGCCTGCACGCGCTCCGGGCTCACCTCACCGTTCTCGTCATAGCACGCGTAGAAAGCAGGGAACACACCCTCATACTTCTGAAGCTTCGCGATGGTCATTATTTCCTCTCCATTTTCTCCAGCACCCTCGCCGGTTCTCCGCCGCGGTGGCCAGTCCTAGTTGAAAAATTCCTTCAAGCGCTCGCTGATTAGGCGCCGCGCACGTTGCGATACCGCCGGCCCAAACAGGCCGACCGCCCCGTGACATGTACGGGGAAGCATGATGATTTCTGCGGGCACGTTGCTTTCGGTGAGTGTGCGCCCGAAACGCATATCCTCGTCTCGCAGTGGATCGCACTGATTTGCCAGCAGAAGGGTGGGTGGGAAACCGGATAGATCCGCGGCCCGACCGGGCGCTGCATAGATATCCGCCTCGCGTCCCGCCAGATAGGCCTTCCAGCCGGCCTGCGCATTAGGCAGGTTCCACACGGGGGTGTTTGCGCCCGCCCGCATAGAATCCGTCTCTAGCCGATCATCCAGCACCGGCTCCACCAGCACGAGCATGCCGGGCATCCGTTCCGCGTGATCCCGCAGCCAGAGCGTGAGCCCGGCCGCCAGATCCCCACCGGCAGAATCTCCGTAGAGCGCGGCCTTCTCACCCGGCCGCTGCGCCAGCGCCCACTTCCACGCCGCCAGGCAATCTTCGAGGGGTACGGGATAGGGGTACTCCGGCGCCAGGCGGTAGTCCGGGCTCACCACCATCGCCCCGGTGCTCAGTGCCAGGAGAGCATTCCAGGCGTCGTCGTAACGCGCCTCGCCCGCAACTAAACCGCCGCCGTGAATGTTGAGGATCACGCCGCGCGCACCTTCGGTGGGTGTGAATACGCGGACCGTTTCCCCGACGACGTCGATTTGGGTCACCTCACGCGTCACGCCCTCGGGAAGCGTGGGCTCGGTGTAGAGCTCGCGCGCAGCCGCGCGCATGGGCACGGGGTCCCACGCTGTCTGCGGGGGCATGGTGGGCAGATAGGGGTGAAGTTCCGGGTCAAGAAGAATTGCGGGATCCAAGGGGCCTCTATTCGTGTATGGGACGCGCGACCCCGCATGAATGCGTGGTCATGTGCGGTGAGGTGTATGCGGGCCGAATGCGTGCGTCCCCGCGGTGGACACCTGATATCTGATGTGCCATGACACTCAGCATCCGCGCACTCCAGTCCTCATTGATCTGCGGCTATCGGTTCAACAGCACCGTTGGTTATCGAACCTGTCTGACAACCACTATATAGCACCGCATCACGATAGCTACGGGTTGAGGTCCCGGGTGGTCCGGCAGAACCACCCCGCCCCTCCTGCCCGCCGCCATACAACGGCTGTAAATTGGCTCACATGGCACAGATTGAATTAATCGAGGGCGATATCACCACGCTGAACGTCGACGCCATCGTCAATGCGGCAAACAGTGCACTGGCCGGTGGCGGCGGGGTGGACGGCGCCATTCATGATGCCGCCGGCCCGGAGCTAGACGCTGCCTGTCAGCAGCTCCGACGCACCACACTGCCGGCAGGGCTCCCCGTGGGCCAGGCCGTGGCCACCCCCGGATTCCGTCTCCCCGCTCGCCTCATCATTCACACGGTGGGTCCAAACGTCCACCGCGGACAACGTAATCCGGCGGATCTGCGCAGCGCCTTCACCGAATCCCTACGCGTAGCGGAAAAGTCCGGCGCCGTCTCCCTTGCCTTCCCGGCAATTTCCGGCGGCGTATACGGCTGGCCCATGGCGGAGGTGGCCCGTATCGGGCTTGAGGTGGCACGCGCGTACAGCGGCCCGGTCGAACGAATCGTGTTCTGCCTCTACTCGGCTTCGGATCTCGCGGTGTGGCAGCAGGTCGCGGCGGCCGGGGAATAGTGCACCAGCGGCGTCGTACGACGCCGAAGTACGCACCACGTGCGCCCCGGTACCGTACACGCCGGTACCGCGCTACTACCGACGCTCCCCACCTTCCGTATGCTTAACCCTCACCGCCGCGCGCACCTTCGCCTGAATGCGCGGCGTGAGCGTGACACGCGAATCACCGAAGTACGGCACGGCGTCGCACGGCTTCTCAATACCCCAGTGCGGATCCGTAAGCATCCGCGCGGCCGCAAGGCCCGCACCAATCGCCAGAATCACCAGCGCACAGTTGAAAAGCGGCTGGACGGCGGCAACGGCGTCGCCGGCATTGATTGAGCTCACCGCGCGGAAGAAACTCACGCCCGGGATCATCACCACCACGGCCGGAACGGAGAGTGACACGCGAGAGTGCGGAGACACGCGCGCAAGAAAGTGCGCGATAACGCCCGCCGCGAGCGCCGCAAGACCGCACACCACCACGTTGTAGGCACCGGCATCCTGCAGTGTCAGGCGCAGAGAATTAATGATGGCGCCGTTCACACCGGCCATCAAGGCGGCCGAGGGCGCGGCCGTGAACAGCATGGCAAAACCACCGGACGCCAGGAAGGTGGCCCCCACGCGCAGCAGGAATAGCCACGGCTCGGGAATCACGTAGGTGGGGCCCTCGAACATATCCGCTCCCACTAGCCAGGCGCTGGCCCACACGGCCATACCCGCCGCCAGGAACAGGAATCCCGCGTAGAAACCGCGCGTGAGGCCCGCCAGCATATCCAACCGCAGCACATCAAGTAGAGCGGTGACCAGCGGAAAACCGGGAATCAGGAACAGAATCGAGGACACCACACCCGCCTGATGAATGGTGGCGTCCCCCGTGGCCATCTCCCACAGCACAACCAGGCCAAGGTAGGCGGCCGAGGCAATCATGCCCGCCAGGAATGCCACACCGATTGTGTTCCAGTTCCATTTGGCCATGAGTAACCGGCATACCTGCCCAAGGATGGAGCCCAGAAACACCGCGCCGCACTCCACCCAACCGCCGTGATTAAGGAAGCAGAATCCCGCGCACGCGATACCCGTCACCAGGGCCAGGAGCCAGCGCGGATAGGTCCGGGTGGTGCGCTCAATTCGCGTGAGGGCCGCATCCGCATCCTCCACCAGCACGGCCTTTGGAAGATTCACCGTAAAACGGTTGAGACGATCCAGCTTGGCCGCGTTGACGCCCATGGAGCGCTCCTCAGCCGTCTGGGTGGTGGATTCCGAATTCGTGCGAGCGGTAAGCGTGATGCTCTGTGATGTCACCACCGCGGATACCTGCGCCAGCCCCACCGCATGGGCCAGCCGACTCATTGCCACCTTCACCCGGTACGCCGAGGCTCCCGCCCCTAGAATGAGCGTGCCGAGGCGCAGTACCACGCGGGTTTGATAGGCGAGACGGGATCCGGCCGAATTACCGGGTTGAGTTGCAGGCATACGGCAATTCTAGGCACGGCAATTACCGCCCCGTAGCTTCCGTGACGTACGGTGCCCCCGGGAGGATTCGAACCTCTGACCTACCGCTTAGGAGGCGGTCGCTCTTCCCCTGAGCTACGAGGGCAACGCCTTTAGTGTAGCGGGCACTGGCGGCTCGCTACACACGCGTGAGATCCACTACGCCGCACCTTCCTCGCCAGCATAGTGATTGCTGTCCGCACGGCGCGGCACAATCATGATTGGTCCGCGCGCTTGATCAAGCAAGTTGGACGCGGTGGACCCCAGGATCATGCCCCGGATGCCGCCCCACCCGGACGTGCCTACCACAATCAGGTCCACCGCCCCGGAGAATTTCGCCAGTACCTTGGACGGCACACCTTCTATCGCGTGGTATTCCTGCTCCACACCCTCGGCGTCGGCAAAGGGCGATAGCTTGAGCGCCACCTCGTTGCGGGTGTCCTCCAGAATGTCCCGGGCCACGTTCTCCCCCGTCAGTGGCCCCGTTGCTTGGATACGAACGACGTCGACGGCGGACAGGCGCGCCCCCATCGACGCCGCCTCCTTGACGGCCACCGAGTAGGCGTAGGTGGAGGCTTGCGAACCGTCCACACCCGCGATGATGTGGCGAATGGGGAGGACGGAGCGATCCAGGGGCGGAATCACCACCACCGTGCAGTAGGCGCGGGATGCCACGGTACGGGCCACCCGGCCCACTCCGTTCGTTGCACCGCTGCCAGCACCACGCGTACCCACCACAATGCGACGTGCCACCTTCGAACGCTCCAGAAGCACGCCGGCCGCGTCACCGGGCTCAGCGGACACCGTGACCTCAAGGCCACTCACCGTGCGGGCGGCATCCCGAGCAATGCTCAGGGCACCCTGGTGCGCCGCGTCATCGTGGTCACCGGGCGTGTACACCGTTAGCACTTCCAAGCGCGCACCACGCGGCCGCGCGTCCTCCGCCGCCCACGCCAATGCGCGCAGCGACAACTCCGAGCCGTCCACCCCGCACACCACAAGATTCTCGTGCTGGTAGCCCATGCAGCCTCCTCAGCTAGGCCCGCCACTATGCGGGACTTCTCTAGAGCATAATTCACGGGCGCCGGCTCCGACCCCGTTAGTCGATATACAACCGCTTGTTCCACCCACCGGACCGGCCAGAATTTACCGTTTCTGGCCCTTCTTCGCCCGCGGGGAAAATGGAGTGGCCCAGTTGACTGGAGGCACAAAAATGGCGCCCCGAAGGGCGCCATTGAGCAACAGTGTCAGAAACTAGTTGAGAACGCGAATGTAGGTGGGCGAACCGTAAACCGGGCCCTCGTAGGTGCCAGCAGAGGGGTTGCGGGCCGCAATGTGCTGCCCATTACCCGTATAGATGCCGACGTGCCCCGGCCAGTACACCAGATCGCCCGGCTGAGCCTCAGCCGCCGAAATCCGTACGCCGGAGGCAGCCTGCGCGCCAGAGGTGCGCGGCAGGCTGATACCCGCAGCAGCGAATACGTAGGCGGTGAAGCCGGAGCAATCAAAGCCGGCCGGCGTGGTGCCGCCGTGGACGTACGGCGAGCCGGAGAGCGAGCGCGCAATCGCCACAATCTGCGCGCGAATGCCGGAAGCAGCCACCGTGGTGGTGGGAGCGGCGGCAGTCGCGGTCTCCGTGGACTGCGTATCAGCCGTCGTGTCCGCGGCAGTTGCGCGTGCGGTGGTGGCGGTTGCCGTATTCGCGGTGGCCGGGGTCTGCACCGCGGTGGTGACCGGCTCGGAGACCTTAATGTCCACCGAGGCAAGCTTCCACTCCGTGGACTGCGCCTTGACGGCAGAAGAGCCATTCGATTCTGCCGTGGCGGAAGCCGGCACCTGGGACGCCGTGGGAGTGGGCGCCTGCGCCTTATCAAGTTCAGTTGCGCTGGCATTCGGCACTACCGTGCCAACCAGGGTTCCCAGAGCTAGCGCAGCGAAAAAGCTACGCCCAGCGGGAGATGAGATGGCGCTCTTCAACGCGTCTTTCTCAGCGGCGCGACGTCCCGTCATGGATCTACTCCTGTTGCTCTACGTATCCGACCTATGTGAGCATAACGGACCGTTACCCGAATGTCACGATTTTGTAACAATATGTGGACAGCCGTGACCTGCCGCCTTTTGTTGATATCTCGGCGCCCTGCTTCGCTCGCACACAAACCGTGATGTTCTACACAGAAAGAGCGAACCTGTCACGCCGCCGATTCACCCGCCGGCGCCAAACCTACGCATGCACGAAAAGGTGCGCGGTCATCCAGTCACCGATCCGTACGCCTTCGGAGTGATATGCGTCGCCCTCCCGCACGCACAGCGTCACCACATCGCCGTCGCTACGTATTTCTATACGTGCACCCGGGATCACCCCGGCGGCGGCCAACGCGCGGAGTATGTGGCCGTCCGTCTGGAGCACCTCCCCGATGCGCGCCAGTGTCGCTTCGCCGCCATCCGGCGTCCGCTTAAGAAATCCACGCACGCTGTCTAGCTGCATCGCCCGCGCCGCCTGCGCTCCCGGACCGGCCGAATCCGCCGCCGGAATCGGATTCCCATATGGGTCCACACCCGTCTTCACCAGCAAAGCCAGCCGCTCTTCAACGGCCCGGCTCATCACGTGCTCCCATCGGCACGCCTCATCGTGCACCTGATCCCAGGGCAGTCCCACCACATCAAGCAGCAGCCGCTCCGCCAACCGATGCTTACGCATCACCTCGGTGGCCTCACGCCGCCCCACCGGAGTAAGCCGAATGGTCCGCGCCCCGTCGAGGGCCACCAGTCCATCACGTTCCATACGCGCCACCGTTTCGGAGACCGTGGGCTTGGACTGATCCAACCGCTCTACCAGCCGCGCGCGAATTGGGCGGATACCCTCCTCTTCGAGCTCATACACAGCTTTGAGGTACATCTCGGTTGTATCCACAAGGTCCGTGCTCATCCGCCCTCCTCCAACGACGCCGTCCGCAGCGCGGCACTAGCTTCCGTCACGTTGTGCGCACGGCGTCGTGGGACCGCATACGCCTGACCGCACCCGCTCACCGTAGCAATTACGGCACAAAATCTGTTGCTAAAACGCTGGACTGTTGCGAGCTATTCCTCGGGTTAGCTACGCGAGGCCGCACCACCGGAACCATCGTCAGGATGCGGCCGGGCGGCGTCGTCCGGACCGCCCTGCCCACTCCCACGCGAGGTATCCATCCCGGCGCCATCACCATGCCCGGCACCTGTCCCAGTACCCGTTCCATCGTTGCCGCGCCCCGCAGCGTGAACTTCGTGATGCTCGAGGGGCCCCAGAATTTCCACCTCGAAGGGGTGCCGGATACGGTAATGAATCTCGAGATTCCACATGCTGCGGCCCAGAATGTAGGAAACACCCACGGCCAGGAACGCGGCAAATGCACCCAGCGCTGTCCCCCAGCGCGCGCCGCACGCCTGCGACACCCAGCCGATGAGGAGCGAGCCGAGCGGCGTAACCCCCTGAAGCACCGTCTGGTAGAGGGAGACCACGCGGCCGCGTACCTCCGGCCCCACACTCATCTGAATCCCCGTATTCGCGGACGTGAGTGCCAGCACCATGAAGAAGCCGATGGGCACCACGGTCACGCAGTAGGCGATAAATGTTGGAGCAATGGCGGACAGCCCGGTGGCGATACCCAGGCCCAAGCATGCCCACACCACGGCGCGCACGCGCGGCTGCTTAGTCACGCGCGCACTCACCACGGCGCCGGAGAACGAACCGATGGCCACAATGGAGCCAACCGCACCGAATTGTCCCGCATTCTGCCCAAACACGGCACGCGACATGTTGGCGGTAGTGAGCGGCGTGTTCATGGCGAGCATTGAGGTGAGGCCCACCACAAAGAAGATGATCATGAGGTCCCCACGCCGATTCACGTAGCGAACGCCATCCATAATGCCCTGCAGCGTGGACACCTTTTTTTCGGGCTTCTTCCCGGCTAGGCCGGTGGGATAGTACTCGTCGGCACGGAGGATGAACAGCGCGGACATGGTCACCAGGAACACGGCCCCGGTGAGCATGAATACCCACCCGGTACCGATCTCCGCAATGAGGAGGCCGGCCAGTCCCGGGCCCACCAGGCGCGCCAGATTGAAGGACATGGAGTTGAGCCCCACCGCGTTCGGCAGGTAGCGCGCCGGCACCAGTTCCGTGATGAATACGAGCCGGGGCGGATTATCAATCGAGGCAACCGCGCCCAGCAGCAGCGCGAATACACACACCCAGGCGATCGACGCCAGATTAAAGAGCACCAGAAGGCCCAGCCCCACCCCCAGGAGCAACTGGGCCAGCTGGGTGAGAATGAGGAGCTTGCGTTTATCCACCCGATCCGCGAGGGATCCGCCCAACGGCATAAGAAATATGGTGGGAAGGAATTGAAGCGCCGTTACCAGCCCCACCCAGAACTGGTTATTATTCGTGAGGTCCGCCAGCACCAGCCAATTCTGCGCAATTCGCTGCATCCATAGGCCCGTATTTGCGACCAGAGCAGAGAAGAACCAGACTCTATAGTTAAAGTACTTCAGGCTGGCGAATGTGCGCCCCACGAGACTCCCTTTCAGAGGACTACGCGCCGGCACTGGCCGGTATGTGCGCTCAGCCTATCAAGGGCTTCGGGCTCCGATTGCGAGATGTCCAGATTGCGTACGAACGAATTCTCGACGACGCCGAAGGTCCGCGTCGCATCGAGCGGCGGCACACTGCGTGGTAAAGGGGAAGCGCAAGCGGGCGCGCCTTCCGGCGCGCCCGGTCACCCCGCTACTAGCCCACCAGTGCATGCTGGATCGGATCCAGCATGAAGTAGACAACAAAGAACGCGGCGGTAATCCAGAACAGTGGATGCACCCGCTTCGCCTTACCGGTGATCGCCGCCAGAATGACGTGCATGATGAAGCCCACACCGATGCCCACGGTGATTGAGTAAGCGAAGGGCATGAAGGCAATGGTGAGGAAGGCCGGAACGGCCGCGGCAATATCCTGCCAGTCAATATCCACAACGGACCGCATCATGAGGAAGCCGACCGTCACCAGGGCGGGCGCAGCCGCCTCATTGGGCACCAGGCCCACGATGGGCGCCAGGAACATGGACAGAAGGAAGAAGATACCCGTAAACACGGAGGCGAGGCCGGTGCGGGCGCCGTCGGCCACGCCGGTGGAGGATTCCACAAACGCGGTGTTGGAGGATACGCCGCCCATGCCACCGGCCAGCGCGGAGAGCGAATCAACCAGCAGAATGCGGCCCGTGTTCTCAGGATTGCCGTTCTTATCGAAGATGTTTCTCTCGCGGGCCACGCCCACCATTGTTCCCATGGTGTCGAAGAAGTCCGCGAGCATGACGGAGAAGGTCAGCACAACCACGGCCACCACACCGAGGCGCTGGAACGGACCCACAATGGAGAACTGACCGAGCGTAGAGAAATGGGGGAGCTGAACCGGGCTGCCCTGAATTGCCGGCGCATTGGACGCCCAGCCGGCGGGGTTATCGTCACTGATCGGAGAGAGGTGTGCCACGGCCTGCACAATCACGGCCAGCACGGTGCCGGTGGCGATGCCAATGAGAATGCCGCCGGGAATATTACGGGCGAAGCACATGACGGTCACGATGAACGCGATGACGAATACCAGCAGTGGCCAGGACCCGAGCGAACCGTTAATGCCGAAGCTGAGCGGGGTACCGCCGCCGGTACGCACCAGTCCAGAATTGACCAGGCCCACCAGGGTGACGAACAGTCCAATGCCCACGGAAATGGCCGTGCGCAGGTATTTGGGAACGGCGCGGAAAATGGCCTCGCGCAGGCCGGTCAGTACCAGCAGGGTAATGACAATGCCCTCGAGGACGATGATGCCCATGCCGTCCGCCCACGTCATTCCGGGCAGCTTGACGATGGTGTAGGCCACCACGGAGTTGAGGCCCAGGCCCGCGGCCATGACCAGCGGGAAGTTTGCGTAGGCACCCATAAAAATTGTCATGACGCCGGCTACCAGGGCCGTGCCCGCCGCCACCGCTGGAATATTCGGGCCGCTGGTGCCGCCGCCCAGGTAGGCGCCGGTGGAATCCGTACCGGACAGGATGATCGGGTTAAGAACCAGAATGTAGGCCACGGAGAGGAAGGAGACGAATCCGCCGCGCAGTTCCCGCGCCACGGTGGTGCCCCGCTCCTCAAGTTTGAAATACCGCGCGAGCCGCGATGGGCTCGAAGTGGACGTACTCAACATGCCTCCAGTACGGCCTCCCCGACCCTCGGGGAGCACCAGCGTGGACTCTCGGACGCGTGGAACGCCCAGGCGCCGAAGAATCGGCTCGCCCACTCTGCAAGTTTCAAGCTTCATCCGCGTCACGGCAAGTTAATGTCCACCATTTGACACGCACACGCTCACATTTGGGTCACATAGCGAGATTCCCGCGGTTTTGCGCAGTGGGGGTGGGTATTTTCACAACCGTCGACGCCGCGGCCCAAACGTACCCGCACCGACGTCGTTACAGACTACGGCACCGTCGCAACCACCACGCGCGCCACCCCGCGCAACGCGGCCACGCCGTCAGCATCGGGGATGAATAACGCCTGCCCCGCGTTGAGGTAAACACGCTCACCGCCGGCAAATACCTGGGTGGCACCCTCAAGACACACGAGCGTGCGCGGACCACGGGAACGCAGCCGCACCGTGGCGGTGGCATCCGTAAGCACAACGGACGAAAGCTCAAACTCATCCACCGGCGCGTAGAACGTGGACACCTCGGGGCTCATACGCTCGGGCGCAATGCGGATTGGCGGAGCCGCGGAATCATCCATAATGCGAAGCAGCTCGGGCACGTCGATGTGTTTTGCCGTGAGGCCCGCGCGCAGCACATTGTCCGACGTCGCCATGATCTCCACAGCTATGCCACGCAGATAGGCGTGCACCGTTCCCTCGGGAATAAACAGCGCCTCGCCGGGCCGGAGGGACACGGGGTTAAGCAGCAGGGAAGCAATAACACCCGGATCATTCGGATAGCGCCCGGCAATGTCAATGGCGATGCGGTCCGCACGCGGGGAGGGCGAATCACCGCGGGCAAGCCGGCGCTCGCACGCCGTCACCACCTGCGCAATCTCGGAGGCTTGAGGGCGGGTGGCCGCGGAGAGCAGGTGACGGAAAATGCCCGCCACCCCCACTTCGGCCAGGAGGCCGTGCAGCCGATCCGCCACGGGAACATGGAGCGTACCGAGGATCTCGGCAATCCGGTGCACCGTGCGGAAACCCGCGAGCGCCTCGAACGGCGCCAGCGCGAAAGCCAGTTCCGGCTTGTGATTGCGATCCCTGTAGGAGCGTTCTCGGGCCGTCCGCGGAATGCCCGCCGCCTCTTCTCGGGCAAAGCCCGCTTCCGCCTGTGCCACGCTGGGATGCACCTGGAGTGAAAGCGGCTGGGCCGGCGCGATGAGCTTGAGGAGATACGGCAGGGCACCGCCGCGCTCCGCCGCTACCGTGCCGCCCAGTG
Source organism: Neoactinobaculum massilliense (assembly GCF_900604955.1). Classification (GTDB taxonomy): domain Bacteria; phylum Actinomycetota; class Actinomycetes; order Actinomycetales; family Actinomycetaceae; genus Neoactinobaculum; species Neoactinobaculum massilliense. The sequence goes on from NZ_UWPE01000001.1 coordinate 1,303,912, forward strand.
CCTCGGTCGGGTGGGCGGCTACGTAGTCAATGAGAAGCGCAGCGCCCGTGACGGAACCGGCCGCATCCGGAGTGACCGGTTCCGTTCCGGCACGCGACGGATAAAGCTGGGCGGGCTCAAAAAGGGGCGCGTCCGCCCCCACCCCGATGAGCGCCGAGCAATCGGGGTGGGCACCGAACCACACCTCGGCCACCGGCCCCTCCGCCGGCGCATACCCGAAAAGGCCCGGAATCGCCTCCGGGCTTCCCCACGCATACGGCCGGATACGGCCCTGGAGGCGGAACACTAGGCTGACTCAACCACCGGATACGTACGCTTCCTCGAACCGCGCACCACCTGCCGCCGGCGCGCCTGCAGGGTGCGCGTGGGCGTGGCGCTCAAACGATTGTGCTCGCGCCGCTTGACATGATGTCCGCTCTCCGCCGCCGAACGCGATGAGAGGCGTGTGGCACCGTCCCGCCGCGTCACGGTCCGCACACGGTCACGCTGTTTGTGCGTGCGGCGCCGCGCTGGACGCACCACCTCAGTATTTGTCTCCGCAGCTTCCGCTTCCTTGCGCTCCTCAATTTCGGCTTTAGCGGCCTCTAGGCGCACGTCCCAGGGGATCCATTGCGGCGCCAGGAGCGAATCATCACCGGGCAGCAGTGAGACTTCATCCACGGTAGGCTTGCGGGAGCGCGGCGCGCGCGCCATCGTCACCGTCCAGTACCAGCCCCGGTACCCCGGCCGCAGGCAGTGCCAGGCCTGGGTGAGTACGCGAGGCTCCTCCTCAATGTAGCCCGCGTGCTCACCGATGTATTCAGGGTGATGCACGTAGGCCAACAGGGCGTCATACGCCTCTTCCTGCGCCCCCACCAGCGCAGTTTCAGTTTCCGGCGCCGGGCCGGGATGTATACGCGCCTCAACTTCCGGGCGCACGGTCAATGTTTCAGGCATCAAATTCATCCGCTAGTTTGCGGAGCGCCGCGGCGAGGGGCGCCCCATTTTCGGGATAGTGGCCACGATGCAGTTGATTGGAGGCATGGTCCAAGAGCTTGACGAGATCCTCCACCAGCGCCGCCATATCCTCCGGCGAGCGCCGGTTGCGGGCCATCAGGGATTCCACTTTGCGCTCCACCTCTACCTGGAGCGCCTGGGGGCCGCGGCGCGTATCAGCAACGCCGTAGCTCACTCGGCTACCGGCCTTGACGCGCACACCAGCCGGCAGGGCCGCGGCAGGAAGGTACACCGAAACGCCGTCGTCCCCGGTAATAAAACCGAAGCCTTTTTTCTCATCGAAGAATTTTACTTTCCCGCTGGGCATGTCCCCTCCTTTGTCATCGCACCACAAGCGCCCGGCGAGGCCGGGCGCACTGTTCCCCTCATTGTACCCAGCCTGCACCCGCCCCGCCGATTTCCTCGGATGCGCACTCCGCGGCCGCGGTTCCGCCTGAGTTTTTGAGTGAGTGGCAGCACAATGCTCGATGCGCACTCCGCGGCCGCGGTTCCGCCCGGTATCTCACTCGGACGCCGGCCACCCTGCGGCCATCGCCCCGTCACAAGCGGCCTACCGCGGAACCGCCCCGGCGCGAATATCACACGCCCACATTCCGGACGATGCCTTCAGCCCCGCGAAAATCTCGCTAGCCTCGGTTTGTATTGCTGTCGATCAAGGAGTAACTATGAAGCGCGTTTTTCACTCCCTGCTATTTTGGGTGCTGATCGCGATTCTACTTGGCATCGCCTGCAGCTTCTTCCTCCCCGTGCCTCTGGCGCGGGTTTTTGCTACCTATAACTCTCTGTTCGGGAACTTCCTCAACTTCTTCGTTCCCGTATTGATCTTCGCACTCATTACACCGGCTATCGCGGGGCTTGGACGCGGTGCCGGTAAGTGGCTCGCCCTCACCACCGACATTGCCTACATTTCAACGATTTTGGCCGGTTTCCTTGCGTATACCGTGGCGCGTGGCCTCTATCCGCGCCTTCTGCCACGTTCCGAGGTGGCAGGCGCAAAGGATATCGCGGCCGGCCAGCTACAGCCCTATTTCACCATCGAGATGCCCGCCCCGGTGGACGTCATGACATCCCTGCTCCTGGCTTTCTGCATGGGCGTGGCAATGACCGCCGTCAATGCCAACCGTCTCTATCACCTGCTCACCGAATTCCAGGATGTGGTAATGAAGGTGATCACCAGCTTCGTCATTCCACTGCTTCCGCCCTTCATTTTCGGCATGTTCCTTGACCTGGGCATGAACGGCAACCTCGCGCAGGTACTCGTTAGCTTCGGCGAGGTGCTCCTTATTTCCGTGGTTCTCACGGTTATATACCTGCTGTTCCAGTATCTGGTGGCCGGTTCGATCACCCACAAGAATCCCTTCACGGCGCTTGGCCATATGCTGCCCGCCTACGCGATGGCGCTTGGCACCTCCTCCTCCGCCGCCACCATTCCGGTCACCTACCGCTGCGCGCTCACCAACGGGGTGGATAAGAACGTTGCCGGCTTCACCATTCCGCTGTGCGCCACCATTCACCTGGCCGGTTCAATGACTAAGATCACGCTGTACGCCTTCGCCGTGGTGTGGATGACGGGTCTGCAGGTGAGCCCCGCCCAGGCGGTAGGTTTCATCCTCATGCTGGGTATCACCATGGTGGCGGCGCCGGGCGTACCGGGTGGCGCCATTATGGCCGCTACCGGTCTTCTCACCTCCATGCTGGGCTTCAACGATTCAGCCATTGCCCTCATGATCGCCGCCTACATCGCCGTGGATTCCTTCGGCACAGCGGCAAACGTCACCGGCGACGGCGCCATCGCCCTGGTCATGGATCGTCTCGCCCGCGGCAGGATCAACGTGAGCAACGAGGATGAAATCAACAACGCGCTGCGAGGCCGCGGCACATCCATTGATCGCGACGCCGTAGTGTCCAGCAGTCCTCTTCCCCGCGAGTAGTGGCGCAGCGTTGGCTTCGTGGAGTGTGAGCTGAGTTTTACGGCTACAGAACCACAATCCTGTTGGAGCCGGTACATTGGCTGCTAGCGACGTCGCCGCGAAGGAGGAACCGTGAAGATTCGCCGGATTTTCAGTGCTTTGGCGCTGGCGTGTGGGGTGCTTCTGGGGCTGGTTTCCGCTCCGCCCGCTATGGCCGAAACGCCCGGCCAGGTTGCTATCTCTGGGACGGTTTCAGATGCGGCGGGCGTTCTCACCAGCGCTGAGCTCACCGCGCTGGAAAACCGTGCAGCGAGTGTCCGAACAGCCACCGGATACGAGGTGTACGTGGTATTCGTGGATCGTTTTGATTCCGCGGATTCTTCCTCCTGGGCCACGCAGGCCGCACGGAATGCCAGCTTGCCATCCACGGCTTCGCTCATCGCCATTGCTACGGGCACCCGTGAGTACTCCTATGTTTCCGGCTCGGCCAGCTTCGGCCAGTCGGCGGTGGGGAACGCCTTTGACGGTTCGGCGATCAGCAATTTTAGCTCCGGGCGGTGGGCCGACGGAGCAAACGCGGTCCTGCGCAACCTTGAAGCGCGAACCGGGAGCACAAACAACTCTGCGTCTCCCGCCGGCGCCATCTGGGTTGCGATCATCGGGGTGCTTATCTGCTGCGCGATGGTGATCTACCTGAAGCGCCGGAAGTCCCAGAGCGCCAAGCAGGATGCAGCGGACCTCAAAGCGCTTGCCGAGCGGGCCTCCCGCGCCCTGGTTACTACGGATGACGGCGTGCGCCAGGCCGGCGCGGAGTTGGAGTTCGCCCGCGCCCAGTTCGGCCTCGCCACGGTGGAAACATACGCGAACACGCTGCAGCAGGCGCAACAGCGCGTGGCTGCCGCATTTGAGATCCGCAAGCAGCTGGATGACGACGTGCCCGAAACGCCCGCGCAACAGCGCCAGATGAACCAGCAAATCCTGACTCTCACCGAGCAGGCGCAGACGGTTATCAAGGCGCAGGCGGCCGATTTTGGCAAGCTGCGCGACCTCTCCTCCCACGTAACGGACCGGCTCACAACGCTTGAAACCCAAATCCGGGAGATTCGGGAGGGTCTGCCCGGTGCGAAGGGCCAACTGGATGCGTTGGCGGGCACGTATTCGCCGGCCGCCGTCGCCTCACTCCGCCGCTACCCGGAGGAAATTGAGGGACTGCTGAGCGGTGCGGACGACGCCGTTGCCCGCGCGCGTGAGCAGATATCCGCACAAAATAACAACGGCGCTGTCCCCTACGTGCGGATCGTGGAGCAGGCCGTGAACAACGTGCTCCTCAAGTACCGCGCTATTGCGAACGCACAGAGCACGCTCAATGACGCCGCGGCGAAGCTCACAGAGCACATCGCCTCGATTTCCTCGGATATTCAGGACGCACGCCGGCTGGGCGGCACGGATAGTGAGATTGCCACAGCCCGCGCGGCCGCGGAACAGGCCGTTGCACAATACAGCGCCCAGGGCGCGGATCCGCTGGCCGGGATTGCGCTCCTCACCTCGCGTGAAGCGGATCTGGATGCGGCCCTGGTGGGGGTGCGCTCCGCGGCTGATACGCGTCAGCGGCAGGTGGAATCCGGCCGTGCCCTGCGCGCCCAGGCTGCGGCGATCATTGAGCAAACGGACCACTACATCAATCAGTACCAGCGGCTCATCTCAAATGCGGCCCGCACCAGTCTGGCTACGGCCAAGCGGAATCTAGCCGCTGGGGATTCGCGCACGGATCCGACTGCCGCCATTGGCGATTATCAAAACGCCTCCGCAAACGCGAACGCGGCTTTTGCCAGCGCCCAGGAGGACGTAACGGGTGCACACAATTCCTGGTCCCGTGGCCAGCGTGGAGGTGGCGGAAACGGCTGGGGCGGATTCCTCGCCGGTATGCTCCTCTCCGATCTACTAAATGATCACCACTCCTCCTGGGGTGGCGGATTTGGCGGTTTCTCCGGTGGCGGAGGCAGTTTCGGTGGAGGCGGCGGTGCTTTGGTGGAGGCGGTTTCTCCGGTGGCGGAGGCTCGTTCTAAGCCAGTTAACCAGTACCAAAGAAAGGACAATCATGGCTGAGAAGCAAACCATCCTGGGGCGTATCGCCCAGCTCGCCAAGGCAAACATCAACTCTCTCCTGGACCGCGCCGAGGATCCGCAGAAGATGCTGGATCAGATGGTGCGGGACTACACGAACTCGATCGCGGAAGCGGAGGACGCCGTTGCGGTGACCATCGGCAACCTGCGGCTCGCGGAGGCGGACTATAAAGAGGACGTGCGCACCGCACAGGATTGGGGCCAGACGGCTATTGCGTCCTCACAGGCCGCGGACAAGGCCTCAGCCGCAGGCAACCAGGGCGAAGCCGACCACTGGAACGATCTGGCCAAGGTGGCCATCTCCAAGCAGCTCCAGTACGAGCAGGAGGCCAAGAGCGCCGAGCCGATGATTCAGTCCCAGGAGCAGGTGGTGTCCCAGCTCAAGAGCGGGCTCGCACAGATGCGGGACAAGCTGGGCGAATTGAAGAATAAGCGGGATCAGCTGGTGGCCCGTCAGCGTTCCGCCGAAGCCCAGAGCCAGGTGCAGGACGCCATCGCTTCCGTCAACGTCATGGATCCCACCTCAGAACTCGCCCGCTTCGAGGATCGCGTACGGCATCAGGAGGCGCTGGCACAGGGGAAGGCAGAAGTAGCCGCCTCCTCTCTCGCTTCTCAGTTCGCCGCGCTTGAGGACCATTCCAACGACGCCGAAGTTGAGGCCCGTCTTGCCGCCCTCAAGAACGGCGAGAAGCCGGCTCAGATCGAAGCGAAGGACTTTACCGCGTACTAAACCACGCTACGGGGCCACTCCGGCGTCGTACAAAGAACACCGGCGCCAGCGGCCCCGAAATTTCCCATAACACCCCAGCTCCCTTCCAGTAAACTCACAGGAAGATAGACTGGGGTGTTACTTATGAGCGCGGAAAAAGACACCGAAACAATTCTGGTAGTGGATGACGAACCCTCGATCCGAGAACTGCTGTCAGCCTCCCTGCATTTCGCGGGATTCAACGTGCTGACTGCGGCGGACGGCCAGGAGGCGCTGGCCCATCAGGCTAATTCGCACGTGGACCTCGCCGTCCTGGACGTGATGATGCCCGGCATGGACGGTTTTGAGGTGCTCCGGCGCATGCGCGAGCGGAACGCGGACCTCCCCGTCCTCTTCCTCACCGCCCGCGATGACGTGGAGGATAAGGTGCAGGGCCTCACCGTTGGCGGTGACGATTACATCACTAAGCCGTTCTCACTGGAAGAAGTGGTGGCGCGCATCCGTGCCGTGCTGCGCCGCACGCATCCGACGGCGGACGAATCCCCCGTACTGCGCTACGCGGACCTGGAGCTCAACGAGGATTCCTACGAGGTCCAGCGTGCCGGCCACCCGGTGGAGCTCTCCCCCACCGAATTCAAGCTTCTGCGCTACCTCATGATCAACGCCGAGCGCGTGGTATCCAAATCCCAGATCCTGGACCACGTGTGGGATTACAACTGGCAGGGCGAAATGTCCATCGTGGAATCCTATATTTCCTATCTGCGCCGCAAAATCGATTCAGCGGACGGGCTGGGTATCACTGATCCGGAGGAGGCCAAGCACCTCCAACCGCTCATCCATACCCGCCGCGGCATCGGCTACGTACTGCGGACCGAAAAGTAGTTCATGGCCATCACGCGCAGGGGGCGGCGGCAGCGTGTCTCCACGCTCTCGAACCAGCTCACGTGGATCTTTGTGGCACTCCTAGCCGGCAGTTTCCTGCTGCTCGGCTGTGTGTCCACGGTTCTCATGTACCGTTATTTCACTCAGACGGTAGATGAGCAGTTGCGCTCCTCGGGCGTCACCGTCGGCGAACAGATTCTCTCGGATCTGGCGGCCGGCAACCCCGCGGAGGTGGGCGAGGCGGGCGCGTCCAATTACAACATCTCCAACTACTACATTTTCATCGACTACACGGATCCCACCACCGGCCGGCGCGCCTCCGCGGAGCAAATTTCCACGATGACCCAGGCGGAATTCGGGCGCCCCACCAATATCACCGCGCTACTTAACAGCGCCACCAACCGCCCGGTCACCGTGGATGGCACGCAGGGTAAAGACTGGCGCGTGCTGGTGCAGTCCGTGGTCACCTCCGGCAGCGGCACCCACCTGGAGGTGGGCAAGGTGGTGATTGGCCAACCGTTCTCCCCCGTGCAGCGCAACGTCACCCGGCTGTTCACCGTGTTCCTGTTCACCGCGCTAGCCCTCGCCGTGCTGGGCGCCATTCTCGTGTGGGCGTCCGTGCGCCGCACGCTTCGGTCGCTTCACGATATCGAGGTGTCCACCCATTCCATCGCCGCCGGCAACCTGGCCATGCGTGTACCGCACGGGCACGATGAAGATGAGGTGGGGCAGCTGGCCACCTCAATCAACATGATGCTCAGCCACATTGAGCAGGCCTTCAATAAGAAGGAGGCCTCGGAGCGGCGCATGCGCCAATTCGTCTCGGATGCTTCACATGAGTTGCGCACGCCCCTGGCCACCGTACGCGGTTACGCGGAGTTGTACCGACTGGGCGGCATTCCGGTGGACAAGATGGACCAGTCAATCGGCCGCATCGAGAGCGAAGCAAATCGCATGTCCGGCCTGGTGCAGGATCTCCTCCAGCTGGCGCGGCTGGATGAGGGCCGTCCGCTCTCGCTTTCCAGGGTGAACCTGCGCGCCGTGGCGGAGGACGCCGTGTCTGATCTACGCGTGCGCGATGATTCGCACCCCGCGGCGGTGACAGGCCCGAATGGCTCGGAGCCGCCGGCCATCATTGTCACCGCGGACCAGAACCGGGTGACCCAGATGATCACAAACCTGCTTTCCAATGTGCTCACCCACACGCCAGCCGGTACTCCCGTCGAGGTGGTGCTCAGTACGGCAGGAAACCAGGCCTTTGTGGACGTACAGGACCACGGCCCGGGGGTTCCGGCCGACAAGGCGGACCGCATATTCGAGCGCTTCTACCGCACGGACACCTCACGCTCCCGACAGTCCGGCGGCTCGGGACTGGGCCTCGCCATTGTCGCGGCGGTGATGGCAGCGCACGGAGGATCGGCGCACGCGCTCCAAACGCCCGGCGGCGGGCTCACCATTCGTCTTGCCTTCCCGCTCGGCACGGAAAAGGAGAATACGTCCGCACAGTAAAGCCACGGGCGCAGGACACGGCGCAGGCCAGCAACCGCCGTGCGGCTACGGCGTCGAACTAAACGGGTTGGAACCATCCTCGTCCACGGGGTGGGCGCTCTTCTGCTCGAGCATGAGCTCGATGGCGTGGAATACACGCTCCATATACGAGTCCGCCGATTCGTCCTCACGCCCGTACATGGGGCGGCCGATGAACAATTGCACCTCGGAACCGAGTTTCGGGAATGCGGAACCTACGGGCATGGCTTCGTGCCCACCTGACATAGCAATGGGCACGATTGGCACATCGTACTTCTGAGCGAGTGCCGCCGCGCCGGCCTTCGGGGTGCCCAGCTTACCGGTTCGTGAGCGGGTGCCCTCCGGGAAAATCAGGATGGGGACGCCGGCGCCGAGGAGACGGCCCGTCATGCCGCGAGCGCGCGCCTGCTTTTTCGCGTTCCCGCCGCTGGACCGGCGCACCACCGGGTAGGTGTTAAAAAATGCGGAGGTGAGCCGGGCGATGGCTGGGCGGCGATAAAAATAGTCCGCGGCGGCACCGGTGGCCAGGTGCTCGGTCAGTTTGTCCGGCAGCAGCGAAAACACCATGGGCGCGTCCAGGTGGGAAGAATGGTTGGGGACCAGGATGAAAGCACCCTCGAGATCCTCGACGTTCTCCTCACCAAGCACCGTCGGGCGCACCACCGTGGACATGATCGGGCGCGTCACCAATTTCCGCAGGCGGTGCCGATGCCGTTCCTTGCCTTCATCGAAATATGGGTCGAGAGGTACCAGATCGCTCACCGTACGGCTCCTTCACCGTTTCTTTCACCGTTTTGTACAGGGGACGCACCGTTGATGCGCCGGCTTACCGCGGCCACAATGCCGCGCGGTGCATGTTCCGCAAACCATCCAATCACCTTGTAGCGGATCGACGGCGTGCACCGGAGCCTACCCTCTTTCGCCGCCGCCAGTCCTTCCCGTGCTACCACGTCCGGTTCCAGCCACAGTGCATCGGGAATATTGGACCGCTTGCCACCCGCGTTCTTATGAAAATTGGAATGCACCCAGCCGGGCAGCACGGCCGTGCATGACACACCGGTACCCGTAAGCTCCACGGCCAGAGATTCACTCCATACCCGTACTAGTGCCTTGATCGCTGAATACAGGCCGAAGGGCACGAAGCTGTTGATAGAGGAGATGTTGATAATCATGCCTCCCCCACGCTGCTTCATGGCCGCCGCCGCGTGGGCACCCAGTTTCACCGGTACCGTCGCCATGAGGCTGATACCGCGCTCCAGTGCCGCCGTATCCCGCGACGCCAGGGATGCGTAGAGGCCCTGGCCCGCGTTATTCACCAGCACATCAACGGGGCGATCCGGCGAATCAAGCCGTGCCAGCACCGCGTCCACACCCTTCGGGTCCGTGAGATCCGCGGGAATGGTTTCCACGTGGACGCCGGGGAACCGCGCTGCGGTACGGGCCAGCGCATCCGCGTGCCGGGCTACCAGAACCAGATCGCATCCCTCCGCGGCCAATAGGTCCGCAAAAGCGAGCCCAATCCCTGAGGTACCGCCCGTGATGAGCGCTACCCGCGGGCGGGGGCGCACGGCTTGCTGGAAAGTCACCCCCTTACGGTAGTTCAATCGGAGCGGTTGGCGCCGCATCAACGCGGGACGCCAGTACCCCGTCCCGCCTCCCCGCCGTCTTACGAACCACCTCTCACTTTTTTTCCCCCCCCGGGGCCGTCCCAGCGCCGGTCCTTCTACGCGCCATTGTCAAGCCGGCGGCAGAGCAACACCACTCCACCACGGAATGTGCCGAGAGTAGCTAGACTCGTCGCGTTCTGAAAGGAGAGCGATGGCTGATCTGCCGGTGTGGCTGCGCAAGTCATACATCAGCGCGGTCCAGGAGGCCGGATGCCAGCTGCCACAGGAGCAGTTGAGCGTGGTTTATGACCGCCTGATTGCCCGCTGGAGTGCACCCGAGCGTGCGTTCCACGGGTTGCACCACCTCATCACGTGCCTCTCAAAGCTGGAGTCCTTCATGCCGGAGGTGCGTCATCCGGAGTTGGTCACGCTCGCCATGTGGTACCACGGGGTCGAATTCTCCACGGAACCGGAGGCCGCACTTTCGGGCCGCGGCGGTGAGGATGAGGGCGCCTCAGCCGGTTTCGCCCGGCGCGAACTCATTGGTCTGGGGGTGCCAGAGAATCGCGCCACAGCCGTATCTTCACTGATCCTTGGTATGCGCTACGCCATGGGATCAACCATGAAGCCGGGCGCATTCACGGTCGGTGCCGCCCCGGGGAGCGATCCCGCTACGCACCATCATCGCGACGCCGCGGGCGGGGATCTGCTGGGCGTTATTGCCCTTCGCGACGCCCACCTGGCCGTACTTGCCTCCACCCCGCAGGCCTACAAGAAATACACGGCGGAGATTCGTCAGGAGTACGCCGCCATTCCGCCCAGCGTATTCGTTCGCGCCCGCCTCCGTATTGTCGAGCGTTTCCTGGCACGCAAGCACCTTTTCGCGGGTCCGGGCACGAAACCGTGGGAGGACCGCGCACGCCAGAACCTCGAGGCCGAAGCACAGCGTTTGCGCCGCAGCATTTCGCGTATGGACGCTGAGGCCGCCACCCGCGTACCTTCCGCCGACGACGTCGCCGCGTCCACCCCGGGGCCCGATACTGCGACGGCGCCAAGTACCACGGTGGTGCCGCTCGCCCGCGTGCTACCCACACCGGTGGCTCATCCTGGAGTGCACGCAACGATATCCACGCCGAGCGGAACCCGCGTTCCCAAACGGGTATCCGCGTTCGCCACGCTTCGGCAGTCCGCGCCCGCACTGCCGGATCCCATGAATCCGCTCGAACGCGTCATGGCACGTGCCGCAGAAACCACTACCGGCATCACGCCCGTAGGCGTGAATACAGCAGGCGATACAGGTAACCGCACCGGCATTATCGCAGCGGGTGGCGATAACGTGGCGCAGACGGGCACGGAGCGCACCACGCTCGAGACGCCGGCGGACACTACTGCCGGGCGTTCCACCCTGGAAACCAGCGTGGACCAACTCTCAAACGAGAGGGCTCCGGTTCGCGCCACGACGTCGGCACCCGGGAGCTCCGTACCGGACACCGCACAGAGGTCGGCCGCGCGCCAGCACCGCAAAGAGGTGGCCACCCGCGCACTCGAAGCAATTGAGCGCCGCTCTAAGGCCGCCCGGGAGGCGCGCGAACAGCGGGACGCCGCAGAATGCAATGCGAACTCCCCGCTGGCAGATAAGCAGCGTACCCAGGAATTTCGCGCGGTCACCAGCGAGCTGATGCGAGAGATTGAGGAGGTGCGCCGCAGCCAGGATCCGACTACTCCCGCCGGCGAACAGACGGAGGGGCGCTAAGGCGCTTATTACCGCAGACAAAAGTGGAGGCCCGGCACACGTGCCGGGCCTCCACCTGTTACCTATCGCCGGAAACCAGCGTGGGCTTTAGTACATTCCAGCGCCCGCGGCGTCGGCGCCAGCGGCCGGTGCCGGCGGCTCAGGCTTGTCAGCCACAACAGCTTCGGTGGTGAGGAACAGGCCCGCGATGGACGCGGCGTTCTGGAGCGCCGAACGCGTCACCTTGACCGGGTCAATAACGCCGGCTTCCACCAGGTTCTCGTAGGTGTCCGTGGCGGCGTTGAAGCCCTCATTGTTCGGGAGCGTGCGCACCTTCTCCGCTACCACGCCGCCTTCGAGGCCGGCGTTGATGGCGATCTGCTTGAGCGGAGCCTCAATGGCCACCTTGACGATGTTCGCACCGACGGCCTCGTCACCCTCCAGGTGAAGGGTCGGGAAGGCACGCTCGCCGGCCTGGACCAGAGCCACGCCGCCACCGGCGACGATGCCCTCGGCCACGGCGGCCTGAGCGTTACGCACAGCATCTTCGATGCGGTGCTTGCGCTCCTTGAGCTCAACCTCGGTAGCAGCGCCCGCCTTGATGACGGCCACGCCGCCGGCCAACTTGGCCAGGCGCTCCTGCAGCTTCTCCGTGTCATATTCGGAGGTGGAGTTCTCAATCTGGCCGCGGATCTGCTTGACGCGAGCGTCGATTGCTTCCTGATCGCCGGAGCCATCCACGATGGTGGTGGAATCCTTGGTGATGGTCACGGAGCGGGCCTGGCCCAGCAGGTCCAGCGTGGTGTTCTCCAGCTTGAGGCCCACCGTGTCAGAAATAACCTGGCCACCGGTCAGGATGGCCATATCCTGCAGCATCTCCTTGCGGCGATCGCCGAAGCCCGGGGCCTTAACGGCGGCGGACTTGAACGTGCCACGGATCTTGTTGACAACCAGGGTGGCCAGCGGCTCACCCTCAACGTCCTCAGCCACGATGAGGAGCGGCTTGCCGGACTGCATAACCTTTTCCAGCACCGGGAGCAGATCCTTCACGTTGGAGATCTTGTGATCCACCAGGAGGATGTAGGGGTTATCGAGCACGGCCTCCTGACGGTCAGCATCCGTCACGAAGTAAGGAGAGAGGTAGCCCTTATCGAAGGACATGCCTTCGGTCAGCTCCAGCTCCAGCTCCAGACCGTTGGACTCCTCAACGGTGATGACGCCTTCCTTGCCGGCCTTGCTCATGGCCTCGGCAATCTTCTTGCCGATTTCCTCATCGCCCGCGGAAATGGCGGCGGCGGAAGCAATCTGCTCCTGGGTCTCCACCTCGGTGGCGCCCTTCAGCAGCTCATCCACAACGGCCTTCACAGCCTTATCGATGCCCTTCTTCACGCCCACCGGGTTCGCGCCGGCCGCCACGTTGCGGAGGCCTTCGTGAACCAGCGCCTGCGCCAGCACCGTAGCGGTGGTGGTGCCGTCACCGGCAACGTCGTCCGTCTTCTTGGCAACTTCCTTGACCAGTTCCGCACCGATACGCTCGTACGGATCCTCAAGGTCAATTTCCTTGGCGATGGACACGCCGTCATTAGTAATGGTGGGGGCGCCGTACTTCTTGTCCAGCACCACATTGCGGCCCTTGGGCCCCAGCGTCACCTTGACGGTGTTCGCCAGCTGGTTGAGGCCGCGCTCCATGGAGCGGCGCGCCTCCTCATCGAAAGCGATGGTCTTTGCCATTGCATCTCCTTAGCACTATTCCCGGCACGCGCCCGCGACGGCCGAACTGGTGGGTGACGATCCTGTTTCGCCACCCACCACCTCTCACGAGCCGGCAAGAATTATCACTCGAACCCTCCGAGTGCCAACTAAGATTCTGGCACTCGCAGCCAGAGAGTGCAAGCTCGAAATAGGCTGGGATCGCACGCATACTTTTCGGAAGATTCGCGCGCAATGACGCCATTTTCTACGTCCGCAAGTAATTCCGCCTTGAGCCGATTCCGCTCAACTTCTGCGCATTGGTGCACTCGCGCCGGCAGGCTGGACCGCCGGCAGGCTAGTGCGCCAGCACCACCACAATCTGGTCACCGCCGGTGGCCTGCGCGTTCTGACGGAAATCCGAGATCCCCAGCTGGCTACCAAGCGCCGTCACCGTGTCCGCATCCGTGGCAGCCGGATAGTAGATCTGCGACTGCGAGGGCCGCGCATACTTATAGGTGCCGATACTCACGTTGGTCCACCCGGCGTTCTGAAGCTGCCCCTGAATCTGCGCCGCGTAGCCGTTGATACCGGTGGCATTAAGAACCAGTACCGGCCGGCTCAGTACCGCCGCCGTAGACGGCGTGGCCGACGGGCTCTCCGTGGCGGGTGCAGCGGTTGTTTCCGTCGTGGGTGTGGTGGCCGGCTCCGTTGCTTGTTCCGTTGCCTGCTCCGCGGCCGGAGCCGTACTGGCCGCCGTTGCGCTCGGGAGTGTCGACGCCGTCCCGGTCGTATAGCGGTTCCCAACCGCCTGCACCGCACCCCACCCAATGAGGGGTGCAGCAATGAGGATTACCACCAGGGCAATCCACCAGGCCTTATTGGAGTGATGCTGCCGATGCGCACCAGCCACACCGGCACCGCGACGTTCATCCGCAAGGCGGTCAAATTCATCTTCGGGAAACTCGCTCACGCGCATACCCTATCCGTCCACGCGGCCGCCGCGCTCGCGCACGCGCCGATCTCTTAAACGTCGCAGCCGGCGGATAAGCTCCGGCTCCTCAAGCTCGGCCGCCGGTGCTTCGAGGAGACTCCGCAGCACCAGGTAGTAGTGCGTTGGTTTAAAACCGGCCGCTCGGATGGCCGCGGCTTTCGTGGAGTACCGCCCGGACCATTCTTTTTCGAGCTGCAGCACGGCCCGCTGCTCCCCGGTCAGCGCCGGCGCCATGCCTTTCCAGCGCGATGCGGCCCCAGAATCCATGCCGGTTCCTTCGTCCCGCTCCCCAAACTCTTTATCCACGGCTAATCACGCGCAGGGTGCGCTCCATAAACATGTCAATGAATTGGTCCACGCGGACGGTGCGTGCCACATTGACCACGCCGCCCAGACCCTCGCCAGGAGCAACCGCTCGCGTACGGCCCCGTTGTTCACCCTCGGTTTCGGCGGTTAGCGCTACCACCTCAGTCCCCACGAGGGCAGGTGTCAGGGCCACGGCAGCCGCCAGCGGGTCATGAAGGCCACACCCGCCTAATTTCGGCGAGTTCACCGCGTATGCGCCGATGTAGTGCAGCACCATATCCGCAAAGAAGCGCCCAGCCGCGGTGCCTGCGGCACGCCACCGTTCCGCCTGCTGGGCAGTGAGGACCGTTTGATGGGTGACATCCAGCCCCACCAGCGTGAGATCTGCTCCGCTGGCAAACACCTCCGCGGCGGCCTCCGGATCCTGGGAGATATTGGCTTCCGCCCATGGGGACACATTGCCCGGTACCGCATAGGCGCCACCCATGGCCACCACCCGTATCATGCCGGCTAGATCGGGATGCCGCCGCAGCACCGCGGCAAGGTTGGTGAATGTCCCGGTAGGAACGTAAACCAGCGGCACACCGGCAGCCGCATGCGCCCGAATTTCGCGCTCAATGAACGCAAGCCCATCGGCTTTCACCTCCCGCGAGGAGGCCGGGAGATCCGCATTCCCCACCCCATTTTCGCCATGAATGAACGCGGCCGATGAGGAAACCGTGAAGCTACTCCGCTCCTGCGGATGGGTAAGCCCATGGTAAACGGGCACGTCGCGAGCACCCAGGAGATCCAGCACCGCCAAGCTGTTGCGCGCACCCACCGCCTCGGTCACGTTTCCATAGGTGCTCACCACACCGATGAGCCGCCCTTCCGGCGCTCCAAGCGTGTACGCAATGGCCAGGGAATCATCGATTCCCGTGTCCACATCCAAAATGATGTCCACTCTCCCACCCATGCCCCAGAGTCTAGAGGCAGCCGCCGACAATCCGCGCCGGCTCCTCCGCGCCCATCATCTAGCCCAAGCGAGCTGGCAAGTTCACTCCCCCGCCCGTTTGCCGCAGCTAGGCTGGGTGGCGTGACTCCGCTCTCTGAACTGATTGATCCGGATTGGGCCGAGGCCCTCGCGCCCGTAGAACCCGTGATCCACCAAATGGGCGCCTTCCTGCGCGCCGAGGTGGATGCCGGCCGCGGGTACCAGCCCGCCGGCCGCAACGTGTTGCGCGCGTTCACCTATCCGCTGAAAAAGGTGCGCGTGCTCATCGTGGGCCAGGATCCCTACCCCACTCCCGGTCACCCCGTGGGGCTTTCCTTCTCCGTCGCTCCCACGGTGCGTCCAGTGCCGCGCTCACTACAGAACATTTTCCAGGAACTTCACGACGACGTCGGCGCGCCCGCCCCCAGTAGTGGAGACCTCACGCCGTGGTGCGACCGTGGGGTGATGCTGCTCAACAGAGTGCTCACCGTGCAACCCGGCAAGCCCGCGTCCCACCGCGGAAAGGGGTGGGAACAGGTGACGGATCGCGCCATTCACGTTCTGGCCGAACGCGATCAGCCACTGGTGGCCATTCTGTGGGGCCGTCAGGCGCAGGAGTTGCGCCGGCTTATGCCTAAGGTGCCCGCCATTGAGTCGGCGCACCCTTCTCCACTGTCCGCCTCGCGCGGCTTCTTCGGCTCCCGCCCGTTCAGCCGCGCCAATACGCTCTTGGAACAGCAGGGCTGCCAACCGATCGACTGGCAGCTCCCCTAGTGCCGCGGCCCGCAGGGCGCGCTTCGCAGGCCGGTTTCCTTGCGGCGGCTATGCCCCGGAGCAGGCCGCGCGCCAGCAGCGGCGTCGTACTTAAGCTGCGGGTACGAAACGCAGCGTATTCGCCCAGGGGTCGGCAACCGTGACGGTGGCGCCGTCGTCGGAGAGCAGTGCCTTTCCTGCCGCGTCACGGATACGCTCCGCTTCCGCACGGGTGGGCACCACCACGTCCACGCGTCCGAGTCCCAGCGACGGCACACGTAATCCGGCACCCGCCGTGCCCCACGTATTCATTGCCATGTGGTGGTGATAGCCGCCGGCGGATACAAACAGGGCCGAATGGCCCATCTGCATGGTTTGATCAAAGCCCAGCGTGTCCACGTAGAACGCCTTGGCCGTCGCTACGTCGCCCACTTGGAGATGCACGTGCCCCACCGTCGTGCTGTCAGGACGGCCGAGCGCCTCCTCGGAGAG
This sequence comes from Neoactinobaculum massilliense, assembly GCF_900604955.1. GTDB lineage: Bacteria > Actinomycetota > Actinomycetes > Actinomycetales > Actinomycetaceae > Neoactinobaculum > Neoactinobaculum massilliense. Next base: position 1,320,606 of record NZ_UWPE01000001.1, read on the forward strand.
GTGACGGTTGACGAACGCCTGCGGGTCCACATATTCCGTGCCCATGAGCACCTGGCCGTTACGCCACGTCCACTCCTCGCGCGGGCGATCCACGTACAGCTCCACGCCGTTACCTTCCGGATCATCCAAATAAAAGGCCTGGGACACGTAGTGATCGCCCGAACCCGTGTACAGCTGCGGCACGTAACGTGCGATCCGGACCACGGCAGCGGCCAGGTGCGCGGGAGACTGGAACAGGATGGCCGTGTGGAACAGGCCTGCGCTACCCTCCGGCCGCAGCGGGAGCGTACGGTCCTCGTGCAGCGCGACGATCGGAGCACCGCCGGCACGGCCCAGCATTACGCCGTCCGCATTATCGGCCAGGACATCCAGTCCCACCACCTTCGTGTAGAAGTTGCGCATGGTGTTGATGTTGCGCACATCCAGTGTGACGTAGCCCATGTGGGTGTCCGCGGCCATACGTTCCTCGGCCGGGCGGTGTACCGCCGGTCCATTCGACGTCGTTTGCGTCCCGCGGGTGTTTTCGTTCTGTTGCATGGTGGCAGCCATGTTGCTCCGTTCGGGTTAATTAAAGATTCAAGAGCATAAACGGTGAATGAGCCCCGCTATTCCCGGACGCGTACGGCTCACAGCCACGGGCCGCCATCCGCGTGAGTTACGGCGAGAAACCCGATATGTGCGGGGAGCACAAAGCCCCGACGCCGGGGCTACTTGGAGCCGCCTACAGGGTTCGAACCTGCGACCTGCTGTTTACAAGACAGCCGCTCTACCAACTGAGCTAAGGCGGCGGACCGGCTCATTCTACGGGCCGGTGGAAGATGAAACAAATACCTACTTGGCCATTGCTTGATTAATCGCCGTCAGCAGCACGCCACCCGGCCAATTGCTCAGCTGCTGCTCATTAATAAGCACGGTGGGAGTGCCGGTGAAGCCGTCCGCCTGGAACTGCTTGCCCTGAGCGGTGAGGAAACTGGCATAGGCATCATCATCCAGCGCCTTCTGCAACGCGCTGGTGTCCTTGACACCCACTTCCTTCGCCACACGGGTGAGCTCGGAATTCTCCGGCGTGGTACTGGGCTCACCATTTTCAAACATGGGCCACATAACCTCGGAGAACATCTGATTGTGGAACTTGAGGAACAGATCCGGCTGGTTCTCAGCCATCCAGTACTCCGCCTGCGCGGCCTTCGAGGAGAACTCATCCTGGAAAATCCGGACGGGCGCGTAGGTGAGCGTGATCTTGCCTTCCTTAGCGAGCTCCGTCAGCTGATCCGCGTACTGGTGCTCCAACTGGTTGCAGTAGATGCACATGAAGTCGTAGTAAACCGTCACGTTTGGTACGCCCTCATTGGAGGTGCCGGCCTTAAGGCTGGAACCCACGGGGATGCCGCCGTACTGATCCGTATTCTGAGGAAGATTAGCGAGGTTATCGGTGCCGCGCTTCGTGGCGGTGAGTTGCGGATCCCCGCTCGCTGACTGCGACGTGGTACTGCCCTGCGAAGCTGACTGCTTGCTGCCCTCACTCACGATGTACCAAACGAGGCCGCCAACGAGCGCCACCACCACAATGCCCACAATCCAGCTGATGATGATGTTCCGTCGCTTGCGCGCCGCCTCCTCAGCAGCCATGCGTTTGGCTACCTCGCGGGCACGCGCACGCCGCTGCTCCTTAGTGAGCCCGGCGCCATTTCCCGGATTCTGCTTCCCTGACATGTATGCCCTTTCGCTGCGCACTTCTACGTCTCAATGATGCCGGAATTAGTTCACGGCGTAAAAGTCTCTGGCGCAACGCTACCGCACGGGTAGAACAGTTCACCTCCCGCCCATCGCGAACAAGCCGGGATTAGGACCGCCCTAGCGTGCCCTGGGAAGGAGTGGCCCTACCCGGGGAACCAGCCGGGCACAGGGAACGGCGCCCACGCCACGCTTGTTGCCTCCAGCGCTGCACCCACGCACCCCACCGCCAATGCCGCAAGCACCAGGCACCAGAACACCCGGAAACCCGTGGATGGCGCGACCAGTTCCCCCACCTCGCGAGCGCCCCGACGCACACGGGCACCACCGGGGAGGAACCAGGCGACCAGTAGCATCACCGCGGCACTCACCGCCATGACCGTAGATACGGGAGGAACCGGACTGGTCCGAAAGGCCACGTACATGGTGAGGAGTCCCGCTGCCCCTCCAACACCGAGCAATACGGCCGCCACCACCGCCGAGCTGAGGAGCCCCCACACGAAGGAGAACACCGCACTTACATGTTCGCCGCGAAAGTGCCCACCGTGTTCCCATCGACGCCGCCGCAGCACACTCGCGGTTCTGCCCACTCCACCCAGCACGGTGAGGACGACGCCGAGGACCGTCGTCATGGGACCGGGCTGGTGCATCATGGTGGCGCCTACGGCCACACCGGCCAAGAGAACGCCCAGGCGGACCGGCCGCGGCGGGCGCGCCCAATCGGGCACGACCGCCGCGGAATAGGCGTACGGCTGTGGAACCACGTACTGTGGTGCTGGCGGTTGCGGGGCGGGGGGCCTCACGGCCGCCCGCCCCGGGTATGGCGCAGGGGCTGCGGAAACCGGTGGGACCAGTCTGGCTGTAGGCACGTTTCCGGCCGCCGCCTCACCTGCAGGCACGTTGCCCACCGCGCCGGGCGCTCGATTGAGCACCTGCGTCGGCGCGGGTGCCTCATTCGCATCCGGATTGCCGAGCACCCGTGTTGCTGTTTCCATATCGGCCGGGCCAGCTTCATCCGCCCATCCCAACTGTGGGAGCGGGTACCTCACCGTGGGAGCCGGCACGTCCTGGATTGCGACCGGCTGCGTCGCATCTCCCGGTCCCGGTTCCCCGGCGGCAATGCGCTCCTCAAGCGTGGCAAAACTCAGCCTGCCCTCCAGTTCCGGAGCTAACGCGGTGCCGAGCGCACGCGCCAGCCATACGGGTAGCCCGGTGAGGTCGGCGTCGCCGTCGAGCACCCGGCGCATCACCACCGGCACACTTCCCTCCCCAAACGGATGCCGCCCCGTCGCCGCGAAGGCCAGTACAGCCGCAAGCGCCCACCAGTCCGCCGCCTCATCGGGGGCGGCGCCGCGGAGCACGCGCGGATCCAGGTAGCCGGGCGTGTGGGTGACGGCGCCCACCTGCGTAAGCCGCGCATCCGCCTGCCCCTGCGCAATACCAAAATCAATGAGCACCGGCCCCTGAGCAGCCAGCATGACGTTGGAGGGCTTGAGATCACGATGCAGCACACCCACGTGGTGCACGGAGCTAAGCGCCGCCCGCAGCCCGGCAGCCAGCTCAGCCAGTTCGCCCGGCTCATACGGACCACCCTGTGCCACATCCTCAGCCAGGGTGGGCCCATCAATCAGTTCCGTGACAATAAATGGTTCTGGACCGTCCACCTCGGCGTCGAGCACCTCCGCCACGAATGGTCCACGCACTCGCTGCAGCACGCGAATCTCTCGCTCTACCCGCTCGCGCCCACCTGCCTCCCGCAGCCGATCCGGACGCAGTAGCTTGAGCGCGACTCGGCGCCCGCCGCCGTCCTCAGCTTCCCACACGGTCGACATGCCGCCGTAGCCGAGCTGGCGCAGCAGGTGGTAGCCGCCAACGTCACGTGAGCTCATAGGGCTACCGTAATCTACCTATCCGACACCAACACGCCCGATCGGTCCATGCGCTCCGCATCGCCCCAATCACCCGTCCGTATGTGCACCCGAACAACCGCGCCCCGCCCGCGTCCTCGACCCGGCGCGTTACGCCACCCACCGGCGTCGTACGCCCCACAAAAGTCCTTGTTGCCCCGCCCCAACCGTGCGATACTCGATTTGTGCGCGAAAATCGCGCCTGTGTCAGAGTCGACACCAACACTCAGACACCTTTCACTCGGATCGTCCGGCACGTACCTGCCGGTGAAGGGAAGTTCCCATGGCAACCGTAAAATTCGAGAATGCTACCCGCATTTACCCCGGCTCCGATACGCCGGCTGTAGACAAGCTAAACCTCAATGTAGAGGACGGCGAATTCCTGGTGCTGGTAGGCCCCTCCGGCTGCGGAAAGTCCACCTCGCTGCGCATGCTCGCCGGCCTGGAGGATGTGAATTCCGGACGCGTATATATCGGTGACCGCGATGTCACGGATGTGCCGCCGAAGGATCGCGATATTGCGATGGTATTCCAGAATTACGCGCTCTACCCGCACATGACGGTGGCGCAGAATATGGGCTTCGCGCTGAAAATTGCCGGCGTGCCCAAGCAGAAGATTCGTGAACGCGTAGAGAACGCCGCCCGCATCCTGGACCTCACCGAGTACCTGGATCGCAAGCCCAAGGCACTCTCCGGCGGCCAGCGTCAGCGTGTGGCCATGGGCCGCGCCATTGTCCGCGAACCGCAGGTATTCCTCATGGATGAACCGCTCTCGAACCTGGACGCCAAGCTCCGCGTCCAAACCCGTACCCAGATCGCCTCGCTGCAGCGCAGCCTGGGCATCACCACCCTGTACGTGACCCACGATCAGACGGAGGCCCTCACCATGGGTGACCGTATCGCGGTGATCAATAAGGGCATCCTGCAGCAGGTGGGCACGCCGGAAGAAATGTATAAGCGGCCCGCCAACGCGTTCGTCGCCGGATTTATCGGATCCCCAGCCATGAACCTGGGCGTGTTCCACGCCAGCGGAGACGGCTACGTCACCCACGGCGAGGCCCGGATGCGCGTACCGGAATCGGTGCTGGCGCAACTCACCCCGGCGGATAACGGCCGCGTCATTGTGGGCGTGCGTCCCGAATCCCTCCGCTGGGTGCCGGGCGCGGATGCCACGGAGCACAGCGTGCCGGTCAAGGTCACCTACGTGGAGTCCCTTGGCAGCGACGCCTACGTGTACGGCACCATCGTCGGCTCCGAAAACGAGGAGGAGAAGTTCGGCAGCGGCGACGGGTCCGACCAGATCACCATCCGCATCGAGCCCCACACCCTCCCCAAGGTGGGTGAGACCATCCATGTGGCACCGCGCGAGGATGAGCTTCACGTCTTCTCCGGCGCCACCGGCGAACGCCTCGAAGCCAAGTAATGCCTCCTCAGGGCAGCCAACTCCATATTCTGGCTGCGGACGCCAACCCGGCGCTCCTCGATCTGCTCTGGTCACAGCCACTCGACCGGTGGCCAGAGCAGATTGTGGCCGCACTCCCCCGCGGCATATCGCGGCACGTGGTCCGCTTCGTATACCTCGAAGACAAAATGCTCGCCGTCAAAGAGATCGGCGAGGATGTGGCCTTCCACGAGTATGAGGCGCTCCGGGAGCTGGTACGCCTGGGCGCCCCCGTGGTAACGCCACTGGCCGTGGTGACGGGCCGGCAGACCGCGAACGGTGAGCGGCTCAATGCGGCCCTCGTGACCCGTCACCTGCCGTTCTCCCTCCCCTATCGAAGCCTGTTTGGCCACCGCCAGCGCGCCGAAACCGTCACGCGTCTCATTAATGCGCTGGACGTGCTCATGGTGCGTTTGCACCTGCTGGGCTTTTACTGGGGTGATGTCTCGCTCTCCAACACGCTATTTCGGCGTGATGCGGGGAGTTTCGCCGCCTACCTGGTGGACGCTGAAACCGGCGAAATGCATCCGGATCTCCCGGAAAAGCTGCGCGAATATGACATGGATGTGGCCCGCACAAATATTATCGGCGAGCTCATGGACCTCCAGGCCGGCGAGGAGCTTGCACCGGAGGTGGATGCGGTAGCCATCGGGGACGCGTTCGTGGCCCGCTACCGCCGCCTCTGGGAGGAGCTCACCGAGAAGACCGAATTCCAGGTAGATGAGAAGTGGAAGGTAACCGAGCGTATCCATCGCCTCAATTCCCTTGGGTTCGACGTCGATGAGATGTCCCTTTCCACCGGGAGGGACGGCACCCGCGTATTCATCCAGCCCAAGGTGGTGGAACCCGGCCACTATCGCCGCCGGATCATGCGCCTCACGGGCATAGATGTGGAGGAGAATCAGGCGCGCCGCATGGTCAACGACATGGAGCAGTACCGGATGGATTCCGGGCACCCCACCATGCCGGAGTCCGTGTCCGCCCACGAGTGGTTAACCAACGTGTTCGAGCCGACCGTCAATGCGATTCCCCGGGAGCTGCGCGGAAAGTTACAGCCCGCCGAGTTGTTCCACGAGGTGCTGGAGCATCGCTGGTTCATTTCTCAGCACCAGCATCGCGATGTTCCCCAGCGGGAGGCCGTGGCGAGTTTCGTGGACAATGTGTTGCGCCACCGCCGCGATGAGGTGAGTTTCGTGGGCGAGGCGCCCCGCAGCCTATCCGAGAACCCCGGCGCCGTGACGGGAGACACCGCCTACTAGCGCGGGGCGCGTGCCCGCTGTGAGCGCCACCTTTACTGGTCCGACGGCGTAGTCCCCGCCTCCTGTGTCGGTACCGCGCCTGACGGCGTCGCGTTTCCGCCCTCCCGCGGGGTATCGACGTTGCCTTCTGAAATGCGCGTCCGACCCTCAAAAGCGCGGGAGAGCGTTACTTCATCAGCATATTCGAGGTCCCCGCCGACGGGAAGTCCGGACGCCAGCCGGGACACACGGACGCCAATGGGAACGAGGAGCCGAATCAGGTAGGCAGCCGTCGCTTCACCCTCAATATTGGGGTCCGTGGCCAGGATGACTTCTTTGACCGCACCGTCTTGAAGCCGCTGCAGCAGCTCGCGGATGCGGAGGTCATCCGGCCCCACCCCGCCGATCGGGTTGATGGCGCCACCCAGCACATGGTATTTCCCGCGGAATTCATGAGTGCGTTCGATGGCTACGATGTCCTTGGCCTCTTCCACCACGCAAATCACGGTGTCCGAGCGCCGTGCATCCGAGCAGATGGCACACACCTCGTTCTCCGTCACATTGCCGCATATACGGCAAAAACGAACGGTTTCCTTCACCGTGGTGAGCGCATCCGTGAGCGCGGTGACGTCCGCGGGATCCTCGGACAGGATGTAGAACGCAATGCGCTGGGCGGACTTCGGCCCAATTCCGGGGAGCCTTCCCAGCTCGTCGATGAGATTTTGGACGGCGCCGTCGTATACTCCCGCCATTAGTTACCCTCCTGCCGTTCGTTTTCTTCGATTACGGTGCCGTGCAATTTTTCCACTACCACGTCCACGCCGATGCCGCCCGATTCTTCGATGGTGGGGTCCTCGGCCGTGACCTGCTCCTCCTCGTGGGCGAAATCTTCCTCCGTGGGCGGCTCCTCGGGTATGTAATCCGCGTCTACCGGCACGTCGATGCCGTGGTCGCGTAACCGCGCAGCGAAATCGGTGGTGTGGACGGTTGCCTGCTGCTCAGGCCGAGGCCGGTGCGGAATATGGATCGGGGTAAAACCGTCCGGCCGCGGTGGCATCGGAAGCTGCCGCGCAAAGAACGTATCGTCCGACGACGTCGCCCCGCCCATTCCTTCGCTTACGGCGCCCTCGGGTCCGGTCTGATCCACGGCGGGACGTTCTATCACCTCGGATGTCTGGGCTGCCGGTTCGGCGGCGTTTGGCGTGCGCACATGTGGTGCTGGCGCTACAGGCGTGCTTACTGCCTTGCCCGCCGGTTTCGCAGTACCAGACGTGTGTGCTACGCCGATTGTTTCCGTGACACCGCGCGTATTTGCCGCCTGTGCCTGCGACGCCACGGTATCCGACTCGCGTCCCGGAGCCTCGTCGCCGCCACGGCCGATGGCCGCGGTATTCGTAGTATCCGGAATGCCCTCTTCTTCACGCGCGGGGCCCACCTTTGCTTCGGAACCTGATGCGCCGGCGGCATCGCTCACGGTTCGCCCGCCGGATGGCCGACCATCCACATCGTTTTCACGCGGTCCGCTTACACCGCGTGAGGGCACGTCACCTGCACGCACAGCTTCTACCGTGAACGCTTGGCCGGTAACGTCCCGGATGCGGGCCTCCACGCGTCCGCGCATACTCGGCTGTTTCATGGCGTTAAATGCGCCAGATTCTTCCGGGAAGGCAAGCGTAATGAGATGGTCATGGACGTCCACCGGCCTCACGCCATTCAGTACGCCTCGCAGCAGCGCGTTGGACGGCACCGTATCCCAAATAGCTTGAATCTTGCGCAGCGCATGCTCACCGTCCGTCGGTTCGTTACCGGCAGCCACCTGCTGCGCAGAGTCACCGGATGCTGGCACTGTTCGTGACCGATCGGTACCCGTTGCCCCAGCAGCAATCTGCGGCTGCTCATCCGCGCTGGTAGTCAAAGTCAAGTTCGCGGTGGAGTACTCCGCGCGTTGGGCCTGCTGCGGCGCGGGTGCGCTCTGAATAGAATCCGCTGCTGACCCCGTCATCGTCGGCCGTCCAGATGCGTCACCTGTGCTCACCGTCTGCGTATTCGCCGAACGCGAGCCGCCGTGCGTAAAGGAGCGCGATCCCTCGGCATTCCCCGAGGCACTCTCCCCGTGCACATCATCCGCGATCCGCGGCGCACCTACGGCCGGTCCGCGGCGCACCTGTGCTACAGCCGGCTGATCGGCCGCAGCAGCCTGCCTGGTAGTCGTTTGCGACAGCGATGATTGGGGCGATTGGCCGGTACCGGGTTGACCCGCCATTGGTTGGCGTGCGGTGGACTGACCGGCAAACGGCTGCCCGGCCACGGCCTCAGATGGTTGCTCAGCCGAGAACTGTTCTGCGGACAACTGGCCCGCCGCCGCGCGGTTTGGTGTTGCCCGCGGCGCCACGTCGGCCTGCCTGGTGACCGGTTGCCCACCGGCCTTCGGCTCGGCCGTATCGGACCCCGCAACCGTCGCGGTGCGCCCCGCACCGGTGCCGCTCGGGCTCGCCTGCACCGTCGGCGGGACAGATCGCGCGCTATTCCCTGCGCCCGTCCCCATCGCCTGCTGAGCAGCATGACGCCGAGCTGCCTCGTCACCCTCTATCCGACGCGCGGCCGCCGGCCGTGGCGGCCGCTCCGCCCGGGAGGCCGGAATCTGCTGTGACCGTTCGCCCCCGTGCCCGTCCGCCCCACCGCGGCCGGGCACCGACGTCGTACCACTACCTACCGACGTACCGCCGTGCTCAAAACCAGGAAGCAGTAGTCGCGCGCACAGTAGTTCCAGCTGTAAACGAGGAGAAGTGGCGCCCACCATATTATTGAGCGCCTCATTAGCCAGATTCGCCGAATAGTTGGCTCGCTCGGCCCCCAGCGCGGCCGCCTGCTCCCGCATCCGCGCCACATGATCCGCTGGATACCCCGCGAAGGCGTCTGCCGCCGCCTCACCGGCAAGTGCAATGAGCACAAGGTCACGCATCCGCTGAAGCAGATCCTCCACGAACCGCCGCGGATCATGCCCGGATTGCACCACCGATTCCACAACGCCAAACAGGCTGGCGCCGTTCTCCTGGCTAATCGCATCAATCGTGGCATCGAGGAGGGCCGTGTCCGTGTAGCCGAGAAGGGCGACTGCCGCACCGTACTGCAACGTGCTGCCTTCGCTCCCGCCCATCAACTGATCCAGAACCGACAGTGAATCACGTACGCTCCCCCCACCGGCCCGCACCACCAGATCCAGTACGCCCGGCTCCACATCTACGCCCTCATGCGCACAAATACTCGCCAGATAGCTTCCCATGGTGGCCGGCGGAACCAGACGGAACGGGTAGTGATGCGTACGGGAGCGGATCGTGCCAATCACTTTATCCGGCTCCGTCGTGGCGAAAATAAACTTCACGTGCTCCGGCGGTTCTTCAACGAGCTTGAGCAGCGCATTAAAGCCCTGGTTGGAAACCATGTGGGCTTCGTCAATAATGAAAATCTTGTAGCGATCACGCGCCGGCGCAAACGCCGCTCTCTCTACCAGATCACGCGCATCATCCACCCCGCCGTGAGATGCCGCATCCATTTCCACCACGTCGATCGAACCCGGGCCGCCATTGGCTAGCTCCCGGCAGGAATCGCATTCGCCGCACGGCGTATCCGTAGGCCCCTTCGCACAGTTCAAGCACCGCGCCAAAATCCGTGCCGATGTGGTCTTTCCACATCCGCGAGGACCCGAAAACAGATAGGCATGCACCGTCCGGTCATTCCGCAGCGCGGCCATCAGTGGTCGCGTCACCTGCTCCTGTCCGATGACGTCTTGGAAACGTTCCGGGCGATACCGCCGATACAATGCCATGCTCACCCGGACAGTCTACGATGTACCTCCCACACGTTTTCTTCTTGTGGATGAACATCGCGTTAGTTCGCGTGTTTGGTGTGGTGTTGTGTCTGGTGCTTGTTATTGCCCACGCGTGGGTGTTTGTTGTTGGGGTCCGTGGTTGTTGCCCCCGCCCTGGTTTCCATGCGTGGAGGGTGGTCCTGGTTCCTGGTTTCCGTGCCCTTGGGCTCGTGGGTCTTGTGTCTACGGTCTTGTCTACCGGATGCCCCGCCCCTTTTGGGGTGTGGGTGTGAAAAAGAGGGGGGTGCTCGCATGAGCACCCCCCTCTGGGGTTTGTGGGCGGCGGTGTCTTACTCTCCCACACCCTATCGAGTGCAGTACCATCAGCGCGTTGCGGGCTTAGCTACCGGGTTCGGAATGGGACCGGGCGTTCCCCCACAGCCATGACCACCGCCACAAGCATGGATCACCACAACCCTGCCGACTAGGCGTGGGGGCCGTGAATCGTATAGTAGACGCGAACAACAAGAAAGAATCGTGTAGGTTTTCGGCCATTAGTACCGGTCAGCTCCACCCTTTACAAGGCGTCTACTTCCGGCCTATCCATCCCATCATCTCTAGGAGGCCTCACCCAACCCCACAGGGCTGGTAGGAGAACTTATCTTGAAGCAGGCTTCCCGCTTAGATGCTTTCAGCGGTTATCCCTCCCGAACGTGGCTAACCAGCCGTGCTCCTGGCGGAACAACTGGCACACTAGAGGTTCGTCCATCCCGGTCCTCTCGTACTAGGGACAGCCCTTCACAATTCTCCAACGCGCGTAGCGGATAGGGACCGAACTGTCTCACGACGTTCTGAACCCAGCTCGCGTACCGCTTTAATAGGCGAACAGCCTAACCCTTGGGACCTACTCCAGCCCCAGGATGCGACGAGCCGACATCGAGGTGCCAAACCATTCCGTCGATATGAACTCTTGGGAAGGATCAGCCTGTTATCCCCGGGGTACCTTTTATCCGTTGAGCGACAGCGCTTCCACAAGCCACTGCCGGATCACTAGTTCCTACTTTCGTACCTGCCCGACATGTCTGTCTCACAGTCAAGCTCCCTTGTGCACTTACACTCACCACCTGGTTACCAACCAGGCCGAGGGAACCTTTGAGCGCCTCCGTTACTTTTTAGGAGGCAACCGCCCCAGTTAAACTACCCACCAGGCACTGTCCCTGACCCGGATCACGGGTCGAGGTTAGAAGTGCAACACGGCCAGAGTGGTATTTCACCAATGACTCCACACCCACTAGCGTGACTGCTTCACCGTCTCCCACCTATCCTACACAAGCCGTACCGAACACCAATACCAAGCTATAGTAAAGGTCCCGGGGTCTTTCCGTCCTGCTACGCGAAACGAGCATCTTTACTCGTAATGCAATTTCACCGAGTTCATGATCGAGACAGTGGAGAAGTCGTTACGCCATTCGTGCAGGTCGGAACTTACCCGACAAGGAATTTCGCTACCTTAGGATGGTTATAGTTACCACCGCCGTTTACTGGGGCTTAACTTCCCAGCCTCACACCCACAAGGAGTGCTCACCAGTCTGCTTAACCTTCCAGCACCGGGCAGGCGTCAGTCCGTATACATCGCCTTACAGCTTCGCACGGACCTGTGTTTTTGATAAACAGTCGCTTCTCCCTAGACTCTGCGACCCTCAACCCCACATACCCGCACGGGGCATGCCAAGTCTCAGGTCCCCCTTCTCCCGAAGTTACGGGGGCATTTTGCCGAGTTCCTTAATCATGATTCACTCGCACGCCTTAGTATTCTCTACCAGACCACCAGTGTCGGTTTCGGGTACGGGCGGTTCAAACCTCGCGTCGATGCTTTTCTCGGCAGCCCAGGATCATTCACTACCCCATATACTGGGTCCTCATCAGGCCTCACCCACACGTCTCCCGGATTTACCTAGAAAACGGGCCACACCCTTGAACGTGCCAAGCCATAAGACACGCTGAACTACCACTCTGCGTCACACCTGTTACCACGCTTGCGACCCGTACTTCGGACCCCACGCCGCCCCGCCCACCCATACAAGAAAAATCCTGCACAGGACAGACAGTTTGGGGTGGTTAGCATCAACACGGACCACACGGACGGTTCTCTACCGGTACCAGAATATGAACTGGTCACCCATCGACTACGCCTGACGGCCTCGCCTTAGGACCCGACTAACCCAGGGCGGACAAGCCTGCCCCTGGAACCCTTAGTCATACAGCGGACGGGATTCTCACCCGCCTCTCGTTACTCATGCCTGCATTCTCACTCGCGTCCAATCCACAACCCATCACCAGGCTGCTTCACCTCGAACACGACGCTCCCCTACCCAACACCACCACAAGGATGATGATCATTGCCGCGGTTTCGGCGGTGTACTTCAGCCCCGCTACATTGTCGGCGCAGAATCACTTGACCAGTGAGCTATTACGCACTCTTTCAAGGATGGCTGCTTCTAAGCCAACCTCCTGGTTGTCACAGCAACTCCACATCCTTTCCCACTTAGCACACACTTAGGGGCCTTAACCGGCGGTCTGGGCTGTTTCCCTCTCGACCATGAAGTTTATTCCCCACAGTCTCACTGCGCTGCTACCTGTCCCTGGCATTCGGAGTTTGGCTGATATCAGTAACCCGACAGGGCCCGTCCACCATCCAGTCGCTCTACCTCCAAGGCAGACCACAACACGCTGCACCAAAATGCATTTCGGGGAGAACCAGCTATCACGGAGTTTGATTGGCCTTTCACCCCTACCCACAGCTCATCCCCTCCATTTTCAACTGAAGTGGGTTCGCGCCTCCACACGCTCTTACACATGCTTCACACTGGCCATGGGTAGATCACCCCGCTTCGGGTCTAGAACACGCAACTACCGCCCTTAACAGACTCGCTTTCGCTACGGATACCCCACACGGGTTAACCTCGCCACGCATCACTAACTCGCAGGCTCATTCTTCAATAGGCACGCCATCACCCCCACACAGGAGCTCTGACGGATTGTAGGCGCCCGGTTTCAGGCACTATTTCACTCCCCTCCCGGGGTACTTTTCACCATTCCCTCACGGTACTATCCGCTATCGGTCACAACAGGTATTCAGCCTTACCACATGGTCATGGCAGATTCACACGAGATTCCACGAGCCCCGTGCTACTCGGGAACACATCAACGCAGCCCAGGCAATTCCAGTTACACGGCTCTCACGCTCTCCGGCAGGCCTTCCCAGACCCTTCACCTATCACCCAGGTTTATCACTACGCACCCCAACGTCGGTCAGGATAAAGACACGTCCCACAACCCCCAGCATGCACCACCCGACGGCTCAACACACACACTAGGTTTAGGCTCCTCCGCTTTCGCTCGCCACTACTCACGGAATATCTACTCCAGCAGGTACTAAGATGTTTCACTTCCCCGCGTTACCACCACCCCCCTATCAATTCAGGAGGCAGCGACCAGGCATCACCCCAGCCAGGTTTCCCCATTCGGACACCCTCGGATCAAAACTCGCTAGCCAATTCCCCGAGGCTTATCGCAGGCTACAACGTCCTTCTTCGGCCCATCATGCCAAGGCATCCACCGAACGCCCAACACAACCTACAAACAAAATCTAAAGATGCTCGCGTCCACTATACAATTCACAACCACCACACCAACACCACGCACAAACACACACATAACGCGCGCATCCACACATGGATAGTCACAGGGCCAGTAACCCAGAACCTGACAGCATGAAGACCAGAGAGCATCCACACACAAACCACACAAACACAGGCCACACCAAGCAGCCCATCATGGTTTCAATCCTTAGAAAGGAGGTGATCCAGCCGCACCTTCCGGTACGGCTACCTTGTTACGACTTCGTCCCAATCACCAGCCCCACCTTCGACCGCTCCCCCCACAAGGGTTAGGCCACGAGCTTCGGGTGTTGCCGACTTTCATGACGTGACGGGCGGTGTGTACAAGGCCCGAGAACGTATTCACCGCAGCGTTGCTGATCTGCGATTACTAGCGACTCCGACTTCATGGGGTCGAGTTGCAGACCCCAATCCGAACTGAGACCAGCTTTAAGGGATTCGCTCCACCTCACAGTATCGCCACCCTCTGTACCGGCCATTGTAGCATGCGTGAAGCCCAAGACATAAGGGGCATGATGATTTGACGTCATCCCCACCCTCCTCCGAGTTAACCCCGGCAGTCTCTCGTGAGTCCCCGGCCAAACCGCTGGTAACACGAGACAAGGGTTGCGCTCGTTGCGGGACTTAACCCAACATCTCACGACACGAGCTGACGACAACCATGCACCACCTGTCTACCCGCCCTAAAAGGGCCACACCATCTCTGGCATGTCCAAGTAGATGTCAAGCCTTGGTAAGGTTCTTCGCGTTGCATCGAATTAATCCGCATGCTCCGCCGCTTGTGCGGGCCCCCGTCAATTTCTTTGAGTTTTAGCCTTGCGGCCGTACTCCCCAGGCGGGGAACTTAATGCGTTAGCTACGGCGCAGACCCCGTGGAAGGACCCCACACCTAGTTCCCAACGTTTACAGCATGGACTACCAGGGTATCTAATCCTGTTCGCTCCCCACGCTTTCGCTTCTCAGCGTCAGTAATGGCCCAGTGACCTGCCTTCGCCATCGGTGTTCTTCCAGATATCTGCGCATTCCACCGCTACACCTGGAGTTCCAATCACCCCTACCACACTCTAGCCTGCCCGTACCCACTGCACGCTCAGGGTTAAGCCCCAAGTTTTCACAGCAGGCGCAACAAGCCGCCTACAAGCTCTTTACGCCCAATAATTCCGGACAACGCTCGCGCCCTACGTATTACCGCGGCTGCTGGCACGTAGTTAGCCGGCGCTTCTTATCCAGGTACCCTCAACCCCAAGAACACTCAAGGCCTTGTTCCCCAGCGAAAGAGGTTTACAACCCGAAAGCCGTCATCCCCCACGCGGCGTCGCTGCATCAGGCTTCCGCCCATTGTGCAATATCCCCCACTGCTGCCTCCCGTAGGAGCCTGGGCCGTATCTCAGTCCCAATGTGGCCGGTCACCCTCTCAGGCCGGCTACCCGTCACCGCCTTGGTAGGCCATCACCCCACCAACAAGCTGATAGGCCGCGAGCCCATCCCCCCTCAGAAAAACCCTTTCCAACACCCCACATGCGTGGGACGCAGAATATCCAGTATTAGACCCCGTTTCCAAGGCTTATCCCAAAAGGAAGGGCAGGTTACTCACGTATTACTCACCCGTTCGCCACTCGTGTACACCCCAACAAGTTGAGGCGCCTTACCGTTCGACTTGCATGTGTTAAGCACGCCGCCAGCGTTCGTCCTGAGCCAGAATCAAACTCTCCACAAAAACCAGAAAGCCAAAACGACTCACAAAAACACAACAACCACACCCACCAACACCCACACCACAGTGCAAGCATCAGCCAGCAGTCATCATGGCCTGCCCACCAAGACAGGACTCACAAAAACAACAAACCAACCAACCCCCACAAAAAGGAGCACAGCCAGCCTGTTCTTACTCTCAAAAGTCAACACACTATCAAGCACTCAACCACCACCCCCACACCCCACACACCCAGAACAACCCCAAGCACACAGGAAGGAGAAAACACCACCCCACAGCACCACCCAGCCACCCCCAAAGGGAGAAAACCAAGCACCACCACAAGGCGACGAAGCACAAGCATACCCACCACCCCCACCACCACACAACACCACAAACCCATGAACCACACCACACCCCACAACGCCAGGGCCCCACCACCCAGGCAGGCCCCACCGGTTTCGACCGGCTGGGTGCCAGCTCGCGTGTCTACTACCGACCCCGGGTCAGCATCACGGCAACCGGACAACAGCGCCAGATAGGCAACACCGACAAATAAACGAATAGAAGACACAGCCGCAGAACTGCCGCCTCAGGGCGACCGACGTCGCTGGTGGACGCCATTGCTAATGGACGGCGAAAGACAGAGATAGGCGGCACTATTACGAGGAAGAAAAAGAGAGGCCATCGCTTTGGAGGCAGCAGACCGGCCGAATCCACTGCAGCAGGGGTAGTCGAAAACCGATTATGGAAGGCCCGCTGATTGAAGGACACAGTCAGCAAATCCACCGGAACCGAAGGACAGGCCCACAGCAAGAGACCGATCATGGAATATCCGTAGGAACACGCGAAGAAAAACAGTTACCGACAAACCGAAAACTAGTCGCCGAAAAGTTGGTGGGAAAAGTACGCAGAGGAAAAATCGGTTGCCGAAAGTAGAAAACCGAGAAGTCAAGGACGCCCCACGCACCCGTCAGTGCCGCATACCCTTGCTGCGTTCCCGCCCTGGGGGAGTTTTGCAAGATAACGCCGCGTGGGGAGTCGAGGCCAGTTTACTGAACGAACGGCCAAGTGCCAACTGTAAGCCCGCGCGTGGCGGTGGCACCGGTTACCCGCACCGACTGAGCCCCGCCGTCCGCGAGTCCACCGGGCATCCAAAGTCCCCACCTGTCGCCCCATCAATCCATCAGTTACCGACCAGCCCACCCACAACCCACCCGCGACTCCAACCCCAGCCCACCCCGTCAGTCCAACCACCGGGCAGGCGCTCCGCCATCCACCGCGCCCCACTACCGTGAAGACACAAAGAAAGGACCGTCATGAACATGGACAATTTCGCGCCGGACAAGCTGGGCTGGCTGCCGGCTCTCGAGCACCCCGAACTGCTGGCGGAGCCAGTCGCCGCCGGCCTCACCGCCCTCGCGGAATCCGCGCCAGATCTTGCCTCGCAGGCACTTGTGGCCGAGATTGACCCGGCCTACTCGGACACCGAGCCCCTAGCTGAGCTCACCGGAATGCCCATTGCCATGTCCTGCAATTGCGTACTTGTGGCGGGAAAGCGCGCCGGCGAAGAACGCGTGGCAGCCTGCCTGATCCGCGCCAACACGCGCGCTGACATTAATCACGTGGTGAAAAAGCGTCTCGGAGTACGCAAGGCCAGCTTCTGGCCAATGGACGAGGCCGTGGCACAATCCGGCATGGAATACGGCGGCATCACGCCAATCAGCATCCCTGCCGGCTGGCACCTCTACGTGGACCCACGCGCCACAGAAGGCGATGCTCTCATCGGTTCCGGCGTGCGCCGCTCCAAACTCGCGGTCCCGGGTGCGCTCCTCGCTGCCCTGCCCGGCGTCGAAATCATCGAGGGCCTCGGAATTGAGTAGCGCGGGGCCAGCAGGTCCGACGACGTCGTCCACACCGGCCCCGTACGTGCACAGATACCGGCGTTGTGCCACGGCCGTGGAAATATGGGCCGTGGCCAGCCCCGTACGCGCGCAGCTACAGGACCACTCACGGTAACGGGCACGATGCGACAGCCGCGTCCACGGCAGCGCGGCGATCACACCCACGGGACGCGAGCGCCGCGACCCACTAGCAGCGGCCGGAAAGCGGCGCGCTACTCGGCGTCGTGAGCGTACGAGCTCACCGGACCGAGGATGAGGGACGCCCAGGAACCGTGGAGGGACTCCTGGTCGGAGGGCTGGAACAGGCCGGCCAGCACGTCACGGTAGAGGCGCGAAACCTCGCCCTTGCGCGAGTAGGAGCCGCCGCCCATGGAGCGAATAGCCTGATCGACGGCGTGAATAGCAGCCTCAGCGGCAGTATTCTTGGCGGCCGAGAAACGCGGATATTCGGCATCACCGCCGTCCACTCCGTTCTCCACGTCATGCTCCAGCTCACGGAGGAACGGGCCCGCCGCGGCGAGACCGAGCGCTCCGTCCGCAATACGCCAGCGAATGTCCGGATCCGTGGCGTACACGTCAGCGCGTGCAACCGAGCGACGCGTCTTGACTCGCTCTGCCGCAACCTCAACCGCACGCTCGCCAATGCCCAGGTAGGTGGAGCCGAGCAGCAGCTCAAAATTGGAGAAGATGCCGTACACCACCGGCTCCTTGGAGGCGCCGGGATCCACCACGCCCAGCACGCGATCCTTGCGGATATGAGCGCCCTCAAGCCTGGTGGAATTGGACTGGGTGGCGCGCATGCCCAGCACGTCCCAGTCATTCTTCATGGTGAACCCACCATCTTCGCGCAGAATCACCCCGAACACGTCCTTGGTGACGCCATCCTCCGCGGTGTAGGCACCGAACGTCATGAGCCGATCCCAGGCCGGCGCCATCGAGGTGAACACCTTGAGTCCGGTGAGAAGATAGCCGCCCTCGCCGTCCGACTCCGCCTTCGTAATGGAGCCAAACAGCACCAGATCGTTGCCCGGTTCGGAAATGCCGAAGGCGTACAGCTTCCCCTCCGCGGCCTCGCGCAGCACCATCTCACCGCGCTCATCCCCGCGCCGCACCATCCAGCGGGCCATGCCCACAATGATCTGATGCATATTGATAGCCAGTGCTGTGGCAGGGGCCGCCTTCGCGAGCCGCGTCTGCTCAGCCGCAATTTCCGGCAGCGTGAGACCCGCTCCGCCGTACTCCTTCGGCACAAACGCGCCGTAGTATCCGGCTGCCTTCAGCTCCGCGAAATCCTCCGTGGGGAACGCATTCTCCGCATCATACCGAGGAGCACGGTTGTGGATACGCTCCAGTAGGTCATCATCTAGAAAAGCCATAATTCTCCTTCGAACGCGTTGCGCGGCTCTCATGCCACGGCGCTGGTTGTTCCACCCCGGGTTCGTACGACGCCGAAGCGTCACGAAGTGCGCACCCGCGGGTCAACTCGGTCACGTTGAGCCTAGCGAACAGGTCCGACACACGGCGCGCGGCGAATTCAGCCCACGGAAAGACGCCGCGGGCACCATGCCAGGAGGACGTAGACGGCAGACTCGGCTATGCCACATACGTCACAGCTGGCCGGCTGGGCAAATCGATATCGTTTCGGCTATTCTTGTGAGGCGGTCACGCCGAGGAGGATTCGCCTAGTGGCCTATGGCGCACGCTTGGAAAGCGTGTTGGGTGCAAGCCCTCGGGGGTTCGAATCCCCCATCCTCCGCCAGCAGCCCCGAAACGTTGAAAAATAAGCGTTTCGGGGCTTTTACATAGGTGCGGGGTGGCGTGCACCCCGCCGCCCCGCCCGCACCTACGCGCGCACCGCTTTCTCAATCGCGGCGCCCACTTCGGCGTCGATCTGCTTCCAGTAATTAATCGTGTTGGTCAGTACGGGCTCCTCGCACCCGTCCAACAGCATGCCGGACACCGTATCCACCAGGTCCGCGCGTTCGGCGTCGGTGTAAATGCGCCGCACCAGATCGTGCGCCTGCCCGAAATCATCGTCCTCGGAGTGAAGGGTGGCGGCGGCGCGCATTAGCTCGGCGTCGTTCTCCCAGGTGCCCTCCCAGCCCTCATGCCGCTCGGCGTCCTGGCAGGCGCGGCCGTAGGAATTCGGCGAATAAACAGGGGCATTGCCGGAGTGGAAGTACTCCATGGCACCCTCCTTGTCATACGAATTGACCGCCACACCCGGCGCCGGCTGGTTGACCGGCAGCTGGTTGTAGTTCGTGCCGATGCGGTTGCGCTGCGCATCCGGGTAGGAGAACACGCGCGCCATGAGCATCTTGTCCGGCGAAATCCCCGTGCCCGGCACCATGTTCGACGGGCTGAACGCCGCCTGCTCAATCTGCGCGTAGTGGTTCTCCGGGTTGCGGTTCAGCGTAAAGCGGCCAATATCTACCAGCGGGTAGTCCCGCTTGGAGACCGTCTTGGTCAGATCGAAGATGTTGAAGCGATAGTCCTTCGCGTCCTCATACGGGATGAGCTGGAGTGACACGGTCCAGGACGGATACTCGCCGCGCTCAATCGCCCCAAACAGATCCCGGCGATGGAAATCCGCATCCTTACCGGCCATCTCCTGCGCCTCGGCATTGGACATGTTCTCCACGCCCTGATCCGTGTGGAAATGCCACCGCACCCACGTAATCTTGCCCTCCTTATTAATGAGCGAGTACGTGTGCGAGGAGTAGCCGTTCATGTGGCGCCACGTGCGCGGCAGGCCACGCGGACCCATGAGGTAGGCCACCTGGTGCGCTGTCTCCGGGGAGAGGCTCCAGAAATCCCACTGCATATTGTTAGAACGCAGGCCCGTATCCGGTTCCCGCTTCTGGGAGTGAATGAAATCCGGGAACTTCATTGGGTCACGCACGAAGAACACGGGCGTGTTGTTGCCGACCATGTCAAAATTGCCCGCCTGCGTGTAGAACTTGAGGGCAAAGCCGCGCACGTCACGCCAGGTGTCCGGAGAGCCGAGCTCACCCGCCACCGTGGAAAAACGCGCCAGCATCGGGGTTTTACGGCCCGGCTGCAGGAAATCCGCGCTGGTGTATGCGGAAATATCCGCCGTAATCTCCAGTTCTCCAAAGGCGCCGGACCCCTTCGCGTGCGGACTCCGCTCCGGAATACGTTCACGGTCAAAACGTGCTAGTTTCTGGACCAGCTCCACATCATGAAGCAGGAGGGGACCGTCGCGGCCCACGGACAGTGAGCGCGCATCGCTCGCGCGCGGCGCCCCGGTTTCTGTAGTGGACGCGGAAGCTTTCGGATCAAAATTCGTCATCTGTTCCTCTCCGTTCATTGCACGACGCCGCACTCACCAGCCGCCCTAGGTAGTGGGGGCAGTCCCGTCCGGTTGCGTGCAAGCCGTGCTAACTGGGATAAGTGACGCGGGAGACGTTTTATTCCTGGGCGAGCCACTATCCACCCTGAGGCTGAGGCGAGCGCCACGCCAAACCTGCACAATATGGGCAGGAGGGAACATGAACCCGTTGCGATTGCTGGAGCGATGGTCCGCGGCACACCCGCTGGTGGCGGACGGGCTGGTTGGGCTCGCCCTTCTCATCCTTACGCTCACCATGGATTCAGGCGGCAGCGCCGCCGGTTGGGCCCCGCTTCAGTTCATGGTGGTGACGGCGGAGAGCACAGCGTGGATGTTCCGACGGCGTTCTCCACGTGCTTCCGCTACGGCGATGGCACTGGCGGCCCTGGCGCAATTGCTGATTGGTCCGGATGCCTCCCCCACCATGGTGCTGGTACCACTCACCGTCTTCAACATCAGCAACCTTTTTCCGCGCCGGCAGGCCGCACCCTGGGCCGTCCTGGGTATCATTGGCGCCCTCGTGTGGCCTATTCGGCTCACCGTAGGCGCCTCCTGGCCCGGTGCGGTGTTCGCCGCCAGCCCCGGTCCGGACAGCGTTATCAGCTGCATCACCGTTACCGCGCTCTGCCTTCTCACCATCCTCACCGCCTGGGCGATCGGGGACATGATGTATTCGCGGCGGCGGCTCAACGAGGCAACACTGGCCCGCGCCAACCAGCTGCAAGCGGAGGCCACCACCGAGCGCGCCCTGGCGGCGTCGGACGAACGTAACCGCATTGCCCGCGAGATGCACGACATCGTGGCACATTCGCTCCAGGTAATCATCTCCCAGGCGGATGCCGGACGGTACGCGGGTGGCGCGGATCCTGCGGCGGCCACCGCAGCGCTCACCACGATTGCGTCGACCGGCCGCGACGCCCTGGCACAGATGCGCAGATTACTCGGCGTGCTGCGCGGGCCGGAGAGCGCCTCCACGGGCGCGCCGCCGCGGATCATCGACATCCCCGCGCTGCTGGACTCCGTACGTCTCACCGGCCTCCCGGTCACGTTCCGCGAGCTTGACAGCCCGCACGGCACGTTGGCTGACGGCGCCGAACTGGTGATTTACCGGGTGATTCAAGAGTCGCTCACAAACGTTGGCCGGCACGCGGGCCCGGGCGCTTCCGCCACCGTCACGCTCGAATGGATGGACAGTGGCGTGCGCATTGCCGTGGACGACGACGGGCGCGGCGCCGCGGCGGATCCCTCCACCCGCGGCGCCGGCCAGGGCCTCCTCGGCATGCACGAACGCGTGCTGCTGTTCGGTGGCACCATGGATGCACGCCCGCGCGCCGGTGGCGGCTATGCCGTTCACGCCGTCATTCCGTACGAGTCCGCGTAGCCCCGCCGCTCCGCCCAACCGCCGAGCCGACTTTCCGCCCACACCGGCGAGACGTCCGCCACCGGCCACCTCGCTCGTAGCGGCTCGTGCGCGCCCACGCCAGGTAGAGTGGCTCGTGTATCCGAGCGAGGAGCGCACATGAGCGAGCAGATCCGGGTGGCGCTGGTGGATGACCAGACGCTTATTCGTTCTGCACTCGCCACCCTGATTGGCACGCAGCCGGACCTCACCGTGGTGGCCACCGCCGCGCACGGACGCGAGGCGGTGGATTCGCCGGAGCTACGCGCGGCAGATGTCATTCTCATGGACGTTCGCATGCCCGTCATGGATGGGATCGAGGCAACCCGCGCTATTCTCTCGTCGGAGAATGGTGCCTCCGCCTCTCACCCACGCATCATCATGCTCACCACATTCGATATTGACGAATACGTATTAGAGGCGATTGACGCCGGCGCCTCCGGTTTTCTTCTCAAGGACGCGCCCCCGGAGGAACTGCTCAGTGGGATTCGCGCCGTCCACCGCGGCGATGCCGTGATCGCACCGTCCGCCACACGCCGCCTGCTCTCCACTTTTGCTCACGCCGGCCACAAGCAACCGTCCACCACGGACGCGGCCATCAGCGCCCTCACCCCGCGGGAGCGTGAAGTGCTGATAGCCATGAGTGACGGGCTTTCCAACTGTGAAATTGCGGAGAAGTTCGTGCTCTCGGAGGCCACCGTGAAAACGCATGTGAGCCGTATCCTCGCGAAACTTGGCGCGCGCGACCGCGTGCAGGCCGTGGTGGCGGCCTACCGCTCAGGCCTGGTGGAGTAGGCCTTCTGTCCTCATCCGAAAGTTGTACGCCGCGAGCGTCCAAAAACCATCCCCACGGTCGATGTCCCGCTGCCCGTCCCACGCCACCATGGAAATATGAGCAACGAAAACCACGCACCAGCGGAGCCCGGCCCCGCCGTCGTCGCACATCACCTCACCAAAACCTACGGCACCGGATCGGCCACGGTACACGCACTTCGTGACGTTTCAGTTCAGTTTTACGCGGGCCAGTTCACGGCCATTATGGGACCGTCCGGCTCCGGCAAATCCACCCTGCTTCACTGCCTGGCCGGCCTGGACACCGTGGATGGCGGGGACGTGTCCATCGGCACACGCGTGCTCACCCGTATGAACGACGACGCCCTCACCCGCTTGCGCCGCGATCACGTAGGTTTTGTGTTCCAGGGGTTCAACCTGGTGCCCACGCTGACGGCGCGGGAGAACATCGTCCTACCCGTCGAACTGGCCGGTAAGAAGGTGGATACCGAATGGTTTGACTCGATTACGGGCATCCTCTCCATCCGGGACCGGCTAGAGCATCGGCCCTCGGAGCTCTCGGGCGGCGAGCAGCAGCGCGTGGCCATCGCGCGCGCCCTCCTCACTCACCCGGACGTCATTTTCGCCGATGAGCCAACCGGCGCGCTGGATTCGGCGGCGGGCACCGAGGTACTCTCGCTGCTGCGGCGTAGTTCCCGCGAACTCGGACAGACGATCATCATGGTCACGCATGATCCGGGGGCGGCAGCCTATGCGCACCGCGTGGTGCTTCTGGATGACGGCGCCATCACGGGTGACGTGTTTGATCCCACCCCGGAGATGGTGCTTGAGGCGCTCGCCAAGCTGGGGGTGGCCTAAATGTGGAAACTTGCCTGGGCGCAGGTGAAAGCCACACCGCGCCGCTATATCGCGCTCATTATCACCATTGTCCTGGGTACGGCATTTCTGTGCGCTGCCAGCGTGGCGGCCACCAGCGCCCGCGCCACACTCACCAAGCTGTACAGCGCCTCGATGACCAATGCGGATCTGGCACTCTCCACGGGTGATTTTGAAGGCCAGGCACCCGCGTTCTACGGGAGCGATGCGGCGGAGAAGTTCAGCTCCGAGCTGGGCCTGCCCGGTGAAACACCGCCGCTGGTGGGGCACGTGGCCGGAGTGACCGGCGTCGTCCCCATGGTTTCCGCCTACGCCGGCATTGTTCACACCCCACGTATCATCACCACCGGCTCCTTCACCAAGGACTCGGATTACGCCTCGATCACGCCAACTCCGGCGGATCCCACTCATCCCATTCCGGACGCGACGCTGGAGGATGGACGTTTCCCAGCGCAGACCGGCCAGGAGGTGGCGCTGGACACCGGCACGGCCAAACGCTACGGCTTCCGCCTGGGCGATACGATCACCATCCGTTTCTCCGATACGGATACGCGCGATGCGAAACTGGTGGGCCTTCTGGCACCGACGCTGGCTAATCGGCTGGACGGAAACGTGGATGTCATGGCAAGCCCATCCATCGTGCTGCACGCCGTCTACATGTCCACCGAGCGCTTCGGCTACTTCCCCACCGGCATGGAAAATGAGACGGATTTGCCGCCGGAGAAGGAACTAACCGCCACGCAGTGGAAACAGCTCATCGCCGGCAGCTCCACGAATATTGCGATCACCACGAATTCCGCGGATGCGCAGGAGAATCTGTCCAGGTACCTCACTAAGCACTACCCGGACATGTACGTGCACCCGGTGGACGAATTCGCGCTGGCGCAGGCTACCGAGCAGCATGCGGACGCCCAGGTGGGCGCGCTACTGGCCACCTTCGCCGTCGTGGCCCTGCTGGTGGTGGCACTCGTGATCGGGAATACGTTCAGCGTGCTGGTGGCACAGCGCTCCCGACAGATCGCCCTGGAACGGCTCATCGGCGCCAGTAAGAAGCAGGTACGCCGCTCGGTGCTGGCGGAGGCGGCCATCATCGGACTGATCGGATCCGTGATCGGGGTGGTACTCATCCTGCTGGTGATCTGGATCGCGGCAACGATCGTGTCTCATCGGCCTGGATTCAGCGGCATCACCATGAGCGTGTCCCCGTGGCTCACGCTGGGTGTCATCACCATCGGTGTGCTGTTCACGGTGGTGGCCGCACACGCCACTTCCCGCCGCGCCACACGTATTCCACCGCTTGCGGCTCTTAACCCCGTACCGGAGCCCACCATCCGCACCATGCCGGGGCGTATCCGCCTCATCATCGGAGCGGTACTGTCACTGGGCGGCCTGAGCGGCGCAATCGGCTGCGCGTTCACCAGGTACTGGGGCGTGACACTAGCCCTGGGCTGCCTCAGCCTCATCGGACTGGTGCTCATCCTCCCCTACTTTGTACCGGCCATGGTGGGCTGGTTCGCACGCCTGCTCTCCCGGCACGGCGTGGCAGAGCGCATCGCCGCGCAAAACGTAGTGCGTAATCGTCGCCGCACGGCCTCCTCCGCTACCGCACTTCTCATTGGCACCATGCTGGTAGCAGCGGTCCTCACCGGCGCCGCCACCTTCCGCACCTATCTGGGCGATGCTCCCTCCATCGCCTCCACTTCGGATGTGGCCCTCACCGTCCCCGCGAAGGACGTGACCGCCGTGGCCCAGAAGATTCGTGAAAAGGCGAAAGATGCCCGTGAAAACCCGAACTCCACTTCCGCGGCGCCCTTCGCGCTGGTCGATAACGTGGTGGAGGCGCGGCCCATCGGCTTCTACAACTCGAACGATGATGACGACGCGAATCCCTGGTACATCAACGTGTACGCGGTGGACCCGGATCAGATCAGCGCCGCACGCCTGGGGCTCGCCCCCGAGGACATCACGGCCCTGCGCCAGGGCAAGATGCTGGGCAGCGGCTACGTGATGACCTGGGATCCCGGCGAGGTGGTTCCGGTAAAGCTGACGCACGGAGCGAAAACCGTCTCGGTGGACATGGTGTCCCAGAGCGGCGGCTTCGTCTCCGCGCTCATCTCCAACGACCGGGCGAAGGAACTGTTCGGCAACCTTGACGCCATGCCCGAGATCGATGAGAACGTCGGGAGCGAACCGCCCTCACCGGATACCAACGCATCCGCCACACCGGACGCCGACGCGCCCAGTTACCTGTGGATCACGATGAGCCCCGATGCAACCGCCGCGGACCTACCCACCACACTCACCTCCCTGCGCGACATCGCTGGGATCGAGAACAAGGACGTGGACTCCACCGGCATCGGAGAGCGCATGTCCGCCCTCCAGGTCCTGGCCGTGGTGACCATCGGCGTGGTGGCGCTGCTGGGCGTGTCCGTGCTCATCGCACTGGTTGGAATCGCGAACACACTCTCGCTCTCCGCCTTGGAACGCACGCACGAAAACTCGGTACTACGCGCGCTTGGCCTCACCCGACGGGGGCTGCACGCCAGCATCGCCATTGAAGGTGTGCTTATTGCCAGTGTGGGCGCCCTGATCGGCTGCATCATGGGAAGCCTCTACGTGATTATCGGCATAGTGGCGGGGGATCACTACTCCGGGCAGTCCAATCCCATTCCCGTTACCCCATCGATCCCATGGTGGGAGCTACTCGCCGTCATCCTGGTGGCCATGCTGGCCGGTTACCTGGCGTCCGTGCTACCCAGTCGGCGCGCGAACAAGCTGCCCATTACCGAGGGGCTGGTGGCGGACTAGTTGGCACTGACCACGGACGACGCCGTGCGGGACCCACACCCCGGTTCCACGCACCCTGACTTCACCGGTTCCACGCGCACCCCGGACGACGTCGTTTCGCCCACGTCCGTTGTATGCGTGGGCGGTGCGAACCACACATCAACTACGGTTAGATTGTGAGTGAACCCCGAAGCGAGGCGCGCGCCGCCTATCGCCATAAGATCCAGCAACGCCAGACCGTGTTCTTCAGCATCACCGGCGGGATTCTGGCGGTCATCCTGGTGTTTGCCGTGCTGGTGTGGAGCGGTGTGATGCCCGCGCCCATTGACCGCGAGTTTTCCAAGACCGCGGATCCCAACGCGCTCACCATTCCCTGCCTGGAGGAGGGACAGACTACGGCCGTCCCCTTCGATCAGCTCACGGCGAACGTGTACAACTCCTCCGCCATCTCCGGTGCTGCCTCCCAGGTGGGCAAGGTGCTCACGGAGGCCGGCGTCAAGGTGGGCACCACCGGCAATTGGTCCGGCACATCGCTCAGCGAATCGGCTCGCGTGATGGCCGGACCGGATGGTATCCAGGCCGCCTACACGGTAGCGCAGTTCATTCCCGGCTCCGTGGTGCAGTACGCCAATGATCTCAGTGGAGAAACGGTCAATGTGGTGATCGGTGACGCCTACGAGAAGGTGCTTACTTCCGACCAGGTGAACCAGGAGAACCCCAAGGGCACCCTCACCTCGCAGAAGAAGTGCATTCACATCAAGTAGCAGATTGCCCCCGTATTCAACGGGGGCAATCTAGCATCAATCAGTTGCGGAAGAAGTACCCCGCCATCACCGTGTCATTCGGCCGGCCGTAGTACTGCACCTTATCCGCCACGCCGGATGTGATGGAGTAGCGGAAGTAGTACGCGTTGCCACGCCGCACCGCGAATGTATCGGGCCCGTCACCACGCCAATCGCCCACCAATACGGCGTCATTCGGGCGCCCGTAGGCAATCACCCGCTGAGCACTACCGCCGCGCTGCGCATTATTGATGTAGTACAGGTTGCCGCGACGCACCGTGAGCGTATCCGTTTCGTTGGCGTCCCAGTCCCCCACCAGCACGGCATCGGTGGGCTTACCGTAGGGCACCACCAGATCAGCCTCACCAGCGTGGATCGTATTCACCATGTAATACAGGTTGCCGCGACGTACGGCCAGGGTGTCCCGTCCATTGCCATCCCAATCACCAACCAGTACGGTATCCGTCGCCCTGCCATACGACACCACCGCGTCAGCCTCACCGCCGTGGAGACCGTTGGAGATGTAGAACGTGTTTCCGCGACGTACAGCCAGCGAATCTACGCCGTCACCGTCCCAGTCCCCCACGTATGTTTCGTCCGTGGGCCGCCCGTAAACGATCACGCGGTCAGCCACGCCCGAGTTGAGATCCTGCTTGAAGTGGTACACGTTACCGCGGCGAACCACCAGCGTATCCGCACCATTGGTTGTGCCGGCTACCGCGTTACCGAGAACGGCCGGGGCCGGGTCACCCTTAGCGACCAGGCGCACCTCAATGCCGGTAATGGTGCCACGCGGCGCCGTGGTGCCCGCCGGCGCACCGTTCTGCGCCCAACCGAGCGTCAGATTCTGATCCGTTGCCACACGGTAGTAGAGGTTGTACTGATCCGCCCATGCGCCGGTGAGGCGCATGGCGATTTCGTTGATGGTATTCGCTTTGCCGGCGGCCGTAGAGAACGCGGTCCAGTTTCCGGCGGTGGAATGCACCCGCAGCTCCACCCCACCCTGGTTAGGATCCACCGGCACCGCAGCGAGCTGCGTCAGAGATCCCGCCGCCGGCCAGAGGAGTACCTGACCATCCGCCCCAGCCACGGAAGTACGACCCGCCGTGGCCGTGAGCGCGATCTGACCGGTGATAGTGATCTCATGCTCACCCGGCGTGAGTGACACGGAACCGGAGGAGGGCCCGTCCTGCGAAACAGTCACCTGCTGACCATCCACCGCGATGGCGCCGGTAGGTAGCGCCACCTGAACCGGCCCGCCGCCCGGGATGCTGAGCGCCACGTGCGTGACCGCGCCGGTTCGCGTGACGTGCCCAGTTACCGCTCCACGCGGCGTCGGCACTGAAACATTCGCATCCGCGAGCGAGGTGCGCCCCACCCGTACCGTCAGCGTCCCATCGGGTGCGGGCAGCGCGGTGAGTACACCACGCGCTACCGCGATCGACCCGCCAGCACCCCACGGATGGGAGAACGTCATATTCGTCTTA
This sequence comes from Neoactinobaculum massilliense, assembly GCF_900604955.1. Lineage (GTDB taxonomy): Bacteria > Actinomycetota > Actinomycetes > Actinomycetales > Actinomycetaceae > Neoactinobaculum > Neoactinobaculum massilliense. The sequence goes on from NZ_UWPE01000001.1 coordinate 1,349,486, forward strand.
ATGGAGGGATCCCACGCCTCCGGTGCCATCGTGGCATGCAGTTTGTTGATGACGCGGGCGTAGCTTCGCATGCGCCCAGTATCAGAATTTGCCAGCACCGCAAGCGCCGTATCCGCATGTCCGGAGTTCACCAGGCCCGCATAGTAGAAGTAGGCCATATAGATGGAGCCACTATCCTGGCCACCCTTGGCTACCATCTCCGCTGCGATGCGGTCTGCCATGTCCTGATTGGTGTATAGCCCGAAGGCCAGGGCCAGGTAGGAATTCTGGGCCAGTCGGTTTGACACCACCCGGCCATTCGCATCCAAACCGTCATAGAACCGGCCCGAGGACTGATCAAAGAGACGACTGGTCACCGTCCGCTTGATCGCATTCGCCCGCGACGTGTAGGTGGCCGCATCCGCGCTGTGTCCGGTAGCCTGCGCAATGGTGGCCATGGACCGGTAGGCCTCATACGCGACGGCGTTAACGGCCGTCTTATAGCGAGTAGCGGAGAAGTTGTACCCCACCGTTTCGGTGCGCGGCCAGTCCACCAGATCCGCGGTACCGGCGTTGGTGACTACCAGCCCCTTCCCGGCGTCGAACCGCACGGTGTTTATGAGGTTCTGAAGGGCCGCATACTGGCGGGAGGCATACTGAACGTCACCGGTAACCTCAAAATCACGTTCCACCCCGATGGCGCCCATGAGCCGATACTCCGTGTAATGGGTGGGGTTAGCCAGCAGATAATCCCACGTGTTGCGTACGTTCGCGTAGTCCGTACCGGTGGCGTAGGCGAGCTCCTGGACCACGATGTGGTCGCCCTCGTAGGGCCGGCGTTCACGGGAAATCGAGTCCGTGACGGTAGTGGCACCCGCAACGGCGTACGTGTCCTCGCCAAGCTTCGCGATACGGTCCAGGAGCGCGTTACCGGTTGATACCTGGACCGTGGGCGCAGCGCCCTCGGCTACCACGCTCACGCCGCGGACATTCGATGCCGCAAGCCCACCCTTATATCCGCTAATCGTGGCGTAGCGGAAAGATTTGAGCGATTGCCCCGTAAAGGTTTGGCCGGCTGCCGAGTACGTCCAGGTTTCCGTGTAGTGATTGCCCGTACGCATTGCTGCTGCGCGCCCGCCGCTGAGTTCCTCTCCTAGCTGAATTGTCACCGCGGACCCCGCACGTGACGTCAGCGAAAAGTCACCCTGGATCATGCGCCCAAAGTCAATGGTGTAGGTGTTATTGCCCAGAGACCGGATAGAGGCGGGCGCCACCATCTCGCGGTATTCATTCGACGAGCGCGCGGGCCCCAGTTTGTAGGGTGCATTCGCCTTACTTGGCTGGCTCCACCCCGCGGTGGAGTAGTTTGCTGACAACCAGTTGGAGGGAAATGCTCCCACCTTCACGTTTTGCGCATACTCCGTGTAATAGTTGGCGATCTTCGCGTTCTTATTCGTATAGACGATGGGATCGAGCGCCATAACGCGCGTAGACGCCGCGGTAGCCGAGTTGTAGACCACCCGCGACGTGCCATCCGCGTAGTAGCGTAGTAGTAGGTGAGCTGCATGAGTACGCCCGCGTTCTTCGCCCCCGAATACGCGTAGACACCCAGGGTGTTTGTGCTTCCCCGCAGCGCGTCCGTCACGTCCCACGTGTTGTAGAACTGGGTACCGCCTTGCCGCCGTGTGGGGCCCACACCAATTTCCGTGTCATTCACGTAGACGGTAAATACGTGCCGCCGGGCGGCCTCCGTGTCCGACGCCGTCACCGTGAGTAGTGCGCGCTCCAGGTTTGTGGCCGCGGGTGCCTGACCTCGCACCAGTGCCGCCACCGGCGATCCTGCCGGCCACACGTGCGTGGTGGACGTAAATTGCCCACCCACCGCGGTGGCGAAGGAACTTCGCTCCGAAGTGAGCACCTGTCCGCCCTGTGTACGTACCTCCACCGTCCAGTAATAGAGCTGGTTATCCGCCAGCGCAGAGGCCACGTCCGAGAACCGAACGGCCGTGGTACGCGACGTGGACTGCCAGGCGGACGTGACAAGCGGCGTAGCGGAACCTCGACGGGCGAAGATCAGTACGCGAGCTGCGGTTTGCACATGCGGGGCAGCCACGTTCCAGGAGAACGTGAGCGCGGAGCGATCCACCGCCCACGCCGCATCGAGAAGGCTCACGCGCAACTGCGAAATGGCGCCGGATATCTGCTGCTCCGGTGCCGCGGCCTCCGGTAGTTCAGTAATGCCGCTGGCATCGCCTTCCGGTTGCGGAACCGGAGCGGACGTATTAGGCGTAGCCAAATCCGGCGTGTTCGCCGCATCTTTACTTTGCTGGAGCCGTTCCAAATCCGCGGTGTCACTCCGCGCGGCCTGCAGCTCCTGGGAGGAGGGAACCGGATCTGTCACCACATTCGGCGATGTAGCCGTGGCGGGATCCGCAACCGCGCCGGGGAAGATTCCGGCAGTCAAAATGAGCGTGGATAAAGCAATGAATACTTTACGGGGCGTGGACCTGTACATACCCTGCACTATACTCAGTGGCTCCGACATACCGGGCCTCGGAATGACACAACGAGAGCAGCGCAACATACGCACAAGTTTTCAAGCACCGGTTTCCGTAGGTAATCTATCCGCGCTTCCGGCCGGGCATGCCCCGCGGCCCATTGATGACGAAGCGGGCTGCCCCACCGGCCAGCCCGCTCTATCTACTTTCACCTACTATTCAGCAGATTTCTTCTGCCAGTAGTGCGTGGCTTCCCGGTCCAGTGCACCCGGCTCCAGTTCGGCACCGGCCGGTGCCGACGCCGGGGTGGCCGACTCCTGCGAGGTGCCGCGCCAACGGGCAATCCACCGCATAGCGTGGTAGATGATGATGGCGCCGAAAGAGCCGAGCGCAATGCCCTCGAAGGACATGCCACCCAGCGTCCACGTGTAGTTGGCGATGGCTACCACCAGGGCAATGGCGGCGGTGTTGAGGTTGACCGGGTCGGAGAAGTCCACGCGGTTCTGCACCCAGATGCGCACGCCCAGCATGCCGATCATGCCGTAGAGGATGGTGGCCGCCCCACCCAGCACGCCCTGCGGAATGGTCGCGATGATGACGCCGAACTTGGGGAACATGGAGAGAACCAGGGCGGTGAGGGCTGCCACGATGTAGGCGGCGGTGGAATAGACGCGGGTTGCTGCCATTACGCCAATGTTTTCAGCGTATGTGGTGGTTCCCGAACCGCCACCGCATCCGGCCAGCAGCGTGGCGAGACCGTCGGAGAACAGCGCGCGGCCCGTGACATCATCGAGATCCTGCCCGGTCATGGCTGAAACGGACTTCACGTGGCCGATATTCTCGGCGATCAGCACCAGCACCACCGGGATAAACAGACCGGCCACGGAGAAATCAAATTCCGGGCCGTGGAAGGTGGGCAGACCGATCCAGGCGGCGTCGTGCACCGCGGAAAAGTCCACTTCACCGCGCACTACCGCGCACACGTACCCAACAATCACGCCGATCAGAATGGAGAGGCGCCCGATAATTCCGCGGAACAGCACGGTAACCAGCAGGACGGCCACGATCGTCACCACGGCGGTGACCGGAGCGGCCTTGACGTTGTTCCAGGCGGCAGGAGCCAGGTTGAAGCCTATGAGCGCCACAATCGCACCCGTCACGATGGGCGGCATAACCTTGTCGATCCACTCCGAGCCGAACACCCACACGAGGAGTCCGAAGATCAGGAGCGTGCCGCCCGCCATAATGATGCCGCCCTGCGCCAGCGCCTGACCGTGTGAATCAATGGCGCCGCCGCCCTGGACGTATCCGGTGACCGCGGAGATGGGTGCAATGAGGGCAAAAGAAGACCCCAGGTAGCTGGGGAGCCTGCCTGAGGTAATTCCAATGAAAAGCAATGTACCAACGCCGGTGAAAAATAACGTTGTATTTGGATCAAATCCTGTGAGCAGTGGGACCAAGAATGTTGCCCCGAACATGGCCACCACATGCTGCATGCCGATACTGGTTGTGATCGGCCACGAGAGGCGTTCGCCGGGAAGCACCACCTCACCCGCGCCAATATGGACGCCATCGCCGTGCAGTTTCCAACCGAGTGCCATAAATGCTCCTTACGCCCGCGGGCGCACTCGGAGCATCCGGGGCCCCCGCACGAATCTGGTTGGCCCTAGCGGACCTGAGTAAGCCTAAGCTGTCGCAGAGCCCGCAACACATCCGATGTCCAAATTGTGAAAAAGCTCAAGGCCACACGGCCAGCCGGCAGGGTCGCTACGAATACCCGCCGCTTGGCAGCACGCGCCTAATCCCCCGCGTAAAGGACCTTGATAAATTCGGTCACCACGCTGCCCCGCGGATTAAAGGCGATGCCCAGATCCTCGCACTCCGCCTGAAACGCGGCTTCGTGAACACTCCGCCAATCAGCGAGCGTGCCCTCTCCCTCCGCGTCCGAGATCGCCTCATCCACCTCCGGCAGTGGCGTGAGACGCACCTCGGTCACCTGCACCAGTGCACGCGGCACACCGGAGCCATCCGTCACGATGCTCATCTGCCCCTTCTCAGGGAGCGGGAGGCCCTCGGCCACGTAGCTGTCACGCCACGACGACGTCGCGCGCTTCCGCCCGGTCGCCACCAGCCCCGCGAGGAGGTCCACCTCCGCGCGTGTTGAACCAAGCGCATAGGACTCGGGGCGCAGGGATTCGGCCCCACTGGGACCCATGATGACACTCAGCGGATTAATGTGAGCGCGGATAATGGCGCGCTGCCAAAACGCTTCAAGATCCGCCGGTGCTGGATCCGCGGGCACCCCGTTTGCCGGCATATCCCCTGCGCTATCGCGTTCGTACTCGGCCGAATCCGGGGCGGCATTGAATTCACTCATGGTGCCCGGTCTCCTCCTCGCCGGTGAGCCCCTGCGAATGAAGCGCATTGCGCACAAAGGAGGACGTCACCAGGCGCACGCTCGCCGCCGCTATCATGGCGCTACCCACTACGGTGGCAACGCGCGCACAACGATTGCGCCAATGACTCGCGCCCCACACGGTGAGGCCTATGCCAAGTCCGCTTTGGCCGGCGGACACGGCCGCCAGCAGGTCCGGATGATCCACGTAGAGAGCCCGGTAGAGATCCCACCACCGCCTGGGTGCCACACCCTGACCGGCCACCTCCCACGCCACCTGTTCCTGGAAGCGCTTGCCGAACGGTTGCGGTTCAAACACCCGCATACCGGTCAGATCCTCGACATCAATATGGCCCGCCAGCAGTTCGCCCACCTGGGCGGGCATATGGAACGCATCAAGGAGCGCCTGGGCGCCATCTGAGGCGCGCACGGTCAGCGCCGCTTCAATGGTATCCGCGGCCAGGTTCGGCTGATCCTCCGTAATACGCGACACCAGGGCTCCCGGCCCCATCTCCTGGTGGGCAAAATGGGATGCCTCGCTCACCGATTCCACCCACGGCATGTCCACTACATCCGTATCCCAATTCCACGTGACCATGGAGTGCCCCTGCACGGCCGCAAGTACGGGCGCACGCACGCCCGCCTTATCGACAGATAGAAGAATCAACCAGGTGGATTGGGAAGCCACGAAGTCCGTGCCCACCAGCGGCGCATCCGCCACCATGACATTTGCATGCCCCAGGTCGCATACCCCGATGGCCGTATTCGCCTTGGCGGCCAGTGCGGGCACGGCCGAAAATGGCGCATCGGAGATAGCCACCATGGGACCGTCCCGGAAAATCGGGGCGTTCGCCGCGATGTGGGCATAAATCCAATCATCTGCATCCGGATTAGCTACCGAGGCGGGGCCCGTCTCCTCGGCGTGAGCCGAAATCCCATCCGGATTCAGATCCGCATCCGAAATATCCACTTCGCCCAGTGCCAGCGAGGCATATTTGTGGATACCATCCACGCTCACTTCCACCTTGCCAAGCTTGGACATGAGCGTATCCACGAAGTCCGAGAGGTGCACGGTGGGACGAATATCAAAGGTTTCCGACTCCGTCACCGCACCGTCCGCGGCGGTCCCGTCCGTAGCATCAGCCGCGGTGTGGCGGCCTTCCACCGCCGTCTCGCCTCCCGCGTCGGCTTCGGTAACGGTAGTCGATGCCTGATCCGTTGCGGATACGCTATCCGCCGGTTCGGCCACGGGCACGATGGTGGCGAGACGCCGCCGGCGCCCGGTAACCGCCACCTCAAACCGGAATGCATCGCCGTCGTGACGCCCGCGGGTTACAATGCCCGCCTCCGCAAACACGGACTCCACGTCCGCCGGCGTGACCTCACTGCGGTCCAGCCGCGTGACCTGACCGTACACCGGCCGCCACTTCCACTCATCCCACGCCATGGCTACTCCTTACCTGGATTCCCGCCACGTTCCTGCGCTGCCAGCTCACCGGCAGCGCGCAGCCGATCCACCTGATAGAGCGCAATCCCGGTGGCGACGGCCGCATTCAGCGATTCCATCTCCGAGCTAATCGGGATGGACGCCACCTGATCACAGGTTTCTCGCGTTAGGCGCGCCAATCCCTTGCCTTCGCTGCCGGTCACTAACACCAGCGGCGCATCGGCGGTGGCCAGCCGGTCAATCTGCGTATCGCCGCCACCATCCAGACCCACAACGAAGTATCCGGCCGTCTTGAGCTTTTCCAATGCGGCCACCAGGTTGGGCACCCTGGCCACGGGTACGCGTGCCGCCGCTCCCGCGCTCACCTTCCATGCCGCCGCCGTAACACCCGCCGCCCGGCGCGCCGGCAAAATAATACCGTCCGCCCCGAAGGCTGAGGCGGAGCGCAGCGCGGCACCCACATTGTGCGGGTCCGTCACGGAATCGAGCGCAACAAACAGTCCGGGACGGCGATCCCGCCGGAAGTGGGCGGCATCAATCAAATCCTCCAGCTCCGCATAGTCATAGGGCGGCACCTCAATGGCCACGCCCTGGTGCACGGCACCATCCGTCATCCGGTCCAGTTCTGTGCGCGACACCTCCACCAGCGGCGCCCCGTTTTCAGTCGCGTAGGCCACCACATCCGATAGATGCCGATCACCCGCGGCGGCCGCCACCATGAACACCCGGGAGAGTGGCACACCGGCACGCACGGCCTCAATCACAGGATTACGCCCAGAAATCAACTCATGCTCGGCGTCAATCCGAAGCACAGCGCGTAATTTGGCCGGCCCCCGATGCTGCTGAGCGGCGCGCGCTTCCGCTTCCTGCTTCCGCTTATAGGCAGGATGGTAGGGACGGTTCTCGGCTTTCGGCGTGGGCCCCTTGCCCGCCAGACGCCGCTTGTTCTTACCGCCAGAGCCCACCTGAGCTCGCTTCTTTCCCTTGGGGCGCCGCGTCCGATTATCGGCCATATGTCACCTTCTCTGCTCGCATTCCTGCCTATTGTGCCCCGCGAGCCCTCCCCGCGGTGACATCCTTACCGTAAACCGCCAACTTGTTCCGTTCGTATCCTGTGCAACCAGGAACACCCGCGTATAGGCAGTACTCCCGCTACAGGTGCCACCGGGCTCCCTCCGCGGAATCTTCTACTGTAATACCGGCGGCTTGAAGCGTATCCCGGATGGAATCTGCCGTGGCCCAATCCTTATTGGCACGCGCTTCGGCCCGCTTAGCGAGGAGGTGCTCCATGAGGCCATCCAGCGCCTTGCCTTCAGCCGAACCCCCGGCTGCCTGCCCGCGCCACGGCGCCGCCAACGGATCGAGGCCCAGCACGTCCAGCATGGCACGCACGCGCAACTGTGCATCCCGCGCCACCACATCATCCCGCGCGGCAAGCGCATTATTTCCCTGCCGTACTTCCTCATGAATGGCCGCGAGTGCGCCGGACACATTGAGATCATCATTCATGGACTGGGTGAACTTTTCGGGCAGATCAGCCACGTTTACGGCGGCCACCTCCTCCGCCGGAATCTCACCGACAGCATCCACCGCACGCAGTACAAAGCCCTCCAGGCGCTCCCACACGGCGGCTGCCTCTGTAAGCGCCTCCGCGGAGTATTCCACGGTGGAACGGTAGTGAACAGTGCCGAGCGCAAACCGCAGTACCACCGGGCGTACCGTTTCCAGCACATTGGCCACAATGAGCGAATTCCCGAGGGACTTGCTCATCTTTTCGCCCTTGATGGTGACCCACGCGTTATGCATCCAGTACCGGGCGAAATCACGCCCGGCTGCACGCGCCTGCGCCACCTCATTTTCATGATGAGGGAAACGCAAGTCCAACCCGCCGCCGTGAATATCAAAGGTGTCGCCCAGGTAGTGCGTGGACATGGTGGAGCATTCGATATGCCAGCCGGGCCGGCCTTTGCCCCACGGCGAATCCCACGCGGCGCTTTTCGGTTCGCCCTCCTTTGGAGCCTTCCACAGCGCAAAATCATGCGGGCTGCGCTTATCTGGCTCCTGGCCCTCTTCATCGGTCACCATGTGCCGCACATCCTGGCGCGTTAGTTCCCCATACCGAGGCCAGGAGGCAACGTCAAAATACACATTTCCGGGCTGCCCCACGTAGGCGTGGCCGGCCTCAATTAGATCCGCGATGAGCCGCTGCATCTGTGGAATATGCCCGGTAGCGCGCGGCTCATAGGTGGGAGGTAGAACGCCGAGCGCGTTATATGCACGCGTGAACTCCCGTTCAAACCGGTAGGCCCATGCCCACCATGGCCAGCCCGCTTCAGCCGATTTCGCCAGAATCTTGTCATCAATATCCGTCACGTTGCGCACCATCGTGGTGTGGTAGCCCAGCTTCCGCAACCAGCGGATAAGCACATCAAAGGCGAGGCTGGAGCGCATATGACCGATGTGTGGAGAGCCCTGCACGGTGGCACCACATAGGTAAATCCGTGCCTCCCCCTCGTGGAGCGGAACGAATTCGCGCTGAGCGCGCCTGGCAGTGTCAAAGATCTCTAGGCTCACGCGGCAAGCTTACCGCAGCGCCCCACCATACCCGTTCCCCGCCCACACCCCGTGGACAACCGCGTCGTCCCACATTCTGTGGACCGCTCCTGCTACCGGGTACGACGACGTCGTCCGGAACATGGCCGCAGAAACCGTGCAGACCGAATGCGGCGCGCTAGTCCAGCATCCAAGCGCCCGGAAGCGGCCGGCAACGTCCCCGGCGCCCACCAGCTAGCCGCCACCCGATCAGCACACTCTCACCACGCTAGCGCCTGGGAGCCGGCGCCTTGACGAACAGGAACGTGATGAGCCCGGCCACCAGTACCACCACGATGCCAATAATGCCGAAATAGGCGGCCTGCGCCCGCGACACCCCGGCGAGCGCCGCACCCACGGTAATAGCCACCGAGTAGAGCGCCGGCGCCAGGAAGGAAACCGCGCGGCCGGTAGTGGCGTAGAGGCCAAAAATTTGGCCGGACATCCCGGCGGGTGCAAGGCGGGCTAGATAGGCACGCGAGGAGGATTGCACCGGACCTACGAACACACTGAGCAGCAGGCCAAACACCCAGAAAATGCCGCGGCCTGAATCGTGGAAAAAGAATACGGCTAGGCCCGCGAGCGTCATGCACACTAGCGAGAAGATAATGAGCGCCCGGGAGCCCACACGATCATCCAGCCACCCAAACAGGATGGCGGCCAGGCCAGCCACCAGGTTGGCCACAATTCCGAAGATGAGGACGTCGCCGGCGCTGAAGCCGAACGCCGCCGCTGCGATAACACCACCGAAGGAAAATACGCCAGCCAACCCGTCGCGATAGATAGCCGAGGAAATCAGGAACCACACCACCGAACGGTCACGGCGCCACAGCCGCGCGATGGAGCGGAACACTTCGTGATACGCACCAGCGATGCCGCGCGTATCGACACCGCTGCGCGCCGAATTCACCGAGGTGAGCATGAGTGGGAGAGAAAAAATCAGCGTCCATGCGGCGCACGCGAGCATACACATACGAATGTTGAGGCTTTCAACGGCCAGCCAACCCGTATCCGGCCGAATGAGGCCCACATAGAGCACAAGCAGCAGGATGATGCCGCCCACGTACCCCATTCCCCAGCCGAATCCGGATACTCGGCCCACGGTGGCAGGCGTGGATACGTCGGTCACCATCGAGTTGTACACCACGTCACCCATCTCGGCCACCACATTGCCCACGCCCAGGAGCACAAGGCCTATGCCCAGGTAGGACACACCCGGTTTCACGAAGAACAGCAACGCCATACATACGACGGTGGCGAGTGTGGTGACGGTGAGGAGCGAATTTTTCTTTCCCGTACGGTCCGCCCATTCGCCGGCGGCCGGAGCAACAAGCGCCACCAGAATGCCCGCCGCGGAAAGCGTCCAACCCAGATATGTATTCGCCCTATCTCCGAACAGTTCCGCGTTGGAAAGATACGGGGAAAACACAAACGTGGTGACCACCGCGTTAAAGGCCGCGCTTGCCCAGTCCCAAAACGCCCACGGCAACACTTGACGGTTGAGGTAGATACTGCGGCCGCTCCGTGGCTCCGCACTGAGGTCTGATGTGTGCACCCGGGCAACCTAAACGGGCTAGGTAAACATTTCGAAACACGACAGCGGTGACCACGGTACGCAAAAGGGCACGGCTACAACCGTGCCCTCAGCTCTATTACGCAAATGCGCGGTTGCGCTAGGCGGCGTCCTCTTCCACGCCGAGGATCTCATCCAAAAGCTCCGACGCCCCCTCCTCGGAGAGATTGCGGGCCAGGGCCACCTCGCTCCCAAGAATCTGGCGTGCACGCGTCAGCATCCGCTTTTCACCGGCGGAAAGGTGACGAGTCTGCTCACGACGCGTGAGGTCACGCACCACTTCAGCCACCTTCATGACATCACCAGAGGTGAGCTTCTCAGAATTGGCCTTATAACGCCGAGACCAGTTCGAAGGCTCCTCAACATCTTCCTTGCGAAGTACCTGAAAAACACGCTCAAGCTGATCCGCATTGGATACGTCCCGGACACCAACTTCCTCAACGGAATCCTCCGGAACCTGAATGGTGAGCTCACCCTGCATGACCTGGAGCGTTAGATACTTCTTTTGTTCCCCGCGAATCACCTTATTTGAGATGTCTACGATCTCCGCCGCACCATGATGCGGGTAGATAACAGTTTCCCCGATCTCAAAACGCACTTGGCTCAATCCCTTGACTCAATTTCGCGCATTCGCGCCGTCCGATTAGACATTCTACCACGGTGGGTATAAGGTGCCCGCTTTGCGTTCAATGCATGGACACGGTGCGCTTTTTTCGGCTGGGCTCGCGAGTAGAGGCACACCGGCGCCAGCCACGCGAACCCGGACAGTGACTACTTGGACATGAGCTTGTACCCGAGGCCGCGCACCGTCACCAACGAATGCGGCTTGGACGGGTTCTCCTCGATCTTCGAGCGAATCCGTTTGATGTGCACGTCCAGCGTTTTTGTGTTACCGACGTAATCGAGGCCCCAAATGCGGTCAATGATCTGCGAGCGCGTGAGCACGCGATCAGGGTTCCGCATGAGCAACTCCAGCAGCTCATATTCACGCAGAGGCATTTGCACCAGCTCCCCGCTCACGCGCAGCTCGTGCTTATCCGTATCCATCTCCAGGTGCCCCACACGCAGCACAGCTTCGGATTCATCCTCCGGCTCCGTAGCCGTGCGCCGGAGTACCGCGCGAATACGAGCCACAAGTTCCCGGTAGGAGAACGGCTTGGTGACGTAATCATCCGCCCCCACCTCGAGCCCCACGATCTTATCGATCTCAGAATCCTTCGCCGTAAGCATGATGATGGGCACCTCAAAGAAGGTGCGAATACGACGGCACACCTCCTGCCCGGACATTCCAGGAAGCATCAGATCCAGAAGCACCAAATCCTGATGGCCCGATTCGAAGATCTCCAGAGCTTCGCGGCCGTCCGCAGCGGTGACTACCTCGTAGCCATCCCGCTCCAGATTGAACTGGAGCGTGTCGCGATAGGTGGCTTCGTCGTCCACCACGAGGATTCTGGTCATCATGCCTATGCTTCCTTCTTAACCTTTTCCTGAGGTTCTGACTGGTTCTGGAGTTTCTGGGGTTCCGGCTGGAGCGCAGAGGCGAGACGCGCCTCGGGAATCCACAGTGTGAATGTGGAGCCCTGTCCCACACGGCTCCACAATTGCACGTGACCCCCGTGGTCCTCGGCCACGTGCTTAACGATAGCCAGGCCTAATCCGCTACCGCCCTTATCACGTGTGCGCGCCACATCCCCCCGGTAGAAACGCTCAAAAATCCGCTGCTGATCTTCAGGAGCGATACCCGCGCCCTGATCTACCACGGAGATACCCACCTGCCCGGCGTTCTTCTCCTCGCCGCGCACCACCGCGACTGACACGCGACCATGCGGACGCGTATACCTCACCGCATTATCCAGCAGATTACCCACGGCCGTGACCAGAGAGCGGCGGTCCCCGTACACCTGAGCTCCCTCGACACCGCCGGTGACGATGCGAATTTGACGAGCGCCCGCCGTGACGCGAAGCCGATCCGCCGCCTCGCGCACCACGCCATCCACATGCACCAGTATTGAATGGTGTATTCCGCCCGAATCCTGCAACCGGGAAAGCTCGATGATGTCCTGTACCAGCAGGGACAGCCGCTTGTTTTCCTCCATGAGCCGTGTACTGAAATGCTCCACCGCCTCCGGATCATTCGCCACCGTGGAAATCGTTTCTGCCAGCAAGCCGATTGCACCCACCGGCGTTTTCAGCTCATGGGACACGTTTGCCACGAAATCCTGCCGCGTGCGGTCCAGACGCACTTTCTCCGTGTTGTCCTCAAAGAGAAGCAGCACGCCACCGGCCGGAATTGATGCGGCGTAGAGGGCAAAATGCGTTTCCGCTTTGGTGGGATCCGAGGGGCGCGCGATCGAGGCAGATGCCCGCACCACGCCATCCCGTTCCCGGGCACGATCCACCGGCTGGAGGAACTCGGGGCGGTCAATACGGTCATTACGCACAATGCCTAGGCTGTACGCCCGGGTTGAGGCCACCACAACGGTGTCCGATTCATCCACAATTACATAGGACTGCGGGAGTACATCGAGTAATCGAAGCGCATCCGGCGATTCAACAACGGCGTGTGGACGCTCCTCCTCCAGACGCCCGCGCCACCGGTTAACCGCCAGCGCCGCCATAAGCCCAAGTACAAACCCGGCGAGGGCGACAAGCGTGAGCATCATTCCCGTGGACATGCTCCTAGGTTAGCTTCCGTATCCGACACGTTTCGGCAATTGCGTACCGTTTACCCGTTGTTTACTCTGACGCCGCGAATGGTTTACCGGGAAGTGGTGGGATTGGTCCGCCTTTTGGGCCGACGGCGCACCGAAGACGGGTAAACTAACACCTTCTTCACCGCGTGGCAGGTCCACTGTCGTGCGGCGGAGTCCGGCACTGGCGGCGGGCTCACTGCTGGGGTGTCTGCCGGAGGGTCGGGGCCGGGGATCCGCTCGGGTTACCGGAGGAGATGGAGATGTCAGAGCGGCCCTCGCCGGGAAGGATCGGGACCGCCGGCGGGTGAAGGTAACTCAGCCGGAATACATGAAAATAGCGGAACAATGGTGACGGGCAGGATCGCCGCGTGATGTATGTGGCGGTGTATCCACCGCGGTAATGACTTGAGGCCGGGCACCGGCCGAAACGATAGGAGCACAAAATGCGTGAAGAATTCCGCAGAGAAATGAATACGCTGGAGCGTACGCTCGCGCAGGAGGCGCGCAGCGCCGCGAAGGCCATGAAGCGTGCCGCCAGTTCACTAGAGGATCCCAACCTGGCACTGGCCGAATCCGTGATTGACGCGGACATCAACATTGATAATCTGCAGCGGGATGCGGATGAAATGGCGCTATCGCTCCTAGCACGGCAAGCACCGGTAGCCGGGGATCTGCGCGTGGTGGTCACCGCGCTGCGCATCTCCAATTCTCTCGAGCGCATGGGCGATCTGGCCCGGCACGTGGCCTACATCGCTCGCGGCCGTTTCCCGGAACGCGCCGCTGAGGGCGAGGGCTACCAGCTTCTGGTCCGCATGGCTAAGCAGGCCGCCACCGTAGGCGAGCGTATCGCGCAGCTGGTGGAAAGCCAGGACATCGCGCAGGCGCGTGAAATTGAGGAGCAGGACGAAGTACTCGATGAGATGCACCGTAAGTCCTTCGAGATTGCGCTTGACGAAAGCAATGGGCTTTCTCGCCAGGAGCTGGTGGATGTAGTGCTGCTGGGTCGCTTCCTTGAGCGCTACGGCGATCATGGCGTCAGCGTGGCTCGCAATATGTACTTCCTGGTGACGGGGCTCAGCGAGCAGACCAAGCACGAGCCGGGTACTGAAGAGCAGGTGCTGGGCGCGCGCCCGGGGGACGCGCTTGGTGGCGCCAAGCTTGGCACGTCCGCTCCGGCGCACCGTGCTGCCACGGACACTTCGGACGACGCCGCCACAGACGCGGAGTAGGTAGCGCGGCTTCGTTGCACGCCTGAGTGCGTACATGACGGCAGTGGGCCCCGGTCAATTGGCCGGGGCCCACTTGCACTAGTCAGGTTCCGCAAGCCCCTCACAGAGCCTGTGCATCAACGTGCTGGTTACTTCCCCTGATTTGCCACCGCGGCGATCTTCTCCGCCACATTCGGATCCAGGTACGTGCCGCCCTTCTTGACGGGCTTGAGGTTCTCGTCCAGCTCATACACCAGCGGCACGCCGGTCGGGATATTGAGGTGGGAGATTTCTTCCTCGGAAATTTCATCAAGGTGCTTGACCAGTGCGCGCAGGGAGTTGCCGTGCGCAGCAATCATCACCGTCTTGCCCGTCTTGAGCGCCGGCACAATGGTGGACTCCCAGTAGGGCATCTCGCGCTCAAGCACGTTCTTAAGCGCTTCCGAACGCGGAATCGGCTCACCGGCATAGCGCGGATCGCCGGAGGGATTAAATTCAGAGTCCTCTTCAATGGCCGGCGGCATCACCGCGTAGGAGCGACGCCACGCCATGAACTGCTCCTCGCCGTACTCATCGCGAATTTCCTTCTTGTTCTTCCCCTGCAGGGCGCCGTAGTGACGCTCATTGAGACGCCACGAACGCTCCACCGGAATCCAGTGGCGATCCGCCACATCCAGGGCAATATTTGCGGTCTGAATAGCGCGGCGCAGCACCGAGGTGAAGAGAAGATCCGGCAGTTCGCCAGAATCGCGCAGCAGTTCGCCCGCATGCTTGGCCTCAGCGCGGCCCTTTTCGGAGAGGGCAACGTCCACCCAGCCCGTGAACAGGTTCTTGGCATTCCATTCGCTCTCGCCGTGGCGGAGCAGAATCAACTTGTAGGTCATATTTATATTGTGTCATGCCCACGTGAACGCGCACGGGACTCCTCCGTTCGCGGCGAACCACCGTGGGATTGCGGCTACGCGTTCACCATCCGACCGACCATGACCATCCGAGCCGCGTCTCCGCCGCAGTCCAGGCCGATCACCACCATCCAGAACGCCCCATCGGCACTGTCCGGACCACCGCATCCATTGCCATACTGACTACATGTCACCTACAGCAGGTAACGCCAAGGAACCCTGGACGGACTCGCCGTCCGCTGCGGGCGCGGCACAGCGTGGTTCCGCTGCCGCCAGCGATAGCGCCCCGGTCACCCATGCTGCGTCACCTGCTGCGCCCACTGTCCCGGCCACGAAGTTCTCGTGGATCTGGCTGATCGTCGTGTGCATCGCGGTATGCCTCCTCACTGCCGGCACACTCGTGGCCACCAACTGGACACCGTGGATGCTTCGCCCGGGCACCGCGCGGGCGTTTATTATCGCGGCGGGACTTGCCGCCCTTGTGGTGCTGGCGGCGGGCGGCATCGCCATCGTGGTGAAAGCCCACACCGCACTGGCCGAGGCGCGAGGCCCCGCCTGGCTCAAGTTTTGCGCGGAACTGCTGATAATCCTCGCGGTACTCGCCGCATGGCTTGGGGCGGACCTACTGGGATTCGCCTTGCTCCTGGCATCGTCGCCCGGCACAGAGCAGCCGCACGCACCCGCCGGATACGTGGTGATAAGGCCGGACACACTCTACGACCCCTACTATGAATATCACCGCGTCCATGGCCCCTTTTTCATGGACCGCCAGGCCACCCGCACCACCGATGTGCCACCCTCCGCCGACACAGCAGAACTGCCGGATGAACCCGCTCTCATTACCTCCCCCGCGGCAAACACCGAGGCGCCCACACCGGCGTCGTCCCCAACAATTTCGGATGCGGACGTAACCGCGCAATCGCCAGCCGGCAGCAATTCGGCCGTCACTTTTGGCGCCTTCGACGCGGGCACAACGCTGGGCGGCAAGGGTGGCTATACGGCCGTGCGCCGCGATCATCCGGGCGAGACGTGGAAGCCACTGGGGTATATCGGTGAGGGCGGACTCTACTATTTTGCGTTTGTCTCCGAGACGGTTGGTTTCGCTGACTTCAGCCCCGCCGGCGCGGATGGCGTGGGGACGCTGGTCACGCGCGATGGCGGGCACACCTGGACCCCGGTCACGGCCATGCTCCCGGACTCATTCCCCGAGACAGCGCGGTTTCTTACGGACGCACGGCGCTCTGGACACACACTGACGCTCACGTATACCTACCCGCGGTGGACGGGTGCGGCCGGACCGTATTTTGGCCTCGTTTCCTCCGACGACGCCGCCACGTGGCGTTACGTTGGAGAGATTCCGACGCCATCACCGACGGAGTAAAACTCACCCGTTGTGGCGGGGCAGCTGCGGAGTTGTGGCGGGGCCGCTGCGGACGCGTCACAGTGGACAGCGCAGGTGCGAGCCGTCCACATCACCGTGGAGTACCACTGTGGCCGGTCCGCATTGGACCCACCGCGTCATGGGGTCACCGGGACATCGTGGGACCACTATGGCGTGAAGCACCGCAGCGACAACCAGTCCACCATGGACCCGCCATGGAATTACCACGGCGTAAAGCGCTGCCGGTGCACAGATACCGACACGTCTCATTTATCCACAAGCCGGCTCGCCGGCCATCAGGTCTCGGCCTCTCCCGTAGATTGGAGCCATGAAAAAGCTCCTCGCCCTCGGAGGCGTTCTTCTACTGCTCGCCGGGTGCACGGGTGTAACAACCACTCAAGCGCCGAGCACCTCAGAACCGGATCGGTCGTCGGCATCCGCATATCCGACGGAACTGGAACGCTACTACACGCAGCAAGTGGACTGGAGTTCTTGCGACGGTGGGGAGTGCACCACCGTAAAAGTCCCACTGGATTACGCGAATCCGGGGCCGGATAGCGCGCCCACCCGCGATATCGCAATAGCGGTAAAACGGCATACCGTGAAAAATCCAACGGGCACGGTATTCGTCAATCCAGGTGGCCCCGGCGCCTCTGGACTGGACATGGTGGACAGCATGCCGCAGGAGCTCTCGCGGGCCGTCAACGTGGTGGGTTTCGACCCGCGCGGCGTGGGTCAATCCACCGCCGTCGATTGCTTTGATGACACGAAGCTCGGCTCCCTTCTGGACACCAAGGAGGCCGATATCAATGCCGCTGTACTCAAGCAGGTGGCCACCAGTTGTGAAGCAAACTCGGCCGGCATACTTCCCTATGTGGGCACCACCTCGGCAGCGAAGGACTTGGACATACTTCGCGCCACTATCGCGGGCGGGAAACTCAACTATGTGGGGTTCTCCTACGGCACGCTGCTCGGCAGTGAGTACGCCCGAGAATTCCCCCGTAACGTAGGCCGACTGGTGCTGGATGGCGCCGTGGATGCGAGTCTGGGCACGGCTCGTATGGCCGCGGAACAGTCGCAGGCTTTCGAAGAATCGTTCCGCATGTTCGTGGACTACTGCCACGGCCTCAGCGCGTGCCCGCTCAAGGGCACAACTGAGGAGTCCCTCGCGCAGATCCGAGCCCTCGCCGCGAAATTCAACGCGCACCCGCTACCCGCATCCACCGGGCGTCCGTTGACAGGTGACCAACTGATTGGTGGACTCGTGGTGGTCATGTATGAGCAGGACGCCTGGTTCGTGGGCGTGGCAGCACTCAACGAGGTCATCAATCAGGGCAGTGGCACCACCTTCCAGAAGTTATTTGATGTGAACAATGGCCGCGGCGAGGACGGGTCATTTAGCTCGAACGTAGTCGAGGCGAACTGGGCTATTAACTGTGCGGATTATCCGGCCGCAACACCGGCTGAAGAGCACGAGGCCATCGCGGCGGTCAAGGACGGCGCCGTGCTGGGAGATTCGCTGGTTGCCGGCGCGGATATGTGCGGTGATTGGCCGTATCACCCCGCGCACGTGCTCGGCCCCTACTCTGACGTAACGGGAATTCCACCGGTGGTTGTTGTGGGGACCCGCCATGATCCGGCCACGCCGTACGCCTGGGCGGAGAAACTGCATAAGGACCTGCCCGGCTCGGTACTCCTGACCTATGAGGGCGCCGGACACACCGCCTACCTCACCGGCGGATCCTGCATCCAAGATCCAATCAACGCGTACCTGATCAACGGTACCGTGCCCAAGGACGGAATCACCTGCGAAGCATCGGAGCCCATAGCGGTACCGTCGGGCGCACTGGGCTAGGGACGGAACGGCTCCGTTAATGTCCAAAGAGGGTGCCGCACTAGGAACAGTCAGGTTCTTGCCGGTTGCTCGGCTAATGCTCGGAGCGGGCGCTAGGCCAGCGAAAACGGGATGTTCGAGCACGGGACATTCCGGCTGGGCGGAGAGAAACCCAGCCAGAACGAAGCCCGGCAAAACAGACCCGGCCTAGCGGAGGGAGACGCCAGTGCTGGCAAGAACAGGCCCGGCCAGAACGAAGCCGGGCAGAACAGACCCGGTACACCCTTCCGAAACGTTGGACGCACCACAGGCCAGGTGTTTGCGTGACAGTGCTAGCCGCCGGTAACATAAACCCGTTGCGTGTTGACGGTAGATCCGCCAAACGTGACGTGCCATCTTAGCTCAGTCGGCAGAGCGTCTCACTCGTAATGAGAAGGTCGTGAGTTCGATTCTCACAGATGGCTCAGTAAAAGCCCGGTATTCCGCCAAAAGGTCTACCGGGCTTTTTTGTAATCCGGGTCTGTGCGGGTCATGAAAGGTCTGGTAATGGCTGGTATGTTGGCTGGTAGTGGAGCCGGCAGCCAAACGCCCCGCAGCATCTTCGATCTACCGAAGGATTGCAACTAGTCTCGAGCCGTGACCATCTTGAGTTATTCCCGCACGGGCAATTCTGATCTTCCCATTGTTCTCTTTCACGCTATGCCGCTCAGCGCCACCGAATGGAGGCCAGTTCTCGGGCTGCTGGACGGCCTGGATGTAATCACCGTCGATGCACCCGGATTTGGTGCGTCTCCCAGCGGGAAAGAAGTGTCCGCCTACTTCCACGCCCCCTCACCTGCACTGGACACGTATGTGCAGGGCACGCTGGAGATTCTGCGGGCCGAGCACGTCCAGCACGCGGTGCTCGCCGGTAATTCCATGGGTGGCACCCTAGCTTTGAACGTCGCCGCAACCGTTCCCGAAGTTACCGCCGCAATCGGCGTATTCTCCTCCTCCATCGATCCGGACCCCGACCCCGCCCCTCGCGCTGCACTCATCGAAAAAATCCGCCGCGAAGGCGCCTGGTCCGTACTGGAAGGCTGGCTGAACACCATGATCACGCCTGCCGATCCGCCCGCACTGCGCACCAGTCTTGAACAGGAATTCCGTACCGTTTCGGATACCGCCTTCGCCTGGGTGCAGGAGGCGATGGCTCACCGTCATTCCGGCGCGCCCGCCCTCGCGCTATCCGCGCCAACGCTGCTTGTACGCGGCGCGAAGGATCCGCAGACCACCCACGAGGACTACGCGGCACGGGCAGCAGCAAACGCGAACACGCGCCTCGTCGAAATTCCAGATGCCGCTCATTTCACCCCGCTTGAGCAGCCGGCCGAGGTGGCTCGGCTTCTCCGTGAGCTCTTCGTCGCCGCACGCGGATAGTCCCTGCCTTGCGGGTGTAAACCCGGCACAGGTACTACGCACCGCCCAAGCGGGTCGCCTTCTCACTCACGCCAAGAAAGCCCGCCTGCTCCAACGGCTGCACGTGTACGTGGGCAGGCGATTTATGCCCACCCGGAGCAGCGTGCCAGCGCAGAACTAGCGCGGCAGTAGCTGCACCATGAGTGCCTCAAGCGTCAGCTGCGGAGCAACATTCGCCTGTAACCGGCGGCGCGCCGCCGAAATGGCATCAAGCCGTCGAATTGACTCGAGCGGGGTGGTGTCGGCGGCAACGGATGTAATTTGCCGCTCAAAGTCCATGTTCACCAGTTCCACACCGGCCTTGAGCTGCACCGCCAGCACATCACGGTACACGGACAGCAAATCAATGAGCGCACGGTCCATATCGTCGCGCACCTGCCGGGTATCGCGCCGTTTTTGCGCTTCCTCAAGATCACGCAGTTGCGAGCGAACGGAAGGCGGCACGGTTCTTCCCTCCGCAATTCCAAGCCGCTCTTTGAGCTCCTCCATTTCGCGCTCATCAACCTCGCGACGTCGCTCCGCCTTAGAATCTCCTTTTTTCCCGCGACTGGAACCCTTGCTCTCCCCCTTGGCGGCGGCAAAAATCCGGGACGCCTGCAGCACGGCGTCGCCCACGGAGACCATCCCGAGCGTGCCACGAATAATGCGTTCCCGTTCCTCACGTACCGTCAGGTCCGTCGCTAATGCGTGGGCACGGCCAATATGCGCCTGGGCGGCGCGTGCCGCTATCTCGGCTTGCTCAGAAGGAACATTCCATTTCCGTTCCAGTAGCCCGGCGACGGCATCCACCGCCGGCACCGCCAGGTGCACCAGCCGGCAGCGCGAGCGAATGGTGGGTAGCATGTCCTCGGCGGATGGGGCGGAAAGAATCCACACGGTGTGTTCCGGCGGCTCCTCGATCGCTTTGAGAAGCACGTTGGAGGTGCGCTCACTCATGCGGTCCGCATCTTCGATGATAATGACGCGCCAGTTTCCCACGGTCGGGTACGCGTAGGAATGAGCCACGGCCTCACGCGTAGCCTCCACTGAGATCCCCACCGCCTGCGTGGTGAGGTATTCAACGTCCGGGTGTTCCTTCGCCATCACCGTGCGGCAAGCATGGCACCTGCCAGCACCCGGTTCGTTCTCCGTGCACTCAAGCGCCGCGGCAAACGCGGTGGCCGCAACCGATCGGCCCGATCCGGGTGGCCCGGTCAGAAGCCACGCCTGGGACATTGCGTTTGTCCCGTTATCGGTAAGGCGGGATGCCCGTGCTGCGGCGCGGAGTTGCTGTACGACGCCGCCCTGCCCCACCAGGTCCTCGAATACGTCCTGAGTGCTCACCGGGAATGCTCCTCCGTCCCCTGAACACGTTGAGCATGACTCCCGGTGCGCCGGTCATCATCCGTCTGCCCAGCGAGTTCCTCGAGGACTCTATGTGCCTCCGTCAACCGCGCCTCGTCTTCCACCACCACGCGTGCGAGTTCCTCCGCCACGTCCGGTTTCACCCCGAGAGCTCCGGCCACCGCACGGGCCACCCGCACCGCTACCTCCGCGATACTTCCTAGACCATTAATAACCACAAAACGCTTCGGTTCGGCGGCAGCCAGTGCCAAGAAACGCTCATGAACAGACTGATGGAATTCCTGGCCCGCCGCCTCCATACGATCGGCACCATCTACGGTTCCACGCTGTAGTCCCAGGCCGGCCGGTACGTTGAGGAGGACGGTGACATCCGGGTAGAGATGCCCCGTTGCCCATTCGGATAGTTGGCGCACATCGCTTTGGCCGAGCTCTCGGCCTTCACCCTGGTAGGCGAGTGACGAGTCCAGGTATCGGTCCGTGAGCACCACGCTTCCCTGCGCCAACGCGGGCCGCACAACACCGGCTACGTGCTGGGCACGGTCCGCCGCATAGAGCAGCGCTTCCGCGCGGGGCGCCACCTCACCGCCGTGGAGCAGGAGGGCTCGGATCGCCTGTCCTAGTTCCGTTCCGCCCGGTTCACGCGTGGTTACCACGATCCGGCCGGTGTCGCGCAACCACGAAGCGAGAATGGAAAGTTGAGTGGACTTCCCTGCTCCATCCCCGCCTTCGAAGCTAATGAACACGCCCTTGGCCATGATCACTCCGATTCGGTAGCGCTCTTGTCAGCGCTCGCCGGCTTCTTCGCACTGGCCTTGCCGGCCGACTTTGTGGTCGGCTTCTTAGTAGTCGCTTTCTTCGTACTCGTGGTTTTCTTTGTTCCCGCGGCCTTTTTAGTACCGGCGGTTTTCTTGCCGGACGCCTTTTTCGCCCCGGTCTTGCTTTTACCCGTAGCCTTGCTTTTCCCGGTGCTCTTCCCCGCCGGCTTGCTTTTACCCGCGGTCTTCCGCGTAGTCCGCTTCTTAGCGGGCCCCTTCGCGCGCCGTTCAGCCAGTAGCTCATAGGCGCGATCTTCGGTGAGCTCCTCCACGGAATCCGAACGGCGTAGGGACGCATTCGTAGTCCCATCCGTCACGTAGGGGCCAAACCTTCCATCCTTCAGCACCACAGGCTTACCCGTGGCAGGATCGGTGCCCAGTTCTTTCAGCGGCGGTTTTTGCCCGCGGCGCTGCTTAGGCTTGGAGAGGATCTCCTTCGCCTCCTCGAGCGTGAGCGAGAAGATCTGCTCCTCGGATTCGAGCGAGCGTGTATCTTTACCGCACTTGAGGTAGGGACCGTAGCGACCATTCTGGGCCGTGACGTCAACGCCGTCGTCGGTTTTACCAATGACCCGCGGGAGACGAAGCAAACGGAGAGCATCCTCCAGCGTGACAGTTTCGGGCGTCATCGACTTGAACAGGGAGGCCGTGCGCGGCTTCGGCGAGCGTTTCGATACCTTTCCGGTGGGCGTCAGTGCAACTTCGTCCTCTGGAATGACCTCGGTGATGTAGGGCCCAAACCGCCCGGTTTTCACCGTAATGACGTGGCCGGATTCGGGGTCTGTCCCGAGTTCACGGCCGTCGGATGCGGCTTTCTCGAATATCTCTGCGGCCTTGGCCGGGGTGAGTTCGTCCGGCGCAATACCGTCCGGGATGGAAGCATGCCGCTCCTCCCCATCCTTCTCCAGGTAGGGTCCGTAGCGCCCAACGCGCACGGTGAAGCCGTCCCCGAGCGGGATTGAGTTAACAGCGCGGGCGTCAATATCGCCGAGGCCTTCAACTCTCCCCTCGAGTCCCTGCCGTTCACCCGAGCCACGCCAGAAGCGCGCCAGGTAATCCGTGGAGTTTTCCTTGCCCTCGGCAATCTTGTCCAGGTCCGCTTCCATCTCCGCGGTGAAGTCATAGTCCACCAGGTCCGGCAGATTCTGTTCCAGCAAACGCACCACAGAAAATGCGGTCCACGTGGGTGCCAACGCCTGACCATGTTTTTCCACATAGCCGCGGTCCACGATGGTTGAGATGGTAGAGGCGTAGGTGGATGGGCGGCCAATTCCCAGTTCCTCCATCTTCTTCACCAGCGACGCTTCCGTGTAGCGTGGCGGCGGCAACGTTTCATGCGAATCCGCGGTGGCCTCCCGGATGGCAAGTGCATCCTTCTCCGAGAGCTGCGGGAGGCGAACATCATCCTTCTCCTTGTACCGCTTCGCATCCGCGGATTCCTCATAGGCCGCCATGAACCCGCGGAATGTGATGGTGGTACCGGAAGCAGAGAATTCAGCTACCTTGGCGCCGGCCGCATCCACGGGTACGGCGATGCGCACGGAGAGCGTCTGCCCCCGCGCATCCTCCATCTGGGAGGCGAGCGTGCGCTTCCAGATCAACTCATAGACCGCCAACTGGATCCCGGTCACCTTGCCACGGAGCTGATCGGGTGTACGGAAATGCCGGCCGGCCGGGCGAATAGCCTCATGGGCCTCCTGGGCGCCCTTCGATTTCGTGGCATAAAAGCGCGGTTTATCCGGTACCGCCTCCGCGCCAAACAGCTCCCGCGCCTGACCACGCGCCGCAGAAATGGCTTCCTCGGACAGGTGCGTGGAATCCGTTCGCATATAGGTGATATAGCCGGACTCGTAGAGGCTCTGGGCCGCGCGCATGGTATCCCGCGAGGAGAGCCGGAGCTTACGGCCGGCTTCCTGCTGCAGGGTGGAGGTGGTGAACGGCGCCGCCGGACGACGCCGATACGGTTTCGTTTCCACCGAGGTCACGGAGGCACTGGACGCCTTGATACTGGCCAGGAGGGCCTCAGCGCCCGCTTCATCCAGAAGCCGCACGCCGTCCCGGCGCGCCTTCGGCGTCATCTCGCCGCGGTCTGTGAAATCACGGCCCTGTGCTACCCGACTACCGTCCAACGCGGTGAGCTTGGCCGTGAACGCGTCACCGGTCTTATCGAACGTCCCGGTGATATCCCAGTAGCCGGCAGGCACAAAGGCCATACGCTCGCGTTCCCGATCCACCACCAGGCGAGTGGCCACGGACTGTACGCGTCCTGCGGACAGGCCGGCTGCCACCTTGCGCCACAAAAGCGGAGAAACCTCGTATCCCACTAGCCGGTCCAGAATACGGCGGGTCTCCTGGGCATCCACCAGCTCCGTATCCAATTCGCGTGGATGATCCAGCGCGCTCTGGATAGCCTCCGGGGTGATTTCGTGGAACACCATCCGCTTGGTGGGCACCTTCGGCTTTAGCACCTCATTCAGGTGCCACGCGATGGCTTCACCCTCGCGATCCTCATCGGTGGCCAGTAGGAGTTCATCCGCGCTCTTGAGCGCATCCTTCAACTCCTTGACGGTATTCTTCTTGTCCGCAGCCACCGCGTAGTACGGCTCAAAATTGCCATCCACGTTGACGGAAAACCGCGCGTACGGCCCCTTCTTCATTGAAGCGGGAAGTTGGGAGGGCTGGGGTAGATCCCGAATGTGACCGACAGAGGCCTTTACCACGTAGTCATCACCCAGAAAACGCCCAATGGTATGCGCCTTCGCCGGGGACTCCACGATGACCAGTTTCTTCACCATTCCTCCTTGCCCAACGCCGTGCGGGGCACCCACTTGCAAGCGTTCCACACCCTAGCGGACCATACCCCGCTGAGTGTTGCATACCTATTATTTATACGCATGCTCGCCAGCAGACTGACCTGCGCCCTAGTCAACCAATTGAAGACCGCGTTTCTCCGTTCACTTTTGCCTCTATTCACGCGCATTTTCGCTCGCCTCCACCACGATGCCGCGCGCCAGCGCCTCCCGAAATCCCGGCATGATATCCGCCGATATTGCCGCCGGTTCTTCCTCGAGGATCGAGGCCAATCCACCAATCAGTTCTCCGAGCGTCAATTCGCCATCGCACGCACCAATCAGCGCCGCGAGATTGGAGTTTACGGGCAAGGAACGCTGGAAACCTGCCGTTTGTGTGAGGGCAATCTGGAACGGGTCCGGCACGCCCGGCATGTGCACCCGCTGCTCAAGGGCACCATGCTGAGTGAACACGCGCGCCTCCAGGGCGGCGTTATCCAATTCCCTATAGTGAAGCCCTTTCCATGCGGTATCCACGAACTCCCTGAGCGCACCAGTCACCGGTTCTGTGATCTGCTCTGTTCTTATTACAGGCGCACCGGCAGCCAGCCCCATCACCAGATACCCCAGTGAAATGGAGGCCACACCACGCCGCTCAAAGTCCGCCAGCCACGCGGAGTAGGCCGTTTCATAACCAGCTGAATGCGGTGTAAGGCCACCATCGCGCAGCCACATTTCTGCGTACCGAGCCGGCGAGATCTCGTCGCGCCCAATAATCCACGCATCCAGGCCTAGATCAGCGAGCCAGGCACGCGGCCGCTCGTCCCATGCCTCGCCTTCGCGAACCTCCCAGTTGCCCAGCACATACGCCCTGCCACCCGGCGCCAAATGCGCTGGCAGCGAACGCAACAGTGTGACAAATAGTTCGTCACCCTCCATCCCTCCATCCCGGTATTCGAGGAGACCATCGGCACGGAGCGCCTGTGGCGTGATAACAAATGGCGGATTGGACACGATGGTGTCAAACTTCTCCGCACCAGCCAGCCCTTCGACGGGCGCGAAAAGCGAACCGCCCCGTAAATCCACCTCCACCCCGTTGAGCGCCGCATTGAGCGAAGCGAACCGGAGCGCGCGCGTGGATATATCGGTACCGACGACGTTGTGGCCCGCGCGAGCGGCACGTAACGCGAGCGCACCGTTTCCGGTACCCACGTCCAGTACCCTGCCGCGGTATGTCACCAAACGGGCAAGTGTGCGCGTGGCACCTCCCACCGGCATGACATACTGGGAGTTCGGCACCTTTCCAGCCAGTTCCCCGAGATCCGAGGCGAGTAGTAGTCCATCTTCCTGCGCAACAATCTGGAATCGAGCACTAATTCCGGCGTGCGTACGAACAAGCAGCACATCACGCGCATGAGTGTCAGCCATAGTTGCCGGCAAAGCCGCCGAGGCGTCCTTATCCGTCAGCGCCTCCCCCAGCCTGAGTAGACGAATCTGTGCGGCCAACGGGCAGGATGCCGCGCGGCAACGTAGCAACGCAGGCACCCTCTGCTCCCGCGCCATGGCAGCGACGGCTTCCTCGCCCAGGAATTCCGCAACCGTTTCGGCGGAATAGCCGGCCAAATCCTGACGCAGCGCCCGTGCCAATGCGGCAATCATGGCTGTTTCCTCGTTCATAACGTCAGAGTATCCCCACCCACCGACAGCACTTTTGCAGGCTTAACGCCTGTGGATGGCGTTTACGCGCGCCGCGCGGTGGACACGCGGGAAGAATTGGGATCCATCAGACTGTCCGTCGTGACCTCACCTACGTGAGCGAACGGCGTCGAAAAAGCGGTCCGTTCTTACTACCGGACCACCTTGACGCGTTCCTTGCGTACGCACCTTGTCGGACCCGCAGGCTACATTCAAAGCAGTAGAAAGGAGAGCCATGAGCCTCGTTGATGCCATTCGGGAATTAGCCGAGCCGGGTCAAATCACGGGAGAAATCTATGTGCCCGCGCGGCCATCTCAGCATGCCGCCTGGCCCGCGTGGGTGCCCATCCAGGTTCTCCAGGCACTGCAAGCAGCGGGAATCAACCGCCCGTGGACACATCAGGTGTTGGCGGCGGATTCTATTCACGCCGGCCGGCACACGGTGCTGGCGTCGGGCACGGGCTCTGGCAAATCGCTCGCCGCCTGGGTACCTATACTTTCCCAGCTCGTGGCCGCGCATCGCCCTATCCGGTCACTGGCAGAGGTGGCGTTCCGGCCCACCGCGCTATATCTGGCACCCACGAAGGCCTTGGCCGCGGATCAGCTAGCGTCCCTTACCGCGCTTGCGAAGAGCGTGGATTCCACCATCAATGTGGCCACGGCCGATGGTGACACAGAGGGGCCGATACGAACTTTTGCCCAGGATTACGCGGATATTGTGCTTACTAATCCGGACTTTGTCCACCACGCGCTGCTTCCTCGCCATGCGCGCTGGCACCGCCTCCTCCGCGGGCTCACGCTGGTAGTGGTTGATGAGTTTCATTCCTACCGGGGCATGTTTGGCGGGCACGTAGCGCATGTGGTGCGCAGGATTTTACGGCTGGCCCAGCACTACGGTGCCCACCCCGCGGTTCTTTTTCTTTCAGCCACAGCGGCAGATCCGGCCGCTACAGCCGAGCGTTTTCTTGGCCCGGCATTTGGAAACGTCACCGCCGTTGAGGAGGACGGTTCTCCGCGCGGCGCACAAACCATATTGCTGTGGCAGTGTAAGAAAATTGATCCGGCGGAGCAGTTTCACCCCGCACCCACCGGCTCGCTCCATACCGCATCAGCCCTTGAAACGGCACATTCCGCGGATGCGGAGAACACGCCGGCCGGAGCTACGAGCAATGCCCGCCGCGCCGCAAACACAGAAGCTGGCATCCTCACCGCAGAGTTGGTGGCACACGGGGCGCGGTGTCTTACCTTCGTTCGCTCACGTCCGGGTACGGAGCGGGTGGCAGAAGTAGCCCGGCAATACTTATCCGAGCACGTGCCCGGACTAGACCACGCCGTAGCGGCCTATCGGGGCGGTTATCTGCCCGAGGAGCGGCGTGAACTGGAGGGCTCCCTTCGCTCCGGCGCACTCCGCGCACTGGCCACAACGAACGCTCTTGAGCTCGGGATTGATATTTCTGGGCTCGACGCCGTGGTGGTCACCGGCTGGCCCGGCACCCGCGCAAGTTTTGATCAGCAGGTGGGCCGCGCGGGGCGTGCGGGGAAGGAAGGACTCGGCATATTCATTGGCCGCGATAATCCGCTGGACCAGTACATGATCACCCACCCGGACCAGGTTGCGGGCGGCGAGGCGGAAGCCAATGTTTTTGACCCCATGAATCCCCATGTGCTCGGTCCAGAAATCTGTGCCGCGGCAGCCGAACTGCCCCTCACCGAAGCGGATTGTGCGGTGTTCGGCCTTAATGATGCGGCGCTGTTTAACACACTTACCAAAGAGGGGCTCCTGCGCCGCCGTCCCACCGGATGGTTCTGGAACACGGGCCTAGGAGCAAGCGCGCACAGCGTCGTCGACCTCCGGGGTGAGGGCACCACCGTATCTATCGTGGAAAGCGAATCCGGTACCGTGCTGGGCACCGTTGATTCGGCCCGAGCGGACACCACAGTATTTCCGGGCGCCGTGTATATCCATCAGGGCGCACCATTCGAAGTTGATTCTCTTCTGGACGACGTCGCTATGGTCCACCCCGTCAAGGACGAGTTGCGAACGTTTGCGCGCGAGGAGTCCAGTGTGGAGATTGAGCGGGTTACCGAAGAACTGGATACCGGTATCGGCGTGTGGGCCAAAGGTGAGGTGGTGGTGACCAGCCGTGTGGTGGGCTATGACGTGCGGCGTGCGCGAGACGGGGTGTACCTCGGCTTCGTGCCACTAGACATGCCTGTGCGGGAACTTCATACACAGGGCACCTGGTGGACAATCAACCAGGCAGCCATCACGGAGGCGGACGTCACTACAGATGATCTGGCCGGCGCACTCCACGCGGCCGAGCATGCATCAATTGGCCTGCTTCCACTATTTGCCACAGCTGACCGGTGGGATATTGGCGGGCTCTCCACGGTGGCCCACCCGGACACCGGGCGGGCCACCGTTATCGTCCATGATTCGATGACGGGCGGAAACGGGGCTGCCTACCGAGGATTTGATGTGGGGCTCGAATGGATGCGAGCCACGCTGGGGCTATTGGATACGTGCCCGTGCCTGGATGGGTGTCCACGCTGCGTGCAATCGCCGAAATGCGGCAATAATAACCACCCGCTCTCCAAGGCGGGAGCGCGCCGAATTCTGCGGCGTCTTATCGAGGCAATGGCCACGGTTCCCAAACTGGCCGCACACGGCAACGGCTAGCCAGGCCGCCGCGGCGCCTCGCCTAACAACGATTGCGGGCTACTCCTCCACCGGCCCCGCGGTGGCATCGGCGCGTATTCGAATGCCCAGAAGTGAGTCCACGCTCACGGTTATTGTTAGCCTTTCCCGATCCGCCTCGCATGATTCCACCCTCGCTCCATTTGCGAGTGCGGAGGCTTCAGCGCGGGTACAGGCGGCCTGCACACCCAGATGATCATTGATCAGCACGTCAGCGCCCTGAAGCGCTGCGATATCCGCCGCCGCTCGAGCAACACCGCGATCCGCGTATCCTCTGCCTATTCCCAATCCCGCGGCCAGCGCCACCGCGATGAGGACGCAGACGGCAGCTACCCACACCGTGGCGCTGCCGCACTCCGCCCACCGCTCGTGGCCACGCCGCGTTCCTCCCATTGTCATGGTTACTCCCCGGGCTCTCGTAGCACAGAGGCGGACGCGGATAGATTCAGGCCGAGGGCGCCGGCGGGGCCGGAGGCACGCTGCACGGCTGTCACCGTCAGTAAATCGGCCGATCGGTGTACTTCTATATTCGCATCACCGCGAGCGCGAAGGATGGCCACGCTTTCGCTCTCACCGCGAGCCAACTCCACAGCCACCGTGCGGGCAGTATCCTGAACGCCAAGGTATTCGCGGGCTGCCTGCATTAATCCGAGCGCCAATGCCAGTACCACGGCCAGGGCGGCCAGGCCCAGAGCCATTTCCACGGTGACCATGCCGGCTTCCGTCTGGCGGCGCAGCCGCCGGCTTTTGGCAGGACTCATTTTTCCTCCACGGTATTGGGGTGGGGCGCACGATTGCGCACCCACCCCGGCCCATTAGATCTTGAAAATGGAGCGGAACAGGTTGGCGAATAGTTCCCGGAACCAGTCCTGATTGGCCAGCCAGAGGATGATGCCGGCAATGCCGGAGGCGCCTACCGTACCCACCGCATATTCCGCGGTGGTCATGCCGGCTTCCGGGTTCTCGAAACCGTCCATAACGAGGTTGTTGGTATTCATGATGTTTCCTTTCTTGAGGTTGCCTTCCTTGTGGAAGGTGACTTCAGCATCGCAGGAACGCGGTGATTACCGCGGCACAGCGCCATTTCCTGTGGAGTGAGGGAGCGTCTGGCAACCTGTGCACATCTGGCGAAAGGTGTGCTGGTGCTATCGCCCGCGCCGAGGAGTGGGGAAACGGGCTCCGTGATTATGCACCACAGTGCTGCCGCCCGCGGCTAGGGGTGCCATTACATAGGGCTGACGGACCAACGATCTACGCTGTCGCCCGCGGCTAGGGGTGCCATACCTGCAATTCGCTGGCCGCCCGAGTATTACTGCCACCTGTATCTAGACGGCGCGCGACCATTAATCCCGATATCCACCGCTGCTCACTACAGGCACGATTGGGCGCGGGGAGGTTACGGGAGTTTTTGCCAGCTGCTTACGCCACGTCATCTGCACCTCATGTCCCAGCCTGGCGGACGGCGTCGTTATGCGTACTACCCGAGCAGTCCCGCTCCAAGTGACACCACGATCGGTACCACGCCCAGCACCACGAAAGCCGGCAGGAAACAGAGCCCCAACGGTAATGCGAGCTGGACTCCCAGTTCACCGGCTCGCTCGCGGGCGCGTCGAGTGGCTGTAGCACGGAGTGTGGCGGCGGTGCGTTCCAGTAACGGCACGGGTGCGGACCCGTCCTCCCAGGCGGGTTGCAGCGCATCAGCGGCAGGCCGGAACCGCTGGTCTACGTGCGCCCATGCGTCCTCCCAGGAGGCGCCGTACACCAGCAGCCGTCCGGTCACATCCAGGCCGGCAGGCTCACGTTCTTCCCCGAGCGCCCACTCCACCGCGCTGAGCGCTGATGGAATGGACATGCCCGAGCGCAAGGCCGCAGCCAGAAGATCGCAGATGGTCGCCGGATCCACGTCCGCAAGTGGTTCAGGAGCCCGCCTGGGGGCAACAACGCGCACCACCGCGCTCGGCGTGAACGCGAACGCACCGACCAGGACCGCGAGTAACACTACAAGCACCGCTATGACTCCTTCTCAGCACGGCGAATAGTGCGCCGCGTCCAGGCCACCCCCACGGCCTCCAGTCCCAGTCCCGCTATCAGACACACCGCGCCCAGCACGCTTCCCGCAAAAAATTCGAGGGGATTGCCACCCAGCGCACCGGCAAGCGCAAAGCCAAGGATTGGCAGCAGGGAGAGTACCTGGACGGTGGATTTGGGGCCGGAAAATGCGATTTTGCGTTCACCGGCGGCGTCGATGGCACCGGTGATACCCGCGGCACAGGTTTCTAAGATTTCTGCAGCTGGTGCGCCGGAGTGATGCGTAAGCCGGCACACGGCTACGGCCGCCGGCACGCCTAGTCGCAGTCCGGCCTGCTTGCGGCCACGTCGGGTCCATAGGCGTCGGATGGCTCGCGGCACGCCGACGCTATCCAGTTCCGCACCACCGTCCCCATCCAGACCCGACCGCGAGATGGTAGAGAACCACGCGTGGTCCAGAGTGGATCCGGAGCGTAGCCGGGTGGCCGTTTCTGCCACCAGCACGCCAATGTCCGGGTTGTGCCGACGCCGCCTGCCCTGTTTCCCCGCTGCCGCCAGCAGGTTCCGGGTGCGCTGCTGCCCGGAACTGGCAACGAGCCACGGTAGTTTCCGGCGGACGTGTAGTTCGGTCCGCTTTGACCGACGTCGTACTCCCCGGCGAGGCATGTACGCGAAGGCGACTACCGCCACCGCGAGCGCTAAGAACCCCACCGGGCACCTCCTAGTCCGAGGCGATCTGCCAACGTAGGCCAGGATTTACCGAGTACGACGCCGCCGGCGAACGGGACGCCATGGAGACCAGTGTGCGCCGGTGTGGCATGTTCGCGTGCTGTGCTGTTCTGTGGTTCGTGTCGTTTATCGCAGGAGTGCAGGGAGCCGGTGCGCTGACGCATGCTGAGTGCGGGGATAGCCACGAGTTCCCCGCCACGGCGTTCTAGGGTGGCGATTTGGGAGATTTCGCGGCCGTGGGATGTGCGGCGTAGGTGGATAACGGCGTCGAGGGCTGATGCGGCCTGCGCGGCTACCACCGCTTCACCCATTCCGGCGAGGGCGCCCAGCGCGACGAGGCGCGAAGGCACGTCCGTGGCGGAATTTGCGTGGATCGTGGCCCAGCCGCCTTCATGGCCGGTGTTGAGGGCGGAAAGCACCTCACGTACCTCGGGGCCGCGACATTCGCCGAGGACGATGCGGTCCGGCCTCATACGCATGGCCGCCTGTACGAGGGTGCTCATGGTGATTTCTCCGGCGCCCTGTACGTTGGCGCGCCGCACCTGAAGGTGAACGGCGTGGGGATGCCGAGGCCGGAGTTCCGCGGATTCTTCGATGATGAGGATACGTTCGTCGACTGGTATTTCCGCGAGGCAGGCGGCTAGCAGGGTGGTTTTCCCCGACCCCGTGGCGCCGGAGATCATGACGTTTGCGCGGCGGGTGATCATGGCGTCCACTACCGGGCGCAGCGCCGCGGGTACCATCCCGTTGTCCGTGAGCGCGTCAAGTGAGAAGGTGACGGCCCGCTGGGTGCGAAGTGAAATGAGTGGACCTTCCGCGGCGATGGGTGGGAGAACCGCGTGAAGGCGCAGGCCGCCCTCGAAGGTGCCGTCCACAATGGGTGAGGCGTCGTCCAGCCGCTGTCCCGCGGCTGCTGCCAATCGCACCGCGAGGGCTCGCACTTCTTCCTGATCCATGTGGTCCTGATCCATACGTTCCAGACCGGCGCCGCGATCCACCCAGATTCCATGGGTGCCGTTGATGAGAATGTCTGTGATGGTCTGATCGTCGAGAAGCGGCTGCAGGGTGGGGCCGAAAGCTCCTATCGCCCTGCGTACCTCTCGGCCGTGGCCCAGCAGGTCGCGAGCACTCACGGATTCAGGTGACATCTGCCCTACCACCTCGGCCAGTGATTCGCCGCGTGCTAGCCCAAGGCGTGCCGATCGCACCTGTTCACGTTCTAACCGCATTTCGTTTCACCTTTCACTCGACTGCCAGCGCATGCCCTCTCGCTGCCATGTCTATCCCCGTCACGGCGTATCCATCTCCGCGCAGAATCGTGTGTATCCCCGGCCGTTTTTAGCTCACCTCATGGCAACGCGTCTGCCACGGCTTTGTTCAGTGCGACGATGTCTTTACCGGTGGCTGACCGTGCTCGTTCACCAACGGTGACGCCGTGCTCCAGGTCCTGATCGAGGCCGCGCAGCCACCGCACGGGATACACGTGCTCTACGCCCAGGTCCTCGGCGAGCGCAGCCGCCGCGCCCGCTCCTTTCACTCGGCCGATCACCACCGTGGGAATATCACTGGGGAGGCGGGCGAGTGCTGCGGCGGCGGCACGCGAGTGGTGGTAAAACATTCCGCACACCAGTACCACGGCGTCACACCATGCCAGCCATCCGTTTTCCGCGGTTCCGGGCACGGTGGCGGCAGTGGGCAGGTCCAGGATGGTGCGCCCCGTGGCCTGTGATAGCGCGTCAATGGCACGCTCGGCCGCCTTTCCATCGGGAGGCACGCCGCCGCGTTTATCAGCCGAGAGTAGGTGTAATCCTTTTCTGTGCGGAAGTGCCTGGGAGAGCCGCCCGGGGATGAGCACGCCGGAATCCGCGCCGATATCCGCCCACCGGATGCCATCCTGCGTCTCCATTCCCAGGTAGTAGTCGATTCCCGCGGATGCTGGATCAAGGTCAATGAGTGCCACCGGATCGCTCTCCAGCCGTGCCATCCAGCATGCGATGGAGGAGGCGCCCACACCGCCCGACGTGCCCACCACACCCACGATGTCTCCGCGTGCCGTGGATCCCGCGGCCAGCACTAGCTCAAGGAGGTCCTCCGCCTGTTCGGGAAGGTTGATGAGCACGGTGCCTGTAGCGAAATAGGCTGCATAGGCCGGGTGGAAGCTGGCCCGCACGGCGATCCCGGAGGAACGCTCCTCCGTCAGTCGCAGCACGGCGTCGCCTCGGGAGGCCGGCGTGATGCCGGCGAGCTCAGTAATACGTAGTACCTCCCGGCGCACGGCTTCACTCTGAGCGGTGAGGCAAACGGGGACAAGGTTTCTGGTAGTCACACCTCAAGTGTTGAAGTATTCGAGTGACTCTCGCTTCGTCAGGATCCGGGTTGGGGATAAGTAGAACGCGCCGCGAACTGTGCACACACGGGGCACGGCCAAAGGAACCGCTGAAGCAGCGCTATCCCGGCAAACTATGCCCACACGGAGCAGTGGCAGATCGCCGATCTTCCGGCCGTATGCGTCCAACAGCCACGTGTACTCACCCGTCATCCAGAACCCCCCATCGCCCCCAATCGCCCGCCGCCCATCCTGTCCACCATCCCGAGGTGCCCCGCCATTCAGTCCCGCCCGCCGTGCAGAATCGCGCCACAAAATCACCTCCGCCCGAGGGGAAACACCCCACAGGAGGCGGCACGGCCGGCGTTTCTGCCGTAGTCTCAAGGGGTACCCAACGTGAGGAGGAATGGTGACTACTCCATCGGATCCGTACAACTCAATGAACCGCCGTCCCTTTGATGACGACGACATCCTCGAGCCACTGGACGAGGACGCGGACCGCAATGGCGCGCTTTACCGCGAGAGTTCCGATGACACCGCGGCGGCCCTAGCAAGCAACCAGGCGGCCGGGGGCGACGCGGAGACTTCCGCGCTAGGAGCCGATGCGCCCGCTTTGGAGCCGGAGGGACTCGACACCTCGGAGCCCGCGCCTGTCATTCCACCATTCTCCACAGCTACGGACGGTGAACCCGAGTCCGCGGCAGCAACACCTCAGGCCGATACTCCCGTAGCGGATTACGCCGCACCACGCAGTGATGATGCGGCACGCCCGACCACCCCGGATTTCGTCCATTCAGATGAGCCTGCGGCCGAAAGCTCTCAGGAGCCTACAAGTAGCACCGCCACAACCGGCGAATCCTCCGCTGAGCCAGCAGCCAATCCGGCCTCGCAGCAACCGAATGACTCCGCGCCGGTCAAGAGTCCGGACACCTCGGAGTCCGGACTGGAACCGAGTGCCTCGGACGCGGCCACCCCGGAAGCATCCGAGTCCGGTACCGAGGACACCCTCGATGAACCGCGTACCCGCGAATTCTCCTCACTAGGCGCCTACACCCGCTCCTTTGACGCGATCCCCCAGCAGGACGCCAACTCTGAACAGGACGCGTTGCAGCAGCTAGACGCCCTTCAACTGGACGCAACGGCGTCGAACGAAGAAACGATTCCCGCGCCGCAGGATGCCACGCGCCCCGGTTTCACACCGGTGCCCGAAACGCTCACGCAACCGTGGGCAGACAGCGAGGACGTCCCCGAAGCTCAGGCCCCGAAGGGTCGCGGTTGGACGCACACGTGGGTGCTCATCTGTACCATTCTGCTCACCCCGGTAGCCTGGTATGTGCTTTCGGACGCCACCATCCGACTGGGCGTGGTAGAAGGCAACCCGTGGGATACCGGCACACTGAATCTGGCGGCCATCGCCGAACTGGTGGGCGGCTTGGCGCTGTTCGCCGTGCTACTCATGTGGACGCGGCGCTCCTCCCTGGGCGCGCAGGTGACGGGCTGGATCCTGGCACTGGGCGGCCTGGCGGCGCTGGCGCTCCCCAAGATATTCAAATCCTGGATAGACGCACTGGATACCGCAATTTCTGGGTATAACCCACTCGCCGCAAACCTTGTGGGCCACCTGGGAGTTGACCTGTCCACAGGCCGAATCGTGATTCTGGGCGTGGTGCTACTCTTCACCGGACTCGCGGCGCACTCAGCCCGTCGGCGTGGCATGCGCCGGCAGAAGCAGGCGGCGGCTTTCAGCTCCTTTGAGGCGCGGCAGGCCGCCGAGTGACCACGGCAGAATCCTGGACGGCCGGGCCGTGGGAGCATCGTTTCCTCACGGCCAATGGGGCCCAGTTTCACGTGGCCCACGCGGGCGAACACTCCGCTACGCGCCCCCTGGTGATTCTGGCGCACACCTACCCGGAAACGTGGTGGGCCTGGCGGCACCAGATCAGCGCGCTGGCGGACGCTGGTTTTGAGGTGGCCGCACCCGATGCGCGCGGAGCAGGCGGCTCCGACAAAACACCGGGGCGCATTGACCTGGTAACACTCGCCGCGGACATGCCGGCGGTGGCCGAA
The DNA here is from genome assembly GCF_900604955.1 of Neoactinobaculum massilliense. Lineage (GTDB taxonomy): Bacteria > Actinomycetota > Actinomycetes > Actinomycetales > Actinomycetaceae > Neoactinobaculum > Neoactinobaculum massilliense. The sequence continues at coordinate 1,385,937 of NZ_UWPE01000001.1, forward strand.
TCACTCGGCGCCTCCAGTTGTGTGATCGTCGGCGCCGGACTGGCGGGGGCCGTGGCGTGGGCCGCTGCCGGCATTGCCCCGCACATGGTGAAGGGCGTGCTCACGTTCGGGGCCCTCCATCCCGCCCAGTTTTTCCGGGCTGCCCAGCCCTGGAACCCGCAGCATCTGGTTAATGCGGCACGCGGCCTCACCTATCCGCGCCCTCGCTCACTGCGCACCCCCGAAGCCATGCACACCTTCCTCACCCGCTGGTCCGCCGCCGGGAACATGGGCGCGGCGAACGAGGCGGAAACCTATGCAGCGGCGCTGAGCGCCCCCGAGGCAGCCACCACGCTGTCCCGGCAGCAGCGTTGGGCGGAACGGTGCCTGACGCGCCCCTCCGGCGCACCGCTGCGCGCCATTATTACCACTCCCATTTCCCAGCCGGTGTGGGCCGTGCGCGGCATCGAGGATCCCACCAACCCGAAAGCCAATTGGCGCGCGGATAAACGCCGCACATCTAGCCGCTATCGCACGATGGAGGTATCGGGAGCGGGCCACTATATTGCTGAGGAACAGCCCGATGATGCCACCGCCATCATTGAAGAGTTTTTGGCCGCCCTCGCCCGTCGGTAGCGTTCCGTCGCTTTCACCGAGCCAAGCGGCCCCGCCGGACCGGAGCGGCCCACAGCACCCCGCCCAACCAGCCTGCCCGCGCCCCGAAACGCCGCAATATTCGGCAAAGTTGTCCATGTGATGGCAAAATGTGATCTGAACGGTACATGTGACATTAATTGAAAGAAGGACATCCATGGATTCAACCGTCCTGAAGTCTGTCCCCCTATTCCGCGATCTAGGTGCGGAAGATCTGGATGCGCTAGCCGCCATGATGCATCCCGTCATGCTCAAGCGGGGCGAGATTCTGTTCCACGAGGGTGATGAGGGCGACCGTCTGTACGTGGTGACAGAGGGCAAGGTGAAGCTTTCGCACAATTCTGATGATGGACGCGAGAACCTGCTTGCGGTGCTCGGCCCGGGCGAAATTATTGGCGAGCTGTCGCTGTTTGATCTGGGTGCCCGTTCTTCCACGGTGACGGCGATTTCGCCCACCACGCTGCTTTCGCTGTCCCACAAGGACATGAACGCGTTCCTGCGCACTCATCCGCAGCTGTCTATGTCCATGCTGCGTGAGCTCTCCAGGCGTCTGCGCAACACGAATGAGCAGTTGGCGGATCTGGTGTTCTCTGACGTGCCGGGCCGCGTGGCCAAGGCTTTGCTGGATCTGGCCAATCGCTTTGGCGAGCGCACGCCCGAAGGCATTTATGTGGCACACGATCTTACGCAGGAGGAGCTGGCTCACCTGGTGGGTGCCTCCCGTGAGACGGTCAACAAGTCACTGGCCGATTTCGGTCAGCGCGGGTGGATTCGCCTTGAGGGCCGTGCTGTGCTGCTGCTGGACGTGCCGCGTCTGCAGCGTCGCGCACACTAGGGCACAGGTTTTTGGTAGCTGGGGTGTGAACCCACCAGGTACCATTCACCGGCCAAGCGGGGAGCGGATTCGTTCCCCGCTTTTTGTATGCCCACATTCGACGCCGATTGCCCGCGCAGCCGCCGCCCGCGTTCCTTTGTTCTCCAGCGGTCCACAGCTCGCGAAACGTCGCTTCTATCCACAGGTCACGACGTCGTCGTCCCCCGTCTTCGCGCCCCTTCATAGCGTGGGTGCCGTCAGTTCTCCACGCATGAAAGGAACCCCATGACCTCCCGTTTCTCCCGCGCGCTAGCCCTGCTTGCCGCCGCGATCCTTGCCCTGGCGGCGCTGCTAGTACCCACGATGGCCCGTGCGGATCCGCCCTCCTCCGCCACACCGCCCACCGCACCCACGGCCGGTTCTGTCACGATTGCGCAGCCGGGCGAACCCGCCACTATTGGAGAGGTGGAGAGCGGATTTCGGGCAAAGGACACCACGGGTAAAACCCACTATCCGCAGTTGGTGAGTATCAGCGTTGGTCACTCCCGCGTATTCGGGTATTGCATCGAGAGCAGCGTTCTCATGGATGCCTCGCGCCCGGCCGTCGTGGCGGAATGGGACAGCTACCTGGGGAAGAACGCATTCGCTTCCTCGGCAAATGTGCGCAGCCGAGTCCTGTGGATTATTCTGCACTCCTACCCCACGGTGGATACCGGCAATGTCGCGAGCGCCGCCAGCATCTCCGGTCTCACCGCTCGGGAGGCGATCACCGCTACCCAGATGGCCGTGTGGCACCTGGTCGACGGGCTTGAGCTGGCGTCCATCACGAGCGCGTCGCCTACCGAGTCCGCGCGGATTAAGGCTCTCTACCGTTATCTCCTTGATGGTTCCGCCCACGCCGCACCCGATATCCCGGCCGCCGTCGGAATAGATATCGCCGGTGGTGAGGGCGCACCGGTTCCGGGTTTGGCTGGACCCTTCCTTCTCTCCGTCGACGACGACGCCGCGCTTACTGTTGAGGGGGCGCAGGTAGTGGATGCTTCCGGAGTTCCGGTTGAACTTTCGCCGGATACCGAGTTTTATGTGGCACCCGAGGAGACCGCGGAACACGGCACGCTCACCGTGACCGCTATCGTCCCCGATTCGCGGGCGGCCGGCGCCCTGGTGGTCACGCCGCTGGACGGTGATAGGCACGCGCAGACGTTCATGGTGGCCGGGCAGGAGCGAATCAGCCGGACGGGATCAACCACGGTGGAGTGGACACTCACGCCGGAGCCCACTCCGTCGGAAACACCGGAAGAGACACCGGTGGACACACCCTCCACAATTTCCACGAGTACCGAATGCGTGTCCGGGCCGGAATCCGCCAACGAATCTAAAGGCGCCGGTGGCTCCGAAGGACCCGAGGGCGAGCGGTGCGTGACAGCATCGCCTGAGCCGACCAGCCCAGTCACGGTAGCAACCACCCCACCGGTCGCTTCACCAAGCCCAAGCGCTCCGGCCGGGCTGGCGCACTCCGGTTTTTCTGGCACCATGCTCGCAATTGTGGCCGTGGTTCTGGGCGGTGCGGGATTCCTGCTCTATCGTCGCTCAAGGGTGTAAAGCTCCAGCAACTGCAGGAACCTAAAAAGAGGTGGCCAGGGATCCACGCTTCCCTGGCCACCCGCCGCGCCACGAGAATTATCCCGAGGGATACACGCGGCTATTCATTTATTGCGAGGAGGCAATCCATCATTCAACGGCCCGAGCCCACGCTCTCGGAATCCCGCTGACAAGAAATAGATAACCGCGCGTATCTGTAAGATCCACGGCACCCAGCTGGGAAATCTAAGGGACTCACGCCGGGCCAAGATGTACGAGGTAACTGGTCGCTTCTCAACTGGTCATGCCAAACTGTCAGCTACGCCTTATCCCAAGTTCCTCAGCTCGTAGCTTGAGACCACCGAGTACACCCTCGCGTTGACACGCTCACACCCTCGCCTAATCTCGTAGCCTGAAACCGCAGGCACATCCATCATTCACCATCATTTCCTTATGAAAATCCGCGCTAGCATCCTCTTTGCTATCCCATTGTTGGCATTTTCCGCCTGCTCACCCGAGGCGGCACCACAGCCAACACCATCCCCAACACCGACCACATCCACGTATCAAATGGCGGTGCACCACTGCGATTGGCCCCAAGGGGTCGAGGTTGTGGATGACGGCGCGGGCCTTCTCATCGACGGAGAATCCGATTCACAGAGTTTTCGGCACGAATCCGGTGACGAACCCGAAGCCGCTTCCATTGAGGACATCGCTTGCCTGCTGAGCAAACTTGATACGCCCGACACCGTTGCTTCCCGGATGGACTCGACGAGAGCTCTCGACGGAACACAGACCGCTACATGGGACGGCAACACGGCCACATGGACATACCACCCAGATAACGGTCTCGACATTGTCATTAGCCGCGACTAGACGGCCAGGCCGACGCGGATGGGAGTGACTCGACAATTACTTCCATCCGCTAGGCCGGCATCACGCCACTTGCGAGGTGGTTAGTGCCGTTCATGGGTGTATAGAGCACCATCCAAATGCACTAACGGCCTTTAAACCTTGCTGAGCAGGCTAACCAAGACTGTAAGCATGCACTTCGATCCGTTGCGTGGTAGTTAGTGCAGTTTGCAGGTGTATAAGACACCAGTCAAATACATCAAAGGTCTTTAAAGCGCCGGCAAGCCAGACAAGCAGCCAACAGCCAATCAGGCCCGCCGAACTGGGGTGGATCCGATTTCTATTCCCCCGCATTCCCCCAAACGGGGAAACAAGAAAACCCGCAGGCTACCTTTCGCTGGTATCCCGCGGGTTTGTTCTCCAGTCGGGGTAGCGGGATTTGAACCCACGACCTCTTCGTCCCGAACGAAGCGCGCTACCAAACTGCGCCATACCCCGGAGCAACCCGTACATTCTATCGGATCAATTCCAAATTCGGGAGTGGCGTGACGTACCTGGCACTAACAGGTATCACGCCGGGCGCTCCCTGCCACGAGGCGCACCCCAGCAGCATGCCGCGCACGCCGATCGTCGCTCAGCCACTTTCGTTCTGCGCCAGCTTCTGTCCCACACCCATCTATCGCCATACGCCGCCTTTCACCCGGCACCATCTTTCGTCCTGTACCCGCCTATCGCCCCGCACCCGCCCATCGTCCTGTACCGTCTCGGGGAACCAAGGTCTACAGTTGTCTGTGGACATGGGGTGCGCCACGGGGCGCTGAGATCACACCCATGGAACCTGCTCTAGTTCGTACTAGCGAAGGGACGTCCACATGAGCGACGCACATATTCCACGAGTCCTTTCCATCGCGGGCACTGACCCCAGCGGCGGTGCCGGCACGGCCGCTGACATGAAGGCCATTACCTCGGCGGGTGGATTCGGCATGACCGTCGTCACCAGCCTGGTGGCACAGAACACCACCGGCGTGCGCACCATTCACACGCCGCCCATTGATTTCCTCAAGCAGCAGCTCGCGGCCGTCAGTGACGACGTCGAACTGGACGCCGTCAAAACGGGCATGCTCGGAACCTCGGACATTATCAACACGGTCTCCGCCTGGATCAGCACACAAAAACCGGCCATCCTCGTGGTGGACCCGGTCATGGTGGCCTCCTCCGGTGACCGCCTCATTGACGCGGAAGCCGAAGAAGCCATGCGCCGCTTCTGCCGCCAGGCCACCGTCATCACCCCAAATCTCAACGAACTCGCGGTACTACTGGGCGAGGAACCGGCCACCACGGAGGCGGACGCCGTCGAACAGGGGAAACGATGGGCCGCCGCAAACGGCACCAGCATCGTGGTGAAAACCGGCCACCTTACGCACACCCGGTGGGCCAGCAATTTCTGGGTCACCCCCGGCGGCCAGGTATTCGAAGCCCGCACCGGCCGATGCTCCACAAAGAACACGCACGGCACGGGATGCTCGCTAGCCTCCGCGCTCACCGCGCGTCTGGCGGCCGGCAACAGTCCCGAGCAGGCGCTACGCTGGGCCACCAACTGGCTTCACGAAGCCATTGCCCATTCTGACGCGCTCCACGTGGGCCACGGACACGGCCCCGTGGACCACTCGCACCGCGCCCGTCGGCTCGCTCGCGCCGCCGACGCTCATCCATGGGTCCCCGCCGCAGCCGTCCCCACTCGCCTGGAGACGCCCGCGGACCTCCCGCAGGACGCCGCCGCCCCGCTCCCCCGCTCAGCCCAGCCGGCCGGACCGTGGACCACCGCACTTTGGCGTGCCGCATTCGCCACCTGGGACCGCGTGCGCAGTAACGATTTCGTGCGCGCACTCATCGCCGGAGACCTCGCCCGGGAGGCATTCGATTTCTATCTCGGCCAGGACGCCCTCTACCTCGTTGACTATTCGCGCGCACTCGCGAGCGTCGGGGCCAAGGCGCCCACAACGGCGTCGCAGATATTCTGGTACGAATGCGCCGCGGGCGGGCTCACCACCGAACGGCAACTTCACGAGGGCTGGCTCGGAGACCATATTCCCCGCGTGGAGGGCCCGGTCACGAACTACTACACCTCGTTCCTCCTCGCCTCCGCCGCCGAACCCTACGTGGTGGGTGCAGCCGCCGTGCTGCCGTGCGCCTGGCTGTATGCCGAAACCGGCGCGGAGGTGCCCTCGGTGGAGCCGGACCATCCTTACGCGGCATGGCTTGACCTCTATCATTCGGATGAATTTGTGGAACTCACGGCCACGGAGCTGGGGTACGTGGAGGAGGCCTTCGACGCCGCCACACCCACCGACCGCGCCCGGGCGGCACACGCCTTCCTGCAGGCGTGCCGCCACGAACTTGAGTTCTTCGATCAGGGGATGCGGCTGCTGTGAGAAAAACGCACCGTGCCACCGGCGCTCACTTACCTCGTCGGCTGCGGGATACGACCGCTATGCCCGCGTCCGCCCTCCCGCCCGCGGGCACTCTCCCTTCCGCAAGCCGCAGTACCCTCCCGCCCGCGGGCCAAAGCGCGCTGCGGGCCGGCGTCGTCGGAAACTTTGTGGACAACCTGCACATGTTTCTGCCGCTGACCGCCCTTGCCCCGGCGATTGCGGCGCTTGCCGGCCCGGGTGCGTCCGTCATGACGGGACCGGCCGTGGTCATTGCGATGATGCTGGGCCGGCCGCTCGGTGCACTGGTGTTCGGCCGGATCAGCGACCGACTGGGCCGCACGCGCGCCACCCGCGTAGCCATCATCGGGACGGCCTGCTGCGCGCTCCTCATCGCCGTCATCCCCACCTACCACCGCATTGGCGCGCTCGCGGTTTCGGCTGTGCTCCTTGCCCGTTTCCTCGGCGGAATTTTTATTGCCGGCGAATATTCGGCGGCTATCCCGCTGGCGATGGAGTGGTCACCCCCGCGGCGGCGCGGTTGGATGTCCGGCTTCATCCTCTCCATGGCGCCGTGGGCGCAGGGCACAATCGCGTTCGCCACCGCGGGCCTCCTCACGCTCATGGGGACGGATGCCTACGTCCGCTACGGCTGGCGGCTGCTCTTCCTTATCGGCATGGTCTGCTCGCTGGGCATGCTCACCTACTACACGCTCCATGTCTCGGATTCACCGGCTTTCCATCGCCGGAGTTGCCGCGCCTCCCGCACCGGCCTGTCCGCCCTTCTCACCGGTAGGCATGCCCCCATTTTTTGGCGGGCATTCACGCTCATGACCGGCCTGTGGCTCATGACCGACGTCACCGTACTGATCCTCCCCTCACGCCTGGTAACGGACACCGGCCTCACCCAATCCCAATCCGCTTTCACCATGGGCGTGGCGTCGGTGGCACAGGCGTTATTTATGGCTCTCACGGGTCATCTTTCCTCGCTTACCGGACGACGCCGGCTGCTGGTCGGGTGGGCGGTCCTTGCCGCAATCGCGAGCCCCGTCCTGTGGCTGGTGATCGTGCGCCCCCAGCAGGTGGGCCCGGCCGCGTGCCTGGCCGCCGCGCTCCAGGTGGTGAGCGTGGCCGCCTACGGCCCGATCGCCGCCTACCTCTCCGAGCTGTTCCCCACGGAGGTGCGCTCGCGCGGGTACGGCACGGCCTATTCGTTCTCGCTTGTCCTGCCCGCGCTCTATCCGTTCTACCTTGGCCCGCTTGAGTCCGCCGTCGGCCATCAGGGGGCGCCGCTACTGCTCCTCATTCTGGCCGCACTCCTGGTGGGGGTGGGCGCCGGGCTTGGTCCGCGCCTCAGCCGGGAGGACTGGGATTGCGATATCGACGACGTCGCTACGGCCGGTCGTGCGCCGTCCCGCCCCCACGATGAGACAGAAGTATGTGGTGCGGCAGCGAATACGGCCAAGCCGGGCACACCCACGGGTAGGACGGAGATGACGCGATGACGTAGTGCGACGTTGTTGAGCAGGTGCGCGCGCTTCAACCGCTCGTGCACTGCATTACGGCCACCGTGTCCATGAATATTGTGGCAAACGGACTGCTCGCGGCCGGGGCCCGCCCCATGATGACCGAAACAGCCAGCGATGCGCCCGCGATGGACAGCGCCGCGAGCGCGCTCCTTATCAATCTCGGGACGCTTTCCACCGACGGAACGGCCGGTATTCCACCCACCGTTGCGGCGGCGCGTGGGCGCGGCATTCCCTGGGTGCTGGATCCAGCCGCGATTGGACTTGGCCCCACCCGAACGGCCCTCGCCAAACGCCTGGTCACGCTCGCCCCGGCCGTGGTCCGAGCGAACGCCTCAGAGATCCTCTCGCTTGGAGGCCTTGCCCGGGGCGGGCGCGGGGCAGATTCCCTCGCGCGCCCGGAGGAAGCCGGAGAGGAGGCATCTCACCTCGCCCGCCTCTCCGGCACCGTGGTGGCCTGCTCGGGCCCGCGAGACCTCATCACGGATGGGCGCCATACGGCCGCGGTGGCGGGTGGCACGCCACTACTGACTCGGGTGACGGGAACGGGGTGTCTCCTCGGCGCCCTCACGGCGGCCTGCGTGAGTGTGGCGCCCGCGTTCGACGCCGCCGTCGCCGCCTCCATGTGGCTGAAACGCGCGGGCGAGCTCGCGGCCGCGCGAACGGGGAGGCCGGGGTCCTTCGGCGTCGCCCTTTACGATGCGCTGGATGAGGTAGGCGAAAACCCCGCCCGCTTCCCCGCGCCAGAACAGGAGGAATCATGATCGATTGGCGTTGCTACGTCATCACGCGCGGCAGTGGACCGGAGGTAGTGCGGGCGGCTGCCGACGCCGCGCAGGCCGGAGCCGGCGTGGTTCAGGTACGCGCAAAAGAACTGGGCACGCGTGATCTCATGGCGTTTGCCAATTCCGTTGCGCGTGCGGTCCACGCCGCGCACCCCACCACGCGCGTGGTGATCGATGATCGTGCCGACGTCGTGTTCGCCCTCCGCCGCGCGCACTCGCCCATCCACGGCGTTCACCTGGGACAGGACGACCTGCCCGCCGCGGATGCCCGCGCCATGTTGGGCCCGGACGCCATCATTGGGCTCACCACGGGCACACTGGAGCTGGTGCGGGGTGCCCAGGCCATCGCGGACACGATCGACTATGTGGGATGCGGCCCCTTCCGCCCCACCCCCACCAAGGATTCCGGCCGCCTGCCAATCGGTGTGGAGGGATACGGCCCGCTGGTAGGCGCCACTCGCCTGCCGCTTATCGCCATTGGGGATGTGGAGCCCGGGGATGTTCCCGCGCTCGCCGCCCAGGGCGTGGCCGGTGTGGCTATGGTGCGTGCCGTTATGCAGGCCGAGGATCCAGCGGCCGTGGTACGTGACGTGCTGGCCGGCTGGCACATGTAAGCGCGCCGCTACGCGGCCACCACGTTGAGCAGCACAGCCTCGGGGCGCCGATTAATGCGGATCGGTACGTACGGGGATGTGCCCAGGCCGGCGGATACGGTTACCGCCGCACTGCCCGGCCGGGTGGCCAGTCCGCCGTCGTAGCGAATGACATCCGCGCGCTCCCCCGCGGGCCACGCAAAGGTGCCGGAAGCAAACTGCCGCGGCAAATCCGAATTCGTGATAATCGCGCCGTATCCGGGGATACCAAGCTGACCGCCATGCGTGTGGCCGGCGAAGATAAGTTCGCAACCGTCTGCCGCCATCTCGTCTAGCACACGCACGTAGGGGGCGTGGGTCACGCCCACGCGAAGGTCCGCACCCGCGCGAATACCAATGCCGGCCTGGTTATCGCCGGCACGGCCCGTTTCACGTGAAACAGCCCCGCCGCAGGCATTCGCATGCTTACCGGCGGCGTCGGCCACGCGTTCGACTCCGCATGCATAGAGCCCCGGATAGGCGTCACGATCAATGTGCGGATCATCCACCCCAACGCAGTCGATGGTCCAGCCGGCCGCGTGTACGCGCCCCCGAGCATTGTTGAGGTTCAGCCACCCCAGGCCCTCCAGCAGCGCCGTCAGCTCCGCGGTGGGCAGCGTATCCTGCTGCGCCAACCGCCGCGCTCCCGGACGCGAATCGGACTTTAAGTAGTCAAACGGGTTGCGCGGTCGGGGCGCGAAATAGTCATTCGAGCCATACACGAACACACCCGGGGTACCCTCGAACGGCGCAAGCGTTCGCGCCAGAATGTCCAGCGCGTCCGGCGCCGCAATGAAATCACCCGTGGCCACAATGAGGTCCGGTTCCAGCCGCGCCAGCGACGCCGTCCACGCACTCCGACGCCGATTACGCGCCGTCAGATGCAAGTCCGACAGATGGAGTACGCGCAGCGGCTGGTGACCGGGGTAGCCCGCCTCGTCGCCGCCCGATTCCTTCCCTTTCGGCTGCTCTCCGGCACGTTGCGCCCGGCGCGGCCACTCCACCGCCACCGTACGCGACCGCAGTACATAGGCCTCCGCCTCCACCAGCCCCCAGGCCAGCGCTGCGCCACCCATGCACGCACCCGCACCCAGCAGCCGTGTAATACGCGCGGCCGCCCTACTACCGCTACCTAGCCTCGTCTCGGCGCGGCCCATTAATCCTTACCGCCACTGTTCGTGTTGCCGTTAGACGCACCATTATTCGCAGCATTGCTGTTCCCATTCGTGGTGGTCCCGGCAGTGGCCGCCCCGTTATTCGTGGTGGTGCCGGTGCCGCCCGACGTACCCGTGCCACCCGACGTTCCGGTATCACCCGTGGTACCAGTGGTGCCGGTGCCACGCGACGTCGTGCTACTACTGCTCCCCGTGAGGCTTCCCGTGCTGGGAGTGGGGAACGCCTCCGCGGGTTCGCCGCTCAACGCCTTCGTCATGTAATCGGAGAAGATCTTTGCCGGGAACAGGCCGCCGTACACCTCAGAGTAGCGCTGCCCCTGGATGACAGAGTTGAACATGGAGATGTTGCCCTCGGAGTGTCCCTGCCACACGGCGGTGGCCAGCTGCGGGGTGTAGCCGATGAACCAGGCGTGCCAATCATTGTTGGCCGTACCCGTCTTGCCCGCTACCTGCCGTCCGGATATGGCCGCGTTGGAACCGGTACCGCCGGATTCCACCACTTTCTCCAGCACCTGCGTGACCTGGCGTGCCACATCCGGCTCCAGTACCTGCTCGCAGGAGGAGGCGCGCTTGGTGAGTACCTTGCCGTTGGCATCCTCGATGGAGGTGTAGCTCTGCGGGTCGCAGCGGGTGCCGTCGTTGGCTAGCGTGGACACGCCCACGGCCATGGACAGCGGCGTCACGTTATTTGCGCCCAGGATCATAGCCGGCGAGTATGTCCACTCCTTACTATCCCCGCGCTGCACGCCCATCTTCTGGGCGCCGTTGATGATATTGCACAGGTCCAATTGCTGGGCCATATGGACCGCCATACCGTTGATGGACTTGCGGATGCCGTCCCATACCGGACGCATGCCACCCGGCTGGGTGAGGTTCGAATATGAATAGGTATCCGCCTCCTGCGGAGCGCACGAAATAGTCCAGGCGGATTTCGGAATGGTGGTGTTTGAGGAGTTCACCAGTTCCGAACCGGAATGCCCCTGTTTGATCCACTCCGTGAGCGTGTAGATCTTCCACGAAGATCCGGCCTGGAATCCCGCGCCGCCGCCCATGGACTGTCCCACATTAAAGTTCACCTGCGTCATGGTGGTGTCCGTGTCATTGGGCACGCCGTACTTGGTGTTCTGGGTCATCGCCTGGATGTAACCGGTGCCGGGCTGCACCGTGGAAAGCGCCACCTCAATACCGGAGGGATCCTCCACCGGCTGGTACTTGACGATCGAGTCATACGCATCCTGCTGCTTCTTCGGGTCCAGCGTGGAGTGGATCACCAGGCCGCCGCGGTAGAGCTGGTTGGTGCGATCCTCGCGGCTCTTTCCCCAGGAGTCATCGTTGAGCAGATCCTTCACCACGTATTCGCAGAAGTAGGCGGAAATACCGGCCGCCCCGCACCCTGCTGTTGCATTAGATACGTGCAGCGTGGACTCGACGGACGTGGCAATGCCCTGATCGCGCTGTTCCTTCGTGATGTAGCCATTGCGATACATCTCATTGAGCACCGTATTGCGCCGCTTGGTGTTGTTCTCCGGGTGCTTGACCGGATCCCACTTGGCCGGCGACTGCGTAATACCCGCGATGGTGGCCGCCTCAAGGTAGCTGAGATCCTTGGCGCTCTTGGAGAAGTAGTGCTGTGCGGCCGCCTCCACGCCGTATTCGGAGGGACCGAACTGAGCCAGATTGAGGTACCCGGTAAGAATTTCATCCTTCGTCATCGTTTTTTCGACGGCGAAGGCCAGCCGCGCCTCATTGATCTTGCGGCCGATTGTCTGCTCGGTTGCCTTCTGTACCAGCGCATCATCCCCGGTGATACGCCCCTGCTCCACCAGCGCATTTTTCACGTACTGCTGAGTGATGGTGGAGCCGCCGGACGTGCCACCGCCACCGGCAAGATTGGACAGCGCCGCCCCGAGTGTGCCCTGAACATCCAGCCCGTGGTGCTCATAGAAGCGCCGGTCCTCGATGGACACGGCGGCGTCCTTCATGTACTGCGAAATGTCACTCGATCCCACCACGATGCGGTTCTCCGCGAAGAACCGGGCAATCTCCGTACCGTCCGAGGCCAGCAGCACGGATTGTTGGGATGGCTCCGTAAAGCCCAGGCTGGAGGGAGCGTCCTGGAACACATCAACGGAATCGGCCAACGCCGTACCGGTGGTCATGGCGAACGGAAGCATGAGGCCAGCGGTGAGCGCGCCGCCACCGGCAATAGCCAGCACGAGGCTGAGGATCATCATCAGCAACTGCTTCTTGGTTGCGCGCTTCTCGGTACTCGACATACCTACCAGAATAGAGGTGAAGCCTGGGAAGCGAAGCCGACGTGCCGAGCCTCTCGAGATCTTATCGTTGCGCTACTCCCCTTTTACGACGACGCCGTGGTGCGTCCCGTTGTGGGCGGCGGTAGCGTGGGAGGAGAGGCGGTGAGCGTAGCAGGCAGCCGGCGATACTCCCAAAAACATGCCGCAAACCGGGACCTTTCCTTGGCTCAAGCCCGTTCTTGCGGGTAGCCTCAAAATATTATTAGGCAAAGGAGGGGCCGTGCAGAGGTTAGCAAATGGGCTGTCGCTCGATCGCGAGTGGACGGCTCGCGCCAAGTGCGCTCAAACAGATCCGGATGCCATGTTTGTGCGCGGCGCGGCCCAGAAACAGGCCCGAGAACTCTGCTTCCACTGCCCCGTGCGGCTCGAGTGCCTGGCCGACGCGCTCACCTCCAATATTGAATTCGGGGTGTGGGGCGGGTTTACCGAACGTGACCGGCACGCCATCCTGCGTAATTGCCCGCGTATCACCGACTGGGCCTCACACATTCAGGATCCAAACGATCCCATCGGAAACGCTCTGCGCGAAGGCCGCGTGCCCACCGCTTCCCCGCGCCGCTTCAGAAGGCGGTAGCGAGCACGTCGCTCCTACGCACCCTAAAACACGGTGACCTTAGGTACCGCGCAACCCCCGGCGTCGTAACCGGCGTCGTTAGACTGGCCACATGACTCAGCGCAGTGCCACCCGGCCTACCGCGAACACCTACCAAGCCGACCCCACTCGCGGACTCACCGCGGCTCAGGTAGTCGAGCTCACCGCAGCCGGAAAATCCAACGCGCTTCCGGCCCGCTCCGGCCGCACCACCTGGCAAATTGTGCGGGACAACGTGTTTACCCGCATCAATGTCATGCTGGGCGTACTGTTCGTGCTGGTTCTCACCACGGGCAGCTGGATCAATGCCCTGTTTGGTCTTCTCATCTTCTTCAACTCGATCATCGGCATCATTCAGGAGCTGCGAGCCAAGAAAACCCTGGACAGCCTGGCCGTGTTGGGCGAGGCCCAACCCACCGTGCGGCGCGACGGCACGGAGACCGTCCTCCCCAGGGACGCGGTGGTACTCGGGGATATCGTCACCGTCCGGCCAGGTGACCAGGTGGTGGTGGACGGGGAGGTGACGGAAGCCGCCTACCTGGAGGTGGACGAATCGCTCCTCACCGGCGAATCGGATCCGATCGCGAAACAGCCCGGGGATCGCATCATGTCCGGCTCATTCGTGGCATCCGGCACCGGTAGCTATCGGGCAACAGCGGTAGGCGCGGACGCCTACGCGGCTCAACTCACCGCGCAGGCCTCGAAATTCTCGCTGGTGGATTCCAAGCTGCAGAGCGGAATCAACTGGATTCTGCGCGTCATCACCTGGGTGCTCATCCCCGTCGGCATTCTCACCATTATTGGGCAGATTCGCGTGGGGGCGGGCGACTATCGCTCCACCGTGCTCGCCGTGACGGGCGCGCTGGTTCCCATGATCCCCGAGGGACTGGTGCTCATCACATCCACGGCCTTCGCGCTGGGTGTCATTCGCCTAGGCCGCTTCCGCGTACTGGTCAACGAGCTACCCGCGATCGAGGGGCTGGCGCGCGTGGACGTGGTGGCTACGGACAAGACGGGCACGCTCACGGAGAACCGACTCACCTGGGCTGGGCTCATCCCACTCGGTGACGCTCACGAGGCAGAAATCCGCGAGGTACTGGCCCAGCTCGGCGCCGCCGACGCCGCACCCAACACCTCCATGCAGGCAATTATCGCCGCCGTGGGAGCTCCCGCCCACCCGTGGCAGGTGAGGGCACGCCAGCCTTTTAGTTCCGCTAAGAAGTGGAGCGGAGTGAGCTTCGCGCGGGATGGACACCGCTCGCATGCCGGGAACTGGGTGCTCGGCGCCCCGGATGTGCTACTGGATTTCGCCGAGGGTTTCGCCGCCGCCAAGGAGGAGGCCGCACGTATTGCGGCCACCGGTCAGCGCGTGCTGCTGCTCGGGCAGGCGGCGGAACCGGTGCGCTCACCCTCGGCGCCCGGACGCGTGGTTCCGCTGGGTTTGGTGCTCCTGGACCAGAAGGTTCGTCCCGACGCCGCCGCCACGCTCGCGTATTTCAACTCCCAGGACGTTGCGGTCAAGGTGGTATCCGGGGATAACGCGGAGGCCGTGGGAGCAGTCACCCGCTCACTCGGGCTGGAGGTGGGTGAGCCGGTGGACATGCGCCACGTGTCCGACGCCGATTTCGCGCGAACCGTCAATAATCACGCCGTATTTGGACGCGTCACCCCGGAGCAAAAACGGAAGATGGTGGCTGCCCTACAGCAGGCGGGCCACACGGTAGCCATGACCGGCGACGGCGTCAATGACGTGCTGGCACTCAAGGACGCGGACCTGGGTGTAGCCATGGGATCGGGCACGTCCGCCACACGCTCGGTGGCAAAGGTGGTGCTCCTCAATGACCACTTCTCCGCACTGCCCCGCGTGGTGGCGGAGGGGCGCCGCGTCATCGGCAATATTGAGCGCGTAGCACGGCTGTTCCTCACCAAGACGGTCTATTCGGCGCTTCTGGCACTGCTCATACTGCTGTGGGCACTGCCCTACCCATTCCAACCTATTCACGTGACCATCACCGGCTGGTTCACCATTGGCATTCCCGCCTTCGTGCTGGCGCTGCCACCGAATAATGACAAGGCGCGGGACGGTTTTGTGGAGCGCGTGATGCGCTTCGGTTTCCCCGCCGGTATTGCCGTGGCACTGGTGACGTTCCTGACGTACATCCACCTGTATCGGGCGGACGCAACCGGCGCCTATCACACGCAGGTTGCCACGGCTACACTGCTGGCGCTTATCATCACGTGCTCCTGGGTATTGGCCGTGGTGGCGCGGCCCTACACCTGGTGGAAAGTGGCGCTGGTGCTCCTCCCGGTGGCTGGCTACGGCATTATCTTCATGGGCAGGCAAACGCAGCGTTTCTTCCAGCTGGATTCTTCCAACGGACCGCTGATGGCCTACGGCGCCGTGCTCGGGGTGATCGGGGCGGCGCTGGTGGAACTCATCTGGTGGGTGCTGGGCTGGAAGTTCGGGGAACGCACCCACCTGTGGATGCCCGCGAGCGCCCGGCGTGCACTCCGCGAGCAGGAGCGCCTCCGGGCGGAGGCCTAGCCCCTGTCCTCGCCGCGTAACACGGCGTCGTCGTTCGGCCTGAAGGTCCCACCACCCCATTCCGCAACGCGAATCTCACGCAATTTCGCCCGTGGTCCCGCTTTCCGCCCCTGCCACTAACTACCAGGTGTCGCTTAGATTTAAATTTGAGTAACCAAAACCGAGGAGGCAGCCATGCCGGCGAAACTACGGCCGTCCCGCCGTACATTCCTTAAGTGGTCCGCCCTTGCGGGCGCCACCGCGGGGCTGGTGGCGTGTGCACCAACGGACCCGCTCTATAAGCGCACCGATGCTACGAAACTGGTCCCCAATGGCACGGGCTCCACGGCGGCGGATAAAACCGTATGGAGTGCCTGCACGGTCAATTGTGGTTCCCGCTGTCCACTGCGTCTCCAGGTGAAAGACGGCCAGGTGATCCGTGTGCTGCCGGATAACACCGGCACCGACGAACTGGGTAATCAGCAGGTGCGCGCGTGCGTGCGTGGCCGCTCCATCCGTCACCGCATTTATAACCCGGATCGCCTCAAGCACCCACTCAAGCGCGTGCCGGGCACAAAGCGCGGCGAGGAGCAGTGGCAGGAGATTTCCTGGGACCAGGCACTCACCGAGATCGCGGACAAGATGAAGGAGATCAAGTCCGCCTACGGCAACGAGGCCTTCTACATCAACTACGGCACGGGCACCATCGGTTCCACGATGTCCTGTTCATGGCCGCCCGAGCAGACACCGATGGCCCGCCTGCTGGACCTGTTCGGCGGATACCTCGACCACTACTCGGACTACTCCACCACTAATATCACCCAGGCCTACCCCTATTTTTACGGCCAGTGGGAGGCCACGAACACGCTGGATGATGCGGCCAACGCGCGCCTCCAGGTGATGTTCGGCAATAACCCGCTAGAAACCCGCATGTCGGGTGGCGGGCAAACCTTCGTTACGCAAACCACGAAGAAGCAGAGCCACGTGCGCACCATCATTATTGATCCGCGTTACTCGGAAACCTCGGTGGCGCTAGGCGATGAGTGGATCCCCATTCGTCCCGGCACCGATGCGGCCCTCGTGGCCGGCATGATCCACGAAATGCTCGCGCGCGGTCTTCAGGATCAGGATTTTCTGGATAGGTACTGCGTGGGTTTCGATGAGGACCACATGCCCGACGGCGCCCCCGCGAACGCCTCCTACCGCTCCTACGTTGAGGGGAAGGGCGCGGACGGCGTCGAAAAAACACCCGAGTGGGCCGCAAACATCACGGGCGTGCCGGCCCCAACCATCCGTCAGCTGGCTGTGGATATTGCAACGGCCAAGCCGTGCGCGATCTCCCAGGGGTGGGGCCCGCAGCGTCACAACAACGGGGAGGCGGAGGCGGCGTCGATATTCCTGCTGGCGTGCGTCACCGGAAATGTGGGGATTAAGGGCGGCGGTACGGGCGGCCGCGAGGCAGCGGTGACCTTCCCCATCACCAAAGTGTTCAACACGGAGATGACGAATCCTTCGGAGAAAATCATTTCCGTGTTCAGCTGGCTGGACGCCATTGATCACGGCCCCAAGATGGATACCTTCAACGCGGGCGTGGGCGTCAAGCCGGAGAAGGGCGTGCGTGACCTCAAGGTACCGGTGGATGATAGCGGCCAGCCCACGAACACCCACCTGGACGTGCCGATTAAGGCCGTGTTCAACTACTCCTCAAATTCGCTGGTCAACCAGACCGGAGATAACAACGCGTCCGTGGATATTCTGCGCGACGAATCCAAGTGCGAACTCATCGTCACCTGCGACATCATGTACACGGTGTCCGCCCGCTACTCGGATTACATCCTGCCCGGCACGGCCACCGCGGAGGAGGACGGCGATTACCATCCGGGCGAGAATGCGGGCCCGATGGCGTACGGCATCGTCTCCACGCAGGCCATCAAGCCGCTGTATGAGGCCCGCCCCATCTTCGACATTTGCGCGGATCTGGCGGACAAGCTGGGCCTCAGGGAGCAGTACACCGGTGGCAAGACGCGCCAGGAGTGGCTGCGTGCCACCATTGAGTCCGGCCGCAAGGAGGATCCCACGCTCCCCACCTATGAGGAGTGGAAGAAGATGGGCATCTACCGGCGCAACGTGGGCTCCGTGATTCCCATGGAAGATTTCCGTAGAGATCCGGCCGCGAACCCGCTGCCCACGCCGTCGGGCAAGATCGAGATTTACTCCACGCGCCTGGCCGCGCTCGCCAAGAAGTGGACCTTCGGCGATTTCCGCCCGCGGCTCACCGGCGACGAAATCCCCACCATCCCGCGCTACGTGGAAACCTGGGAGGGGGCGGAGGAGGCCCGCTCCAACAAGAAGTACCCGCTCCAGGTGATCGGGCATCACTTCAAGGCACGCACGCATTCCTCCTACGGGAACGTTGATTGGCTGCGGGAGGCCCACGTGCAAACGGTGTGGATGAATCCCGTTGACGCGAAGGCTCGGGGCATTAAGAACGACGACGTCGTGTTCGTCTATAACGACCGCGGCACGCTTCGACTTCCGGCCAAGGTGACCCCGCGCATCGCCCCCGGCGTGCTGTCCGTACCCCAGGGCGCCTGGTACACGCCGAAGGACGCCGCCACCGTGAAGCCGCCGAAAGGTGCGAATCAGGATAAGCCGGTGGATGTGGGCGGCAGCATGAACACGCTTGCCTCACTGCATCCCTCACCCCTTGCCAAGGGCATGAGTGCGCACACCATTTTGGCGCAGGTGGAGAAGGCCTGATGCTGGGGATCAGTGGCGGCGAGTTCCTGGTCATCCTGGTGGTGGCCGCAGCCGTGCTGGGGCCGAAAAACGTGGCGCAGGCACTGCGGGCTATGAAGCAGGCTCTGGCCGCTTTTCGCCGCTGGTCCGCGCGCCTGCGGCAGGAGACCACCGTGGACCTGGGCGGACTCTCCTCGGAGGAGCTGGCGGGACTGCGCAAGCTTGCCTCGCTAGATCTCTCCTCACTGAGCCCCAAGAACATCGTGCGCGATACCGTACGGGAAGAAATGAACGCCTGGCTGACCCAGGCGGACGCGGTCGGAAACAGCGTCCGGGATGACATCACGGGCGCACACGCGCCCGGCTCTCCGCACTCGGCGCACCCCGGGGAGCCGGCGGACAGCGTTACGCTAGCCGAGGCGAACTCATCGGCGTCGGCCACTTCCACAGCATCAGTGCCTCACGCGGGCACCCCCGCCAAGCTTCATACAGGCACCCCCACAAAGGAGAAAAATTGAGACCCAGCTTCTGGCACATTCTTGTTGTTGTCCTCATCATCGCGATCGTTTTCGGCGCCTCCAAGCTGCCAGACATCGCGCGCAACCTCGGCAAATCCGCGAAGATCCTCAAGGAAGAGATGAAGGATCTTCAAAGCGACGCCGCACCCGCCGCCCTGCCAACTTCCGGCGCCCCGGCGCCCGCTACGCCCGTGGCCGGCGTACCGGTACAGCAACCCGCCCCGCAGCCGGCCTCGCCCGTTCAGCCGGCAACGCCGGCGCAACCCGTTCAGTACGCGGCGCCCCAGCAGCGCCCCGCTCAAAGCGCACCCGCTACCAACACGGCACCCACCCCGCAGCCGACGCCACCGGCGTCGTCCAGTACCGCCCCGCAAGAAACGGCGGTGCAGGCGCCCGTCACCCCGCAGGATGCGGCGCCCACTCAGTCGGATCCGAACCAGCGCAACTAACCGGTGTCCAGGCGCGCGGCGAACCCCGAACGGCGCATGCGAATCTCCCAGCATCTGGCGGAGCTTCGCACGCGTCTGCTGCGCGCGCTCGTGGGCATTGCGGTGGGGGCCGTACCGGGGTGGTACCTGTTCGACCCGGTGATCGCCTTCATGACACGCCCGCTCACCCACAGTGCGGCGATCAATTTCCAGACCATTGGCGCCGGCTTCGATCTCCACGTGCAGGTGGCGCTGGCGCTGGGGGTGCTGCTGAGCTCGCCGTGGTGGATTTACCAGGTGGGTGCGTTTGTGGCGCCGGGGCTCAAGCGGCGCGAGAAACTTTACGTTGGCGTGTTCGGTGTGGCGGGGCTGGTGCTGTTTCTTGGCGGGGCGGCGCTGGGCGTGTGGGCGGCACCGCGCGCCGTGGAGATCCTGCAAAGTTTCGTACCGGCCGACGCCACCTCGCTTCTCCTCGCGCAGAACTACATCAGCTTTTACATTGCGCTGGTGTTGGTGTTTGGCGTGTCCTTCCTGCTGCCCGAGGTGCTGGTGGTGGCCAATTTCCTGGGTGTGCTGAGCGCACGGGCGATGCTGAAGGCCTGGCGCTGGGTGACCATCGGCGCCTTTGTGTTCGCCGCGATTGCGAATCCCGTACCATCGCCGTGGCCGATGGTGGCGCAGGCGTGCATCATCATGGCCCTCTATCTCCTTGCCGTCCTCATCTCCTGGCTGCACGAGCGGCACGTAGCCAAGCGCAAGGCCCGCGGTGTGGGGTTTTGCTAGCCTGCTCATGGACGAAAGGATTGCTATGGCTGATGCTGCAAAGTCTCCGGAAACAAACGCTTGGCTGGCCGCCGTCGCGGCGGACCTGGGCGTGGATGCGGACATTGAAAAGTCCGTGCGCGATGATCTCCTCAACATGATTGCGGCCGTGGCGCACGGTCCGTCCCGGCCGGGTGCACCGCTCACCGCATTCCTGGTGGGCTACGCCGCGGCCAAGGGTGCCGATGCCGCCGAGACTGCCCACGCGATCGAGACCAAGGCACGGACCTGGAGCGCGCCCGAAAGCTAGGGGCGGATAGCGAGCCCTAAGCCTAGGGGAAGATACGGCGTTGGGTTCCTTGCCATAGCTGCGGCGATGCGGAGCCTGGCGATGCGCAACCTGTTGAGGTGACGGTTTTCTGCTGAGTTGACGGTTTCCTCTTGAGTTGATGGTGAGCTTGCGGTTCGGGCCTCAATTTGGCCCCATAACCGGAAGTTTTCCGTCAGGTGGAGAGTTTTCTTAGGTTTCAGCAGCCAGTTCCCACCAGCGGTTGTACACCCGCGAGGCTCTCCCGCCGCCTTGGTTAACGGCGCGATTCTCGCTGGTAGAGACGCCCGGGCAGATCGCGAGCGCCGTCCAGCCGCGCCAGCTGCCAGGGTGGCGCAAGTGTCAGGTAGGCGTCCACAGCGGCCGAATCGCCCGCCTCCCCGCCGGTGCGGATCCAGGCTCGGATCATGGCTACCACATTGAATAATTGCTGCGCGGCCGCCATCTCCACCCAGAGCGCGGTGGGTGGCTCACTCAGCTGACCGGCGAATTGCCGCACATAGGCACCCATCCGCGGTTCAGCGAGCCGCATGAGTGCAGCCAGCGTGGTTGATGCCCCCTCCGCAGCAAATACGTGCGCGTATAGATCCGCATCCCGGCTCACGCATTCCATGAGTTCGCCGTAAATTCGCTGCAGCTCCGCGCGCGGGTGGGAACCTGGAACGGTGACCAACTTGGCCAGGTCCTCTATGTATTCACCCAATTGCGTATCGAGGTATTCAGCAAGGAGAGCGGGGGCGGACGGCGTGTGCTTGTAGACGGTCTGCCGCGCCACACCGGCACGGGAGGCGAGCTGGGAGATGGTGACGGCGTCGACGGAACCCTCGCGCCCCAATTCCACTACCGCGCCGATTAGTTTCTGCCGCACCTTCTGGAAGCGCGGATCATCCGCGACAGAGCGAGACCGCGTACTACTGGAGCGCGCAGGGCCTGGGACGACGACGTCGTGGCGGGCGGTGCCGGAGCCTCCGGTCATAATGGGCTGAGCGGGCGCGGCGATATGGCGGCGTGATCCCTCACGGACCGGCCGAGCCTTTCCAGAAGAGGTGGGCATTTCGTCCCTCCTTCGCCACGCAACCGGTTTTCGAAACACGAGCGTTCGGGTATTCGGCTCCCCGCGGACGCGCTCGGCTGTCGGTGCGTTTCTACACTCAAGATAGCAAGAACTATTTGACGTTCGTAAATTAGTGCCCGCTGCGGGGCACTTCAAAGTGTAGGTGGTATGTGATGAAGGAAATGCCCACCGCGGCAGGAGCGGCTACCGGCCCCACCCGCCGCACGTTCCTCAAGTGGTCCGCTGTGGCCGGTGCTACAGCTGGCCTGGTGGCCTGCGCACCCAGCAACGACGCATTTTACAAGCGGACCAAGGCCACCACGCTGGTTCCGAACGGCACGGGCTCCACGGATGTGGATAAGACGGTGTGGAACGCCTGCCTGGCGAACTGCCAAAGCCGCTGCCCACTGCGCCTCCAGGTCAAGGACGGGCAGGTGGTACGCGTACTACCGGACAATACCGGCGGGAATGACATTGATAATCTCCGCAATCTCGCGTGTGTGCGCGGACGCAACCAGCGCGAGCGCATCTACTCTCCCGACCGCCTCAAGCGTCCAATGAAGCGCGCAGGAAAGCGCGGCGAGGATAAGTGGGTAGAAATCAGCTGGCAGGAAGCGTTTGACACCATCGCCTCCGAACTCAAGCGCGTGAAGGAAACCTATGGCAACGAGGCTATTTGGTTCCACTACGGCACGGGCTCTACCGGCGGCAATATCCTTCAGCGTGGATGCTGGCCGCGCCTACTTAACTGTTTCGGAGGCTATCTGCAGTTCTATGGCAGCTACTCCACCGCGCAAATCACGGACTCCTCCAAGTACTTCTGGGGAGAGGTCGCCACCTCCAACTCACTGGAAGATGCGAAGAACTCTAAACTGCAGTTGTTTTGGGGGAACAATCCCCTCGAAACCCGCATGTCCGGCGGTGGTGAACTCGCTGTAGTCCAGAAAACACGCGAGGACTACCACGTGCGCACCATTGTCATTGACCCTCGCTACTCAGAAACCGCGCAGGACATTGCGGACGCGTGGATCCCTATTCGTCCCGGCACCGACGCCGCCCTCGTTGCGGCGCTGATCTGGGTGCTGTTGGACGAGGGCCTCCAGGATCAGGACTTCCTGGACAAGTACTGCGTCGGCTTCGATGAAGACCACATGCCCGACGGCGTTCCAGCCGGCCAGTCCTACCGCTCCTACGTTGAAGGAAAGGGTCCGGACGGGGTCGAAAAAACACCCGAGTGGGCCGCAGCCATTACCGGCGTGCCAGCAACCACCATCATTAAGTTGGCCCGCGAGTTGGGTACGACGAAGCCCGTTGCAATCACCCAGGGCTGGGGCATGCAGCGGTCGGCCGGCGGAGAAAATTCCTCTCGCGCAGTATTCACCTTGGCGTGTGCCCTGGGTCAGGTAGGTATCGCCGGTGGTGGCACCGGCGCTCGGGAGGGAAATTCCAAACTTCCGATTGCTATGTTCCCGAACTACGACGGCGAGGAGCCACCCGTTACTACGGCCATCTCCTGCTTCAACTGGGTAGATACCATTGACCATGGCGAACGCATGACGGCGGAGCATGACGGTGTGCGCGGAAAAGATAAGCTCGATGTTGGTATCAAACTCATGGTGCTTAGCGCATCGAACGCGCTGATCAATCAGCACAACGACATCAAGCACACCGAGAAAGTTCTTTCCGATACCTCGAAGGCCGAATTTATCCTGGTGATTGACCACCAGCACACACCCACCGTCCGGTGGGCAGACATGGTGCTGCCCTCCACCACCAACTTCGAAGATTTCGATTTGGTTCCTGGTATGAGCTGTGGCGATATGGGCTGGGCCATCTGGGCACAGAAGGCCATTGATCCGCTCTATGACTGCAAGGGCGGCTACGAGATGTGCACCGAGGTGGCAAAGCGACTGGGCATCGAGCAGGAATTCACTCAGGGCCGCACCCAGGAAGAATGGCGCGAATACCTCTGGAAGAAGTCCAAGGAGCAGATTCCCAATCTCCCCAGCATGGAGGAGTTCGAGAAGACGGGATACTACCGCCACCACTTCGATCCGCCGTTCATCGCCTTTGAGGACTTCCAGAAGGATCCTGAAGCTAACCCACTGAGCACGGACTCCGGCAAAATTGAGATTTTCTCCAAGAAAATCTACGACGAATCAAAGACCTGGACCTTCGATTTCCCAGAGGACCATATCTACCCGATCGCGGTGCAGGCTTCGCAGTTCGAAGATTGGCAAGCTGCCAAGACTTCAAAGAAGTACCCGCTCCAACTCATCGGCCATCATTTCAAGGGACGTACGCATTCCTCCTATGCGAACCTTCCCAAGAATCAGGAGGCGCATCCACAGCAGGTGTGGATTAACCCCATCGATGCCAAGAAGCGCGGTATCTCCAACATGGACATGGTGGATGTGTTCAACGATCGCGGGCGGCTCCGGATTCCCGCGCGCGTTACCCCTCGCGTTATCCCTGGCGTGGTCTCGGTGCCTCAAGGCGCCTGGTACATGCCGGACAAGAATGGCGTGGACCGGGGCGGCAACATCAATCTGCTCACGAAGTACCACCCTTCGGCTCTAGCAAAGGGGAACCCTGCTAACTCAGCGATTGTTGAGGTGGAACGGACCAGGTAGCGGGCCGCACGCCACCTCGGACGTCGGTGCCGATCCGCCGCCGCGGACGCCAGTGCTAGCGCTGCACGAGCAGGTGCCGGCACCGGAGTAGCACTAACAGCGTCCCCGTGCGGCCGGTGGGTAACCACCCGAGCTGACCGGTGCGACGCGTGCGCGAACGGCGTCGTAACACGAACCGCCCGGCGTGGGCTGAACGTCCCGCACCACAGACGCGGCCCCGTTTCCACAACACGTCCCTCACGTAAAAACGGCCGACCCGCTCAAATACCGGCGGGCGCGGGACCTATCCTCAAACTAGAACTAAATGACACCTGTCTATCATCGGGTGATTCAGGTGTCGGCAGTGCGCAACATCGGCAGCCCGCTTGATTGTTCTCGGACCCGCAAGGATCCGCGGCAACGGTCGGGCGTCTGCAAGAAGGAACGGTTATGACATCGACCCTCATTCCTAAACCGGGGAACCACGAGACGGCTTCGGAGCCCTACACGCAGAAGGGCGCCAACTACGGTTTCTACTTCAACCAGACGCTCTGCAACGGCTGCAAGGCCTGCCAGATCGCGTGCAAGGACAAGCACGATCTCCCGGTGGGTGTCACCTGGCGCCGCGTCATTGAGTACGACGGCGGTACGTGGCAGGTCAATGAAAAGGACGGCACGTTCACGCCGAACGTGTTCTCCTATTACACGTCGATCAGCTGCAACCACTGCGAGAACCCAATTTGCATGCAGGTGTGCCCCACTACGGCCATGAGCCGGCGCGAGGACGGCACCGTGTACGTGGACCAGTCCAAGTGCGTGGGCTGCCGCTACTGCCAGTGGGCCTGCCCCTACGGCGCCCCGCAGCTGGATTCCCGCACCGGCCGCATGTCTAAGTGCGACCTCTGCTATGACTACCGCGAACAGGGACAGAATCCGGCGTGCGTGGACGCCTGCCCGTCGCGCGCACTCGGCTGGGGCCCCATTGACGCCCTCCGCAAGGAATACGGCGACGAGGCCGGTATTGCCCCACTCCCGGACCCGTCCATCACCGATCCCCACCTGGTCATTACCCCGCACCGCGACGCGCAAAAGTGGGATGAGGGTACGGGCCAGATCCAAAATCCGAGTGAACTGTAGGGGGCGCCATGCGAACCGCTGAACTGCCCATGATCCTGTTCACCACCATCGCGCAAATGTCGGTGGGGGCGTTCTGGGTGTTGGGAATCATCATGCTGCTGGGCCGCCGCCGCGGCGTCAGCGAAAACACCATCGCCCGCGTCACCCGGGCCGGCATGTACGCCGCCGGCCCACTGCTGGTGCTGGGCTTCTTTGCCGCGTTCTTCCATTTGGGCTACCCGCTCCACGCACCGTTCACGTTCCTTGGCCTGGGGCATTCCCCGCTGAGCGCCGAAATCACCTTCGGCGTGCTCTACGGCGTGGCCGGCCTCATTCTGGCCTGCCTGGAATGGTTCCATAAGGGCGGCGCCTGGCGGCGAGCCTTCTGGATCATCACGGCCGCGGTGGGCCTGGGCCTCATTATCTCCATGGTCATGGTGTACTACACGGTGGTCACGGTGCCGGCCTGGCATTCGTGGTTCACCTGGGTGCTGTTCTTCGGCTCCACGTTCTTCACGGGCGCACTGGCGGATGCGCTTGCAATTACGGTGGCGTGGTTCCATCACCGCCGCGAGGAGGACGCCGCCTCCCCCGAGCCCACTACCTCCCGCAGGCCCGCTGCCTTCCGCGAGCCCGCCGTCGCCCCTCATGAGTCCGAAGCCAAGGAGGCCGGGCCCGGGTTCTGGCATCGTGTGGGCGCCACTATGCGCCGTGGCCTATTCCCGGGTGGCCCACTCACGGACCAGCTCACCAGCTTCTCCGTGTACGCCACCCGCTTCGCCGTGGCGCTTTCGGCTGCCGCCGGCATCATCCTGCTACTCGCCTACCCGTTCCAGATGGCGCGGCTGGGCATTAACGGAGGCGTGGAAACCGAAGTGGCGAGCAACATGCTGAGCCACGGGTGGCTGGCCATCCGCCTCATCTCCCTCGTAATTGCCATCGCACTGATTGCCTTCGCCGCCCGCGATGAGGCCTACCGCACCTGCACACCCACCCGCAAACTGGTGCGGATCCTGACGATCGCGCTGGTGGTGGTGCTGGCCTCGGAGCTGCTCGGCCGCGGCCTGCACTACGAAGGCCTCATTCGCGTGGGTATCAACACGTTCAACTAGGATCGTTTCGTGATCGACTCCGCCCTTTTGGACCGCTACGCCGCCGTTTTCACTGTGCTCTCCGCGCTGCAGCTCTCACCCGCTACCGACGCCGCGGTGGGGCGCGTAGTGAATGCTCTCGATGAGTGGCCGCTCACTGCCGACGCCGTTGCGACGCCACCCGAGCCGTTCGACGCCGGAGGTGAGGCGCCCGGCGCACGGTGGGATGCCGCGTGGGCACGGCGTGCTACCGGCTACGGATTGACGCAGTTGCGCGCCTCGGTGGAACGGGGCGAGACAGCAGCCGTGCGTCGGCGCGACCAGGATCTCATGTATGGCATTTCCGCTACGGCGAAAGTACCGCCCTATGAGTCCGTGCACCGGTCCACGGACCACCTGGTGTTTGACCTGGAAACGCTGGAGGTACGCGCCAAGTATCGGGTGCTGGATCTGGAGGCACCGAAGCTCAATAACGAGCCCGATGATCACATTGGGTTGGAGTTTGATTTCCTCTGCCAGTGCATTTTGCGAACACTGGACGGGAAAACCGAGTCGGAGCAACAGCGGCCCCTCGCGGTGGCGCTGGGCTTTACGCGGGATAACCTGCTGCGCTGGGCACCGCGAATGCTCACCTCGGCGGCCAGCCAGGCGGATACCGCGTGGCTGACGGGACTCGAGTGGGCCTCACTGGGAGCGATCCTGGACTGGACCGCCATCCTTGAGCGGGAGAATCTTCTTCAGCCCGATTGGCGCGGGCTGCCCGTGCGCTCACGGATCCGTGATGCCTTCAGCGCCGAGGCGGCGCAGTGACCTTTAATCCTTTTTCTGATCCGGCCCCCGCGGATTTTGCCGGCCGCGGTATTCGCCTCACCACCGCGGCAGCCGTTCTCTCCCGATTGTTTGCCGCCAGCCCGGAGCGCGGGCTCATGGAGAATCTCACCGATACAGCACTGCTGCGCCTGTGGCCACTGCGGGATAACGAATCGGTGGCGGGTGCGGACGCGATGGCCGCCATGGAGAACTCAATTTTTGAGATCCGTGACGATTACGTGGCACTGTTCGGCTTCCAGGGCACCGTGAGCCTGTCGGGCGCGGACACGCCCGGAGTATCCCCCGCCGCCGTATTCCAGTTGACCGCCCTCTACCGTGATGCGGACTATCAGCCTGAGGCAAGCGGGCCCCTGGCGCCGGATCACATGGCGAGCGAATTGGGATTCCTCGGTTTCCTCGCCTCTCGCATCACGGCGATGTGCCGGGAGGGTGCCGGGCCGGATCCCAGCGTGAACCGCACCGCCGCGCCCGCCAACAAACGGGCCGGATGCGCCGCGGTGGCACTGGGTAGCGTCGGCGTGCGGTGCCTTGATTTTGCCGGCCCGCTCATGGACCGGGTGGTGGACGGCGTGGCTGCGCACGCCCGAACGGATTTCTACCGTGCGGCCGGCCGCATGCTTGCCGGTTTTTCCACGCAGGCACGGCGGTTCTTCGCGGATGTTGCCGGCAGCGCCGCGTTTACCGGAGCGGATACGCGTGGATAACCTGGGGCGCCTTATTCGATGGTTGGAAGCGCATGATCCCTACGCAATCGTGGTGCTTCACTGCCCCGGTACGGCGGCACCACGCGTGGGCGGGCGAGGGCTCGCCGTCGCATGGGATCAGCATTTAGGCGTACTTGACCCGTCCGTGCTTGCCGAACTGCTCGCGGCGGGCGCGAGCGCCGTGCATATTGCGGCCTGCTCCGCATGCCAAAAGGCCGACACGCCCTCCCACCTTGGCGCACGGTTTGCTAGCGGGTACGTGCTTCCCTATACGCCGCCTCGTCGCCGGCCGCTGCGGCGCGGCACCCAGTTGAGCCTCACGGCGATCCCACTGCCGCGCCGCGCCCTGTTCGCCCCCATTCACGGCCCGATCCGCGGGCGGGATGCAGATCCGTTCCGCGCCTTCGCCGCCTGGCATCGCCTCGCCACCGCGGGCGTGGTGCCACTCCCGGCCGTGGCCCGGTGGGATGGCACCACGCCACTGGCAGACGCAGACGTGGATGCGCTCCACGCCATCCGCTGTGCCGCATGCTCGGACGGACTCGCGCACTGTCCGAACGGCGCCACCGACGCCCGCACCATCCGCGCCACCTACTCCACGCTCTGCCGTGCCTGCCGTACGGCTATCCACTACTGCACGCAGCACCGCGCCGGCGAAACCACGGCGGCGCGCGCCCTCGACGTCGTCGAACAGACGGCGGACCAGAATACCGTGCCGTGCGCGAAGTGCGGCGCGCCCCATCCGAAAGAGGAGGGACCACTGTGCCAGTTCTGCGCCTACCGGGCAGCACATCCGCTACAGGCGGCCGTGCCCGCGGCGGTGCTGGCGCAGTTCCCACCCGAGGTGAGGGCGAAGCTCACGGCCACCGACTAGGGCACACCCGCAGGAAGGCGACACCCTCTGCCAAAACCCACAGAAACCCATTATGTTCTCTAAGAAAAGTATCGGAACAGTTAAATTTCTTATACTCGCATCCACGCCCGGGCGGCCTACACTTCACCCATGAACTACAAGATCTCCCAGGTGGCGCACCTGCTCGCCGTTTCTGATGATACCGTCCGCCGCTGGATCGACGACGGCCGCATCAGTGCCGTCCCAGGTACGTCTCCGCGGGAGGTCTCCGGCCAGTCCGTGGCACAGTACCTCCGCGAGCGGCACCCCGCCGATGCCTCTCATCACGCCTCCAACCGGAATCTGCTTGAGGGCATTGTGCTTGAGGTGATTCGGGACAGGGTGGTGTCCCAGGTGGTGCTGCAATGCGGCAACTACCGCATCGTTTCGGTCATCACCACGGAGGCGGTGGACGCGCTGGGACTCGCGCCCGGGGTCATCGCGAATGCTCAGATCAAAGCCACCAGCGTGTCCGTGGTGAAGTAGCCGGTGAAATTCAAACAACCCGCCCGCCAGCGGCCCAACCGGGACCGGTGGGGACTGCCGGCGGTGCGGCGCTAGCTACCCATTCACCACGGGCGTGGTGCGGAGCGTGGCAAACGTGGGCAGGCCCATTTCCTCAAGCATGTCCGTGGCAGCTTCCACCCGGTCCTCGAACGCGTGCAGCCGTGTCACCTGCTCCGGGGAGAGCTCACCATTCCGTTCGAAGTACTTGAGCCGCGGGTAGCGTCCAGCCAGGAGCGTGCCCCAGTAGATTTTGAGATCCAGCATCTCCTGATGGTCGTAGACGGGCCGGCCCGCGTGATAGTCGCGAATATCCGCCAGTTGCGCTTCGAGCATGGCGAGGTCCTCGTTGCCTCCGGCCACGCCCGCCTGCGCCGTATAGGCATCCTCCCCGGTATGCACGGGCGCCGCGGCCGTATCCCGGAAACGCCGCATGGTGAGGGCGTCGGCCGCACGCACGGGAGCGTTGACGGCCAGCCGCTTCGCCTCCGCCTCGCCGAGTAGCTGACCGCGCGACATCCGGATGAACGTGTGCACGCCCTCGAGCCCCTCCACCGTGCAGCGCAGCCCCACGCCAAAGGATTCCAGATCCTCTTTCTGGAACATGTAGCCCAGGTAGCGGGCCGTGTCCGCAATTTCAAAGTCATCGGGCCCGGCACCCGGACGTGCGGGGCGGCCCGGGCCGGCCGGCGTCGCGTCAATATGGAAATTCACCGCGCGGAGGTATTCGCGTACGGTCTCGCGCTGCGCGGCACTCAGCGGCATGTCCTCGTAGAGCGCACGCGAGCTGAACTCCGCCAGCTTTTTACGCATTCGCGCCGCCTCCGCCTGCTCGGCCGCGGTCATGCCCACACTGTCCGTTGCCATAGGTTCCGCCGCCGCATTCACAGCGCCGTTCGCCGCCGCGCGTACCCGCTCGGCCGCACGCTTCGACGTCGTACCGTCCACCGATTCAACCGTGCCCGCCACGTCCTGTTCCGTCATGTTTCTCCTAGATCATCTGCAGGCGGTCGTAGCTGTCTGTGTCCTCAAAGAAGCCGCCCTTGCCGTTGCCGATAATGTCGAACCGATTCACTACTTCGATGCGTTCAATCCACTTGGCGGAGCGGAATCCCGTGGAGGTTTCCAGCCGGAGCCGGCATGGCGCCCCCACCTTCATGGGCAGTTCTTCACCCTGATAGCCGAACGCGATGAGGGTTTTCGGCTGCGTGGCCTCGACCATCGGCACGGTCTCGTAGTAGTAGGAACCGGAGTACAGGTCGTCGTCGCGGGTCATGTTCTGGAAGCACTGCACCACGACGTCGCTGGCTCCCTCCAGCGGTTCCACCAGCGCGAGTAGTCGCTCCAGCGGTACCCCATCCCACTCACCAAGTGAGGAGAAGCCCTGCACGCAGTGGTGGACCGTGCGCTGGAAGTAGCCGTCGGAGATGCGGCGCAGATCGGCCACGGAGAAGCGCATGGGCGTTTTGACCAGTCCGCCGATTTCCAGCACGTAATCATCCCAGTTGTTGCACAGCATGGCCATGTATTCCTCGCTTGAGGGCGGCATGCCCGAAGCACGGTGGTTCTGTGCCGGGGTGACATCCTTGGCCTCGTACGTGGTGGTCCTGGCCTCCGAATACTTGCGCAGGAAACGCGTGAGCGGACGCACCAGCGCGTTATTCAGGCGCGCAATCCAGGCCGGGTGGTTGGTGGAGGACTTCGTGGCCCACACGTTGCAGAACACAATGAACACGAGCGCCGCACCGAAAATCAGCCCGCCGGCCACCGGGTAGGAGGCCGTCCCGAAAATCATTTTCGAGGTCTCGTGGCCAAAGCCGTGCAGAATCACCATGAGCACGTGGATCACCACGAACATGAGGTAGGCCGCCAGCCCCCACCAGTGGAGTGTGCGGATCACCTGACGCCCGCCCATCGCGCGGGAAATACGTGGGAAATGATTATTGATGGCCGGGGATTGGAAGGCGCCCGTCACCATCATCCACAGCGGCAGAATAATCACCACGAAACCATAGAAAAGCTGCTGGACGGCGTTGAACGGGTAGCCGTCCATCGGTTCCGGCACCACAAAAGCCAGGTAGGAGACGATGTTCTGCCACGCCTGCCCGAACACGGACCAGTCCGAGGGGATATAGCGCATAATCTGTCCGGTGGCGATCAGCACCACCCAGTAGACGATCATCATGGCTACCCACAGCACCACGGAAATGAAATGCCAGTAGCGCCCCTGTCCCACATCACCGTGGCCCGGCAGGGACACGATGGGTGAATAATCCTCATACTCACCGGATACCGGGAAGAACTTGTGGTGCCGCTTCTCCTTGATGGAGAACTGCGCCCACTGCTTACCCGGCTGGGTGTGAATAGACCGGTGGAGTTTCGGGAAGGTGCCCAGAATTTCAATGCCGGAACGAATAAAAATGGTGAGGAAGAGAATGTTGACCAGGTGCTCAGCCCGCAACCACCACGGGTACTGCAAAAAATCCACTTTTTCTCCTAGTCCGTGAAGTTCTGGTTGTCCGGGGCCGCCACCACAATGCCGTAGCTATTCGCCCAGTAGAGGAGCACGTACACCAGGCCGGCGAAAAGCACACAGTTCCATGCCGCCGCCTGCGCCAGCGAACCCCCGTTCCACACGTAGGGCGGTTCTCCCCGGAGCGCGCCGAAGTAGCAGAAAATACCCACCACTGCCGGCACCATGCCCAAATCCCATACATGCCAGCGGGTGCAGAGCGTAATCACCACAAACACGCCGGTCAGCCCGACCAGCAGCCCCAGCACCAGCGGCGCGTAGGGGAACATGGTTCCGGCCGTGGCTGCCACGAACCAGGCGCACCCGCCCTCGACGGCAAGAACGATGACAAGCAGCAGGCGTGTGAGCCGGGGCAGATTAAAGCGGAAATACCGGAAGAAAGGCGCTCGCTGACGCCCCTCCCTGATGTAGTGGTTGACGTCCGTCGTGTTGACGTCAACCTCGCCGGCGTTACTTGCCATTTCCGCCCCTTTCAACGGCCCGCGGCACCGGCGCCGCGCGGTGCCCAGCCCGTGCGGCGCCGTATTTAACCGAAAATATGCTAGCGAGGCCCCACTCACGAACCGATTAAACAAGTGTTCAGACTTTCCGAAAATCTCTGCTTGCGCGCCGCACCCGCCCACGCTTCTCCGTAAACTTTCCCGCGAAAGTACCTGGACCGCAGTTGTCCGGATAATCCGGCGGGTAATCCGGCCCGCGTTCTCAATAGAAAGAGATTCATGTCTGCAATGGTCATTTTTGGGCTCATTGCCTCGGTGGCACTGCTGCTCGCATTCGCCCTGCTCAACACGGGCGTGTGGACGGTGGACACCCCCTGGTACCAGCTCCTTAACTTCTTGGGTGCCGGTTTTCTAGCGCTCTCCGCCTACCACCCATTTAACGCTGGTGTGTTCTGGACCGAATTAATCTGGTCTCTCATCGGCCTGTACGGCTTCATCAAGATTTACGTCAAGCGTGGGCGAAAGAACGCTGCCTCCGCCACGAAGTCCGGGGCGGGCCACCACGCCGAGCAGGTTGAGAAGTAGGAGCGCAGTAAAAATGCAATTTTCGATGGAAATTGGAATTATCGCGGGAGTCCTGTTCGTTGTTGCGTTCGGTCTCCTCAATCTGGGCGTGCTCAGCTCCGATTCCGTGTGGTAACAATCGCTGAATTTCCTTGGCGCGGTGGGCTTCGTCTACACGGCGCTTTCCCCGTTTAATCCCGGATTGTTTATTACCGAGGGTGTGTGGGCCATCGTGGCCGTGTACGGTGTGTGGCGCATTGTTGCGCGCAATCGTAAGAAGCACGCGAGCCGCGGGGATGCACAGTAGTACGACGTCGTAGCGTCCCGCGGTCAGTACAGTACCGGTACTGGTTGTGGGTCACGGCCGGTTTGCCGTGAGGACCACGTATGCCCCGGCGCTGCTGCCACGCCGCCGCCCGCCGTCCTCTATGCTGGAAACCTCCCGATGAATTGAGGTTCCATGAGTGATCGCAACAGCGCGTCCGCCATTATCGCGGCCACTGAACGGTTGCTCGTAGCGCGCGGCGCGGTGGGTGTTTCCTACCGGGGCGTGGCAGCCGAGGCCCACGTATCGGTGGGCATGATTAACTATTTCTTCCCCGGCAAAGAGGATCTCATTTTCGCCGCATTGGAGCGCTTTACAGATCGCTCCGCCACGCAGTTCGCCGCCTACTTTGCCGGCGTATCCGCCGCCCCGGATACGTTTGCCGCCGCCCAGGAGGCCACCACCCGCATGCTCATTGGCTCGGCACAGGATATAGCCACGGTGGCGCTGGGCACGGAATTGTATTCTCTGGCCGTGCGCCGTCCCCGCTTCTTCGATCTCACGCGGGAGTGGTCCCGCACCTGCCGCGCTGTCATGGAGCAATTCTTTGACCGGGACACCACGCTCATGCTGGACGCCTATTACGAGGGCATGCTGCTCAACATTCGCCTGGAACAGGCCGCCTACACCGCGGATGTGCTGGGGGAAGCCGTACGGCGTATTACAGGCCGGCCCGGCCGGTAGCCGTCCCTACTCCTCCAGCTGGCGGAAAATGTGCGGAATCAGGGGCAGCATGACATCCAGCGCATCGCTCACCGCACCGCGTGAGGAGGCTGAATTAATGACCACCGCACCGCTACTGTCCCGCGCCGTCACCCCCACCAGCCCGCGCGTGAGCCCGGCCTTCGGCGTCGACGCCAGTCCCGCCTGCAGAATTTGGAACGCGAGCGCCGGGAACTGTGCGGCCAGGTAGCGCTCGGTTACCTCCGGGACCACCCCGCGGCGCCCCACCCCGGTGCCGCCCAGTGTGAGCACCACGCGCGCCCCGTCATCCAGGGCCGTGCGTAGCGCCTCGTCCACATCCCCCGCACGCTCCGGAACCACAGCGACGTCGCACGAGAACCCGGCCTCCCGCAGCCGCGCCGCCGCGCGCAGTCCGGCCGTATTCTCTTTCTCCCCCGCCAGCACGCGGTCCGATACCACCACAACCTGCGCTTTCATATGTCTCTCCCTCCGGTGGGTGTCCCCATCACTCCGAACGCACCACGCACCCTAATTTCACTACACATTACTCACGTAAATGTGGCGACAACACACTTCTTTGCTACCGATGCGCAACTACCATTTTGCGTAGTAAATCTGCTAGCCACAACCGTTTTTCACCACATGAAAGCGGTGGGTGTCGCGAAAATCGACACCTCTAGCAACGGACTCGCGAAACTAGAAGGAGACGGTGTGAATCAGCAGCAGGCGCTCGATACCTCCGGGCGCGTCATTGCCGGATGGAACCCGGAGCAGGAGGACCACTGGGACTCCGGAATTGCCTGGCGCACCCTCACGGTCACCACGTTCTCCATGATCTTCGCGTTCTGCACATGGTTCCTGGTGTCCGCCATCGCCGCCCAGCTCAATGGCATTGGCTTTAGCCTCAGCAAATCCCAGCTCTACTGGCTAACGGCCATCCCTGGTCTCTCCGGCGGCCTCATCCGTCTGGTGTATATGTTCCTGCCGCCCATCGTGGGCACGCGCAAGCTGGTGGGATGGACCTCCGTGCTACTGCTCATCCCCATGCTCGGCTGGTATTTCGCACTGGGCAACCCCTCCACCCCCTACGGCACGCTCCTACTGCTCTCCTTCCTGTGCGGCATCGGCGGGGGCTGCTTCTCCGGATACATGCCCTCCACCGGGTACTTCTTCCCCAAGCGCCTCTCCGGCACGGCCCTCAATTTACAGGCGGGCGTTGGCAACCTGGGCATGTCCTTTGTGCAGATGCTGGCGCCCTGGCTCATGGGCTGGGCACTGCTGGGAAGCACGGTCATGACTCCCCAGCACGGCCCGAACGGCCCGGTGTGGGTCACGAACGTGGCCATCTTCTTTGTTCCGTGGCTAATCGTGGCGGCCATCGTGGCATTCCTAACGCTGAAGGATGTGCCGGTCAAGGCGTCTGTCAAGCAGCAACTGGACATTTTCGGAAACTCGAACACCTGGTTGATGACGCTCGAGTACATCATGACCTTCGGGCTGTTTTCCGGCATTTCCGCCCAGTTCGGGCTACTCATCAATGACAACTTCGGGGCCACCTCGCAGTTCGCCGAGCAGGGCCTCAGCAACCTGCCCGTCGGCGCCGCCTACGCCTTCCTCGGGCCGCTCATCGGCTCGCTGGTGCGCGTGGCGTGGGGTCCACTATGCGACCGCTTCGGCGGGGGCATCTGGACCTTCGTATCCGGCGTCGGTATGGCCGTCACACTGGGAATCGCGGCCATCTTCCTCAACCCCTCCACCCCCTCCGATTTCACCCCGTTCCTCTGGGCCATGCTGGCCATGTTTGTGTTCGCCGGCATCGGCAACGCCTCCACGTTCAAGCAGCTCCCCATGATCATGCCGAAGCGTCAATCCGGCGGCGCCATCGGCTTCACGGGCGGCATGGCCGCGTTCGGCCCGTTCTTCTGCGGCGTGGCCCTTACGGCCCTGTCCGCCGCCACATTCTTCTGGGTGTGCGTGGGCTACTGCGTGATTTGCTCCATCATCGCGTGGGTGCGCTACGCCGGCCCGCACGCTCCCTTCAAGGACACCCGCGCCGGCCTGCCCAACCAGCCCTCCCAGCATTAGCCCGCTCAGAAACCAGCTTTAATCCGCCCGGGATAAAGGAGAAACAATGTCAGGTAATAACCTCTTCCGCTGGGGCGCTCACCTACGCCACGGCACCGTGAGTAAGGACGCCCGCCAGATGTTCCTCACCGGCGGACGGGAGGCGGATGCCTTCTACCGGCAGCGGTTCTCACATGACAAGATTGTGCGCTCCACTCACGGCGTGAACTGCACCGGCTCCTGCTCCTGGAAGGTGTACGTCAAGGACGGCATGATCACCTGGGAAAGCCAAGAGACGGACTACCCGTCCACAGGCCCGGATATGCCGGACTACGAGCCGCGCGGCTGTCCTCGCGGCGCCGCCTTCTCCTGGTACGAGTACTCCCCCACCCGCATCCGCCACCCGTATGTGCGCGGCGCACTCCTGGCCGCCTACCGGCAGGCCAAGAAGGACGTGGGCGGGGATCCCGTGGACGCGTGGCGCCGCGTGGTCACCACCCCGGAGCTACGGAACGCCTACGTGTCCCAGCGTGGCAAGGGCGGGATGGTGCGCACGTCCTACGAGGAGGCGAATGAGATCATCGCCGCGGCCACCGTCTCCACCACCAAGGAGTACGGCCCGGACCGCCTGGCCGGCTTCTCCGTCATTCCCGCCATGAGCCAGGTATCCTACGGCGCCGGCTCGCGCTTCCTTGAGCTCATGGGCGGCACCATGCTCTCCTTCTATGACTGGTATGCGGATCTGTCCCAGTCCTCGCCGCTGGTGTTCGGCGATCAGACGGACGTACCCGAATCCGGGGACTGGTTCAATTCGGACTACCTCTTGGTGTGGGGCTCAAACGTGTCTGTCACCCGCACCCCGGACGCCCACTTCCTCACCGAGGCCCGCTATCACGGTACGAAGGTGGTGGTGTTTGCGCCGGATTATTCGGACACCACGAAGTTCGCGGACGAGTGGGTGCGCCTCAACCCCGGCACGGACGGCGCCTTCGCCATGGCAATGGGCCACGTGATTCTCACCGAGTTTTACGAGGGCAAGCGCACCCCGTTCTTCCTCGACTACATGAAGAGGTACACGGATGCACCGTTCCTGGTCACGCTGGATGCCCGCGAAGACGGCACGGTGGTCCCCTCCCACTTCCTCACGGCGAGTGAAGTAGGCGGGGATCTGGCCGCCACCCCGCGTGCGGATTTCCGTCTCCTGGTGATGGATGAGGACGGCACGGTCAAGGATCCGGGCGGCACGGACGCGGACGCCTTCGGAGAGGGCAGTGAGGGGAAATGGAACCTCACGTTGGAGGGCGTCTCCCCCAGGCTGTCCCTGTACGACGACGCCGAGAGCAAAAACCCGGCGGCCACGGAAACGGCCACGCTCTCACTACCGCGGTTTGATCTTCCGGGCCAGGCGGGGGCGGGGCAGGCAAGCACGGGTCCGATCGGCGCGGGCGTGCTCCACCGCGGCGTACCCGTCACCCGCGTGAACGGCCACCTGGTCACCACCGTGTACGACATCATGCTGGCCCAGTACGGCGTGGCCCGTCCCGGCCTGCCGGGTACCTGGCCCACCGGGTATGACGACGCCTCAGAGCCCTACACTCCGGCCTGGCAGGAGGAGCAGACGGGCGTCTCCCCGAATCAGGTGATCCGCATCGCCCGCGAATTCGCCCACACGGCCATCGGCTCCGGCGGACGCTGCCAGGTAATCATGGGGGCCGGCATCAACCACTATTTCCATTCAGACGATATTTATCGCACCATTCTGGCGCTCACCACCATGTGCGGCACGCAGGGTAGGAACGGCGGCGGCTGGGCGCACTACGTGGGCCAGGAGAAGGTGCGGCCCATCACCGGCTGGCAGCAGTACGCGATGGCGCTTGATTGGCAGCGGCCGGCGCGGCAGATGATCGCCACCGGCCTCTGGTACATGCTCACCTCCCAATGGCGCTATGACACGGGCACGCTGGACCGCTTTGAGAGCCCACTGGCCAGCGGAAAGATGGACGGCTACACGGTGCCGGACTCCCTGGTGGAGGCCACCCAGCGCGGCTGGATGCCCGGCTACCCGCAGTTTGACCGCTCCTCACTGGATCTCGCCGCGGAGGCAAGCGAGGCGGGCCTGGAGCCCGGCGCCTACGTGGCCCGCGAGCTGGAAGCCGGCCGGCTACACTTCGCCATTGAGGATCCGGATGCGGAGCCGAACTACACCAAGGTGCTGTTTAACTGGCGTACCAACCTTTTGGGTTCCTCCGCGAAGGGCACCGAATTCTTCCTGCGCCACATGCTGGGTGCGGATAACGATGTCCAGGCCGAAGAGCTTCCCGAGGGCAAACGGCCGAAGAAGATCAAGTGGCGCGAGGCGGTGCGCGGCAAGCTGGATCTCATGGTGACCGCGGATTTCCGCAACACCTCAACTACGCTCCACTCCGACGTCGTGATGCCGGCGGCCACCTGGTACGAGAAGAACGACATCTCCACCACGGACATGCACCCCTACATCCACACGTTTAACCCGGCTATCCAGCCGCCGTGGGATGCGCGCACCGATTTCGAGTGGTTCGGGGATTTGGCGCTGGCGTGCTCGGCGATGGGCGCACAGCACCTGGGGAAGCGGACAGACATTCTCACCGTGCCGCTCTCCCACGACACCCCGGATGAACTCTCGAATCCGCACGGCGAATTTGGCCCGCGCGAGCGGGTAGGCTGGGTGCCCGGTAAGACCATGCCGAAGATTGTGCCGATCGAACGCGATTACGGGCGCATCTATGAGAAGTGGTCCACGGTGGGTCCGCTCCCCGAGAAGGTGGGCATGGCCACCAAGCGCGTCAATTTCGACGCCGGGGTGGCCGGCCGGGAGGTACGCGAACTGGGCGAACGGAGCGGCACGCTTCCCACCGCCATCGGGCCGCGGCCTGCGGTGGACACGGCGGTGAAGGCCGCGAACATGATCATGGCGCTCTCCGGCACCACTTGCGGGGAGGTAGCCGTGGACGGCTGGGAGAACCTGGAGAAGAAAACCGGGCAGCACTTCACGGACCTGGCGGAGGATGAGCGCGGCAAGCGCATCGACTACGCGGACATTGTGAGCCGGCCCTCCAGCGTCATCACCTCGCCGGAGTGGACGGGCAGCGAGCACGGCGGGCGCCGCTACAGCGCATTTGTGGTCAACGTGGAACGTAATAAGCCGTTCCACACCCTCTCCGGGCGCATGCACTACTACCTGGATCACCAGTGGTTGCGCGATTTTGGCGAACAGCTGCCCATCTATCGCCCGCCGCTGGACTTCCAGCACCTCTACGGGGAGGCCGCCCCGGGCACGGTGGCCAGGGATGGTAGCGGGCAGGCCGAGGTGGCCGTGCGCTACCTCACCGTCCATAACAAATGGTCCATCCACTCCTCCTACTACGACAACCAGCTCATCCTCACGCTGGGCCGCGGCGGGCAGGCCGTGTGGATGAGCCCGGCGGACGCGGAGAAGGTGGGCGTGCGGGATAACGACTGGGTGGAAATCCATAACCGCAATGGCGTGGTGAGCGCCCGCGCCGTGGTATCCCAGCGCATCCCCGAGGGCACCGCCTACATGCACCACGCGCAGGAACGCATGGTGGGCACCCCGCTCAACGAGTCCACCGGGAAGCGCGGCGGTACCCACAATTCGATCACGCGCATTCTCCTCAAGCCGGCCCATCTCATTGGCGGATACGGGCACATGACGTACGGCTTCAACTACATAGGTCCCACCGGAAACCAGCGCGACGAGGTGGCCTTTATCCGCCGCCGCTCCCAGGAGGTTGAGTTCTGATGAAGGTAATGGCACAAATTGCGATGGTGATGAACCTGGACAAGTGCATCGGCTGCCACACGTGCTCGGTCACCTGCAAGCAGGCGTGGACCAACCGCGAGGGCACCGAATACATGTGGTTCAACAATGTGGAGACCAAGCCCGGCGTGGGCTACCCGAAGCGCTGGGAGGATCAGGATCACTACCGGGGCGGCTGGATTCTCAAGGGCGGCAAGCTCACCCCGCGCCTGGGCGGGCGCCTGCACCTGCTTTCCACTATTTTCGCTAACCCTCGCATGCCCGGGCTCGATGACTACTACGAGCCATGGACGTATGACTACGAGAAGCTGCTCACGGCGCCGAAGGATTCCGCGGCACTCCCGGCGGCCCGCCCCTACTCGCAAATCACCGGGGAACCGATGGACGCCCCGCAGTGGGGCCCAAACTGGGACGACGATCTGGGCGGCTCCGAGGAAACCCTCGATTCCGATCCGGTCATCAAGCTCTCCGGCGCGCAGATCAAGCACAGTATCGAGAACACGTTCATGTTCTATCTGCCCCGCATCTGCGAGCACTGTCTCAACCCCACCTGCGTGAGCGTGTGCCCCAGCGGCGCCATGTACAAGCGTGCCGAGGACGGCATTGTGCTGGTGGATCAGGACCGCTGCCGCGGCTGGCGCATGTGTATCTCCGGCTGCCCCTACAAGAAGGTGTATTTCAACCATCACACGGGCAAGGCGGAAAAATGCACGTTCTGCTACCCGCGCATCGAGCAGGGTCAGCCCACCGTGTGCTCGGAAACGTGCGTGGGGCGCCTCCGGTACCTGGGCGTGGTTTTGTACGACGCCGACCGCGTAGGCGAAGCCGCCGCCACGCCGGATGAGGGGGATCTGTACGCGGCGCAGCGCGATTTGCTGCTTGATCCGAATGATGAGACGGTCATTGCGAACGCACTGGCAAATGGGGTGCCGCGCAGCTTCATTGACGCCGCACAGGCCTCCCCCATCTACGCGCTCATCAAGGAGTACCGGGTGGCGCTCCCACTCCACCCCGAATACCGCACCATGCCGATGGTGTGGTACATCCCGCCGCTCTCACCCATCGTGGATGAGGTGGCCCGGCAGCACGGGGATGGCGAGGACGCGAAGGTGCTCCTCACCTCCATCGCCACCATGCGTATTCTACTCGAGTACCTGGCCTCCCTGTTCACGGCCGGCAACACGGTGCCGGTGGAGATGGCGCTGCGGCGGTTGGCTGTGATGCGCTCCTACATGCGCGATATTCACTTGGGCGGTGAGGGCAACGAGGAGATCCCCGCGGCCGTGGGCATGACGGGCACGGAGGTGGAGCGCATGTACCGGTTGCTTTCCGTGGCCAAGTACGAGGACCGCTACGTTATTCCCACCACCCACCCGGAGGTGCAGCGCCAGCTGGAGGATTTCGCCTGTGCACTGGACGGTGAGGGCGGCGTAGGCATGACGGGCGCGCCCGAAACCATGCGCGTGGCCAAGATGGTGGACGGCCACGTGGTGGTTGAAGAGCGGCCCGCACCCTACGCGAGGGCCGAGTGATGCGGCACGTGAACATGGGGCCTTCCGGCCGGGGCGGCCGCGGAGCGGTGCGCGGCGGCGAACCGGATCCCGCCACACCGGTGGAGGTGACCGGCGCCCAGCGTCGCACCGTCTACATGGCCGCCTCCCTGCTGCTCGATTATCCGCGCGGCGGCTTTGAGGAGTACGTACCTGCCGTGGCGGGCGCGGCCAAATCCCTCCCCGAGCCCATCGCCGGGCTTCTTTCCGCCTGGACGAGCTGGGCACTGAGCGTGGGGCGCGGCGTCGTCGAACAAAAATACGTGACCACCTTCGATCAGCAGCGCCGGTGTTCCCTGGAGCTCACCTACTACGCCACCGGAGATACCCGGCAGCGGGGGCAGGCGCTCCTGGCGTTTCGGGAACTGTACCGGGCGGCCGGTTGGGAGTTGCGCGGCGAGGAACTGCCGGACTACCTGCCGGCGGTACTGGAGTTGTGCGCGCACGCGGAGGAGGTACTCACCTATGTGTTGCCCGCCCACCGGGAGGGGTTAGAGGTGCTGCGAACGGCGCTCTACCAGCGGGAATCCCCGTGGGAGGGCGTGGTGGAGGCGCTCTGCCGTGTGCTTCCGCCCATCGACGCGGCCACCACGGCCCGCTACCAGCAACTCATCCGGCAGGGCCCGCCGGCCGAACTGGTGGGCATCAAGGACCTACCGCCGCTGTTCCGCGGCGCCAGCATCGAAAAGGAGCGAAATTGAACGCGCTCGCAGTATTCTTCTGGGCGATCTTCCCCTACGCCTGCATGGTGGCCTGCATCGGCGGGTTGGCCTGGCGGTGGCACTATGACCAGTTCGGCTGGACGTCGCGCTCCAGTGAACTCCATGAATCCACCTGGCTCCGGCTGGGCTCGCCGCTGTTCCACTACGGCATCATCCTGGTGTTCTTCGGCCACGTGATGGGCCTGCTCATCCCCAAATCCTGGACGGAAGGGGCGGGTATCGGCGAGCACACGTATCACGCATTCGCCGTGATCGGCGGGTCCGTTGCCGGGCTCATGACGGCCGTGGGGCTGGTTATTCTCATCATCCGACGCTGGGTGAATCGCGGCGTGCGGCGAGCCACCACTCGCGGCGACGTGGTCATGTATGTGTTTCTCACCCTCGCCATCGCACTGGGGCTCTCGGCCACCATCGCCACCCAGGTGGCGCCAGGCCTGTCCGGCGGCTACAACTATCGCGAAACCATCTCCGTGTGGCTCCGCTCCCTGTTCACGCTGCAACCGCAGATATCGCTCATGACGGCCGTGCCGGCGGTGTTCAAGATGCACATTGTGGCCGGATTCCTGCTGTTCGCGATTCTGCCGAACACGCGGCTGGTGCATATCTTCTCGGCGCCGCTCGGCTACGTGACGCGCCCCTACGTGGTGTATCGCAGCCGCGCTGAGGCCACCGCCGCCGCACCCGTCCGCCGCGGGTGGAGCAAGCCGCGCGATTGGAAGGGCGAGAGCGCACCCAGCGCGTAGTAGAGGCTGATTTGCGGAGCGGTGGCGTCGCGCAGGGGTACGACGCCTGCTACTCACGTTGGTAGTACGTACCGGAAGTACGCGGCTACGTAGGTCATACGACGTCGTCCACCCCGGTTACACCCTGGCTCCAGTATTAACGGTGACGAGTGCCCCGCCACTACACCACGTTCGCGAAGGGGCAGCCCAGGAGCAGGGACTCGACTTGGGCGCCCACCAGCGCGCTGGGATCCGTGATGCGGTCCGGCGCGGGAGCGATGATGGCCGCGGATTCAATGCTTCGCCGGGCCGCCGCCCGCCAAACGGGATCGACGCCGGTCAGGGCCGCGCCGCGGAGCTTGCCCGCCGCCAATGCGACAGCCAGGCCGTCGCCGTCCACTGCCGCCGGGGCGCCAGCATTGACAAACAGACCGCGTGGGCCAAGCGCCTCGAAAGCCTCCCCACCGATCAGCGCCTCGGACCCGGACACGCAGGCCACCAGGAGCGTCGAGCGTTCGAGAATGCGTGCCGCCATGGGCGTACCCTCCTGGAAGTACTGCACACCGCCGCGCTCCGTTGCCGCCGACCCAATGCCCGCCACGCTGGCACCCAGCGCCGTGAGGAGCGCCGCTACCCGCTCACCAAGCGGGCCCATGCCCCACACGGCCACGCGCGCATCGACCAGCGAGAAGGGTTCGCCGGCCGTGTGCTCCGCGTCCGCCGAACCATCCCGAGAATGCTCCTCGTCTGCCGAACGTGCCTGTCCATTCACCCGCCGCGTCCCCGACGTCAATGCCAGCAGCGCCTCGGAGCGCCGCCCGTCCTCGCCAATCGACAGCGAGCGCACTACGCCTCCTCGCCAGCATTCCCACCGGTACTACCCGAGCCACCACCACCGACGCCCGGCAGGGCCTCGCCTTCGGCGTCGTCGAAATCCTCCCGCGCCTCCAGCCGCGCAACCAGATCCTCAAGCGCGCCGGTTACATCGGCGTCGGAATAACCGGGCCGATACCAGTCCCCGGAGCGCCCACCGGCCTTGTGGAGGATGCGCAGCCCAGTCATTTCGGCCGAGCGGTCCACGCCCTTCACCATGTCCACCACCGCGAGCGCCGCCACGCTGACGGCGGTGAGAGCCTCCATTTCCACGCCGGTGCGGTCGGCGGTGCGTACGGTGGCGCGAATGCCCACGGAACCGCGGCCGAGCGCCAGTTCTACCCGCGCCCCGTGGATGCCGATCACGTGGGCGAGCGGGAGCATGTCCGGCACGTGCTTGGCGGCCTGAATCCCGGCCACGCGGGCCACGGCGAGCACGTCGCCTTTGGGAACGGTGCCGTCGCGCAGCGCTGCCATGATTCGTGCGGATACGCGCACGCGCCCCACGGCGGTGGCTTCGCGGACGGTCGGGTGCTTGGCGGTGACGTCTACCATGTATGCCTCGCCGGTGGCGGTGAGGTGGGGCAGTTCAATCATTTCTTTCCTCCTATGTGCGGCTATTGCGACGGCCCGGTTGCCGGCGGCGGTTTCGCGGGTGGTGCGGCGCGAGGCGGTACTGGGGCGGCCCTAGTACGACGGCGAAGCGGCCGCGATCCCCGGGCTACCTGCGCGGACCGAACCAGTGGACCGGGAGTGTGGTGCCCGCGGGTACCTCGGCCTGGTCGGCGGGAACCATGGCCAGACCGGTGGCCGCACCGAGGGATGCGACGAAGTGCGATGCGGAACCTCCGTGGCTGGCTGGCGCCACCCCGCCAGCTTGCTCGTGGATGGGTTGGAATTGGATGCGACCCGCGTTCCGGCTCCACCCCGCGGTCACCGTGGCCGGCTGGAACAGACTTGCGAAATCTCGGGCGGGTTCGCCCATCATGGCCTGGAGGAGAGGAAGTACAAAGAGGTGCGCGGACACAAAGGAGCTCACCGGATTGCCGGGCACGCACACGATGGGCACCCCGCCCACACGCCCGTATCCCTGCGGCTTGCCGGGCTGCATGTTGACCTTTTCGAAGGCGACACCGCGGGAGCGGAGCGCGGCCTTCACCACGTCGAAGGCACCGGCGGA
This sequence comes from Neoactinobaculum massilliense, assembly GCF_900604955.1. Classification (GTDB taxonomy): domain Bacteria; phylum Actinomycetota; class Actinomycetes; order Actinomycetales; family Actinomycetaceae; genus Neoactinobaculum; species Neoactinobaculum massilliense. The sequence goes on from NZ_UWPE01000001.1 coordinate 1,430,848, forward strand.
CACCCCGCCGCTGGTGCAGATCACGTCCACCTTGCCGGCCAGCTGGTCCAGTTCACCCAGGAACCCGTCCACCGTGTCCGCATGGAGCGAGCGGCGCACGGGCAGCGCGCCGAAGTTCGCCACGACGGCGGCCAGCGTGTAGGAATTGGAATCCGGGATTTGGCCGGGTTGGAGCTCCTCGCCGGGGCTGCGCAATTCCTCCCCGGTGGCCACAATGCCCACGCGGGGTAGCCGCGCGCACTCCACCTCCGCGTAACCGACGGAAATGAGCGCACCCACGTCCGCCGGGCCGAGGCGTTGGCCGCGCCGGTACAGCAGGGTGCCGGCGGCCACGTCCCCTCCCGCAGCGCGCACGTTGGCGCCGGGGGCAACCGTGGCGGTGGGAACCACGGCGGCTGGCGCCCGCGTTCCCATATTGTTCATGCCACCGTCCGTGTCCTCGACCTTGAGGACGGTATCCGCACCTTCGGGCAGCGGTGAGCCGGTCATAATGCGCATGGCGGTACCCGGCGCGAGCGCGCCGGGGGCGGTACCGGCGGGAATGTCACCGGAGACGGGAAGCGGCCGGCCCGGTTCCACCTCCACCGCCCGCACGGCAAACCCGTCCATTGCAGAATTCGTGAACGGCGGGACCGCCACGCGCACGGTGACGTCCTGCGCCAGCACACGCCCGCTCACGTCAGCTACGGGCACGCGCTCCGCGCCGAGGAAGCGCGCCAGCCCCACCACATCCGCAAAGTGCTGCTCTACCGGTTTCAACATTCCTACGCCTCTACTTCTTAACGTCGACTTATCGACTTCCACTTATCGCCGTCTACTTCTTGAATTGAATGTCGCGGAATTCGGCCGCGGCCGTATCCAGGTAGGCCACGCGCCCCAGAAGCGGCTCCCCGTATCCGGCCACCAGCTTGGTCACCTCACCGGCCATGAGCGAACCGACCATGCCGGTGAGCGGCCCGATCACGGGGCTGGCGGCGCCCACAGGAATCACGCCGTCCGCCGGCGGGGCCGGATGCAGGTCCGTGAGCCGCACATCGGGGGTGCCGTGGGCTGCCGCCGCGGCCCCACTCCAGAACGTGGAGACCTGCCCGGTGGCGCCGAGCACACTTCCCCATACCTCCGGCACGCCAGTCTCCGTGGCCGCCGCGTTAATGAGGTAGCGCGTGGCGAAATTGTCCGTCGCGTCCACCACCACGTCGTATTCCCCAAACAGTTCCACCGCACGTTCCTGCGTGAGCCGCTCGCGGTAGATGGCCACCTCCACGTCCGGATTCAGCCCACGCACGCGCTCCGCCGCGCTATCCACCTTCGCGCGCCCAATCGCCGCGACGGCGTGAATCACCTGGCGGTGGAGGTTGGAGGATTCCAGCACGTCCGAGTCCACGATGCCCAGGTGCCCAATACCCTGTCCGGCCAGGTACAGCAGCGCCGGCGAACCGAGCCCGCCCGCACCGATCACCAGCACGCGGGCAGCAAGGAAACGGCGTTGACCCTCCTCGCCAATGCCGGGCAGCAGCATGGGGCGGGCATAACGTTCACGCTGCTCGGCGGTGAGCTGGGGACCGGGTGATACCAATGGACGCGTCATGCTCTCCAGCCTATCCGGTAGGCGGCGGGCGATCACTTAGGCGGCGAGCGATCGCCACCGAATAAATAGGCGCCTCAAGCAATCCGCCCACCACCGGCGCCGCCGCGCAGCCCTCGCCTAGACTCGTCCCATGATTCGTGTCATCACCGTCTCCGATCGAAGCGCCGCCGGCCTGCGCGAGGACCGCTCCGGCCCCAAAGCCGTGGAGCTGCTGCGCCCCTACGGCGAGGTGGAGGGCCCCATCGTCGTTCCGGACGACGCCGTCCAGATCGCCGCCGCCATTACCAGCGCGGTGGATGCCGGCGCGGATTTGGTGTTCACCACCGGCGGCACGGGCATCACGCCGAGGGACGTCACTCCGGAGGCCACCCTCCCGCTCCTCACCAAGCGCCTAGAGGGCCTGGAGACGGCCATGCGCACCAACCCGGACGTGCCCGCGGCGGCGCTATCCCGCGGGGTGGCCGGCGTGGTGGAACGCGGAAGCCGCCGCGCCGTGGTGGTCAACGCGCCCGGCTCGACGGGCGGTGTGAAGGATGCGATCGGCGTCGTCGGACCCCTTATTCCCCATCTCATTGATCAGCTGCGCGGCGCGGACCATACCGTGCCCGCCGAGGAAATCGGCCGCACGCCCGCCATTACCACGGACGGCCTCACCGCTCACCAGCGCGCCACCGCAGCCATTCAGAACCGCGGCCATAATGACCATCGCGATGCGGAGGTGGTGGTGGCCGGCGTATCCACGGAGCCGATTGATGTAACCGCGTTGCGCGACGCCGTCGCCGATCCCGCCGCGGGTGCGATCGTGGTTTTTGATGGCCGCGTCCGTAATCACGACGACGGGCACGGGGTCACGTCCATTGATTATGAGGCTCACCCCGAGGCGGGTGCCGTGGTAGCCAAGATTGCCCATGAGGCGGCGGCCGGTTCCGGAGCGATCAAGCTGGCAATTCAGCATCGCTCGGGCCATCTGGAAGTTGGCGACGTAGCATTTGCGGCCGCCGCGAGCGCAGCCCACCGGCGCGAGGCGTTTGAGTTGCTGGAGAGTGCTGTGGAGCGTGTGAAAATGGAATTACCGGTGTGGAAGAAGCAGGAATTCACGGACGGTAGCCACGAATGGACCGGAGCCGCATAGGGGCAGCAGACGGGCAATGAGCCCCAGCGCGAACATGGACCAGGCAAGGGCCCAGCTGCCGCCACTCCAGGCGCCAATCGCGAAGGTATTCCAGACGAACGGCATACCGCGCTCGTTGTAACCAAAAGCGAAGCAACTGTGACAAGCAGTCGCACCGCGTTAATGTGCCACTTAGGTCTGGTTGCCGTCGCCTCCAGTGCTCGATCCCCGGCATCCATCCGGCGCGCAGACAGGTACGTTCCACATGCCGCAAGTGCCACAGCGTATACAAACGGGAGTGCCATCCATACCGAGGTGTCGTTTCATGTGCCGTCACCCGAATTCAGCCCGATCACGCCAATAATGGACCCGCAGAGGGCAACGGCCAGGCCCCACCACTCTGCCGGCGAGTTCTTAAACAGAAGTCACCCGTATGATGACGGGGCCCGGAACTTATTGTGTGTCATCACTGCGCGTGAACCGCCGCAGTTTTCAGTGCAAACATGACTACCTCCTTGTAATCACCTAATCTTCATTCGCAATACTAGATTGTTACGCGGAACACAATGGGGGTGGAGGGCCGCGAGTTTTACCCCGTAGGTTTGTGCGCCGATACGGTAACTGCAAGCCCACTTCCACCTAGTTGTGCGCCGATACGGCCTGTTGTGCGCCGCCTGGCGGTCCGCAACGGTACTTATCGGCGCACAAAGATGATGCGAGGAGGCGCTGGCTGCTTGCACTGCTTCGTGCCGCCTCGCGCTGCTGTCCTCGTGCCGTCGGTATCGCTCAGCCGACACCGCTCCACCGTCCTCACGTCAGCGGCCCGAACTATCGCACTACCGGCCTTCCACCATTGCCCCCCCCCGGACCGTCGGCATCGCACTACCGGCATCGCGCACTGTCCTGGCGCCAGCGGCCCGGACTATCACGCTACCGGTCTTCCGCCACCGGCCTTGCCTATCCACCACCGCCATCGCCCCGCCAGTCCGGACTATCCGCCGGCGAAGGGCGGCAGTACCTCCACGCTGATCGAGCCGTCGGTCCGATCCTCGCCCAGCACACCGCTTTCCTCGGCGCGCCCGCCATCAACGATTAACGCGCACACCCCCAGAATCCGCGCGAATTCGGCGAGTTTTCCCGCTCCCATCTGCTCGCGGAACTGGGCAACCGTAGTGCCCGTGGCGACGTCGTACTCCTCCTCACGCGTGCCGGCCGCATCCGCAACTGCCGCGTAGTACCTGACGTGTACCTTCATCACTCCCCCTAATATCAGAATGCTCAAAAGCCGACGCGAGGCCGGGTGCGCACCGCTACCCGCCGATCGCGCTCATGGGCCGAGCCGGGCTGAGGAAGCCCGGGTCATCAATCCCGTGGCCCGCCTGCTTCCCCCACATGGCAGCCCGCCAGGTGTCGGCGATCTCCGTGTCCGAGGCGCCACCACGCAGGAGCGCACGCAGGTCCGTCTCCTCGCGGGCGAACAGGCAGGAGCGCAGCTGACCGTCGGCGGTGAGGCGGGTACGGTCACACTCCCCGCAGAATGGCCGCGACACCGAGGCGACAATGCCGAAGCGCCCGCCCGGGTGATTCGTGCCGGGCAGTACATCCCACTCCTCGGCGGGGCTGGCGCCGCGCTCCGGCCCGGGCCGATGCGTGAGCTCAAAGTGCTGCTCCACAATTCGCAGAATGTCCTCACGCGTGACCATCTGCGAGCGCTTCCAGGTACCCCGCGGCCCGAGCGGCATGAATTCGATAAATCGCAGTTCATAGTGGTGCTCAAGCGCGTACTGCAGCAGGTCGCACACGCCGTTCTCGTTCACGCCGGGCATCACCAGCGCGTTGAGCTTGACCGGCGTCATCCCTGCTTCCGCCGCGGCCGCAGCACCCGCCTGCGCATCCTTCAGCCGGTTGCGCCGAGTGAGAGCGGCGTAGGCCTGCGGGCTCACCGTATCCATAGACACGTTGACGCGGTTGAGGCCAGCCTCCGCCAGGCCGCGCGCCCGATGCTTAAGCCCCAGTCCATTCGTGGTGAGCGAGAGGTCCAGCGGCGCCCCGGTCCAGGCGGTCATCCCCCGCGCGGCCGCCACCAGCTTTTCCAGCGACTTTCGCATGAGCGGTTCCCCGCCCGTAAATCGAATTTCTTCGATTCTCAGCTCGTCCACGGCAATACGCATGAGACGAATAATCTCATCGTCCGTGAGCACCTCCGGGGTGGGCAAAAATTCCTGGCCCTCCTCCGGCATGCAGTACTGGCAGCGCAGGTTGCAGCGGTCGGTCACGGAGATGCGCAGGTCCCGCGCCACGCGCCCATACCGATCCACCAACTCCGGCACGTCCGGCCGGCCGTACGTGTCCAGTCGCGCGCGTTTCAGCCGTAGATCAGGAAAAGCAGTCACTCTACCCCCTCGGTGTCTCTACGTTATCAGCAAGGCGCCGCACCGCTCACTAGGGCACTTCCCACGTTCACGGGACGCTTCCCACGGTGGGGACCGGCCCGCCCCGCACTGACCGATGAGGTTTCTATGTGCTGGGACGCTTCGTGTTTTCCGACGACGCCGCGAGCCGCCGTTCCAGCCGCTCGCGGTCAGCTGGCGTATCCACGTCATCGGTCCAGTGCCGCGGATCCGGCCGTGTGGCCATGGTGAGTTTCGCAAACGCGCGCCGGATCGAACGATTACGTACCGGGCCGGCCAGGATGCGCGCGAGGGTTTCGGCCCGATAGACACCAAGAGCGTATTGAACGAACGGACCGGCCGCGTCGCGGCCCAGCGGCGCCGCACCGTCTACGCGCGCCGTATGCGCAGCGGCGTCGTCGAGTGCGGAAAGCAGCAAGGGATAGAGGCGCGGGGCGAGCGGGGCATCACAGGTGAGGAGACCGATCGCGCTGTCACCGCTCCGCTCATCGGGCGCGATTGGTTCGGTTTCCTTCCCTGGCGTACCTGCCCCAACCCGCACCGTCCGGAGCGCAGCAAAACCCGCGGCGATGCCGGCCAGTGGCCCTCCAAACGGCGGATCCTCCAGGGCACGCGGCACGGGACTCGCCACGCTGTCCGGTACTACGGCCACAATGCGGGCGGCGGGCGCCACGGCGCGCACCTCCTCGATGGCACGATCGAGCAGACGCTGCCCGGCCACCACCACGTCCGGCTTGGACACCCCGCCCAGGCGCCGCGCCGTGCCGCCGCCCAGGATAATAACGCCGGTGAGCTCTACCATTTTGGTGGCATGACGTCGATGGTGATGAGGCCGCGGCCGGACACGGGGGCGTCGTCTGCAAGTTGCTTGCCGTCCATTACCAGCGAGGCCGCCATGATGAGGCGCATGAAGTAGGCGGAGTTGCCAAGCGAGAGTTCAGCGCGTAATTCCCGCGCCGCGATGCCGTCCGGTACTTCGATGATTTCGTCCCGAACGCCGGCGGCCTCAATCAGGCTTCCGAAGTACCGCACCGCCACGCGCGCCATGTATCCCCTCCCGCAATGCTTATCTATTCAGTCTAGGACTTAGGGCCAGCGGAGGCACCACGGCGGTCAGATGGTCATCGCCAGGCGCGGCGGTGCACAAGGGCGCACGACCGGAGCTGGAACCACGCCCGCGCACACCGACCCCGGCGGCCCACGGTTCCGCAGCCGCATCCCCCGTCAGGCCCATACATACCGGCATGCCGCCGGTTGTCCGTCCTACTCGCAGCCCACACCATCGCCATCGCGATCAAGGTGTGGGGCGTAGCCTGGATCGCCGCGATGTACCGGAGCTGCGCCAGCCGCCCGAGCCGCGTTGCAATTCTTGTAGTACACGCCCTGCTGCGCCGGAGCTGGAGCCGGGGCCGCCGGCTGACGCTGCGGTGCGGGAGCTGCGGTCTTCTGGGGAGCTGGTGCCGCGGGCGCCTTCGTCGTCGCACGAGGCGCGGCCGGCTGTGCGGCAGCAACCGCCGGTGCCGTCCCAGCGCTGGGCACCTTCTGGCCCGGGCATCCGGCAAGCACGCTAGTCATCGCGCTCTTCTCCGAAGCCGTCACCCACAGTCCGTAGCGCGCCTTCACGCCAATCTGCCGGGCCACATACTCGCAGCGGTAGGACTTATTAGAAGGAAGCCAGGTGGCGGCATCGCCGTCACTCTTCTGCGTATTTGACGCGCGGTCCACGGCCAGCAGGTTGAGCGGATCATTCGCCAGCGCCTCCCGCTGTCCCAGCGAAAGCTGCTGGGCACCCTTCTGCCAGGCATCCGAAAGCGCCACCACATGATCGATCGGCACCTGCTCCGACGTGCCCTGTCCACGCTGGAAAGCGATCGCCCCGCCGGTGTAGGGGCTTACGAGCGTGCCGGTAAGCACCACGCATCCGTGCGTTCCGGCCTTTGTGGTGGTGCCACTCAGGTCACGGCCCAGAATGTCGTTGCGCGTATCGCAGCCGTTGTGGTCCACGTCCATCCAGGCGGGCCCGAACTCGTCGCGTGCATATCCGGTCTTCGGCGCGCGGCCCTTCACTGCCAGCTTTCCGAGCACGGCGGCCGCGTCCTCGCCACCCGCCACCGTCACAGCCTGGGGAATATCCGCCTGAGTTTCCGACGGCGTTGCCTCACTTGAGGTGGTCTCCCCACTCGGGGTGGGAGAGGGCTCGGAGGTTTCCGTGGGGGTCGGTGTGGGCGACGCCGTCACCACCGCCTGGGACGACGACGGGGCCGCCGCGGGAGTCCCGGAGGCAAGCCCACCGGCCCCGCTAACGAGCAGTAAGATTGCGGCAATTTCCGCTACAACTGAGGACGCTGAATGTCCCCGTTTCTTATATGCCCAAAATGCGTAAGCACCGCACACGAAGGCCAGGAGGATTCGGCCCACCCCGGTAGCCAGAAGCAATACGGTAAGTATTGCAGCGCCCACGATGACAACCGTCTTCGCAGATTTACTCATGCACGTCCCACTTTCCACCACGCGGCAGGGCGAGGGCATGATAAAGCCACACTGCGGCGCCACGGCGTGGATTCGCGGCGTGCCCAGAGAGCACTAACTTTACCGCGCGAATCAGCCGGCAGGATGATGCGAACAAAACCACGCAGGAACGAAAGAAAAGCACGCGCACCGGCGTCGTCGTCGAAAACGAGGCAACCGGTGCGCGCACAACTACCGCAACCCCGGGACGGATTCCCCGGAGCCCACCTACTTGGTGAAGTCGACGACCATGCGGCCCTCGATCTTGCCGTCCTTCATCTCCTGGATCATGTCGTTGATGTCATCCAGCTTGCGGGTGTGGACGATGGGGTGCACCAGGCCCTCGGCGCCGAACTGGAAGGCTTCAGCCAGATCCTGGCGCGTGCCAACCAGCGACCCGAGCACCTGGATCCCGTGCAACACGGTGTTCACAATCGGCAACTCCATGGTGCCCTGCGGCAGACCAATGAGCACCACGCGGCCGAGGGAACGAACGGAATTGACGGCCTCATCCATGGCGGCCGGCGCAACAGCCGTAACCAGCGCCGAATGCGCGCCGCCCACCTGCTGCTGGATCCACTCGCCCGCGCCGGGCTTGCTCGAGTTGTAGGTAAGGTCCACGCCCGTCCTCTTGGCGCTTTCCAGCTTCTCATCGTTAATGTCCAGCGCGACCACGTGGGCACGGAACACATTCTTGGCGTACTGGATCGCCAGGTTACCCAGCCCGCCAGCACCGTAGATGGCTACCCACTGGCCCGGCTTGAGATGCGCCTCCTTGAGGCCCTTGTACACGGTGACACCCGCGCACGTGATCGAGGAGGCCTCCACTGGATCCAGGCCCTCGGGCACCTTCACGGCGTAGTTGGCGTCGACGATGACTTCCTCAGCCATGGCGCCATCCACGGTGTAGCCCGCGTTCTGTACCTCGGAGCAGAGGGTCTCATGGCCGGACACACAGTATTCGCAGTGGCCACAGCCCTTGAAGAACCAGGCGATGGACACGCGGTCACCCAGCTTGAGCGCCGTCACCTCACTACCCAGTTCCACCACGCGGCCCACACCCTCATGGCCGATCACGCGGCCCGGGACAGCGCCGAAATCGCCGGCGGCCACGTGGAGGTCCGTGTGGCACAGGCCGGAATACTCCACCTTGACCTTGGCCTCCCACGGCTTAATGGGCCGCAGCTCCTTCTCCACGATGTCCACAAATCCGTCCGAATTGCTCCGTACTACCGCTGCTCGCATTGCTGTTCTACTTTCTCCCGGGTAGGGCGCCGGGCTTTCCCCGGGTTGCCAGGGCTTTCACCCGGGCTGGATGCCCCGGGCTCTCTCACGAGTGGGCCGCCCCGGGTCGCTCCCAGGCGGATTGACACCCGAGCTTGCCGGGTTGTCAGGTGGCGGACCACCCGCACCCGGGTCGCTTTACCGAGTTCACCCAGGCGGTACTCCCACCCAAGGTTGTCTTCTTTGACTTCCTCGGCATCAGTACCGGGCACATCTCACGTTGTAGCCCGGCATCGCTGCCGATCAGCACCGCTGCCGCGCGTCACGGAAGCGCCACTGATTAGGGCCCCGCCGGATAACCATCGGTCATCAGGCCTGCTACCAGGTGTGGCCCCTTGGACATCTCAAACGTTACCGAGCTCAGGCAGGCCGACCCCGGCCGCCTAGTCCCAAGGCCGGTGGAATATGAGCCCGCGGGGACTCGCACCGCCACTACCGCGCCGCGACGCACTCGCCACCATGCCCAACCCCGCTGAGTTGACGGAAAACTTTTCACATGACGAAAAACCTCCGGTTTCCGCCCCAATCCGGCTCCCAAACCGAACAATTTCCGTCAACTCGAAAGAATACTTAGGTCTCAGCACACGCAGGCAGAACCACCAATACCTCAGCACGTCCGCGCAGACCAGGATCGCCAATAGTCGCAGCCGTACACCCGGCCCCAATACGAAAAGTCCCGCGGCACAATTCATGCCGCGGGACCCAGAGCGGTGGCGGCGGGATTTGAACCCGCGGTGGCTATTAACCACACATCATTTCGAGTGATGCACCTTCGGCCGCTCGGACACGCCACCGCCGAATATGGTACCGAAACCGCACGTCTCCGCCAAACCCCCAAACGCGGATGAGGGCAATCCCACGCGCACCGAATAGACAAGTGTGTCCCCCTACGAAACGTGGCCTTCGCCCACCTAGCCCACGGCGTTACACCGCGACCACCCGGAACCTGGACGAAACGAACGACGGTGCCGGCGTCGTCGGACATAAACGACAGCAACTACCTGCCGAAGAAGGCACGCAATTGCGCGGCGGCGCGGTCCTCGAGCACCCCGCCCACCACCTCCACCTGGTGATTGAGCCGGGAGTCGCGGACGACGTCGCGCAAGGAACCGGCGGCGCCCGCCTTCGGGTCCCACGCGCCGAACACCAGGCGGCGGATGCGCGCGGCCACGATCGCACCGGCGCACATGGTGCACGGCTCAAGCGAGACATACAGGTCCGCACCCTCCAGATTCCAGCCGCCAAGCGCCAGACCCGCACCCCGCAGCGCGTTAATCTCCGCGTGTCCGGTCGGGTCGGCGGCGGCCTCGCGCGTGTTCCACCCCTCGGCCACGATCCGGCCGTCTCGCACCACGAGGGCGCCAACGGGCACGTCGCCGGCCGCAGCCGCGCGCTCCGCCAGCTCAAACGTACGCAAAATCAAGGATTCCCGGGACACGCCCCCATCGTCGCACGCGCGCTGCCCGGGATCTAGGGCAGGCCGCGTACCCCGCGAGCTAAGGCCCGCGCGCAAGGACGACGTCGCCGTCCCACGTCCCGGCAGCCCCACGCAGCCCAACCCCGCGCAGCCCGCACCACTGCCCCGTGCCAGCCTCACCCCAGTCCCGCGTCCCAACAACCTCGCCCACCCCAACGCGCGCACTAGAGCCGACGAAACCGCAGCCGCCCTAATCACTCCACGCCCGCCCCACTTGCGCCCACCCCACGCACAAAGCACGTAATCCCGCCCAACCCCACACCGCGCAACCCGCGAATGCCCGCGCGGCTGCGGTACCTTTGAACTATGCAGATTCAGGTAGTTGATCACCCGCTGGTAGCCCACAAACTCTCAATTCTTCGCGACGCCCAAACGCCTTCTTCCACGTTCCGCCAGCTGGTGGACGAACTGGTCACGCTCCTCGCCTACGAGGCCACGCGCGACGTCCCCACCACCGAGGTGGAGGTGACCACGCCGATTACCACCACCGTCGGCCGCAAGATCGCCGATCCGGCACCCGTGGTGGTACCGATTCTCCGTGCCGGCCTGGGCATGCTGGACGGCATGATGAAGCTGCTGCCCACGGCGGAGGTCGGCTTCCTCGGCATGAAGCGCGACGAGGACACGCTGGACGTGGTCACGTACGCCAATCGCCTGCCCCAGGACCTCAACGGCCGCAAGTGCTTCATCGTGGACCCGATGCTCGCCACCGGCCACACGATGATCGCGGCCTCCAACTACCTGCTGGATCGCGGCGCCACGGACGTGACGGGCGTGTGCCTGCTCGGTGCGCCCGAGGGCCTGCGCGCCGTCGAAAGCGAAATTGGTTCGCGTGCGGACGTGAAGATTGTGATCGGCGCGGTGGACGAGCGCCTCAACGAGCACGGCTACATTGTGCCGGGCCTCGGCGACGCCGGCGACCGCCTCTACGGCGTGGTCGACTAGTTTGACGGCGTCATTCCGGGTGGGCTCCGGCGCGGTTTCATGCGCGCGCGGGGTCCGCTTCGTTTTTGGTGCAGGGGTTGGGGGCTCGGACTCTAGGGACAACGATGTCCGCACCGGTAGTGCGCGCTCTAGTAACGCGCCGGGCGGCACTAATAGTGAAAACGCGGGTGTTCGCGCGGGTTCGCACGACGCCGAAGCGCGTAGCTCGGTCACACGTAGTTCGGTAACACCCCCCGGTAGTGAGGACGACGCCGAAGCGGGGCGCGCAGCCACGCGGGTTACGGAACCGGAAGCCAAGCCGGTTGTGGAACGGGAATGCGCAGCCCTACCAATTGCGGAACAGAAAGCTTCGCCCATTACGGAACCAGGACACGGAGCCATGCCGGTTGCGGTAGTAATCCCGGCGAAGGACGAGGCAGATCGTATCGAAGCGACCGTGCGCGCCGCGGCAACACTGCCGGGCGTGGACACCGTGGTGGTGGTGGACGATGGGTCCACGGATAATACGGCAACGCAGGCAGAGCGCGCCGGAGCGCGCGTGGTGGAGCACCATCGGAATTATGGCAAGGCGGCCGCCATGGAGTCCGGCGCACGAGCGGTGGCGGAGGCGGATACGCGCAACGGTGCCACTCACCTGCTGCTGTTTGCCGACGCGGACCTGGGCGATTCGGCCGGTGCACTCGCCCCGCTCATTGGGCCGGTGCGGGCCGGCCGCGCGGATGTGACCGTGGCCGTGCTGCCGAAGCAGGCGGGTGCGGGTGGCCATGGCTTCGTGATGGGCCTGGGCCGGCGCGCCATTGAGCGGGCCACAGGCTGGGTGCCGGTGGCGCCGCTGTCCGGTCAACGCTGCATGACGCGGGCAGCCTTTGAAGCAGCCACTCCCCTGGCGCCGGGCTGGGGCGTAGAGGTGGGCATGTCTATCGACGTGCTGGCGAAGGGGTTCACCGTGCAGGAGGTGCGGTGCGAACTGCACCACCGCGCGACGGGTAATAATCTACGCGGCTATTTACACCGCGCCGCGCAGTATCGCGGGGTGCTGCGGGCTGTGATGATCCGGCGGCTGCGCGGAGTGACCGTACCTGCGGCGCTTCGTACGGGCATGGCCTCCACGCCGTTTGAGCCCTACCGGGCGCGGCGCTAAGAAAGTCGAGCCCACCCGGGTAGAGCGGTTAGTAGGCGTCACCCGCGCCGGTAGGCTGCTTTCATGCCCGGGTAGGATGGTTAGTTCTCCGCCTGCCTCACCGTGCCGTTCTCCTCCGGGGCCGCAACGCTGCTCGCTGCGACATGAGTACAGCCTCCCGCTCCACGCACGCGAACAGCGCTGGCAGGATGATGGACATGCCCATGGCCAGGATCATGAAGCCGGAGTCATTGGTGAAGCTGGCAACCAGGAGTGCCACCGCAGCGGCACTGACGCCGCCACGAATTTCCGGCCGCTCCCACATGAGTAGCTCGGGCGTGCGCCGCGAGAAGTCCACGTGCCTGGACACCCATACTCCCGCCACCACGATCGCCGCCAATATCACCACGGCAATAAGGAGCGCCCACGGCCAGGGGGCGCCGAACATGGCAGCCTCTAGCTTGCGAAAGATCGTGGCCAAAGCGCCGGAATTGCCGCTGGCCACCTCGGTGCCGAACTGGCCCACGTGGCTGGAGCCGCCCCGATCCGTCAGCATAAATAGCACCACGCTGGCCACGCCCGCGAGCGCCACCACCGCACACCGCCACCAGTTCAGCGGAATCCGCCAGGTGTAGAGCGCCAGCAGCCCAAATCCGATGACCAGCGGTAGTGGCCCACCGAAGTCGGCGCCAATTTGTGGCAGGCCGTCAATCAGCACGGTGACCACACCAAGCGCGATTACCACCCAGCCGGCCAGCCGGCGCCGGCCCACGCTATCTCCACCGTTGGTGCCGACTTGCGCCGCATCGCCCTCGCTACCTACCGCATTACCCGCGCCACCTACCGCAGGGCCGTCGCTACCTCCTACACCACCAGCGTTATCCGTCGCACCAGTGAGAGCACTCGCACGCGCACCAACCCGAGAGCCGAGGCTCCCCGACGCAATCCATTCGCCCAGCGCCCCGGCGGCCACCATGCTGCCCGCGGCAAAAAGAGCAAATACCAGGTTGGAGACGCCATAGAACCGGCCGCCAACCGTCGGCTGTGCCCCCTGCACCGCCGTAATAATGAGCCCGGGCCGCCCCGACACACCAGCCACCAGCGCATCCAGCCCAATGGCCAGGGTGGTCACGGCACCGATACGTACCACCGGCGCGGCCACCCAGTGTGCCGGCCGCGCCTTCATCAGCCCCACCAGCCCGATGATCGCGGCAATGAAGGCCACGCCGGCCCACAGCCCCAGTGCGGCTCGGCTAAACCGCCACCAGCCGGCGAGGTTCACCAGCAGCATGGCTATCGGTACCGCCGATGCAAATACGGCAAGTTGCACCCAGCCCTGCCGCCCGTCGCCAAATTCGCGCCGCACAATCCGGGCGATGCCCCACAGCACAATGCCCACGGCCAGGATTCCCCACGCGGCATACAGTGCGGAGTAGCTCCCATGCAGTAGCGCCGCATGCACGTCCGCGTCCACCAGCGCGGCGCGGGTGGACGTCTGTCCGGTAGCCGCAATCGGTGAACTACCACCGGTTAGACCGGCCTGCGCCGCGGCTGTCACGTCCGTGAGAGTCACCAGTCCGGCCGTGCGCGTGGTGGTAGACCGCGCGAGCCCGGCCTGCCCGCTCATTGCGAACACACCCAAGCGCTCCTGGCCGACGCCGGCCACGGTCACCACCAGAACCGTCGCGTTACCGGGAGCGGCCGCAAGAGCCGCCCCCACGTTCGCATCCACCGCGGCCAGTTGCTTCTCCCGCGCCGAAGCCGCACTACTCCGTACCGAAGCCGCACTACTCGCGCGCTCCGAACCGTTACTCGCCGTCGCGCTGCTCCCGGCGCCCGTAGCTTTCGAAACGGACGGCGCAGTCACGCTCGGCGACGCCTGCGCGCCCGCGGATTCTTCCGCCATAGCCGATCGGATATCCTCCGGGGCGGCCGCCGACCCGGGCGTGGTGACCGTACCGGCGTCGGCAACAACCAGCTGTTCACTCGCGCCGCCCAGCGCCTCAGCGAGCCCAGAATCGGTGGGGATCGGCGCATTCAAGCCAGCCGAATCCGCCACCGTCACACGCCCGCCAGCAGCGGATAAATCCCCGGCCGCAAGCCACGGCGCCAAGCCACCGACCAGCCGTGCGTTCTCTGCCGCGCCAACCAGCCGACCCAGCTGCGCGTGGAACGCGGACTCCTTATTACCTGTAACCGCGGCTGCCCCCGCGGACTTCGTGTAGGCGTCCGTACAGCCATCGGACGCCGCCGCGCGTTCCCCAGCCGACAGCGTGAGCCAGCCCGCCACCGGGCACGTGCCATTCGCGAGCGCGCGCGTGGAAATATTCGCCACGGACATACTTGCCAGTAGCCCAGCAAGGTTGGGCGTACGTGCCTCAGATACATCCGCCCAGGTCACGCCGGCCATACCGATGATCCACACGGGACCGGCCCCATTGGTGTCCGCCCGCGCCGATCCCGCGGGCACGCAGGCACCGCCTACTACCGCCACCAGCGCCACTATCCACAGCCACAGGCGTTTCACCATTAGCTCATCACCACCAGGGCACTCGGGTCCACACTCACCCGCACGCTGCGGGCAAAGCCGAGCACATCGCCGTCGGCCTCAATCGGCTCAAACTCCTCAGTGTCCACGCGCGCGGACTTGGTGCGCCGGAAGCGTAGAGATGCCAGGTCCCGGGCACGCGTACGCCCGCCGACCGCCCGCACCAGCACCTGCCGGGCCAGCTCCACCCAGCCCAGCAGGCCCCCGCGGACGCGCATGGTGCCCACATCCAACCAGCCGTCATCAATGCGTGCATCCGGCACCAGAGCAAGGCCCGTGGGTAGCGTGCCGCAGTTGGCGAAGAGGATGGAACGGTAGCGCCCCTGCCCAGCACCCGCTTCCCTCGCACTGCCCGTGCGCCCGCTCTCCGCCGCGTACGCGGGGCCGTGCGCATTCATCCCCAGCGTCACGGTGGCGCGCATCGATTCGCCGCGCAGGTTACGCAGGCCCGTCATGACGTAGGCCACCCAACCAACCCGCCGTTTGAGGTCTGAATCCGTCTCCGCCATAATCCGTGCGTCAAATCCGAGCCCACCGATCACCAGGAATGGCTCACGCCCGCTGAAACTGCCCCCGGCCTCGGGTTCGGGCACACCAATTTCCGCGGCGCGCCGCCTAATTTTTTGGACGCGCCGCCGCAGCCGCTCCGTCTGGACCGTATCCGCCGGTTCCTCCACGGCCTCGATCCAGCCGACATCAATAGCCCACGGCCGCCCCGTCACAGCCGTGGCCACCTGCTCCTCCAGCCCGGCGGGAAGCCCCAGGTTGAGCCCAAGGAGATTCCCGGTCCCCGCCGGCACGATCCCCAGCGGAATGCCGGTGCCGGCCAGTACACCACCTACCACGCGCACGGTGCCATCCCCACCGGCCGCAATCACGCGCGAGGCGCCCATCGCCACAGCACGCCGAGCCTGCCCGGCACCCGGATCATCCACTGATGTTTCCAGCCATTCCACGTGCGGCAAATTCGCCGCCGCGCTCACGGCCTCCACCGTGTGCCGGAGCGCCCCGAGGTCCGTCACCTTCACCGGGTTATAAATCACCACCACCGGGCCGGCCTCGGCCTCTTTTCCAGCGGCCACCCCGTTCCGACCGCCAGCCGCGCCGCCCTCATCCGCGCCGCCCACCAGATGTTCGAGCGCATCAACCCGCCGCCGCGCCGCCCGAAGCGCGCGGTGATTCTCCCAGGCACCCAGCACCGCCGCAACCGCGGTAACGAGCGAAATAAAGGCGATCCACGTGGTCATGCCGCAAGCATACGGCAGGGTTCCGACAGCTTTTGGTTCGACGCCGCTAAGATTGCCGCCACTAGCCACGCCGCTGCTAGACTCACCGCCTTATGCGTGCCGTCCTCGCCCGCGCCGCGCTGTTTCGCTCGCGGCCGGACCATTCACCTCGCCGCCCATGCCTCGCCGCCGAGCCCGCGCCCTCAGCTAGCCGCCTCGTGCAACTCGGCCCGGCCGTCGGCATGCGTCGCCGCCTTCCCATTCTTCCGCGTCCGCCACACCATGTAGCTGGCCGCCGTTATCCCCGCGGCAGCTCCGCCTAGCAGCCACCACATCCACCCTTGCAGGTGGAATCCGCCCGCGGCCGCCTGCGCGCTCTTATCGGCCGCAGGGTCATACGGAATCCGGTGCCCGCGCACTAGGAGTCGGTGTGTGTTGACGGCGTACGGCGTGCACGTGAACAGGGTCAAATAATCCTTGCCGGCCACGGGCTTGAGATCACCAAGTTCGGTCGGTAGCACCACTTTGATCTGGTCTACCTGGTAGGCGAGCGTGTGGCCATACACGTCCACGTACATGACGTCGCCCTTCTTCACCTGGTCCAGGTTGTCGAACAGTGTGGCCGTGGAGAGCCCGGTGTGCGACGTGAGCACCGCGTGCGTCCCCTTCCCGCCCACCGGCAGCGACGTGCCGTACAGGTGCCCGGCGCCCGTGGCCAGCACGTCCGCGCTGGTGTCATGCCGCACAGGCAGGTCAATCCCTACCGCGGGCACCCGCACCCGCGCCATGATGTCCAGCAGGTTGAGCTGACTCAGGTAATCGCGGTACGGCGCGGATTCTGGATCGCCGGATACCTGGTGGAGGTAGGGGTCCAGCACCGGCACGCCGGAGATACGCCCGTTGTATTCCTGGGCACGCTTGATCTCCGCGTCCTGCTGCGCATTACTGAGTTTGGCACTCTGGGTGGAGTATTGCTCAGCAAATTGGTGCTGACGCATGTTGTTGTAATTCGTGGACAGCACCGGGTACAGCAGCAGAAGCACACCCACCAGCACAATGAGCACGGGGATCACGAAGTGGCGCGCCCGGCGTTTCCCCTTCGCGTCTCGCGGTGCCGCAACAGTTTCGGACGCCATATGCTTCGCCATCTACTGCTCCCTTTCGTTGCGCTGTATCCCCGACGACGTCGCCCCGCCCGGTCCCGCACCGGTAACGCGAGTTGTGGTGCCCGGTGCGGTATTGCTAGACGCGCGGCTGGCCGCACCGCCCCGGCGCGTGGCCCGATCGCGGCGCACCCAGGAGGCCGCAAAGACCGCCAGCAGTACCAGGGCCACCCCCGCAATCGCGATGCGCGGCCACATCCACTGCTCAATGTTGACGCCGCTCGGCACACTCACCGCCGAGTCCGCACCAAGATCCGCCACGCCCTGGGTGGGAATACGCTCCCCCTGTACCACCAGCCGGTAATAGTTAAGCGGCCCGCCCTTGGGCGTAATGCACGTGACCAGGCTGACCAGGTCCTTGCCGGGCACGGGCGCGACGGCGTCAAGCTCGGTGGGGCGAATGAGTTTCGTGCTCACCACCCGGTAGGTGAGCACCTGCCCGGCCACGTGAATCATGAAATCGTCACCCGGCGCCAGTTCCTCCAGCCCGGTAAAGAATGTGTATCCGGGAAGCGTGTGATGCCCGGCCAGCACCGCGTTGGTACCTTTCCCGCCCACCGGCAGAGCACTCCCGAAGAAATGCCCCACCCCGGTTTTCAGTGCGGCCGCGGTAGTGCCGTGCACAATCGGCAGGTTCGCGCCGATCTTGGGAATAACAATCGTGGCCATCGGATCTGTCCCGCCCAGCTGGGTGAGGTATTCGGCGTACGCGGGCGTCTGGGTCACGTCACTGGACTCGCCCCACGGGTCCGTGAGGAGCCTCGGATCCAGGTGCGCGTTGTAGCGCTGCGCGGCCTTAAACTCCGCCGACGCCGCCCCGCTCACCCGTTGCTCACGTTCGTAGGTGAGAGCCTTCCCGGTCAGGGTGCGGTCATGGAGAAGCGTTTCACCCACCGGCCAGATGGTGATGAGGCAGCCGGCCAGGAGCAACAGCGTGACGATGAGCCGCGATACTCCCTTTTTCTTCCGCACTACTCCTCCTCACCTTGCCCGCTCCGGTACGGGAACGTCCCAGCACCGCCGCGCCCCGGCGTCGTACCGACCCGCAATAAGCGCGTAGGCGAATCACCGAAGCACCCGCGCGGCCCGGGACCGCACACGTGTGGGGCGAGGACTGCTCCCCGCCCCACAGCGCTAACTACGGCAACCGTAGTTATCTGTTAGGCGTCCTGCCGCCGCCGGCTGGAACGCACGTAGTAGGCCACACCACCCGCAATGAACAGCACGCCGAGTGCGGACACCAGGGCCACGCCCTGACCGCCGGTCAGCGGGAGCTTGTTGCCGAGGTTATCGAGCTGATCCACAACCTCAATGTTGCCGCCCGCGCTGTCCTTCGCATTCGCATCACGCTCGGCATCCGCGAACGCCGTGCTCAGATCCGTCACCGTGCCGGCCACGGTCAGATCGAATTCGATCGGATCGGCCAGCAGCTGATAGCCGGAGGGCGCCTTCGTCTCTACCAGGCAGTAGGAGTGGAAGTCCTTGGCGTCCGTGATTGCGCCGGAGGTCTCGCCGTCGTTGTACCAGTTGGAGAGCTGGAGGTTCTTGAAGGAAGCCAGACCGTTGGCGTCCGTGGTGGACGTAGCGATCGCCGTGTCACCAAGAGTCTCGCAGGTGAAGGCACCCGAGGCGTCCTTGGTGGCGCGGTACACCTTGAACTCAGCGTCCTTCAGAGCAACGCCGTTCTCGCCGATCTTGTGCAGCACAATATCGCCGTACTTGGATGTCACCGTGTTGGACGTGGGCGGGTTCTCCGGCTCATCCTTCGGGTTGTCGCCCGGCGTCGGCGCCGCGGTGCCCTGATCGGTCCAGTAGCTGTTGTTCGGCTCGAAGTAGGCCGTGTTGTCAATCAGCCCGGAGCCTGGAACAGCGGCAACCGTGGCCACAATGTCCGTCTGCACGAAACTGCCGGAGTGAGCAGCCAGCACATTGAGACCGGCGGAGGTGAAGGACACCTGGACCCGATCGCCGTCGGACGTCAGGTTGTAGTCCGTACCCTCCGTAAGCGTTGCCACTTGCGTACCGCTGGCGTCCACCACGGAGAGCGTGGCGGCCTTGTAATCCAGGTTGGTGGCATCCAGCTGATCATTGATGTAGTAGTACCCCAGGTCCGCACCATTCACCGTGTTGTCCTGGTTTGCATCCGTAGCCGTGATGGAGGTCTTGATGCGGTAGGTGAGATCCTGACCCACCGTGTAGCCGTCCTGGCCCGACGTACCCACATTGCCGTCCAGCACCTGCTTGGTGATGGTGGCCTGCTGGTTCTTCGGGTACACCATGACGTCATACATCCAGGAGTTCCGATTGTCCGGATTCGTCATGGGCAGCGTCACCAGGAACGGGGCCGCACCGGTCAGCTCGCCGGCCGTCACGGGCTTGCCGGTGGCGTTGTTGACGGGGCTGGAGGAGGCGAGGTTCTCCACCACCACGTAGAGGGCAACGCCGCCATCAAATGTGGCCGTCCCATCCTGGCCCGTGGTCACCGTGCCCTCCTTGGTCACGGTGTAGACCGTGTCATCCGTGGCGGTGATGGTGCCGCTCGAGGCAGTGGAGAGATTGGCGCCCTTCAGCTTGGCGGCCGCCTCCCACCCCGCATTCGTGGTGAGGTCTACTCCGCTCACCTTGTACACATCGAAGTTGACGCCCGAAAGGGAATCACGCCCGGTCATATTCTGTACCGTGCCGTTGTTGGGCAGGTTCGTGGTGTCACCGAGATACTTCGTAATAGTCAGTCGCGTGGAGGCGGCATCGTTGATCAGTGCCGGATCCCCGGCCTGCTGCGACACACCGTTCACACTCCCCTGATCCGTGGTGTCAGCCATTGCCGGCGCGGCGGCAAAGAACGACGCGCCCACCATGGCGCCCGCCGCAAGCAGCGAGGCTACCTTTCCTGTGAACTTCATCAGTTTCTCCTACTCATGGATTACCCGGTCCCGATCGGCTATGCCGCAGCGGCGAAAGCCATCAACGTTCCGATCGGAAGTTCCTCATCATTAGCCCGGCCCCCAGGGCCATCAGCGCGGCCCCCAACCAGGCCCAGCGCCCATACCCGCCGTCACCGCCGGCTTGCGGTAACGCCATGGGCGTTTGGTCAACGATCTCCAGCGTGTACGGCTGCGTGAGCGTCACGTATGCCGTCTCTTGAGCCTCCGTATGTACGCCGGAGAAGTCCAATGTCACCTGCACCGGTGTGGCCAGCAGATTGTGGCCCGCGGGTGCGCGTGTTTCCACCACCCAGTAGGTACCCGGGGTGAGCCCCGCCGCCGTAAAGACGGCCCCGGTGCTATCCGCCGTGAGCTCACTGGCAATCGGACTTGCGCCCGTGCTGGGATCCGCGTCATAGAGCGCGAACGCCGCGCCCGGCAGCGCGCATGTGGGCTGGTTGGTATCGCAGTTCGTGCCCAGCTTGGCCACCTGGAAGCTGAGGCTGGGCGGAGTGACGGGCACGCACGCCTCATTGTTGGCTGTGCCATCCGTGTCACCGTCCAGCGTGACGCTGTTGTGCAGGCCACGGCCCGGTGTGCATTCGGCAAGCTTGTTCCAGTCCGTCGACGCCGGAGTGGTCACCCGGTAGGTGACGCTCACCGTGTACGTGGTGGTTGCTCCCGGCGTGAGGCTCTGCGCGCTTGCCGGGATGGTGAACGTTGCCGCCTGGCCGGACTGTGCGATCTGAACAGCCGCGTTATTAACGGATATATCCGCCACCGTCAGCCCGTCCGGCACCGCCACCGTATCCGTCACGGATGGATGCGGCGCGGATACCTGGCCGGTGTTTGTAACCGTTACCTGGTAGGTGGCAACAAGTTGCGGACCGTTCGCTCCGTTCGTCACCTCGATGGCGCTGCCCGTCTCGTTCCAGCCGCTACCGGCCTGGGCCAGCTTCTGCACGGCGAATTGGGCGGGGTGAACGGTCCAGGTGTCCGCGTCCGTCACCGGTGTGCCGGAGAAGTAGCCGACGCCGTTAGCGGTAGCCGTATTTGTAACGTCCTCGCTCACGCCGGCATCCGTGGTGCACCGGTACAGCCACACTTCAGAGGGCTGCAACAGTCCGTCCTCATTGCGATCACCCACGTTGTACCCGGTTGTGTCCGTAACGCTCTGGACATTCGAGCACTTATCATCCGTGACCGTCACGTTCTTCAGCGGCTCGGCACCGACTTCCTTGGCCGGGCTGGGGTATGCACCGTAGGTGTCCGACGCCGCGTCATACGGCTCCATACCTTTCGGTTGGTTTGGATCCGTGGACACCTGGTAGAAGTAGGTGATGGGCGAACCGTCCGCGACTACCTGATTATTTTTGGCGTACTTGTTGATACCGATTTGCGGATTCTTTACGTCATAGCAGGTGGGATCAGCGCCGCCCTGAACGGCGGGATCGTCAGATTTTACAACCGCGAGGGCACCGACAAATGTAGCCGTCGCCTGGTTGCACACGTGCGTTTGACCCGCGAATGGCTTGGTATCGAAAGTAACGGTGAGCACCCCGCTCGTGCCGGTGGTGACCAGCCCGCTAAACCCTGTATCCGGCGAGTGCACATCCGCCGCGGAGGCGAAGGGGAACTGCCCGCCCGCACCGTCCGGTACGGTCTGGCCATTCATCTTCGTGCTGCCCGGAATATAGGTGATGCCCTGTGCGGCGAGATCATCTACCAGCTGCACACCCGTAGCCTCCAGCTGACCGAGGTTTGAGATGGTCACGGTGTAGGTGACCACGCCATCCCCAA
Organism: Neoactinobaculum massilliense; assembly: GCF_900604955.1. Lineage (GTDB taxonomy): Bacteria > Actinomycetota > Actinomycetes > Actinomycetales > Actinomycetaceae > Neoactinobaculum > Neoactinobaculum massilliense. The sequence continues at coordinate 1,452,953 of NZ_UWPE01000001.1, forward strand.
GCGCCGCGGTCTTCTCCACAGCGAGCTCCGGTTTCGGGAGGGCGCAGGAGCCCAGATCCTCAATTTGGAAGTTGGAGTAGGCGGCCTTCTGCGTGGCCTTGCCGGTCACCTTATTCACCTGCCACAGCTTTGAACCGCCCGTTACGTTGCCGTTCTTGTCTACATCGCGTGTAGAGGCCCACAGCGTTCCATCCTCCATGAACGCAATGCCGTTGAACTCGCCCTTCCCCATGGAGCCCACCAACTGTGCCTTGGGCTCGTCGGATGCCAGTGACTCCTTGGACACCGTGTAGAGGAAAGCGGTGCCGTCACTCTGTCGGGAGCCGATGATCCACATATTGCCCAGGCCGTCAAAAGCGAGATCGCCGGACGCCAACGTCATGGCCTGGTTAGGCGCGAAAGTGTAGCCGTTCGATGTGGAAAGCACGGCACCACCGGTCCAATTGGTGCCCCCGCGCGCGTGCCTCCAGATTGCTCCCTGGTTGTCCACGATCCATTCGGTGCCCTCAGCATCAACACCCATACGCACGGTAAACGGAGTATCACGCCAGAGCGTGAGCTGATCACTGACGGTGTTCGTGACGGAGTTGTAGGCGTGCAAGCCGCCCATGTCATAACTGCCATCCTGGTACACGTAGCGGGGTGCAAAGTACACCTGGGTGGGGTCAAGAGGATCCACCGCCAGTGCCGCGGTACCCGTTGTGGTCATGGTTTCGTTCGTACCGGGGGTGGGATCCACCAATCGGTCAATGGTGTACTTACTGGTGGCCGCGTAGGTAGTCGGATCAATCGTGCCCACGCGCCCGAAGTCCCCGTTTGCCCGTTGGCCGGACCCGAACCAGAGCGTGTTGCAGGAGGCGGCACCAGACGTGCTGCCGATGCTTACGGTGACGGCCGCCTGCACCTGTCCGTGAATATTCGTTGCATGGTAATCGCTGTAGCGCAGGGTGGCCGTGCTTGTGGTGGTCACGGTGACGCGGCTGGTGCACGTGTAGGTAACCGTCCCGCCCGCCGCAAGCATGCCTGAACCCACCGAGAGATCGCCCGCGTCCTTGATATCCACCGGAGCGCAGCGGTTATCAGAGAAACCGTCGAGGAAAATCGAATGGGTGGCGAGGTTCGTCACCGTATACGTGTAGGTGACGTCACCGCCGCCCGCCGGCAACGAGGTAGTGCTGGCACTGATGGTCAGCTTGACCGTTCCGTTCGACGTCGAATTAGACAGTTGCGCAGCCGCCGCACTGACCTGCGCCCCTTGGGAGGACGTCACAGGGTCCGCCGTGGACGCGCTGAGCGGAGCAACGCCGGCAATCAGAGCCCCACAAAGCACAAAGACAAAGACCAGGGCCGTCACTGTTCTCGCATGTATCAGGCGCTTCATTCCATATCCTTTCCGGCAAGAGCCCATCTACACAACTCCGGCATTACAATCACTTAGTCCGTTAGTCCTTCTCTTTTGCTGATATATACAGGTATAAGTACGTGGGGAGGTAATGCAAAATTAACCAACATGGTTATTTTAAAATTATTAAATTTTCAACTGTTAAGACTGTGTGTGAAGTGTATTTATGCATGGAGCCCCCCCCCCGCGCGAAAGTGCGGCTTTAAGCCGATGAGGCGTCCGATTTAACAACAGAGAATGTTTGCGACACCCCGCAGAAAGTTACGAAACCACCCCAAATGTGATATATCTCACTTATTTTAGGGGACTTGTGGCCCAGATATATCCGCGTTGGGCAGATACCACGCTTGCGCTTCTTCATCCCACGCAGTGCGTGCCCACCCCGCACCACAAATCTGCGTTCTCCGGCGCACAGAAGACCGCCCAGCCCGCGTAAGCTGAACCCATGCTAGATATTCGCTTTGTCCGGGAAAACCCCGAAGTTGTACGCGAGTCCCAGCGTCGCCGCGGCAATGACCCCGCCAGCGTGGACGCGCTGCTGGCCGCCGACGACGCCCGGCGCACCTCCCTCCAAACGTTTGAGGCCAAGCGGGCCGAACAAAAGGAGGTGTCACGCTCCGTGGGGAAGGCGTCCAAGGAAGAACGCCCCGCCATCCTGGAAAAGGCCAAGGCACTGGCCGTGGAAGTAAAGACCCTCGAAGCAGAGGCGGCCGCCGCGGAAGAAGCCTACAAGAAGGCCAATATGGCCATCGAAAACATTGTGCTTGACGGCGTGCCGGCTGGCGGCGAAGACGACTACGAGGTTGTGGACGTTATTGGCACGCCACGCGATTTCGAGGCCGAGGGCTTCACCCCCAAAGATCACCTGGATGTGGCCGAAGGACTGGGCGCCGTGGACATGGAGCGCGGCGCAAAAGTGTCCGGCTCCCGCTTCTACTACCTGACGGGTATTGGCGCACGGCTGGAACTGGCCCTCCTCACCATGGCCTGGGACCAGGCAGAAGAGCACGGCTTCACCGTGATGACCACCCCCACGCTCGTCAACCCGGACATTATGTCCGGCACCGGATTCCTGGGCGAGCACTCCGATGAGATCTACTACCTGCCGGCGGACAACCAGTACCTGGTGGGCACCTCCGAGGTGGCGCTGGCCGGATTCCATAAGGACGAAATCCTCGACCTCTCGAATGGCCCCGAAAAGCTGTCCGGCTGGTCCGCCTGCTACCGCCGCGAAGCGGGCTCCTACGGCAAGGACACCCGCGGCATCATCCGCGTCCACCAGTTCAACAAGGTGGAAATGTTCGTCTACAGCCGCGAAGAAGATTCCGTGGCGTGCCACCAGAAGCTCCTCGCCATGGAAAAGGAGATGCTGGCCAAAGTGGAGCTCCCCTACCGCATTATCAACACGGCCGCCGGGGACCTGGGCTCCTCCGCCGCGCAGAAGTTTGATTGCGAGGCGTGGCTACCCACCCAGCACCGCTACCTGGAGCTCACCTCCACCTCCAATTGCACCACCTACCAGGCGCGCCGCCTGGGTATTCGCGAGCGCCGGGAGGATGGCTCCACCCACCAGGCGGCCACGCTCAACGGCACGCTGGCCACCACACGCTGGCTGGTAGCCATGCTGGAAAACCACCAGCAGGCTGACGGTTCGCTCTACATTCCTAAGGCGCTGCGGCCCTACCTGGGCGGGATTGAGAGCGTGGCGCCAATTAAGCGCGCGGGCAAGCAGGACGGCGCCAAGCCCGGCAGCACGTCCGGGGCCGCCAAGTAAGCCATATGCGGGATCCCTCGGCGCGCACCGCACCTCCCACCCGGGCGCAGGCACTGGCTCGGGTGGGTGAGGCGTTCGCCGTCGCCGGTATCCCCGGGGCGGGCCCGCACCTGCAGGTGTGCCTGGACGTGGATGGCACTATTTTTCCACGCCAGCGCACCATATCTCGGCGGGTCAAGCAGGCCATCGCGGATCACCTGGCCGCCGGCACGCACGTGGTCATCGCCACCGGGCGCGGACGGCAGGCCGCCCAGTTCATCCTGGATATGCTCCCATTCGATTCCACCGTCCTGGTGTGCTCGAATGGGGCGCAGACACTCTTTACCGGCTCCACCCGTATTCCCGGCGTGCCCGTGCGTGAGGTGTCCACGCCGGGCGTGCCGGATGGCACCCACCATGTGGCGAATCTTCACACGTTCCCGCAGGATGTCCTGGTACGCGCTATTGAGGGGGTGCGCCGCGCGCTGCCGCACAGTTTCCTGGCCGTGGAACCCATCGACGGCCTGCGCCGCGTCTCCCCGGGGCTCACCACCGGCTACCTGGTGGAACCGCCCTATCTTGAGGAACCCGATTCCGGCCTGGCGCTGCCGGACGTCATGCGCATGATCGTGGTGGATCCGGTACTGGATACACCCTCCATGCTGTCAGCCATCGCCGCGCAGCACCTCACCGGCGCGCTCTTCGCCGCCTCCGGCCCATCCTGGCTCGACGTGAGTCCAGCGGGCGTCACAAAGGCCAGCGCCGTGGAGCAATTACGCAGCCAGTTCGGGGTGGCCCCCACCGCCACCGTGGCTGTCGGAGATGGCGGGAACGACGTCGCCATGCTTCAGTGGGCACGCCTCGGCATTGCGATGGGCAGTGCACGGAACTACGTGAAGGACGCAGCGGATTTAGTGACCGCCACCGTTGAGGACGACGGCGCCGCGATCGTACTGGAGGCCCTCCTACAGCGCGCCTAGCCACCGGCAACATGCGGGGCGGATACCGGCGGATACCTTGACCGCGGGAATGCCGGACGCGCGGGTGGCGGCGTCGTCGGAATACCACGCCACGAAACGCGGGCCCGGACCCCTACTCGATGCTGAGCATGGACATCAGCGCCATATTCACAACGCCGTTGAGCACCCATGCAGCCACCAGCATGCCCACCCAGGCGCCGGCGAAGGGGCGGGACGTGCCGGAGTACCAGCGCTGACCCTGATAGCCCACCACGTAGCCCCAGATAATGATGGCGACCTCAGCGAACGCGGCCAATACCCCCAGAATCACCGCCAATGACGGCGAAACCAGGGCGGCCAGTGCAGCCAGGATGCTAGCCCCAACAACCAGGACAACCTCGAGCGGGATGATCAGTGCCATGACTCCCATCCAGATAGTGAGCGCATCCGTATATGTCACGTTCACGTGCTGGGCGCGAAGTGTCGCAAACACGGCGAGGGCAATGAGCAGCAGAGCCGCGACCCGCCCCAACCCCAGGTAGAGCATGCCGGTAACGGGAGTGAAACCGGCAAAAGCGTCAAAAAGCGGAGCCAGGGTGGGATCGAAATCCGCCTTAACACTCCACATGACGCCGGCCAGCAGGCCCGCGACGGCGTCGACCGCCACCACGATAGCGAACGCGATCCAGCTGAAGTTGCGGCCCGCGAACGCCCAGGCGAAACCCGTGCCCGTCCGGCCGTGGACCAGGTTGGTGAACACGTGCACCATGGCGGTCCAGGGCGAAACGGTGCCACGCTGCGGGGTGGAGGGGTCCACGTCCCACTTCGGGCCACGCAGCGGCGGATAGTAGAAGGGCTGCTGGTAGGCGGGGGCTGGCGGATAAGGCGCCGGGGGATACGGTGCTGGCGCGCCCGGGTAGGTGGGGCCGGATTGGGGTGCCGGGGCGGACTGGTACTGGGGCGTTGAACCAGGCTGGTACTGGGGCGCCTGGCCGGTCTGGTATCCGGTACCCGTGTAACCGGAGCCGCTATAGGAGCCGGCGTACCCGGAACCGGTTCCGTACGACGTCGAACCCGGCTGGTACGTAGGTCCCGCAGCAGGGCCGGACTGGTACGACGACGGACCGGCGGCAGAAACCGGGCCGGCCACATAGGGCGGATACTGCGCCGAGCCACCCGAATAGCCGCCGGTTGGAACACCCTGGTAGCCCGCACCATTCTGGTAGTTCTGACCGTTCGGGTAGGGCGAGCTCCCCGAGTATGCGGTGGTGCCCGGGTAGGACGGGAGGGACCCGCTACCTGTGGCGGACGAGCCGGCAGCGCCCGAACCGGTAGCTCCCGAATCCGCGGGCCCGGCGTTCGCTTCGCTATTGGGCATATCGCTCATGATGCTCCTTACCTCGTGGAATCGAGCCAAGCACCGCCTCGGCGATGCGTCAGGGCTGATTGTATCGACGCTCGCTGAACACAAGCTGTCCATAGCGCCTATCTTGCGTAACGGGTCCGACACTTCGGTGCGTGTGCCTTGCGTCGTGCCCACACTGCTCTCCGCCATCGAGACGGGCTCCACTCCGCATGGATCGATGCAACTCGGCTAAGATGGCCCAGCAGGAGAGTTGTCAGAGCGGCCGAATGAGACGGTCTTGAAAACCGTTATGCGGTTATCCGCATCGGGGGTTCGAATCCCCCACTCTCCGCCAACCACGGGCTCACCCTGACCCCGATTACCCACTGGAGAGACCTGTCCAGGCTCTTATACCCACTAGGGAGCCCACCGGGCTCGGATCCCCCGCTGAGCGGAGCTTGCCGGCCAGCGTGACCCGCTGAAACCGCAGAAAACTTTTCAGTTGACGCAAAACTTCCGCTTTCCGCCCCTCACAGGCCTCCAAACCGGAAGTTTTCCGTCAACTGAACAAAAAACCATCAACTCAACACACCCGCATGGCCCATCCACCCACTACTGCCGCCACATCCACCCACATTGGTCTGCCACCCAACTGCCCCATCGCCGCTCACCCGCCGTCTCATCCACACACTGCCAAAAGTAAGCGACTGAATAGCGAAAATTTTCGACGTACATAACTCACAACAGTTATAATCACTGTGTAAATATCCACGTCCAGGCACGAGAATCCGAGCATCACCACCGCGTTTTGCCCAAAATCTCATGCCTGGTGTTTCTGAAGGGACCTTCATGTCCACACCTGAAAACAATATTCCTACTCCCCCCCCGGGGTAGGCGACGGCACCCAGCCCGCCGACGGCGCGGCTAAGCAGCCCGAATTTGGTGCGGCACCTCAGTACGGCCAGCAAGCCCAGTACGGACAGAACCAGCAGCCGAAGCGCAGCGGTCTGGCGATCACAGCCCTGGTGCTCGGAATTATCACCCTACTACTCTGCTGGGTACCGATCTTCAATAACATCATTTTCATCGTTGCGATTGTGGGCCTCATATTCGGCATCATCGCAATGGTCATGGTAAAGAAGAACCCGACCAAGCGCCGCGGCTTCGGCATGGCCCTGGCAGGCCTAATTCTTTCAGTCGTCTCGATCGCGGGCGTGCTCATTACGCAATCCATCTACAGCAAGGCACTGGACGCAGCTTCCAAGGCGATCGATGACACCTACAGCAGCGCAGCAGCAGAAAATGCCCCCGGCAGCCTCTCCGGCCGCCACCGACACCGCATCCGGTAATGACGGAGGTGTCGCAATCGGTTACACATCCATGGTTCTTGGCCCGAACGATTATGAAGGGAAACCCACTGCTATTCTCACTTATACCGTGACGAATAACACCGATAAAACCTATGACATGCTAACCGAATTAGAGGTGCAGGCCTATCAGAACGGCACTTCGCTTGACAACTTCCCGATCTACACCACCGATCCAAAGGGCTATGACAGCAATTCAAGTCACCAGAAAATCCAGCCCGGTGCTACAGCAACTGTTACGCAGGCATTCGTGGTGAGCGACCCAGCGGCAACAGTAAAAGTTGAAGCAACGCCGCTTTTCGATTTTGACAACGAGGCCCAGCCCGTTTCCCAGGAGTTCAAGCTGCAGTAACTACTAACGACGACGCCGGGGCCCGAGTAATGAACTGCTCCTGTTTGTTGGACTGAGTAATTTTCCGATGAGCAGGGCAGTTCAAATCTCGGGCCCCGTTCGCATGTGTCAGCGGCTAAAAACGCGCCGCGAATGAGTAAGGCCGGTGGGAACCGGCCCTACCACTCCAGTATTTGAGCTTCTCCGATCATACCGGCCACCACTCCCCACAAGACCAGCGCCAGTGGCCCGGGCCCGAGCTCGGGCGACGCTCTTCAGCTTCCGAGGGCCACTCCCACAAGTCCCAAAGGCCGGCATGCGGGAACGAGAAAGCACGGGCCATTTCCCACGAGGCTCGAATCGGCCGTGCGCCAGAGACTAACCGTCGGGTAGCACAGGGGGCACGCGGCATTGCCGCGTGCCCCCCGCCTGCACTTTTTCTAGATCAGTTCAGATTCGGAGAATTCTCCTGGCAGCCACGGCCGCGCCTGGCCTGGACTACCCGCGGCATCCCCCGCAGCCCCAGTACCGAACCCACCGGTGAAACCAGCCGCAGACTGATCACCCGGCTGGCCAGAACCCGCCTGCGTGGCACTGGCCTTGCCAGCACCAGCTGCACCAGCGCTCACACCGAATGAGCCGCCAACCTGTCCGGTATCAGCGCCAAATTGCCCAGCCCCAGCGCCGGATCCAGTACCGGCCCCGGCGCCATCCGCCTGGAACTGTGCAGCGTTAGCCCGCTTTACCTTCGCCGCCCGCAGGGCAGCCGCGATCCTCTTGCGGAAGATCAGCACCAGCACAATGGCCGCGAGAACTAGTAGCGCCACCACACCCCAGATGATGAGCGGAATGAGCGTGATCCCGTTTCCAGCAGCAATCAGCGAAATGGAACCATCCACTGCCTTAAGGGCGCTGCCCGCAGTATCACCGCTCGCCGAAGCGCCACCGTCAGATGAACTGCCAGCTGTATCCGAGCCACCCGCGGCAGCCGAACCACTCGAGCCACCCGACGCACCGTCGCCCGCGGCGTCGCCGGAACCATCCGAGCTATCCCCGGCCTTGAACGTGGCCGTGCGGCCCTTGATGGTCCACCCGGATGCATTGGACTTATCCGCATCAAACCTGTTGCCGAACGGAAGGGTGACCGTGGCCTCAACGCTCCCCACAGAAGCATGCGGCACCAGGTCATACACATTGACGTTCCAGACAATCGCGTAATCCGCGATTGTCCGCCCCAGCTGCGTATACGGCTGCAGCAGCTGCCCGGCCGCCGACGAATCCGCCAGCCCCAGGTTCATGGTCAACAAATCGCTGACCGTATCCTTCCCCTTGGTGCCGGCCACGGAGACCGTGTAGGTGACGTTCTTCTTGTCGCTGTCCTGTTCGACGTCGTCCGCACCCGTGCTCTTCTTCAACGCGTCAGGAATCGCGTCCCCGAACGCATCCGCATCCTCCTGCGGCACCGTGAACTGGTACTCGCTGGTCAGGTTGCGGCTGAGGTCCATGGAGAGATCGGCCGTAAGCTTGCTGACCGACACGCCGCGCGTGAAGGAAGCAGTCCCACCGCCATCCAGCGTCACCTCGGTGCGGCCGGAATCATTCGCGCTACCATCCGCGGACGTCCAGCCGGCGGGTGCAACCACGTGAACGGCAAGATCGTCAGAACTGGACACTACGCCGGCGGCGTTCACGTGCACCGTGTAGTCCGTGCCGATCGTCAGCGCCTGTGCGTCCGGCTTCTTCTCCTTGACGGCCAGCGTGGCTGAGTCATCCCCCAGGGCCGTGCGGAGCCCCGCCTGCGCGGCCTTGAGATCGGCGGCGTCGAAGGAAATCGAGTAGCCGGCCGTGCCGTGGGGCGAATCCTGCTCGGACACGTCCGCACGTGTCCCGCCCTCCGGCGTGGCGCCCTTGAGGAACGTCTGCTGTGCCTCCTGCGCGGGACCGTTCACGTCATAGCTGGGCGTGTACACAACGACCACACCGTAGGTGCCGTTCTCCTTCACATCCAGCGTCACGTCCACGTACTTGAACGTGTAGTCCTTCGCGTCATCAACGCTCGCGGAATCCGTATCCGAGGCGGAGTACTCCTTGCCAGCGATGGTCACCACCGTTGAGCCGGGAGAATCAAATACGAGTGTCTCATTCTCCTGGTCCACAACGCCGTCGGCCACGAGGTATTGCGGTAGCCACGCGAGCAGATCACGAGAGGTGAAGTTCTCCTTCAGCGAGTCACCCTGGAGGAGGCCGTTATCTCCGGTTGAGAACGAAACCGTCGGCTCCGTATCATCGCCCGACGCCGCCAGCAGCGCGGCCGCCTTTTCCTGGTAGTCCGCGATCGAGCTGAATGTGAGCGTAAAGGTACCGGTGTAGTTGGTGCCGTCGTTCGTCATCCCCGAGTAGCTGAGCCCCGCCGGCACGTGCTGCTTAATCGAGGCGTCCACGGCGTCCATGCCACCGTGGATATATCCCGTGTCCGACGACGTCGCATCCGCCGCGTCCTGGGTGGACATGGTGAGTGTCATGACGCGCGAGCCGGCGCCCTTTTCATCGAGCGTGAGTTTGGTGTCCACTTTCGCGCCGCACGCCGTGAGGAGCACGAGTGCCAGCACGACGAGGAGGGCCAACGCGAGCTGCTTGACGCGTTGAGGAAGGGGACGGCCGGTATGTCCGCCGGCACGTTCAAGTCCGGCCACACCGCGAAAGAGCCCACTTCCACTTGCATTTCTAGTCATGATTCCCCCTAGAGCAGGCTGGAGACGGTGTTGATGCCCACCGCGTTCCAGCAGCCCATGGCCACCCGTACCTGAAGGATTACCTGAAGGATGATGACGCCGCTCCAACCGAGCACCATGGGGAGCATCGGAGAACGGGTGAGCCGCGCCGCGCGATTCATACCCACGTATGCGGTGAACACCTGGAAGAAGAACAGCGGCAGTGCGATCACGCCGAGCACCACCGCCATCACGACGGCTAAGCCAGCGGAGGACGTGAAGGCATAGACCAGGTCGGCCAGGATGTAGTAGGCGATGTACGGCGAGGATACCGCCGCCACAATCCGCAGTGCGTCACCGTAGGGAGTTTGAGCGCCGCGTACGCGCAACGCAAGGGTGATCACGCCGGCCAAGCCGAAGTAGCCGATCGCGCTCACCACCACCACGAGAAGAAAAATCTCCACGTTTGCACCGAAGGAGAGGCTCATATTGTAGGTGCCGCCGCCGAACTGAGACTTCACGGCGCGGATGCTCGCGGCCGTGATAAACGGTCCGAGCAGCCCCTGGAGCAGCCCCAGCAGAATCGCATTCACCCACCAGAAGTGGGGCGTGGCAAAGGCTTCGTGCAGCGCCTCCAGCGGCCTGCCGCTCACCACTCGAGCCAGCACCACGAATTGAGCCTTAAGCGCGGCCAGGAGCGTTGCGCCAACTGAGGGGCCTGCGGCGACGCCGGGGCGGCCCAGCTGGCCGAGTTGGCCCGGTTGACCTGGCTGCTGGCCAGGTTGGGCCGGGTGCTGGCCCGGCTGGCCGCTGAACTGGTTCGGCTGCGGATAAGGCGCGGCGTGGTTCGTTGGCTGTGGGTAGGGTGCGGTGGGCTGGCCAGGCTGCGGCATCTGACCAATCTGCTGCGGGAGGGGCTGCGTGCGCTGGTAGGCCGGCGGCAGCGGTGCCGTGGGCTGATAGTTTCCCGCCTGCTGCGCGTAGCCTCCCGGCTGAGGCGGGAGTGGGGCGGTGGGCTGGGTTCCCGGTTGCCCGTATACCTGCTGCGGGGTGCCCTGCGGTTGGAATACCGGCGGCTGCGAAACCGCCTCTTCCGATTGCGCTGGGTTCACCTGTGCTGGATTCGTTTGCGCCGAGTCCGATCGCTCGCCATCGCCCGCATTAGGTGGCGTGGAGGCGATTCCTTCGTTGTCGCCCATGGGATTTCCTTTCATTGCGTGGATTCAATAGTGGTGAGGCTATTGATGAGAGGAGGCCGCATCGTCACGGTGCGGGCAGTCCCCTATTCACTCTATGCCCTGCCGGTACAGCATCCTCAACACTTTCTTACCCCCATTTGTCCGCTATCTCGCGGCGCGTGCACATGCTGGACAGGTCGATTCGCGCCCGCCGCGGCGTCGTCGGAAACGGATCCCCGGAAGCACGGACCACAACGACGTCGGGAACAGACGGAAACCAGGCAGGAGAGACGGCGTCGAATGCACGGTTTATGCAACAGATTGCGCGCACAAATCCGCGCTACGGTCCGCGCCACGTACCTTGGCAATATGACCATGAACACACACCCGTACGGGGCAGGATCGCCGATCACAGTGTCGCTGGCCCCATATTCGCGGGATTTCGAGCGCTTTGAACAGGACCTCAACGGCGAGGCCATCAGTCCCATCCCCACCACGGTGCGGCGCATTGACCGGCTGGCCAAAGCACACGACGCCTCGCACTACCTCCTCATTCCACAGGGCATCGTCAAGCCAAAAAATGCGGAGGACGTGGCGGACATTATGCGCTCCGCCTTCCACACTGGCATGGGCGTGACGTTCCGGAGCGGGGGTACGTCGCTGTCGGGCCAGGCGCAGTCCGATCAGGTGCTGGTGGATACGCGGCAGAACTTCCGCGGCATCAAGGTGCTGGACGGCGGGGCGCGCGTGCGCGTACAACCGGGCGCCACCATCGGAATGGTGAACGCCGTGCTGGCGCGCTACAAGCGGAAGCTCGGGCCGGATCCGGCCAGCTCGGCGGCGTGCACCGTGGGCGGCGTGGTGGCCAACAACTCCTCGGGCATGCACTGCGGCACCCAGTTCAACACGTACAAAACGCTTGATTCCCTGGTATTTATTCTTCCCGACGGCACCATGATTGACACCGCGGATGCGGACGCCAATGCCCAGCTGCGCGCGAAGGAGCCGAAGCTGTTTGACGGCCTACTGCGCATTCGTAAAGAAATTCTGGCCAAGCCGGCGCTGGTAAAGAAAATCGAGCACCAGTACACGATGAAGAACACGATGGGCTACGGGATGAACTCGTTCCTCGATTATGAGGAACCCATCGATATCTTCGCCCACCTCCTCATTGGTTCCGAGGGGACACTCGCCTACATTGCCTCCGCCACCTTCAACACGCTGGAGATCAAGCCGAAGGTGTCCACCGGACTGCTGGTGTTCAACAACCTGATCGACGCCGCCTCCGCGGTGCCGCAGCTGGTCGCGGACGGCTTCGAGACCGCGGAACTGCTAGACGCAACATCCATCAAGGTGGCCCAGCGCAGCGGTGCGGTGGCCGAATCTCTCGCCAAGATCGACGTAACCGAGCAGGCCGCGCTGCTGGTGGAGTTCACCGGCGAATCCGAGGCGGAGCTGGCGGACCGGTTTGCTAAGGCGCGCCCGCACCTGGAGCGCATGCCGCTGAATTCTCCGGTGGATATGACGTCGGACCCGAAGGAGCGCACCCTCCTATGGGCCGCCCGCAATAGCCTGTACGCGGCCGTGGCCGGCGCCCGCCCCACCGGCACCAATGCACTCCTCGAGGATGTGGCCGTCCCGGTGGCGGAGCTGGGTGAAACCTGCCAGCAGCTCTCGGATCTGTTCACCGACCACAACTACCCGGGTTCCGTCATTTTCGGGCACGCAAAGGACGGCAACGTTCACTTCATGCTCAACGAGCAGTTCCGGGACGCGGAGAAGCTGCAGCGCTACCGCCGCTTCACCGAGGACATGGTGGATCTCATCCTCGGGCACGATGGTTCCCTCAAAGCCGAGCACGGCACCGGCCGCATCATGGCACCCTACGTGGAGCGTCAGTTCGGGCCGGAGCTGTACGGGATGATGCGGCACGTAAAGGCGCTCGCCGATCCGCACGGCATGCTCAACCCCGGCGTGATTATCACCGATGATCCAGATCTCTACGTGGAGCACCTCAAGGTGGCCGAGGAGATCGAAAAGGTGGCAGACCGCTGCGTGGAGTGCGGCTACTGCGAACCGGTGTGCCCGTCCCGCGATCTCACGCTCACCCCACGCCAGCGCATCGTGATCCGCCGTGAGATGGCCGCCGCGAAGATGCGTGGAGACACGGATACCTACAACGAACTGGCCAAGGACTGGCGCTACGACGGCGAGGACACCTGCGCGGTAGACGGCATGTGCCTCACCCGTTGCCCCGTGGGTATTAACACCGGTGATCTCATCCGCGAACTGCGGGCCAAGGATTCCTCCGCACTTGGAAACAAGGCCTGGGCCGCGATGGTGGGCGCCTGGAGCACCGCGAACCGGACGCTGGGCGGAGCGCTGTCCACCGCCGGCGCACTGCCTGCCGCCCTACCGACGACGGTCACGAAGCTGGCGCGCAAGGTGCTGCCCACCGAGCTGGTACCCCAGTATTCATCGCAGCTTCCGCGGGGTGGCACGGCTCGGCGCCCGCACCACGACGCCGAGCCCAGCTTCGTACTATTCCCCGCCTGCGTGAATTCCATGTTTGGCGGCGTGAATGGGCGCGGGGAGGCTAAGCGCATGAATGCCTCCGCAGCCCTAGAACGGTTGGCGCGGCGGGCCGGGATCCGGTATGAGATCCCCGACGGCATCGCCGGACTATGCTGCGGCACCCCATGGAAGTCCAAGGGCATGCTGGACGGCTACCACCTAATGAGTGACAAGGTGCTGGATGCACTGTGGACCGCCAGCCGCGGCGGCACGCTGCCCATCGTGTGCGACGCCGCCTCCTGCACCGAAGGGCTCATGGTCATGCGTAACACGGTCGCCGAGGCGATTAGGAGCGGTTCTGCCGCTCGCGGCGGGGCTGGGAGCGGCAGCGCGGAGGCCGCAGGCGGCTCCGGTTCCAGGCACGACGACGCCGCAGCACGCGCAACCACGGTAACAGGCGCCCCGGAGTCACGTAGTAGCCGTGGTGGCTCGGGCGACACGCGCGACTTCTCTAAGCTCCGCTTTGTGGATTCCGTGCAGTTCGCGCTGGAGGAACTGCTGCCCCGCCTGAAGATTCGGCGGAAGGTGCCCGTGCTCGCCCTCCACCCCACGTGCTCGCTCACGCACATGGGGCTGAACGACGTGCTGCAGAAGCTCGGCGACGCCGTCGCCGATCATGCGGAAGTCCCCGTCGGCTGGGGCTGCTGCGGGTATGCCGGTGATCGCGGCATGCTGCACCCCGAGCTGAACCACTCGGCCACCCGGCAGGAAGCGGCCGAACTGGCGCGGGATGAGGCCGAGGGCCACGGCTTTACGGCTTACGCGTCCGTCAACCGCACCTGCGAGCAGGGTATGACGGAGGCCACCGGCCACACCTACCAGAATCTGCTCCAGTTGCTGGAGTGGGCCACGCGCGAGCACGCGGACCTGGCCGAGATCCAGAGCAAGTAGGTAGTTGGCGCGGCGGGCGGCCGGCCGGGATTCCCTGGCTGGCCGCCCGCTTTGCGTTTGCAGGTGGTTAGGGTCGTTTGCAGGTGACCCAACCACCTGCAAAGGACATTAAAGGCCATTAAACCCGGTGTGGAAGGGGAGAGCCAGCCGGCAGAAGCACGTTGGCGGGCGGTTAGGGCCGTTTAAAGGTGACCCAACCACCCGCAAACAGCATTAAAGGCCTTTAAGGCAGTCATGATGAAGGCCACCAACCGCTTTAAAGGCCATTAAAGCGGCACAGAGAAACGGCGGCCGGACCAAGCAGCCCGGCCGGTGGGCTACCTGGCCCGGTGCGAGCAGACAGACTACTGGCCGGGTGGGGATTCCCCACCCGGCCAGTCCGCCATTCCGGGCCGTTAGCCCGTTCACCGTTCCGGGCCGTTAGCCTGCCCGGCCCAGGGCCTCAGTTACTTCCGCCGACGCCCGCTCAACGCAGCCGCCCCGGCGCACGCCAGCAGCAGTGCTCCCACGGCCAGCACCGGGCCAACGCCCGCGCCACCCATGTTGGGCAGATCGCCCTTGGTCACGTCGGCAATCCGCAGCGTTGCCGTACCGCCCCACGTGACAGTGGCGCTATCCACGCTCACGAACGGCTGGCTCGCGGCCGTTGCAACCACCAGCGTCCCGCCGGACTTCTCCATGACCGCCACGCTGGCCGTGCCGTTGCCGTTGTCCTTGATCTGGATGAACAGGGAGGACGGCAGCAGCGAGTAGCCCTCGGGCGCCTTCACCTCGTCAATGCCGTAGTAGCCGGCGCCGAGCTTGTAGCTCCCATCCGCCTCCACCGTCAGCGCGCTGGAATCCGTCTGGTTACCCTTCGCGTCCACCGCATACACCCGGAAGTCCGCACCCGCGAGCGCCGTGGCGACGTCGTCGGCAGAAACCTTCTGCAGCTGCAGCGACACGTCCTCGGGAGTGGAGGGCGGCTCAATGGGCACGCAATCCTCGTCCGTGTGGACCTTGGAATTGTTGACATCATTGAGGCTGGCCGTGTTGAACAGGCCTTCCTGTGCCGTGCCGGAGCCCTTCGCACCGATGCACTGCAGGTGGCCCCACTGGTTGGTGTCGCTCACCTTGGCCTCGGGCCGCATCGTGTAGAGGTAGACCACTTCCCAGTAGTCATTCGTGCCAGCTGCGAGCGTCATCTGGTCCGACGACGTCGTTCCCTTCTGCGCGTTGTAGGTACCGGTGATGGAGATCGGGTTACCCGTGGGATCAAACGCCGCACTGCCCGGATCATAGGCATCGCCGAGCGCGATGGTGCTGGACGTCCAGGTCACATTGGCGCCGGCACCGGCCGCGTCCTTCTTCTTGATGATGACGTAGGCGGGCTTCACGTCCTCGGTGAACTGCGGGGTATCCGTCAGGACGTACGGCAGTGCCGTATTGCCCGGGTTCTTGGCGATGAGGTCGTAGCGCACCGTCTGATAGGTGGTGCCGTTCACGGTCATGGTGCCCGCACTGTCACCGGTATCAATACCGCCCGAACCGTTGGCGTCCACGGCCTTCTTCTCCAGCCCCAGGCTGCATAGGCTCGCCTCGGAGGTGTTGTTGGCCGTAATGTCATCCGCATCATTCGGGATGAGCGTCATAACGTTCGTGACGCACTGGTTATCGGACGCCTCCATGGCCGCGCTGAACTCCACCTCCACCGTGTGGTGGGCGGGGAGACGCCCGAACTGAAGCTGCGCGGTGTATTGGTAGGTGACGCATCTCTTAATGAGCCACCCGGTGTATTCAGTACATACCGATGCACCGCTCGAAGTCATCGCCACGTCGAAGGTGGAATCCGTAATGTCCGTAGCACTACCCACCTGCACATCGCTGAAGCTCGAATCGAACTGGTCGTTTACCAGGAAACCGGAGGAACCGACGTCGGAATTATTGGTGACCGCCACCTTCCAGTACATCCGGCCGTTCTCATACCGTTCGGCTGTCTTCTCGATGCTGAGATCCGGGTTGAGGCCCGTCACCAGGCCGGTGCTGGTGCCGTCGGTGTTATATGACTTCGGCGCGTTGGACTGCACACCCACCAACTCGAATGTGGGCGTGGTGGCGGCCGGATTTGTCACCTTGATCTGGATACTGGTGGAGTTGGCGCCGCTGGAACCCGTACCGAATCCAAGGTTGCCGTTGCCGTAGGTCCACGCTTTGCCCCACTGGTACCCGGTGGGGATGCTCACTCCCGCTATTGTGGTCAGGCTCGTGATATCCCAGGTTTTCGTGGCGCCCGTGGTGAGGTCGATGCGCTCGATATACACCTTGCTAGTCCCGGACACCCAGGAGTGCTGGATGCCCCAGGCGTACTTATTGGCACTGGCGGAACTATAGGCACTGTTCGGCAGAATCGCGTGGTCCTCGGACCGTGCACACCAGGTGGCACTGGAGGTCTGCTGGCACCGCGCCGAGGTGGAGCGCTGAGCCGTGGCGGTCACATTGTTAATGTCCACCTTGTAGAGCGCCCCAGAACCGGACATGGACGCGTTCGCCACCCACAACTGGCCGTTGGCGTCGAAGAAACCGGTGGAGATGCCGCCCCACAGGTCGTTTGGCCAGGCACCGTTGCGCTGTCCGGCAATGCCGTAGCCGGTGCCGTTCGCGGCCGTGATCTGGCCGAGGTCATACACATCGCCCGTCACCGGGTCGATCTGGAGCAGATGACCGGCCGGGAAGCAGGGATCCTCATCGGTGATGGTGTTGCCGTCCGATCCCTTCCACACGCCGATACGCCCCTGGGACACGCCGTAAATCCAGTTGTCCTGTTGGTTGTAAGCGATCGCGTTGACGATCCAGCCCGTGGGACTCCCGATGGGAATGAACGCGTCGGAGGCGGAGCCCTGATAGTAGAGCTGCGTTTGGCTGCGGTTCTGGCCACCGGACGGCGTACCGTCCGCGTTCAAGCTACTCACCACGTAGGTGCGGTTGCCCTGCGCCTTCTCCCAGTCCGTGAGCGTGCGCGCCGGCTGCTTACCGGACACCGAGTAGTTGGTCATGGCCGGCACGGTGCCGCCATTGATGTCCGTCAGGTTCTGCCCCGTGCACACCGAAGGGTTCTGCGCTGTCTTGTTCTTGATATAGGCGCCCATGGTGGGGCACGCCTCGTTCTGCATGCCGGGCACGGTTACCCAAATCTGGGTCTGGGTGTCCTCCAGCGCGAATCGCACGATCGGCTGCTTCATCATGAGGTACATGACGTTGCCGTCCACCACCACGTCAAAGTCACTGCCGGCGTTGTAGGTCACGTTGTTGTACTTAACCGAAATTTTGGACGTGTCCAGGGACGAGGGGATTGCGTTCGCGTACGTGAGCGTGAGCAGGTCCACCTGCGTGCCCTTCGTCCAGTAGCCGAAGCTCCGCGCGATTGCCTGGCCCTGGTACATGCCGCGGTAGCACTGCACGGTATTCCAGTCGAAGGTGACGGGTGAGTAGTTCCCCATCGGCACGGGTCCCGTTTCACTTGGGGACGACGACGCCGACGCGCTCGGCGTAGGCGTGGCGGATGGCGACGCGGTGGTGGCGGTCGGGCTGGGCGTCGCCGTGGTGGGCGTGGCCGTCGGGGTTGCCGACGTGGATGGCTGGGTGGTGGTGGGCGCCGACTCCGTACCCACGTATGTGGCCGTCACGCTTGCATTGCGGCTGTATTGCCCCGCCCATGGCCACACCACCCGGAGCGTATCGCCCGGGCTCATGGTGATGGGTTTGGCAAAGCTGACGGTCACCGAGCGCTTGTCCGAACTCAGTGAGAGCGACGGCGAGTATGCGGAGACCGAGCTTCCGTTGAGTGCAAGCGAGCTCAGGTACGCACTCGCCAGCGAACTGGTGCCGGTGAACAGGAGCGTTTCGCTGGACGCCAGTGTCACGGTGGCGGAGGAGATGGTGGCCTGCTGACTCACGCTGAGGTTCATCTGCTCGGCGTCCATGGTGGTGTAGTAGGACGCGGTGGCGCTCATGGTGCCGTTAGCTTGCGCGGCCGTATTACCCAGCGTGATGCTGCCAACGGCCACGGCCAGAACGGCCAGGATTGCCACGAGCAGCCGGCGGACCTTGGATACGTTACGCATGCGAAACCTCCCGATTCTTGCGGCGGAGGAGGAAGCCAGCGCCGAGCAGTACGGCCGCGATAATGACCGCACCGGTTACATTTGCACCGGTCCACGGCAACTTTCCGGATGGTGAGCCCGGCGTAGCGGACGGCCCTGACGTAGTGGGTGTTGCGGACGCGCCCGGTGAAGCCGGCACGTTCTTAGCATCAACCACCACGCGCCGGTTCCATGCCGAACCGTTGGCGGTGGGAAGCAGCAGAAGCATGGGCTCCACCGCGAAGTAGGAATGGGTGGGATCGGCGGGGGCGGCCGTGCGCACCAGGTAGAGGCCCGGCGTGAGGTTGGAGAACTGAACCGCGCCCGTACTGCTTGTGCGCGCACTCGTGGCCTCCACCAGCTGGCCGTCCGAAATATCACCCACATTGAGCCCCGCTGCCGCGTCAAGCCCGGCCGTGGTGGATAGATCCACACCGGTCACCCGCGCAACGGTCACCGTGTATCCGTCCACCCCGCCATGGGGCAGCTCCCCCGGCAGCGGATCGTTATAGGGGTTGGGTGGTGTGAGCTGCACCGTGAGGTCCACCGGCGCCGCACTGAAGCGCGTCACCTCGGGCCATGCTTTCCCGGGCTCCTGTCCGGTCACGGCCGCGGCGTGTGCGGACGGCATCCCAGCCAGCCCGAGCAGCAGCGCTAGCAGCACCACCGCAATCCTCCGCTTCATCATGAATGTTCTCCTTCGGCCGAGTCCCCCGCGTCCTTCACGTCGTCCTCGGTACCTAAACCTGCGCGCGGCACATCCGTGCCCGACACGCCACCTGCCCTATCGGTCCCGTCGGCACCGGCCGCACCGAACCCGGAACGTTCCGCTTCGGCGTCGGCGGACCCCGGGCCCGCACTACCGGCACCAGCCGCACCTACGGTAGCGAGCATGTGCTTCGGCGTCGTTGCTACCACTACCTTGGCGCCAGCACGCCGCGCCGCCTTCACCTGCCGCACCATCCACCACACCACCAGCACCACGGCCACCAGAATGGCGATCATCCACCACTGCCATACCAGGCCGGGAGCGTCGAAGGCCTGCTGAGCCTCGGTGGCATCAAGCGGTGCGCGCTCCCCCGTCACCAACAGACGATGTGTGTTAATGCCGTAGGGCGTGCACGTGATGAGTGTGAGAAGATCCTTGCCGTCCTGAATCTTCAGGGAATCGGTTTCACTGGGCAGGACCACTCGAATGTCATTGACGATGTATTTGAGCTGCTCGCCGTAAACGGACACGTAGATCGCATCCCCCTTCTTCACCTTCGGCAGGTTGTCGAAGAGGGTGGCGGTAGAAATACCCGAATGGCCGGTGAGAACTGCATGCGTACCCGTACCGCCAACAGGTAGCGAGGTGCCGTAGAGGTGTCCAACGCCCTTCTGCAGCACCTCCTCCGTGGTGCCGTGGTAGACGGGCAGATTGACCCCGATGGAGGGGATGGCCACCTGGGCCATGACGTCCTCCTCGTTGAGCATGGACAGGTACCGCTGATAATCGGCATTGTCCTCGCTCACGCGCGCCAGCCACGGGTCAAGGATGGCTCCACGCGCGAAGTTCTTGTTGTAATCTCGCGCCGAGGCGAGGGCGCTCTCGAGTTTCACGGAGGGCACGGATTCAATTGCGCGCCCGTAGCTCTGCGACACTCGGATCTGCTCAAGGTTCTTAAGCTGAGTCACTACTACCGGGTAGAGGAGGACAGCAATAGCCGCAATTGCGAGCACCAGCGTGGCCACCAGGTTGGTGGTACGCGCCTTACGTTCTGCCTGCTGCATTGACTGTCCTCCTCTCCGGACTTACACGGTGCCGCACCTACGTACGAACCGCGGGCGACGTCGTACACCAACGCCGCGGCGAACCGGCGTGGGCGGAGACCCCGCCCACAACCGGCCCGCGCTAGTTAGTTAGGCAACCTTCTTGTTGCGACGGGACACCACATAGGCGCCGCCGAGCAGAGCCGCACCAATCACCACGATGAGGGCGATGCCCTGACCACCGGTGAGCGGGAGGGACGGGGTGCTGGACGCGGTGTTCGTGATGGCCGGGAGGGCCTTAATGTTCACCGGCGTAGCCGCATCCTGGAGCTCAGCCTTCGTGAGGGTGAACTTCGTGATGGCTGCGTCGCCCTCGGGGAGCACGTAGCCCGCAGGCGCCGCCGTCTCCTTCAGGCAGAAGGATGGCTGCGTGGCGGCCGCATTGTCCGCGAAGTCGGTCACGTGGAGGCCGTCAATGACAGCCTGGCCGTTGGTATCCGTGGTGAAGCTGGTGGCGTTGTTGACCGTGAGAGCATTGCCCTGGAGACCAGCCTCGGTTGCATCCGTGCACTGGTAGAGCTCGAAGGTGGCGCCGGAAAGCGCCTTGCCATCAAGACCGGTCTTGTTGATCTGGACCTTGCCCAAGTAGGTATCCACGGTGTTGCCCGGGACCGTAATATCCGTATCGGAGCCGGAGGCGTTCGGGTTGTTGTAAATGAGCGATGCCGTGTTCTCAATCTTGCCATTGGAATCTCCAATGGCCTTGATCTTGGCGGTGATCGTGGTGGTCACCGTGGCGCCGTTCGTCAGCTTGGCGAGGCCGGCCTCAGTGAAGCTGATGGTGAACTGCGGGGCCGTGGCACTCGTAGTAACCGTGTAATCGTCACCCTCGGTGAACACCGTGTCACCCTGAACAACCTTCGCTACCGCACCATCAGACACGTCAGTGTTGTTCGTGTTGGCATCGCCGGCATTAATAGAGTCGGTGATCACGTACTTCGTACGCTTGGAGTTATCAGCAACCGAGGGCACCGAAGTGTTGATCGTGTAGGTGATTGTGTCACCAACATTCTTGCCGGCATCCTGCACGGACTTCACAACCGTGGCGTTCGTATTCTTCGGATACACGTTGACGTCATAGTTCCAGGACTTGCCATCCGAGGACGTCATCGGGACACGCACCACGAACGGGGCGGACTTGGCAATACCCGTCACGGCCTGACCGTTCGCCGTGGCGCCAGATACGTCAGACTCCTCCACCAGGTACACGCCCACCGGGACGGCCTGGGAGACGGACCCATCGGCACCCGTAGTCACCGTGTAGGTGGTGTCAGTGGTGAGAGCGGCGGCATCATCGGCCGTCAGCGTGGAAGCCGTCTTGAGATTCGCCTGATTGGACAGATCAAGGTTCAGCTTGGTGATCTTGAACTGGACTCCAGCAAGCGGAGTACCGCTCACGTTGTCCTGTACCTCGCCATTGGCGGCGCCACCCACCGCGGTGGGATTGAGGTACTTGTGGATGTTGATGGAACCAGTCTTGGTTACGTCAATATTTCCGGCACCCAGGGTGCTGGTGGTATCAGCACCCGACGTCTCGCCCGCGGCAAACGCCCGCGTGGACACGCCCAGGAGTGCAAGAAGTGCGGCCAGCGCGGTTGCGACGAGCAACCGAAGCGTGGACGTCCCCTGCTTCTTCATCTTTGCCCCTTTTCTACTTTCTGTAGGACAGATTTCTATAAGCCAGCCGATTCATCCGGCTGGGGTTACCCGGGCCTCAGAACTGGGTGACTGAACTCAGCCACCGCCCTACGTCCAGAAGACGCATACGATGTCCGGCTGATTATTCATGAGGAGCGGAGATTCACCGCCCCTCTGAGATAGAAGAATAAGATTTCCTCGGCCAGTTTTCTAGTAGTTCTAATTTTAAATGCCCAATGTTGCACAATTCACGCGCGAAAGTACTTTCCACTGGTTTAGCAGGGAAAATGCCCCCCCCGCTACAAATGTTTGGTCCACTTGGGTCGGGTGAACATTCTTTCTCTATCCGATATTCACATAATTGCGCAGACCTTTGTTAACGACGTGGAGATATAACTTTTCTATTCACATAGCGAAATTTCATTTCAGGAATTAGGCCTGCACCTTTTAGCGTCAGTGACCCGCACCACTCCACCTTGTTGGGCCATCGGAGTCTGCGGCACAGCTATACGGGCTCAACCCTCCCCAATGCGCGTTCGCAGGCGGTTAGTGCGATTTAAAGGTGACCTAACCACCTGCCAACCGCATTAAAGGCCTTTAAAGCAGCTATAGGGCGAACTGACCACCCGCTAAATACACCAAAGACCTTTAAAGCAGTCCTTACGGGACCGCCAACCGCACTAAAGGCCTTTAAAGCAGACACGGTGAGGGCCATCGAATCCACCGACTGTGAGTTTCCCCCGCGCCCGCGCACAGGACTGGCACCGACGGCTTAAATGCGGGTAGGCTCAGGAAGTCCAGGAGACGTGCCTGAGTGGCCGATAGGGGCACCCTGCTAAGGTGTTAATCGCATGAGCGGTTCGAGGGTTCGAATCCCTCCGTCTCCGCCCCTGGTTCCCCGGGTCTCAATGAGATCCGGGGTTTCCTTTTGTTTCCAACGGTTTCACGCCATTTGCCCAACCTAGACGGTGTGCCAGTAATACCCCGTTCGGTCCTGTTTAGTCCTAGAACCCGATACCCGTGTCATGAAGCCGTCCAACGCTAACGCCATGATGCTCATGGACGAGGACGAGTGGGCCCCCGCCCGGCTCCGGTCCCCTGCTGGAGGGACCTGTCCAGGCTCAAGATATCCACTGGGGAGCCCACCGGGCTCGGATCCCGCACTGAGTAGAGTTCGGCCGACCCCGGCGACCCGCTGAGCGGAGCTTGCCCAGCCTGGGTGACCCGCTAAGTGAAGTTCGCCCAGCCTGGGTGACCCGCTGAAACCGCAGAAAACTTTTCAGTTGACGCAAAACTTCCGCTTTCCACCCCTCACAGGCCCTCAAACCGGAAGTTTTCCGTCAACTGAACAAAAAACCATCAACTCAACACACATCAACCCGTCCCCCAGAACGACGGTGGCGAACGGGGAGCTGACGGCGTCGTCGGAAAATATGCGGTAATGCGGGAAGAGCCACGCGAAACGGAAAAGCGTGCGGCGAAGCCGTGAGCACTAGTCGCGTAAGAATGCGGAATAAACGTCGCGAGAAAATTCCTGGCGCGTCGTCACCGCACCCACCAATACAAAACTAGCTCTTGGCAGGGAGCGAATCACCGGCCAAGAGCTTGTGCGCCCGAAGGGATTCGAACCCCCGACCCTCTGATCCGTAGTCAGATGCTCTATCCACTGAGCTACGGGCGCAACCGCCGCGGTGTTCCGCAACGACGGATAAAAGTATAAGCGGTCTGCGGTAAACAGCCAACTATACGCGTGGGAGATTGCCATCACATTACAATGCCAGTCTCGGAGAGGGACCCGGGCGAGCGAGTGCGGTGAGGGACCCGGGCGGACGTGAAAGAATGCCCGCATGAACGAGCAGGCGGAAGCGGACGCCCAGGCATGGCACGCATGGCACGAATATCGCAACAAAGATTTGGCGAGCCCGCACGGTTGGCTGACGCTGACGTCGTACACATGGTTGGGGGACGCGGCCGCGCGAGTGCCCGGTTTCCCCGGCGAATGGCGCGCGGACGGAGCCTTGGACCTTGGTATCCAGCGGGACGACGCCGTCGTGGGCGCCTACGCGACAGGCAGCGGCGCGGGGTGTGGCACGGACAGCAGTGCGGGACACAGTGCGAGAGCCGTCGCAGTGCCGGGCGATGCGGGCGTGGACACCCCGGCGCTAAAAGATACAGCAACCACACCGACGTCGGGCGACACGGTAGTAACCCAGACCCCCGACAACACGGCAGTCATCCCGGCCCCTGACCACACTGCCGCCCCGGTGCCCGCCGGCGCACCAGCCATCCTGCCCGGAGATACATCGCTCACTCCGGTGCCCGGCGACGCGGTGACCATGGCGGACCGGCCGGACCCGAGCGCCGTCGGGTACCCCGCTGTCGAGGTGCGATTCGCCCCCGAGGACGGCGTGACGCAGAACGGCCAGCCGGCCACCAGCGTGCGCATCACCCTGGGCGAGGACGAGTCCGACTTTTCCCTGAGTTGGCAAGGAAAAGTTGCCGAGGTGGGGATGCGCGGCGGACGCTACATGGTGCGTGTGCGCGATCCTGAGACGCCCGTGCGGCGTGAATTCGTCGGCGTGCCCACGTTCCCCTACGATCCGACCGCGGTGGTGGAAGCTGCGTTCACGCCGTATCCCGCCCCGCGTCACGTCTGCATTGGCACGGCGCGGCCGGGTCTGGGTGGCGTGGCCACGCTGGTGGGTGAGGTGCGCTTTACGTACGACGGCGTCGCGGTCACGCTTGCGGTGTCCGGCGATCCGGCGGACGAGCTAACGGCCATTTTCTATGACCGCACGAATGGCCAGGAAACCGCGGCCTGGCGATTCGTTTCGTTCCCGGGGCCAAATGCCGTTGGTACGACGCCGACAGGGCCCGCCGGCGCGCCGCCAAGCGACGAGGTGCACTCGGCGGGTGACGCGCACGGCCGGGCACCTGGGAAGGTGTGCGGGGACGCGACTGGGAAAGCGCGCGGCGGCGTGGCGCAGAGGGTGCAGATTGATTTCAACCGCTCGCTCAATTTCCCCGCCGCCTTCACGGATTTCGGCACCTGCCCGCGACCGGTGCCGGCCAACGTCGTACCGGTGGCGATGCGCGCCGGCGAGTGTCGCTATCGCTAGCACTTGAATCTCCACGGCCCAGGTCGCTTCGATGACCAGGCACTTTCGCTAGCGCTTAGCCATTCGCGTAGCGCCTGGCCCTTCGCGTAGCGCCCGGCTATTCGTGTAGCGCCTGGCCCTTCGCGGAACCTATCCCGCGGGCATCTCCCAGGCACCATTGCTTTCGCTAGCGCCCGGCAGTCCGGTGGCTGATTCGCCCTGAGACCGGGTTCCGGCCGGTGGTGGCTCTACTACTGCCCGGTTTAAAGGCCATTAAATCGGGTGGTATGGACCGTGTTGCCAAATTGCAGGTGGTTAGTGCAGTTGGAAGGTGGATTAGTCACCCGCAAACGACACTAATCACCCGCGGACCGGTTTAAAGGCCATTAAACCACCTGTCAAAGCCACACCGGCCCCGCTTAATCACCTGCAAACAACGCTAACCGCCTGCGAATCCGCACCAGCCTCACCAACCACCGGTGTGCCCGCCGGAATGGCCCCGGCCTGCCGCTCCGGCCATACTCAGTTGAGGGCGCCCGCCACCACGGTAAAGCCAGGCACCCAGCCGACCGCACCTTGCGGCCACACGGAGGAGCATGATGAGCACACGAGATTCGGCCAATGGCGCCGGCACAGCAAATTTGGCTTATGGGCCCGAGACGACCAATCCTGCAACCCGCGCAGCCCGCCTTCGCCCGGGCCTGTCCCCCTGGCGGATGGTGACGGGCCTGGGCATGGTCTCCCTGTTCGCGGATATCGTGGCCGACGGCGGAAAATCCATTTACGGTCCGTTTCTTGCGTCGCTGGGCGCTTCTGCCCTCGTCGTCGGCGTAGTGACCGGTCTGGCGGAGGGCGCCTCGCTGGTGCTGCGCCTGGCCACCGGCCCGCTGGCGGATAAACGCGGCAATCACTGGTGGTGGACCATCGCGGGGTATCTCCTCACGGCCGTGTGCATCCCACTGCTGGGCGTGGCGCCGTTCGCGGGCGCGGCAGGGGTGACGCTGGCGTCCGTGCTCATCATCGTGGAGCGGGTGGGGAAGGCGATGCGCAGCCCGTCGAAGTCCACCCTGCTTGCGCACGCGGCGAAGGCGGTGGGGCGCGGCAAGGGCTTCGGCGTGCACAAGTTCCTCGACATGGTGGGCGCGTGCACGGGCCCGATCATCGTCTCGGCGGTGTTGGCAGCAACCGGCCGCATGTGGCTGGCGCTCGTGGTGTTGGCGATCCCCGCGGTGATCACGATGGGCATTTTGGTGTGGCTGCGCGGCCGCGTCCCAGATCCGTCTGTGTACGACGCCGCTGCGTCCCGCACTGCCACGTCCAGTTCTAGTTCTGGGGACGACGACGCGGGCGTGGGCGTCGCGCAACAGACGACCACCCAGAAGCTGCGTCATTTCGCCGAGGCGGCCGTGGGCGTTGGGCTGCCCGGCATGTTCTTTGTGTACGCGCTGGCCGTGGGTCTCACCTCCGGCGGACTGGTCACGTTCGGTATCGCCTCCTACCACATGGAGAAAGCGGGGCTGGTGGCCACCGCCCTCATTCCGCTGGTATTCGCGGCCGCCAACCTGGCCGGGGCACTCGCGGCGCTGGTGAACGGTTGGGCATTCGACAGGCGGGGCGCCCGCGTGCTCTACATCCTGCCGTTCCTCGTGGCAGCCGTGCCGCCCCTGGCGCTTGGCCACTCGACGGCCGGCGCACTGGTGGGTATGGCCGTGTGGGGGTTTGCTACCGGCCTGCAGGATTCCACCATCAAGGCGGTGGTGGCTGAACTGGTTCCGAGCGAGCGCCTCGCCGGCGCATACGGCGTGTTTGCGGCCGTGCAGGGGGCGGCGGCACTGATCGGCGGCATTGTTATTGGCGCGCTGTACGACGCCTCCATTCCCTGGCTCATTGGCGTTGTCGCCGCGGTCCAGGTGGTGGCGCTCGTGCTGCTGGTGATTTCTAACCGGCACCTCCGCCAGGAGCGTGCATAGCTCCGGTGGCGGGTCGTGTCCACGCGCCGCGCCCCGGCCGCACCAACGCCACGGGCGAAATGTCGCCGCAGCTGGCCCCGGGCTCGGCGCGCGGCCGTACACCCTCAGTGGCCAGCTTCAGGCCCGGGCGCGTGCGCTTCGGCGTCGTCGCCGGAGAGCCTTCCACCCCGCCCGGGTGCCGCCCTACTTCCCGTTCTCGTCAAACTCGCGGATGTCGCCCACTTTCTCGCGGAAATGCTCGCCGCACAGCGGCACGTAGTGGACATTCGGGGTGTCCGCGATGGTCACCTGCTCACCCTGGCGCACGAAGCGGCCATCCACCTCGCGGCCATTAAGCACCGCCTTCCGCCCGCAGCCAAGCCCGCACATGGTCCGCTCCTCCAGGAGGTTGTGCGCCACGGCCAGCAGCCGCGCCGAGCCGGGGAACAGGTGCGTCTGAAAATCCGTGCGCAGGCCGTAGGTGATGACAGGGATATCAAACGTGATAGCAACATTGAACAACTGATCGACCTGCACGGGCGTGAGAAACTGCGCCTCGTCCACCAGCACCATGGAGAGCCGCTTGCCGTCCTCCTCAAGGTGCGCGGCCACCGTGGCGTAGGCGTCCGCGTCCGAGCTCAGCAGAATATCCGCCGAACGCTCCACCCCCATCCGCGAGAGCACCGCCGCCCCGCCCTTCGTGTCCACGGCAGGCTTGAGTACAATCACGCGCCCGCCCGTCTCCTCGACATTGTGGGCGGTCATGAGGAGCGCCGCGCTCTTGCCGGAATTCATTGCGCCGTAGCGGAAGGTCAGTTTTGCCACGCGCCCATCTTAGGGGCCGGGCATGGGTAGATGCGTACCCGGCACACCTGCCGTATCTGTCACGGCCCAACCCCGCCGAGGGAGTGCCGGCCGCCCGAAAGGGCGTTACCCACCCGTTGAGTTGACGAAAAACTCTTCAAATGACGCAAAACTTCCGGTTCCAGCCCCGATCCCGGCCCCCAACCGGAAGTTTTCCATCAACTGAACAAAAAACCATCAACTCAACGCGCCTGCGGGGCCGGAATCATTGACCGACCACCTTCCAACCGCCCGATCCGCTCGCCAAACGCTACGGAACACCTAGCGGCAACCCGCACTCGGCGTCGCCCTGCACAATGCCTCGCCACACCCAGCGCCTCGCCACACACAGTGTTGACCGTGCAGCCTACTGGCCACACCCTGTTAGCCGTTTCATCTCGCCCGCGCAGCAATTTGTCCTCAGCCACCCCACCCGCGTGCGATACTTGGGCGCAAGAGCCACGGAATTCCGCGGTGCAATGACAAGAACAGCACCGCGCACTAACCGTGAACGCGCAACAGCCGCAGAACAGGGCGCAACAGCCGGGAGGAACAATGAGCCAGAACCCAGCCTGGGATGCACGGTCGTCGGACGCGAGCGCATCCGGCACAGACCCGTCCATTCAGGCCGCATCCAGCGGATCGGAGTCCGGCCAGCCGAACTCCGATCAGTCCCAGCCCAGCTCCGGCCAATTCACCCCCGTATGGGCGGATCGCAGTCGATTCGCCAGTGCACAGTCTCAGCCCGTATGGGACACGAGTACTGGCTCGAACTACCAGCCCACAGGCACAAGCCAGCCCGACGCGAATGCATACAGCCAGCAAAATCCATACAGCCAGCAATACGTATGGAGCGACGAGCACCAGGCACCGGACACCTATGCCCAGCCCGCCACCGGCACGCCCTATAGCCAGCCCAATTCATACGGAGAGCCAGCCTTCCCCCAGCCGAATTACGCGCAGCCGGCTTCCCAGAGCTATTCGCAACCGGCTCCACAGCAGCCATATGCTCAGCCGGGTCAGCCGAGCTTCGCAAACCAACCCAACTACGCCGGCTCCAACCAGCCGAGTTTCACAAATCAGCAAATCCCCTACGCGCAGCCAAATACACAGCCAAATCCCTACGCGCAACCGAATTACTCGCAACCCGGCTCCCAGAATTACGCCGGGCCGAACCCCTACGCCCAGCCTGCATACGTCAAGCCGAAGAGCCGCCTGGTGGCCGGCCTGCTCGGCATCTTCCTCGGTTGGCTTGGGATTCACCGTTTCTACCTGGGCTATCCCGGCGTGGGTGTCGCACAGATTATCGTCTCCGTACTGACCTTCACCACGGTCGGCTGGCTGTGGGGCTTCATCGAGGGCGTCATGATTCTCGCCGGCGCGCGCACGTTCCAGACCGACGCGTTCGGCGTCCCGCTCACGGACTAACCACCACGGCCCGGCCCCACCGACGGCGTCTCAGCAGTTCGAAGGAGTACCGCCGGCGCCACCCACCCCGCTGAGGGAATGCCGGCCACCCGAAAGGGCGCCACCCACCCCGCTGAGTTGACGAAAAACTCTTCAGTTGACGCAAAACTTCCGGTTCCAGCCTCAATTCGGGCCCCCAACCGGAAGTTTTGCGTCAACTGAACAAAAAACCATCAACTCAACGCACCTGCGGGGCCGGGATCATTGACCGACCGCCCTCCACCGCCCAGACACCAGAACCACCACCACCTGCCAACCGTCCGATCCGCTCACCAAACGCTACGGAGCGTCCACCGGCCGCGCCGAGGTTCCGCCAACCCGCTTTACAAACCGAACCGTCCGGAACTACCCAAAACCATCGGCCATCGCCCAGACACCAGAACCGCCACCGCCCAGGCCTAGTAGCCGAACGTCAACGTCGACGAGTCCCGCTCCGCACTCACTTCCTCCCGGATCGCGCTCGCCCCGGCGGCGAAATGGAACAGCGCGGTCCGCAGCGCGCCCACGGTCAAACCGGCCATTGGAACGGTAAGCCGCAGCCGGAGATCCGTGCCCGAGATGACTACGTCGCCCTCAAGCAGCCGCCCCGCCTTTTCCATGACCGCCCGCGCGGTACTCTCCGTTGGGCTCTCGATGATCGGCGCCTCGAAGTAGGCGAGATTCCCCAGCCCGGCCACCTTGGCATATGTGGCCACCAGTTCCTGCGCCTCGGATTCGGCCTTCCAATTGATCCGGAAGCGGTAAGCCGTGGCCTCGGGATTATTTCCGACGACGCCGTCCGCCCCGCCCCGCTCACCCTCACCTACTGAATGGGTAGCGGAGGTACCGGTGACCGGGTAGGCGGCTGATCCGATATCGACCGCATCGGCATCGCTACCGCTAGCCGAGACGCCCGACTGGTAGCCCGGATTCCCCGCCTCCGCGGTGCCCGCGAGCGCCGCACCGGTTCCCGCGCTTGCCAAGCTGGCCGAACTATCCGAACCAGCCGCAGCACTGCTGCCCGAACCACTCAGAGCCCCACCGGCCAAACTATCCGCAACTCCACCGGCCAAACTATCCGCAGCCCCGCTGTCCGTGGGGTACTCGCGCCGGGCGCCGAATTCGGCGATAAGCGCCTCGTATAGCTCCGCGCCGGTGGTGACAGGAATGCGGTCCTCGGCCCGCTGGTGCCGCTTACGCATGGGTGCTCCTTTCCGCGGTCAGCGCCGCACATTCGGCCGCAATGAGCAGGGTAGCCTCGGCCAACCAGTCTTCCTCGACGGGCAGCGGGGCCGCGTGATGCAGATGCGGAATATCGCCTAGCACGCGCAGCCCACCCAGCGGCAATTGTTCGGCCGCCCGCGCCAGTTCCACCAGATCTGGCCCGTTGGGGTCGATGCCGAAGTGCTTGAGCAGCTTGGCGGCAGGCTCGCGTACATCCCACGTGTCGCCACCGGGCCGACCGGCCGTATCACTCTCCCCGAACGCATCGGAGCGAACGCCGGCGCTGCTGGCGGCGTCGTCGGCCCCCGCACCAGCCCCTACGAGGAAGGGTGAGGCGATATGGACCACCGTGCCGCCGTCGCGCCGGGAGGAGGTACCCCGCCACACGAGCACGGGCACGCCGCGAAGACGGAGGCGTAATTCGCCGGCGGTGCCGCGCGTGGCGCCAGGGTAGGCGCGCTCAAGTTCGGCCACGGCCGCATCCCAGGAGAGAAGTGTAGTCACGCAGTCAGTGTAACCACAGCGCACACCGCTTCCGGGAGCCGTAAACTAGCGACATCGAACCGAAAGGAAACCAAGGAAACCATGGCTCTGTTCTCTCGTGACTCCAAATCGAGCCACCGGCGAGGACCGGATTTTCTTCCTCCCGCCGCGCCCGCGGATGCGAACCGCGTGGACGCGCTACTGCTGCGCACATTGGAGCATGCGGGGCCGGGGGATGGACCGCGGTATTGGCTGAATCGCGTGAGTTTCGATTCGATGGAGGCGGCGCGGGCGGCGGAGTCTGAGCTGCACTATCGCGGCTGGCCGCAGCGCACGTCGGTGGTGCACGCGGTGGATAACAGGGCGTGGGTGCTCGCGGCGTGGTCGGATTCTATTCTGGCGGCACACCTGCTGGAGGATTCCCGCGCCTATTTCGACATGCTGGCCGCCCGGCACCATGGCACATTCCTGGGGTGGAGCGGCTCGTTTGGCATTACCTCGTATGATCCGGGCAGCGAGTTCGGCAATTTCGCCGGGCGTACGCTTGGCTGGCCAACGGACGCGGATCTACATTTCCTCGAGCATGCCCGCGAGGGCGCGGAGCGCTGGGACGTGGATTCGCCCGCGGACCTGGAGCGCGCTGTTCGCGCCGAGCGCGGGGTGAAGCGGCGGCGCGCCTTTGGCCGCAATAATTTCAGCGCCGTCCTCAATGCGGCGGGCGCCCTCACGGGGGATTATTGGTGCAACCATACGGGCGCGCTGTGGATGACGTACGGCGATTCGGAAAACTACTACCTGTGCGTGCTTGATCCGCACACACTCGAATTGCGGTGGCCCTTCGAGATGGCCGCTCGCATGTGGGAGGCCGGCGGCGAAGGTTTGGCGGCGCAGCTCGGGTAGTGCGGGTGAGGCGGCCCGGTTCAGTCCCAGCAGTACGACGCCGTCTGCCCGCCTAAGTACGACGCCGCACGCACACGCCCGGTAGGCAGCCGGAGTTCCGTGCGCCCAGTCACCCGCGCCTAGCACTCGCACCCAGTTCACCCCGGTGCCCAGCACACAAGTCGCGCGCGTCGGCACGCCGAGGGCCGGGGATATGCTCTACTTTCTCCGCTTGGCGCGGCGCGTGGGCTCGGCGTGGGCGGCATCCTCGGGCCATGGGTGGCGCGGATAGCGGCCGCGCATCTCCGCCCGCACCTGCAGGTAGCCGTCCCGCCAGAAGGTGGCAAGATCATCGGTGATAGCCACGGGCCGCTGGGCTGGGGAGAGTAGCTCCAGCGTGATTGGTACGCGGCCACCGGCGACGCGTGGAGTGGCTCGCCAGCCGAATGCTTCCTGTACGCGCAACCGCACCGTGGGGTGCGCCCCGGTGTAGTCCACCCTGCGGTAATCCCCGGTGGGAATTTCTATACGGGCCGGCGCCAGCTCGTTGAGGTGCGCGGCCTCGGGCCAGGGCAGAATGCGCTCCAATTGTTCCTTACCCAGCTTCCCCCAACGGCCCCCGCGCATCAGCGCGGCCAGTTCTGGGCCCGCAATCTCCTCGAGCCGCACAGCAAGTCCGGCATCGGACACATCCGGCCACGGCTCTCCCACGTGCGCATGCAGGAAGGCGAGACGGGAGCGGAGGGTGGCGGCGTCGTCGGACCAGGAGAGCGGAAGCCTGCCGGCGACCAGGGCCTCCGTGAGCCACGCTTCAGCGGCGGGGCGCGTCACTTTCGCGGGGCGTTCACGCAGCGGAATACTCCCCAGCTCCACCGTTTCTGTGGCGGACAGCCGGCCGTCTCGCAGCGCCACCTCCTGCCGCGAGCGCTCCAGATGGCCGGCGGCCAAGCGGGCGTCCGCCTCAGTGATTGGCAGGGCGGAGCGGATGAGGGCGTCCGCCCGCCCCTGGCCGCGATCCATGCCGGCCACGGCCAGCCACTGTGCGCCCATGAGTGGGGAGCCCTCGGGCAATTCCGCGCCCATGCCGGAGGTGAGGAGGTAACGCCGGGAGGGATGGGCCGGATCGCCGCCGTCTCGCTGCCGCGCCACCCGGTCCGGGTAGGCGAGCGCCATGACCAGCGCGGTAGCCGCCTCCTCATTCCGGGTGGTGACAGACGAAGTGGTGGATTGACGGGATTCCCGGCCCGCATGCGCTGCACTTTCGGATCTACTGACTGCGCTGGGCCCGCCGGCCGCCCGCGATCCGCTTCCCGGCCCACCGGCCGTACTCGTTGCACCACCATTCGCGTCCGGCGCGGCCTGCGCCACGGCACGCACCGCCTTGCGCACCCGCTCCACCCGCCGCTCCCAGCCGTGCGGGGCAAAGCGCCGCCACCTGGAAAAATCTGCCCCGGGCACCCGGATGTCCTCGCCGAGCGCCGCCGCAACCTCAGCGGCCCGCCCGGCACCCACCAGCGGGGTGGCGCGCACGGCGGCAACGGCCAGGCGGGCATCGAGTGGCAACCGCGCGAAATCTGCCGCGCCGGGGAGGGCCTGTCCCACGGCGTCGACCAGTCCGAGGCCGCGCAGCGTACGTACGGCAGAATCCACCGCCACCGGATCCAGTGAATCCACCAGGGCCAGGCCGCGGCCGCGCGGCGCACCCCACACCGCCGCCTCGAGCAGAAAGTCCGTCAGATCCGCGGTGGCCAGTTCGGGCAGCGCGTGCTGGCGAAGGCGCGCCCAGGTTTGCTCGCTCATCACGCGGTAAGCCACGCCGGGACCCTCGCGGCCCGCGCGGCCGGCCCGCTGCACACCGGATGCCTGCGATTCGAGCACGGTAACCAGCCCGCCCACGCCGCGCGCATAGTCCGTGCGCGGCTCCCGGGACAGTCCCGCATCCACTACCACGCGTACGCCCGGCACGGTGAGGGAGGACTCCGCGATGGCCGTGGATACAATCACACGACGCCGCGAACCGGGCTCCGCTTCGACGTCGTCCGTGTGGCCCGCCTCCCCCGCGTGACCCGAAAGTACACGGTCCTGCTGTGCGGCGGGAAGCGAGCCGTGCAACGTGAGCACTTCGGCGTCGGTATGGATTGCCCCGGCAACCGCCTCTACCTCTCGCACGCCGGGCAGAAACACCAGCATGTCCCCGGTGGTCTCCGCGAGCGCTTGCTCTACCGTGCGCGCCACGTGCGCCAGGAATGCGCGCTGCACCCCGGTGGCACCGCTGCGTCCAAGCGTGCCGAGTGGTTCCGCACCACGTGGAGGCGAAGCAAAGCGCACCTCCACCGGGTGAATCGCGCCCGGAATGTCCACGATCGGCGCGGGCGCGCCGTCCTCCCCCATAAGATCCGCAAAGCGCTGCGCATCGACAGTGGCGGACATGGACAGGACAGCCAGGTCAGGACGGAGCGTGCGCACCACGTCCAGCGTGAAGGCGAGTGCGAGGTCCGAATCGAGGTGACGCTCGTGGACCTCGTCGAGAATCACCGCGGCCACACCGGCCAGCTCCGGATCCGATTGCAGCCGGCGCACCAGCACGCCCGGCGTCACCATTTCGATGCGCGTATCCCGGCCGACGCGCGAATCACCGCGCACCGCGTATCCCACCGTGCGCCCCACCGGCTCGCCCAGGAGCGCGGCGATGCGCCGGGCCGCCGCCCGCGCCGCCACACGACGCGGCTGAGTCACAATGACGCGGCCGGACACGCGCGTGGCCACGTACGGCGGGATAAGGGTGGTTTTTCCGGTGCCCGGCGGCGCCTGCACCACAGCCAGCGGGAGCGCCCGGCCCACCGCGGGGAGTCCCGCCGCAACCGGGAGCGCGGGCGGGGCGGCCACCAGTTCATCGAGCGTGCGGGTCACGAAGCAGCCACACCGTCCTCGCGGCCGGAATTCTCCAACTCATCTTCCCTGACGTGGATCGCCTCCGCGCTTCCTTCCGTCGAGCGGCCCGCACCAAGCTCAGCGCCCATACCGCGGATCGCCTGCTCCATCGCGTTCATGGTGGCAGCCGTATCCGCGCCCTGCGCTACGCAGCGAAATGCCTGGAAAATAATGACGCGTGTAAAAGCGGCGCGCAGTTCCGGATCCGGGGCGCCCGCCTCCCGCCAGGCGGATTCTATGAAGCCCGTGATGAAATCGTGAATACCACGCACGTCCGCGCGTGCCCGCTATGCTTCACCATCGTGCGCACCATGCGTGCCGTGTGCACCATGCGTTCCGCCCCGTCGCGGCGCTCGGTACAAGCCCACCAGCCACGCATGCGAGGTGTTGCTCTTCGATTCGCGCACGGAGGCGCGCGCGAAGGCCACCAGCCGGTCCAGGGGCGCCAGATCCTCGGGGATGCCGCTGAATACGGCCGCGCGCCAGCGGGGTACGTTGCGTTCCAGGACGCGCAGGCGCAGATCGTCCACCGAGTCCACGTACCGATAAATCGAATTTCTGGCGATGCCCGCCTCCTTGGCCACCGCCCCGGCCGTCAACGCCCGTACGCCGCCCTCACGGAGGATGTTTTCAGCCGCGTCCACCAGCCGTTCGTTCATGCGCGCGCGGTGCTCATGAACGGTTGGCGCCGTAATCTTCGGCATACGTCCTCCCCTCGCGATGATTGCCTCGATTCTACGACGCCGTGGTGGCCCGGCTTGGCCCCGCACACGTCCCAGCCCCGCACGGGTATCGACTACTCGGCAGGCCCCGCACTCACCGCGCACCCGCCGCGTGGTAAAGGATCCTCGTTTCTCGTCTCCTGCCAGGCCGCACTCACCGCGCACCCGCCGCGTGTGCACAGAAACTCCCGCGTCCGCTCTATCCACCACTCGCTCCCGGTTCGTCGTGAGCAAGGTCCACGGTTTACCCTGGTACCAATCGCAGGTAGGGCCCACGGAGACCGGCAGCAGCCGGCGGGGTGGCGCCGGCAGAGAGAGGACGCATGATCGGATTCGACCGCGAAAAGTACATTCGCCTACAGTCGGCGAAAATCAAGGAGCGCCGGGAGCAGATTGGCGGCAAGCTGTACCTGGAAATGGGCGGCAAGCTGTTTGACGACTACCATGCCTCCCGCGTACTCCCCGGGTTTACGCCGGATAACAAGATTGCCATGCTGGGCGAGCTTCGCGATGAACTGGAAATCATCGTCGCGGTCAATGCGCATGATCTGACGGCAAAGCGACGCGCGGACACGGGCATCAGCTATGAGGGTGAAGTGCTCCGCCTGGTGGATGTATTTCGGGAAGCCGGTTTCCTGGTCAACAACATCGTCATCACCCAGTACGAGGAATCCAACCAGGAGGCCAAAGCATTCCGCCGCCGCTGCCTGCATTCGGGCCTCAAGGTGTCCCGCCATCGCCGCATCCCCGGCTATCCGTCCAACACGGATCTCATCCTCTCGAAGGACGGACTGGGCCGGAACGAGTATGCGGAGACGGAACGGGACCTCGTCGTCGTCACGGCGCCCGGGCCGGGGAGCGGAAAACTGGCCACGTGCCTCTCGCAGATCTACCACGATCATCAGCGCGGCATCACCTCCTCCTACGCCAAATTTGAAACGTTCCCGGTGTGGAACCTGCCGCTGGATCATCCGGTGAACCTCGCCTATGAGGCCGCCACCGCGGACCTTGACGATCTCAACATGATTGACCCCTTCCACCTGGTCGCCTACGGGCAGCAGGCCGTCAATTACAACCGCGACGTGGAGGTGTTCCCGCTGCTCGCGCTCATGCTGCGGCGTCTGCTTGGGGAAAGCCCCTACAAATCGCCCACGGACATGGGCGTGAACATGGTGGGCTACTGTATTTCCGACGACGACGCCTGCCGCGCCGCAGCTCAGCAGGAAATTATTCGCCGGTATTACAACGCGCTGGTCTCGGAGGAGAAAAAGGGCGACGGTAACGATCATGATTCAACGCGCATTGCGTTAATCATGGGGAAGCTCGGCCTGGCGCGCACGGACCGGCCGGTGGTGGAGCCGGCGCTGGCCGTGGAGAAGCGCACGAAGGCACCCGGGAGCGCCATACAGTTGAAAGACGGCCAGATTATTACGGGCAAAACGTCGGAACTGCTCGGATGCTCGGCGGCCATGCTGCTCAACGCGCTGAAAGTGCTGGCCGGCATTGATGACAGGGTGCAACTGCTGGCGCCCTCTTCGATCGCCCCCATCCAGACGCTGAAAACCGAATATTTGGGGTCCAAGAATCCGCGGCTCCACACGGACGAGGTACTCATAGCCCTCTCCGTATCCGCCGCCAGTGACCCAAATGCGGCCCACGCGCTTGAGCAGCTCCCTGAACTGCGCGGGTGCGACGTGCACGTCACCACCATCCTCGGCACCGTGGATGAGGGCGTGTTCCGTCACCTGGGCGTCAACGTGACCACGGAACCGGTGTTCCGCAAGAAGGGGCTGTTCCGCAAGAAGTAGGTGGGGATGGGCCGATCTTCGGCCGCGGGTCCGGCACGCCCCGGGTAGTCATGCCCGGGGTTACCCTGCCGGGGGCTTACTGGTCGTTGCTTGGAGCTCTTCGCGCGTGTCGCGCTGATTCCCGCCACAGGAAGATCGCGACAGCAATGAGGTTGAGACCGAAAATTCCGATCCATGCCACGGGCGATAGTCCCTCCGCCGGTGTCGGCTGATTAGACAGGAGCATCCATACGCCACGGCCAATTCCATAAAGGTCCACGGCGATAGTCGCGGCGATAATAATGCCTTTTACCAATCGCGTCATTTCCCGCCTCCTACGCACACCTGACAGCGACACCAAGAATCGCTTCAGCACTATCCCGCAGCCGCACTCATTAATCGACTGCCGAGCGTCCTCTAGGCATTCCACCATCAATTACTAACGTTCGGTGGATCACATTATAGCGGTGACGGCCGCCGTTCCTATGCAGGTTTCGCATGATGAAAACGCTCTACAGTGCGGTCAACCTGAGGCGCCTTAAGCGCGCCCTCGTTAATGCGTCGGGTTGTTTGCGCAGCTAGCACAGAACTGCAGAACCGCTGAGCGCCCCGCGCCGACCTACCAATCCGGCACCGTCATGAAAAGCACCCCGCACCTGCGTCCGAGTTTCCCCACCCCGCCGTCGATGACAGAATGACCGTATGACGGCAATGGGATGGGCGCTACAGGTGGCCAGCGCGAACCCGGAACTCCGGGACGCCGTGGTTGATGCCAACGGCGAGTGGCTAGATATTCTCCTCGCGGACGGCCGTACCTTCCGCTTCCGCCCCTTCGAGATGATCTCCGAAGACGCCCCCGAACCCGTCCGGGCCCGGCTCCTCGACCAGCTCATCCACATCGGTATCACCAAAGCCACCACCGGCACCTCGGACGGTAACAGCTCCGCCACCAATACCGCTGCCACCGGCTTCGAGACCCCGGGTGACCACCCGGCCAAACCCGCGGACTCCAGTGCATTCCCACCCACCGCAGCATCCACCAGCGCGCACCCCGCAACCACCCCCACCGGGAACGCGTCCGGGAATGCGGGGCGGACGGCGTCGTCGGGAACGAAGCGAGGACTGAGCGGATTCTTCAGCAGTCTGTTCAACCATGCCCCGGAGCAGCCGCAACTGGAGACACCGCCGGAGGTGGGCCCGGACTCCACGATTGTGCCGATTGTGCGCGCCGCGGACTATTTCTTCCGCAGCGATGACGGCCGCGCCAACGATTCCATCGTGTACATTCCACTCACCAATTTTGTGGGCGCGGGGCTGGCGGCGGATACGCCGGACATGATTGTGCCCGTGTTCTTCTCGGACCTGAACCTGGAGCGCGGGGAGATCCCCGCCGCCGAGCTGTTCGGCAAAGCCATACAGACCCTGCGCACGCTCAACCTGGAGCAGGGGCACAAGGGCGTGGAGTTGCAGCCGGTCACGGTGGGCGGCGCCTCGGCGGTGGTGTTCGCCTCGCCGGCGGCCTACCAGTCCTCCTGGTTTGCGGACATGGACATCATCCAGCGCATTACCACCGCCACGCAGGCCAACCCCAGCGATTTCACCCCGCTGTTCGTGCCCGCCACGCGCACCTCGCTGTTCATCGTGCAGGACAATGATCCGCTCCTGCCCTCGTTCTTCCAGGCACTCGCGCGCAACATCACGCCTGAGGAGGCCGTCTACCCGCTCCCCCACACGGCCGCCGCCGACGGCTGGCGCGAATGGATCCCGCTACCCGACCATCCGGCCGCACGCATCCTCTCCTCGCTCCGGGCGGACTTCCGCACGCGCATCTATGCCGCCCAGGCGCGCACGCTCCGTGACTGGCCCACAGATTTCGGCGCCATTGAGGAGGCCTCCGTTGAGCATCTCACCACCGGGGCGGTGACGGCCACGCGCTGGCGCCGCTCGCTGGGGTACGGGACGCTCCCGGATGCGGAGTTCATCGCTTTTTGGGACGACGTCGCCGCTGCGCCCACCGAACCCGTTGTGCTCCGCTTCTCCGTGGCCCGGGAAGTATGGCCGGAAGGGTTCCAGGAGATGGACGGGATTTGGCCGCGGCGGTTTGCTGTGACCGGTTTCCCGGACGCGGATACGCTGCGCCGCCTGCGCGAACAGGCGGGCCGGGCGTTCTAGAGCTTTACCAGTACCAGCGGAAGTAGAAGGCGGCCACGCTGGGATCGAGCACCGTGTACTGCGCGTAGCCGTCCACCAGCTCCACGGGCTTGGGCTGCTCGGAAATGCTACGGCGGCCGCTGGTACGCATTTCGCGCACCCGCACCTCAACGGCCTGGATAACGGCGGGCTGGATACCCAAGAAATGCACGGAGGATGAATAGAACACAACCGGCTGCGCGAACCAGCGCCGCAGCGTATCCACCACGCGTTTGGGGTGGCTGAATCCGCACGAGTACTCCACCCGGTAGAGGTCACCCCGCTTAAGCGAGGAGGGCATCTCCAACGGGGTCATGCGCAGGCTGCCGTCGCCACCCAGCACGGCCTCACCGAGCCGGGCGAAACGCACATCCCGCACACTCATTGCTTCGTCGCCCTTATCCCACGTATCGATGATGTGCATGGTGGTGGCGTCATCGGCCATGATGCGCACGGTCTTATCGGTGATCGCGGACGATGTGCGCGCGTCCTCCGCAATAATGCTGTCATCGCGGAGCACAACGGTCACCGGTTCCGTACGCGGATCAATCCCGAACTCCTCCAGACTGCTGTTACCCAGCATGTGACTGGAGTGGTACATCATGGATTTCTGCGCACCGCGGTCCTCGGCCAACACGCGGG
This sequence comes from Neoactinobaculum massilliense, assembly GCF_900604955.1. Lineage (GTDB taxonomy): Bacteria > Actinomycetota > Actinomycetes > Actinomycetales > Actinomycetaceae > Neoactinobaculum > Neoactinobaculum massilliense. The sequence goes on from NZ_UWPE01000001.1 coordinate 1,493,226, forward strand.
AAAGCGTGCCCGGCGTTGTGCCCAGAACCTGTTCCAAAACGTCAATGGAATCGAGGGAGGACTGTCGCCGTGGAGCGGACCGGCCCGACTGCCAGTAGGAGAGCGTAGCCTGCGTAACCTTCACGCCCTCATCCGCCATGGCGTCCACAATTTGGGACAGGGTCATACCTGATGCCGCCACCGCTGAACGAAATACGGTAGCGAACTGGCCCAATTTGGGAGTTGTCATCGTTCCTCCACTGCTTAAAGTAACTTTGGATGCTCTGGCATCCGACCCTATCTTAATTCTTCTATCTCCGGCCCCAGCCACCCGCATAGAACCTATTTAGCGTTTCTTTCTTAAATTCGTCATACGTGCCAGACTCAATGCTTGCTCGGATGTCATCCACGAGATGCACAGTGAAGTATTCATTGTGAATGGTTGCTAAAGTTGCGGCCAATCCCTCATTCGCCTTAAACAAATGATGAAGATAGGCGCGCGAATAATGCGTGCACGTATAACATTCGCAGTCGGGGCACACGGCATGGAAATCCCGCGTGAACTGAGCCCGAGTAACGTTAAAACGCCCGTCCTCAGAGTAAATGGCGCCGTTACGCGCCACCCGGGAGGGATTCACGCAATCAAACGTATCCGCACCCGCCTCGATTGCCGCAAAAAGATCATCCGGCTCCGAAATGCCCAGCAGGTGCCGGGGCGCCTCGTCAGGCAGCTCCTCCGTCATCCAGCCAACAATGGCGCCCAACCGTTCCTTCTCCAGTGCACCACCCAGCCCAAAGCCGTCAAAACGCTGGCCGTCAATCTCCATGCCACCCAAATCGTGAGCGGCTTTCCGGCGCAGATCCTCATACTGGGCACCCTGAATCACGCCCCACAGCTGCTGGTAGGGCTTACCCACCCGCGCCTCGGTGAGCCGTCGATGCTCAGCTAGGCAACGCTCGGCCCAGCGGCGGGTACGCTCCACAGATTCCACCTGGTAACCGCGCGAGTTGAGAAGCGTGGTGAGCTCATCGAAGGCAAACATGATGTCCGCACCCAGCTGATGCTGGATGCCCATAGATACCTCCGGGGTGAACCGGTGCTTCGAGCCGTTGAGATGCGAGCGGAACCACACGCCGTCGTCGTCCACCTGGGCCAGCCGCTCCCGGTCCGCCTTCGCCGTGCTCACATCCGCACGGCCCGCACCCTTATTTGCGTACTCGGCGGTGAGCACTTTCTTGAAACCGGAACCGAGCGACAGCACCTGGAAGCCGCCCGAATCCGTGTAGGTGGGCCCCGGCCAGTTCATAAACACGCTCAGGCCGCCGGCCTCATCCACCACGTCGGCACCCGGCTGAAGATACAGGTGGTAAGCATTGGCCAGCACAGCCTGTGCCCCCAGATCCGCCACCAGCTCCGGAAGCACGGTTTTCACCGTCGCCTTGGTCCCCACGGGCACAAAAGCCGGGGTGCGGATATCGCCGTGAGGGGTGTGAACGACGCCGGTGCGCCCCAGGGGGCGGCCCGTCCGCGCCCCACGTTGCGTTTCCAGCCGTGTACCAATCTCAAACGTACTCATGCTTCCTTCCCTGGCCACCCGCAGCCCCTGGCTACCCGCGGTGGGCAAAGCCGAGCCCCGGCCGGAGCGTCACGCATCCCCAACGGACCGCTAGCTGCGCGTAGTCACCCCACGGCAACCCGGCGAGCCACTCTAAGCGCCTGAGCCACTCTAGGCGCCTGAGCCACTCTAGGCGCCCAGGCCGGCGTCGACCTAGAACCTAGCGACACCTACGCGCGCACCTCAGCCCGCTTGACCGCGGCCACCACCGCGTACGTGATGGGTAGTAACACTACCTCTACCCCCACCTTGTACGCCCAACCGGTGAGCCCCAGGTTGACGATAGTGCCCACAGTCTGGTTGCCGGCCACCACGTCCGCGCCCCAGGCGACGGAGCAGAAAATCGCCGTATCCAGCAGCTCCCCCACCACCGTCGAGGAGATTAGCCGCACCCACAGATGACGCTCCCCGAAGCGGCGCTTCACCCACACCAGCACGTAGGAATTAAGAAGTTGCCCGAACAGGAATCCCAGCACGGAGGCGGCCACGAAGCGCGGCACCACGCCGAGCACGGCCTCGAATGCGGCCTGATTCTCCCACCCCGCGTTCGCCGGCGCGATCTGCACCAGCCAGAAGCAGAAGGAGGCGAGAATCTGGGTCACGAACCCCGTCACAATGACTCGCCGCGCCCGCGCGAAGCCGTATACCTCGGAGAGAAGGTCGCCAATGATGTACGTGAGCGGGAAGAGGATCGCACCGCCGTCAAACACCAGGTGGACAGGCCCGATATTCCAGCCGATCAGCTTCGTGGCGCCGATATTGGAGATCAGCAGGAACGCCACAAAGAACACGGCCACGTAGGTGAACAGCCGCGGCGGAGTGGACGAGGCCGGGCCGCCCACGCGGATTTCTCCTCCCGCCTGATTCCGGTACGGCTCCGCGGTGTGGGTCCGGGTGGTGTCGTGTAAGTCCGACGACGCCGAGTTCAGCGCCACGTTCGCTTGCGTTTCATTGGAGTGCGCGGTGGATTCCATTATGTTCTTTCGTCAGTGGGTTCGTGCGGCCGGGTCGCCCCTCCCGCTGGCAGCGTGCTCCACGCTGAGCCAATTCACCCAGCATCTGCGTTATCGCCACCATGTCCGGCCCTGCCACCGCGCGGACAGGGAAAGTATAACGGGCGGCCGCGGCGGGGAGACGTGGCAGGTGCGACGTCAGCCGTGTTCGCAGCCACCCTGCAGGTTTAGAGGCCGCTAGTGCACTCCCGCCACCACCAGCCACCGCCCCCGCCATCACCGGTTTACAGGCCTTTAAAGCAACCCTCCGATGGTTTGCAGGCCATTAATGTCGTTCACAGGTGGTTTAGCCACCCGACAATCGCACTAACCACCCGCAAACGTTTTACAGGCCATTAAAGCAGCCTTAGTACACCCCGCCACCACCAGCCACCGCCTCATCACCGGTTTAAAGGTCTTTAAAGCACCCCAGCCACCCGTTTACAGGCTGCTAGCACAGTCCCGCAACCGGTTTACAGGCCTTTAAAGCAGCCCTCCGATGGTTTGCAGGCCATTAATGTCGTTCACAGGTGGTTCAACCACCTGACAACCACACTAACCACCCGACAACCGCTACCTACCAACCGCACACAGAGCTGAGCCGGCGGCAGACACAGCGACAGCGGGACCTCCCTGCAGCCCCTACAGCTCCCCCCCCCGCAGCACTACTCCCCCGCAGCGCTAATAGGAGATGTTAAGAATTGCCTCGCCCTTTTCGTCGTGCCCCTGGGAGATGGGGAGGCGCTCCGCTTCGGACTGCCCAAGGGTCTGACCCGGCATGAGTGTGCCTGAATCAAGGATGACGTAGGCAGCCGTGTTTGCGAGCATGTTGTACACGTCTGAGCCCGAATGCGCCGAACCTGCCACCTGTAGATCCAGGTGCCCAAATAGCGGCAGTCCGCGAGTGCGGCCCACGGTGGCGTCCCCCTCGGATACCGCAACGTAAACCCACTCGAGGAAGCGGGCGTCGTCGTTCAAGCTATTGAGTACATCCGCGGGGTAGACGATGCCCAACTCCGGATGCGCCACACCGACGGCCGCAGGCTCAGGCATGAGCGCGTGAATGAGCCGCGAATAAGCCCTGTGCACCGCCACCATTGCTGCCCGGCGCTGAGCCGCAAATTGATCCGTGACAGGATCCGGCATATCTGCCCCCTCGCGAGCCATGGAGGAGAACAGCGTGATCATGGTGTGGAATGCGTGGGGCGGCAGTACACCGGTACCCACCTCGGCCTCACCGATCACAGGCGTCACCAGCACCGTGACACCTGAATCCATGTAGTGGTAAACATCCCCACCGTCCATATGATCCAGGCCTACCGCAGTTTCCAGCGTGTCCTTGGGAACTCGGCTCAGCGCCGCCGCCACATCAATGGGTGCGCTAAACAGGGCCATTGCCGAAAGATGATCCGGCGCCGTCGGGTGGACCGTGGAGATCGGGAGCTGTGTGGTCATGTGCGCAAGCCTAGTGGTCTCAGAACGGACGTGGTGTGGGTAGGCGACAAGACCTGACGATATGAAAACGGGAGGGCGACGCGTTGCGCCGCCCTCCCAGCAAGCACGCTCCAGTCGCTCACCTCGACCGGGTTGCACCTGCCTGATGTGCCCGCCACCGGAGTGACTGCACTGGCTTAGATCCGAGCTCGCGGCTCGGGGCCCAATAATGAACCTGACCCGTAACTTTACTGGAATCTAACGTAATCGTCATACCTCTGTGATATTGGAGGTAAAACCAGTCATGCGTAGATTTAATTACCTAGATTTGCGCAATTTTGCCACGTTTACCACCGCATCCGAGAATACGGTCAAATTCTCCTCCCGGCTAGCCCCACCTCAGAAACACGAGCCATGCTAGGGACCCGCAACACCGCGTGTGCGGGCTACACAACTCGAAGCGCATTCCCGCCCTCACATTCCGGGTCGCAACACCGCGTGTACCGGCTATGCCAGGCCGCCTTCCAGATCCGTAACTGGCCACGACGCGAACCCACTCCGGCTTGGAGTCCGCAAGCCGGCCGAAGCAAGAATTCGCTCCGACTTCAGGCCCGCATACTAGCCACGATGCAAATTCACTCCGGACCGTGCAAATCCAGAAAATGTGGACCCTGCACCGCCAATTCAGTCCGGTAATTGTCCGCCCAGCTCAACCACGGCTCCTTGGAAAGGAAATCATTCGTAAACCGCGTATCCTCGGTGACTTCGCTTACAGCAAAGTCCGGAATCTTGAGGTCCACCACCGGCCCTAGCCGCTCAATCTCCGCGATCACCAGCCCGGCATTCTGCCCGCCGAATACGTCGAATTCCCAGCCATCCTCATCAATCCACAGAGAGTAGCGATTCTTGAGCACCACATTGGAACTGCGTCGGATGATCTGCCGGGCGACATCCACATCCAGCTCCACCTCAAGCTCGTATCGCTCGCCGGCCACAGCGGGTGATTTCACGGCGACCGTCGCGCGAGGCCGAGCGTCACCCATACCTCCATCCGCGCGGCTGCCCGCTCCCGCTCTGAACCGCCCAGCACCACCGGTCATCCCTGCGCTAAACCGCCCAGAATCGTCACTCGCTCCGGCACCAGACCATACGTCGTCGGTATCTATCTCAGCACCAGGCCGCACGGCACCGGACCGCCCAGCATCACCGGTCATTCCCGGCATAAGCCGCACGGCACCGCTGCCCATCCCGGCACCGAACCGCAGGACGTCGTCACCCACCCGGGCGCCGGACCGCACATCGTCGGTACCCATACCAGTACTGGACCGCACGTCGTCGTCGGACATAAGGGAAGCGAGTGCCCGCCGTTCATAACTCCCCAGGAAGTCCACATCCTCAGAAAACGGCACCATGGCGTACTCCCGATCTGGAAAAGCGATGCGTACACGCACGGCGTAGCCATCCTCAGCAAACAGGTAGGCCTGCACGATAGCCTGGATGGACGCGCTGCGCACCACGTCCTCGGGCAGGTGCTCCACAAAGAATTTGCGCTCGTACTCGAAATTGAGGGCATCCTTGTCCACAGTGCTCATGACTCAAGGGTAACCTTGCCCCAGGCCGTGAACGTCACGGCTAGACAAGCGCCGTTGTCGGTGACGGGTAAGCGCCGCCGACGGGTAGGGGCAAGTGTCGACCACGCGGGCCAAGCGATCGCAGGCAAGCTAAGCGGTGCAGGCAAGCCGGTGACGGGAAAGCACCGCCGCCAGCCAACCGGCAAACGCCAGCCGGCAAACCCCAGCCACGCCGGCCAAGGAGGGTACATGCGTCTGAAGAAGTTCATCGCGCGGGTATATCGCGCCTTTTCCCGCTGGACGCCGCACACGCCACCGCTGCCCGAGAAATTCATCGCGATCGGCGCCCCGCACACGTCAAACTGGGACGCAATCTTTATGCTCGCCGCACTGTGGGGCATGGGCAGCGACGTGGAATTCCTGGTAAAGGACGGCGTCGTGAAGGTGCCTCTGCTTGGCGCGCTTGTGCGTCGCATCGGCGGTATCACCGTGGACCGTTCGCACCATCACGGCCTGGTGGCCGCCGTCGTCGCCCATGCCGCGAGCGCCTCCACGTTCCACCTGGTCCTCACCCCGTCCGGCACCCGCAAGCCGGTCACGTACTGGAAGTCCGGTTTCTACCGCATGGCGCTGGCCACCCACCTGCCCATTAAGTTCGGCTTCATCGATCGCCGCACGCACACGTACGGCTGGACGGAGGAGGAGTTCTTCCTCACCGGTAACGTCGAGGCGGACATGGACCACATTCGCAGCGTTTACGCCGGGATGGAGGGCGTGCGTGGTACCCGCCCGGAGCCACGCCTGCGCGCTGAGGACGACGCCGCCGCCCGCACCCGCCTCCTCAAGGAGTAGCAGCTCCGGGACGACGTCGAGGCGCGCCAGCCGGGTATGCACCGTGCCGGCCCGTATCCCGTACGGCGTGTGAGGGTCGGTGCGTGCGGGCCGCATACCGACGGCACCACGCCAAGCGCCCGGTACCACGCCACTGCTCTGGCACCAACTCATAGCGCCCAGGGCGCCACCCCGGACGCCACCCCCAAGACGCGAGTACCCCCGACGCCGCCCCTCGTATCCGCCCCATGCGAAACGATCCGCAGCCCGCGCCCGCCACAGCGTGACCGCGCCGGCGAAAACGGCAAGAATAGACGCATGGTTACTGCTGTCACACTCAATACCGGTTATTCCATTCCACAGCTGGGGCTGGGCACATACAAGATGAGCCCCGAGGAGGCGCGGCGATCCGTGGCGTATGCGCTGAGCCTCGGGTATCGGCACATCGACACCGCGCAGATGTACCACAATGAGGAGGGCGTGGGCGCCGGTATCAAAGATTCCGGCGTGCCGCGCAAGGATATTTTCCTCACCACCAAGCTGGACAATCCGAATCACGCGCCGGAGCGGGTGCGGGAAACGTTCGCGGAATCCCTAGAAAAGCTGGGCACCGATTACGTGGATCTATTCCTTATCCACTGGCCGCTCCTCACCGGCGATTTCGTGGATTCCTGGAAGGTGATGGAGGAGCTGGTGGCCCGCGGGCAGATCCGCTCGATCGGCGTGTCCAACTTCGAACCACATCACCTCGCTGAGCTCGCCGCCGCATCCAGCACGGTCCCGGCCGTCAACCAGATCGAAATCCACCCCTACTTCCATAATTCGGCAGCGGTAGAGGCCACCGAGGCGGCCGGTGCGGTGGTGGAGGCCTGGTCCCCGCTGGCGCGCGGGCTGGTGCTCGACGACGCCGTACTCACCCCGTTGGCAGCCGCCCACGGCGTCACTGTCTCGCAGCTGGTACTCGCCTGGCATATGGCCAAGGGGTACGTGGTGTTCCCCAAGTCCACCCATGAGGAACGCATCAAAGAGAACTTTGCGGCCGCAAATGTCACGCTTAACGCGGAGGAGATCACGGCCATCGACGCGCTCGACAAGGGCGAGGCCGGCCGCACCGGCATGCACCCGGACACAATGCAGCGGCGGCACTAGGGGCGTCCTCCGCTGGTGGTGGGCCCACTGGCGGACAGGGCCGGCGGCGGACAAGGCCCACTGGACAGGGCCGGCAGTCCCTCCCCGCGGTTTAAAGGCCTTTAATGCTGTTTAAAGGTCATCAAACCCGACCAAAACCAGTTCAAAGGCCGTTAATGCTCTTTGAAGGTGTACCGGCCACCCGCAAACAGCACTAATCACCCGCAAACAGCAGGAGGGCACCCGTACCTGTCGGTTTAATGGTCATTAGTCTGCATTAAAGGCCATTAGACCGGTCGGGAGGTGGGCGGATCACACTGTAGGCAGGCAGTGCCATGCGTTTGAAGGCCATCAGTTCGGTCTAATGGCCATTAGACCGATTGGCGAGTGGCGTGGCGCCTCTACGAGTTGATTCCGCTATGCGTTTGACGGCCTTTAATACCGTTCTCAGGTGGTTAATACACCAGCGAACAGCACCAATCACCTTCAAACCCGGGCAAGAGGAACCGGCCCATCACTTCCCCGCCAGCCCCGCCTTTCCACCCCATCAGTCCGCTATCCCGCCGGCCCTATACGCCAACCACCCCATCTACGGTCTAAAGGCCTTTAATACCGTTTAAAGGTCATCAAACCCGACCAAAACCAGTTCAAAGGCCGTTAATGCTCTTCGAAGGTGTACCGGCCACCCGCAAACGACCCTAACCACCCGCAAACAGCGGGAGAGCCCCAGACCCACGGCCCGTCCACCAGAGGGCCCAGACCCACCACCCCACCTGCCGTCAGCCACCCATCCGCCAAAAGGGCCAACCGAGTAGACACCAAAAAGGCCAGCAGGGCTAACACCGGAAGCCGCCGTCCACCGTCCACCACCCCACCG